>NZ_KB899380.1 GCF_000378185.1 Salinimonas chungwhensis DSM 16280
ATGAGTAATCACACCCATGTTGTCTTACATGTTGATAAACACAAAGCGCTGAGCTGGACGACCGAAGAAGTATTGCATCGCTGGCATATGCTGCACCGGGGAACAATTTTGACCCGCAAGTTTTTGAGTTTGTCGCAACGCCAGACAATGTCAGAAGCTGAGATAAAAACGGTTGGACAAAGCGCAAAGATATACCGGGAACGTCTTTACGATATCAGCTGGTTTATGCGTTTGCTAAATGAATATATAGCTCGTCAGGCCAATAAAGAAGACGATTGTACCGGTCGTTTCTGGGAGGGGCGCTTTAAGTCTCAGGCGCTAATGGATGAAACAGCGTTGGCCGCCTGCATGGTGTATGTGGACTTAAACCCTGTACGCGCGAATATAGCCGCTAATCCGGAACAATCAGATTACACCAGTATTCAAAAACGTATCGAAGCGGCAAGATTGCATAAGCAACCCCGTGACCTGTTCCCGTTTACCGGGCCGAAGAACCAGCGCACAGGCCATGCAATACCTTTCTGTTTACAGGATTATCTTCAATTAGTGAAGGATACCGCCCGTCATTTCGACACTTCGAGATACGACAAAGTTACAGGCTCTAAAGACATAAAAAACCTGCCGGTGTTAAAACAGGCGGGACTAAGTGCTGAGAGCTGGCATCTGCTTATTACCGGTGTTGAAACACAGTTTTCTACGCGAATTTGTCTGGCAACTATAAGACGTAAGCTAAGCCAGCATAAGAAACGCAAATTAGCTTAACTCGTTTGTCGTCTGAACCTGTTTGGAATCGCCAAACTTCCATTCATATTCTTCGAAGTTACTCCGCGTTCTACTAGCAGGGGCCCCTTCTCCCGTTGGCTACCCCGCTTATTTTATTCAGCATACGGCGCTGTCAATTTTAAAATCGTCTTAAAAACTGATGATAGTTTAAAATTGTCGAAGTGGATGTCCAGGTACCTTCAACATATTTTTAAAAGTGGGTGTCCGTTAATTTTTCACTAAGCATCTTCTGTAGCATGCAAGAAATGGCTATAGGTATTTAATATGGCTGGTCTTTCCCAATGTAAAAAATGCCCCGTGTCAGGAACAAGTTTGTATACACAGTTGGGTATTTTTGTCACTGCAACGCGGATACCGTCGTGATCTAAGATAGTGTCTTGTTCGCCACAAATAACGAGTGTTTTAGCTTTTATTTTGCCCAAGTTAATAAGCTTGCTGATGTCACGACTCGATTTCACAAATTCACAATGTTCGTAAAAGTTCACTAACTCTCTTTCGTCCATATTGGAGAACTGACTAATCATCTGTTGTTTTTGTGAGTCAGGAATATATTGACCAAAGCATTCGATCATTAGCGGCGCAATATTTTCGATATTACCTGTTTTAAACGCAGACTGGCCCTGGTGAATCAAATCTAAAATAGTGTCATTGGTTGATACACCAAAACTCCCCAATATCATTTTATCGATCTTTGTAGGAAATTTTGCTGCGATGTATGCAGCCAGAATGGTTCCCCAGGATGCTGCAGCGAGAACAACTTTGTCAGCTTTAGCAGTTTCGTCTATAACATTTAGCAACACCCGTTGCTGCTCTTCAAAGGTGACGTGGGGTGCACCTGAAAGGATTTCCGCTCTTCCGGTACCTGGCAAATCGAATACAACTACCGAAAAAGAGGATACGAAGTGCTTAACAAAACTTTTCCAAACCGCCATCGTCTGTTTGGCGCCGCTAATACACACAATGGTGTCTGGTTTGTCACCGTAAATGCGATATGGCACATGGAATCTTTTACAACTTATACTGCCTTTTTGAACCTTCACACTATTGCCTCATAACTATCAACGCAATTGGTTTGCTATCAACGCTTTTTTGTCTACTACTGGCTCTGGACCAAACCAAATTGACCAAAGTGCTTTGGTCAATTCAGGGTTATCAGATTCAACGATCTTTCGATCATCAAAGTACACTATAAGCTTGCTGTTATTGCCACGCGATAATATTAAGCTAGAGTTTTCTGATATATCGCTATCGAAACTTTCTGAAAGTTTGGTTATTTTATTTCCAATTTCACGTAAGTCGGCACTAGGACTATTACGCTCTATCCCATCTATCAGTGCTTCCTTCACCTGCTCTCGAGATACATCACGAAGAAACACAATTTCTAATTGCTGCGCAAACTTACCTGTAGTAATAAGCTCAATGAGTTCATCAGTGTCGCCGGAGGTCTCTTCAGGCCATGCCATGAAATGGCTGATTTCATAAATGCTAAAGAAAAAGCGCTTTCTTATTGTGGAGCCACTAAATGTCAATGATTCAGCTCCACCAGAAAATTGAGAAGACACCCGCGTATCAGCGGTTACCGGGTTACTGCTGGTGAGAAAAATCAGCCCCAATAAAGCGACGATAACAATGTGCGACAACAGTTTTTTACAAAGCATAATTCCAACGTTAAAGTTTAATTGCACGCGAAGAGTACATGTTTGATACCTATTACTACAGTATATTAACAAACAATTAATACTTTTGTACTAGCGATTCTGCATTATTACAAAGTAGCTGGGGAGCTGGGCATCCTGGATGAAAATAGAAAGAAGTATCAGTGGTTTAAAGAAATTTCCACAAAGCTATTGTTGTTAAAATGAATGCACCAGTTGGTAGTAATTTATAACTTTGTTTCGAATTTGGTCGATGCTTTTCAATGTTGCAGGGACATTTTTTAAGCGTATCTGGAAACTTCCCGATATGTATTGGATAGAAGCGGATCGGTCAAATTGAAACTCACTTGCTGGCGAGTAAAATTGGCGAGCTCTTTATTTTGCTTACAACATAGCCTTGGATTAACGTAAGGCGACGCGTGTCAGACTGGGGGCCGAGTTGGTATGTGACTAGAGCGGGATAGCATTTTTAGTCGCAACATTCAAAAACTCTCTGAAAAGTGGGTGTCCATACTCGTAGGGGCTTTAAAAGACGTGGGTGTCCATACTCGTATAATACGGGCTAATTCAAGATACCGAATGTGGGTGTCCAACAGCGAACATCCAACAGCGAACAAAGCAACAATGCGCCTTATCAAGGCGCATTGTACTCAAAAATAAGTGCTAGTTACTTTGTAGAATTTTTATTAAGCGTCCGCCTTCTTTGTCTTCAAGCACATAAATATTGCCCTTGCTATCCTGCTCCACTTCTCTAACACGTTTGCCCCACTCATAGCGTTCTGCCTCTTTTGCGTCCCACTCGCCCTCCTCGTTCTGATTGAATGCCACGCGCACCAGCGCTTTTGAGGATAATCCGCCGATAAAGCCGTTCCCCGTCCAGTCGCTGAACAGATCACCTTTATAAATGATAAAACCAGCAGGACTTATGGCTGGTATCCAGGCTAGTTCCGGCGCTTTGAAAACAGGGTAATCCTCATGGTTTGGTATTGTTACGCCAGAATAATGGTCTCCCTGAGAAACCATCGGATAGCCATAGTTGCGACCTCTTTCAATAATATTCAGCTCGTCACCATGACGCGGGCCCATTTCATGGGACCATAAAGTTCCCCGTTCATCAAAATCAATACCCAGTGGGTTACGATGACCCAGAGTCCAGATCTGCTCAGTTACAGCGCCGTTTCCATAAAAAGGATTATCTTCAGGCACACTTCCGTCGGCATTTAGGCGCAAAATTTTTCCCAGGTTCATCGCCATATTTTGCGCCGGGGTAAATTTTTGTCTGTCACCAGAGGTAACAAACAAGTAGCCATCCGGCGAAAACGCCATACGGTGCGAGTAATGGCCGTTACCCGTCATCTTGGGTGACTGGCGCCAAATAATCTCTCGTTCAGCCAAGCTTGCACTGCTATCGGTAAAGTTCAGCTTTGCTCGTTCAATCACTGCGCCACTGTATGCATCATCTTGTGGGTCCCGCTCTATGTAAGAAACATACACTGTGTTATTGGTAGCGAACTCCGGATGGATGATCACATCACCCAGACCGCCCTGCCCCCGCGCGTCGACCTCAGGAACATTGCTAACAGAAAAACGTTTTTGCTGATTCTTATCAAGCAGCCACAGTGTACCTGTCTTTTCAGTTACCAGACTATGACCATCAGGTAAAAACGTCATCGCCCATGGTTGTCCAAATGATGCCTTTACTTCACCTACAAGCGAAGTACCTTCACTACCTTGCAACTGGACCTGTGTAGGCGAATCAGACTGCGCTAAAGTGGTAAATGATGTCGCTATCATGGTAATTAAAAAAATTATTTTCTGGCGCATAGTGGTTCCGAACCTTCTTTAACAATGATGCAATATCCGCCACACCTTAGTGTGACCCGCAAATAATCAACAATAGTACTAGTTACGCGTTTTCCTTACTTAGGCTCAATTTCCCCTGCTATCTGTGACATCTTTTCGCGTCTGGCTGATGGTTCAGGATTACGCCATCACAGCCAAAATGTGGGTGTCTAATCGTGTTTAATAAGATCGGGCCATAATCGGGGGTGCGCTAATCAGGGCAAAAACTATCTGGAGTTTCGGCATAGCTTAACGTAAATTCAAGGTATCATGCCTCATCAATCCGCGTGCAGGTACCCATGAATATACCCGTTAAACAAGCCTCCGCTTCAACCATATCTTGCTCAAACTGCAAAGCGTGCTGCTGCCGCCTTGAGGTTTTGGTTATTTCAGACACGGGCGTACCAGAAGAATTTATCAAAATCGATCAATATGGTGGTGAAACTATGAAGCGACTAAATGATGGTTGGTGCGCCGCGTTAGACAGAGAAACTTTCATGTGTACAATCTATGAAAATAGGCCCTGGATTTGTCGTGAGTTTGAGATGGGCTCTTATGAATGTATAGATGAGCGAATGGCGTTTTTATCATAGGTTCCATTCATTATCCAAGCGCCGTTTTAAAGCTTATGCGTTATTAATCTCTTCATCCACGCAGAGTCCCACTAAAAAGTAAACGACCAAAAGACTGCCGTATATCTACATTTCTTCTCTTATCTGACCATACGCCATCATTGCAAATAACCCTGTGCCACCAAGTATATTGCCCACCAGCGTTGGTCCCAGGTGATGCAAAAAGCCGTCTAAAACGCTTAGTTCCTGGTTAAGCATCATAAGAAATATCTCGTTTGATCCAACAATAACGTGAGTAAATCCACCCGCAGCAATTAGCCATGTAAACAGGATGATTATCCACACTTCAAAGCCTTTTGAGGAAGGTAACATCCATACAATAGCGGCAATTAAAAAGCCTGCTGGTATTCCTCTAAATAGCGCCTCTGCCGGACTTAATTCAATTACGTGACGGGATATCTCGAGTGCCGCCTCTACTATTTCTGGCGAGGACATGCCAGCATTAAGTAGCAGAAACGCGGTAAATAACGTGCCCACAAAATTTGTCACTAATACAACCGACCACAATCGCAAGGTGCAGCCAATGTGATGCTTAGTTTTATGCGCCAGCAGGGGAAGTACGGCGGTCAAGGTGTTTTCAGTAAAAAGCTGTAATCGTGACAAAATGACGAGTATGAAGCCAAAGGTGTAACCAAAAGCCGCAATGAGGTCATAATAAGGATGGTCTGCGCCAATGTTAGTTCTGATTATAGCCTCTGCCAGTACCGAGGTTGATATACCCACACCGGCGGCAATGCCTGACCACCACAGTGATGCAACAGGTCGCTCTAGTTCCTCTCTGCCTTCGCGCAAAATGACTGAATAAACCATGATGGCTGAGAGCCGGGCATTTGCCGACACTTCTTCACGTTCCGATGCACTCAGGTTTTCTTCTGTTTCTGATGGTTTTTCTTTTTTTTCGTTAGCCATAAGTTACCGACTTAAACAATGGATGCTGGGTAGAGAGAAGGAGGAAAGATCACCGCTTAACCATGAGCAGACGGTTAATTTGGGATCACTGCGATTTTACAAAAAACGGTTTCAACCTGTTTATCCTAAAGCTTTGGATGGCCGTATTTTATGGTTTTAGAACCAAGCAAGATAGGCACTACACGCAACAATGGCACACTCTTACCGATATGGCGAGCAAAGATGTGATGCAAGTTATTGTCTCCCTATTAATAAATTTAAAAAAGGCTAACCTTTGCATGCTGTATCTAAATCTAAAAACGACGCCTAAAGAAAATCTGGTTCTTTACTGCTTATCTTCTCACTATGAGTTCATAACCATCCGGCTGTTTGCCCGTAAAATAAAAAAGCGAACTATTATTTATAGCTCGCCCTGTTACCACTAAAATGTTACGTCTTAAAACAGAGCGAACAGGCCCGAATTCAAATGTGCCGGCCGCGTGACCGGTGAGTCAGGCCCCGCCTGTGATAGCTAACGTCAGAGGCCTGTTTAGTGCAGTTTTCAGGCGATAGACAAACGGCTAGACGCATCAGTTCTATTTGCCAGTTGGATTTTTCTTACTGCTAATAGTGCAAAAAACGCAAACAAAAACAGTCCTATTGAGCTTGGACCGGGTACGTTCGTCAGTGTAGCTGACTGTGTAGTGTAATCTTGAAAGATAAGAACGGGGTCATCATTTATCGGATCAGGTCCCGGAATAAACTCAAGTACAGCACCGCAAATAGACAAACCATCACAAATACCCACGTTCTGCGCGGTATATTGGCTAAAAATGTGAACAAATTCGTTACCTAGCCAAAAGTTTGTACTCGGTGAAAATACAGATAAACTCAGGCCCTCGTTTGCATCATCTCCAAGCGCCCCGCCGTCGATATTGTAAGCAATGGCCATAAATGCATTTTCAAAGCTATTCATGTCTGCCACTGACTTATCATAAATCAGCGTTTGTGGCCCCTGGGTTGTGCCAAACCCGGTAAAGGTGACCTCAGCATAATCCAACTCATTACCAAACGGTGTCCCTGTGACCATTTCGCTTAACAGCGAGGACGCATAAATTCTTCCATCATTATCCAAATCGGTGCCGCGAAAGTAACCGTGAACCGAGCCACCAGACGAAAAACCTGTTTGGCTAAACTCAAACGTGATAGGGGCTGCGAATGAGTTTGACAAGCATAATGACGACAGAAGTACTACAAGCATATATTTTAAATGTTTCATCTTAATCCTTAATGTCCGATGTTGAGCCCCTTTACCGGGACTGGTTCTCATTGACGAAAATTTACTATTTTCATGGCTTCCGTGTCTTTGCAGTGGGGCTCAGGCATCGCGAAGCGACAATATTGGAAGCACGTCCAAGTCTGACCGGGACACGGTAAAAAAGAAGAATAGACAAAACACCGTTTTCCCCGAATGGAGAAAACCTAAAATAAACCTAAAATAAACCTAAACACGCTTACTCAGCCCTAATAAATAATATAAAACAGACAGTTAAACTTCGCTGTATTTTATTCACTCACCAGGTGTGTGAGGACAATAATTCGGTCTGTGCCGTTGATACCGCACACCGTAACAATAATCTGGCCATTGCTCGTTGGCTTGCCAAAAGTCAATCAACCCAATTTCTGTAAAGATATTGCTGATCTCTTGCGTGTTTTTTAACTCTAGAAGATTTTTTATATATGAATTATGAAACTGATCCCCTGGTACTAACCAACCATGAGTCAAACCGAGGTCTTTTAGTTGACCACTTGCAATATTTGTTCTGATACGCTCTATTACTTCGTCAGTCATACCGCTACTAACGGCCAAATTAAAGTCGAGAAAAGGCATCGTTTTGATGAGCCCCTGAGCTTCTTCAATTTTGTTTTCGTAAAGAGCTTCCATGACCCGCAAGCGCTGGGCAAAGGCCGGGTGTGCGTCAAGCATGACTTGCGTTTGCTCCAGGTAAGTATCTCGATCATTCTCCATCATCGCTAATTGCAGCTTCAATCCCATAGCATCAAAGCCCTTGTTTGAGCCTAACGCGTTTAAAACGTCGACCTGATACCGAACCTGCTCGATTCGTCCTTGCATACTGTAAATCATGCCTAAAAAACTATGCATGGAAATTGACAAGGGCGAATAATCTAAATGCGTTTTTACTAATGCTGCGGCCTCATTATAGTAGCCTAGATTTAAATAGTGCTCTGCCAGGCGTCTAACGCAAATCGAACATGCCGGCGAAAAGGCAATTGCATCTTTGAGCTTTTCTTTATAGCTTAACCAGTTTGGTTCCCGAAAGTTAATCTCTGTCGTTAGCGCTACAACTACAGGATGTTCAGGCGCTATGGCTTTTGCCTGCTGTAGCAATAAATCATGGCGCATTTTGAAACGAGATACCTGGTCAGTTTCTGTCTCATAAAACGCAAGGGTTCTATACGCGACAGCTTGATTAACAAAGGCCATAACAAACTCTGAATTAGCATTTAAAATCTCATCAAACAGAGCAATGGATTTAAGCAAATTATCTTTGCCACGTTTGTCCATGTAATAGATGGCTTGTTTATATTGTGATTGTATCGTTGCTGATAATTCAGACGTTTCGGGTGGACTCTTTGAATCATCTATCAGCGCGAACATCTTCTTTAAATCATTTGCTGCAACTACCTGCTCCAGCTCAGTTGTGATGTCCCTTTCGGCTTCCCATATTTGATTTTGGTGATTGTCAAAAACCCTTATTTTAATCTTTTTGACGTGAGAATCTTGATTAACTATCCGGTTCAAAGCCACTTTGTACTCAGCCTGCCCGGACATTTCTTCAACAAAGAATTCAGGTGATGCATTCGCAGAAGCAATCAGGTGGGGGGTGATTTGCTCTATTTCGATTGGCGTCGACGTTGACGGCTTAGGTTTTCCAAAGGGGTGTTCCGACACTAACCAAAAAATAAAGACGACTATTGGGCCAACAAGAGCAAATGTTTTAGCTAACGAAACACCGTTGAGCTTAAACTGTCCCGCTGTTCCGTCAATATCGGACTCGGCTTCAATGGACACAGGCTCAACCAGTAACTGGTAGCCTTTCTTGTGGACCGTTTTGATGTAATGGGGTGATTTAGGGTTGTCGCCGAAAACTTTTCTTAGTTCTGAAATGCATCGCGTTAAACTCTCTTCAACGGTAATGCTGCCACTCCATACCCGTCGCATAAACTCATCACGTGACACTACCTGCCCTTTTTTTTCGACCAATAACAATAAAACGGCGATTGTTTTAGCATCAACTTTGTGATGGTCCCCCGACTCGGTGTTCACTATGGTTCCTTCATCAGGAAACACGTGCCAGTGATTGATTATGATAATCATGAACTGATATTAGCCTTTAACCTGAAAAAAAAACTGTTTTTACCCGTCTCTAAATTGCCGTTAGGTTGCTATGTTTGATTTGCGAAAAAACTGAATGTGGCACTGCCTCACTCTGAAAAGCGTCGCCATTAGATAAAAACGCTTACCAGGCTGGGTTATCTCGTTCGAAACGTTGCCCGACATGTTGCGCTATTGATGGTATTGAACCTGCTGGTTCTAAACAGCACTTGTTAAACAGCCTATAAGTGAAGGCGATCACCTGAGAAAAGTATAAGACGAATTTAGGCTATCTACTACTCTCGGTGACAGATGGTTGTAAGTTTGCCTTAGGCGTCGTTTATTTTTCGTATTGAGATAAACGGTCACGCGTTAACGTGGCGAAAGCCGGTTGTTAGTACTGAAATCTTGATACCCAGGTGAAATGCGCCGTACAGAAAATGGCGTTTTTTCCCGCATAGCTCTTTTTATGCACAAATGACTGGACCAGAAAAATCAACGTTTCTTTGAATGGTATAATCCTCAATCATAGAGGCCGGGATCGCCAATTGGTTCTCGTGGAGCTCAATATTACTTCGATTAAAACAGCTTTGGGTATAGGTCGCGCTAGTCAGAGTTAACCTCCGATATTAATTTATTCTTCCGTTGCAGATTCCAATGTTTCAGTCGATTTTCTCTGACTATTGCATTTTCCATATCTTTCCATCGTTCGAAATAAACGCGTTTAGTGAGGCCGTATTGAGTACTAAATCCTTTTACAAGCTTCTTTTTGGGTTGATAAATGCGTTGGATAAGATTGCTGGTAACGCCAAGATATAACATCGTATTGAGATGACTGATTAGAATCTAAACGTTCGGCATTTTCCTGCATAAAATCCCTTCGATGTGTTCAGTAACAATTTAGTTTCTTATGCTGGGTAAGAAAAGGACGGTTTGAGATCAGTCTGCCTGTTTGGGCGATCCCGGCCTTCGCTGGGATGACGGTAGCTCTTATTGAACTCACACCTCATATTTACCAGCGGAATTCAGGGCTAAAAGGAGACCTTCAATGACTATAGTCTGCTCTGTGGCGAAAAGTAGCTTGCCTGGATACGAAGTATTGCCTTGTATCGCATTTTCGTGAAGGAGAAACAAAAAAGCCCACTATATAGTGGGCCTTCGCTTTTAACCGACTTATTTATTCCCATTAAACGACTTATTTCATGGGAACAACAACCTGTTACTCTTCGCGATACGCCTCAATCGGTGCGCACGAACATTGCAGATTTCTGTCGCCATATACATCATCGATGCGATTTACACTAGGCCAGAATTTATTGCGGGCCACTGCAGGAACCGGGTACGCTGCGAGATTACGGTCGTAGCTTCGGTTCCAGTCGCTGTCGCAGATATCAGCCAGGGTATGCGGTGCGTTGTGCAGCGGATTGTCGGTGGCATCCCATTCTCCGCTTTCAACTTTTGCAATCTCCTGACGGATGCTGATCATCGCTTCCACAAAGCGGTCCAGCTCAAATTTGGCTTCTGACTCTGTAGGCTCAATCATTAATGTACCGGCTACCGGGAAACTCATAGTTGGCGCATGAAAACCATAGTCATTGAGGCGCTTGGCGATATCCATCTCGGTCACCGCCGAACCGTCTTTAAGCGGCCGCAGGTCTATAATGCACTCATGGGCTACACGGCCATTCTGACCTTTGTAAAGTACATCGAAATGCCCTTCCAGTGACTTGGCCACATAATTTGCATTCAAAATGGCCACTTGCGACGCTTTGCGTAAGCCCGCTGCGCCCATCATTTTGATGTACATATAGCTTATGGGAAGAATGGAGGCGCTGCCCCATGGTGCGGCAGATACCGCCCCGCAGTTTTCTCCGGCACCATCGATGTTAATCACGCGGTGATTAGGTAAGAAGGGAGCAAGGTGCGATTTAACACCGATGGGACCCATACCCGGGCCGCCGCCGCCATGGGGGATGCAGAATGTTTTATGCAGATTCAGGTGAGAAACATCGGAACCAATAAAGCCCGGTGCCGTGATACCCACCTGTGCGTTCATGTTGGCCCCATCCATGTAGACCTGGCCACCGTGCTCATGCACGATATCACAGATTTCACGAATGGTTTCTTCATAAACACCATGGGTAGACGGATACGTTACCATGGCACAGGAAAGATGATCGCCAACTTCTTTGGCCTTGGCCCGTAAATCATTCAGATCAACGTTGCCATTTTTATCACATTCCACCACCACAACTTTCAGGCTGACCATCTGCGCTGACGCCGGATTGGTACCATGGGCCGAACTGGGGATAAGACAAACATTACGATGGCCTTCTCCACGGCTTTCATGGTAACGCTGAATAGCCAGCAATCCGGCATATTCGCCCTGCGCGCCAGAATTCGGCTGCATCGACATAGCATCGTACCCGGTAATGCTGATAAGCCAGTCGGCCAGCTCATCAATCATTTCATGATAGCCTGTGGCCTGGTCGACCGGTGCGAACGGGTGCAACTGCCCAAATTCAGGCCAGGTAACCGGAATCATTTCTGCCGTCGCATTGAGTTTCATGGTGCACGAGCCCAGCGAGATCATAGAATGATTGAGCGCTAAATCTTTATTTTCCAATGATTTAATATAACGCAGCATTTCCGTTTCAGAGTGATACTGATTGAATACCTCGTTAGTCAGAATATCACTGGTTCTAACCAGATCGTCAGGAATAGAACGGCTACCCTGGGTAGTGACGTCCGCGTCCAGTTTCTCTGTGGTCAGGCCATGATCCTGGCCAAGCAGTACGTCAAACAGGGTATGGATATCTTCGCGCGTGGTGGTCTCATCCAGCGAAATACCTACTGCCCCGTCTAGATCAGCGCGTAAGTTAATCCCTTCATCATAAGCACGGCGAAGTACGGCGGCCTTGTCATCCACTTTTACGGTGAGCGTATCAAACCAGGTGTTGTGCATAAGAGCCAGCCCTTTGCCGCTCAGACCGCTAGCCAGAATATCGGTCAGGCGGTGGATGCGGCGGGCAATGGTTTTCAGCCCTTCCGGACCATGATAGACCGCATAGAAAGAGGCCATATTGGCCAGCAATACCTGAGCTGTACAGATATTTGAGTTGGCTTTTTCACGACGGATATGCTGCTCACGGGTCTGCAGTGCCATACGTAGTGCAGGACGACCGCGGGTATCTTTGCTTACCCCGATTATCCGGCCTGGCAACGAGCGCTTAAATTTATCCCGTGTAGCGAAAAATGCAGCATGCGGTCCGCCGTAGCCCATTGGCACACCGAAACGCTGGGCGCTGCCCAGGGCTACGTCAGCGCCCAGTTCACCCGGGGATTTTAGCATGACCAAGCTCATGAGATCAGCGGCAACCGCAACAATGCCTTTTTTCGCCTGCACAGCGCTGATGATATCTCTGATATCTTTAACTTCACCGGTACTTGATGGATATTGTAACAGCGCACCAAATACATCATGCTCAGCGGCCTGTTCAGCCGGGCCGGTAACAATCCCGAACCCGAACATTTCAGCGCGGGTTTCTACCACATCTTTCGTCTGGGGATGAACATCGTCGGCTATGAAAAACAGGTTGGCTTTTTTATTTTTTGACACACGTTTGGCCAGCGCCATGGCTTCTGCTGCGGCGGTACCTTCGTCAAGTAGTGAGGCTGAGGCAAGCTCAAGGCCAGTCAGGTCAATCGTTACCTGCTGAAAATTTAAAATGGCCTCAAGACGACCCTGAGCGATCTCTGGCTGATAGGGCGTATACGCCGTATACCAGCCCGGATTTTCCAGCACATTGCGCAAAATCACGTTGGGAACGTGGGTATCATAGTAGCCCATGCCAATGAACGAGCGATTAATCTTGTTTTTAGCGGCAACGGCTTTTAACGCTGCCAGCGCTTCTACTTCGGTGGCCCCCTCTCCGGCGTTAATCGGCGCTTCCAGCTGAATGCCGGCGGGCACTGTCTGGCTGGTAAGATCTTCTAAAGACTCTGCACCGATGGTGTTTAGCATCTGGGCAATTTCTTCTTCGCCCGGGCCGATATGGCGACGAACGAACGCATTTTTCTGCTCTAACTGAGCAAGTGTTAAGGCTTTGTCTGACATAGCAAAAGTACGCACGCTTAAGAGTTGGTGAATAATAAAAGGGGCATATTCACAGCCCCTTTTAACAAATATGTCGTTGAATCAGCTGAGCTGGTTATTCTTCGTCAATAGACGCCTGGTAACCGGCGGCGTCCAGAAGATTTTCAACTTCGCCTTCATCGTCGGCTTTGATTTTGAACATCCAGCCATCGCCGTAAGAATCAGAATTAACCAGTTCTGGCGACTCTTCCAAATCTTCATTCACTGCAACGACTTCACCACTGATTGGCGCATAAACGTCTGACGCTGCTTTTACCGATTCAGCTACCGCAATGTCATCACCAGTGCTGACCTGGTCACCGACATCCGGCAACTCAACAAATACCATATCACCCAGCAGGTCCTGAGCATGCTCAGAAATCCCTACTGTAAAAACGCCGTCTCCTTCAGGACGAACCCACTCGTGAGTTGCAGCGTAGCGTAAATCTTTTGGAATATTGCTCATTGTTTTTCCTGACTTAAAGTTAAAAGTTAAAGAACACTCTTACCGTTGCGAACAAAGCTAGGCTTAACAACGTCTACTGTAACCCACTTTTTGCGCATTTCCACCTCGACCTGACTGCCGGTGTCGGCAGGTACACGCGCCATGGCGACAGCGTGGCCGAGTGTAGGCGAAAACGTGCCAGATGTAATCACACCCTCACCATTTTCTGTTCTGATTTTCTGACCCGCGCGCAGCACACCTTTTTCTTTCATGACCAGACCAACGAGCTTATCGGTACGTTGCTCGCGTTGGACTTCAAGCGCTTTTCTACCCACAAAGTCTCTATCGGCTGGCTCCCAAGTAATGGTCCAGCCCATATTTGCTGCCAGCGGCGAGACTGATTCGTCCATATCCTGACCATACAGGTTCATTCCTGCTTCAAGACGCAGCGTATCGCGAGCCCCCAGGCCGCACGGTTTGACACCAGCATCAACTAAGCTCTGCCAGAACTGTTCGGCCCGTGCTACAGGTACCATGATCTCATAACCTGCTTCACCGGTGTACCCTGTGGTAGCGATAAATAAATCTTCCGCCTGTACACCAAAGAAAGGCTTCATCCCTTCGACAGCTTCTTTTTGTGCTGCACTGAATAATGTAGCCGCCTTTTCTTTAGCGTTGGGCCCCTGAACGGCAATCATGGCGAATTCAGAGCGCTCGGTAATAGTGACCTCAAAGCCTTCTGCTTTTGACAGCAGCCAGTTCATATCTTTTTCACGCGTGGCTGAATTCACTACCAACCGATAGTTAGTCTCGTCAAAGTGATAGACAATCAGATCATCAACCACTCCACCCTCTTCATTAAGCATGCCACTATACAGCGCCTTGCCTTTATCTTTTAGCTTGGCCACATCATTGGCCAGCAGGTAGCGTAAATAATCTTTAGCTTGTGGCCCTGTCGCATCCACAATAGTCATGTGCGAGACGTCAAACATCCCGGCATCCTGACGCACCGCGTGATGCTCCTCAATTTGTGAACCATAACTGATGGGCATCTCCCAGCCGAAAAAGTCGACCATTTTGGCCCCGGCTTCCAGATGCTTAGCGTGTAACGCTGTTGTGCTGCTCATTTATCTCAACCTTTATGGATTGCGAATTATTGGGCAAGTATAGGGTCACAACACCTTTGTAACAAATTGGAATTTCTTATCATTACATTTAAAAGTATAATGTCTAAAGCATCCATCATCAGAATTTCTAATCTTTATGCAACAGCTTTCCCTGGATAACTTACGTACCTTTGTCAGTGTCATTGAACAGGGCGGCTACGCTAAAGCCGGTGAATGGCTGGGCCGTTCGCAGCCCGCCATCAGTTTGCAAATTAAAAAGCTGGAGGCGCAGCTGGACCGTAAGTTGTTCACTAAGGTAGGCCAGCGTCACGTACCCAGCGCTGATGGTAACTGGCTGTATCCTAAAGCCAAAGAAATGCTGGAAATGAATGATGGTATTTTCCGGGCGCTCTCACCGGCCCCGCTTAGCGGTCGTTTACGTCTGGGTATTCCCAGCGAGTTTGCATCCACGCTCTTGCCTGGCCTGATTGGCGAATTTTCTAAACGTTATCCGGACGTCTCACTAGAGGTAACCTCTGCATTGAGTCGGGATTTGCTACATCAGTCCCGGCGGGATAACTTTGATTTGATTCTGGCGCTGGCCAATCCAGGTGAGCAAACCGACGGGGAACTGGTTTTACAGGATGACATAGTGTGGGTGGGTGACACCAATCTGGCATTTCACGGCGATGGGATCGCTTTAGTCCTGGCGCCCGATGGCTGTGTATATCGCAGCCGGGTGATCACCCAGCTCAAACAGCAAACACGGGCGTGGAAGATAGCCTATACCAATGCTGATTTAGCTGGCCTTACTGCCGCTATTCAGCAAGGCCTGGGGATCACCGCATTAGCGCGCTCAAGTATACCGGGCAACCTGACTGTGCTTAAACACCGGTTTCTGCCAGAATTAGGCAAGGTGAATATCTGCCTGTTCAACCAGGATACGCAGCACCCGCTGGTGAGTAAAACACTGGCTGAATTTATTACCTCCCGGCTTACCACTGGTGCTTAATTCAGCTGTGTGCCAGCCAACACCTGGGCGCGTTCCTACCCGGCCTGGGTCCGTTCTGTCAGTGTTGTAGCAGTAAATGTAATGGCAGCAGCCTGTTGCCGGGCCTGCGCTTTTTGCTCACTGGGTCAGCGCATTTTCAATAGTATTGCGACGAGCATTTAGTCGTTCGCCGCCGGCAGATTCTGGTAATAACAAAAAATATTGCCAAGCTTTAACCGGGTCGTATACCGGGTGGTCTTTTCACTGTAAAGCAAGGCCGTGGCGAACAATGCAGAGCGATCCCCCTGCTCCGCAGCACGTTGTAACCAGCTTAATGCTTTTGCAAAATCATCCTGCTTAAAATCATCGCCTGCCACATCATACTGAGCGAGCGCATAACTCGCCTCCGCGGCTTCTTCTTTTAATGCCAAGCCTTACTGGGTATCCAGTGTAAGCCCTTCGAGCGTTCCAAACTGCCCTATCAGATAACAACCCAGCTTATACTTGCCAAGTGGATCGCCGCCTTCAGCAGACCGTCTGATATAACTGAGCGCCCGGGTTGGTGAGCGCGCCACGCCGACTCCGTTATTGTAAAACATCCCCAGATGATAGTGAGCTTCCGCGTTACCCTGCTTCGCCAACGCCGAAAGCTGTTTAATGACAGATTGGGAAGACGGGGTAGTTTGTGAGGCGTTTGTATCTTGGGCCAAGACAAAGCCAGGCTGACCGAGGGTCAGGAATATAAGCAGTAACATCCGTGGCATAGATCTGTCCTTATTGAATGACTAAACAGTTAACGGGGCAAGTTCACCGATAGGTGATTCAAGACTTTTGGGCGGGCGCGTAAACCATTGTGGCCCTTGTTCGGTAATGTAAATACAGTCTTCCAGACGGACGCCAAACTCACCGGGGATATAAATACCAGGTTCATTGGAAAAACACATTCCAGGTGCCAGCTGCTGACTTTCTCCCTTAACAAAATTAACCCGTTCATGGCCCTGCATACCAATGCCATGACCGGTTCGGTGGGACAGTCCGGGTAACTGGTATTCTGGCCCATATCCCTGGGCTTTATAAAACTGGCGTACAACATCATCAACACTTCCGGCAGTATGACCCGGCTGCGCTTGTTTGAAGACTTTTTGTTGCCCCTCGCGCACGTGCTGCCACACTTTTTGCTGTTTTTTACCCGGCTCACCAAATACAAATGTGCGACTGATATCTGACTGATAACCATGCACTGCACAGCCGCAGTCCATCAATACCACAGAGCCTTCTTTGATAATTTGTTCCTGTCGGGTGCCGTGGGGATAAGCCGACGCTTCGTTAAACAGTGCCATATTCCAGATGTTGCTGCCGCCAAGCTTTTGCTGCGCTGACTGCATCAGGCCTTTTACATCCGCCTGAGTCATACCCGCCTCAAGGTTGCGATAAACATGATCATAAGCGCGCAACGTGACTTCATTGGCTTTGTGCATCAGGCGCAATTCGTGTTCAGATTTGTACATACGACAGCCCAGCGTTACCGGCTCGGCAGATACATTGGTCATATTCGGCAATAACGGCATCAAACCGTTTAATACAAAATAGCGTACGCTTTGCTCAAACCCGATATTACCTTTAGTCGCTTTGCGGTCTTTGAGCACCTGCTGAACCTGCTTGAACGGGCTTTGATGCTCCTGCCACACGCGGATATCGTCACCTACCTGGAGTGTTTCTTTTACACTGGGTGCTTCAAAGAAAGGTGTGATCACAGCGATTGCGCCTTCCCGGGGAATAACAACCGCGGTGAGTCGCTCACTGCGCCACCACTGGATCCCGGTGAAATAATCCATGGCAGCCCCCGGCTCAATAATTAACGCCGCCATATTATGTTGGGCCATTAACGATTGGGCCTGTTTAATGCGCGCTTTGCGTTCCTGCGCTGAAATAGGTTTTGCCGAGCCGGTGATATCAGTCAGTTTGTTATCGGTATAAAATGCGTCGTCAGCTGATGTTTGCGCTTTAGCAGAAAGAGATGCTGAGAGCAGCGAGGCGGAGGCCAGCCCGGTACCGGAAAATTTTAAAAATGCACGCTTATCCATGAATAGTCCCGTTTTTATTTAACACAACTATCATGCGCAGTCTGGCGCAGGTTTGCAAATATCCTGTTAAAATCCCATCGCCTGGCTGATCAGCTTACGTTTTACCGCTGGTAGGTGGTCGGTAGTCATCAGGCCCACTCCTCTGATCATTTTTTTCACCGGGTTATCACCTTCAAACAGCATTTTAAAACCATCCATTGCGCTGATCATTTTCATCGTCTCTGCTTTGCGCTCCCGTTCAAATGGGCGCAGATACCGCAGTCGCGACAATGATTTATTCTCCTGATGCAATTGCTTAAGCACCCGGGCCAACGACAATGCATCCTGCATGCCCAGATTAGCGCCCTGCCCGGCCAGCGGGTGGATAGTATGTGCTGCATCTCCAATGATCACCGCACCTTCACGCACCCATTGACGGGCATAGCGCATGGTCAGCGTGAATGACTGCCGCTCACTGTCAAGCGTGATGACACCTGCTTCACTATTGGTCGCTGCGGTCAGTGCATGGGAAAAATCTTCTTCGCTCAGTTGCATGAGCAACTCAGCCTGCTCAGTATGTTGTGACCAGACAATGGAACACAAATGTGGGTCACTTAATGGTAATAATGCCAGCGGCCCGTGTGGGGTAAACACCTGTCGGGCTGTTTGGTCATGTGACTCACTGGTTTTCACCGTTGCCACGATGGCGGTATGACCATAATCACGAAATGAAATAGGCAAACCGGCCTGTTTGCGAACAAAAGAATTTGCACCATCTGCACCGACCAATAATTTACAGGACAGCACATCGTCGTTATCCAGCATCAGCATGGTCTCGTGCTCACCCCACAAAACTTTGTTGATGGCACTGTTTATCACCACCGTATCATCCTGACCAGTGACCCGCGTCGCCAGGGCATTGGTTAATACCTGGTTTTCCACGATATGCCCCAACTGAGGCCGCTGCATCTGTTCATGATCAAAATGAATGTGCCCAAAACTGTCTTTATCCCAGACATGCATATGACCGTAGGCCGCAATGCGATCTGTAGGTAAATGTTGCCAGACTCCCAGGGCCCTCAGCGCTTCACGATTGGCTTCATTAATTGCACTGACCCGCAGCAAGGGCGATTCAGGCACAGGTTGTTCAAGGGGGACATTGCTGATAACGGCAATATTAAGGCCATTACCCGATAATGCTGTGGCCAGAGTCAGCCCGACCATACCGCCACCAACTATTGCAACATCAACTTTTTGCATGATTTTTTGTTCCTGTGGTTGCCGGCCCGTAACCGGTGGTTTGCCGGACAAATGCGTGCTGAACGGTGCGTAAATTATCCATAGCGATTAATCCCAGGTTGCGCCCTGCTACCAGTGGAAAATGTTGATTAGAAAAACTGCGTACAAGGGTATCAGTCAGCCACACGGTTTGTTCACGATCGCCAGTGCGCTCAGCTGTGTAGTTTTTCAATGTGGCGTAGCTGCCGGGATCAGACACACTGTGTAAACAGTTAATCATTGCCATGGCATCTCTTAACCCCAGATTAAAACCTTGTCCGGCAATCGGATGCAGTGTTTGCGCAGCATTACCGGCTACGGCAACACGATGGGTGGCGAGGCGATCGGTCTGGCGCAATGATAAGGGGTAACTGGTGCGCTCGCCGGCTTTAACAATCCGCCCGTGGCGATAACCGAACGCTTTTTGTAAGGCCCGGATAAACGCATGGTCGGGCATACTCTCAAGCGCAACAGCCTGATCGGGGCTTACTGTCCAGACTACCGAAAAGCAGTGCCGCCCACGTTCATCCGCTGGGGTATTAAATGGTAGAAAGGCCAGGGGTCCGTCTGCGGTAAAACGTTCATAGGCTTTGTTGTTGTGAGGCAATGACATACTGACATTACAAATAACGGCGACCTGGTCATAGCTATGAGTGATGCGCTCAAAACCCAGTTGTTCACCGAGGCTCGAGCGACCACCATCGGCTAGCACAACCAGCTTTGCCGTTAGGCTTGTGTCATCACTCAAGGTTAACGTGACGGTTTCCTGCTCGCGGTGCACAGCCCTGACGGTGGTATTTTCCAGCCGGTTTACCGCGGTTTTGCTAACGGCGCAGCTAAGCATTGCGCCTAATTCGGACAACGCTATTACATGACCAAAAGCATCTAGCTCAAACTCCCTGGATTCCAGCTGGCACAACCCAGCCGCGCCTTTGTCTGACACCTGGATAAAGTGAATAGGGGCAGCATCTGCTTCGATGACATCAGCACCAATATCCCGCAACTCCTCGACGGTTCGTCGGGACAATGCAATAACCCGTGCGTCAAACCCGGGATGCCCCTCGCTGGTGTCCAGTGAGTTGGCATCGATCACAGTAGTATCAAACTCGGTGCGCTTGGCAATACCGAGCGCCAGTGCGCTGCCTACCGTACCGCCACCGATAATTGCAATATCTGTTGTTACTACCGATTTGTCTGTCACATTCATTCTCTTTTATTGTTTTAGTGCCTCAATCTCTTCAACAGTTTTTGGCACATCACTGGTGAGAATATCAATGCCGGTGGCAGTAATCACCACATCATCCTCAATCCTTACACCAATCCCCCGATAGGCCTCATCAACGCTCGCCTGAGGGCTAATATAAATGCCTGGTTCCACGGTAATAACCATACCAGGCTGCAGTGGCCTGTCCTCGCCATCAATCCGGTAGTTGCCAACATCATGAACATCCAGGCCGATGAAATGTCCCAGACCATGCATAAAATAAGCGCGCCAGGTCTCATTTTCCAAATTTTCACTAACAGAACCCGTCAGAATGCCAAGCTCCACCAGCCCTTCGGTGATGACCTCAACAACCCGCAAGGTGGCGTCTTTTAAGGTGACACCTGGGGTTATAAAATTCAGCGCGTTTTGCTGAGCACGCAAGACAAGATTATAAATATCTTTTTGTGGTTTTGTGAACTTGCCTGAGACCGGGAACGTTCGCGTTATGTCTGCAGCGTAACCCATGTATTCGGCTCCGGCGTCAATAAGCACCAGCTCGCCGGCTTCCATGACTTTACTGTTTTCAGTGTAATGCAGGACGCAGGCATTTTCGCCGCTGCCCACAATAGTGGCATAGGCCGGTGATCGGGCACCCGCCATGGCGAACTCATGATGCAGCTCGGCTTCTAATTGGTATTCATAAACGCCCGGCTGGGCGGTTGTCATGGCGCGTTTGTGCGCCGCGGCGGATATTTTGGCCGCGGCTTTCATCACTGCGACTTCGCTGGCAGATTTGAACAGGCGCATTTCATGGAGGATGGGCCGCAGATCATGCATTGATGGGGGTGCACAATCCTCCTTTGGCGCTTCGCGCAGTGTTTTTAGCGCTTCATGCACCATCGCATCAGCATGGGGGTACTGTCCCTGCGCAAAATAGACGTGAGTATGGCCAAACAACCACTCCATTAAAACTTCCGGTAATTCGGAAAGATCGTAAGCTTCATCCAGATCGAATCGGGCAATGGCGGCCTGGGCACCAAGTCGCCGGCCTTGCCAAATCTCCTGAGATGCATCTTTGGGCTGGCACACCATGGCTGAAAAAGATTGTTGATGACGGTCATGATTAGACAGTAATAACCAGGTATCGGGCTCATTAAAACCGGTGAGATACCAAAAATCACTGTCCTGGCGAAAGGTGTATTCCGTATCGCGACTGCGAGTTACCAGCCGCGCGGCCGGAACAATACAGACGCTGTTTGGCGCACATTGCCCCAACAGGCGCTGCCGGCGGGCAATAAATTCTTGCTCATTTATCATTTAGTGTACCGAGGGTGTGTCTTTTTGATCGTCCAGTAACGATCCTCCCAACTCGCTAAAGCAAAGCAGGGCCGATACCTTGACATATTCCACCACTTCATAAAGCGCTTTTTCTGATGCTTCATCAGCATCCATGGGCTCTTCCATGCGTGAAATGTCGGAAAAATCATTCAACGCTTCTTTGATGTCTGCGGAGCATTGCATGAGGTCTTGCTGATGCAAACCGAAGCCCAGCATAAACCCTTGTACCCAGTTGATAAGCGCGACGCCGCGGTCGTTTATCGGCGTTTGATCATCAGGCAGCATCATTTGCAGGCTAAACTCCCCTTCAAGCAACTGCTCGCAGGTTTGGCTATAGAGCTGTTCCAGTTTGAAGCCCAACCTCTGAGAGAATGCTTCCCCCTCGTTCGTGGTGTCTGCCAGGACCGATTGCCATTTCTGATCTGTCAGCGACATACCGCCACACAACATACCGCACATAATGCCGTGAATTTCAGCCGCGTCGGCATTTACTGAGTCCTGAAATAGCGCGTTGGTTATGTTGTCATAATCAAGTTGTTTGTCCACGGTTTACCTTATCACGATGGGATTAGTGTCAGCGCTCATCCTAGCAAAAACCCATGTCAAAGCCCAGTTCCACTGGCACTTGATGATGCAGTATCGACCTGTAAGATATAAATATAGCAAAGGCAGATAAAAGTACAGTGCTCCGATCAGCGGCACTTATTCTTCGTTCACTGAGTAAATCTGGTATTCGCTCTTTCGCTTGTTCGGTTTATCCTTTAAGATCGCACTGACAGAAATTTCTTTGACCATCTGGTCAAGTTACGGTTGAAATTTTTGAGCGCAACAACATAATCGTGGTTTGCGTTAGTGCGAAGATGTTTAGTCTTTCACTGGTGTTATTTGCAGACAATACTTTGCAAGCAGTAAGTTGCAAGCAGTAAGCCAACGATTGGCAAAACGGTGTGATTGATCTCTTCACGCGCCTGTGCGTTTGATATACCCTGTTGCGCTTTATAATTGATCAATGTCTCCTGGGATGTTTGCCAGTTCATTTCATGTCCCTGGCCGATGCTTTTTAAAAAGGAAGTTGAACTTATGACTATTGAGCAAGCTCGGCGCGTATCGAGAAGCCTACGGTCATGATGATTCTTCCGCCGTGAACCTTTCGGCTCACGGGCGAAAAATGAACAGCGGCATCTTGGGAGACGCCCTCTTTTCGACGAGAAAAAGAAATGGCTGTAATTAATTTCGGTTCCATCAATATCGATCATGTATATTCGGTGGACCACTTTGTAAAACCAGGTGAAACCCTGGCCTCCTCAAACTATCAGCAACTACTGGGTGGCAAAGGCGCAAACCAGTCTATTGCTCTGGCTCAGGCCGGTGCTGATGTGCAACATGTTGGCAGTATTCACGAATCAGATGCATCGTTTAAACAGACCCTGATTAAAAATGGGGTAGATTGCCGATATGTTCATTGCCATGATGTGCCCTCTGGTCATGCCATTATCCAGGTCACCCCGAGTGGTGAAAATGCGATTGTGCTATTTGGCGGAGCAAATCAGACAATAACGCCGGATACCGTCCAAAAAGCGTTATCAGATACCGGCTCATCCGACTGGGTACTGACCCAAAACGAAACCAGCTGCATTGATGAGGTTCTCAAACAGGGACGGGAAAAAGGCCTTAAGGTTGCGTTTAATCCGGCGCCAATGAACAGCAATGTTTTAGCGTTGCCTCTGGATTGCGTGGATTTGCTTATTGTGAATGAAACTGAAGCCGCAGCCATTACCCAAAAAGAAAGCCTGGAAGATATCGTCTCCTATTTTCAGCAGGAATGGCAACACGCAGAAGTTCTCATTACGCTGGGCAAAGAAGGCGTGATGATGATTCGCCAGGACGATGTCATTGAGGTGCCGGCTTTTACCGTTGAAGCAGTAGACACCACTGCGGCAGGCGACACCTTTATCGGCTATTTCTTATCAGCTTACAGCAACCACACCGATGCTCGTCAGGCCCTTATCCGTGGCTGCGCCGCCTCAGCGCTTGCGGTAACGCGCCAGGGCGCTGCCCAGTCAATCCCTTCCCGGCAGGAAGTTGATCGTTTCATGGCAAAACACGCCTGATATTTGGAACCCAAAATAATGACTCACAAAATAATTTTAGATACCGATCCGGGCATTGATGATGCAATGGCCATTTTCTTTGCTTTTCAGTCGCCTGATATTGAAGTACTTGGGCTGACCACTGTTTTTGGTAACGTGCCGGTTGACATGGCAGCAAAAAATGCCATCACGCTGTGCAAGCTGGCAGGTAAAGACATTCCGGTGACCAAGGGTGTCGCTATGCCCTGGGTGGGCCCAGAGTCTTCTTATGCCCATTTTGTGCATGGCGATGACGGCTTTGGCAACATCGATTTTCCCGCCGCAGAAGGTGAGCTTGATCCGCGCAGTGCTGCCCAGTACATAGTTGATATGGCCCGCGAAAATCCCGGGGAAATTACACTGGTGGCCATTGGGCCGCTGGGTAACCTGGCTCTGGCGTTGCGCCTGGAGCCTGAATTACCAAAACTGGTTAAGGGTGTCAGTATTATGGGTGGTGCAGCCTTTGTTCCTGGCAATGTTACACCTGTGGCCGAAGCCAATATCTGGAACGACGCCCACGCCGCCGATATTGTTTTTTCAGCCGAATGGGACATCACCATGTTTGGCCTGGATGTGACCAATACTGTTCGCTTTAAAGAAGCATTTGTAGATACGCTGGCGCAGAAAAATCAGGAGCTGGGCGGTTTTGTACAAAAGTCAGCCCAGTTCTATATCGATTTCTACACCAAAGAAGGTGAAGACCGGGTTTGCTGTTTCCACGATGCGTTCCCACTGGCACATTTAATCCAGCCGGATTTATTTGAGTTTACTGAAGGTCAGGTCCGGGTTTCTACTGACGACCTGAACCGCGGTCAGACGATTGTCGCGCCTTACGGCACCACAGCAAGCCCGCTGTGGACCGAAGCCCAGTCAATCAAAGTGGCCACCAGGGTGGATGCTCAACGCCTGGAAACATTATTTATTGATACCTACGCCAAATAATCACCTTTATGGCGTTCTAAGAATACCGGCATAACGCCGGTATTTTTTTACCAGAAACACAGTCTGCGTCTCTGCGCATCTACCACCTCTTGCAATCAGGTTATTTACCCGTATTCTAAGCGCATTATTACACCAAAAAAATGCCGTTTGTATGACCGACCAACCCAGCCGCGGGCAGCTGCGTCAGGTATTGCGACAAGCTCGCAGAAACCTTACCGGTGACCAGCAACAGGCTGCTTCACAGGCTCTTTTAGAACAGCTCTCTCGCCAGGAAGCGTTTGTTCAAGCAAAGCGCATCGCCGCATATCTGGCCAATGATGGCGAGCCAAATCTGACGCCTGTCATTAATTTTTGTCAGCAATCTGGAAAAGCGGTTTCGTTGCCCGTGCTTCATCCTCTGACAAAAAAACACCTGCTGTTTTTAGATTACACCGCCACGACCCCGATGCGGCTGAACCGGTTTAATATCGCAGAGCCGGAACTGGTCTGTCAGGCTATTCGGCGATTGGATGAGCATGATGTTATCCTGATGCCGTTGGTGGGTTTTGATGCCGCGGGAAATCGTCTGGGCATGGGTGGCGGCTTTTACGATCGCACGTTAGCGTACCACTCGAAAGCCGCTAAAGGCCCTACACTCATTGGTGTAGCGCACAGCTGTCAAGAGGTAGAACAATTACCGGTCGCTCCCTGGGATGTGCCTTGCGATATGATTGTGACACCGGATAACATTTGGCGTTATGAATAATTAACTGATTATTTGACGAGGCTGCGCTGGCTGTATAGATGGTCTGCCTGTGATGAACGTTCCCCCACCGACAAGCAGCCTGACTGTCATTTTTGTGTAATACGACGCCCATATGATTAATCTTTGTTCGTCTGTGTGCATCAATTATGGTAACAAGTGGCCCTTCCCTGCCCCTGCAAACTGGCATTCACAAATATAAAACCTGGCAGCGCTGGCTGGTTCTTGCGTTTCTCGTGTACCTTATGTTGCTCGCTGTTAGCCTGATTGGCAGCGGCTTTAACTATGCCACAGCTGATCAGGCTAAAACGCTGTTCAGCTTTGCCTCAAACCCCATAATGGGGCTTATCATCGGTATGGTCGCTACTTCACTTATTCAATCCTCCAGCACCGTCACCTCTATCATTGTGGGTATGGTAGCAGGCGGCTTACCGATTACTATCGCCATTCCCATGGTGATGGGCGCAAATATCGGCACGAGCTTAACCAATACGCTGGTAAGCCTTGGCCACATCACCCGAAAACAAGAATTTCAGCGGGCGTTTAATGCCGCAACGATTCATGATTTTTTCAATATTCTTGCAGTGCTTATCTTTCTTCCGCTGGAAATGGCGTTTGGTATTTTCGAATATCTGAGTGGCTTACTTGTTGCTATGTTAAACACCGCCGATACATTTGGGTTTAGTGGCGTTAATCCCGTCAAAGCTACAACGCAACCGGTTACTGACTTTATTACTTCCCGCCTTGAATTCCTGCCGTCTATTTATCCGGGTGTGGTGAAAATTGTCTTAGGAATTTGTCTGATCATTGCTTCGATCACATTAATGGGGAAAGTGATGAAATCGTTGATGGTAGGCAAAGCAAAGCAACTGCTTTACAAAAGTATTGGTCAGGGTCCATTATCAGGAATTATGTCCGGCGCAATTGTCACAGTGCTTGTGCAATCTTCTTCCACCTCGACATCATTGATGGTGCCATTGGTGGGTAACGGCATTTTAAAACCAAAGGATATTTATCCTTTCACGCTGGGCGCAAATATCGGCACATGTATAACAGCGCTGATCGCAGCGTTAGGCGTGGCTGGTATTAACAGTGGTTTTGCGCTGCAAATCGCGCTGGTACACTTAATTTACAACGTCGCCGGCGTAACCGTGATTTACGGCCTGCCGCTGTTGCGCAATATTCCTTTACGCTTATCCTATCAGTTATCGGTCCTGGCCTCAGAGCGAAAGCTATATGGTGCAGCGTATATTGGAGGGCTATTTTTTATCATGCCGTTGGGAATTATTTTCGCCAACTTCTGACATCGCGACGCTACTCTGAAAACTGTTGATAAATCACAGGCAGAACCGTGTTTTATCCTTTCCGGCAGTCACCTATCGAATGCAATGAGTTCTCCTGTCGGTTATAACAGTTAATATACGCATCATCTTGAGGGATGAGCGCTTCCCACCAGCGACCTATCTGTGAATAAATTGCTATACACCACCTATACATATCGGTGGTCATTGAACATATTTTGCTTTGCCCGTGTTACATTAAGATGCAGTTTGCGCTTACGACCGGTGAAAAGCAGCTGATAGTGGCTACAACTAAAAAAGTCACTGTACACTGCAAAAATAGCTTTGAAGGAGGATGTATGGATCAGAATCAGAAAAAAGAAGCGGTGGCTAACGCAGCGCTTAAATTCGTTAAACCCGATACAATTGTTGGCGTGGGCACGGGCTCAACGGTGAATTATTTTATTGACGGGCTCGCCGCCATGAAAAATGAGATCAACGGCGCTGTATCCAGTTCAAAGGCATCGACCCAACGGCTTAAAGATCATGGCATTCATGTTTACGAGTTAAACGAAGTGGATGAGCTGGATATCTATATTGATGGTGCCGATGAGGTCACAGAACACAAACACATGATCAAAGGCGGTGGTGCTGCGCTAACCCAGGAAAAAATTGTCGCTGCCGTGGCCCGTCAGTTCATCTGTATTGTCGATGACACAAAACGCGTTCCTCTGCTCGGTAAATTTCCTTTGCCGGTAGAGGTAATTCCTATGGGTCGCTCCTATGTCGCCCGTGAGTTGGTCAGGCTCGGTGGCGATCCGGTCTATCGTCAGGGCGTAGTCACTGATAATTCGAATGTTATTTTAGATGTTCATAATCTCGACATTCTGGATCCCCGTGAGCTTGAAGCGAAAATCAACAATATCGCCGGGGTTGTGACCAACGGACTGTTTGCCCGACGCGGCGCAGATATCGTACTGTGTGCAGATGAAAATGAAGTCAGACAATTTGGGTAAAGTGAACTAATTGCCATTACCAGACTAATAAATCGGCGCGAACGGCAACTTATACTTTTAAGACGCTGCGACATCTGATACGTTTAGACGTCCAGATGTCTTTTAACCATCCTTTTATGCCTGAGATACATTCATGAGTAAAGTGTCACTACCCAAAGAAAAAATTCGTATATTATTGCTGGAAGGCGTACATCAAAGTGCAGTGGAAACATTGCAAAGCAGCGGCTATACCAATATTGAGTATCTCAAAACCTCTTTGCCTGAGGATGAGCTCATCGAGAAGGTCAAAGATGTTCATTTTATTGGCCTTCGATCGCGCACACAGTTAACCGAAGCCGTGATTGATGCTGCCACCAAACTGGTTGCCATCGGATGCTTCTGTATAGGAACTAATCAGGTTGATCTTACCGCCACCCGCAAACGGGGTATCCCGGTTTTCAACGCGCCCTTTTCCAATACCCGCTCAGTGGCGGAACTGGTACTGGGTCAAATCATATTGTTATTGCGTCAGATACCGCAAAAAAACGCTATGGCGCATCGCGGTGAGTGGGATAAAAGCGCCAACGGTTCATTTGAAGCAAGAGGCAAAACCCTCGGTATCATTGGCTACGGGCATATTGGTACACAGCTGAGTATTTTAGCTGAACATCTGGGTATGCGAGTGCAGTTTTATGATATTGAAGATAAGCTGGTGCTGGGTAACTCTATGCAGGTCAAGAGCCTGGATAAGCTGCTAAGTACTTCTGATGTGGTTACTCTGCACGTTCCAGAAACCGCTCAGACTAAAGATATCATCAACGCCGATACCCTTGCTAAAATGAAACAGGATGCAATTCTAATCAATGCCTCTCGGGGAACGGTAGTAGACATTGATGCACTGGTGTCAGCACTGGAGAGCAAAAAATTAAGCGGTGCGGCTATCGATGTATTTCCGGTTGAGCCTAAATCGAATACGGAAACATTTGACTCCCCTCTGTGTCGTTTTGACAACGTGATTCTTACCCCGCATGTGGGGGGCAGTACGCAGGAAGCGCAGGAAAATATTGGCATTGAAGTGGCCGGTAAACTGGCCAAATACAGTGACAACGGCTCTACTCTGTCAGCGGTCAACTTCCCGGAAGTCTCCTTACCTGACCACCCTGGCCGCTCACGCCTGTTACATATCCATGAAAACCGGCCTGGTGTCATCATGCAAATCAACCGAACTTTTGCCGAGCGCGGAATAAATATTGAAGCCCAGTATCTGCAAACGTCGGCGGACGTGGGTTACGTCGTCATCGATGTCGAGGCGGATAAAGCCTATGACGGGCTGGCCCAGCTATTACAGGTGGACGGAACGATAAAAGCACGCTTACTGCACTAAGCTAATGTGGGAAGTAAAACTAAAAAGCCAACCTCTCGGTTGGCTTTTTTCTGACACCGGCTTTTTGCTTTATAAAAAGCTGTAAACCAATGTAACGGCAGTTTCTGTATCCAGTTTTTCTTTATCAGGTTCAACATTCGTGTTGTGGTTGAGTGACACAGAAACTTTAAGCGATAGATTACCGCTGATTGATGCTGTCAACGCTGTTTCAGCCGCCGACTTGGTGTTTTCACTTCCGACTTCTGTACTAATAGTCTGAGTGAATTTTGCTGTATCTGAAATCAGCCACTGAAAGCCGCTGGACGCCCGCACCACAAGACCGTTTTGCGACTCTCCGTCCTGTGTTTCGTTAAACGCATAACCCGGACCGATGGAGTACTCAAATGAGGTGGTATCGCCCTGCCACAATTTGTGGTTCCAACCAGCAGCAATGGTCGACTGATAATTGTATGAGCTGAATCGGTCATCTTCATAAGAAGCGAAGCCGAACAAGCGATAGTTTGGATTATTCAGTTTGTAATTACCCTGGGCTCGCGCATCAAAGCGTTGCGCCGATGTCCGATCTTCTTCAACGCCCTGATCGTTTTCAACACTTTCTTCTTTATACAAACCGCTTAAGCTGTAATCGTTACTCCAGCGCTCCAGCTCCTGGTGGGATTCAATTGAACCATTCACCGATGTGGTGTCGGTGTTACCAGTGGTAAAGATAAAGCCCAGTCCGCCCTCTAGGGTTAGCGGCTTTTGCTGGGTTTGCGCCGAGGCAGTCGCCGTGAATAATGCACTGGCAGCTGTAGCAGCAACAACTATTTTTTTCATGTATTTCCTCGTTAATTGTCAAAAATTTCCTGTCGCATCCACGACAGTGATTGCATTCTTTGCTGAGCCTCAGCGCAAAATAATTCTGTTTAAAAAAAGCGATATACCACCGAGAGCGAGGTTTCAGTATTCAGACCCGAAATATCTCCCACAGGCTGAGTTTCATACGCCACCACGAACGACAGCTTCATAGCCAGCGAATCAAACAGGTTTGCCGAAAGCGCTGTTTCAGAGCGCGTTTTAATATTATTGGCCCCTATTTCAGCGCTTAAAAACTGACGCAACTTTGAGCCGGTGTACCACTGATACTGATATTCAGTCGATGCCCGCAGAATAAGCCCGTTATTAGCGTTACTCTGCACATTATCTTCTGCTTTTACAAAGCCATAACCCGGCCCAACACTATATCGAAACATACTCTCATCGGTGTTCCACATCCGATGTGACCAACCGCTGGCCAGCGTCGCCCTGTATTCATAACCATTAAAGCGGTCATTTTCATAGTCGGCATACATAAAAAAACGCCGACCCGGCGTTTGCAGCTTGTAATCAAACTGGGCCGTCCCGTAAAATCGCTGTGCACTTACCCGATCCTGCGAGCTGCCATCAGAGGTGACCTCAGTTTGTTTATACAAAAAGTCAGCAGAATAATTATTGTTCCAGTTGAGGGTTTCCTGTTCAGAAATAATGCCGGCCCGTAGCGATGTCGCATCGGTATTTCCGCTAGCATTAAGCACACCTATTTCACCATCGAGGGTGAAAATTTCCTCACGATTATCCTGGTTATACTGAAACTCAGTATGATAAAGCGTTTGTATCAAATTTTTATCGGCAGCCACGGCCGGCAGGCAGCTTGCAAAAAAAAGGCAAACAGCACTGCACACACTGACTTTCGGTTGGTTTAGCATAAGTGGGTTCGAATAATGTTTAGCGCAAAATATTCCGTCCCTGGTCGATTCTTTTAATTAATCAATGAAGCAACTTTATGGGTTTCCTGATTGGCGTAACTCACCGCTCCCCCAAGTGCATCTCCTTCCACCTTCAGGCTATTAGCGATAGCCGGAGTGAAAAGCTCGATTTTATTTAGCCCTTCCTGGCTTTTTTCACGGATTGTAACCCGTTGAGCGCATGCTAATAAAGCGATCTCCACTTCATTGGCTTGTTTTTGCACGTTTTGCAGATTCCGCACTGGGTAATAGAGCGGCATCGGTAGTTGCCAGCGCTCAAGAATCAGGCCGCTTAGGTGGGCAAAATCGAAGCCGAAAATAACCAACTGTTTTTCCCAGGGAAGCAGATGGCTATCGTCTTTCACGTATTGCTGATACCCTTCTGGATCGTAATTGGCTACCACCAGTTCGCTCAGATTGTGCAAGATGCCAATAACAAAAAACCTCTCACTGCCACGCAAATTAACGTGGCGGGCCAGATACTTAGCAGCCATGCCACAATATACTGACTCATTCCAGTGCTTTTCCTGATCGATAAGCTTGCTATCAAAAGACTTAAACGCAGCATGGGCTGTTTCTGCCACTGCCAGATTGTAAAGAGCTTCACCACCAACAACATTAACTGCCCGCGTGATGGAGTCAATCTGAGAAGGGAAGCGAAACAGAGCACTGTTCGCAAGTTTGAGAATCTTTGCGGTAAGTGATGGATCGACGGAAATGAGCCGGGCGATATCATCAGCATCTGAGCGATGATCATCGAGCACTTCCCGAAGTCGCAAGCAGACATCAGGTAACGTAAACGAATTGGCCGCGTAAGCGACGAGTTTTTCTAACGTCATGAAAAGTAAACCACTGTAATTGTCCCGCTAGTATATCAAGCCAGCGGTATTTTAAGACACAAATACGTTAACTGTTATTATCAAAAAGGTCGAATTGCGATTGTGTGGGCGTATTTTGCGTAGAATTCTGTTTGCGCTGTCTGTTCAATGCAGCCTGCTTGCGCCGAAAACAAGCAGCCACGATCTTCCGGCGCGTCGGTGTGTCCACCTGCAACCAGTAAAGCCGTTCATCGCGGCTACGAAAGCAGCCTTTACAATATCCCCGAGGGCCGGCCTGGCACACGCCTATACACGGGCTTGGCACATCAAAAAATTCAAGTTGCGCCGGGCCTGAGGAAGTAGACTCAGTCATCCTGCCAATACACCACCTGTTTAAATTCACTCCGCAGTATAGCAGTCTTAACCAGGATCATCGCAAGTATCCGCCGACTAGTCGACCAGTGTGTACTGAATGGTCGACACTACGCGCACCTTTTTTATATGCGGATGTTGCTTGTCACGAGAGAATATTGAAAACTGCCCCTGATTAGCCTGCTTAATCTTTCCCAGTTTACTATCAGAGTCTTTTGCAAATTTTTGCGCCACTTCTCGGGCATTAATTGTAGCCTCTTCGATCATAGCGGGTTTGACTTCATTAAGCCGGGTAAAGGCGAACTCAGTTTGCGCATTGTAGTTCTGAGTTGACAGTACAATCCCTTTTTGCAATAGCTGGCTGCTTTGTCCCATCAGTTGCCGTACCTTTTCTACCCGTTCAGAGTACACGGTCACAGTTTGAATAGCGCTATAACGAAATTTCACATTGTTGTTGCCACCATACTGGTTAGCCAGCTTGTCGGTTATATCCGGCTTGCCAATGCTTATTTCGTCTTGCGTCAGGCCCGCATTCAATAAAAACTGATTAATTTGCGCTGACTGATTTTCAATGGTTTGATAGAGTGCCCCCAGATCGTTATCAGCGGCCGTAAACTGAACCGGCCAAATGACGGTATCTGCCAGATATTCTTTTTCAGACAGCCCTTTCACGGTGACCACCCGGTCCCAGGTTTTAAACGCTATTAATGAGTGTCCTAATATACTGCCAAAAAGCGTCAGGCCTATGATGATACCGATAGCGAGAATAGTAGTGGCTGATTTGTTCATCTTGTTTCCTTACCCTTTCATCTAAGAGATTATGCTAACAGGACTTTGCGTCATCGCTGCGACAAATTGTGGTGCTTTTATGGCATTCTTCGAATTAAAAATTGTTGGTGGAAAGATAGGTAACGTTTTGCAGCTTACATCTATCTGAGGTATTTGGGCTCCACTGAACGATATGACCGCCTTTGTGCCGCGGTGGCGGCAGCACCCAGAAGGGGATCCGAATCCCCCTCTGGACGCCCTGTCGTTTATGAAGCTCAAAACATCCTGTCCCCGTCCAGATAAAAGTGCACCATGGCGAACGGCGCTTCCATGCCCCGGTCGCCACTACCTCATCATCCCTGACGAGGTTTCACTTTTATTGACTGTCCAGGACCAAGATTGCGCTTAACAAAAAAGACGACGATATTACCGACAACATCACACTTTTCACTTCTTACGCGATGTTTTTCACTTGTGCAACCTGACAACATTCAGAGCGTTTAGCAGTAGCGCGGGAGTGCAGAGGCCGTCGCTCTGCGCCCTCTGGGTGTCATCGGTACGCCGATAATAAAACGTTTATTTCAGGCAAAAAAAAGCGAGGCTCATGCCTCGCTTTTTCAATATCAGATGACTAAATTACTTTTTCTTAGCCTTTGGATTTGGCATATCGGTAATGCTGCCTTCCTGAATTTCAGCCGCCAGGCCAATAGATTCATTCAGTGTTGGGTGAGCATGTATAGTCAGTGCGACATCTTCAGCGTCAGCACCCATCTCGATAGCAAGGCCAATTTCACCCAGCATTTCACCGGCATTTGTACCCACCATCGCACCGCCGATAACGCGGCCGGATTCTTTATCAAAAAGAAGTTTGGTCATGCCGTCTGTGGCATCAGAAGCAATTGCCCGGCCTGAAGCAGACCACGGGAACGTCGCTGATTCGTAACTTACGTTCTGCTCTTTTGCTTCTTTTTCAGTTAAACCAACCCAGGCAACTTCCGGCTCGGTGTAAGCAACTGAAGGAATACAACGCGGATCGAAGTAATGTTTCTTACCGGCGATAACCTCAGCGACTACATGACCTTCGTGAACCGCCTTGTGAGCCAGCATAGGTTGGCCGACCAAATCACCAATGGCGAAAATATTGTCAACATTGGTTCTCATCTGTTTATCAACATTGATAAAACCGCGGTCATCCACTTTCACGCCAGCTTTATCTGCACCAACTTTTTTACCATTTGGCGTACGACCGACAGATACTAATACCTTGTCATAGCGGACCGCTTCGGAGGGTGCATTTTTACCCTCGAAAGTGACATACAGGCCGTCATCTTTGGCTTCAACATCCGTCACTTTGGTTTCAAGCATAATGTTGAACTTGTCTTTATAAGACTTCATAAATACTTTCATGACGTCTTTATCAGCAGCCGGAATCAGCTGGTCAAGGAATTCGGCAACATCAATACTGGAACCCAGTTCTTTATAAACGGTGCCCATTTCCAGACCAATAATACCACCGCCTAAGACCAGCATTTTTTCCGGAATATCTTTCATTTCCAGTGCGCCGGTTGAATCGATGACGCGATCATCTTCAGGGATAAAAGGCAGTTTTACTGGCTCAGAACCGGCAGCAATAATCGCATTTTCGAATTCGATGGTGGTTTTGCCATCTTCGCCTTCCACCTCCAGGGTATTCGCCCCGGTGAATTTGCCAGTACCTCGAACATGCTTTACTTTGCGCATCTTCGACATGCCTGACAGGCCTTTAGTCAGCTGACCAACCACCGAGTCTTTGTAATCCCGTAACTTATCAAGATCAATTTCCGGCTCGCCAAACGATACACCGTGACTCGCCATTTCCCTGGCTTCTTTGATTACTTTAGCCACATGCAATAGCGCTTTAGAGGGAATACACCCTACATTCAGGCACACACCACCCAGTGTTTCCCTGGCATCAACAATAACGGTTTCTACGCCCATATCGGCAGCGCGGAATGCGGCAGAGTACCCACCTGGTCCTGCACCCAATACAACTAACTGAGTTTTCATATCGCTCATCGTGACCTCAATTTGTCAAATATCTGAAAATATATACGTTCGGAATTTTACCTAGGGCTTATCGACCCTGTAAAGCCAACATCGTGAAATGCTGATAAAAAAGCGTAAAGGGAAGGCATTCGCCCTCCCCTTTTATCACTACAGTAACATTTCCCGCATGTCTTCGAGCACTGTTTTCAAATGCACTGCAAATCGCGCTGCAACAGCACCATCGATCACCCGATGATCATAGGAGAGCGATAATGGCAACATTAACCGTGGCTCAAACTCGCTACCGTTCCACTTCGGCTTCATTTCACTTTTAGAAACACCAAGAATAGCCACATCCGGCGCGTTTACAATTGGCGTAAACGCTGTGCCACCAATGCCACCAAGGCTTGAAATGGTAAAGCAGCTACCTTGCATATCCGCAGATTTCAGCTTGCCGTCTCTGGCTTTGGCACTAAGCTCCAGCAATTCTTTAGACAGTTGGTGAATACCTTTCTGGTCAACATCGCGTACCACCGGGACAACCAGTCCATTTGGTGTGTCAACGGCGATACCTATATGGTAATACTTTTTCTGAATTAAAGACTCACCGTCAGCAGAAAGTGACGTATTAAAAACCGGATAAGCTTTCAACGCGTCGGCCACTGCCTTCATCATGAATACCAGAGGGGTCACTTTAAAGTCATACTTCCGTTTTTCGGCAATTTTATTTTGCTGCTTACGGAATGCTTCCATTTCTGTGATATCAGCTTCTTCAAACTGCGTCACGTGCGGAATGGTCACCCAATTGCGATGCAAGTTCGGACCAGAAAGCTTCTGTATTCGTGTGAGTGGCTTTTCTTCCACTTCGCCAAATTTGGAAAAATCAACTTTTGGCGGTGCAATAACCTGAAGTCCGCCTTCACCCTGCCCGACGGAACCGGCGCTGGCCTTAGGCCGTGACAGTTCGTATTTCACATATGACTGAACATCTTCTTTAAGAATCCGATTTTTTCTGCCTGAGCCGGAAACCTGCGTCAGATCAACACCGAACTCCCTGGCAAGCCGGCGCACAGAAGGAGAAGCGTGTACTTTACCGCTCTTCTTCTTTTCGCCCGCTGAAGGATGATGCGGAACTGGCGGCGCTTTCGGCCGGCCGGAATCGCTGTTATCACTTTTTGCCTTTTCAGGTTGCTTTTGTTCATTCTGCTTTGGCTTGTCATCGGACTTAGCCTTGGCTTCTGATGATTTCTTGCTGCCCCCGGCAACTTTCAGCATCAATACTGATGAACCCTGAGAAACCTTATCGCCCTGCTTAACCAACATTTTTGTCACAGTGCCCGCTTTAGGAGCCGGTACGTCCATGGTGGCTTTATCTGTTTCCAGGGTGATCAGACCATCTTCTGGCTCAATGGTATCGCCTTCTGACACCAGGACATCGATAATTTCAACATCTTCAGCATCGCCGATATCCGGCACAGTGACTTCAATCTCTTCCTCACCACCTTCATCAGCATCGTCGCTGGATTCATCAGAAGAGGTGGCCTGCTCGCCGCTGCCTGAATCTTGCTGGCCGCTATCGGCAGAGTCGCTCTCCTTGTCGCTGCTTGCGCTGCCCTGCTCATTTCCTGCCACTTCCAGAATCAGCACCAGCGAACCTTCTGATACCTTATCACCTTCTTTAACTTTCAGTGATTTGACGGTGCCAGCCTGGGGCGACGGCACATCCATGGTCGCTTTATCAGTTTCCAGTGTAATCAGGCCATCTTCTGCCTCTACTGAATCGCCTTCTGCCACCAACACTTCGATGATATCAACATCTTCAGCATCACCAATATCAGGGACAGTAACTTCTATCGTAGAACTACCCGATGAACCAGAATCCGACTGTTTTTTGTCAGCGCTTTGATTGTCCTTTTGCTCAGATGACGATTCGTCGGCAGCATCTTGATTGCTGCTTTGTGTATCCTCTTTATCGTCTTCGCTGTCGTCGCTATCATCGGAATCAGTCGATGCGCCGGCCTCTTCAACTTTCGCCAACAAATCACCCTGCGAGATTTTATCTCCCACACTGACACAAAGCTCTTTTATCTTGCCTGCAAACGGCGCAGGCACGTCCATACTGGCTTTGTCACTTTCCACAGTAACCAAAGCCCCTTCGGCTTCAACGTCATCACCTTCTGCTACACACAGTTCAATGACTTCAACGTCGTCTTCGCCTAAATCCGGTACGAGTACGTCTTTTATATCTGCCATGTCGATGTCTCTCCTGTGCTTACGCGTGCAGTGGGTTTATTTTTTTCTGGTCGATGGCCAGATCCTTCATCGCTTTTGACAGCACTTTGCCATCCAGGTCGCCCGCTTTGTAAAGCTCGTACAAGGCAGCATATACAACACTTGCTGCATCAACTTCAAAGTGACGACGCAGATTAGCGCGACTGTCAGAGCGACCAAAACCATCTGTCCCAAGCACACGATAGCTACCCGGTACAAAGTTGCGTACCTGGTCTGCATAATTTTTAATGTAATCGGTGGCGGCGACAGTAGGACCATCGTTACCCTCGTTCAGCACCTGAGTAATATACGGCGTTTTCGCATCATCTTCCGGATTCAGCATGTTCTGACGATCACACTCAATGCCATCACGGGTCAGTTCGTTAAACGATGTAACGCTATAGACTTCTGCTTCAATATCGTAATCTTCCGCTAGTTTAGCTGCGGCTTCTCTCACCTGCTCTAAGATAGTTCCTGAGCCCAGTAACTTAACCTTCTTCTTGCTCTTACCTACCGTATCCAGCTTGTAAATACCTTTCACAATACCTTCTTCAACACCTTTAGGCATTTCAGGCTGCTTGTAGTTTTCATTCATCACCGTCAGGTAGTAGAAGACATCTTCCTGGTCTTCCAACATTCTGCGCAGACCATCCTGAACAATTACAGCAATTTCGTAGCCGTAAGTCGGGTCATAGCTAACACAGTTAGGAATAAGTGCTGCCTGGGTGTGAGAATGACCATCCTGATGCTGTAAGCCTTCACCATTGAGGGTTGTTCTACCGGCAGTACCGCCAACCAGGAACCCGCGAGTCCGGGAATCACCGGCAGCCCAGGCAAGGTCGCCCACGCGCTGGAAACCAAACATCGAATAGTAGATATAGAACGGCACCATTTGCAGGTCGTTCAGGCTGTACGATGTGCCTGCTGCAAGCCACGATGCCATGGCACCCAGCTCATTGATACCTTCCTGCAGCACCTGCCCTTTCTTATCTTCACGATAATAAGCAACCTGGTCAGAATCCTGTGGTTCGTATTTCTGCCCCTGTGACGAATAAATCCCCACCTGACGGAATAAACCTTCCATACCAAAAGTACGGGCTTCATCAGGAATAATAGGCACGATGCGCTTGCCGATTTGCTTATCTTTAAGCAATGCAGTCAAAACCCGTACAAATGCCATAGTACTGGAGATTTCACGGTCACCAGAGCCTTTTGTTACTGACTCAAAAGCTTTCATTTGCGGTGCAGGTAAATCTTCTGATGATTTTTCACGACGTACCGGCATATAGCCATGCAACGCCTCGCGACGCTCGCGAAGATACTTCATCTCTTCACTGTCTTCTTCGAACTTGTAATAAGGCAAGTCGGAAAGGCTCTCATCAGAAACCGGAATATTGAACCGATCGCGATAACCTTTGACCGCTTCCATATCCATTTTTTTCACCTGGTGGGCAATATTTTTACCTTCACCGGCGGCGCCCATGCCGTAACCTTTTACAGTCTTAGCCAGGATAACCTGAGGACGACCCTTAGTTTTAACTGCGCGATCATAGGCGGCGTAGACTTTCACAGGATCATGACCACCACGGTTTAAACGCCAGATGTCTTCATCTGACATATTGGAAACCATTTCTTTCAGTTCGGGGTATTTGCCGAAGAAGTTTTCGCGTGTATATGCACCACCTTTGGCTTTACAGTTCTGATACTCACCATCAATGGTTTCATTCATCAGATCCAGAAGCTTACCAGAGGTATCACGGGCCAGTAACGGATCCCAGTAGCGTCCCCAGATAACCTTAATAACTTCCCAGCCTGCGCCGCGGAAATTACCTTCCAGTTCCTGAATAATTTTGCCGTTACCACGCACCGGTCCGTCCAGGCGCTGCAGGTTACAGTTGATTACAAACGTCAGATTGTCCAGACCTTCGCGTGAGGCCAGACCTATGGCACCTAATGATTCCGGCTCGTCACACTCGCCGTCGCCCAGATAGCACCATACCCGCTGCTCAGAGCAATCTTTGATACCACGATCAGTCAGATATTTCAGGAAGCGAGCCAGATAGATGGCCTGAATAGGCCCTAAACCCATTGATACAGTCGGAAACTGCCAGAAGTCAGGCATCAGCTTAGGATGCGGGTAAGAAGACAGACCCTTGCCGTCGACTTCCTGACGAAATCCGTCAAGCTGTTCCTCGGTCAGACGCCCTTCAATATAGGCCCGCGAGTAGATACCCGGCGACACGTGGCCCTGATAGAATACATAATCGCCACCGTCTTTTTCATTCGGTGCACGGTAAAAGTGGTTAAAGCCTACATCATAAAGCATTGCAGATGATGCAAAGCTGGAAATATGCCCGCCCAGTTCAAGATTTTTCTTAGAAGCGCGCAATACCATCATCAGGGCATTCCAACGCAGCGCGTTGCGAATTTTTCCTTCGATAGTCTGATCACCAGGCATCGTAGGTTCCTGACCTGGCGGTATCGTGTTGATGTACGCGGTGGTCGCATCATAGGGTAAGTGGGCACCATTTCTGCGTGCTTTCTCAATTAATGATTCTAATAAGAAGTGAGCCCTTTCATTACCTTCTTCTTCTAAAACTGACTCTAACGACTCCAGCCATTCTTGTGTTTCTTGGGGATCCACATCTTGGTGCATCATTTCAGTCATGGTGCCATCCTATTTTCGCTGATATAAAAACCATCCGTTACCGCGATGGATAAAGGATGGTATACCTAGATTATGTTGTACTTCCGGCAGGCCATATCGGCTCAACCGTAGTTGCCTGCCTGAATTCAGACCTGCACGCTCGTAAGACCAACCGGTCTTTAAATTTCCAGACGTCTCAATGCGCGTTGCACACGGCTGTCGCGCTGATTAATTGTCAGGAGGGTTTTTTCGATAAATGCCAGATGTGCGTTACAGGCATGTCTGGCGGTTTCCGGATCACGCTTGGCAATTGCATCAACAATATCCGCCCGCTGGCGTGATAAATCGTCGCTGACATCCACATGCTGCGCGAGCATTTCCAGATTTCGTTCTATATTTTCAGTAAGCATACTTTGCATGGTGCTCATAACATGTAACAACACCATGTTATGGGATGCCCGCGCCATGATGATATAAAACTGGCCCAGTGCTTCTGCCAGGGTCCGCTGACTATCAGCTTTGGCCGGTGTCGGTAACGCTTCAAGGGCTTCGCGCAGTGCCTGATAGTCCTCTGGCTGACCACGTAATGCTGCGTAATAAGCCGCCATACCTTCAAGCGCATGACGAAACTCCAGTAAATCAAACTGGGTTTCGGGGCGACGACTAATCAGCGCCATTAATGGGTCGCGCATTGCCGCGTTTAAATTTCTGCTTACAAACGTCCCGCCGCCCTGCTTGCGTTCAACAAGCCCACGGGCCTGCAAATTACCGATTGCTTCGCGTAGCGACGGACGCGATACATCAAAGCGCCCCGCCAGTTCACGTTCAGGGGGTAGCTTTTCGCCTGCCAATAGCGAGCCATCCAGAATCATGGATTCCAGTTGCTCGGTGATGACATCAGAGAGCTTCTTGCGCCCCGCCTGCATAACATTCCTTTCTTTTTAAGTACGGTGATTGTAAAAATTTTGAGCAAACACCATCAATTGGTAAGACCAATTTACCTATATAGCTTTTTGCAGTTTAAATGGAAGGTCTGTAAGAATGCAAATACTCCTCGAATTAATTTCCCGCAAGAAAGATTCAAGATCATGATTAAAAAGAGATTAATTGCTTTTTAATACTGGTCTGACATGCTGATTATAGTGATATATGTGTGCTTTTTATCGACTAAACATGGTTTACCAGCTTATTTTTATTCTGTTAAAGCGCGCACTTTTCACTTATATCGTGGAAAACTTTTTACCGGACAAGAAAAGCTGACGGCGGTATCTGCCCCAATCGAATGCCGGGCCTGGGTCTGTTTTGCGGCCAGGCGCGATATCATTATGGCCAACGACTCGCCCGACCGTGATGGCCGGATAAGCATCTAAAATGGCGGCAGAGAGGGTCTGCAGCGAAGAATATTGCGCATCTGTGTAGGGCAAAGAGTCGGTCCCTTCCATTTCAATACCAATAGCAAAATCATTGCACCGCGAGTGCCCCTGAAATACCGACAGCCCGGCGTGCCAGGCTCTGGCAGTAAACGGTACATACTGCTCAATCTCTCCATTACGGTAAATCACGCAGTGGGCCGAGACTTTCAGCCCGGCAATCTCACGGTAAAACGGATGTTCATCAGGGTCGAGGGTACCGGTAAACAGCTGCGCAATACCGGATGTGTTAAACTCTCCCGGCGGCAGTGAAATGTTATGAATGACGAGTAGCGAAATCTGGCTGTCTGCGGGTCGCGCATCATAAAATGGCGAATGTTTTTGCGTTGCCCCGGAAAAAAACTTCACAGAAAGACCCATATGTTGATAATCAAACCTGGTGACTACATTACCTGTCACCGGCGACAAGTCAACGCAGGCAAACATAACAGGCAGTATTATGAGCAGTGAAAAATCAGCGGGCAAGTGGATGTTTATATTGGCCTGGGTGTGTGGCCTGGGCCTGATGACCCTGATCTTTGGTGATGTCCTGGAGGGCCAGCGCAACCCTAATCAGGAACCCGAGTCGGTGCGGGTAGACGGCCAGACTGAAGTACGCCTCAAACAAAACCGTCAGGGACATTATGTCACCAATGGCACCATTAATGGTCAGCAGGTTACTTTTTTAATTGATACCGGCGCAACCAACGTGGCGGTGCCCGCCAGCATGCAAAACGAGCTGGGCCTGCAAGCCGGTCGCTCCGGCCTCGCCCAGACAGCTAACGGTGTGGTAAGAGTGGCCCAGACCACCATAGATAGTCTGACCATTGGCGATATCGAGCTTAATAATGTTCAGGCGCATCTTAACCCTGGGCTGGGTGAGGGTCAGATTCTGCTGGGGATGAGTGTTTTACGCCAGTTAGAGTTTACTCAGCGTGAGGATTGGTTAATATTGCGCACCTTGTACTAACGCCAATGGAAACCCTGCTATGACAAATGCCTTACCCTGTGATATCCCTGCGCAGGTTGCGGCGGCCCTGCGAGAAGATTTGGGCGGCCAGGTAACTGCAGATAATGACATCACTGCAAATCTGATTGCCCCTGACACGCAGGCTACCGCAACCATCATTACCCGCGAACCAGCGACCATTTGCGGTGTGCAGTGGGTAAATGAAACATTCCGCCAGATAGACAGTCGCCTGGTTGTAGACTGGCAGGTCAGCGATGGTGACGAGGTTCGCCCGGATGCTACGCTGGTTACCATCAGCGGCACGGCCCGCAGTATTCTTACCGCCGAGCGCACCGCCCTTAATTTTTTGCAGACATTATCGGGTACCGCCACGGTGACACGCCGTTATACGCAATTACTGGCTGGCTCAGGTACCAAAATACTGGATACGCGCAAAACCCTGCCGGGCTTACGTTTGGCGCAAAAATATGCGGTAAAATGCGGCGGTGGCGAAAACCATCGAATCGGTTTATTTGATGCCTATTTGATTAAAGAAAACCACATCTACGCCTGTGGCTCCATCGCCAGCGCGGTCAGTACGGCTAAATCCACCCATCCGGACAAGCCGGTGGAAGTGGAAGTGGAAAATATGGACGAATTGCAACAGGCGCTGGATGCCGGTGCTGATATCATCATGCTGGATAATTTTACCAACGAACAGATCCAACGCGCAGTTTCGCTTAACCAGGGAAAAAGTAAACTTGAAGTGTCTGGGAACATTACCGATGAAAGGCTTTCGTCACTGGCCACATTGGGGGTTGACTTTATATCTTCAGGTGCTTTGACCAAGCATGTTCAGGCCATTGATTTGTCCTTAAGAGTAAGCATGGATGACCGCTAAGCAACTGTAATAGAATAAGTTTTAATGCCTGTCACAGCCTTGTGTACAGGCTCTCCCCCACCGCAGCCAATCGGCTAAATGCTACACATATGTATAGTTTCCAATACTTGTCACAAGGGTCTTCCTCCCTATACTGAGCATCAAGTACCGGGGGCGTTGATTCAAAACAAACCAGGTATAAAACGTAAACTTTGAATGAACTAATTTAGATTAACGCATTATACGCGAACCCGGAGAACTATCATGAAACAATTCAAACCTTCAAACCAAAAAGGTTTCACTCTTATCGAACTGATGATCGTTGTGGCTATCATCGGTATTCTGGCCGCCGTAGCATTGCCTGCTTATCAGGGCTACACAGAAAAAGCACGTTTTACAGAGGTTGTAAATGCGACCGCCGCTGCAAAATCAGCGGTTGAAGTATGCGCACAAACACAGCCAGGCGCTGATGCCGCAGCTGTACTTGGAGCATGTGATGAAAACAGCAACGGTATTCCAGCTAATGTAACTGCTGCAGATGATGTCGTTGGCTTAAGTACTGATAACGGCGTAATCGTCGCTACTAAAGCTACAAATTCTTCAATTACAGGTGCCGGTACCTACACACTAACCCCAACCCTCGACTTCACTACTCGCAAAGTTACTTGGGTGCCGGTTTGTGATCCAGCTACACTTTGCTAACCTAGCCTCTGCCACGAAATTCTTGAAAGCCCAGCAAAGCTAGCTGGGTTTTTTATCTGACTGAGACAGAAATATGGCCAAAGCAGCAGTTGTTTTTGATTATCAGGGTAAAGACCGTCAGGGAGCCAATCGTAAAGGTGAAATATCTGCTGTCACCATAGTTGAAGCAAAAAACCTACTCCGCCGACAGGGCATCTCTGCCCAGAAAGTGAAAAAACAGCAAAAATCACTATTCGGTGGCAATGGCAAAAAAATCAATGCGGCCGATATCTCGGTGGTGTCCCGGCAACTCTCTACCATGCTGGGCGCCGGTGTTACCTTATTGCAATCGATTGAGATGATTGCCCAGGGGCACAGCAAACCGGCCATGCGAAAGCTGCTTTCCAGTATTGCTGATGATGTCAGCGCCGGTACGCCGCTTTCCACCTCGTTACGAAAACACCCGCTGCAATTTGATGACCTATACTGCGATTTGGTTGAAACCGGTGAACAGTCCGGCTCTCTTGAAACCATTTACGATCGTATTGCAACCTACAAAGAAAAAGCCGAAGCCCTTAAGTCCAAAGTCAAAAAGGCCATGTTCTACCCCATTGCGGTATTAGTGGTCGCCTTTATTGTTACCACCATTCTGCTTATATTTGTGGTGCCACAATTTGAAGAGATCTTCAGCAGCTTTGGGGCAGAACTACCGGCCTTTACCCAGTTTGTGTTGGGCATTTCCCGCTTTATGCAGGATTACGGCCTGTTTTTTGTCATCGGCGCAGCAGCCGGTGTGTTTTTGTTTGTCCGTGCCCACCGCAAGTCAAAGACATTGCGGGATAAAGTGGATAAGGTAGTCTTAAAAATTCCGGTCGTCGGCGAGATTTTACAAAAAGCCAGTGTGGCGCGGTTTACCCGCACCCTTTCCACTACCTTTGCTGCCGGCGTTCCGCTGATTGGCGCGCTGGATTCTGCCGCCGGTGCCTCGGGCAATGCGGTGTATCGGGATGCCATCTTATTTATGAAAAAAGAAGTGGCCGGCGGGCAGCAAATGAATACCGCCATGCGTGCTACCAATGTCTTTCCGGATATGGTGACGCAAATGGTGGCTATTGGTGAAGAATCCGGTGCTGTTGACGATATGCTCAGCAAAGTCGCCAGCATTTATGAAGCCGAGGTGGATGATATGGTAGACGGCCTGACCAGCCTTATCGAGCCAATGATTATGGCGGTGCTGGGCGTGGTGATAGGTGGCCTGATTGTGGCCATGTATCTGCCAATCTTCCAGATGGGTAATGTTGTTTAACCTGCCCTTTTCTTATTCCCGGTTGCCCTGTTTGGGCAACGCTGGCAAACTTTAACCTTTTTGACATCCCACTTATGAACACATTGATAGAACTTAGCCATCAAAGCTCCGGCTTTTTTCTTTTTGTTGTCTTTATCACCAGCCTGATGATTGGCAGTTTTTTAAATGTGGTTATTCATCGGCTGCCCATCATGATGGAACGCGGCTTTAAAGCAGAGTATGAAGCCTACACAAAGGGTGAGGAAATCCCGCCTGCTGACCCTTTCAACCTGGCCAAACCTGATAGTGCCTGTCCATCATGTGGTCATCGTATTCGTGCCTGGGAAAACATTCCGGTACTGAGCTATCTGATATTAAAAGGTCAGTGTGCTGGTTGTGGCGCTGCTATCTCGGCCCGCTATCCACTGGTGGAACTGGCTACTGCGGTATTAAGTATGCTGGCCGCCTGGCATTTCGGGCCGGGTCTACAGGCTGTGGCGGCAGTTATTGTAGTGTGGTTTTTGGTCCCGCTGATTATGATCGACCTGGACCATATGCTGTTACCTGATCAGCTTACATTGCCACTGTTGTGGTTCGGTCTCTTGTTAAGCCTTGAAACAGTTTTTATAGATGCACAAGGCGCTATTATTGGTGCCGCAGCAGGTTACCTGAGTTTGTGGTCGGTATACTGGTTATTTAAAATAATTACCGGTAAAGAAGGTATGGGATATGGCGATTTTAAACTGCTTGCGGCCCTTGGTGCCTTTACCGGCTGGCAGGGTTTACCAGTGATTATTATTTTATCTTCGGTGGTGGGCGCGGTGGTGGGAATAATGCTGCAATTACGACGCAAGCCGGACGGTGATATGGCTATTCCGTTTGGGCCTTATCTAGCGGTTGCCGGCTTTATCGCTTTGCTGTACAAACAACCTATCATTGACACTTATCTTCATTGGGTACTTTCTTGACGAAAAACGCTTCTACATTTGTGGTGGGGTTGACCGGAGGCATCGGCAGCGGTAAAACGGCGGTCAGTGACATTTTTGCACAGTCTGGCGTGCCCGTGGTTGATGCAGATGTGGTTGCCCGCAAGGTCGTCATGCCCGGGGCTCCTGCATTACAAGCAATCACTGAGCACTTTGGCACGCAGGTGCTGCTGGAAGATGGCAGCCTTAATCGCAGCGCATTACGTGAACAGGTTTTTGCCGATGCCACAGAAAAACAATGGCTGGACAAGTTACTTCATCCGGCTATCCGCGAACAAATGCTGGCGGATATTGATGCTGTGACAGCTCCTTATTGTATTTTATCGGTGCCGCTATTAGTGGAAAATAACCTTACCGCAATGGCTCACCGCGTGCTGGTAGTAGATTGCTCTGAAACCTTACAACTTTCCCGTGCCAGCGCCCGCGATAACAGTGATGAAGTGCTGATAAAAAAAATCATGGCCACCCAGGCGGATCGCGATACCCGGCTGGCCGCCGCTGACGATGTGATCGATAACAGCGGTACGCTTGAACAATTACACAGGCAGGTCGCAGCGCTGCATACTCGTTATCTGGCCCTTGCTGAAGGGGATTAACGCCTTTTACTTGAAATTTTTGTATTTTTGCGTTTAAGTGCTCTGATTAAGCATAAACGAGGAAGTACATGTCTGACACCGTTTTCGAATTTCCCCTCAAAGAGAAGGTGCGAAATTATCTGCGCATTGAACAATTGATTGCGCAGCTTAAAAGCGGCGCGTCGGTCCCGTCCGGACAGGTTCAGCTTTACTTCTTCGATCAGTTATTCACATTACTGGATCTTTTTGAGCGCATTGATATTCGCACAGATATTATAAAAGATCTGGATGCCCATGAAAAAAACCTGAAGCACTGGTCAGAACACCCGAACATTGATGCGGGCGCATTACAGCACACGCTGGATACTATTGTGGCCAAGCGTGACAAAATAAAGATATGCAAAAAATTTGGTACTGACTTAAAAGAAGACCGTTTTCTGGCGTCGATCCGCCAACGTTTTGCCATTCCCGGGGGGGCATGTAGCTTTGATTTACCCAATCTCCATTACTGGATGCATCAGCCCCAGGAATATCGTCAGGATGTTATGAAAAAGTGGATGAAAACATTGGTTGATGTGGAAGAAACCATCGCTATTTGTCTGTCTTTTCTGCGCGAACGCGGCACATTCAGACCAGTAACGGCAACTAACGGCTTTTATCAGGGCGTGGCTGAAGACAAAAATGAGCTGATTCGCGTTCGTTGCTCGGTGGCCGAGGGCTTTTACCCTACTTTGAGCGGTAACAAGTATCGGTTTGCCCTGCGGTTTATGTGGTTTAAGGCAGCGCCGGATCAAGGCACGTCCGTAGACGGCGATGTACCATTTTCACTGGCTGCGTGTTAAACGTAAAGCGTCAGCGAATAGCGTTGAAGCGTTACAGATATAGTCCGGGAGAGATTCTCATGCTTGTAAAATGCCCTATATGTACCAAAGATGTTGAATGGTCAGAGGCCAGTCTTTATCGTCCTTTCTGCTCAAAAAAATGCCAATTGATTGACCTCGGTGAGTGGGCCGGCGAAGAACGCAGTATTCCGGCCGAAAATAAATCTACAAAGCGGCCCCCTTCGCAGGCTGATATCGAAGACATTGAAGCCATGTTAAGTCAGCAGCAAGACGATTTTTTCAAACATTAAGGATACAGCCGGTATGCTAAAAAGCATTGCGATTGTTGCAGGTACTCATGGCAATGAGACCAGTGGAATTCAGTTGCTTCACAACTGGCAAAATGGCGGCCTACCCGCCCGGTTTGCTGCGTTAAAACCATCGTTTATGTTAGCCAACACCGCTGCAATCAAAAGCAATGTTCGCTTTCTGGATGATGATCTCAACCGTCAGTTTGTACCGGAAAGATTGCAGGCAGCCAGCGGCGACCACGAGGCCAGCCTGGCCAGGGATATTAATAACAGGCTGGGCCCGAAAGATAATCCGCAGACTGATTTTGTCATCGATATCCACAACACTACCAGTGCAATGGGCGCCACGCTGATAATTCTGCGAAAAGATGCATTTTCAGTACAGCTGGCCCGCTATGTTAAGCACGCTATGCCGGAAGCCAATATTCTGCTAGAGGATGAAAAGCCTTATGCGCAGCACCCGTACTTATGTACCGTAGGAAAACAAGGCATCATGGTGGAAGTAGGCGGACAGCCGCAGGGTGTGTTGCGAGAAGATGTCTATCAACTTACCCAAACACTGACAGAAACCATTCTGGATTTTTGCCTGGCCTTTAATACCGGCCCTCTGCCAGAATTGCCAGAGTGTGATGTTTACCGTCTGGGGCAGAATATCAACTTCCCACTGGACGATGAGGGGAATCGCATTGCGATGGTCCATCACAGCTTACAGGACAATGACTTTCAACCGTTAATGCCCGGTGCACCGGTGTTTAAATGTTTTGATGGCACTGAGCTTACCTGGCAAGACAGTGAACCGACTTATCCACACTTTATCAATGAAGCTGCTTACGCCAGCAGTCATGTAGCCTTTGCTACGGCCTCAATGATCACATTGTAGGCGAGCACCATCGCGTTCGCGCGGTGCGGCTGCTCCACAATACCGCCTTTTAAAGAAAAAAGCCCCCGGAACCAGTGGTCGCCGGGGGCTTTTTATCAGCTTACTGTATTCATCAGCATGCTTTGAGTCTATCAATAATCGCAGCGTTGGCGGCCGGGAAGTCTGCCTGCGCCAGATCATTCAGCCCCAGCCACTTGCCCTGCTGGTTTTCTCGACCATAGGGTTCACCGGCAAAGTCCTCTACCAGATGTACATCCAGACGAACCAGCTTATCCCCATAATCATGCTCTATCAGTATCAAAGGTTCACTGGCATTAACGGTGATGCCTGTCTCTTCCAGCAGTTCACGCTTTAAAGCAGCAAAGGTACTTTCGCCGGCTTCTTTCTTGCCGCCGGGAAATTCCCACTTACCGCCCTGATGCTTATCGGCGGGGCGCAGTGTGACAAAGGTCTCATCGCCTCGCTTTATCACACCTACCGCAACGTCAACCTGCTGCATTACTTGAGCTTGCCGTGACACTGCTTGTATTTTTTACCAGAGCCACACGGGCATGGGTCGTTACGCCCGACTTTCGGTCCTTCGCGCATCGCCGTCTGGACCCGACCGGTTTCCTGCTCGGGCGCTTTGTCGGCTTTTTCATGCTCAAAACTTTTGGGTACGTCATCCGCCTGACGGCGCTGCTCTTCAACCTTTTCAACGTCTGATTCGGCTTTTACCTGTACCCGGCTTAGCACCGTAATCACTTCCAGCTTCAGGGCCTCGAGCATTTCAGAAAACAGTTCAAACGATTCACGCTTGTATTCCTGCTTAGGATTTTTCTGTGCATAGCCGCGCAAATGTATGCCCTGGCGCAGATGATCCATGGCTGCCAGATGCTCTTTCCAGTGACTGTCCAGATTTTGCAGCATCACGGCTTTTTCAAACTGACGTAATACATCCTCACCGACAGCATTTTCTTTTTCTTTGTAAGCTGCCTCGACTTCTTCAAGAATGCGTTCGCGCAGCTTTTCTTCGTAAAGCTTATCGTCGCTATCCAGCCATTCCTGCAGCGGTAAATCAACGGCGAAGTCGGCTTTCAGTCGTTCATGTAAGCCCGGAATATCCCACATCTCTTCGAGTGATTGCGGCGGGATGTATTCGGAGACTACATTCGTCAGTACATCTTTTCGGATAACCTCAATGGTTTCACTGATATTACCTTCATCCAGCAACTCGTTACGTTGCTCGTAAATCACTTTGCGCTGGTCATTGGCAACATCATCATATTCCAGCAGCTGTTTACGGATGTCGAAGTTACGTCCTTCAACTTTACGTTGCGCATTTTCAATCGCCCGGGTTACCCACGGGTGTTCAATAGCTTCGCCATGTTCCATCCCCAGTCGCTTCATCATCCCGGCCATTTTTTCTGATGCGAAAATGCGCATCAGGGCATCGTCCAGCGATAAATAGAAACGGCTTGAACCTGCATCACCCTGTCGACCTGACCGACCACGTAACTGATTATCTATACGACGTGATTCGTGTCGTTCTGTGCCTATGATATGCAAACCGCCAGATTCTAGAACAGCATCATGGCGTGTTTTCCATTCAGCTTTTACTTTTTCAATTTGTGCTTCATCGGGGTTATCCAGCTGTTCCAGCTCTGCGTGCAGATTACCACCGAGCACAATATCGGTTCCCCGGCCGGCCATGTTAGTGGCAATGGTAACCGCTCCCGGGCGGCCCGCCTGAGCAATGATATCAGCTTCCTGGGCATGGAATTTGGCGTTCAATACCTTGTGTTTAATGCCTGCTTTTTTAAGCACATCTGCCAGACGCTCGGAATTTTCAATGGAAATCGTTCCCACCAGTACAGGCTGCCCACGCTTCACACAATCTTCGATATCTTTGACAATGGCTTCGTATTTTTCTTCCGCCGTCATGTAGATAAGATCCGGCTTATCTTTACGCACCATCGGCTTATTGGTAGGGATAACGACTGTTTCAAGGCTATAAATGTGGTTGAACTCAAAGGCCTCAGTATCGGCGGTACCTGTCATACCGGACAGTTTGTTGAACAATCGGAAGTAATTTTGAAAGGTGATAGACGCCAGCGTCTGGTTTTCGTTTTGAATGTTAACGCCTTCTTTGGCTTCCACCGCCTGGTGCAGACCTTCCGACCAGCGACGACCTTCCATGGTCCGTCCTGTATGTTCATCAACAATAACAATCTGATCTTCTTTTACGATGTAATCTACATCTTTTTGAAAGAGTTTATGGGCCCGTAATGCAGCATTAATATGATGAAGAAGAGAAATATTGCCAGCTGCAAATAATGACTCACCTTCTGGCAGGATCCCCTCTTTGTGCAGAATTTCCTCTACGTGAAGCTGGCCGTTTTCAGTCAGGTGGATCTGTTTTGCTTTTTCATCGATGGTATAGTCACCATCGCCTATCTCGCCTTCCTCGTCTTCTTTATCCTGCTGAACCAGCTGAGGAATAACGCGGTTAATGTTACGATACAGCTCAGAGCTATCCTCTGCCGCACCGGAAATAATTAACGGTGTACGGGCCTCATCAATAAGAATTGAGTCAACTTCATCCACTACCGCAAAGTTCAGTTCACGCTGTACACGCTCCTGAGGGCTAAATGCCATATTGTCGCGCAAGTAGTCAAACCCAAACTCATTGTTAGTGCCATAAGTGATGTCAGCTTTGTATGCTTCACGCTTGGCTGCCTGAGGGATACCGGGGATATTACATCCCACTGTCATACCCAGATATTCAAACAGCTCACGGCTCCAGTCAGCATCACGCTTGGCCAGATAGTCGTTAACCGTAATTACATGCACGCCTTTACCCGACAAGGCATTCAGATAGGTAGGTAGCGTAGCGGTAAGTGTTTTACCTTCCCCAGTGCGCATCTCGGCAATTTTGCCCTGGTGCAGCACCTGACCACCGAGTAGCTGTACATCAAAATGACGCATGCCGTAAACGCGCTTACTGGCTTCACGTACCGTGGCAAATGCTTCTATCAGCAAATCATCCAACGCTGTACCATCGGCGATACGCTGTTTGAATTCCTCGGTCTTCGCTTTCAGCTCTTCATCTGAAAGCGCTTCAAATTCCTTTTCCAGGCCGTTAATGGCATCGACAGATTTTTTTAGTTTTTTTACTAGTCGGTCATTTCGGCTACCGAACATTCTTCTCAGGACGCTTGAAAACATTACGTTGCAAATTCCACTACTTAAGAGGGCGCCTGTTCGGCACTTCCTCGATGTTTTAGAAAAATGACACCTTACTTGAGTTACGTAAGGCTCGCCACCCTAACTTATCAGTTTACTTATTGTTTATTGTCGGGTGAACGGAAGAGGATCGACAGGCTGGCCGTTTCTTATTACTTCATAATGGACATGCGCACCGGTAGAGCGGCCGGTATTGCCCATGCGGGCGATAGCCTGGCCTTTGGTAACCACATCGCCGATAGCAACGTCAATTGACTGATTATGACCATAACGGGTCACGAACCCGTCTTTATGCTCTACTTCAACCAAATTACCATAACCGTATCGTTTGCCCGCCCAGGTAACAATACCCGCTGCGGTCGCGATAACGGCATCTCCGGCTGAACCTGCGAAGTCTAAACCTTCGTGCATCGCGGGTTTATCAGTGAATGGGTCGGCGCGCATACCGTAGTAAGAAGACAGCCAGCCAGACTCTACCGGTCTTCCCGATAACTGGCTTTGTTGATGAATATGGTGCCCTTTAACCAGACTTTCAAGCATGGCAATCTGGCGCGACTTTTCATCTATCGACGCCCGCACTGCCGCGAAATCAGTGGAAAAAGAGCCAGTCACATCCATCGGTTCAGATTCGACATTTTCAGCAAAAGCATCAAGCTCTTCTGCTTTCATACCTAACTGCTCTGCCAACTGTCCGGCTTTCATATCAAGCAGTGACAGTCGACTGTTTAATTCGGCGAGTTGTGACACCAACACTGACAATGATGCATCGGTGCGTGCTTGCAGCGCCTGCACCGCCGCACGGTCTTTTTCATTCCATTGCTCGGCAAGTGCCAGCCGGGCTATATCTTCACTAACCAGATTGGTGGACCGACTGGAAACCAGCATCAACAAAGAAGAAAGCACAGTAAGACTCACCAGTGTACGAACACTGATGGCATACCGATAGCGCTTTTTTCTGCCAATAAGGTTTATGGTTAGTTTCATGTCACAACACGTAAATTTATTTTCGCACCTAGTTTACCGCTGTTAGCGCTAATGAACAAATACGATTGAGACACTCAGTCATGTTTCTGTATAAAACAGCGCTGACCGCTGCGCCGGCAATGTCCCATGTTTTCTCTAAATGTGAATGATCTGCAGCATCACAACAGTAAAAATACGGCAATTTACGTTGTTTCAGGTAAGACTGTTGGTCTCAAACCAGCGTCATGGGGCGAAGCCCCAGGCCGGAAATTACTTTACATAAACTTCCAATGTAAATAGGATGTAAACGCTTACAATTTTTGGATAACCCTATGTTCAACTTAAAGTCCTGTGTTTTACGTATTGTATTAGCAGTCTTTTTTCTTGCGCCTGTCGCCTTGTCCGGGTGCCAGCTTAAATCAAAAGCCCTCCCCTCGGTTGAACAGTGGCGGCCCCTTACCCTTAGTTTTCACGGCCCGGATACCTCAGAGCGGGCTGATGAGAATCCATTTACTGATTACCGGTTATGGGTGCGGTTTACCCATAAAGAAAGTGAAAAAATTGTCAGAGGTTTTTATGCAGCGGATGGCGATGCGGCACAAACCAGCGCCGGGGAAGGCAACGTCTGGCAGGTTCGATTTAGCCCGGATAAGCCGGGTTCCTGGCATTATGAAGCGTTTTTGTACACCGGTGACAATGTTGCTATAACGCAGGATTTGAACGCCGGTACACAAATTGAGTTAGCCCGGGCCAGCGGACACTTTTCGGTGACCCGGGCCGCGGCCCAGGCGCCAGGCTTTTATCGTGCAGGACGCCTGCACACACAGGGGCGCTATTATAAAACTGAAGGGAATGATAAGTACTGGCTTAAAGGTGGTACCAACAGCCCGGAAAATTTACTGGCATTTAAAGATTTTGATCAGACCTACCGCACCAATCAGCAGAACCGGGATGGCGAGGCCGCCAGCGGCACGCAGATACATCACTTCGAGCCACATGCGCGCGACTGGCAAGCAGGGGATCCTGCCTGGAAAGCAAACAAAGGCAAAAACCTTGTCGGTCTGATGAATTACCTTGCGGATATGGGCATGAATAGTGCCTATTTTCTTACGCTTAACCTGCAGGGTGATGGCAAAGATGTCTGGCCATTTATCGAACCAACAATCTATGACAGATTCGACGTAAGCAAACTGGAGCAGTGGAATATTGTATTTACACATATGCAATCACTGGGCATTGCCCTGCACATCGTGCTGCAGGAAACAGAAAACGAGCGGCTTTTGGACAACGGTGACACCGGCCCTCTTCGCCAACTCTACCTGCAAGAGTTGATAGCACGGTTCGGGCATCATCCCGGACTTATCTGGAATCTTGGCGAAGAAAACGGGCCCGCTGAATTTTCACCTGATGCGCAGACCGATCAACAGCGAATTGCAATGGCCAATTTTATTAAGGATGCGGATCCCTATAAACACCCTGTGATTATCCATACTCATTCCACTCCTGAATCGAAGAACGAGATTCTCACCCCGCTGTTGGGTCTTACAGCGCTGGACGGGTTGTCCTTTCAGGTAAATCATCGTGAGCAGGTAAATGATGAAATTCGCAAATGGTTGAATAAGTCATTCTCTCATAAACAGCCATGGGCAATTACCATGGATGAAATTGGCGAATGGATGGACGGAGCGAAAACAGATGAGGTAGACCCAACCCATGACTCCCTTCGACGTCACGCCTTATGGGGCACTATTTTGGCCGGTGGTGCTGGTGTTGAATGGTATTTTGGTGCGCATCAGGACCATAATGATCTCACAGCAGAAGACCTTCGCTCACGGCACAACTTATGGCGTCAAACTAAAATAGCACTGGATTTTTTCCGCCAGCACACGCGTTTTTGGGAAATGCAGCCAATGCATCAGCTGCAGCGCGAATCTGAGTTATATGGATCTGCAGAGCCGGGACACCGCTATGTCCTTTACCTGATGCAAGATGCACCGGTTTCACTGACATTGCCCGATAAGCAGAATTACACACTGGCTTGGTTTGACCCGGTTGAGGGCGGCCAGCTAATTAATCATCCGGAACTGCTCACCGGCGGCACCATCACCCTGCCTTCCGCTCCTTCTGACAAAGATTGGGTAGCGTTAATTGAGAAATCTGAGTAGTTGTTTTCTATATTGATATTGACCCGTCCTAAATTATGTTGACGGTTTTAACTAAGCCAGTTGCACCTCGCAACTGGCTTTTTTATGCACCTCATTTGGGGTTTTCATGCCCAAGCTAAGGTGCGGCCTGTATTCATTATAGATTGCAATCGATTGCCTTACCGCGCGCTTCAACTCCTCACCAGTTTTGCACTTCGTTAGTAAAAACTCATGCTTAAGGATGCCGTTAATCCGCTCCGCAAGTGCGTTCTGGTAGCAATCATAACCATCGGTCATGGAGGGCGTAATCGAGCTGGATGCGAGCTGGTTTTGATACGCCTGTGAACAGTACTGACTGCCTCTATCAGAGTGATGAATTAATGGAGCCTGACTTATTCGTCCTGTCGTCGCTCGCTTTAGCGCACGCCCGATATCTGTCGCCGTCATACTTTGAGAAACGTCATACCCCATGATTTTTCGGCTATAAGCATCTGTTACTAGTGACAAATAATGAACTCCAGCATCAGTGTCGACATAGGTGATATCGCTAACAAACACCTGCTCAGGCCGGCTTACAACCAGCTCCTTTAATAAGTTAGGGTACTTCTTCATCCAGTGTTTACTGTCGGTGGTTTTATGGTAATTCCGCGGCTTTTTCACCAGCAAGTGATGATTGCGCAGATAGTTAAAAAGTCCATCCCGGCCGAGTTTGATCCCAGACGCTTCTAGCTTAGGCTTGATCAAGTAATACAGCTTACGAGTGCCTAGCCTCGGCATGAAGCGTCGTATCTCCTGAACCATGCTGAGAACTGGCATCAATGTCTCTGCTCTTGCCTGGTAACGGCTCTCAGCTTGATAAACAGACTGCCGGGATATTCCCATCACACGGCACAGTTGCGATAAGCTTATTTGAGCTTGGCTCTGGAGTCTCCTAACCCCATGTCGACAAGCTTTTTTCGTAGGTGGGTTCTTTGTGTCGTATCGATGTAATCAATCATTTCATTGAGTACCAGGTTACGAACTTTCTCGTCTTCAAGCTTACGCTCTAGCTCTTTGATACGTTGCTCTGGAGTTGGGTTAGAAATAGTCATAAGTGTTAACCTCGGGCGATGCCAGTCTTGCCGCCCATGCTTGCGAAGCCACACTAATACAGTGCTTCTGCCTTGTATTCCATATTTAGCTTGTGCTTGCTTGTAAGTCAACTCGCCTTTTTCTACCTGCTCTACAACGGCTAATTTAAAGGCTATTGTGTAATCTCGTTGAGTACGCTTAGAGATTGATTTGGTTGAATTTCCCATAATAAGTCTCCGATCTGTCAACTTATTCCAGGACGGGTCATATAAATACAAAAAAGCCGCTGGAAATCAGCGGCTTTTTCAACGGTAGCTCTTTACTAAGCAAGAACCGGCTCAGCGTAACGTATGGGCATTTCTTCAGGGTTTTCGTAGGTAATGAACTCCCACGCATCCTGTGTTTTAAGTACCTGGTTGAGCAGCTTATTGTTCAGACCATGGCCTGTTTTAAAGGCACGAAGTTCTCCAATAATACTGTGTCCGCCCAGGTATAAATCACCCACGGCATCGAGAATCTTATGCTTCAGGAATTCGTCATCATAACGCAGCCCTTCCGGATTCAGAACGCGAAACTCATCCAGTGCCACAGCATTTTCCATGCTGGCGCCCAGGGCAAGATTATTGGCGTTCATATACTCAACATCACGCATAAATCCAAATGTGCGGGCACGGCTAACTTCACTGACATATGAACAGCTGTCAAAGTCCATGACCATATGTTGCCGCGTCTGACTAATTACCGGATGGTCAAAGTCGATTTTAAAGTCGACCCGAAAACCATCATGGGGCACCAGCTCAGCCCACTTGTCTCCATCTTCTACGCGCACCGGCTTTTTGATACGGATAAAGCGTTTTGGCGCGTTCAGCTCTTCAATGCCTGCAGATTGCAGGAGAAAAATAAACGGGCTTGCACTACCGTCCATGATAGGCAGCTCGTGGCTGTTCACTTCCACAATGATATTGTCAATGCCTAGCCCGGCCAATGCCGAAGCCAGATGCTCAACAGTGTGGATGCTAACGCCATCTTCATTATTAACACACGTACACAACACGGTGTCACCGACAGCATCAGCGCGCGCAGGAATGTCTACAAATGGGTCCAGGTCGATACGCCGAAACACAATTCCCGTGTTTGCAGGCGCAGGCCGGAGAGTCATGGTGACCTTTTCCCCTTTGTGCAAACCAATTCCAGTTTCCTGAACCGGGTTTTTGATTGTACGTTGTCTAATCATCGTTTGCTTTTACCTATTCAAAAAGCGGTCGCGTATCATACAGATAAAATCGCGCCATGTCAAAACTGTGCCAGGTTGACATAGACTTCATGTTGTCGGACCACATGACAACATACCGCTATTTAATGTAAACGCAGAACCGACTAAATGTCAGTCCGCTTGTTTACGCAGGAATGCCGGGATATCCAGATATTCCAAATCGTTGTTAGGCTGCGCTTCGTCATCAGCTTTCAACGCCTGGTTACCATCGGTACCACCAACGCTGGCGCGACCCTGGCTTTGGTTCTCATTGTTGCCGCCAAACTCGCGAGCTGAAGACTGCATACGTGAGCCCTCTGAGCTAACCAGCGAAATATCTGGTTTTTTCTCTGCGCCGATGCCGGTGGCCACAACAGTAACCCGAAGTTCGTCGGTCATCTCCATATCGATAACCGTACCGACAACCACGGTGGCATTTTCTGACGCAAATGCCTTAACAGCATTACCTACGGTCTCAAACTCATCAATTGCAAAATCAGGGCCAGCTGTAATATTAACCAGAATACCCCGCGCACCTGATAAATCGATATCTTCAAGAAGCGGGCTGGCAATAGCGGCTTCTGCTGCTTCTTCAGCGCGGTCCGGGCCAGAGGCTGCACCACTGCCCATCATCGCTTTACCCATCTCAGACATCACAGTGCGAACATCTGCAAAGTCAACGTTGATAAGGCCTGGACGTGTGATCAACTCGGCAATACCCTGCACGGCACCACGCAGAACATCGTTTGCTGCGCTGAACGCCTGTAATAATGGCGTGCCCGGGCCCATCACTTTCAATAGTTTTTCGTTCGGTATAGTAATTAGAGAATCAACATTGTTCGCAAGTTCAATAATTCCTTGCTCGGCAAACGCTGTGCGCTTTTTACCTTCAAATGGGAAAGGTTTAGTCACTACTGCAACCGTAAGGATTCCCATTTCCCGTGCAATTTTTGCAACCTCAGGGGCTGCACCTGTTCCGGTACCGCCGCCCATACCGGCAGTAATGAAGACCATGTCAGCTCCATCAAGAGACTGCCTGATCGTTTCGCGATCTTCCTGAGCGGCATCCCGACCTACATTTGGATCAGCTCCGGCCCCCAGGCCTTTGGTAACATTAGAGCCGATTTGCAAAGTAACATCGGCATTTGAACTGCGTAATACCTGCGCATCAGTATTTACCGCTATAAATTCAACACCCTCAATGCTTTGCGAAACCATGTGTTCTACAGCATTGTTACCGCCGCCACCGACGCCGATAACTTTTATTACGGCTTCTTCGCCGTGACTATCCATTAATTCAAACATACTTACTCTCCGGTTGTACGTCTTCAAACACTAAATCACTACAGTTACTGCAGACCTCTGGCTTCCGTGTCGGCCTTATATAGTGACCTTAGCGCCCCCAAAATTTAAAAAACTAAAATTCACCTTTGAACCAGCTTTGCACCCGGTGTAAAAATGTCTCCACCGGTTTCGGCTTACTGGTTTTCTTATTTTCTGACTGCAGTTTGCCGTATTGTAGTAAACCTACCACTGTGGCAAAACCAGCATCATCAGTATATTCGGACAACCCTTTTATCTCGATGGGTTTGCCCACACGCACGGGCATTTGGAATAACTCTTCAGCAAATTCTACTGCACCTTCCATCTTGGCGGTTCCGCCAGTCAGTACGAGCCCTGCTGCAATTTGTTCTTCCAGGCCACTGGCACGAATTTCATCGTGCACTAATTCAAACAGTTCCTGGTACCGCGGCTCAATAACTTCCGCCAGCGTATGTCTGGACATGGCTCTTGCCGGCCGTCCGCCAACGCTTGGTACCTCTATGTTATCTTCCATGCTCACCATGTCTTTCAGCGCGCATGCGTATTTAACCTTTATTTCTTCTGCATTACTGATAGGCGTGCGAAAAATTTTCGCAATATCGCTGGTAATCTGATTACCTGCTACCGGAATTACGGCGGTGTGGCGAATAGCCCCATCTGTGTAGATAACGATATCCATGGTGCCCCCACCAATATCAACCACACACACGCCCAACTCTTTTTCATCATCAGTTAATACGGCATAACTGGACGCAAGGGCCGAAAAAATCACCTGATCAGCCTGTAAATCACAGCGTTCGATGCATTTGGTCAGATTTTTCGCCATATCATCGGCACAGGTAATGATGTGCGCATCGGCCTCCATTCTGACCCCAGACATCCCTATGGGATTTTTGATGCCTTCCTGAACATCAATAGTGTATTCCTGCGGCAGGACGTGCAGTAACCGTCGCTCTGCGGCAATAGGCACAGAGCGCGCTGCATGAATGACATTATCGACATCTTCCTGCGTTACTTCCTGGTTATTAATGGGCACCATGCCGTTTTCATTTTGGCATTTCACATGCCGGCCTGAAATTGACATCAATACTGATGACACCCGGCAATCAGCCATAAGCTCCATTTCGCTTACAGCACTTTGTACTGACTTAACTACCAGATTAAGATCATTTACACCGCCTTTATCCATCCCCTTGGATGCATGGGTGCCCACGCCAACAATGCTGATTTGGCCGTCATGTAGGGCTTCGCCTACGACGGCCTTCACCTGACTGGTTCCGATATCCAGTCCGACGATCAAATTGCGTTCAGCCGGTTTTGACATGGTTACTTATACTCTCTTACTAACTTTGTTTGTTATCGTTTTCATCAGTCTGCCATCCTACTGCAAGCCCGGTGTCGTACCGTAAATCCACGTACTTCACTGGTTTCTCTTGCTTGCTCAACAGCGGAAAGACATCAATAAATCGTTGTAATCGATCAATAAACTTCTGACGCCCAAGATTCAATTTCACGCCGCTTTTTAACTGTACCTGCCAGGCAAAACGCTCGCTGAGCGATAACTCTGCGATGCTCATATCTGCGATGCTCATAGAAGATGTCGCCAACAATGACTTCATCGCGTTATAACCTTCCAAAGCAGTTTTCTCACTACCACCGGGCCCGAATAATCGCGGCAGACTCAGTGTGATACCTTCTGTTTCAAAGGTATCGCCGTACGGGTTAAGCAGCATATCGTCATTCCACTGTGCAACAGGTTGCTGCTCAACCAAGTAAATTTTCAACGTGTTAGGCCACTGTTTACGCACTGACGCCCGATATACCCAGGGCTGCGATTCAACCAGCTCGAAAACATCGTTAACATCAAGCTCAAAAAAACTGCCAGGCTGAGAGCGCCGAATTTTTTGTTCTAACCGACCAATATCAATGTGCTGATAGTCACCGGAAAAATTAATAACCTGAACCGGCATTCTCTGCTCATCTTTGAGCCAGTCTGTCACCACTAATGCGCTGTAGGTTAATCCACCCAGCACCGCCAGTAAGAAAACAACTCCCCCCCAAAACCGGGCTTGCTCGCGACTCAGCAAGGCCATTGCTCTACTCTTGCTCTGCCAGTACATCTGGCATACTGGTCTCCAATATAGCCCGCGTCAATGCATCGAACTCGATCCCGGCAACCCGGGCCGCTTTTGGCACCAGACTTTTTTCCGTCATGCCCGGAACCGTATTTGATTCTAATAAGCAAAATCGCCCGGCGTTGTCCTGCATAATATCAACGCGGCCCCAGCCTCTGCCAGAAAGCGCATAGAAGGCGTCGGTGGCCAGTTGCGCCAGTTCAGCCTCTTGTTTGTCACTCAAACCGCTGGGGCAAAAATATTCTGTCGTATCGTCGTGATACTTGGCTGCGTAATCATAAAAAGTGTGGGGGGTAGACATTCGAATAGACGGCAGAGCCCGACCCTGGATCAACGATACAGTAAACTCCGGGCCGTCAATGAACTGTTCCAGCAGGACTTGATTATCATATTTAAAAGCGTCCTGAATGGCAGTTTCGAGTTGTTTAGCGCTAGTCACTTTCGCCATACCGATACTCGAGCCTTCACGAGCCGGTTTAACCATGACTTTATTCCCCAACTTTTCCATTATAGCGCCGCATGATCCAGCTTCAAAGCCTGTTTTATCAGCAATTTGATATTTCGCGGTAGGTAGTCCGCGGCTTTCCCAAATTTGCTTACTCCGAATTTTATCCATGGACAATGCAGAGCCTAAAACCCCGCTGCCGGTGTAAGGAATCCCCAGCCATTCCAGAGCGCCCTGGACCGTGCCATCTTCGCCACCTCTACCATGCAGCATGATGATCACGCGATCAACCTTTTCTTTAATTAAATCAGTTAATTGAGATTCTGCAGGATCAAATCCAATAGCGTCCACAGATTGCCGTTTCAGACTTTGTAAAACTGCTTTGCCTGAACGAAGCGACACTTCACGTTCAGCCGAATTGCCTCCGAGCAGGACAGCAACACGACCAAAATCATTCGCCTGATACTGGTCATTCATTATTTTTTCTCATCCAAAAAATTTTTGGGTTCCATCTTTTTCTCTGCCAGATATCCGGCTATCTGACCAATATTGCCCGCACCCTGAGTCATAACCACGTCATTATCCTGCAAAATATTAGCCAGAAGCACGGGTAAGTTTTCCTTATCACCAACATAAACCGGCTCTAATTGACCACGGACCCGCATAGAACGGCATAGTGATTTGCTGTCGGCCCCTTCAATGGGCGTTTCACTGGCCGGATACACATCAAGCATAAGCAACACATCGACCTGAGAAAGTACCTCGACAAAATCTTCGTAAAGGTCGCGGGTGCGCGAAAATCGATGGGGCTGATAGACCATCACCAGGCGTTGTTCTGGCCAGTTGGCGCGGGCTGCAGCGATAGTAGCGGCTACCTCTGTAGGATGATGGCCATAATCATCGACCAGGGTTAATGAGCCTGCGGATGTGGTAAATTCACCAAGCATTTCAAAGCGCCGTCCAATTCCGCCAAATTCTGCAAGGGCCCGGCTAATAGCTTTATCATCCACACCTTCATCTGTAGCAACGGCGATCGCAGCCAGCGCATTAAGTACATTGTGCCGGCCACTTAAATTTAACGTTACATCTAATGCAGATGCGTCTTTGCGAATAACGGTAAAACGTGCCTGATTGAATCCCAGAATGACATCTTCAGCGCGAACATCATTGTGCGCCTCAAAGCCATAGGTAAGAACACTACGCCCAATTCTATCCCGGATAGCCTGAATATTTTTATCATCACCACACATAATCGCCTGCCCGTAAAACGGCAGGTTGTGCAGAAAGTCCACATAAGCGTCTTTCATCCGATTGAAGTCGCCTTCGTAGGTATCCATGTGGTCAGCTTCAATATTGGTTACCACCGCAACCATGGGTTGAAGGTGCAAAAATGAAGCATCACTTTCATCGGCCTCTGCTATCAGATAACGACTTTTGCCCAGACGGGCATTGGTACCGGCACTGTTAAGCAGGCCGCCAATAACAAAGGTTGGATCCAATTCAGCTTCAGCGAAAATCGTCGAAATCAGGCTGGTAGTGGTGGTTTTGCCATGGGTCCCGGCAATAGCCACACCGTGGCGAAAGCGCATAAGTTCAGCGAGCATTTCAGCCCGGCGGATAATGGGAATGCGGTGCTCCCGGGCGTAACAGACTTCCGGGTTACTTTCGTTGATGGCACTGGAGACCACCACCACGTCAGCACCGACAACGTTGTCGCTGGCATGGCCGATGAAGATCTCCGCGCCCAGCCTGGTGAGCCGTTCGGTCATCTTGCCGGTCTGAATATCAGACCCTGCAATCTGATATCCTTCGTTCGCCAGTACCTCAGCGATTCCGCCCATACCGGCGCCGCCGATACCGATAAAAAATATCTTGTTTACTTTCCGCATCTGCGGACTTTGAAACGGCGTTTCTAAAACCATCAGGCCGTATCTCCTACCAGTTTTGCGCACTGGTTTACTACTTGTTCAGTTGCATCGATGATAGCCAGTTCGCGGGCTTTTTTACCCCGCGCTAGGCATTGCTGAGGATGCGCTATCCAATGAGCAATTACATCGGGTAATTCGTTTGCGAGTTTATCCTGAGGGATAAGCGTGGCCGCCTGGGCATTAACCAGCGCCGCGGCATTTTTTGTCTGATGATCATCCACCGCATGAGGTAAAGGCACAAACACAGCGGATAAACCGGCTGCGGCCACCTCCGCTACGGTGAGTGCGCCCGCCCGGCAGATAATGACATCCGCCCAATCGTAGGCGTGCGCCATATCATCTATAAACTCGGTGACTTTCCAGGTACACCGGGCCTGACTATATGCTTCTGTAAGCGCCGCTTTATGCCCTTTACCACTTTGATGCCACACATCTACCTGGTCGTAGGGCAACAACGCTAGGGGAACCTGGTTATTTAAGGGTAACGAGCCAAGGCTTCCGCCGATAACCAAAACTCTCAGCGGTGAGTGAACTCTTGCTTTCGCATTCAGAGTACGTATTTCATTGCGGATAGGGTTTCCCACCACCACACATTTTTTTTCTGCATCGCCAAATTGCGCTGCAGCCTCTTTAAAACCAAGCAGGATGCGATGAGCAATACGGCCTAACAGTTTGTTCGTCATCCCTGCTGCGGCATTTTGCTCATGAATAATCAACGGGACCCGGGCAAGGCGGGCTGCCACACCGCCCGGGCCACTGGCATAACCACCGAAACCAATAACCAGGTCCGGCTGTATTCTTGTGATCAGTTGCTTGGCTTTGACCAAACTTTCAGCTAACGCCCAGAGACCTTTTAGGCCTTCCGTGGGACCTTTGCCGCGAAGACCTTTCACGGGCAGAAAATGCAGTGTAAAACCATGTTGAGGAACCACATCCGCTTCCATTCTTTCTGCTGTGCCAAGCCATTCAATATGCCAGCCCGCCTCTTGTAGCGCATGAGCTACCGCTAATGCCGGGAAGACATGACCGCCGGTACCGCCGGCCATGATCAAACAACGTTTAGTCATGCACAGCCTCCTGCTCAACATCACTGAGCATAGATTTAACCTGCGCTTTGCTTTGACGTTCGTTTACCGGATCTGACTCTTGCCCGTCGGTATTCTTACTCCCAAGCCGTGCGGCAGACTTGTTATTTTTGGATGAGTCTATGGCGTCTACCCGTAACTCAAAGTCGATGCGAATTAGCAGAGAGATAGCAACCATCATTACAATCAGACTGGTTCCGCCATAGCTGATAAGTGGCAGTGTGAGACCCTTAGTGGGCACGATTCCAACGCTGGCACCAACATTTACTGCGGTCTGAAAGCTCAACCAGATGCCGATACCATAAGCCAGATAACCTTCAAACGGTCGTCCGGCCTGCAACGCAAGATTGCCGATTCGCAGCGCTCGTAAAACCAGGAACAGAATGAGCGCTAGGATAACCATTACGCCGGCAAACCCGAGCTCTTCAGCCAGAATCGCCATAATAAAATCAGAATGCGCCTGAGTCAGAAACTCCAGCTTTTGGTAGCTGTTACCCAACCCCTGACCAAACCAGCTGCCTCGCCCGTAAGCCATTAATGACTGGGTTAACTGGTAGCCACTGCCAAAGGGATCAGCCCAGGGATCCAGAAAGGACGTAACCCGCCGCAGGCGATACTCTTCCATTACTATCAGGCCCACGACAGCAGCCAGACCAACAAATACCACACCAAAAAATTGCCACAGTCTGGCGCCCGCTAAAAATAGCAACCCCATGGTTGTGGTAAGCATAACGACCACGGTGCCAAAATCGGGTTGCATCAATAGCATTATCGCAACAAAAAACAGCACAACCAGGGGTTTGAAAAAGCCTTTGAGATTCTCTGTGACTTCTTCATAGCGCCGCACCAGATAGCCCGCCAGATAAGCAAAGAAAAATAATTTGGCCGGCTCAGCCGGTTGTAGTGTCATCGGCCCGATAACAATCCAGCGCGTACTCCCGTTAATGCTTTTGCCCACCAGTAAAACGGCCAACAGCAACCCCATAGCAAGCAGCAATAAATAGGGGTTGAAAATCCGCCAGAAGCGCATCGGAATCTGCAATACGATGCCACCAGCGATGAGCGACAACACCAAATAAATACTGTGCCGAATGGAAAAGAAAAACGGGTTGCCGTACTCGCGTTCAGCTACCGGCATAGAGGCCGAAGTCACAACGATAAGACCAATGGACATTAATGCCAGAGTTACCAATACCAAAGGCTTATCGTAAATATTGGCCGGTGCAGAAGCAGCCGGAGCGCCGTGTCGGGCGCTGAAAAGTTCGCTTAACCGGGCGTTCACGCTGGCAATCACTTACACACCTCCGCTACAGCCTGTCTGAACACCTCAGCCCGGTGTTCATAGTTATCAAACATATCCAGGCTGGCACAGGCCGGGGATAACAGTACCGTATCGCCGGCACGACTGTGGGTGGATGCCTGTTCAACAGCTTCACGCATGCTGGTTACTTCTAATGCTTTATGGTGCAGCGCCGCAATAGCAGGTCCATCTTTTCCCAGCGTGATTAACAGATCAATGTGCTGGTTGAGCGAATCGCTAAGCGCGCTTAGATCGGCGCCTTTACTGTCGCCACCAGCAATAAGAATAAGCTTGCCTGAAGTAGCGTGGCGCAAACCAGTGATGGCTGCAAGCGTCGCGCCCACATTGGTTGCTTTAGAATCATCAATCCAGCTGACGCTATTACTGTCAGCGATTTTAACGCAACGATGGGGTACCGGCTGAAAATCGTAGACTGCCTCTGCCGCAGCCTGAATATCCATACCGGCATGTAACGCCAGTCCTAGCGCAGCCTGAATATTTAAAATGTTGTGCGTACCGGTTAATTGTACCCGGGATAAATCAACCACTTTCTCATTCTGCCAGGTAATCCAGTTGTCGGATATGCCAAAATCGTCACTATGTACTCCAGCGGAAAATTCCGTCACCTGGACGGTAAGCGCCAGCGGGTAGGTTATTTGCTGATCACGCCAGGCTACGGCATGCAGGGTGTTATTATAAATTCGCTGCTTGGCATCGCTGTATGCAGCGAGTGTTTTATGCCGATCTAAATGGTCATCGCTGATATTTAAAATGGTTGCGGCCTGCAAACATAAAGACTCAGTAGTCTCAAGCTGAAAGCTGGAGAGCTCCAAAACCACATAGTCCGGTGCCTGCCCCAGCGTACTAAGTGCCGGGGTGCCCACATTCCCTGCGGCTATCGCATTGAGACCGCCCGCCTTAAGAATGTGTGTTACCAACAAAGTAACGGTCGTTTTGCCATTTGAACCTGTAATACCAATAACCGGCGCAGAGTTATACCGGGCGAATAACTCTATCTCACCAATCAGCACCACCCCGCTCTCGCGGGCCGCGCATAAGGCTGGATGGGATAATGCCAGCCCGGGTGAGACCACAGCGATATCCACGTCCTGCCAGAAATTATCCGGCAGCGAACCTTTAAAAAATGGCACATCTGCCCAGTCAGGGACGACGATATCTTCCCGTGAATCCCAGACAGTCACAGGGATAGATCTTTCGATGAAAAAACGCACGCAGGCCTGCCCGCTCTTACCAAAGCCAGCGACAACGACATTTTTATTCTCGAACCTATCCATCATTTTATTGTTACCTGAGTTTAAGCGTGGCCAGACCGACCAAAACCAGAATCAAAGAGATAATCCAGAAGCGCACAATAACCCGCGGCTCTGGCCAGCCTTTCAGTTCATAGTGATGATGGATAGGCGCCATTCTGAAAATCCGCTGGCCGCGTAGCTTGTAAGAGCCCACCTGTAAAATAACGGATAAGGTTTCGATGACAAAAACACCGCCCATGATGATTAATACAATTTCCTGACGTACCAGTACGGCGAGCACACCCAGTGTGCCACCTAACGCCAGCGAGCCCACATCACCCATAAACACCTGTGCCGGATACGTGTTAAACCATAAAAAACCTAAACCGGCACCGACAATCGCCGTACATACAATGACCAGTTCACTGGTCAGGGGGATAAAAGGAATGTTCAGATACGCGGCAAAATTTGTATTGCCAGTAACATAGGCAAAGATTGCCAATGCCCCGGCCACTAAAATCGTCGGTACGATAGCCAGGCCGTCCAGGCCGTCGGTAAGATTCACAGCATTACTTGTTCCTACCAGCGCAAAATAAACCACGGCAATGAAGAACAGCCCAAGTTGGGGAAACACATCTTTGAAAAACGGCACCAACAGGCTGGTTTCCGCGGGCGAGGCAGCGCTGGCATACAGATATATTGCAACCCCCAGCGCAATAACGGATTGCCAGAAATATTTCCAGCGGGCAATAAGGCCATTTGAATCTTTGCGGATGACCTTGCGGTAATCGTCAACAAACCCGATGATGCCATAACCAATAACCACCGCCAGCGTAACCAACACATAGCGGTTGGTAAGGTCGGCCCAAAGCAGAACACTGGCCACAATAGCCGAAAGGATAAGCAGGCCTCCCATGGTGGGCGTACCAGCTTTCGACAGGTGACTTTCAGGGCCATCATCGCGAACAGTCTGGCCGATCTGCATACGCTGAAGTGCTCGAATCATCTTCGGCCCGGTAATAATTGCTATTAATAACGCCGTCAGGGTGCTCAGAATTGCCCGCATTGTCAGATAAGAAAATACGTTAAATCCTGTTTCGAACTGGGTTAACCACTCAGCCAGCCAAATTAACATGCCATACGCTCCCGACGGCGCTCAAGCTTTCCCAATGGGGAGGCCTCAATTGCTTTTACTACATTTTCCATTTTTGCGCTGCGTGAGCCTTTGACCAGAATAGAAATATCCCGTTGCTCGGCGCTACCCAGTGTTTCAAGCGCGGTTAGCAGGTTTTCAACGTCGGTAAAATGCCCGCCTAGCTCCTGATAGACGGCGCTGGCATGCTGACTGAGCACACCCAGTGAAAACAGGTGGTCAATGCCTTTCTGGCGGGCGTACTCGCCAACTTTTTCATGGTAATAGCGGGCCTTTTCACCCAGCTCGGCCATATCGCCAAGCACCAGCACCCGCAATCCACTAAAGCTGGAAAGCGTATCTATAGCAGCATTGACAGAGGCAACATTGGCGTTGTAAGTATCGTCCAATAAACGAACCTGCCCGGATAACTGCTTTACATTCAGGCGCCCTTTGACCTGCGTCATTTCTCGAAGCCCGTCTTGCACATTATCCAGGGTAGCTCCCACCTGAATACTCAGGGCGGCAGCTGCCAGTGCGTTGCCAACATTATGCAGGCCCGGCACCGACAGCTGGATGTTAATTCGCCCGACTGGCGTTACCATCACAAACTCTGCGCATCCGTCGAGTCCAAGAATCACCTCTTCGGCGGTGTAGTCTGCCTCGTGTTTTTGATCAGCAGCAAATGTCAGGGTTTTTTGTTGCTTCAGTTTGCCCAGCCAAAAGTCGGTAAACTGGCTATCTGCATTGACCAGGGCCACGCCGGAAGCATCCAGTCCCTGGAAAATTTCACTTTTGGCCCGGGCAACGCCGAACAGACTGCCAAAGCCTTCAAGGTGAGAGGCCGCCGCATTAACAATAGTGGCCACATCTGGCTTCACTAACTCGGTGGTATAGGCAATTTCACCCAGGTGATTGGCGCCCAGTTCCATTACGGCAAAGTCGTGGTCATGCTGTAACCGAAGTAAGGTAAGCGGAACCCCGATGTCGTTATTGAAATTACCGGCAGTGGCCAGCACGTTGCCGCGCCGCGCAAGAATAGCGGAGGTCATTTCCTTCACCGTCGTCTTCCCACTACTGCCGGTAATGGCCACAGTTTTCACATTAACTTCCTGTTTCACCGCGCGGCCCAGAGCGCCGAGTGCAAGGCGGGTATCCTCAACATAGATTACCGGCAATGTGGTACTGATTATTTCACTGGCGATGATGGCGCTGGCGCCGCCTGCTAAGGCTTGCTCTATAAATGCATGACCGTTAAATGTCGGTCCGGTAAGTGCCACAAAAAGATCGCCTTGTTGTAAGGTGCGGGTATCGGTGCTCACCCCTTCCACCTGAATATTCTTTCCGCTCAGGCGTCCGTGCACCTGCTCAGCAATCCAGGACAGCGTTGTTGTTATCATTTGCTGTACTCCTCTTGCAGCCGCACAATAACGGCTCGCTCGTTGTAATCAGTTTTCTCTTGGCCAATAATTTGATAATTCTCATGCCCTTTACCGGCCACAATAATTAAATCGTTCGATGCTGCATTTTGCAGACAGTAGCGAATTGCCGCCTCCCGATCCGGTTCAAAAATCGCCTGGTCAGGCCGAACCAGACCTGCTTTGATGTCCCAAGCAATGGTGGCGGGCTGTTCTGAGCGGTTATTATCGTTTGTAATAACAACGTAGTCAGCGTGGTGTTCTGCCACCTCGCCCATAAGCGGCCGTTTGCCCTTGTCCCGATCTCCGCCACATCCGAAAACACACCACACCTTACCTTCGGTGTGGGCCCGGGCACTGCTCAGAACCTGTTTAAGGGCATCTGGCGTATGTGCGTAATCCACGACAACATTGGCATGCCGTGGGAAAGTAAACACTTCCATCCTGCCGTTAACCGGGCAAAGCATCGGAAGTACCCTGACCACATCTTCAAACCGCTCACCCTGCGCTAACAAAACAGCCACTGCACTTAGCAAATTTCTAACGTTGAATTCGCCCAGCAATGGCGCATTAACCACTGTGGTCCCCCAACTGCTTTTGAGCCTGAATTGCACACCGCCCTGATGATATTGCACATTTGTGGCCAAACAATGGCGATAGGCTGATAAATCCGGTAATTGCTGATCCATTGATGTCAGCACAATTTCGGTTTGCTCTTGCGCCGCGGCCCGCCAGTTCACACTCTCTTTATCATCACTATTCAAAACCACGGTGTGCAAACCCGGCTGCTTTAACAAAGCTCGTTTCGCCCGGGCATAATTTTCCATGGTATGGTGATAATCCAGATGGTCTCTGGACAGGTTGGTAAACACCGCAATATCTGTTTTCACCTGACTCAATCGGCTTTGCACGATGGCATGGGAGGATGCTTCAAATGCAACCTGACGGACCTTTTGAAGCACAAAGTTTGCCAGAATATGCTGCATGTGAATGGCATCGGGCGTCGTATTGTCTCCGGGCGAAGGGGTCCACCGGGTAGAAGCGCCCTCGTACACACCACTGCCCAGGGTTCCAATGGCTGCACTACGCTCGCCCAGCAGCGATTTCATCTGGCTAAGCAATTGAACAACCGAAGTTTTTCCGTTGGTACCGGTCACTGCAACGGTTTCGAGCTTGGTGGCCGGATAGTCATAAAATGCAGCCGCCAGTGACGACAGCATGGCAGGCAATTCGGCCAGATGAACAATCACCGTCCCACCGCGCATTTCCAGCGCGCCATGGGCACCACTGTCGTCAGTTTGCGTCATGATAACCCTGGCCCCGAGGCTAATGGCCTGAGGAATAAAGTCTCGCCCGTCCAGCTTATGACCTTTAACCGCTACAAACGCCAAATCCCGTGAAACCTGACGACTGTCCAGGGTTAAGCCATTAATTCTGATATCAGGCGCTTCAATCCCAAATTTTGCCAGCAACGGGCGAATACTCTGGGTAAATGTATTAGCTGCCATGCTCATCTCCGCGTAGCCATTGCGTTGAGGTAACCTGTTTGTCATCTGGCGGGATATTCAGCAGCTGTAATGCCCCGCCCATAATGGCTGAAAATGTCGGTGCTGCTGTATCTCCTGCGTGATATAAATCACCGCCGGGTTCGTTAATCAGGACCACGGTGACCAGCTTTGGGTCGCTTAGCGGCGCCATACCGGCGAAAATATTGACATATTCTTCGCCGTAGCCACCGGCTACCGCTTTACGACTGGTGCCGGTTTTACCGCCCACCCGATAGCCAGGAATTGCGGCTTTTACTGCGGTCCCCCCACGTTGGACAACGCTTTCGAGCATATTGCGCACAGCCTGTGCGTTGCGCTCGCTGACGACGCGTTCTTCCTGCGGTTTCCAGCCTCTGGACTTAGGACTTTTAACAATACTTAGTGGATATTTAATACCGCCGTTAGCGATGGTGGCGTACATCCTTGCTATCTGTGCTGTAGTTACCGAAATACCGTAACCAAAAGACAGGGTAGCCAATTCAAATTCAGACCAACGACTGCGCTCATGAAAAATGCCATTGCTTTCGCCGGGCATATTTGTCCCGGTATCAGTCATAAGACCCATGTTGTAATAAGTATCCAGCAAGAAATTCTTAGGCACGCCCAGCGCCAGCCGTGAGGTCCCCATATTGCTGGAATGCTGAATAATTTCTTCCAGGGTCAGTTCGCCATAGTTGCGATGATCTTTGACCAGACTGCCACCCAGGCGCATCCAGCCAGGATGTGTATCCACCGTGTCACCAATATCCACATTGCCAAATTCAAGGGCCGATAACACAGCCAGAGGTTTCATGGCAGAGCCGGGTTCAAAAGCATCTGTAAGAACACGGTTGCGCATACGTCGCGGTGAGACATCTGAGCGGTCATTAGGGTTAAAAGAAGGTGCATTGACCATGGCCAGAATTTCACCGGTATCGACATCAAGCACCATCGCCGAGGCTGATGTGGCCTGGTAATAAAGCATCGCTTCTTTAATTTCCCGATAAGCCAGCGCCTGAATGCGCTGGTCAATGGTCAGCGTCAGGTTCCCCGCTGCTTCGCCATCTTTGGTTTCTAAAATTTCTACCTGACGGCCTTTGGCATCCCGGCGAATAATTTTCGATCCCGGCGTACCGGTCAGCCAGTCGTTGTAAAGTCGTTCAAGGCCTTCGATACCGGTATCATCTACATTGGTAATACCGATAAGCTGCGCTGTCACCTCGCCATTAGGATAGTAGCGACGACTTTCCCGGCGTAGGTAAATTCCCGGAATACCCAGCTGACTAACATAGTCGGCCATCGCTGGTGACACCTGGCGCTGAAGATAGACAAAACGACGGGACGGATTACTGACTTTCTGCCTGAGCGTATCAACATCGCGTCCCAGCACATCTGCCAGCGCTTCCCAACGGCGGTTTTTGCTCAGGCCATTTTTATCATGAACAATCTTAGGATCAGCGTACACTGCCTGCACCGGCACGCTGACAGCTAATTCGACGCCGTTTCTGTCGCTTATCAGGCCACGGTACGTTGGCATATTACGGGTACGTAACGTGCGGCTGTCACCCTGTTCAATTAAGTTATCCGGCGCTATCACCTGAATATAGGCTGCACGTACTGCGATGGCCACAAACACCAGCGCAACCGCGCTCATGACCGTTAAAAAACGCCAGTGAACCATACTGGGTTTAACATTTTGCCTGGCGCCGCGGCTTCGTTTTTTGGAGGCATTCACCTGGCGTGTCATTTTATTTTCACCACTACTTCTTCTTCAGCGCTGGGCCGGTGCATATCCAGCTGCTTTTCCACCATCGCTTCAATACGGTTATGCTCGGTAAGGGCACGCTGCTCCAGTACCAGGTTTCGCCACTGCACGTCCAGCTCATCGCGTTCCTGCATCAATGTTTCCAGCGCGATATTCTGCTGCCGGTTATGATGACTGGAAAGGATTACCGCAAACGCAGAAGCGATAACCATCAAATACAACAAAACCCGCAATTTGTTGCGGGTCAAATCGGAAAGCAGAATGTAAGCTAAATGAAGCTGACCAGCTGCGGCATCCTGCCGTTGAGCACTCATAGCTTTTCAGCCACCCTGAGCACTGAACTTCGAGAACGGACATTCTGATTAATTTCATGCTCGGTAGGCTTGATGGCCTTGCCGATTGGTTTTAAAACTTTATCGGCATCAATCTCAGCCTGGGTGACCGGCAAATTGTGCGGTACCGCTTTACCTTTGCTCTGCTCTTTTATAAACCGTTTTACTAAGCGATCTTCCAGCGAGTGAAAAGATATAACCGCCATCCTGCCGCCAGGTTTTAACACTGCTACGGCACATTTCAGGCCTACACGTAGTTGCTCCAGCTCTGCATTTATATAAATTCGAATTCCCTGAAAAGCGCGAGTGGCCGGATGTTTGTATTTGTCCTTCACTGGCACAGCTTCATCAATTAATGCTGCCAGTTCGGTAGTACGGCTAAGCGGTTCAATAACGCGACGATTAACTATTGCATGAGCGATACGTTTACCAAATTTTTCCTCACCAAACTCTTTGATGACCTGCGCAATATCCTGTTCTTCGGCAGTATTGAGCCACTGTGCAGCGCTCATTCCCCGGGAAGTATCCATCCGCATATCCAGTGGACCATCCCGTAAAAAGCTAAAGCCACGAGCGGCATCATCCAGTTGCGGAGAAGAAACACCCAGATCCATCAGTACGCCATTGATTTGCCCCGCCAGCCCCATTTCTGCCAGCTGATTCTCCAGCTCAGAAAAGGGTTGGTGGATAATGGAAAACCGCGCATCATCGGCAAAGCGCTCAGCCGCCCGAATAGCCTGCGGGTCGCGGTCAAACGCAATTAAGCGACCGTTTTCAGAAAGCTGTTCAAGAATTTTTTCAGAATGCCCGCCCCGGCCAAATGTGGCATCTACATAAATACCGTCCGGGTCAATGGCCAGGCCTTCAATGCACTCGTTGAGCAGCACGGAAATATGCGCGAAATCAGCGGTCATAATGAAAAGTCCTGTAGTCGTTCAGTCAGCTCGAAGCTGCCTTCGCGTTCAGTTTGCATGTCTGCATCTATCTGGCTCGCCCAGGTATCAGCATCCCATATTTCAAACTTATTCAACTGACCGACCAGCATGACTTCTTTAGTCAGGTGGGCGTGTTGACGCAATGGAGAGGAAAGAAGAAATCGCCCGCTTTTATCCAGTTCGGCTTCTGTGGCGTAGCCTAACAGAAGGCGCTGCATACGACGTTCAGCAGGGACCATACTTGAAAATTTACTGAGTTTTAATTCTATTTCTTCCCATTCGGGAAGTGGGTAAAGCAGCAAACAACTCTGTTGTGTATCTATGGTGCAGACCAGCTGTCCATTACAATCATCCAGTAAAGGTTGACGGTATTTTGTTGGTATAGCCAACCTTCCCTTTGCGTCCAGATTGATTGCATTAGCGCCGCGGAACATTCCCCTAGCCTTTTTTATTTTTGCTGTATTTTTCTTGTTTTATCGAGTGCCGTTCTGCAAAACCATATGTTAATGATCCACAATTTGCCACTTTTACCCACTGAGTGACAGTTTAGGTAGTGAACGTTCCCACTGTCAAGGAAAAAACTACGCGCAAACCCGCATGGGGGCTGGGTTTTAACTGTATTTACATACAGTCTTCAGGAGAAGCCATTGATAATGCGCCGGAAAAAGCAACTGAAAAAAGGAGGGATAGAAAATTAAAAAAAGAAATGAAAACGATAAATGAAAAAACGGGCCGTTCAGGCCCGTCTTAATAGGAGTAACACAATATTTTACTCTGCAGCAGCTTCTTGCTGAGCCTCTTCTGGCTTAACACTGCTCATTTGCATGCTTTGAATAGGGTTGTCCGTATCTTTAGACAGTTCCACCAGCCGGTTTAACTGTCCAAGAGAAAGCATCATTGCATACATTGCACCCAGGAAACCTGACTTATGTAATTCCAGTACTTTTTCTTCCGGTAGCTCCAGCAGCTTTTTCTCATTGATGCTAAGCATACCGGTGACATTGCGTTGCTGGTTGTTCTGATACAGCAGACGTATTTGCACTTCTTCCAACAGTTCCAGCTCAGTGACCTGTTTGATAAAACGCTGAGTCATCATTTCACTGTTGGCCAGTTCACCCAGGAACTCCTGACGATTTTTCAAAAAGTCAGACGGCTCACCTTCTTCAGTGAACAGCGGTTGACCTTCAGTGCCCAGCACTTCAGCGTTTTCATCAATGTAGATACCCAGCTTTTCGCCTTCAGGACGCACATCGAATGGATAGCGCATTATGTTCATTGGCACGTGTGGACCTTTCCAGCGGTCTGTTGCCAGGAACAAGTTCTGGCCTTGCTCCATACCCAGCATTGCTACCGAGTGAAAACGTTCTGATTTGGGATCCTTGATAAATACGATAGGCATAGTGGAGGCCAGCTGTGCATACTCTTTAATCGAAGCCGCGGCCAGGTGAGTATTCTTTGCAAATGCAAAGTTGTTATTCACCGCTATTTTCGTATCTTTGTGTTTTTCTTTATCTAGCGGGATATAGTTAATCGCCATAATCTTTTCTCGTAACAGTTAGAAGTGGTAAAGCTATGCAAGGCTTCTTTTTTGCCTTTGAGCACAATTTCTCATAAAAACGCCGGCTGTTATCTGGCGACGTCATTTCAAGGTGAGCAGCGTTACCACATTATTTACTTCAACAATCGCCCTGTCCCGGCAGGTGTCTGACACCAACGTGAAAAAGACAGAGGCGGGCAGTATCCCGTAATTACGGGCGTAAGTCACGCGTCAAAACCATACCAAGTTTTAAGTTTTTATGACAAGCAATTAGCACACTTTTTACGAATTACCAGCGCAAATTGCTGGCTAATTAACCAATTGTTGGAAAGCAGCAGTTACCGTGGCACTATAAATTTAATAATCTGATATACCGGCGATAAATGCCGACTACTTAAAAAAGGATGATTTATGTCACTCAGGCATTCTATAACGGCGGCAGCTGTCACGTTTGCATTAAGCGTTACCGCGTTGAACTGTCAGGCCATCGAGGTTTCTGAAAAAGCCAATGCTCTGGCGCAGGAAAATATCATTGTCGATGGGCATATCGATGTGCCTTATCGCGTGCATGATAAATGGGTGGATGTTACCCGTGCTACCGAAGACGGCGATTTTGATTACCCCCGCGCTAAAAAAGGTGGGTTGAATGCGCCGTTTATGTCCATTTATGTACCGGCCTCGCTGGATAATTCCCCGGAATCGACCCAGCTTGCTCATCAGCTTATCGATTTAGTGCAGGCTATTGTTTATCGGGCGCCCGATAAATTTGCTATTGCCACCAGCGCCGACGAGGTTAGAGCCCAGTTTGATAAAGGCCTGATTTCGCTGCCAATGGGAATGGAGAACGGCTCCCCTATCCAGGGCGACATGGCGAATCTGGAACATTTTTATGAGCGTGGCATCCGCTATATTACACTGGCCCACTCGCAGTCTAATCATATCAGTGACTCATCCTATGACCTGCGCCGCCAATGGAAAGGGTTAAGTCCGTTTGGTAAAAAGCTCATTACCCGCATGAATGAAATTGGGATGTTAATTGATATTTCTCATGTGTCTGACGATGCCTTTCATCAGGTTATTGAGCTGTCTGAAGTACCGGTCATCGCCTCGCATTCTTCGTTGCGCAATTTCACCCCCGGGTTTGAAAGGAATATGAGCGATACTATGATTAAAAAGCTTGGTCACAATGGCGGTATTGTGATGATCAACTTTGGCTCAGGCTTTGTCAGTAAAGCGGCCCGCCAATGGCGTGATGGGCTGGCCAAAGCCACTAATGCTTTTTTGCGTAAAAAGGACAATAGCAAATCTGATATTGACGCTTTTGAAAAGCAATACCGTAAGGAAAACCCTTACCCCTACTCTTCCCTGGACGAGGTACTGGATCATATCGATCATGTAGTAGAGCTAATTGGTATTGAACATGTTGGCATTGGATCAGACTATGACGGCGTCGGCGATTCCTTGCCTACCAACCTTAAGGATGTTGCTGCCTACCCAAATCTTGTTCAGGGGCTATTAAATCGCGGCTACAGCGAGGCTGACATCAAAAAGCTGCTGGGCGAGAATTTTCTGCGTGTCTGGAAAGAAGTGGAAGACTTTGCCAGTACCCAATAATTACCTGTAAAAGACTATTGCTGAAGCATAACGCCGGGCACTACGGCGTTATGCGCATCATACGATCATTATCTTTTTATGGATTTTCGCGCTTAAGATTGGCTGGCGGTTCAGGCATTTCAATGGGTTGTGGCCGCCGCGAATCAAATTGTGTGGCTCCTCCATCGGTATTCGCATCAATAAAGGCATTGAGCATAAAAATCATCTGACGATACAATGGGTTTGCTTTTGGCACCGCACATCGTTCGTTGGCGTTAACCATCTCTGTTTTAAAATACATATCCACCACGAGCCGCGTATTTAACGGCAAGTCTGCATGGCAAAGGTCGTATTCTTCATCTATTTCAAAAAAGGTATTAGTTGCCTCTGAATGACTGAGTAACGACTTCACGCCGGAAATAGGGGTGGTACCGTCAGCCTGAGAGTGAGCCACAAATAGCGGCACTTTGATTTTCTGGCCAGTGTCAAGCCGGGTGCGAATACTGTCAATAATGTCCATTAATTCAAGACCGGCAAAGCCTGCTACTGATGGGTATTTGTAAGGGTTAGGGCCATGTGTCTGGTAATCGCCGTCAACCCATTTAGCCAGCGTTTTTATACCCCATATTTTCCACATTGATTCTGCATTATCGCTTAAGGCCAGTGCGCCGGAAAATAACATCAGAGCGGCAATATTAGCAGGCTCGTCCAGGTATTGGTCCACAGCCAGCGCGCCGCCGGTGGAAAAGCCGCCGATAAACTGTCTATTGCCAAGTTGGTTGGCCAGTTCCATCACCTCATCTACGTGCGCTTGCCAGCGCTCGGCTAACTGACGATCCTCCATCTCATCGTCAGCCTCACGTAACCCGTGGCCAGGTAATAGCGGTACAATGACGGTAAAACCGTTGGCATGCAGTGCTGAGGCGATGCCACGCATAAAATATGGCGAATCACTGAGGCCATGAAAGAGCACAGCAACATTTGTTGTGGCTCGGTTATGGTGGAGGATAAAGGGGCCGCTACCCTCATTTCTTAATACATTGGAGCACACCGAATAACGTTGTGAGCGGGTTTCAGCGCATGGTTTGGTGCTGCCAAGTGCGTCTTTGTAAAGTGTTTTAAAGGCAGCCAGACTTTCATTGAACTGAGCAGCGAACAATGATGGCGCAAAAGTGACCAGCGTTATGCATAAAAAAATACGGCAATTCAACAGGTTCTCCTTAAGAATGAGCAGAGATATCAACAAGCGTATGGTAGCATGATTTTTTTCTGCTTCGATGCTCCATCCCCGGCGTCACAAAGGTATAAAGTTTGATAGTTAGCTATTTATACGCATCACCGAGTTCAAATCAGACTGGGTTAGGATAATTTTGCTGGTCTGAGAGAACACGATCAGACCAGATAAACGAATGAAAAAGGCAAACCGGTGCGAAAGCCCGTGACGCAAAGCTTCCGGTCTTAATCAGTGGTGCACTGAAAAGATAGCGGGGTTACCGAACGTTTGCGTGCTCATGTTTTCATGCAGCTGTTCGCTTTTTCAGTCAATCCAATGCGCATTAAGACTGGTTTACCGTCTTTTTGCAATACCCATTGAGGACTGTTGCCATGATGATTCTTGTCGGTGGTGAAAAAGGAGGGAGCGGTAAAAGCTGTCTGGCCCAGAATATCGCTGTTTATCTTCGTACAGAAAAAAATGCCAGTGTGTTAATGGTTGACTGCGACCCGCAGCGTACAACCTCAGACTGGATTCAGGAAAGAAATGCCAACAACAAGCTGACACCCATTAACTGTGTGCAGCTGTTTGGAAAAATACGTAACGACCTATTAAGTCTTCGCCAGCATTATGATTATGTCGTCATCGACTGTGGTGGCCAGGACAATCTGGCGCTGCGTTCGTCGATGGCTGTGGCAGATCATATCCTTATTCCACTGCGCCCTAAGCGGCGGGACCTTAAAACGGTGCCGCATATGGAAGATATTTTATCTACCTGTAAAATGGTCAATCCGAAGATGAATGCTGCCTTTGTTGTGACCCAGTGTCCGTCCCTGCCTTCGCTGGCCAGCCGGATTCTGGAAGCTAAAGAAGTGTGTCGCTCGTTTGAAGTGCCGGTTCTCAACTCGGTGACGTTCAGTCGCAATATGTATGATGATTCTGAAGAATCAGGCATGTCAGTGATTGAAAGCGAACCTGAGGGTAAAGCGGCCACGGAAATTCGTTGTATAATTGAAGAGCTTCTGGCTCGGGGCAAAGAGGAAACGGCCTATGAGCCTGTGCAATCTCAAAAAATCCACGCCATCAGCTAAAGCCCGATCATTATCGGTGGAGGCTTTTATTGAAGAGGCCAATCACTACGCCCAGGGGCATCGCCCACTCACCGAAGAAAGGGTGAGCACTATTCGGGAGCCGTCCGTTTGCCCTATTCGTTCTGAGACCTCTACCATGCGCAGAGCAACCTTTACGTTAAGCGAGTCCACCATCGCCAAACTGTCGGTGCTAAGCACGAAAACCGGTATTTCCCGTTCCCGGCTTATCCGAATCTGGGTTGAGCGGGCACACCAATATAATGACCTGATAGATTTGACGTACGATACCACACCCTAATCGTATATTGGCAGATGTGCGTAGTTATGTGTAAATAAGCAATTGATTGATATATTCAAAGCGCATAATATGACACTAAGCCTGCCAATAACTTACAAAACTAAGGCCGGATGAACGCGATTCGTTGTATCCTTGTAAGTATTTGCCTGACTATTGCTCAGGTAGATTACGCCGACGCTATGTTACCTTTATCGTGTAGCAGCACTGAGTGTGGCCAATTTGAGCCGCTTATTGAGCAATTCCAGGCCGGCAAACCTCTTGAAGCCAGCAACCAACTCGATACCCTTATTCAGCAACTCAGTGCGGACACACCGTCTGAATCACTGGCTATTGCGTATTTTCACAAAGGTCGTTTTGCCCGGATGCAAAGTGCATACGACGAGTCACTGCATGCATTTGAACAATCGATGTCTTTGCTGGAATCGCTTGATGATGCCACCCACGCCCCATATGTTCTCAGTGAGCTGGCTCGTCTACACCGCTCTCGTTGCGAGTTCGACGACGCCCTGACCAGCGCCTACCGTGCGCTGAATGCCTACCAGAAAATCAACAATGTGCCCGGACAGGCAGAGCAGAAAGTCATTGTCAGCGGAATCCTGGTCAGTCAGGGCCGGTATGAGGCTGCGCTGGCCCTTCTGCAGCATGTACTGCGCATCCCAGAGGTTAGTCAGCAGCCTGCCGTTGCAGGTCGCGCCCTCTACTTTGTCGGTAACGCCTACCTGCAAATGGAACAGTATCAAATGGCTCGCCAGTACCTGAACGATGCTGAACAAACGTTAAGGTCACTGCCTAACCCGTTTTTTCTCGGGGAGACCTACTTTAGCAAAGGCAAGCTCATGCTCAGTGAGTCGCAATACGAGCAGGCTCGCGGATGGTTTGCCAGTGCACTGACCATCTTTGCCCGGCTCAATGCCTCGGCGGAGATGCACCTCACCCACAGCTTCTTAGGGCTGACAGATGTTAAACAGGGTAAAGCCTCGGCAGGTATGCAGGCTATCGAAGAGGCCATGGCATTTGCCACCCGTCGCGATATTATTCCACTGCAACTTGAGCTGCACCTGGTGTATACCCAGGCGCTTAAACTTGCCGAGGAGCCCGGGGCAGCACTTGGACATATCGAGGCCGGAGAGGAACTAGCCAGCGACTACGGCCAGGTTGGGGTTCAGGCGGCATTTTTACGCGAGAAAGCGGCCTTATTGTTCCAGATGGAAGACTATCAGCAAGCCTATGAAGCACAGCAGGAAAGCCAGCGCCTGACCTCAACGCTGATTAATGAAGCCCGCATCCAGCCGCTTATCCAGCAAAGTGCGCAGTTACAGGTAGAGCGACAGGCGGAGTCTATCGATTCGCTGCGCAGAGATAAAGCCATAGAGCTGGCCAAAGCAGAACAGCGTAATTTGCGTAACATGTTGATCCTGGGCTCGCTGGTGTCGCTGTTAATGTTTTTATTCCTGTTGTACAGCCGTTACAACCATCGCCGTCAAAACCTGCTTTTAAAACGTGAAGTAAAAGCCCGTACCGCCGAGCTGGAGCGAAAAAATAAACAGTTAAAAGATGCGTATAAAACGTTGGAAGATGCCAGCCTGCGGGACCCGTTAACCGGCCTTTATAACCGCTATTATCTCAAATCTCGACTGCCAGGCGAACTCAAGCGATCGCAATTTGCCTACACCGATACACACCCTCAGGCCGATGAAGGCCAGTCAGATTTGCTTTGCTATCTGATTGACATCGATCTTTTCAAAGCCATCAATGATGAGCATGGCCATCTGAGTGGCGATCGCTTTCTGGTAGATTTTACCCGTATTATCGGCGATGTTTTTCGCGATACCGACTTACAGATTCGCTGGGGGGGTGAAGAATTTCTTATAATCTGCCGGCAGTCTTGTCGTACCCGCATGACAGCGCTTATCGAGCGATTCCGACAAGCTGTAAAATCGCATATTTTTGAACTGGAAGATGGTGCGCGGGTCTCGGCCACATGCAGTATAGGGTTTTGTGCTTTTCCGCTGGACCCGACCAATCCTTTCAAGGTTCAGTGGGAGCAGGTTTTCTCAATGATGGATGACTGTCTGTACGCGGCAAAACTCTCTGGCAGAGATTGCTGGGTGGGTATCCTTGATGCGACGATAGATGACGACCTTACGCAGCGGCCCACCCACCCACTGGCTGCACGCTATAAGCTTAAGTCCGTCAATATCGCCACGTCCCTGAATAACAACGCGGCCATAACCTGGCCCTATGACTAAACCGCTTCGACGAATAGTGAGCACCATGAAAGGCTACTCACTATTATTCTTCACTTCGCCAGATCAGCTATGCGCCGGTCTTGACATCTTCCAGATGATACTTATCAATCAGTGAATACAGCGTTGGCCGGGTCACGCCTAACAATTCCGCGGTTTTTGACATATTTTTATCTGCTGTCTGATAAGCTCGTCTTATCGCGCGACTTTCTGCCAACTCGCGTACTTCACGAAGGTTGAGTGTTTCCGGCTCAGTGCCCTCTGCTACCTCCACCAGACCTAAATCATCGGCTTGCACCAGGCTGCCCTCAGCCATTATCACCGCGGATTTAAGTTTATTCTGAAGTTCACGAATATTGCCGGGCCACCGATGAGCCAGCATGGCATTAATAGCCCCGTCACTGAAACTTTTTGCCTTGGCATTGAATTCTTCCCGGTACTGACTTAAAAATGTGCGCGCCAGCAGAATAATATCCTGATCGCGGTCCCGTAATGGCGGGATCATAATTGGAATTTCACCAATGCGGTAATACAAATCTTCCCGAAAACTTTCCTCTGCGACCATGGCTTGCAAGTCTCTGTGCGTGGCACAGATAACCCGAATATCTACCGGAATTTCGTTGCGTCCACCAACCCGCTCAATTACGCGTTCCTGCAAAAAGCGCAACATTTTGGCCTGAAGGCCTAACGGCATATCACCGATTTCATCCAGAAACAATGTGCCACCCTGGGCGGTTTCTATTTTATCCAGTGTGGTTTTATTGGCGCCGGTAAACGCGCCTTTTTCATAGCCAAACAACTCACTTTCCAGAAGGTTTTCTGGAATTGACGCACAGTTGATGGCAACAAAAGGTTTGTCTTTCCTGGGACTGTGATCGTGTATGCTGCGGGCAAAGACTTCTTTACCGGTGCCGCTTTCACCCTGTAACAATGTACTGATGTCCGTACAGGCAATCTTCTCAGCACGGCGTACAACTGACTGAATCGCATCACTGTTACCGATAATTCTGCCCATACCCGGACGTGTCTTAGCCAGAATGCGATTTTCATCTTCCAGCTTGGCCAGATTTTGGGCCCGGTTTACCAGCAGCTTGATGGTGTCCGAATCGATGGGCTTTTGATAAAAATCATAGGCACCAAGTTCAATGGCTTTAAGGGCGTTTTCTTTGTCGTTATTGCCAGTTACTACAATAACTTTTGTACGCGGAGCCAGCGCAATAATTTCTTCGAGTGTTTTCAGTCCTTCAGATGCATTAGCTGGATCTGGTGGTAATCCTAAATCCAGCGTAACCACTTTAGGCTCGTGGCGACGAAGCTGCGCGATAGCAGATGTACGATCGTCGGCAAACACAACGTCATAGTTGGTAAAACTCCATTTGAGTTGTTTTTGAATCCCCAGATCATCATCTACAACAAGTATCGTATCCGTCATTAACTTACCTTTATGTTTTTTGTTTAATCGCTGGGTTAATCCAGTGGAAATTCAAGGGTAAAGCAGCTTCCTTTATCCACTTCACTTTCCACCAGCAGCCTGCCGCCTAATGATTCTATATACTGTTTCGCATCATACGCACCAATGCCCATACCCGCGTTGCCTTTGGTGGTATCAAAAGGAGTAAACAGGCGTTCAGCGATGAAGGTTTTATCCATTCCACTACCTGTATCGGTAATTTTCACATATTGTTTATTTTCTATATGATCGACGTCCAGACAAATTACCACTTTGCCATCATCAGCGGTGGCCTGCTGTGCATTGCTTATCAGGTGGTAAACCACGTTGGCAAACTTCTCTGAGTCAACCACCACCTGCGATTCCTCATCAACTCTTAGCAATGGCACCGGTTTGATTGAATGACAACGTGTATCTATGACCTGGGCGATAATAACCGACAACGTCTGTGCTGAGTCGATGCCTTTTTCGTCCACCTTTTTTTCATTAAGCTCGCGCAACATCTTATCCATTCTGGCCTTGGTGTAATGCAGCGTTTCGAAGGTATCATCAATAAATTCAGGATTGTGCTTATGTTGTTCAGCATTACACAAAATCAAATCGATTTGCGCCATAACATTTTTTAAGTCATGCAGAACAAAGGCGGACATTCTGCTAAAGGCAGCAAACTGGGCATTTTCTGCCACGGCTTTAGCCGCTTCACTATGCAATATGTAGGTAGTAACCTGCTCACTGACCGCATGCAGATAATCTCTGACTTCCCAGTTTAGGTTAACCTTTTCATCCGCGGTGCTAAGTAATGCAAAGCCCCAGATTTCCTCCTGATTAAACAGGGGCACGACCAGATGAAACATACTCTGCCTCACCACTTCCCGATCCAGGTGTAATCCTTCATATTCAAATGGGTTAACCTGATAATCCTGTAAATCAATCAGCCAGTTGGTGTTTGCACAAAAAGGGATGAGATGGCGTAAAATAATCCGATCAGCATCGCTCATCGCTGCATGACCACGACGGGCGAGCTCTTCAACATTGGTACCGACTACCTTAACCAGAATGCCGCTATCATAGTTAACCGCTTCGCAGGTTCCGATTAATGCATTATTGTAGACATCGTGAATGCCTTTTGTTTGTGAGGTCAGGGCTTTGGTAAGTTTGACCCATTCTACACGGTAGTCGAACTGATTGGCGAAAAAGTGTTTGGCGATAAATACCTTAGCGCGATTTCGCAGGCTGTTGGACATTATGACCGCGCCAAGTAAGGTCAATGACAATGCAAAAAACAGGATTTGGATGGTCGCGCCCCAACTACCACCAAAATAGTTAACTGCATAGCCAGCCAGGGCGACTACCGAAAGGAAGACCCCTGCCACCACCAACATGGAACTGTGCAACACGACCTGACGGGAAATAAATATATCCACCCCCCAGTGTTTGATACGGCGAATGGCTACCACCAAAAGCGGTAACAACATCAGGTAAACGTAGCCACGCGCGGCGATGTAGCCCAAACCGACCTGATTGACCATGGTGGCATTCATATAGGTGAAGAATTCGAATAAATGAATCGCACCCAAATAGATAACTAGGGGTTTATAGGCCCAGCGATCCTTGCCAGCCTGACGATAAAGCACTTCCAGCAGCACCAACACTTCCAGCGACAAGATAGTCATCAGCAAAAAGTGGGTGGACGCTGCAACGGGTAAAATAGAAGGGAGCACAAGCGTGAGTACAGGAGGAACCAAAATGACAGCAGTGACCGGACGGCTGAGAACTCGCCAGATATTGGTGAAATCCTCACGCAGGCAACTTGCCAAAAACAGCAGCCACACCAGCATTTTAAATGCATCAGCATTGAGCAGATGAGGCATGCTGATGGGGCCGGTTAGCAGTGTCACAAAACTTAGCGACCAACCAAACGTGACCATAGACGCCAGCATCAGCAGATACTTTGCCAACCCAGATTTACGAACCGTGAATAACAACAACAGAAGCGTCAGATAGCCTAACGCATTCATGCCATAGCCGATATCCGCAATCATTTACATCCCTTGTTTATTATTTTGTAAGGTGCTGCTTAACGCTTTTTCAGAACGAGACTACCAATTGAATATCCCGCGCCGAACGAGCAAAGCACACCGTGATCGCCGCTTTTAAGATCTTTATGATTCAAGCCGAAAGCTATCACCGAACCGGCCGAGGCTGTATTTGCATATTCATCAAGCACGATAGGGGCTTCTTCCCGGCTCGCTTCTCGCCCCAGCAACCGCTTGCAGATGAGTGTATTCATATTGATATTCGCCTGATGCAACCACCAGCGTCTGACATCTGCGGGCTTAAGTTCATGCCGGGACAAATGCTGCTCTATGTGGTCAGCAGCGAGCGGGCAGACTTCCTTGAATACTTTGCGACCAGCCTGATGAAACAGCTTATCAGGCCCGTATGGATCAACGTCATTGGCACGTGACATATAGCTGAAATTGGAACGGATATTACTGGAATATTTGGTGAGCGCCTTGGTGCTGAGAATTTCATAGACATGGTCAGCGGTGGCGGTTTCTGCTTTTTCCAGAACGGTAGCCGTTGCGACATCGCCGAAGATAAAATGACTGTCTCTGTCTGTGTAATTGACCTGGGGCGAAACCAGCTCAGGGTTAATAACCAATACACAAGCAGCGGTACCTGCGGCAATCATTTCGTAAGCTCTGTGCATCCCAAATGTGGCCGCCGAACAAGCAACCAGCATATCGAACCCAAAGCCTTCTATACCAAGTGCTTCCTGAACCTCGATGGCAATGGCGGGGTACGCCCGCTGTGTGTAAGCACAGGACACAATGACTACATCGACATCCGCAGCGGATTTATTTGCCTGCTCAAGCGCTTTTGTAGCAGCTTCAATGGCAATCTGAGCTTGATCGCTTAACTCATCTTCACCTCGTTCAGGGATAGTCGGGCGCATACGGTCAATATCCAGCGCCCCTTCTTTTTGATAAATGTAACGCTGTTTGATGCCCGATGCTTTTTCAATAAACTCTGAGCTTGACTGAGGCTTCGCGGTAACCTTATTTTGATCTATTTGTTCACGATGGGCGGCATTATATGACTCCGCCCATGCATTATAACTGCTTACCAGCTCATCGTTGGTAATTGTAAATTCCGGGTTCCATACCCCTACACCACTGATTACAATTTGCTCTGCCATGTTGCTCTCTTAATTTGTTGCCGGTTCAGCCATCAATGACGTTTTCTCATCGTCTAAATCATCATTATCTCGCCGGCGCTCTGAGGCCTCAGGAGCCATGGGCTTTAGCGATATGAAATAATTAAACATTGCTGAACTTAGTATGCGGTTAGCTTAGCGCGTTGTGACAAAAATGTCATGAAACAAAGCATCTCAAACATACACAATTTTTTTAGCAACGCATTGTTTTAGCGTAACCGAAGCCGTACAGCGGCGTACCCGATAGTCATCAAAGGTAAACTTAGCCGGAGGCGAACGCATATAACCTACATCAGCTTATCGTGATGTTTTCGAGAGTGTCTGGTATCTGTTTCACTCAGACAGTACACTCAGCAGATACGAACATATTGAAAAACTTAAAAATTAAAGGTAATTACTATGTCAGGTTGGATTAAAAAAACACTGGTGGTGGCGCTGTCTGCAATAGCTGTGGGCTGTGCAACCTCTCCCACCGGACGTAATCAGGTACTGTTATTTCCTTCAGATCAACTGGCCCAGATGGGACAGCAGGCGTTCACTGACATGAAACAAAAGCAGAATGTTTCCCGTCAGCCAGTGAAGAATGAATATGTAGAGTGTATCGCTGACGCTATTACACCTTACGTTCCTGAATCCGTGTATGACGGTAAATGGGAAGTTGTTGTATTTGATGAGGATCAGGTTAACGCTTTTGCCCTGCCCGGAGGAAAAATCGGCGTATACACCGGATTGATGAAAGTAGCGCAAACCCAGGACCAACTTGCTGCAGTTATTGGCCATGAAATTGGTCACGTTATTGCACAGCACGGTAATGAGCGGATGTCACAGGGGGCGCTTGTTAATATTGGCACGCAGGCGGTTGGGCAGATTCTGGCGGCCAATGAAGTTCCTCAGACGGGCCCGATTATGGCAGCTATTGGACTGGGCGTTCAGGTGGGGGTACAACTTCCCTATAGTCGCGCACATGAGTCGGAAGCGGATTTGATTGGTCTTCAACTAATGGCGCAAGCAGGGTTCAACCCGCGCGAGTCAGTAGATTTGTGGAGAAATATGGAGGCAGCCAGCGGCGGCCAGCGACCTCCAGAGATTATGTCAACGCATCCGGCACCGCAATCCCGGATACAAAGCTTACAGAAGAATATGCCAGAGGCTGTAAGTGTGTATGAGAAAACGAGTAATCGTCCGGACTGCCGGTAGTCAGTCACATCCTAAAAAAAAACACCGCCAGGAAGCGGTGTTTTTTATGCATGATGATTAAGCCTTAGAGGCACTTCCTGATGATGCCGCGTTGTTATTTTCCGCGTTATCCGCTTCTTTGAAAAAATGGACATCCATTTGTGGGTATGGAATTGAAATACCTTCCTCGTCAAACCGTAGTTTTACGTTTTCAGTAAATTCCCATTTAAAGACTAACAGATCAGCAGCATTCACCCATGGACGTACTGTGAAATTGACACTGCTGTCTCCCAACTCCATGACGCCCACAGCGGGAGCTGGATCTTCAAGCACGCGTTCGTCAGCTTCAAGCATTTCTTCTAAAATGCGTTTGGCTTTACGTAAATCGTCATCGTAACCGATGCCGAAGACCATATCGGCCCGGCGCGTTTCTTTGGCTGAGTAGTTAGTAATGTTGTCATCATAGATATTCGCGTTCGGTATCGTGATCTCTTTGTTATCCAACGAGGTCATTGTGGTATGAAAAATACCAATTTTCTGCACGATCCCGGTAGTCCCGGCAGCTTCAACAAAGTTACCGGCTTTAAAGGGCTTAAATACCAATAACATAACCCCCGCAGCGAAATTCTTTAACGAATCCTGCAGCGAAAGTCCTATCGCCAGACCTGCTGCACCCACTATCGCTACCAGCGACGTGGTATCGACCCCCAACTCATTCAGGGACGCCACTATCACAAACAGCATCAATATTGCGCCCATGATGGACTCAATGAAATTGATTAACATTTCATCATATTTAGAGCGGGCCATAACCCGACGAAACATTGACAGTACCACGCTGACAATCAGCCGGCCCACGATATAAATAATAATGGCCATAGCGATATTGATCGCCCAGGGAATAGCGTATTCATTCAGATACATCTCAATATCGTCTGAAGTGAACAGGTTTATTTTGTCTTCCATACGGATAGTCCTAATAATTGCAGTGGAGGTGTTATGAGTAAGCTACCAAGCTTTGATAAAGTCTGGCAATCACTTATGTTGATGATTAAGTAAGATTTATACGCAGGTATGGATTCATGCTTCGACATAAATCACTTTTTTGCGCAACATTTTGCTCCAGTAACCTGGTTTAAACGTATACACGCCAAATGTTCTGAGCACAGTTTGCAAGCTGCTGTTTTAAAAAAAGAACGTAAAATAAAGAGGGCTCCACCAGGGTATTCGCTGGTACACAGGAATTAAATTTCCTATAATTAGGTTTCTTTGCTACTAAAGCCAAAGGATTCGCTGTCATATTAGCAAAGAGTATCCAGGCTGGCTTCGAAGTGGAATTCGAACAGATTCAGTTTGGAAAGCTTCGTTAACCAACGAAAAGAAAGGATTATGTCAATGTTATTTCTTACAGTGCTTTTTGCCATTGTATCTTTATTGCTTTTATATGCTTTGTCGTCTGACAAAGGTGAAAATACCGTACACGCGAGACGCCATGCTGCGCAGTCAAACGCCTCCAATGTTACCACCCTGCCGAAAAAGCCAATATCTAAGCCTGTTTCCGTCAACTAACCACGAGTCTGGTTGAATATCATTGTTATAGATACGGTACGGGCCCGGTAAGCGTTGCTTATTCCGGGCCTTACTCGTTATTATTAACCTTATTTTTAAATAAATAACGAGTACTATGCGAATTCCACGCTTTTACCATCCCGATAGCATTACGCTGGATGAGGAGTTTCCACTTCATCCTGACGCGGCGCACCATGCCAGCACTGTATTACGAATTAAAGCTAACCAGCCGGTAGTGCTGTTTAATGGCGACGGCAACGAATACAGCGGTCAGATTATCAGTGTTGCCAGAAAAGAAGTAATGGTGGAAATGGATGCCTGTTTATCAGTTTCTACCGAATCATCCTTACCCTTGCATCTTGCTCAGGGCATTTCCAAAGGTGATCGGATGGATACCGTGTTACAAAAAAGTGTAGAACTGGGGGTCACCGACATCACCCCACTGCTAACCGCACGTTGCACGGTTAAGCTTGACCCCAAACGGTGGGAGAAGAAATATGCACAATGGCATAAGATTGTTATAGGTGCCTGCGAGCAGAGCGGTCGTAACACGCTGCCTACCCTGCATCCGGTCCAAACGTTAAGTCAGTTTTTATCCGCCTCAACCGACCAACATCGTCTGGTGCTGTCACCTACCGCCCACGGCGGCTTTAGCAAAACACCGTATGTTACCAAAGGGTATCGGTTGCTGATTGGCCCCGAGGGCGGCCTGAGTGAGCAAGAGGTTCATCAGGCGCAGGAATGTGGCTACCAGGCGGTCAGTATGGGGCCGCGAATATTGCGCACCGAAACCGCTGCCATCGCCAGTGTGAGTTTGCTTCAGGGCATCCACGGCGACATCTGAGTCAGGCTTTAAACGCGGCGATTGCCTTGAAAAATAACTGGCGGTCGCCATATCTGCTTCATTCTGTTTCTTATTCGAGAGATTGCCATGAGCTACACTGTTGGTGTGGTAATGGATCCCATTGCCAATATCAAACCTCATAAAGACACCAGTTTTGCCATGATGCTGGAGGCTCAGCGTCGCGGCGCGAAGTTACTTTATCTGGAGTTAAATAGCCTGTATCTGGATAACGGCAGGCCAATGGCGATGGCCCAGCAAGTGAGTGTCAGAGATCAGGCCAGCGACTTTTACTCATTAGGTGAAGCCCGGATTATACCGCTGGGCGATATTGACGTACTGCTTATGCGTAAAGACCCGCCCTTTGACAGTGAGTTTTTGTATGCTACCCAAATTCTTTCCCTGGCCGAACGGGATGGAGCTCTGGTGGTTAATAATCCTCAGGCGCTGCGTGATTATAACGAAAAGCTATTTACTGCCTGGTTCGGCGATCTTATTCCCCCTACGCTGGTAAGCAGCGACAGTGCCCGAATCAAGGCGTTTCATGAAACCCATAAAGATATTATCTGCAAACCCTTAGACGGAATGGGCGGTACCTCCATTTTCAGAATCAAAGAGGATGGAAACAACCTCGGTGTTGTTATCGAGACGCTGACCGGTAAGGGGCAGCGGTATATGATGGCACAAAGATATTTGCCGGAAATCGAGCATGGCGACAAGCGTATCCTGATTGTTGATGGCGAAGTCGTCCCATACGCCCTGGCCCGCTTACCGGGCAAGGGGGAAACCCGAGGCAATCTGGCCGTAGGAGGCACAGGTCGCCCACAGCCATTAAGTGATAGCGACCGTGAGGTGGCAGAAAAAATCGCGCCGGTAGTGCGTGAACAGGGGCTGATTTTTGTTGGCCTGGATGTTATCGGTGACAAAGTTACTGAAATAAACGTTACCAGTCCGACGTGCGTAAGAGAAATAGAAGCCAGTTTCGATATCAATATTATGGCGATGCTGTTTGAAGCCATTGAGCGTCGTCTTAAGCAAAACAGAGAGTCACTAAATGACAGAGCTTAAGAGTTTACAGAATCATCTTCTCATCGCAATGCCGTCGCTGGATGATCCGCGTTTCGAGCGTTCGTTGGCTTATATTTGCGAACATAACGATGAAGGCGCGATGGGTATCATTATCAATCAGCCATCTACCATGACGTTAAAACAGTTGCTTGAGCAAACTGACAAAGAGCTTATCGTTGCCGAAAACAAGCGGGAACAAACAGTGATGTCCGGCGGTCCGGTCGATCAGGAACGCGGCTTTGTGCTGCATTCTGACCAGGGTCAATGGGGCTCAAGCATGACACTGGCTGATAATGTTGTGGTTACTACTTCCAAGGATATCCTGACCGCCATTGGTTCTGACGCCGGGCCGGATAAGTCCATTGTGGCACTCGGCTATGCTGGCTGGTCAGCCGGACAACTGGAGAAAGAACTTCAGGAGAATGCCTGGCTGACAATTGAGGCCGATACCGACATTCTGTTTAATACGCCTATCCACGAAAAGTGGCAGGCAGCCGTCAATAAACTCGGCGTTGACGTCTGGCAGTTAACCCCCGGCGTAGGTCATGCGTGAAACGGGCCAGCGCACGGTGTTGGCGTTTGACTTTGGAACAAAGAGTATTGGTGTGGCAGTAGGTCAGGAGATTACCGCTACGGCCTCACCGCTGCCTGCATTAAAAGCAAAAGATGGCATACCTGACTGGAAAGTTGTAGAACAGCTCTATTCCCAGTGGGAGCCTGATGTGGTAGTTGTTGGGTTGCCTTTGAATATGGACGGTACTGAGCAGGAGGTTACTCAGCGGGCGAAAAAATTTGCTAATCGCCTGCATGGCCGGTTCAAACGCCCGGTTGAAACTTGGGATGAGCGGTTATCTACCGCAGATGCCAAAGCAATGCTCTTTGAATTGGGTGGTTATAGAAAGCTGACGAAAGAAAAAGTAGATAGCGTATCAGCATGCGTGATCTTTACCAGTTGGGCAGAAAATCAGTACTTGTAATAGTTTCTGAAGGTCTTAACTCAAGTGGCAAGCAAAGATAAATAGCGCACTATCCTTGCTCACCGGCGGCTTTGGCCGCCCGGTAATGGCCGCATGGTTCAGGTTTTGGCGTCTGACATTGCCAGCATATGGCAAATGCCCCTTCATTTACTTCAAGACAACGTTCACATTGCCAGTCAGAATTCTCACAACAACATTGCCCGTTATTATTCAGGTTTTCCACTACCTTGGTGGCCTGATGAAACCAGCTTTCATCCACCAGCCATACTTCCTGTTGGATGTCCTGCCATGGCAGCTCACCCAGGGCGCCGCCAATATACTCGTTTTTCATAAGATACGGGATGCCAGCTTCTTCCAGTTCACTACGCAAAAGCTGTATTAGAAATTCATCATCGCTGCCAAAAAGCTTTTCCATGGTTAATCCATATCAATTGAAACTTCACTTAATGAACCCAGACTGCTACCACTATCCGAATCAAGCTTTATCATCAGGCGCAAATCGTTGGGTGAGTCAGCATGGTGCAGTGCCTGGTCCAGCTCAATGGTGCCGCTTTGATAAAGTTCATACAATGCCATATCAAAAGTCTGCATACCTGCTTCTTTGCTCTTTTTCATCGTTTCCTTAAGCTCACCAATACGACCGCTTTGAATCAGTTCCCGCACGAATGGTGTATTTAAGAGTATTTCTATAGCCGCCACCCGGCCACCGTTTTTATCAGGAACAAGTTGCTGTGCAACAATGGCTCGCAGGTTCAGACTCAAATCAAATAAGAGCTTGTCATGCAACTCCCGCGGTGCCAGGTGCATTATCCGCTCGATGGCCTGGTTTGCGTTATTGGCGTGCAGGGTCGCCACGCAAAGATGGCCGGTGTCAGCAAACGACATGGCGTATTCCATGGTTTCCATGGAGCGAATTTCCCCCAGCAAAATCACATCCGGAGCCTGACGCAATGAGCTCTTCAGTGCTTCGTCAAAAGAGTGTGTGTCAACCCCAACTTCCCGCTGGGTAATGACACAACTGCCATGTTGATGCACAAACTCAATGGGGTCTTCGATAGTCAGAATGTGGCCGCGCGAATGGTGATTGCGATGATCAATAAGTGCCGCCAGTGAGGTTGACTTACCCGTACCGGTGGCACCCACCATCAATACCAGACCGCGCTTGCTCATAATCACATCTTTTAATATGGACGGCAGACCCAGGTCATCCACTTTGGGAATATCTGTCACAATTCGACGCACCACCATCCCTACCGAATCCCGTTGCCAGAATGCACTGCAGCGAAAACGTCCGATGCCATCGATTCCTACTGCAAAGTTAGCTTCTTTGGTTTGCTCCAGCTCTTCGATATATCGTGCCTCCATCACGCTGTGCACCAAAGCTTTGGCATCGTCGGGCGACAATTTGCGGTCGTCCATGTGAGTAAGCTGACCGTTGATTTTAGCGCTGACCGGAAAGCCAGTGGTTATAAATATATCGGAAGCGCCCTGCTCGGTTGCCTGGCGTAAATAGTCAGTAAGCACGTACATTTTCCTTCTGCCGATTACTTATCGATTGCCTTGGCGCTGGCATCTTGTTGCGATACCAGCCCCTTGGCAACCAAGCGCTGTAAACATTGATCCATAGTTTGCATACCCTGAGCCTGACCGGTCTGAATCACCGAGTACATCTGCGGCACTTTATCTTCACGGATAAGATTTCGAATAGCTGGCACACCCAGCATTATCTCATGGGCCGCGATTCGTCCTCCGCCAGCCTTTTGTAATAGTGTCTGTGAGATAACCGCCCGTAAGGATTCTGATAGCATAGAGCGAATCATCGACTTCTCCTCGGCCGGGAATACATCAATGATCCGGTCAATGGTTTTCGGCGCAGAGTTGGTATGCAGGGTACCAAAAACTAAATGACCGGTTTCAGCAGCTGACATAGCCAGACGGATTGTTTCCAGATCCCGTAATTCACCAACCAGGATGACATCAGGATCCTCACGTAAAGCCGAACGTAGCGCATTGTTGAAACTGTGGGTGTCCCGGTGCACTTCCCGCTGGTTAATAAGACTCAGCTTATTGTCGTGAACAAATTCAATCGGGTCTTCGATAGTCAGGATATGATCACGCTTATAGCTATTGATATGATCTATCATAGCCGCCAGCGTGGTGCTTTTACCTGACCCTGTGGCACCGGTCACCAGTACCAGCCCGGTGGGCTGATCGATAATCTTTTTAAAAATTTCTGGTGCACCCAGCTCGTCCAGCGACAAAACCCGCGAAGGAATGGTACGCAGCACAGCGGCCGCACCACGATTCTGGATAAAGGCATTTACCCTGAAGCGTGACAAATCTTTCACTTCAAAAGAAAAATCAACTTCCAGATTTTCTTCGTATTCCTTGCGCTGGGCATCGTTCATAATCTCGTAAATCAAATCATGAACCTGTTTATGATCCAGTTCGGGGATATTAAGTCGGCGCATCTGACCATCAACACGGATTATAGGCGGCAACCCCGCTGACAGGTGCAGGTCTGATGCGTTATTCTTAACACTGAACGCTAAAAGTTCGGTAATATCCACGAGTACTTCTCCAAATCGTTAGGTGCACAATGCAAACAATAGCAGAACGACTGAAGGTGGCCCGCGAACGGATAGATCAGGCGACTGCTCGTGCTCATCGTCCTTCAAAATCTGTTCAATTACTAGCGGTGAGCAAGACAAAACCGGTATCTGATATCAGGCAAGCGTATGAAGCGGGACAACGTTTATTTGGCGAAAACTATGTTCAGGAAGGTGTAGAAAAAGTACAGGCTCTGGCCAGCCTGTCAGATATTCAGTGGCATATGATTGGGCCCATACAATCTAATAAGACCCGCCTGGTGGCTGAGCACTTTGACTGGGTGCAATCAGTAGATCGGATAAAGATTGCCCGACGCCTCAATGATCAGCGACCAGATGAAAAAGGTCAACTTAATGTCTGTATTCAGATGAACCTGGACGATGAGTCCTCTAAATCAGGTATTGCTGCTGATGAGCTGGAGGCCTTTATCGCTGAGATTGATGGCTTCGAAAAGCTACGTTTGCGGGGAATTATGGCCATCCCCAAAGCAGACGCTGACTCGCAACAACAGCAACAAACGTTACACCAACTGGCAGATTTATTCGGGCAATACCGTACAAAGCTGAGCAATTTTGATACCCTATCCGTAGGTATGAGTGGTGATTTAGAAGCCGCCGTAGCACATGGGTCGACCATGGTGCGTATCGGTACCGCTATTTTTGGTGCCCGAGGCTGATAAAGTATCACGCGTTTATTAATAACCTATAAGGATCCCCATGCAACAGAGAAAACTCGCTTTCATTGGCGCCGGTAATATGAGTCGTAGCATTATCAGTGGCCTGATTCATTCCGGTTATGACAAAGCACATATACTTGCCAGTAACCCGTTCACTGAGCAGTTAGAAGCGCTGGAAAAAGATTTCGGCATTCAGACCAGCCTTTCAAATGATGATGCGTGCGCGTTCGCTGATGCGATTGTTTTATCTGTAAAACCGCAGATAATGGAAGAAATGTGCAAAGAGCTGCGTGAAAACAATAATCTTGAAGGCAAATTGTTTATCTCCATTGCAGCTGGCCTTACCGTCGATCGCTTAAAGGAAATGCTTGGCGGTGACTATCCTATTGTCCGGGTCATGCCCAACACGCCTGCCCTTTTAGGTAAAGGGATGTCAGGTCTGTATGCTGAAGACAATATCAGCAATGAAGATCGCCAGTACGTCGAAGACGTCATGAATGGTGTCGGCGAAACCGTCTGGGCCGAATCAGAAGATGACATCAATGCTGTTATCGCTGCCGCTGGTTCAAGCCCCGCGTATTTTTTCCTGTTCCTGCAAGCGATGCAGGAAGAAGCGATGAATATGGGCTTCGACAAAGATGCCGCACGATTAATGGTTCAACAGTCAATGCTGGGCGCAGCCGAAATGGTCTGCAACAACCCGGACCTTGAACTCAGCGAGCTTCGTGCACAGGTCACATCAAAAGGTGGTACCACGGCAGCAGCAGTGAATACACTGATAGATGAAGGTTTGTCGGATACTGTCGCCAAGGCTATGCGTGCGGCCGTTAGTCGCGCTGAAGAAATGGCGAAAGAACTTTAATTTTTTGCAGGAATTGATATAGATGAGCGCATCGGTATTTCTTATCTCTACCATCTTTAATCTATACCTGATGGTGGTGATTTTACGATTGTGGCTACAGTTAGTGCATGCTGACTTTTACAACCCACTGAGCCAGTTTGTGGTTAAAGCCACGCATCCATTAGTGGGGCCGATGCGCCGCATTATCCCCTCCCTGGGCCGCTTTGATACCGCCACATTTGTATTGGCGGTAATTGTAGCCTTTGCCAAACTGGCAACCTTATCGTTTATGTTCGGTTCAGGCCTGAGCAACCCTTTGGCGGTTTTCCTGTTAGCTGTTATTGATGTAGTGAAAGAAACCTTTTCACTTATTTTTTGGGTGCTAATCCTGCGCGCAATTTTAAGCTGGGTGTCTCAGGGTGCCAGCCCCATCGAATATGTATTACATCAATTAACCGAGCCCTTTCTGGCCCCGATTAGAAAAATCATACCGCCCATCGGCGGCCTGGATTTATCGGTATTGGTGGCTATTGTGGCTCTGCAATTTATCCAGTTGCTCATTCAGGATACATTCGGCCTGTATTAAGTCAGCGTTGAATTTGGTGACAGCAAGATAGCGAGGAACAACGATGCGTGAACATTCAAATTTTATCAGAGTTGTAATTACTCTGACCTGTCTTTTCTTGGCGTTGAGTGCAAAAGCTGAACAAAAAGAGACGCTTGGTGATTGGGATGTTCACTATATCGTGGTAAATACTGCATTTCTAACGCCTGAGGTCGCTAAATCCTATGACATCGTGCGTAGTAAATATAACGCTCTGGTGAATTTGTCAGTGTTAAACAGTGAATCGCAGGAAGCCCAGAATGTGGCAGTCTCCGGTACAGTGACCGACTTATTAGGAAATGCGCGGCCCCTCACCTTTAAAAAAGTTGAAGAAGGCGCTGCGATTTATTATCTGGCTACCTTCAATTTTGATGATTTAGATACTTACCGCTTTAACATTCAGTTACAACGCGGAAACACTAGCCGTACCCTGAAATTCCAGCAAAAGCTTTTTGCAGATTAACTTCTCAACTTCAATACAGTTTCCCCAGCCTAATACGCTTGCTACGCTTTCTTCTGTATTAACAGAAGGCGTAGAAATATGATGGAAGTAACACATTTTCAAACATCTGAGATTTGCGGCGCTTCACATATTAAAGAACCAATGGTATCGGACAGAGATTTGCAGGAGTTTACGGTTTCAACATCCGTTGGGTTAGGGTCAGGTGGTTCGTGGTGGGCAATGGCTGCAACTGCCCTTGCATTTCGCACGTAATATAATTTTCAGTCGAGTGTGGCTGGCGGTCCCTCTGGACCGGCTAGTAATCATCTGACAACCTCGCAGTTTCGCAATATGCAGCAAGTCCGCTGATTGGTTATGAAATCACTTTCCCTTACACAACTGCAATTTTATAGTGAAGTAGTCTTTTCGCTATTTATCAGTGTGATTATGACACTTCACTGGTGGGGCGTATATATGCCCACCCCGGATGGCATAGTCAAAATACTGTTAGTGATAGGAACCGTGATGGTGCCGCTGGGCTATTTGTATCGTATATACACGCTGGAAAAAAACTTGAGGCTGTACAAAGCACGGGTTAAACCATTGCCAGATATCTTACCGAAGTAAACGTGTGCATAGTGGGATAGCGCCACTATGCACATGCTTTTATTTCTGCTCTTCTCTCAAAAACACGAGGTCAGTATCAGAACTTTGAGCGTCACTGTAATAATAACCTTGGGCGTTAAAATCCTTTAGACCAGCAACATCGTCAATCTGGTTTTCTATAATGTAGCGCGCCATCAGTCCGCGCGCTTTTTTAGCATAAAAACTAATTACCTTGTACGTACCATTTTTTTTGTCTTTAAATTGCGGAGTGATAATCATCCCATCAAGAGATTTTTTCTTTACAGATTTAAAGTACTCATTGGAGGCCAGGTTAATCAATACATTGTCACCCTGATCCGAAAGCGCCTGATTCAGATTCTGAGTAATGGCTTCGCCCCAGAAGGTATACAAATCGGAACCTTCGCTATTACTAAGTTTTGTGCCCATTTCTAAACGATAAGGTTGCATTAAATCGAGCGGCCGCAGTACACCATACAAACCGGATAGGATACGCAGATGCTGCTGGGCAAAATCCATATCTTTGGCTGATAACGAATACGCATCAAGTCCACTGTAAACGTCACCATTAAATGCATAAATTGATTGTCTGGCATTGTCTTCGGTAAAAGGCGTGGAAAACTCTGCAAACCGATTTGCATTAAGCGTAGCCAGCTTGTCGCTGATACGCATTAATGACGCTAAATCAGCCGGCGAGAGCTCCCGGCAACGCTCAACAAGTACCTCGGCGCGGTCCAGCAGGGCCGGCTGACTGGAGGTCGAATTCGGCAACTGAGACTCATAATCCAGATTTTTTGCTGGCGACAGGACAATTAACATAAAACACTTCCCAAAATTTATAATGTGTATCAGTTTAATTTTTTCAGTAAGCTTGTGAAAACTGAAAAAATTTATCACAGTAATCAATTAATTGGTTGAATACGTCAAGTATACCCCAATTTGTTTAAAATCCGATGAGTAATCATTTTAGGTGTATGACAGATCTGCTATCAAAAAATTAGCGATCTGGTTTGAGTTTACAACCATAGTAATTCTACGTAACACTCGCCCGGTGGGTGAACTCAGACGTTATCCGGCGGCCGGCCGATTGCCGCCATATGTTTGTTAAATATTCTATTAATTCAGAGAGAACTATGAGCAATCAGCTAGAAGCACTGCGCGAAATGACGACAGTTGTTGCCGATACCGGTGACATTGAAGCCATAAAGAAGTATCAACCTGTAGACGCTACCACCAACCCTTCATTGCTGTTGAAAGCAGCGAGCATGCCCCATTATAAAGATATTATTGACGATGCGGTTGCCTGGGCAAGACTTCAGTCCAAAGATTCAGATCAGCAACTGATAGATGCAGCCGACATGCTTTCTGTTCTTGTGGGCAAAGAAATTTCTTCCTCTGTTCCGGGCCGCATTTCTACCGAAGTTGATGCCCGTTTATCTTTTGACACCGAAGCGACTATCGAAAAAGCCAAGCGCTTGGTCGAATTGTACAGCGACGAAGGCATCGATAAATCTCGCATTTTGATTAAAATTGCCTCTACCTGGGAAGGTATTCGTGCAGCCGAAGAATTAGAAAAAAATGGAATTCATTGTAACCTGACGTTGTTGTTTAATTTTGCACAAGCCCGGGCATGTGCTGAAGCTGGCGTATACCTGATATCCCCATTTGTCGGTCGTATTCTCGATTGGTACAAAGCCAACACTGATAAGAAAGAATACACCGCGCAGGAAGATCCGGGTGTACAGTCTGTTACTGAGATTTATAACTACTACAAAGAATATGGTTATGAGACGGTAGTAATGGGCGCAAGTTTTCGCAATATCGGCGAGATTCAGGCGCTGGCGGGTTGTGACCGCCTGACTATCAGCCCGGCATTATTGGAAGAACTGGCAAATGAAACTGCCGAGCTGCCGCGTCAGCTTACTGGTAAAGACAACAGCAAAACCCCGGGTGATAAGATTGGGGAGATCGAGTTCCGCTGGATGATGAATGAAGATGCTATGGCGACACAAAAACTGGCTGAAGGTATCAGGAATTTTGCAGCAGACCAGGTTAAGCTGGAAAATACGTTGAAAGAAAAGCTAGACGCTCAATCTTAATATAATACTACATATTGAAAAGCAAAGAGGTTACGCTGTACAAAGGTGTAACCTTTTTTTTGTTGAAACTTTTACAATTAGGATTTGCTAATGAGTTCTCTTATCAACCAACCTGAATGGCAACATCTTTCAACGCTGGCGAAGTCAGTCAAAGACAAGCATATGCGAGACTGGTTCGCGGCCGAACCAAATCGCGCCGAGAAGATGCAGGCCAGTGGCTGTGGTATTTTTCTGGATTATTCTAAAAACCGCGTGAATGATGACATTATGCAAGGGTTGATGGCACTGGCCAACGCCCAGGGGCTGGAAAAATTGCGTGATAATATGTTTAGCGGCAAGCAAATAAACCAGACTGAAGGCAGAGCGGTTTTGCATACAGCGTTGCGTAATTTGTCCGACAAACCGGTTTACGTTGATAATGAAGATGTGATGCCAGAGATTCGTCAAACGCTGAAAAAAATGCGCACATTTACCGAGTCGGTCCACAGTGGCGAACACACCGGATATACCGGCAAGGCTATTAAACATGTCGTTGCAATAGGCATCGGCGGCTCATTCCTCGGCCCTAAAATTATGACCGAAGCACTTAAGCCTTATCAGCATGATGCGGTGGACGTGCACTTTGTGGCAAATGTAGATGGTTGTCATATTAACGATGTCCTGTCCAGGGTGGACCATGAAGAAACCTTGATAGTAATGTCTTCAAAATCATTTTCCACCCAGGAGACATTACAAAATACCCAGTCGGCTAAGACCTGGTTTTTACGTTGCGGAGGCGCGCAGAAAGACATTGCCAGCCATTTTGTAGCAGTCTCTTCCAACGTTGAGGCAGCCACCGAGTTTGGTATTGCCCGTGAAAACATTTTCCCTATGTGGGACTGGGTTGGCGGTCGTTATTCTTTATGGTCTGCGATCGGACTACCAATATGCCTGTCACTGGGCTTTGAGCACTTTCAAAGCTTGCTTGAAGGCGCCTACGATATGGATAAGCATTTCTGTGAAACGCCTTTGGAGAAAAATCTGCCGGTTATTATGGGCATGCTGGGTATCTGGTACCGCAACTTTTTTGATGCGCAGTCACACGTATTGTTGCCCTATTATCACTATCTTCGCGGTCTACCAGCGTATGTGCAGCAGCTGGACATGGAAAGTAACGGCAAGCAGGTCACGCAATCCGGAGAGGTTGTAGACTATCAGACTGGTCCCATCATCTGGGGAAGTGAAGGAACCAATGGTCAGCACAGCTTTCATCAGCTTATACACCAGGGCACCTCGCTGATCCCGGCTGATTTTATGTTACCTCTGAATGTACCTGAGCAGAATGACACCCACCATGCTATGTTAGCGTCCAACTGCTTTGGCCAGGCACAAGCGCTGATGCAGGGTAAGACGTACGATGAATGCTACGCAGATCTTGCTGACGCCGATCTGGATGAGGCGACACGCAAAAACATCGCTCAGCATAAAACTATGCCTGGTAATAAGCCAAGTAACACATTGCTGTTTGAGGCACTTACGCCACAAACACTTGGCTCGCTCATTGCTCTGTATGAACACAAAGTGTTCGTTCAGGGTGCCATCTGGCAGGTCAATTCATTTGACCAATGGGGTGTAGAGTTAGGAAAAGCACTTGGTAATCAAGTGCTTGATGGCATTGTAGGTGATGCGGACGAAGCGAATTTTGATGGCTCAACTCGCCAGCTTATTGCTCACTTTCAGCGCGCCAATGCACAAAAATAGCGCATAGTAGCTGCACTACCGGGGCGATAAATCAGATCGCCCCACCTTCCTTTTATGAACACTGTCACGAAAACGTCACGCTTTGTTAATAATTAGTTAACCTTTTTATTTTAATTTGTTCAAAGCTGTGGTACAAAAATAGTCAGAGGAATAGATAGATTCGCTCTGTCACTGTAGTTAGTGGTAATTAAAAGGAGATCCTCGTGGATAAGTCAGATCTGTTTTCCATGCTAGATATCGAAACAACACCCGCAAAAACAAAAAGTAAAAAGCGCAAGTGGAGAGAAATTGAAGCCTTACAGGATAGATACAGACTGGAAAAAGAACTTGCAGAAATAGACGCAGGTTTTGAGTACGAATTAGAAACCATGCAGAGATAGCTTAGAAAACGGCCATTTGATATCAAGTGGCCGTTTTTGTTTCTGCTGTTCGATGGTATCTACAAGCGGTCTCGATCGATTAATGCTCGCTAAATCGTTGCTGATAAATTGGATAAGCTCAGACGTCAGCTCACAGTCTGTTTAATACTATTTTTCAGCCCGTCACCGTCGCGGAGGCTGGGACCTTTTGCGCACCAGACGCAGTTGCATTAAACGCTACCGTCATCCCGGCGAAGGCGAGGATCTCTTGCGCACCGGACGCAGTAGCTTTTATTGAACTTCCCACGTTCGGTTGTCGCTCGTAAATTTACCTGTCTTCTAATTTTTCAGACAGCAACTTTGTACCCTGAATTCAAGATCTGAAAAATATCCGGTGGACCTGCTTTCTCCGATAGAAATTACAACGCTTAAACTGGCATTTATCGCAGATATATCGTTTTGACTGCCCTTTTCGCAATCCATTGCCAGTTGGTTTCAACAATAATTTAGTTATTTTTCATAGCATAGTGAGGCAGATACAGGGCTATTATGCTTAACGTTCACCTAAGCCCTGTGCATAAAAGCGACTTAGCTATACACTATGCTATATATTGTAGTAAAACGTATAAACATAAATGGGTATAGTAAAAATTTCTGATGCCTTGCACAAGGAAGTCCGCAAGACCAGCGCGGTCATGGAACGTTCGATTAACAGTCAGGCTGAATTTTGGCTAAAAATTGGCCGGATTGCTGAGCAAAACCCTACACTGACCTACGAGCAAATTATTGACAGAGAAATGCGTTCACAAAAGGTGCAGTCGGTCAGACTGGATAATGATGAAGATTAATATCAAAAGCACGGCGGAAACTGCACTCATGCGTGAGTCGGGAAGGTTGCTGTCCCACGTGTTTAGTCAATTAGACAATTTTGTTGAGGCTGGGGTCTCGACGCTTGCCATCAATGACTTTGTTGAGAGATATATCGTTGACACACTTCATGCGAGGCCTGCCAGCAAAGGCCAGTACGGCTACAAATTTGTACTTAATTCTTCAGTTAACGAAGTGATCTGTCATGGCGTTCCCTCACCCGCCAGAAAGCTAAAAAATGGTGATATTGTCAATATTGATATCACGCTGGAAAAGAACGGTTATATTGCCGATAGCAGCAAAATGTACGCTGTTGGTGAGATATCGCCGTTAGCCAGAAAGCTACTTGAAGCCTCTTATACTGCAATGTGGAAAGGGATCCAATGTGTCAGACCGGGTGCCAAAACCGGTGATATTGGGCACGCCATTCAACAGTATGCTGAGTCGAACGGGTTTAGCGTGGTGAGAGATTACTGCGGCCATGGTATTGGCACCCAAATGCACGAGGAGCCCCAGATCCTTCATATTGGCCGACCTAATACAGGTGTTACGCTAAAAGAGGGCATGACGTTTACCATAGAACCTATGATCAACCAGGGTACACACAAAACCAAAGTGAAGAAAGATGGCTGGACGGTGATAACCAGGGACAAAAAGTTATCAGCGCAATGGGAGCATACAGTGCTGGTGACAAATGATGGTGTTGAAATACTGACATTGCGCGATGAAGAAACCCGCAATGGTCAGCAGCGGGTATTACGCACGAACGCTGATTAAAACGCATCGTAAAAGAAGGGGTTATAGCACGCAGATTGCATAGTTTGCCCCCGGGTAATTATCTTCAGTTTAAACCTGCCAATTTATGGCTGACTTCCCCTGGGCTTGTAAAAGCGCGTTTGTCTGACTGAAATGGCTGCAGCCAAAAAAGCCTCGGTGGGCGGAAAGCGGTGAGGGATGAGGCGCAGTTAGAATATGGTGTTTGCCAGAATCAATTTTCTGTCCTTTTTTCTGGGCATGACTGCCCCACAACAGAAACACTACCCCGTCGCGATGCGTGTTCACGGTATCTATAATAGCGTCAGTGAGGGTTTCCCAGCCCCATTTTGCATGACTGTGTGCTTTACCCTGCTCCACTGTCAAAACCGTATTCAGCAATAAGACACCTTGCTCAGCCCACCGGGACAAATGTCCGTGTGATGGAATTGAAAAGCCATCAATGTCCTCCACCAGCTCTTTATAGATGTTAACCAGTGACGGGGGTGTTTTCACACCAAGCTGCACAGAAAAACACAGACCATGAGCCTGATTGGGCCCGTGATAAGGGTCCTGCCCGAGAATCACAACATTCACATTTCCAAGCGGGGTGAGCTTTAGCGCATTGAATACATCAGCCGAAGCCGGGTAAATTGTTTTCCCGGCCAGTCGTTCTGATTTAACACGGTCCATCAATTCCTGAAAATAGGCTTTTTCCTTTTCAGGTCCTAATACATCATGCCAATTCACGCATTCCCCTTTAGTGTATCGAAGATGTGTTTCTTAAGGGTCTCGTAATCAGCTGATAATTTTACAGCCAGACTGTCCTCGCCAGCGACATCCGCCAGGGCCTTGGGCAGACTGATTGGTTGCCCTAATGCATTTTCCACTGTCTCCCTAAACTTTGCCGGGTGCGCGGTACCTAAAAACAAGCCTTTTTCACCAGACTCCATGCCATGAGTCAGAGAGCGGTAAGCGATGGCCGCATGAGGTTCGCTGGTGTAGCCTGCCTGGGCAAGTTGTCGCAGCGCCAGATGTGTATACTGCTCATCCACCGACTCGCCTTTAAGTAACGCTTTGTCAGTGTAACCGCGCTCAATCATCCCCTCAATACGCGGCCAGTTATTGGGCTGACTCACATCCATGGCATTGGACATTGTTGCGACGGTTTTTTTAGGGTCCCACTCACCGGTTTTCAAATAACGTGGGACGGTATCATTGAGATTTGTTGCTGCAATAAAACGCTTTACCGGCAGGCCCATCGCTTGCGCTATCAGCCCGGCAGTGAGGTTGCCAAAGTTACCACTTGGTACCGAGATTACCAGATTGTCTCGTTCCGCTTCCGGGATCTGGCTGACAGCTTCGAAGTAGTAACAGACCTGGGCCAGCAAACGGCTTATATTTATAGAATTTGCCGAATTAAGATGTAATTCCTCGCGCATTTGCTGATCATCAAACGCTTTTTTCACCAAGGCCTGACAATCGTCAAAATCACCGTCGATGGCGACCGTGTGAATATTGCCATCAAGAGTAGAGAACAGTTTCTCCTGTAGGGGGCTGATTTTACCGTCTGGAAACAGGATCACGACGTTGATATTCTCTATTCCATGGAAGGCATGCGCCACGGCAGCTCCGGTGTCGCCCGATGTTGCCGTCAATATAGTAACCGGCTTACCATCCAGAATACGAGACAGGCATTGCGCCATGAAACGACCACCAAAATCTTTAAATGCCAGGGTCGGTCCGTGAAAAAGCTCCAGTGTATAAATATCGTCGGTAATCTTTTCCACTGGCGCCGGGAAGGTAAAGGCTTCTTTTACAACATCATCGAGCACACCCTCTCCTAACTCATCACCAATAAGCGCATGCAGAACTTCCACACTGCGCTCCACAAAGGGCTTTTCAAGCAACTGGTCCATGTTTGCCAGTTTGGGAATGGCGGTAGGAAAATAAAGCCCCTGATTTTTTCCCAGCCCCCGGACTATCGCCTGGGAAAATGACGCTGTATCGCTGGATTCTTTTAAGTTAACTAATTCCACTTTTTTATTACCCTTGCTGTTCCAGTGCACCTGTTTGAGGTATTCGACATACGTGGCTAAAGCCGTCTTCGTTTTGTTTATAGTGCTGATCAAGCCATTGCGTGAGAGTTTGAGCCGTGGTTTTATCGGCACACGCAGCAAATACAGTGGGTCCGGACCCGGATATCCCGAATGCCAGCGCGCCGTTATTCATACAATATGCTCTGGCTTCATCAAAACCAGGCAACAGCTGTTTTCTATATGGTTCAGCAATAACATCCTGCATTACACTGGCCGCCATTAGCCGATCCCCGGTATGCAGCGCATTAACAAATACGCCGAGCTGACGACCAAATTCCAGTGCGGTGGGCACCGCTACCTGCCTGGGTAGAATGTCTCTGGCAGCCGATGTTGATACCGTAATTCCGGAATAGCATATGGCCCAGTACCAGTCGTCAAAGATTGGCAGCGATACCGCTGCTGGCACTCGCTTACCCGTCATCAGTGTCATGCCGCCCAGATAACAAGGCGCCACATTATCATAGTGAATACTGCCGCTGATTTGCCCTTCCATCTCCCCCATCATCAATAGCATTGCATTATTATCAAATGGCTGGCCAAAGTGCTTATTCAGCGCGGTCAAAGCAGCAACAATTGATGAGGCACTGGAGCCAAGCCCGCTGCCAATAGGGAGGTTTTTATGCAGTATCATCGCCACCGGATGTGTACGGCGACCATACTTCACACAAGCCTCGATGAAATGTTCGTAGCAATGCGTGACAATATTCTGATTAACATTATCCGGTAGCTTGTGCGCAAACGGGCCGACCACGGTCAGACTGAATGTATCCGCAGACTCAACGCTGACTTCGTCGCCAAGCCGGGTGCCGTCCTCTGGTGCCAGGGCTGCGCCCAGCACATCATACCCCAGGCTTACGTTGCCTATAGAGGCCGGCGCAAAAGCGATACTTTGTGTGTTTACTTGTTTCATCCGTCCACCTTCAGCCGTTCACCTGTTTCCAGGGCATGGTACGTAATATATCCGCAAACACACCGGCTGCTGTCACCGTGCCGCCGGCGCCGTATCCGCGAATGACATAAGGAATAGGCTGGTAATAATCGCTACTAATCGCAAGCGCGTTTTCTCCGTCTTTCACCGCCGCCAGCGGATGACTTTGATCAACAGCCTGAATGCTCACTTTGCACTGGTTCTGTTCGATAGTACCAATGTAACGCAGAACTTTATCTTCTGCTTTTGCCTGCTGAACCTTTTTATCAAATTCCGCGTCGATTTGTGGCAACTGCTCAATAAACTCATCCACACTACACGATTCACCAAAACCAGCCGGCAACACAGACTCAATCTGAATATCCGACAACTCAAGCTCAAGATCAGCCTCGCGCGCCATAATAAGTAACTTTCTTGCCACGTCCATACCGCTGAGATCATCTCTGGGATCGGGCTCTGTATAACCATTTTGCTTGGCGGTTCTGGTTGCTTCAGACAATGTCATGCCTTCTTCCAGCTTACCGAAAACATAAGATAAACTACCTGAAAGTATACCTTCAAATCGATGTAACACATCCCCCGCGCTAAACAGCTTCTGCAAATTGTCAATTACCGGAAGCCCTGCTCCGACTGTGGTTTCATAAAGATACTGGCGATTGGTTTTTAACGCCGTATTACGCAGTTGCCGGTAATAACTCAGTGTATCGGTATTGGCTTTTTTGTTCGGGGTAACAACGTGAAACCCCTGCTCCATCATATCAATATACTGGTTGGCAATTCCGGCATGGCTGGTGCAATCGACAATGACCGGGTTAACCAGGCTGTTGGCATTCACAAACGCCCGCAGGTTATCAATACTGAATGCATCTGTAGCATTGTTCAGCGCCTCTTGCCAGTTACCGGCAATATCAACCCCATTGGTATCGAGCAGCAACTTGCGGCTGTTAGCTATGCCATATACCCGAAGCTGAATATTCCGATCCAGAAGTGCTGGCTGTTGGCGGGCAATCTGGTTGAGAAGTTCGGTACCAACATTACCGCAGCCTACTAGGAAAACATCGATATTGTGTCGATTGGAAAAAAAGTTCTGATGGATAACCCGCACGGCTTTACGCGCTTTACCAGCTTCAACAACGGTAGAAATGGAGCGCTCTGAAGACCCCTGTGCAATGGCCACGTTGTTGACTCTGGCCTGCGCCAATGCTGTAAAGAATCTTGCTGCCAGTCCTTTGGTGTGGCGCATCCCGTCACCCACCAGCGTGACAATCGCCAGATTACGCCGGGCTTCGATGGGATCCAGCAATTGGTTTTGCAATTCGAGGGCAAACGCATCTTCCAGTAAGGCCTGTGCTTTATCTGTGTCTTTGTGAGCAATACAGAAACTGATGCTGTATTCAGAGCTCGATTGGGTGATAAGGCTGATGGAGATGTTCGCGTTGGACATGACCTCAAATACCCGACTGGCCATTCCCACCATTCCTTTAAGTCCAGGTCCGGCGATATTAAACATGGTAATTTCATCCAGCAGCGATATGCCTTTTACTGAAGTCCAAATCTCACTGGCTTCATTGGATATAAGCGTGCCGGGAGCTGAAGGGTTTAAAGTATTTCGAATACGACAGGGAATATGGTGCTGAGCGATGGGACCAATGGTTTTTGGATGAAGTACTTTAGCGCCAAAGTAAGATAATTCCATCGCCTCCTGGTAGGTGAGCTTATCCAGAAGGACCGCCCCCTCTACCTGGTTGGGGTCTGCGTTATAAACGCCGTCGACATCTGTCCAGATCTCACAGGTTTGCGCATCAATACACGCAGCCAGTATGGCGGCAGAGTAATCCGAACCGTTTCTGCCTAATGTAACTTTATGACCTTCTTCGTTTACTGCAACAAACCCCGGCATGACCAACAGCACACTGCCATCACTTTTAACGTCAGAAAATTTGGCTTTGCTTACTGCCATATCGGCAATACTGTCGAGATAATCGCCCTGCGCCTGAATATAATCAACCGGATCTAACACCTGGTTATGAATACCCCGGGCACTGAGAATCGCACCGAACAAGGTCACGCTGATATACTCGCCGATACTCAGGATCCCGGCGGAGACAGACTCTGGTACGCATTCCAGTAACCGAATACCGTCCAACTGCTTTTTGAGCAAAGTGAGTTGACCATTAATAAATGCAACAACATTTTCATAATCAAAGTTGGGCAATTGCGCATTCAAATCTGCGGCAATATCACTTACCAGTGCTGTCAGTTTGTCGAACAATGGCAAAAAATCGTCGTTTGCCGCGGCCTGTTCACATAGTAACGCCAGCGCATTGGTCACCCCTTTGGGGGCAGACAGAACAACCGCAGCGCCATCGGTTTGGTGCGTATCAACACTAATATCGGTTACCCGTAAATAACGCTGCGCATCAGCCAGGGATGAACCACCAAACTTTAACACTTTCATCTGTTGCTCCTTATTGAATCGCCTTCACTTTTTAATCGAAATAACTTTCAGGTAAAAAAAAACCCGCTCTCCTGGAGGGCGGGTTTTTGGTATTCGTGACTTTCATCCACTAACCAGCAACCGCCCTCTGTGAGGTGGTAATAATCATCATGCCGGTGGTGCGAATCATTGTTTTCATGCATCCAATTTGCCGTATAGACGTCTATCTGTCAACCAACTATCCGTCGAAAAGTTGTAAATAATTCAGCGCACCAGCTATGCGGCATGCTAGCTGCTCATCGGGCCAGTTAAAACAGAGAGTTCAATCAGCTTGAACCAAAGAGCAACCCAAGCCAAGCACAGACGAAATACCTGTCGTCTTAGCCTGTTCCCGCCAACGGGATTATTTCCGGGCAACGTTAGAAGTATCCAGCCATTAAAATACCTGCGTGCCGTATCAAAACATCTGCGTGTTACATTAAAAACTGATCCGTCTGTCGTGCTGGTGCGAAAGTGATTATATTGTTGACGGAGGACATTATGTCAAAAAGTAAAATTGTACTAATTACCGGCGCGTCCAGCGGCATTGGAAAATCCACGGCCCAGCACTTGGTTAAAGCTGGCCATAAAGTCGCGCTGACCGCGCGTAGCGAAGACAAACTTAATGATCTTGTTGCTGAACTGGGTGAGGATAACGCGGTGGCTTTTGCCGCTGACGCCACGTCTTTTGAAGCGCAAAAAGAAGTGGTCGAAAAAACAGTCGCACATTTCGGACGCCTCGATGTAGCGTTTGCCAATGCAGGAATTGGTCTCAACGCTGCTGGCACGGAAAACGGCGATCCTCAGGAGTGGGATAAATTAATTGATATCAATGTGAAAGCACTGTTATGGACAGCCAAGCTGACGCTGCCCCATTTGCGGGAAACAGAAGGTCATTTCATTATGACAGCCTCTGCAGCTGGCAGACGTGCAATCAAAGGATCGGTATATGGTGCGAGCAAGTGGTTCGCGTATGGTTTTGGTAATAATCTGGCGGAAGAAATGAAAGAGTGGAATGGACGTTGTACTACAATTTGCCCGGGTGTGGTGAATACGCCTTTCTTTGATGAATCCAAAGACGACAAACTACAGCCTGAAGATGTAGCCGAAGCGGTTGTTTTTGCCGTTGATGCGCATCAGCGCAATAGCGTAAGAGAAATCTACCTGATGCCAACTAACTAATATAATCCATAGCTGGTCAGTATGTGACAAACCCGTTTGGCGCATACTGGCTTGTTCAAAAAGCCCAGTGTATTGAATTTTTTAACTGCCTGTTTACGCTGCGGTTGAATATCACCGGATACAACAAGGACGAATACCTCGTACCGACGGGCCCGAATTTCATCCAGCACCGTGATACCATCGCACTCAGGCATGGTAAGATCCAGTAAAAGTAAATCAAAATGTTCGGACGCCAGGTGTGCCAGCGCGTCACGTCCATTTTCAGCCTGTTGCACGCTACCCTGCAGCGCCGCTGGCAAACAGCGTATGGCCATCTTTCGCGCCACCGCCGAATCATCACACACCATCACTTTAAAATTCACTATGTACCCTGTTCACTTTCCGTGTGCTATAACACTGATATTATAAAGACAAAATGTGTTTGTTAAGTTACCCAAGCTTAGCCAAAAAGCAAACAAATTTACGTCCTAGCGGACGTGACAATTTAACCTCTGCATTGTAAAAGAGTATCGCTCATGCTTCCGGCCGATCATCAATCCGCTCAAAAAATCGCATTTCGCATCATTCAGCATTTTGATAAAAGTTATCGTTGGTTTTCCCGCATTACCCGAGGCGCGCAGGAACGGTTTGAGAAAGGGTTATGGCAAGAGACTGTCAGTGCGTCGAAAGAGCGCATTAATGTTTATGAGCAGAGTTTGTCAGATGCAGTAGCCGATATTTATCACGACCTTTCGGTACATCAGCAAAATGATGCGTTCTGGCATACCATGAAACAGGCCTACTTTTCACTCCTGGAAGGCCACCCTCAATTCGAGCTTGCCGAAACCTTCTATAACTCAGTCATAGGACGCATCTTCCAGCATCGAAAAATTGATAACAGTGTGATGTTTATGCTGCCCAGTCGGTGCTATCTACCGGGTCGGGATAAAGAAAAAGTCATCAACTTTTTTGACCCACGCACTACTGTAGCAAAAATGTACGATGCCATTTTTCACGTTTATCGCTTTAACATTCCGTTTGAGGATAAACAGCGTGATATGCAAAACTTAGAAATCGCACTGCGAAAGCGACTCAGTCCGTCTCAACTGGCCAGCGTAACCGCCGTGGAGATGCTAAAGCCAGTGTTCTATCGGTCTAAAGCGGCATATGTTGTTGGGCGAATTTGCATGCCCGACGAAACGCTGCCTTTTGTTATCGCTTTACAAACCAACGCCGAGCAGGCGCTGTTTGTGGATGCGCTGCTTACCGACCGAAAAGACCTGAGCATTATTTTTGGATTTGCCCGCAGCTACTTTATGGCGGATACGCTGTATCCGGCTGAGGTTGCGGCGTTTCTTCAGCAACTGCTGCCGCATAAAAAACACTTTGAGCTGTATATGGCGCTGGGCCACTTCAAACACGGAAAAACAGTGTTTTATCGCAACTTTTTACATCACCTAGAGCAATCAGATGACCAGTTTGAGACTGCTCCAGGCACCCGTGGTCTGGTTATGATGGTGTTTCATCTGCCCTCTTACGGCGTCGTATTTAAAATCATTAAAGACGAGTTTGCCGAAAGTAAAAAAATTACCAGAGAACATGTTAAACGCTGCTACAAACTGGTTAAGATGTCAGATCGGGTGGGTCGCATGGCTGACACCCATGAGTATGTCAATTTTCGCTTGCCTTTAGCGCGTATCGCGCCGGCATTGCTTGACGAACTACACAGCACCTGCGCCTCCAGTATTGAGATAACCGATGATGAACTCATCATTAAGCACTTGTACATAGAGCGCAGAATGACGCCCCTCAATCTGTATCTTGAACAGGAAACCGATCCCGCCAGGGTGCGCCATGCCATAGACGAATTAGGTCAGTGTATTAAACAGATCGCCCTGGCGAATATCTTTCCCGGTGATATGCTACACAAAAACTTTGGTATAACGCGCCTGGGCAGGGTAATTTTTTACGATTATGATGAAATCTGCCTGATGCATGAGCGAAACTTCAGAGAGCTGCCGCAAAGCGAGGACCCTTATGCAATCGATACGCTCTCAGTGGCGCCCAACGATGTGTTTCCTGAGCAGTTCGAACATTTTATTGTTGGTAAAAAGTATTTAAAGGAGCTGCTTAAATCATTACATGGCGATTTGATGACCGCCGAATACTGGCGTAAACTTCAACATATAGCCGGTAGTGGCGATGTGCCGAATTTTACACCTTATGCTACAAAGGCGCGCTTACCGCGCGATAATTCGACACCTTAGAACAAACATTTTGGCGGTTAAGTGATCGATCGGGGTGATTTTTGCTGTATCACCAAAGATTGTATTACCTAAATGGATTCTAGGCTCACAGAAGAATGGCGAATCATGAAAGCGTTAATTATAGAAGATGACAGTACAGTAGCCGGGCATGTAAAAAAGGGAATGGAGTCAGCAGGTCACACCTGTGAAGTCGTGGAAAATGGCTCAGATGGTCTGTTGACGGCGTCCAATGATAACTTCGATATTATTATTCTGGATATCATGCTCCCTGGTACAGATGGGATAAGTATCCTCAAATCGCTCAGAGAGCAGGAAAACACCACTCCTGTGCTGCTATTGAGCGCTAAAAGCCAGGTAGAAGACAAGGTTCAGGGTCTGCGTTCAGGCGCTAACGACTATCTTACCAAACCATTTGCAATTGAAGAACTGCTCGCCCGGGTGGAAGGTATTGCAGGGCGTCAGGCAGATACCACAACATCACTTAAGGTTGGCGATCTAACCCTTGATTTGCTTAATCGCAAAGTCACTCGGGGCGACACCGAAATCGACCTGCAGTCTAAAGAATTTCAACTACTGGAATGTCTGATGCGCAATCGCGGTAAAGTCGTAACCCGCAGTATGTTGCTCGAGCACGTCTGGAATTATCATTTTGATCCTCAGACTAACGTGATTGATGTACATATAAGCCGACTGCGCCAGAAAGTGGATAAGACATTTAACGTGCCGTTGATAGAGACAGTCCGTGGCACTGGCTACCGAATCTCGGAAAGCCTGGCGTGATTGCGATTGGCACATTTACCCGAAGCTCCAGCTTTCGGGTAGGTGCCTTGATTACCCTTCTTTCAGGCGCCGCCATGGCGTTCATCATTTATCTGTGGTCGGTGACCAACAAAGATATTCTTATTGATGAGGCTCGCAACGCAGCGTTAGCTCAGTTGTGGGCCTACGATGCTGTTTATGAACGTAGTGGCCAGGCCGCTATGGTAGGGTTGGTAGACGATAATCTTGATAATGAGTTAATGAACTGGATCGCCATTACCGATAAGGATGGCACTTTTTTGGCCGGCAATAGTCGGCCGTTGGCTGACCTGACATTCGACAGTGATGCAGATATTGTCAAAATAAGCTCTCCCTTGACCACTGTCGATGCCCCCGGCTGGGGCAATAAGGCGGTGCTGGTACGCCGTGATACTATCGCTGACGGTATCACGGTAACAGTAGCCCGTGATATTGACGAGCTATACAGTGCGCAACGACTCAGCCGCTCATTAAGCTGGGTATTCATCGCTATTCTCGGTGTTATTTCCGGGCTGAGTTTGGGCGTGGCCTTATATGTGGTTAATCGTATTAATCGTATGTCCGCCACGGCAGATACAATTATGCAAACAGGCAACCTCAACGAACGGCTGGATATAGACAGCAACTGGGACGATTTGAGCAAGCTGGCATTGGTGTTTAACAAAATGCTGGATAAGATTGAATCATCGGTTCAAAACATCAAGTCAGTAACCGACAATATTGCTCACGACCTACGTACTCCTTTATCGCGACTACGCTCGAAGGTAGATGATTTGCCCGACAGCCATTTGAAACAGGCCGCGTTATCGGAAACTGATGTGCTTTTGGGTATGTTCAATGGCCTGCTTCGTATTGCAGATATAGAAAGCAAACGCCAGCGTCAGGGTTTTGAAGAAGTCAGTTTAGGCGATATTGTGCGAGATGTTGTTGATCTGTATGAGCCTTATATTGAGGAAAAGCACATGCGCCTGTCATTTGATATTCAACCGGCAACACTGCGCGGTGATCGAAACCTGTTGTTCCAGGCCTTTGCCAATCTTATTGATAATGCAGTAAAATATGCGGGCGAAAATGCGCAAATCCGCGTTACTGCCAAAGAATCTGAAAGCCGGTATATTGTCAGTATCGATGACTCTGGAGAAGGGTTGGATGTCCACCATTTTGACCGGTTGGACAGACGCTTTTATCGCGCGCAGGAAAGCCGTACATCATCCGGAAACGGGCTGGGGCTCTCGATGGTCAAAGCTGTCGCAGATTTGCACGACGCCAGTATTTTTTATGTTCCAGACCCGCTGATGGCAGGCTCTGGACTCGGCATTACCATGACTTTTGAAAAGCCGTCCGTGGCTGAGATTGGAGAGCCTAGTTCTGGCGCTGCATAAAGATATTCACTTCAGCAATCATAACGCCATATTTTTTAATATAAGACCGGTTCATCAGCGTGTTTTCGTCAAAGGCAAAAAACCAGTCATCAAAGGTAACTGTGTAGGTCGTTCCGCCCACCGGTAAATCCATTTCATATTCAAAATTAAACGCATTTCCGTAGCTGGTGCCACGTGCTACGCCGTTAATATCTCCGGCTCTGCCAATATACGAATTCTGACCATCAGGGGTGATCTTCCAGGTTCGGCTGGACGGGCCTTTGCCAACGCCATAATCGAACTGTTCATCCATGATGAGTGTATCACCTTCCATTCTGCCATTAATGTCAACTTTGAAACGCTGAACCACCTCACCAAAGCGGTCTTGCACAAGCCCCCATGCCTTGACATCACCGGTAAAGAAAGTCTGAATATCCAGTTTTGGAGTAACAGCTTCGTAATCTTCTCCATCCGGGGCGCCAATACATGCGGTTAGCATAAGACTCATTAATAAAACGGTGCCGTAACGCAATATCTTCATTCGCTGCTATCCCCTATCAGTTTATCCCGTAACTCCGGCTCTGAGGTTTTCTCGCCCAACCAGATATTGAAAAAATGCTCGGTGAACGATGCATCAGCAATTTCACCAATTAACTCGTTGTTCAGGAAAAAGCGGGTTGCATTGTCGCTGGTAGCGATACCCGTTATGGAATCTCCATCACTGACGTCCGGAAAAATTTTTTCCATCTCCTGACGCCACTGGTCCAGTACACCTTCGTCGGTAAAGCCCTGCTTCTTTATTTCCTCAATGCTTCGCTCAGCAATTTTCTTACCTTCAAAGTCCCGCAAATATTCAAGGTTCAACGCAAATGAACCGGCCTTGTCCCAGTCGCCATCAGGTGCATACAGGGTGGCGTTATAGACATCCCAGAAATAGTAGGTAAACTTTCCCTCTCCCACTATCTGCGGGTTCTCAAGTTCATTGCTCACAGGAGCGCTGGCAGCGTTGACTGTATGAGTGCACATGATTAATAACGTTATGAGGAGACCGCGCCGCATAGTAAAACCCTTTTTGCTGATGTTATTGTCTTTACCGCGAATAAATTCACTGTGATCATTTATTAAAGAATATTAAACATGACGCCACCAGCACCCACCTCCTCTCAGCTAGAGGAACTTTCCTCCATAATTTTACCCAGTCCGTTGCAGCGCTTTCAGCCGAACTGGCCTGGCGCTGAGGACCTGCATATTTTCATAAAACGTGATGATTTGATTCATCCGATAATATCAGGCAATAAATGGCGTAAATTACACGGTATATTCAGTCAGTTGACTGAGGCCCCTGCTCACATTGTCAGCTTTGGCGGCGGGTTCTCCAACCACCTTCATGCATTGGGGTTTGCCTGCAAGCAGCTGAAAATTCCGTTTACAGCTATCGTTCGCGGCCAGTATCAGCACAACGTTACCCCGATGCTCAATGATTTAAAGCGATGGAGCGCCGATATTGTTTTTGTTACGCGCCAGCAATATGCGCAACGTACTTGCCCGGCTTATCTTGCACAGCTGCAGTATCAGTATCCGGGTGCGCTCATCATTCCTGAAGGGGGTAGTAGTCACGCGGCCACTAATGGTATCGCTACCCTTATCAGCGAGCTTCCACAGAATTTTGACCATATTCTTGTGCCTGTTGCTAGTGGTGCGACGCTGGCCGGGCTGGCCGAGTTCTCGCCGCCAACTCAGCATGTTTGCGGTATTGCCGTATTAAAAGGAGAAGACTACCTTGAGAATCTGGTCGGTAACTTGCTGCCAGCTGCCAAGCCAAACTGGCGTATCGATCATAGGTTTCACTTTGGCGGGTATGCTAAGAAAAACAGTGTGTTGACCGCGTTTTGCGCGCAATTAGCTGATGAATATCAGCTTGCGGTTGAGCCGGTATATTCGGCTAAACTGTTTTTTGCATTAAAAGAAAAAATAGCAATGGGTGAATTTGCCCGGGGTAGCGCAATACTCGCCATACACACTGGGGGATTGCAGGGTGCCCGAAATTGATCTTGCTTACCACCTGATTCGTTCTAACAATACAAGACAGGGGCAGGTTTTAATTTTAATTGAGTCAGTAAAAACTGACAGTAAATTTTTTTGACGCACTTCATTTTTCTGTCTTTGCGAGTGCCGGAGGGTGATGTTGTGATAAATGGTCCTATTCAGCTGTCTACGCCATTACAGACACTGATCAGCAAAGCGCTAACCCTTTGCGAGCTAATACTGCCACATTGTCAGGCAGTCTATCCTTTTGCCGCAGTTTATGAAGACCGCGAGGTGGGTTGTCTGTTTGCGGATGACAAAGCCAGTCCTCAAAACGAAAGTTACCTTATAGAGCAATTGCAATGGCGCATTATTGATGCCACTACGGATACTCGCAGCCATAGTATTCTGGTTTATGCAGCAACCGTGACCACTGAGCACAACAATCAGTTGGATGCGATTGCGATTAACGCGACTGATTCGACAGGTAATGAGACAGTATTACTTTACCCTTATCGCCGAGTTGGCAAAAAGATTGTTATTTCGCCGCCTATGAATCATTCAGCGTAAGGCCATGACCAGCAAAACTTATTGTAGTAGGGTTATGGCAGGATGGTGACATTGATGATGTCAGCGACAGTCAGACGATGCTTCCGGCAAAATTTCAGTCAGCACAGATAAAAGTCATCACCGATTGATGGCTTTTTTATATATTGCAAACATCAACTTTGCTTGCCAATTTAGTGATGTCTGCTAGGATTCAGCGAAAATTTCAACGTCCTGGGAACTCATTTATGTCTCGAGTTTTAATTATTGGCGCCGGTGGCGTCTCAACAGTAACCGTAAAAAAATGTGCGCGTCTGCCAGAGTTTTTCGATGAAATCTATCTGGCAAGTCGCACGGTATCAAAATGCGAAGCCCTTCAGCAGGAAGTGGGAGAAGACCGGGTTAAAGCAGTCTTTGCACTGGATGCCGATAATGCCGACGAAGTCGAAAAGCTGATTAATCAGGTAAAACCTGATCTGGTAATCAATCTGGCTTTGCCGTATCAGGATTTGCCAATTATGGATGCCTGTCTGGCCACCGGCACAGATTATCTGGATACCGCAAATTACGAGCCCAAAGATGAAGCGAAATTTGAATACAAATGGCAATGGGCGTATCAGGATAAATTCAAAAATGCCGGTATTATGGCATTGCTGGGGTCCGGCTTCGATCCCGGTGTAACCAATGTATTTACCGCGTATGCGGCAAAACACTATTTCGACGAGATTCATTATCTGGATATCGTAGATTGTAACGGCGGCGATCACGGCCAGGCCTTCGCAACCAATTTCAACCCTGAAATCAATATTCGCGAGATTACCCAGCGTGGCAAGTATTTTGAAAATGGTGAGTGGAAAGAAACTGATCCGTTGAGTGTTCGTAAGGATTTGGATTATCAGAATATCGGTGTACGTCCGTCATACATGATGTACCACGAAGAGCTGGAATCCATTGTTAAACATATTCCTACCATCAAACGTGCCCGTTTCTGGATGACCTTCGGTGAAGAATATCTGACCCACCTGCGCGTGCTCGAAGGTATCGGCATGACCAGCATCGAGCCCGTCGAGTTTCAGGGCCAGAAGATCGTCCCACTGGAGTTTTTAAAAGCCGTTTTGCCAAACCCCGGCTCATTAGCTGAGGGTTACACAGGAATGACATGTATCGGTACCTATATAACCGGTATCAAAGACGGTAAAGAAAAAACTATTTTTATTTACAACAACTGCGAGCACGCCAAAACCAACGAAGAGGTTGGTGCTCAGGCTGTGTCCTACACCACCGGTGTTCCGGCGATGATTGGTGCCAAATTAATGCTGGACGGAACCTGGAAGAAACCGGGCGTGTGGAATATGGAGCAGTTTGACCCTGATCCCTTCATGGAAGAGCTAGGCAAACATGGCCTACCATGGCATGTGCTTGAATGCGACGAAAGCCCGTTCACTAAGTAATCAGGAGAGCATCGCTTGAGCGATCTAACTCAACGGGAGGACATCCCCTCCCCCTGCTATGTGCTTGAAGAAGCCAAATTACTGGAAAATCTGGGCCTGATGAAGCGGGTACAGGAAGCTGCAGGTGTCAGGATTATCCTGGCGCTTAAAGGTTTCTCAATGTGGTCTGCATTTGACATCATCAAACCTTATTTGCACGGTGCCACAGCCAGCTCAGTCTGGGAAGCCAAACTGGCCTCAGAGATGGGTAAGGAAGTACATGCATATTCACCTGCCTACAAGCCAGATGATATTGATCAGCTAAATAAACTGGTTAACCATTTATCATTTAACAGTCTTTCCCAATGGGAACGTTATCGTCATTCGATGCCGGATGTTTCCCTGGGTTTGCGGATTAATCCGGAGCATCAGGAAGCTGAAACCCCATTGTACGATCCGGCGGCCCCCGGTTCTCGCCTGGGAGTACGCGCCAACGAAATTGATGATGTGGATTTAACAGGTATTGAAGGCTTTCATTGTCACAACCTGTGCGAATGTGATTCTTACGCTACCGCCCGCACCTTGCAGGCAATAGAAAAGCGTTTCGGTAAATGGCTCGGACAGCTTAAATGGCTCAATCTCGGCGGTGGGCATCTGATGACTCGGGACGGGTATGATGTTGACCATTTGATAAATACACTGCGTGATTTCACTTCCCGTTACCCTCATCTGGATGTAATCCTGGAGCCGGGTTCGGCAGTGGCGTGGCAAACCGGCCCGCTTATCGCAGAGGTGGTTGATGTAGTCAAAAATGAAGGCGATATTGCTATTCTGGATATCTCGGCTACTGCCCACATGCCCGATGTACTTGAGATGCCTTACAGACCCGATATTTTGCATGGTGGAATGCCAGGCGATAAAAAATATAATTATCGTTTAGGAGGAAATTCCTGTCTGGCCGGAGATGTTATTGATACGTACTCTTTTGATAAACCACTAGCTATCGGTGATAGGCTTCAGTTTCAGGATATGATGCACTACACCATGGTTAAAACGTCGTTTTTTAACGGTGTTGAGCACCCGTCTATTGGTATTTTGCGTAGCAATGGTGAATTTGAACTGGTGCGACAGTTTAATTACGACGACTTCAAGCATCGCTTGTCTTAGTGTTCCCAGAATATCACACCGATAACTGCACCCGTCAGTTATCGGTGTTTTTTGCAACCGTTATATCACGCCTTTGCCACGTGCGACGCCTTCTTTGGAAGCCTCACCTTCTGCCAGTACCTTATCATCCAGCAGCAACTTAAAGGGCGTGCCGGCATGAGCGGTGATATTGTATTCGAACCCCTGCATTTTATTCTCGTCAACCTCAACCTGAGCTTCCTTATTCGGATGAAGAAGCTCGTAGGCACCATCATCGTTGGCTCTGTCGACAATATTTACCATCCACGTGCCATCATTAATTTCCAGCTTTAAGGTTTGCTTCGTCATAGACCCTCCTGTAATTGTAGTGTGGATACGCGGCTACCCATCATTTTGATTACCAAAGCGGCCTTACTATTCTTTATCCGACTGCTGGCCAAAGCTAAGACCGGCCTGATACAGCGCATTCTTCTTGAGTTTGTAATGTCCGGCTACGATAGCTGCGGCTTTTTTCAGCGGTAATACTTCAGCCAATTCTTCCAACAGGGCAAGGGCCGGTGCGGGTATTTCAGTTTCTTTAACCGGCGCCGGCGAAACCATAAGTACAAACTCGCCCTTCTGTCTGGCCGGTTCAGCTTCTAACCAGCTGATTAATTCACTGGCCGACCCGCCTACATAGGCTTCGAAGGCTTTGGTCAGTTCTTTTGCCAGAACAATGCGCCGGTCATCCCCCAGAATTTTTTGAATCTCCGCCAGCGTATCTAAAACCCGTCGGGGAGCTTCATAAAAAACAGTGGTCGCATTACGTTCTTTTAAAAGCTTAAGCAACGTTTCTTTTGCCTGCTTTTTAACTGGCAAAAAACCTTCAAAAATAAACCGGTCAGTGGGTAGACCAGAGCCACTTAAGGCTGTTATAGCTGCACAGGGACCAGGTAAGGGAACGACCGGTATATTCTGGTCAGTACAGTGACGTACCAGTAAGAATCCCGGATCGCTGATAAGGGGAGTTCCGGCGTCGCTAACCAGAGCAACTGACTCGCCATCAAGCAAGCGGCGACATAGCATCGCCGCCCGCTTTTCTTCATTATGTTCATGTAATGACAGCGTTCGGGTTTTGATCCCGACATGCTGTAACAGCCGATGGGTGTGTCTGGTATCCTCCGCAGCTATCCAGTCTACGGTTTCCAATATTCTCAGCGCGCGGGCAGTGATGTCTTCAAGATTACCTATAGGTGTGGGTACGATATAAAGCGTAGCTGGAGCGGACATATTCACCTGTTACCTGCAAATTAAAACGTGCAGTGTAACACGCCCCGAGTACGGTTTATCGCTGCAAACGTAGATTTTCCTGTGTGTTCAGATAAACTTAATTCCTCCAAATAAGAGGGAACAGATGTGCAACTGAAAAGTCGGGCTCGTTTATCGCTAACGTATTGTGCTTTAGCCCTGGCGCTAATAAGTGCCGGATGTAGTACTTCATCTAATCAGGCGCCACGAAAAACCATCGCTACTAATGAAAGCCCCCGGATAAAGCAAGTTGAGCAAACGCCGGAGTCTTTGCTGCGCCAGGCGCAGCAAATTCAGCAACGCGGCGATTCCCGGCAGCTTAATGATATTCTGCTGGATACTGTCATCGCCTATTTACAGGATGACCAGCGGATTCATGCTCAGCAGGTATTGCTATGGTTGTTGGAACAACCATTATCCAGGTTGCAGCGAAGCCGGGTGAATACACTTATTGCACAGGCGTATGTTGATGATCCCGGCATCGAGCCCGAAGCGCTGATTGATTTATTACAACCAGTTGAGAAAGACGAGCAACTTAGTGAGCGTCAGCTTAGTTTGCTTACAACGCTTTATTTACGTCAGCAAGATTATCTTGCCGCAGCGGCAGCATATGTTCAGTTTATGCCCAATACTGCCGCAAGTGTCGATAAAGTGTGGCGCTGGATCAATAGCGTGCCAGCCAGCGAAATCAACCAAGCCTCTGGTCAGTATCCTGAATTGCAGCCATATTTTGCATTGCGCGCTTTGGTCGCAGACAACGGGTTGCAAAGTGCTTCTCTGCAGCAAGCGCTGGATAATTTTACCCGCGTCTATCGCGGTAAGCCGTTGGTGGATCATCTGCCTGAGCCAATCACCCAGGCTGCCATGACCCGCTACAAAGAAATACCTCATATTACTGTGATGTTGCCATTGAGCGGTCGCTATCAGGGCACTGGTATGGCGGTGAAAGATGGTATTCTGGCCGCGTATTATCAACAGTTATCTGAGTCCGGTGCATCTGCCGTTCCGACTATCAGTTTTGTGGATACACATCAAAAACAGCCAGACGAGCTAATCAATGCTATCGGGGATAGCCGTTGGGTCATCGGCCCGCTACTAAAAGAAACGCTGGATATGGTGCTGCCCAAATTACCCTCGGATATTAATCTACTGGCGCTTAACCGGCCTGACGATACTCCGGATACGATATTAGGCACACCTGACAGTCCACTGGTCCCGGAAAGCTTTGCTGTTGCCCCCCCTTCGCCCAGCGCAACCTGGTTTGCGCTGGCGCCAGAAGATGAAGCCTATCAGCTGGCCGACCATATCGCCGAAAAAGGCTATCGGTCGCCTATTGTAGTGGCGGCTAACGGCTCAATATATCAGCGTTTACTGGACGCTTTTGAAAAACGCTGGCAGTCTCACCATAAGGCAGAAGACAAAGCCCGCGCATTGAACGTAGTCACCTTTGATGACAGTGGGTCGCTCAAAGAGGGCATTACCGATGCACTTGGCGTGGCACAAAGTAAATCGCGGATTGATCAGATTCGCTACATGGTTAATGAAAAACTTTACAATGTAACCCGTAACCGTCGGGACATTGATGCCATTGTAGTCTTTGCCTCTCCTGAACAAACAGAACTGCTGAATCCTATGGTGGAGGCAAGTCTCAGTCCGTTTGATGGTAAAACCGTACCGGTCTATGCCACATCACGTTCGATGGAATACGATAGCGGCAAGAATCAGTGGCGGGATTTGCAGAATGTACGTTTTATTGATATGCCCTGGATGTTACCGCAAAACCGGTGGACCAGTCTTACCGATACCGCCAATCAGTTATGGCCTGACCGTAGTACGACATTTTCACGTTTTTTTGCGTTTGGTGTAGATGCTTATCAGATGTTGCCTAACGTCATGCAAATGGCGCTGTTACCGCAGGTTAGTCTGGAAGGATTAACCGGGACCTTATCGGTGGATGAAAAAGGCCGGGTGATACGACGTTTGCCTCAGGCGCGTATTAATAACCAGCAGGTTCAACGAGTAAGCGGAGAATAACGTGTCGCGAGCAGCGGGCCAGCAAGCAGAGGATCGCGCAACCGACTACCTTCTGGCACAGGGCTTGACGCTGGAGGCGCGTAATTATCACACGCGTTTTGGCGAGCTGGATATAGTCATGCGCGACAATAAAACCTGGGTATGTATTGAGGTAAAGGCCAGAAAGCGGCCCACCCACGGTATTGCCAGCGAGTTCGTAACGCCGACAAAACTTCACAAGATACAGACCTGTTTTGAACAATATATGCTGGCACAGGGTCATAACCCTAACCACACACCCATGCGTGTGGATGTGGTAGCATTAGATAATAATAATCTGCAATGGATAAAAAACATTGCCGGATAACTTCTTTGCCTGGAAAGTGAAGCACTATGATTGAAAATATAAAAGCCAATTTTACTGAAAGTATTCAGACCAAAATAGCCGCGTCTGAAGTACTTCCTGAGTCTATCGAGAAAGCTGCCATGATGATGGTTGAAGCACTGATCCGCGGCAACAAGGTATTAAGTTGTGGCAATGGAGGATCAGCCGGCGATGCTCAGCATTTCTCCTCTGAAATGCTCAACCGCTATGAGCGGGATCGTCCCAGCTTGCCGGCAATTGCGTTAAGTACTGACACATCTACCCTAACCTCAATTGCTAATGACTACAGCTACGACGAGGTCTTTGCCAAACAGGTTCGGGCGCTGGGCCAGTCCGGCGATATTTTGTTTGCGATATCAACCAGTGGAAATTCCCGGAACGTAATTGCGGCGATGGAAGCTGCATTATCCAGAGACATGACCATTGTTGCACTGACTGGTAAAGATGGCGGAGAAATGGCAGGATTTCTCAGTGAGCATGATGTTGAGATACGCGTCCCCTCCAATCGGACTGCGCGCATTCAGGAAGTACATCTGCTGGTGATTCACAACCTGTGCGAATGCATTGATGACAGTCTTTTTCCAGCTGATGACGGAGAAAACGGATAGATGACCAAACGCTGTTTTGCTGCGTGCGTTCTTACTTTAATTTTTACTGTGACCCAACTCCAGGGCTGTGTCGTTGCGGCAGTGGGTGCGGGCGCAGCAGCGGCGGCAAAAGTCGCTAATGATCGCCGTACCGTGGGCACGCAACTGGATGATCAGAACGCTGAGGGCAAAGTATCCTTTCGCTGGGCCAAATACGATCGGTTAAAGGATTCAGCAAACCTGCGGGTTGACGTGTACAACGGCGTTGCACTGTTAACCGGCCAGGCCCCTGATCAACAATTGATATCTCAGGCTGTCAATGAGGTACAACAGGTAGATTACATCCACAAAATTCATAATCAGGTTCGCGTGGGCCAGCCGCAGGCGGCTACGTCACAGGCCTATGATATCTGGCTGGCAAATAAAATCCGGGCGAAGCTGCTGGCTAACGAAAATGTACCAGCATTGCAGATTAAAGTAGTGGTGGAAAATGCCGAGGTTTTTTTAATGGGCCGAGTCACCAATCAGGAGGCGACCTATGCTGTGGATATCGCCAGAAATGTGGAAGGTGTGCAACGAGTCATTCGGGCTTTCGAAATCACCTGAAACATAGTTACCCTGACAGTCATTGATCCTTCCTACCGTCAGCATCTTATAGACACAGGTTAGTGAATCACCGCCTGTACAGGGCCTGTCTGCGCCCTGTACAGGCGCATCTTTTTATTTATGCTCAACACAAGTGATCATTCATCGGCATGCCATCTTTATCTCATAAAACTGCGACAGCCTTACTGGTTGCCGCTGCACTATTTATGGAAATTCTGGATGCAACCATCATTACTACCGCGCTGCCGATTATCGCCAGTGAGTTTGGTGTTCCCGCTGCTCATCTGTCAGTAGGCGTCAGCGCCTACCTTGTTGCCGTTACTATTTTTATTCCGGTTAGCGGCTGGGCGGCAGATCGTTTTGGTGCCAAACGCGTGTTTTCGCTGGCAATCCTTATCTTTGTGGGCGCATCAGTACTGTGCGGCCTGAGTGAAACATTACTGCAGTTTACCCTGGCTCGTATACTTCAGGGCATTGGCGGCGCTATGATGGTACCTGTGGGCCGTCTGGTGGTACTGCGCAATCTGCCCAAAGAGCAAATTGTCAAAGCCATGGCAATTCTCACGTGGCCGGCCCTGGGCGCCCCGCTTATTGGACCCGTACTGGGGGGCTGGATTGCACAAACCTGGCATTGGTCATGGATTTTTTTCATCAACATTCCGCTAGGCGCAGTGGCTCTGCTTTTTACCCATTGGTTATTGAGTAATGAAAAAGGTCAGTGGCAAAAGTTCGACGTTGTTGGATTCACACTTAGTGGATTAGGTTTTGGAATGCTTATGGCGGGGTTGGAGTCATTCAGTGCCCGACCTGATGATATGACCATACCTGCGCTGCTCGTAGTGGCAGGTGTAGTAATATTAAGTCTTGCGGTTCGCCATATGCTTACCACATCCAACCCGTTATTTTCATTAGCTGCGCTACGGTTTAATACGTTTCGCGCCACCATGACCGGTGGCTCGATTATACGCATAGCATTGTCCAGCGCACCATTTATCATTCCTTTGATGCTGCAGGTTGGACTGGGTTACAGCCCTGTCGAGGCTGGCACGCTCCTGTTATGGCTGTTTGCCGGCAACCTGGCAATTAAGCCGGCGACCACCTGGATTATGAATACATTTGGGTTTAAAAATGTATTGGTTTATAACACGATACTTGTGGCAACCGGCTTTTTCGTACTTGCGCTGTGCAGTGAAAGCACTGCTGGCTGGGAATTAGGTTTGATTTTATTTTTAAGCGGCATGACCCGCTCCATGCATTTGACAGTGCTAAATACCCTTAGCTTTGCGGATGTCCCTCAGACGTATATTCGCGATGCTAATACATTAAGCGCTGTACTTATGCAAATGACGCGCGGCATGGGAATCACTGCCGGCGCATTAGCATTAGCACTGGCAACATTTATCATCGACGAATCACGTAATACCCCAGTCACTGCGGACTTTCAGCTTACTATGGTGTTTATGGGCGTTATCGCACTGTTGTCGCTTTTCAACAGCGTAAGGTTAAAGCCTGGCATTGGAAACGCGGTACTTAACGAACGGCAGGCCTCCTGACCAATTTACTATCTGTAAACGCTACACCGTGGTGTGCCTTTACTACAATAGTAACCGCCCACGATCCCTCTATCATTTTGAAATATAATGACTTATCTATATAGCACCAAAGTTGCATCTGCGATCCATGAATAGATTTCGAGTCGATTAGCAATTTTGCTGATCGCTTACCTTACCCCCCCAATAAGGAGCTTTTCGTGAACGCTACTAAGCTAATGCTTGCTTCACTGATTTCAACATCACTGTTTGCTACGTCTTCAATCGCACAGGAAACAAATACCAACAGTGTTCCTGTGGCTACCTCGCAGGTCAGCACTACGTGGATGACGCTTACCGGTAGTGTAACCCGGACCGACCAACAGTCAGTCACCGTCGATTTTGGTGAAGGCGAGATTACCGTGGAAACCGATGCACTAATGCTGGATGAGCGCGCTTTTGAAAAACTGCAAGGCGCTAGCGTCACTGTAACCGGTATGCTAAATCAAAACCTGCTGGAAAACGGTAAAATGAGAGCAGCAAGTTTATATATGCAGGATATTGGTACTGCCTTTATTGCCTCAGAATCAGTGGAAAATGAATCTGATATGCTTATTTCGGCTGCCGGCGTCGATCTGGATAAAGCCCAGGTCACCCTGATCGGCAATGTTAGTGGCGTCACAGATGACACCTTTCAGTTCGATGTCGGCGATGGCACATTGAATATTGAAGTCGATGACCTTAAGGATAATCCACTGGACGATGAGGGTTATCTACAGTTGAAACACGGCGATCGGGTAAAAATCACTACCTCCCTGGAAGATGATTTTTTTGAAGACTATGAAGTGAACGCAGAATCTGTCGTGCGTCTGCAACAGGCAAAATAAATTTCGCATACCGACAAAGCATCAACCGATGCTTTGTCGACAATACCCCGTCCAAATCTTGACGCCTCCCGTTATTAAGCCTATATTGTCGACACCACCTCTTTAAATAACGCCAATTTCAAGATGTCATTACCTCTCGAAACGCCTGTTACCAGTGCCGATAAAACATTTTATCAATTGCGCACCGACATTGTTGAAGGGGTCATCGGTGCCGGCGCTAAATTAAGCGAAACAGAATTGTCGACACGTTACGCAGTCAGTCGTGCAGTAATCCGAGAAGCAATTAATCGGCTGGTAGCCTGCCACTTGGTAGAGCGCAAAGCGAATGTGGGCGCCAAGGTTGTAACCTTGTCGGCCGCGGGTCTGGTCCAGCTATATCAGGTGCGGGAAGCTTTAGAAGGTATGGCTGCCCGGCTAGCAGCGACCAATATGAGTGAAACTGAAATTACGGATTTACAGTCTTTACTTCAGGCTCATTCTAATAAGGTAAGCAGCGGCGAATCGTATTATCAGGAAGCCGGTGATGTGGACTTTCATTATCGCATAGTCCTGGGTAGCAAGAACACGCATCTTATCAGCGTACTTATTGATGGCATCTATCATTTGGTTCGCATGTATCGAGTACAACTGGGTATGGCTGGTCCACGTGTTACCACCGCATTCGAGGAACACAACAACATAGTGCGGGCGATTGTTCATCGAGATGGTGAACTGGCAGAAATTTTAATGCGCCGACATATTCTTTACTCGAAAAACAATATTCAACAAAAACTAAATTCAACCTCATCCTAACCCTACAGAGGCAAAATACTTATGCAAAGTGCAGGAAAAAAATTTCGTCAGGCGCTGACTGATAATCACCCCCTCCAAATTGTCGGCACCATCAACGCATATTCAGCAATCATGGCCAAAGAGATTGGACATAAAGCCATTTATTTATCTGGTGGCGGGGTGGCTAATGCCTCGTACGGTCTTCCGGACCTGGGAATGACCTCGCTCAATGATGTTCTTGAAGATGTACAGCGTATTACGCGGGCCTGTGATTTACCCTTGCTGGTAGACATTGATACTGGCTGGGGTGGCGCGTTTAACATCGCAAAAACTATTCAGGATATGGAAAAAGCCGGTGCCGCAGCAGTGCATATGGAAGATCAGGTTGCTCAGAAACGTTGCGGCCACCGCCCTAATAAAGAAATCGTATCAACAGCGGAAATGGTCGATCGCATAAAGGCCGCAGTGGATGCTCGTACTGACCCTGATTTTTTCATTATGGCACGCACTGATGCGTTTGCGCAGGAAGGACTAGAAGCTGCTATTGAGCGGGCCAAAGCCTACGTGGCAGCCGGCGCCGATGGAATCTTTGCCGAGGCGGTACAGACTGAAGCGCACTATCGGGCATTTGCAGAGGCGCTGGATGTCCCGATTCTGGCCAATATCACGGAGTTTGGAAAAACCGAGCTGTGGAATAAAGAAGAGCTTGCCGAATGGGGCGCCGACATGGTGCTTTATCCCTTAAGCGCATTTCGGGCAATGAATAAAGCCGCCGAGCGTGTCTATCAGACAATACTCAACGACGGCGATCAAAAAGCCGTCGTAGACGATATGCAGACCCGCATGGATCTGTACGATTATCTTGGCTACCACGAGTACGAACAGAAACTCGACGATTTATTTACACAGAATAAAAACTAATAACTTTTGACCCTTTGTTCCTACATTTTCAGGAGATAATCCATGGCTAAACAACTCAGCGGCGCAGGTTTGCGCGGACAGGTAGCAGGTAAAACAGCACTTTCAACAGTCGGCGTATCCGGCTCAGGACTGACCTATCGTGGCTACGATGTCAAAGATCTGGCGAATAATTGTCAGTTTGAAGAAGTGGCGCATCTCATTTTGAAAGGAAAACTGCCTAATGAACGTGAGCTAAGCGAATACAAACAAAGACTTAAGTCACTTCGCAGCCTGCCCCAGCCACTTAAAGAGGTGCTGGAGCGTATTCCCAAAGATGCACATCCTATGGATGTTATGCGCACAGGCTGTTCAGTGCTTGGTAATCTTGAGGGTGAACAAAACTTTGATCAGCAGCAGGATGCCACAGAGCGGATGTTGGCCACTTTTCCAGGCATCATTTGTTACTGGTACCGGTTTACCCACGACGGTGTAAGAATCGATGAAAATACCGACGATGACTCAATCGGCGGTCACTTTCTACACCTGTTACACGGGGAAAAACCCAAGCAGTTACATGAAGATGTTATGCATGTTTCACTCATCCTTTATGCTGAGCATGAGTTTAATGCCTCTACATTTACTGCCCGCGTATGTGCTTCCACGCTGTCCGATATTCATTCTTGCATCACCGGCGCTATTGGCTCATTGCGTGGCCCGCTTCATGGCGGTGCTAATGAAGCGGCAATGGACATGATTGAGGATTTCACCTCTCCGGAGCATGCTGAAAAAGAAATGATGGGCAAGCTGGAGCGCAAAGAAAAAATCATGGGCTTTGGTCATGCTGTTTACTCAGACAGCGACCCACGCAATGAAATCATCAAACAATGGTCGAAAAAGCTCTCCGAAGATGTGGGTGATGATGTACTTTACGCCGTTTCAGAACGCTGCGAAGAAGTAATGTGGCGCGAGAAAAAGCTGTTCTGTAATGCCGATTTCTTCCACGCCTCCGCCTATAACTTTATGGGCATTCCTACCAAGCTTTTCACACCGATTTTTGTGATGTCCCGCCTTACCGGTTGGGCCGCCCATGTGATGGAACAGCGTGCAGATAATCGTATTATCCGTCCGTCTGCAGAATATACCGGCGAAGAACTTCGCCCTGTTCCACCGATGCATGAGCGTGACTAAAAATTCTAAAGCGGCGCGCCTGGAGCGCGCCGCTTTTACATTAAAGAGACCGTTATGAATACCGATTATCGAAAGCCTTTACCGGGCAGTAAGCTGGATTATTTCGATACCCGTCAGGCCATCAATGACATTAAATCTGACGCTTACGACACCCTACCCTATACTGCCAGAGTGTTAGCGGAAAACCTGGTGCGAAAATGCCCGCCAGATATCCTTACCCAATCTCTGGAGCAATTGGTTTTCCGCCAGCGCAAGCACGACTTCCCATGGTTTCCATCAAGGGTTGTCTGTCACGACATACTGGGGCAGACCGCGTTTGTCGACCTCGCCGGTCTGCGCGATGCTATTGCAGCAAAAGGCGGCGACCCGTCTAAGGTAAACCCGGTTGTCCCAACGCAGCTAATTGTTGATCACTCTCTGGCAGTCGAACATGCCGGGTTTGAAAAAGATGCCTTTGAAAAAAACCGGGCTATCGAAGATCGCCGCAACGACGATCGTTTCCACTTCATAAACTGGACCAAAACCGCCTTTAAAAATGTGGATGTTATCGGACCAGGCAACGGCATCATGCACCAGATAAATCTGGAAAAAATGTCGCCTGTAGTCCATGCCAGAGATGGCGTTGCATTTCCCGACACACTGGTAGGCACTGACAGTCATACACCGCATGTTGATGCCCTGGGCGTTATCGCTGTAGGCGTTGGTGGCCTTGAAGCGGAAAGCGTGATGCTGGGCCGGGCCTCGTACATGCGTTTGCCGGATATTGTGGGCGTTGAATTAAAAGGTAAACCTCAACCGGGCATTACTGCAACGGATATCGTTCTGGCGCTGACTGAATTTTTACGCGAGCAACGAGTCGTCAGTGCCTATCTGGAGTTTTTCGGCGAAGGAGCCTCCAATCTGACAGTAGGCGATCGCGCGACAATTTCCAATATGACACCTGAGTATGGCGCCACCGCAGCAATGTTTTACATTGACGAGCAAACCATTGATTATCTCAAACTCACCGGCCGTGATGACGAGCAGGTGGCGTTAGTGGAAAATTACGCTAAACATACCGGATTGTGGGCTGATGACCTGGCGACGGCCCATTATGAGCGCATTCTTGAATTTGATTTAAGTGCCGTAAACAGAACGATGGCCGGTCCGTCTAAACCGCATGCCAGTCTGCCCACCAGCGATTTGAAGCAACATGGCTTGCTGGGTTCGGTGGAGCATGAAGCGGGCCAGATGCCTGATGGTGCAATTATCATTGCGGCTATCACCAGTTGTACCAACACCAGTAACCCCCGGAATGTAGTGGCCGCCGGTTTGCTGGCTAAAAAAGCCAACGAATACGGACTGACCCGCAAGCCCTGGGTAAAAACCTCCCTGGCGCCCGGCTCTAAGGCCGTAAAGCTATACCTGGAAGAAGCGAACCTGATGGACGAGCTTGAAGCACTGGGTTTCGGTGTGGTGGCATTTGCCTGTACTACATGCAACGGTATGAGTGGGGCGCTGGATCCAACAATTCAGCAGGAACTGGAAGAGCGCGATTTATACTCAGTGGCCGTGCTGTCGGGAAACCGTAACTTCGACGGTCGTATCCACCCGTTTGCAAAACAGGCCTTTTTGGCCTCGCCAGCATTGGTGGTAGCTTATGCCATAGCCGGTTCAATCCGGTTTGATATCGAAAAAGATGTGCTGGGCACCGATAAAGACGGCAATGGAATTACGCTCAAAGACTTATGGCCCAGCGATGAAGAAATCGATCACGTAGTGGCTAATTATGTCAAACCTGAGCACTTCACCCGAGTCTACGAACCAATGTTCGACCTCAAGGTGGATTACGGTAAAGATTTGAATCCATTGTATAACTGGCGCGAACAAAGCACCTATATTCGCCGCCCTCCTTACTGGGAAGGTGCTTTGGCAGCTGAACGTACAATGACCGGGATGCGGCCGCTGGCATTGTTGCCGGATAATATCACCACTGACCATTTATCCCCTTCTAACGCGATTTTGCCAACCAGTGCAGCTGGTGAATACCTGACCAGTATGGGTGTGCCTGAGGTGGATTATAACTCTTACGCTACCCACCGTGGTGATCATCTCACCGCGCAACGGGCGACACTGGCTAATCCTAAGATCTTTAACGAAATGGTCAAAGAACAGGGTGAAGTGGTACAGGGCTCACTAACCCGGCTGGAACCGGAAGGTAAAGTTGTGCGTATGTGGGAAGCAATTGAAACCTACATGTCGCGTAAGCAACCGCTGATAATTATCGCCGGCGCTGATTACGGGCAGGGTTCTTCCCGCGACTGGGCAGCCAAAGGCGTGCGCCTGGCAGGGGTGGAAGTTATCGTGGCCGAAGGCTTTGAACGCATTCACCGCACTAACCTGATTGGAATGGGCGTACTGCCCCTTGAGTTTAAGCCTGGCACAACCCGTATCATGTTAAAGCTGGATGGCACCGAAACTTACGATGTGAAGGGTGAGCCTGAACCCGGCGCCGACCTGACGCTTGTGGTCAATCGTAAAGATGGTGAGTCAGAGCATGTGCCGGTTACCTGTCGACTGGATACTTTCGAAGAGTTGTCGATTTACTCAGCCGGCGGTGTATTGCAGCGCTTTGCTAAAGATTTCCTGGAAGCGGAAGAGGCACAGCCAGTCAGTTAAAGACAATGGAAAGCTGGGCATTTGCTCAGCTTTTTTCTTGATTTTGTAAGGAGTATGCCATGGCGCATCAACCTCAAATACAGATCCCGGCCACCTATATGCGCGGCGGCACCAGCAAAGGTGTGTTTTTCAAACTGTCAGACTTACCGGATTATGCCCAGCAGCCTGGTCCGGCCCGGGATAGCATGCTATTGCGTGTTATCGGTAGTCCGGATCCCTATGCCAAACATACTGATGGCATGGGTGGCGCGACATCCAGTACCAGTAAAACCGTTATTTTGTCTGCCAGTGAACGCGACGGCTACGATGTGGACTACCTGTTTGGTCAGGTAGCCATTGATAAACCAGTGGTAGACTGGAGTGGAAACTGCGGTAATTTGACCGCTGCCGTAGGCGCTTTTGCCATTACGAACGGGCTGGTATCTGAAGATAGAATCCCTGAAAACGGCATCGCTGAAATACGTATCTGGCAGGTTAATATACAAAAAGCTATCGTAGCCCATATCCCGGTCACCGATGGTAAAGTACAGGAAACCGGCGATTTTGAATTAGACGGTGTGACATTTCCGGCAGCGGAAGTAAAAATCGAATTTATCGATCCGGCTGATAGCGAAAAAGCATTATTTCCCACCGGCAATTTGGTCGACACCATTGATGTACCTGAATTTGGGGCGATAGAAGCAACGCTCATAAATGCTGGTATACCTACGATTTTTGTTAATGCCAAAGATGTTGGTTACACCGGCACTGAACTTCAGGATGACATAAACAGCGATGCCAGGGCACTGGCGAAATTCGAAAGCTTGCGTGCCCACGGCGCGGTTAAAATGGGCTTAATTAACAATGTAGGCGAGGCAGTCGCTCGCCAGCATACGCCTAAAATTGCTTTTGTGGCGCCGCCGGCTCACTACACGGCCTCTAGCGGCAAACAGATTGGCAGTGATGATACTGACCTTCTGGTACGGGCCCTGTCAATGGGTAAGCTGCATCATGCGATGATGGGCACAGCCGCCGTCGCTATCGGTACTGCCGCCGCGATACAGGGCACCCTGGTGAATCTGGCAGCCGGCGGCAACGAACGTGAATCGGTAGTATTTGGCCATCCTTCCGGCACCCTGAAAGTCGGTGCTAAAGCATCAAAAAACGGAGATCGGTGGGAAGTGGATAAAGCGATTATGAGTCGCAGCGCCCGGGTATTGATGCATGGCTGGGTCCATGTTCCCCCGTCTGACTAAATAGTAAAGGCCGGATAGCGAAAAAATTCGTCCGGCCCTTTTGACGTAGCGCACATCGCTATCACATCCATGATTTGGCACTAACCTCAACTTCCGCCAGCGCGACCCTGGATAAATAACTTATCTGCTTTTGTGTTAAAAACGGTATAGAAACCGTGCCACTGGCCAGAATTAGCCGAATAGTGGCAAGCTTACGACGCCGCATCATTATACTTTGTTGTATGACGACCTGCTGTATCTTGTAAAGTGGTAGTATTTGATAATCCTTGCCCACGATCCCACTGCGTACATACAGATAATTCTTGTCCCGGGCAAAACCCCAGCATCTGAACCTGAGCCATATTACACCACTCAATACTGTTGCTGCACCTAGCGCCACCGCCATAGCCTGCCACTGACCTTGCCAGCCTAATACTACCAGAAGAAAACACAATATCGGCAGCACACGCACGCCTATCATATGCACCAGATAAAACCCTGTTATAGGACTGAAATCACGAGAAAAAGGCTGGCTGGACGGCAAAACCTCTTCGCATAGTGCGCTGGCCTGAGATAGTGTGACAGACGGAACCAGTAACTTATTCGGGGCCATTAATTCCTGCCCCTGTTGGTTGCCGGTTTTGTTTTGTTCAAAAAAGATATTCGCTCGTCGCAGTATACGATCCAACCAGTCTTGTTTTACTGCCACCATCTGCACTCTGGATTGGCGCATACTGACTTCCTGCTGGCTTAGCAAACCGCTTTTTCGTATATAACGATCACCGCTGCGGGTCAGTGTATACCCATAATAAGTCAGCAATGAGCCACCCACAGAAAACAGCGCCATGGCGGCCATGATGATCATAATAATGGTAAAGGCATACAAGCCCCACTGCCACCAGGCAACGCTGGCCGAACCTGCCAGCTGTTCTAACTGAAGGCCCTGTTGTTCCAGCCACTCTCCCACCAACCGAGCCAGATCATCGTAAAATGGCGCCATTGCACCCAATACAATCCAAACCCGGTTATTGGTAATACCATGGATAACCAAATCTTTGACTGAGCGGCGATTGATGACCCGGTCCTCTTTATCTGAAGACTGGTCAGCGGGCTTGCTTACCGATGCATCAGGTGCCGTCTGCGAATTATCGCTAGTTTGCAAAAACTCGTTACGTTCACTAAGAATTTCGGCTCGAAGCCGCGCCGCATACTGCCGGGTAACCGCAACAATTTTTGCTTCTTCTTTGGCAGAGCCTGCAGTATCAAGTATAACCACTGCAAATTGCGTCAGCCGGTAGTAGAAAGGACGCTCCACCTTTATATTCTGAATTCGCCAGAATGGCAGATTGATGTGGCGTCGCCGCAACAGGCCCATTCTGATTTCCACATGGCCATTACGCACACGAAACTGGTAAAACAGGTAGCTGATCAATCCACTGCCTATCATCAATACTAATAAGGCTGCCAGCACGGGAAAGAACCATCTTGTTTGCAAAATGCCTGTAGACTGGGCGCTGATTGCCAAAGCCGGGATAATATACAGCGCATTTTGCACCATGCTTTTAATATTGCTGGCAATAAAATAAAGCACAGCAATGGGTGCCAGCCGCCGCCAACGATTACCGGTAGCAACAGAGATGCGGGTAGTAGCCGACGAACTGCCGGGTTGCTCTATTTTATCCATTTGTGTTGCAACCTCATTTGGCATTAAGCTCTTTATGACTGAGGATGTACTGACGAATGCGCTGGGCATCGTTTAGTCGAAGGCCAGGAATTTCAAAGGTATGTAAAGAACCGCCTGCAGAAAAAACCTGTAATGTGGCCAGATCGACGCTGCGCTCCACGGGCCCCCGTTTAAGTTCAATGTGTTGGATTCTAAGTATCGGCTGGCAGGCAATTTTTCTTAAAAACAGCCCCTGCTGCATCACCAGATCCTGCTCACGCAAACAATATTTGATTTTTTTATCGGCAAAGAAATGATAAATCAAATTAAGACCGCCAAGGCTACAAACACCGGTCACTATGGCCGGGTAGAACGCATTCAGATTAAATGGCACTACCATAAATGTCTGAAAGCGCAAAAAGCTCAATATTGCCACTAAAATTATCACGACTGCTGCGGTAATCGACAGATTCACTACCCGATAACGGGGTGATATTTGAGTAAGCTCCACGTCCATCATATCAGGCAGCGCAGACACATTTATACGACGGTTCTCAAACTCCCACTGATCCTGTTCATTCATCACTAGTCTTCCAATACCTGCTCATTGAGCCATTCATCCAGCGCAATCATGTCATGCTGAACGGCCATCTGCAGCTCTTCCACCCAATCATGAACATTCTGCCACCAGGCGGGATGATCACCCTGCTGAATCTGGTTTGCAATTCGCTGCACCCGGGACAGACCAACAGAGCCTGCTGCACCCTTTATTTTATGCGCCTGCGAGCAAACTTCTGATTTCTCATCTGCGCTGAGACTCAACTGCAATATCTCCATATATTCGGGCATTTTTTCCTGAAATACTTTAACACTGGCCCGGACCATTTCTTCGCCAATAGTATCCACCAGCATCTGCAACAGTTCCATATCCAGAATATTTGACAGTGATTTGTTTGTATCCGGCTTATCGCGCTTTTGCTCAACACCTTCTGGTGTGGGTGCTGCAGGCTCAGCAAACAACAAATTAAAAACTTCAATCACTCTGCTCTTTTTAATCGGCTTGGCGATGACATCGTCCATACCATTTTGCAGATATTCTTCACGTTTTTTAATCACATTCGCGGTCAGCGCTACAATCGGCGTCTGCATCACCAAATCTTCTTCATGTAACACGTTGGCTACATCAAAACCGGTCATATCAGGTAGCTGGATATCCAGCAGAATCAAGTCGTAGGTAGTTTCGCGCGCTTTATCGATGGCTTCCTGACCGGTCATTGCCACATCTACGCTCTGCCCCAGCTTTTCAAGCAACGCTTTGGCAACCATGACATTAAGCTCGATATCCTCGACCAGCAAAATATTAAGATCAGTAACCAGCAATTTTGACGCCTGCATCGGTTTGGTTGAAATCTGCACCGGCAGCTCTATCTCGAACCGGGTGCCTTTATTGACCTCACTGGATACCCGTATTTCTCCATTCATCAGCTCTACCATTTGCGTACAAATAGCCAGCCCGATACCTGTGCCGGTCGCCGATTGATGATTGGGATGATCTACCTGATAGTACATGGCAAAAATTTTGTCTATTTCAGACTCCGGGATCCCCACCCCTGTGTCCTGCACCACATAGGTTACCATGCTGATATCGTTAGCAGGCTCGGTAGCAGACACCTGCAGGCTAATCTCCCCTTTCTGAGTGAATTTGACAGCATTGAACAGAATATTCCATAAGATCTGGCGCAGTCGGGTGCCGTCCACCTCAACCTGGTGCGGTAGCGGCTCATTGATTGTGGTAACCAGTTCCAGCCCCTTATCCGCGGCCAGTAGCCGAATAATACTGGATAATTCTTCGGTGAAATCCCGCAACGAAACAGTTTTAAGACTCAGTTCCAGCTTATCCCGATCCAGTTTATCCAAATCGATTATGTCGTTAAAAATATTACCCAGTGTAATGGCGCTGGCGTAAATCGTACTGACCCAGTTAAACTGCTCTTCCGATAAATCTGTATCCCGCAACATTCGGCTAAGACCCACAATGCCGTTTAGCGGCGTACGCAGTTCGTGGCTAATGGTGGCTATAAAGCGGGTTTTATCGGTGCTGGCTTTGGCGGCTGCGCTTTCTGCCTGTTTTCTTTCGGTCATATCCCGTCCAAACGCGAGCAGCCCCAGCCGATTACCGGCCGCATCGAAAAACGGCACACGTTTCATCTCAAAGTAACGACGGCGGCCATCCGCAAAACGCAGCCACAGATCTTCTGTAATGCTGGCGTTGGTTTCTAATACCTCCTGGTCACTGGCCACTATTTGACTGGCCAGCTCTTCTTCAAAAACATCGTGCAGGGTCAGCCCGACCAACTCTTCTTCGGTTTTGCCGGTTAACAGTTCAGCAATGCGATTACATCCGGCAAACCGCCCTTCTTCATTTCGGTAATAAATAAGGTCAGGCGAGGCATCAATGATAGAGCGCAACAGGGTGGAAAGGCGCCGCGCCTGCTCCTCAGAATAAGATTTATCATCGATTTCTTTTTCTAATTCCTTGAACACCGCCTCACGCTCATTCTGGGCTTGCTTACGCTGCTCAATTTCATGATTCAACTGGCGGATATTGGATTGTAGTTCGCGATTCAAAAATACGTCTTCTTCGCGCAGCCTTTCTAACTGACTGACCACTTCCTTAAGATTGGTCCGGGAATTTTCCAGCTGTTTAACCAGCTCGCTGAAGAAATACAGCACCCAGGGGGCCGACAACAATGTAATGATGATAGCAATAATAAAATCGTCAGGCTGAACACTTTTACCCAGACTGACTCTGACAACGTATGAGCTGCCGAGGGTAAACACCAGGGTAACCAGCACAAATAAGATACTGAGCTTAAGCGTGCCAAAGCGTTTGACAAACTGGGCAATGCGAATAGCCCATGAATCGTTAGGAGAATCCTGATGCATATAACTTTTTTCTCAGATAAAACTGCACGTATCCTAGCAGGTCTTACATACGGAACAAATAACTGACGAGCAGATACTAAAAAATCAATGGACAGTGCACCAAATCGGCGACAGCTGCACTGTGATCACTCATGGCTTGTGCTACGGGGCTGCCAATAATCAATACGCAAATGAACATGTGCCGTCAGGCTTGAGGAATACGTCAGAGAGGAAGTACGGGTAGATGAGGTGCCGGCTGACCCAAATGGTTAGGGTCAACAATCACCGGCAGAGATTATTCAAAACAGCGTAACTGTTAAAAAACCTTAGATAAGTTTTTGATATCGCTTTAGTTATACCCTGGAACTGCGATATCTTCGATTTCTTCTTCATCGTATACATGAATATCAAACATAGCTTCACCTTAAAAATTTCGTCAAATATGAATGTCACAGCCGAGATGGCGGCAGTAGTTATCGTGCATGACGGTCTGGCTACAGAGTTCGCCAATCAACACTTACTGATTACAATGCAAGACCCCGACCATTTTTAACAGGTGCGTAAACAAAATTTAGTGAATCATCAATAACGTTTCAGGGGCCTGCCTGTTCGTTTAAACGTGAATGCAAAAATGTTAAAAAATATGCATTGAATTGTAAATAAACCGTATAAATAATCGAGTGTTGAAGATATTTATTCATCATTAACAAAAAGCTAAATATAGAAAATTAGTATGTTTATACTAAAATAAAGGATGATGCTCGTTATCAGCTTATGTCGTTCTCTTCCCAGAAATAATACAAGCCACTGATTTATTGTATTTTTATTATTTTTCATCATTTAGAACTAAATAGCATGGTTGTTATGAATTGATTTTATCTGCTGATATGGGTATTTTGTACCCCCGCACTGCAATACTGCATAATGATGCGGAGCACATGGCTGGTATCCTCTAATAATAAATAACAATAAAAACAGACACACGCCAAAAAGGGCCACAATTAGCCTGTAAATAATAAGATGTCTGACAACGCTGCACCGCAAGCGCGAACAATGCAGCCTGTACCTTGCCCAGTCGAAGGTTGAAGGAGTTTAGAGATGAGTTTATACAATCCCAATGATTCAAGGGACAACTGTGGGTTTGGGTTAATTGCCCATACACATGGTGAGGCCAGTCATCAGTTGGTAAAAACAGCCATACATGGTCTGGACAGGATGCAACATCGAGGCGGAATTGCTGCCGATGGAAAAACCGGTGACGGCTGCGGCCTTTTGCTTCAAAAACCTGACGCATTTTTTAAGGCCATCGCCAGCGAAAACGGCTGGAAGCTAAGCAAAAAATACGCGGTAGGTATGGTTTTCTTAAGCCAGGATCCGGTGCTAGCGCAGCAAGCCAAGGATGTGTTGAACGAAGAGCTTGAAAAAGAAACGTTAGACGTGCCTGGCTGGCGCGAAGTACCCGTCAATAATGATGTACTTGGCGAATTAGCATTGACCGGCGTGCCCAAAATTGAACAGGTTTTCGTGAACGCCCCGCCAGGATGGCGTAAGCGTGACCTTGAACGCCGCCTTTATATGGTTCGTCGCCGCGCCGAAAAGCGTCTGGAGACAGATCCAGACTTTTATGTAGCCTGCTTATCAAGCCTGGTAACAATTTACAAAGGGCTGGTAATGCCTAAAGATCTGCCTGCGTTTTATGCAGATCTGGCGGATGAACGCATGCAAAGCGCTATTTGCGTATTTCACCAGCGTTTTTCTACCAACACATTACCGCGTTGGCCACTGGCCCAGCCTTTCCGCTTTCTGGCCCACAATGGTGAAATTAATACGATTAAAGGAAACCGTGACTGGGCCAAGGCCCGGACTGGAAAATTCTCCACGCCACTCATTCCTGACTTAAAAGATGCCGCGCCTTATGTGAATTCTGAAGGGTCTGATTCTTCCTCGCTGGATAATATGCTTGAGCTGTTTCTGGCCGGAGGGATGGATTTATTTAGAGCGATGCGTCTGCTAGTGCCGCCCGCTTATCAGAACGACCGTACCATGGACGATAATCTGCGTGCGTTTTACGAATTCAACTCCATGCACATGGAACCCTGGGACGGCCCGGCCGGGATTGTTCTTACTAATGGCCGCCATGTAGCATGTAACCTTGACAGAAACGGGTTGCGCCCCGCCCGTTATGTGATCACCAACGACGGTTTCATTACGCTGGCCTCAGAAGTAGGTATCTGGGATTACCAGGAAGAAAATGTTATTGAGAAGGGCCGGGTTGGGCCCGGTGAAATGTTAGCGGTTGATACTTACAACGGCAAAGTGTGGCGTTCGAATGAAATTGATGATGAGTTAAAAGATCGACATCCGTATCGGGAGTGGCTGGATAAACATATTCGTCATCTGACCCCGGTTGAGGAAGCCGATGCAACACAGATCGGTACCCGTGTATTCGATGATGACACCATGGCCATCTACCACAAGCTGTTTAATTACAGCTACGAAGAAATTCGGCAGGTAATAAAGGTGTTGGCAAAGGATGGGCAGGAAGCAGTAGGTTCAATGGGCGATGACACGCCGATGGCGGTCATGTCTTCGAAAACCCGCACCCTGTATGATTACTTTCGTCAGCAATTCGCACAGGTTACCAACCCGCCAATCGATCCGTTGCGAGAAAATCATGTCATGTCGCTGGCCACCTGCATCGGCCGCGAGCAAAACGTATTTAGCGAAACATCGGGTTACGCCGACCGGGTACTTTTTCAGTCGCCGATTCTGATGTATACCGATCTTAAGCAATTGCGCGAGTTTAATCCGGATAATTATTATTCTGAGATTGTAGAGCTGCAGTATTCTCAGGAAGAAGGGCTTCGTAAAGCTATTGAGCGTATTTGCAATGAAGTGGAATATCTGGTTAAACAGAAAAAAGCCGCGTTTGTTATTCTTTCAGACCGAAATATTCGCAAGAACCGTTTACCGGTACCAGCGGCAATGGCCGTGGGTGCGGTACAGCGTCGGCTGGTGGATAACGCTCTGCGCTGCGACGCAAATATTGTAGTGGAAACCGCCACCACCCGCGATCCCCATCATTATGCCGTACTAATTGGCCTGGGCGCGACCGCGATCTATCCGTTCTTAGCCTACGAAACCATCGAGCAATTGTGTGATAAGGGTGAACTTGATATTTCCGCCATGGACGCCACTATCAACTACCGTAAAGGCATTAACAAAGGCCTTTATAAAATCATGTCCAAGATGGGCATCAGTACCGTGGCAAGCTACCGCTCCGCAAAACTGTTTGAGGCCATTGGTATCAATCAGGAAGTCATGAAACTGTGCTTCGATGGAATCGCCTCACGGATTCAGGGAGCCGGCTTTTCAGACTTCGAACAGGACATTCTTAATCAGGCCCGCGTAGCCTGGTTGAAACGTAAGCCTATTTCACATGGCGGTCTGTTAAAATATGTGCACGATGGCGAGTATCACGCTTATAATCCAGGCGTAGTAATGTCGCTGCAAAAGGCGGTGGTCAGCGGTAAATATGACGACTATCAGGATTATGCCCGTCAGGTCAATGAGCGCGACCCTGCTCACTTGCGGGACTTACTGGCGCTTAATCCTCAAACGGATCCGGTTGATATCAGCGAAGTAGAATCAGCAGAAAATCTGTTCCCACGCTTTGATACCGCAGCAATGTCGATTGGCGCGTTGAGCCCCGAAGCACACGAAGCGCTGGCTATTGCTATGAATCGCCTTGGAGGTCAGTCTAATTCAGGTGAAGGTGGTGAACACCCTTCCCGCTTTGGCACTGAGAAAAACTCAAAAATCAAACAGGTGGCGTCAGGCCGTTTTGGGGTAACGCCTCATTATCTGGTTAATGCCAATGTTATTCAGATTAAAGTTGCCCAGGGCGCTAAACCTGGTGAAGGTGGGCAGTTACCAGGCGATAAGGTTAATCGCTATATTGCCACACTGCGTTTCTCCGTGCCGGGAGTGACCCTGATTTCCCCTCCCCCCCATCATGATATTTATTCGATAGAGGATTTGGCGCAGCTGATATTCGATCTGAAACAGGTCAATCCGGCCGCGTTGATATCGGTGAAACTGGTTTCCGAACCCGGTGTGGGTACCATCGCCACCGGTGTGGCAAAAGCGTACGCCGATCTTATCACCGTCTCAGGGTATGATGGCGGTACAGGTGCCAGTCCACTGACGTCTGTAAAATATGCCGGCAGTCCGTTTGAGCTGGGCCTGGCAGAAACACAGCAGGCGCTGGTGGAAAACGGGCTGCGTCACAAAGTTCGTCTGCAAACCGATGGCGGTCTGAAGACTGGCCTTGATGTAGTCAAAGCCGCCTGTCTGGGCGCCGAAAGCTTCGGTTTTGGTACCGGCCCCATGGTGGCTCTGGGTTGCAAATATCTAAGGATTTGCCATCTGAATAATTGCGCCACCGGGGTTGCCACGCAAGATGAAAAATTGCGTGAGGAACATTTTATCGGGTTGCCCGAAATGGTGATGAACTATTTCAGGTTCATCGCACAGGAAGTCAGAGAAATTATGGCCTCCTTAGGGGTCACCAAGTTTGACGATCTGGTAGGACGAACTGATTTACTTAAAATGCTCGATGGCATTTCAGCTAAACAGAATCGTCTTGACTTGTCGCCACTACTGGCGATGCCCCACCCGGGTGAACATACGCGGCTGTTTAACTCGCAGACGACGAACCAACCCATGGATAAAGGCGAACTAAACGCACGATTATTTAAAGATGGTCAGCAGGCTGTGCACGATGCCAGTGGTATTTACCTGCACTATCCTATCCGTAACACTGACCGCTCAGTGGGTGCGCTGTTATCTGGCGAGATCGCCAAGGTTCATGGCAATCAGGATATGGAAGACAAGCCAATACAAATTCAGTTTACCGGTACGGCGGGCCAGAGTTTCGGCGTCTGGAATGCTGGCGGTCTGCATATGCGCATAGAAGGTGACGCCAACGACTATGTAGGTAAAGGAATGACCGGTGGAAAACTGGTTATTTACCCCAAACGCGGAATTACCTTTGATGCGCCGAACAGCGCGATTATGGGTAATACCTGCCTGTACGGAGCCACCGGCGGTAAATTATTTGCTGCCGGCCGCGCCGGCGAACGCTTTGGGGTGCGTAACTCCGGGGCCATTGCTGTGGTTGAAGGCTGTGGTGATAATGGCTGCGAATACATGACAGGTGGCATTGTGGCTGTGTTAGGTAAGATCGGCGTGAATTTTGGTGCCGGTATGACCGGTGGGTTTGCTTATCTGCTTGATACGGAAAACGATCTGGCTGACCGTGTTAACGACGAGCTAGTCGAGATTATGGAAGTGGCCGATAAGAACATTTTAGTTGAGCATCTGCGTGGGCTAATCAATCAGCACTACGAGGAAACGGGAAGTGAGCACTCATTAAACCTGCTTACGGATTTTGCCGGTACCCTTGAAAAAATAAAGCTTATTAAGCCCAAAACCAGTGACGTGAAAAATTTGCTGGGCCATATCAGCCGTTCCAGCGATGAACTTCGCATTCAGGCGCAGTAGGAGGTATGACACATGGCTAAAAATGTTTATCAGTTTGTGGACGTTGAACGTATCGATCCGCCCAAGAAGCCCATTCAGGTTCGTAAATCTGAATTTGCAGAAATTTATCAGCCGCTGAGCCAGTCGCAGACAGAAGGTCAGGCAGACCGCTGTCTGGATTGCGGAAACCCCTATTGTGAGTGGAAATGCCCGGTGCATAACTACATTCCGCAGTGGTTGGATCTGGCTAACGAAGGGCGGATTATAGAAGCTGCTGAGCTTTCTCATAAAACCAACAGCCTGCCTGAGGTATGCGGTCGGGTATGTCCTCAGGATCGATTGTGTGAGGGCGACTGTACCCTTAATGACGAATTCGGTGCCGTCACTATCGGTAGTATTGAAAAATATATTACTGATACCGCTTTTAAAATGGGCTGGCGACCGGATATGTCCCATGTCGAGTGGACCGATAAGAAAGTTGCTGTCATTGGCGCCGGACCGGCAGGTCTTGCGTGTGCTGATATCTTAGTCCGCAATGGCGTTAAGCCTGTTGTATACGATAAATACGAGGAAATCGGCGGGCTGCTCACTTTCGGTATACCGTCGTTCAAACTCGAAAAGGACGTGGTCAAACTGCGCCGTGAAATTTTCACCGAAATGGGCGTTGAGTTTGTTCTGAACACAGAAATAGGCAAAGACATCACCATCGAAGAGCTTATGGCGCAGTATGACTCGGTGTTTTTGGGAATGGGCACATATAAGGCCATGCAGGGTGGCTTTGAACATGAGCACGTTGAAGGTGTCCACGAAGCGCTACCATTTTTGATTGCCAACACCAACCGCGTCATGGGCCTTGAGAAAGATCCCGCGGATTTTATCGATATGAAAGATAAAACCGTGGTGGTCCTGGGCGGTGGTGACACCACCATGGATTGTGTTCGCACATCCATTCGTCAGGGTGCGAAAAAAGTCATTTGTGCTTACCGCCGGGACGAAGCAAGTATGCCCGGTTCCCGCAAAGAGGTCGTCAATGCGCGGGAGGAAGGTGTCGAATTCCGTTTTAACCTTCAGCCTCAGGATATTGCTGTTGACGAAAACCGCAGGGCAAAGGGCGTAAGACTGGTAAAAACAGAAATGGGGCCGCCGGATGTTAACGGGCGTCGACGTCCTGTCGAGATAGCAGGGTCTGAACATATACTGGAAGCCGACGTTGTGATCATCGCGTTCGGATTTCAGCCAAGCCCGGCCAGCTGGTTTGCCGACCACGGCATTATTCTGGATGAAAAAGGCCGGGTCAGAGCCCCTTCCAAAGGTAAGTTTGCCTACCAGACTGCTAATCCGAAGATATTTGCCGGTGGCGATATGGTGCGTGGTTCCGATTTAGTAGTCACCGCCATTGATGAAGGCCGTAAAGCGGCCGGCGGCATTTTAGACTATCTGGGCGTATAATCCCTTTAAAAAAAGCTGCGACAGTTCATCTCGCAGCTTTTTTCTTTCCTTTGCAATACGCTAATATCATTTAGCATACCTAATAATCCCCTTGTTCAGTTGCTGCTCAATGACGGCAAACCTATAGTAGTCAGGTGCATTAATTAAACAAAGAAACGGGTAATTATGAAGTTTTTAGGTGCGTTGACACTCTCTGCATTTTTTGCAGTTTCATTCTCCTCTAACGCCAATAGCAGCCAACCGGATACCGCCGCTTGCCCGGGCGATTTTTACAGCATTACCATGCCTGGCGATGCGATGCAGTGCCAGCGTTTTGACGATAATATGCCAGCATCGTTAGTCTTTCATACACCCATGGATAATCAGCAAATTATTGACTGGTATCAGCAGGCTATGCCTGAACTTGATGTGATTAGTCAATTTAACGGACGGGTCGTGCTGGCAGCGCAGCAAAACAATATTCGCGTGGTTATTTCGCCGGATAATACAGGCTCCCAAATTGATTTATTAGTCATAGACACTCTGCTAGCCCGCCAGTAAGTCCAGTATTAGTCTGGCGTTACCAACATTGCGTCCCAACCGCATGGTAACGCCAGCGTTTTTTCACTGAATTCCGTTTCTTCCCCAACGCTTTTTTCTTTCTGTTTATAACGTCTGTTTTTAGATTGGCACCACCTTTGCAAATACCTGTTTGAAGATGATTTTTTTCATGCACGTGTCAGAAAACCGACACTTTTGCATACTTTGTCGAGGATTTGTTATGGAACTGGCTATAATTCTTATGATGTTGCTGATTGTGGTGGCCGCAGGTGCCATTAAACTGTCAGACGGTGGTGTGGCATTCCCCTTTAAACGCAGACAACAGCTTTTCACGCCTGTTGAACATACTTTTTTGAACCTGATTGAACAGTCAATGGGCCGGGAGTTTCGCATTCTTTGTCGGGTACGTCTTTGCGATGTCCTGTCGGTGCGGCAGAATACATCTAAAAAACAAGCAAGCGCGGCCCTCGCCCGTGCCTCTTCCCGTCAATTGGACTTCATTTTGTGCGATAAAGAAGATATGACACCGGTGCTTGCAGTGGACCTTGTGCATAATGCCGGTAAAGAAGGATATAAAACCCAGCGTGACTGGTTTGTGTCAGGTTCACTGGACGCCGCCGGGATCCCCCACGCCCGTATTAAGGTGAAGTCCGGCTATACAGTGGAAGAGATCCGCGAATGTCTGGAAACCAAACTCATCCCTTATCGGCGCAAACAAAATAAGCTGGCTCAGGTACCCTCCTACAATCCTGTAACACCGAAGCGGCCAACCCGCCCGGTGCGTTCCAGCCGCGCTGCTGCATAACGGTTTACGGGAAGTCACACGCCCCCAGTGTGGCTTCCTATCTTTTTACGCCTGTAAGTCTCTCTGATACTGTCAGATTTATTCTGTGATGTTATATGCACTCAGGGCTATTCTTGCGCTCAGGGCTATTCTTGCGCTCAGGGCTATTCTTCCGCTCAGGGCTGTCAGTTGTTGCCGATTCGTATTACCATATTTGTCACTTTTTTCATTTACGCTCCGAGCGTCTTAAGAACGTTAAATTATGTCAAAAATTGGAATCCTTGGTGCCATGGATCAGGAAGTGGCCCTGCTTAAATCATCTCTTGAAAACCTTTCCACCCAAAGGTGGCATCATCTGACCTTTTATGAGGGCTCGCTGCACGGGCAGGATATTGTGCTGGTCAAATGCGGCATCGGGAAAGTTGCGGCGACGATGGCAACCACGGCATTAATAGAGCGCTTTGCGCCAGATTATGTCGTCAATACCGGCTCAGCAGGTGGCTTTGATAGCGAACTGCGTATCGGCGATGTGGTCATCGGGTCCGCTCTGGTTCATCATGATGTGGACCTGACATTTTTCGGCTATGCGCCCGGCCAGTGTGCTGGGGATATGCCCGCAGTTTATGAGTGCGATCCCCGATTGATTAATGCGGCTAAATCGGCCACCAGCCAGTTGGAAAATGTTGCTTATAAAACCGGGCTCATCTGCACCGGCGATGCCTTTATCGGTAGTGATGAAGCAGCAGATAAAATACGCGCCACCTATACCGATATGAAGGCTTGTGAAATGGAAGGAGCTGCTATTGCACAAACCTGTCATTTGCTTGGCACCCCCTGTCTGGTTATTCGTTCGTTATCCGATATTGCCGGAAAAACTTCCACCGTATCCTTTGAGGAATACCTGGACACAGCTGCCAAAAATTCGGCACAACTGGTCATGGGTATGGTAGCGGCTCTCGCCTGAACTGACTCAGCGTGGACGCTGCATTTCATACCATGCCCCTGCAAACGCTGATTATATTATTAGTCAGCGTATTGTCGGATGCTGTCTGGCGATGGCCAGCGGCCTATCATCCGCTCACATTAATAAGGTATATGGCCGAAACCATGGCCGCAAAAGTGCGTCCGGCAAAGACCGACCCTGCTACCCAGCATTATATTTCCGGTAGCCTGGGGCCGGCGTTACTGATTATACCGCTGGCCCTTCTGCTAGCTAATCTTATAGCTCTGGCAGAGTATCCCTGGTTTTTCGAAGCACTGATTATACTGACGTTATTGGATTTTGGGCATGACCGTACTCATTATAAACACGTCGTCAAAGCGTTGGCCGGAAATAAAAAGGTGTTGGCGAGAGACCACGCTGCAAAATTTATGGCCCGTGATACGCAGCGCCTTTCAGATATTGGCGTAGCAAAAGCCAGTATTGAGGCTCTGTTATTGCGCTTTTTAATCCTCTATTGTGGGATAATTTTCTGGTTTGTGGCAGTGGGACCGATAACAGCGCTATGTTACCGCCTTGTCATCGCTGTCAGCTGGCAGTGGCACTACAAACGACCAGGGTTTTCGCTGTTTGCCAAACCCGCTCGGTTGCTCAGTAAACTTGCCAGCCTACCGGGAGCGCTTTTAGGTATTATTGTGGTGGCACTGGTGACTAACCCTTTTACAGCCACCGCAGCATTCTGGCGGGCGCCAGCCAGGGATCTCACTTCCCGTATACTGGCAGCTTTTGGTGCTGCTATGGGGTTTAGAGTGGGCGGCCCGGCTATCTATCACGGAATTAAATATCGTCATACCCGGGTCGGAGGAAATCGGGAAGTCCGTTTTTCTGATATGACTTACAGCTACCGAGCTATATTACGCGCAATGGTATTACTGGCATCGCTAACCAGCCTGCTGCTGCTCATCTTATGGAAAACAGTATATGTATAGTAACCGTAAAATCTGGTGCCTGGTGCTAGTATGCTGGACATGGTCCGCGTCGGCTAAAACCATTGTAAGCCTGTCACCTCATCTTACCGAGTGGGTATACAGCCTTAAGCAAGAGCAAAATCTATTAGCCGTAAGTTCACACAGTGATTTTCCACCTCAGGCAGCAAACCTTCCGGTGGTGGCAGATGCCCATGGTGCAAATATCAAAGCCATAGTTAAATTAAATCCCGATATTATTCTGGCTTGGCGTGGCGGTAATAAGCCGCAGGATATTGCCCGACTTGAGCAGCTGGGGTTTAGCGTATTTGAGTCACAGCCGCAGTTGCCTTCCGATATAAGTAATGAATTACGTTCATTAGGGCGAATTTTAGGTGCGCAGCAACAAGCCCGGAAACTAACCAAACAATTTGATCAACAACTAAGTCAGTTAACGGCTCAGTATCGTGAAGTCCCGCCTGTCACAGCTTTCTATTATCTGTGGACAGCGCCCCTGATGAGTGTAGGAGAAAAAGCCTGGGCCAGCCGCCTGCTTTCACAATGTAATATAAGCACGCTGTTCGCCGACTCACCGGTGGACTATCCGCAGGTGTCAGTACAGGAAGTGATTCGGCGTCAACCACAGGTATTAGTTGCTGCGACCAGCCGTTCTCTGGCGACAGAGCAGGCTTTTTGGCAATCTCATGCAGATGCACTGGATGTGCCGGTATTGAGGGTAAACCCGGACATTTTCAGCCGTTTTACACTGCGCCTGGCCCCTGCTTTGAAAAAGCTGTGTGCGAAAATTCACGCAACTCGTTTCTATGCTGAATAGCGGTTACTATATGCTAAGTAGTTTGAATTTTTTTAGTTAATGGCCGCAGTATGAAATCTGTTATTACGTTCACTATTTTAATAATCTTGATGTTTCTGTCAGGCTGCGACAGCCAGGCTGTCCAGGCAAAGCCAGTGGCGCAGGATACAGCGTCATTCTTGATGAAAAAAGTTCAGAACGATGAGTGGCTTTTGATTGACGTACGCTCACCACAAGAATTTGCTCAAGGCCATATTCCTGGTGCCATAAATATGCCTCATAACGAAATAACCGTATTTATCGAACAACTAGAGGGCGAGCAACCAAAACCAATTGTGGTGTACTGCCGCTCCGGACGACGGGCCATGCTGGCAGCAGAAATACTTAAAAAAAATAATTTTCCGGATGTCCGTCATCTTGAGGGCGACATGATGGGCTGGTCAGCAGCGGGGCTGCCCATAGACAGAATGTAGCGCTGGACAGGTTTTCGGTCGCAATTTTTTGGTTTATTCTGACCAGGTGACATATCCGGTGTCGAGATGCACTGACTTATTTGCTACCATAAGTTTTTTTGCAGGCCGCACGCATTCTGATGACCATTGATATTGCCACCCCCGCCATGTTGTTTCCGGCGATCTCTTTACTGCTTCTTGCCTATACTAACCGGTTTTTAACACTGGCCAGTATTATTCGAAATTTTTCCAAGGAGAAATGGGATGAAAATACTGAAGCCCAGATTCAGAATTTGCGTCAGCGCATTCAGTTCATCAAACGGATGCAAATTGCCGGCGTAGTAAGTTTTTTTCTCTGCGTACTATCTATGTTAGCCATATATCTGACGTATCAGATTGTGGGAAACTGGATTTTTGCCGCCAGTCTCATTTGTCTGTTGTATTCGTTATGGATGTCGGTCAGAGAAATTCTGATTTCTGTTGAAGCACTGGATGTGCATTTAAACGGGATTAAAACCAAGTGAGTAAAACCGAATCGGTTATTGATTACGCCCTGCTGGCACCGGAGCATTTTGACGGAGTAGTGAGACTGGGCAACCAGGTTCACGGGGACAACTACCTGAGTCATCAGAGCCTGCATCAAATGTATGAAAAAAGCTTTCATGATGCGGTTAACGCCAGCTGGGTGGCAATTGCTAACCAACAGGTAGTTGGTTTCAGGTTGACTTATGCCCATTCTCAGTGGGAGCCTGATGAATGGTGTACACCGGCCGCATGGCCAGTACCAGCAGACAAGGTTTGCTATTTCAAATGCAACACCGTTGCGCCAGACAGACAAGGCCTGGGGATTGGCAGCGAAATGTTACAGCGTGCTATTGCATCTGCCCATACACAAGGGGCACAAGCGGGGTTAGCGCATATCTGGCTGGCCAGCCCCGGCAATAGTGCCTACAAGTATTTTAAGAAAAATGGTGGTGAGCTTATCCAAAAACATCCCGATAAATGGCGCCATGAGGCGCTTTATGATGGCTATGATTGCCCTGTCTGTGAGGGCCTGTGCCAGTGTGAAGCAGCGGAGATGTTGCTGCGCTTTTCATGAACTTTGACCCGTTAACAGATTCCGGTGTCTCACCTGCGGACAGTCTGCCGCCCACTTATTGGCACGATACTGTCACCGCCCCGCCCTACTTACCACTTGAACAGGATTTTACCACCGACTATCTGGTTATCGGAGGTGGCTACACCGGTATTTCTGCGGCCCTTACCCTGGCCCAGAGTAATGCTGGCTCGGTAACTGTGATTGACAGTCATTCTCCTGGCTTTGGTTGCGCTGGACGCAATGCAGGCTTTGTGTTGTCCGGCAGTGGCAGACTGGGGCCTCTTGCCTTACAAAAGCGGTTTGGTATGCCAGTAGCGCAGCATATACAGGCAGAGTTTGATGGCGCAGTGAGTGACCTGCTGGCGCGCGTACAGGCATATAACATCGATTGTGATCTCACCCCGGGGCCCTATTACAAGCTGGCACACACGGCAGAACAGGCGCAAGCGCAAGCCGCTAATGCAACGGCGCTTGCGCATCAGTTTCAACAGCCGGTTACCGCATTAAACCGTAGCCAGCTACACAGTGAATTGCCAGTGCAGGGTTTTTACGGTGCCACGCGCCAACCCGGCTATACGCTGAATCCTTTAAAACTCATTGTGGGCCTGGCAGAGACTGCCAAAGCAAGGGGGGTGAATATTTTTGGCGCATCACCGGCAACCGCAATAACCCGATCTAACGACGGTTATACAATTGCTACGCCAGGCGGCACAATAAAAGCAGGAACAGTGCTTATCGCCAGCAATGCCTACAGCAATAAAAAACTCCATCCGATGGTTAATAAGCGGCAGTTTCCGGTGCAATCGAGCATTCTGGTTACTGAACCGCTAACGCAGACACAGTGTGTGCAAACCGGCTTGAACCGCGCCGTTTCCATGATGGATACACGCAAGATGAAATATTATTATCGACTGCTGCCAGATAATCGCTTGTTGTTCGGCGGGCGGGGTGAAGTGGCCGGTAAAAATGCACATCGGGGCCAGGCAAGATTGCATCAGGCAATGGCTGACAGTTTTCCCGCCTTGCGCGATAAAACCGTGAGCCACTTCTGGAGTGGCTGGGTATCAGTATCTATGGACAGCCTCCCTCGCGTATTTTTTGATTATGAAGCTCAGATTGGTTACGCCATGGGATACTGCGGCGCAGGGGTATCATTTGCCAACATGGCCGGCCGTCGATTGGCCCAGCAGGCAACCGGGCAGCCCGTCGACAGTTCTTTACCACTGTATAATAGTCCGTTGCCGCGTTTCCCGCTGGCAAGTCTGCGCCGCACGGCACTGCGCGCCCTGTATAGCTGGGCACGCATAACAGAGCGTTAAACGGTAACGGTCACCCGGGCAAATTTACGTTTACCTACCTGATAAACCGCTTCGCCCGGCTCGGTGATTTGCAGTCGCGTATCCGACACTTTCTCACCATCGATTTTCACCGCGCCCTGTTTGATCATGCGCATTGCATCTGAAGTAGATCCTACCAGACCAGCGTGTTTTAATAAATTTCCAATAGCCAACGCACCATCTTCAAGCGCCAGCGTAAGTTCTGGCATTTCATCCGGAATAGCGTTTTTCTGGAAGCGCTGCACAAAATCCTGATAGGCATCTTCTGCCGACTCCTCACTATGAAAACGCGCAATAATTTCTCTGGCCAGCAGAATTTTAATATCCCGCGGATTTTCACCCTCTTCGACCCGCATTTTCAGATTAGTCACTTCATCCAGTGGTCGGAAACTTAGTAGCTCGAAGTAACGCCACATGAGCTCATCAGAAATCGACATGATTTTGCCAAACATTTCGTTGGGGGTATCGGTAATTCCAATATAGTTATTCAACGATTTTGACATCTTCTGCACACCATCAAGACCTTCTAACAGTGGCACCATGACTGTAGTCTGAGGTTTCTGGCCATTTTCTTTCTGTAACTCGCGCCCCATCAGCAAATTAAAGCGTTGATCGGTGCCGCCCAGTTCCACGTCTGCTTCTAGTGCAACAGAATCCCAGCCCTGTACCAGAGGATACAAAAACTCATGTATGGCAATAGCCTGACCGTTGTTATAACGCTTTTTAAAGTCATCCCGCTCCAGCATACGGGCAACGGTCTGACTGGCGGCAAGCTTGATCATGCCGGCAGCGCCCAGTGCATCCATCCACTCTGAGTTAAAGCGAATTTCCGTTAGTTCCGGGTCAAGAATTTTGAAAACCTGTTCTTTATACGTTTGCGCATTCTCCAATACCTGTTCTTTGCTCAGGGGCTTGCGCGTCGCATTTTTACCTGTAGGATCACCAATAAGCCCGGTGAAATCACCGATCAGAAAAACAACCTTATGACCAAACTGTTGGAACACACGAAGTTTGTTAATCAACACCGTGTGGCCTAAGTGCAGATCTGGCGCAGTGGGATCAAATCCCGCTTTTATTGTCAGTGTTTTGCCCGATTGCAGTTTCTCTTTGAGATCCTCTTCGGGAAGAATTTCATCTGTGCCTCGTTTTATTTCAGCGAAAGCGGTTTGCCAGTCACTCATCGGTTTTTCCACACGTTTGTCATGTTCGGTTTAATCAGGGCGAGCATTTTACGCATGTGAGTGAACCAATGAAAGGTTTACGCATCAAAATCAGGATTCGGGGCTGGCGATGTACAAAAAAAGTACGATTATCACCAGCCAGTGTAGAAACAAGGCGCTTTACACGATATTCTCGGGTTGAGCTGTTTGATGAGAATGAAATTGAAAGATAACGTGGTTTATAAAACACTTCGCAATTTACCCAGACCCCATCGCACAGGCCTGTTGCTAGGCAGCTTGTTGCTGGGAGGTCTGATTCTGTTGCCTTCAGATCCTGTAGAAGCGAGCCGTCATCAGGACTCGCTGGTACTGGATGCCGGAGTACGTTACCCGGTCGAGCTTTCTGTTACAGATTCACCCAATATTGAATTCGGCGAAGATGATACCGGCTGGCACCTTTATCAGGTGGGCGCAGGAGATACGCTGGCCAAGATTTTCAAGCGAGCCGGTTTCTCAGCACGGGATACTTATAACGTCACCCAGGCCGGTGAGTTGGCTAAAACCCTGGTAACTCTGGTGCCGGGTGATAAGTTGCATCTAAAAGCAGATGGTACCGGTGCATTTGCGGGTCTGCGATATGCAGTGTCGCCTAAAGATACGCTGGTTATACGCGCCACAGACACCCATGGCAAAATGCTAGCTGATCTTGAAAGTAAAGAAGTGGAAACCCGCTATAACTTCGCTCAGGGTGATATTGACTCTAGCTTCTGGAAAGCAGCTGTGACTGCTGGCTTAAGTAATAATCAGATCATGAATCTGGCCGGTATTTTCGGCTGGGATATCGACTTTGCTATGGAGATTCGTCACGGCGATACCTTCAGCATTGTGTACGAAGAACAATTTATTGATGGTGAATTTGTCGGTTACGGCGATATCGTGGCGGCGGAATTTGTGAATCAGGGTGAAACCTTCACCGCGATTCAGCACTCTGATGGCAACTACTACACGCCAGAGGGCCGTAGTATGCGCAAAAGCTTCTTGCGCGCGCCGATTAACTTTAAATACGTAAGCTCAAACTTTACCAAAAAGCGGTTTCACCCGGTGCAAAAGCGCTGGAAATCTCATAATGGCACTGACTATGTGGCAGCCACAGGTACGCCGGTAATGGCAGCCGGTGACGGCCGGGTAATAAAGGCATCCTATAACCGTTTCAATGGCAATTATGTATTTATTCAGCATGGTGAAAAGTACGTCACCAAATACCTGCATTTTAAAAGCAAGGCAGTAAAGACCGGAGAAACTGTCAAGCAAGGCCAGGTGATTGGCTACCTTGGCAGTACTGGTATGGTTACCGGCGCCCATTTGCATTATGAATTTCTGGTGGACGGTGCGCACCGAAATCCACGCACTGTAGAGCTGCCCAAGGCAGAACCCATAGATTCGGCTCAACGAGCAGCATTTATGAAGATTGCAGAAAACCGTCTAACGCAGCTGAAAAACAACAAGCGCGTTATGCTGGCTATGCAGTAATTTGAATGAGCCTGTATATTGGGCTTATGTCTGGCACCAGTATGGACGGCGTTGACGCCGTCCTGTGCCGTATTCATGACCAACGTGCAGAAACACTGGGCCAGGTACATCTTCCTTACCCGCCAGCGTTGCTCGACTCCCTTCATAAGCTTTGCCTGCCTGGCCACAACGAGCTGGTCACTGCGGGTGAGGCGGATATCCAGATCGCACGACTTTACAGCCAGGCCGTCTTAGCGTTGTTACGTCAGAATAATCTTAACGCTGATGCTATTAGTGCCATTGGTAGTCACGGCCAGACGGTTCGCCATCACCCCGATAATTTGTATCCGTTTACCATCCAGTTAGGCGACCCGAATACGCTGACTGCGCTCACAGGCATTCCTGTGGTAGCTGACTTCAGGCGCAAGGACATGGCTCTGGGTGGCCAGGGTGCCCCCCTGGTGCCAGCCTTTCACCAGGCCCAGTTTGCCACTGAGCAGCGCACTATCGTCGTTAATATTGGCGGGATTGCCAATTTATCGGTGGTAAAGCGCGGTGATGTGCCACTGGGATTCGATACCGGGCCGGGCAATACGTTGATGGACCACTGGATTAATCATCATCTGCAACAATCGTATGATACTAACGGCGATTGGGCCGCTTCGGGAACCGTAAGTCAGCCCTTATTGAATAGCATGCTGTCCGATAAGTATTTTGCTCAGAGGGCGCCTAAAAGCACAGGCCGGGAATATTTCAACAGCGCCTGGTTACAGAGCCAGCTTGCTGAGGTCACAGATCCGTTAACTCCTGCAGATGTGCAGGCAACATTGTGCGCGCTGACAGCTAACACTATCTGCCAGGCAATACATCAATTCAAAGATGTGGCTCATGTTTATATCTGTGGAGGGGGGGCGTTTAACCAGCAACTGGTCAGTAACCTGCAAGCAGGGCTTGGCCCAGTCCCGCTTAGCAGTACGGCTGGTTTGGGTATCCATCCGCAGTGGGTAGAAGGCGCAGCGTTTGCATGGCTTGCCTTTGCCAATCTTAATCGCCTGTCTGCGAATGTACCCGCGGTCACGGGAGCTAGTCGTGGCGCACTATTAGGCGGCCTGTACTTACCTGATTAGGGTTTTATTTCAGGCAGTTTCGATAACCGCTCAAAGCGTTCATACCACAGGGTTTCGGTTTGCCGCAACGTCTCTGGTGAACGCAGACCGCTGTGAGTCAGATGAAGTTCGCTGGTGTGATCATCAGCTTCGGTAAACCGCACATCCACTGATGTTTCTGTCTGGTCACCGGCTTTTAGCGTAAAAATAATTTCCTCATTGGGGAAAAGTTCAGCGATTTGGCCGCTGTAATACTCAACAGTTTCACCATCCTGGCTTTCAAACTCCATTTCAAATTCTGCCCCTTTTTCCAAATGCATCACGATTTTTTTCAGTCGCATATGCGCGCCGGCAAACCACTGAACCAATAGTTCGGTTTTACAGAAGCAATGATATAAACGGCTAACCGGCATGCCGAATGTGTGGTGTAGTGATAATTCCTGCATGGTGAAAATAGCCAGCAACGTAGTGATTGACAGTGATAGTCTATACGATGCCGGCTTATCTGGCGATTACCTCTGTGCTTATTATTGCTGCATTATGGCAGCCATACTGGGCACTGTGCTGTAATACTGGCCGGTTACCTCACGAGCGGTACGCTCATACAGGGCATCAACTGCGTCCAGCGACATAAACTTATCGCAAAACCCCGGATGGTCTGGCTCAATGTAATGCCTTGCTGCCAGAATGAAATGACCAATCAACTGTTTCACGTTATCGGTCCCCATCGCGACGCGCATGGTAGTCAGCTCGATACCTGCTTTCTTTTGTTCCTCAGCACTGAGCTCAGAGTGTGATGTAAGGGCTGGACACAGGACGATGGTGTTGTGCTGGCCGATACTGACCTGATGACTGAATGCCGGTTCCAGTGAGTCGAAGAATCGGGTAAAAACCTCGCGGGTTAATCCAGCCTGTGCCATATCTACCGTAAATAATGTGCAGGGCCAGCCGTGGTTGTGCTGTTTTTGTTTTAACCGGGCATTATTGTGAGACGATAACGCATGGCTGTTCACCCGAATATCGGGATGATGATCTAAAAATGCGGTGAAAACCTGGGTATTGATCACCTTATTCATAATTCGCGGTTCAAGGGTTTTCATACCGTTGAGCACATCAAAGGCTTTTTCAGAATCCAGAAACGCGCCTTTAATGTAATACACATCCCAAAACATAGTTTCAGACCAGTCTACACCGTTTGTCTTCGACCCCTTAGGTTGAAACATCCGATAACCCGGTCCGATAACAACGCCTGCCGTAGTGGCGCCACTGCCGCAAAGATCTTTCGTATAACTATGGATGAGATAATCTGGCCGGCAAGCGACATCTTTATGCTGCAAAGGCTGATGCAGGACCGGTGTCGCCAATGTCGAGTCAACCATTACCAGTGAATTAAACTGGTGCGCATACGCACAGATCCCCGGGACATCGAGCACATAGCCGTGGGGATTGCAGGGCGACTCTATGTAGACATGCATACGAGCCCCGGCGTCGAGTCTGGCACTGTGATCATTTCGGGTTGCATTGAAGAATATTTCAAATTCTTCCTGCGTGTAGCCATCAAACCACGCTATCTGGATATCCAGCCGGTTAGCGCGTGCATAATAGTCATGCAGTAACTGGTAGACGCCGCCATAAACATTACGTGACACCACCAGCACATCGCCATGCTGCAACACGTTTGCCAGCGTTGCATCGATAGCCGCCATGCCAGAATTAAAGTTCCAGGCCAGATAATCCGCCGAATACGGCCCGGCTTCCATATCTACAATAGCATTGGCCAGAGAAATATTAGTTGGATTTAGCAACCGTGAATATATCTGGTGAGTAAATTCTTTCCCCTGAAACGCATCATCCACCCACTCGGTACAAGCGTATACATACGTTGCTGTGCGCACCACTACAGGTGTGGCTGAAAATAAAGCAGTGACATTATCAAACAGCGGATAATGATGCTGCCCGGTGTTACCCGAAGATAAGCTTTGCCAGGTTTTTCGAAAGGGGTTTTGCAGCGTGTCTAACACCTTGGCCAACTGAAAAGATAAGAATTTTTTGGCATTGAACCATGCAACGCGATCTTCTTTATCTAAATCGGCCAGCGTCTGATTAGTGATTTCCCATAAGCGAGATACATCTGCCTGGGCATGGTAGAGATGTTCAGCGGTACTCGCCAAAGCCTGACCGTACTCGGATTGCTTATCGATACCAAAATGGGCAAGCTGTTCGTCAACCAGTGCTCCAATAGAGGTTGCTTCTGAGGTATTGCGTCGCGGTGAGAGCCATCGGGCATGTTCTAATTCTTGTGACATCATATGTTCTCAATATTGCTCGTTACCAAATTTAAACGCTTTAGCAACAATTTATAAACATCGGCGCGCTAAACAAATTAATGCAAAAGGAAAGATAACTTTACTATGACAGATACAACCACTTCACTGGACGTTGTGATTCTTAGCAATGAATTTGCCGCGTATGCAGATGCCTTATGTCAGTACGAAAATCCAGTGTTGAATATTGTTCAGGCCACCGATAAGCCTGAACAGATCGACACTTGCTCAGTTGAAATTATGCTTGCCGATCCTTCGCTGGCGGCTGAGATTGTGGATAAATGTGACAACTTGCAGTGGATCCAGTCCGGTTGGGCGGGCAATACACCACTCATCAACGCCAACAATCAGGCATACACACTTACTGGTGTAAAAGGCGTGTTTGGTAAACAGATGCGAGAGTATGTTTTCTCCTACCTGCTTCATTTTGCCCGAAATGTGGGAGGCTTTCAGGCTGCTCAGTGTTATGAAGGCCAACCAAAATGGTGTAAGCCAGAGTTTGGTTATCTGGCGGGTAAAACACTAGGGATTTGTGGTGCAGGTTCAATTGCAAGCAGTCTTTTAGATGTAGCGCAGGTATTCGATATGCAGGTAATCGGGCTGCGTAATTCGGGCAAAGCTAAACCAGGCTATAAGGCAATGTTTTCGGCTGAGCAAATTGGTGAGTTTGTTGCGCAAAGTGACTACATTGTTAATCTGTTACCAGATACGCCAGACACCCATAACATTTTTGATAAATCGGTCTTCGCCACCATGCGCCCTCACTGCGTACTTATTAATGCAGGCAGAGGTAGCGCCATTAACGATCAGGATTTGATTGAAGCGTTAAACCATGACCAACTGCGTGGCGCGGTATTAGATGTTTTTGATAAGGAGCCTCTGCCAGACCACCATCCATTCTGGCATCACAAAAAAATTGTGGTTACCCAGCATACTGCAGCAGAGTCAGATGCTGCTGATATCGCCGCACTGTTTCACGAAAATGCCAAACGATATATCAACGGGGATCCGCTCAACTACCAGTTTGATTTCAATAAGGGCTATTAACTAATGCCCTGTTAATCACGTGGGTCGGTGGCAGTAATCTCTATACGATCGGCGTGATCCTCTCGAAAGGATTTAAGCGCATCAAAGTCCTTTAACGTATGGAGCTGGCGAAACTCTATCCAGTCAATAAGCGTGTACAGACAGATAGAGGGGTATTGCCAACCACTAAACTGGCCTTCCTCGACCTGATTATTAAGCGCACGCAAACTGGCATCAATACGCTCCCGTTGGTTTTTCACCAACATCGCATCACGATCTGCTTCAATGTTTGATTGTTTCATTTGAAACAGAATGACCAGAGAATCGTTAACTGCATCTATTAACGTCAGCTGATTCTCCTGCTCCCAGGACAGCGCGGCATACTGAAATTTTTCAGTCAAATAATTGTGGATAACCCGGGAGTCAAAAATAAGGTGTCCGTCATCTTCAAGACAGGGAACGCGCAGCACCGGCGTCTTACTGGCCAGCACTTCTCTGCCCTTCCCTTCATAAATATTCAGGCTGACAAATTCATGGGGTGTCTGCGAAAGCAGAATTCTGATACGACGTACATAGGGCGAGGTCGTTGAACCGTAAAGTTTCATTGTTGCTCCTGACCAAAGCTATTTGCTCATTCTTTACGCGCCTGATCAGGGAGCAGACCACTTTACAGCACATGACGTGAAAACACGTCATGCTGAGTGTATGTCTTAGATGCTAAAGCTTGCGCCGCAACCGCATGTAGTCGTGGCATTTGGATTTTCTACCAGAAATCGCGCGCCCTCCAGGTTTTCAACATAGTCGACGACACCACCCACCAGGTACTGCAAACTCATGGGATCCACCACCAGGGTGACATCACCCTTGGCAATCGTCATATCACCTTCGTTCACTTTCTCATCAAATGTGAAACCATACTGAAATCCAGAACAGCCTCCACCGGTCACATAGACCCGAAGCTTTAACTCAGGATTCTCTTCTTCGCTGACCAGCTCTTTAACTTTCATTGCGGCCGCATCGGAAAATTCGATGGGCATAGCTGCTTCTACAGTCATAATAACCTCTTAGCATGTGCAAAACCGGCTTGCCGGTTGTGCCGGAATTATCTTACATCATAACACCGCAATCAACGGAATCTGAACTAATCTGTCCCGATGGCTGCTGCTGTCACTGCTTCGTCCCAGTTTACTGACCAGGAAAAAGTTTGTCGTTTGGTCGTGTATCGGTAGACATCGCTTGAAAATATTATCGACTGCGGCCTGAAATCTGCAGGTAATGTGATAGCGATATCCACCGCCTGAAAAAATTTGAACCGATATTTCAAGTCTCCCTCTGGCAACAGATAGTCGCTACCAGAACAAATATCTTTAGCGCCGGCAGACGCTTCTCCTATAATACAAATCTTCAGCAATCCTTTGACAACAGCGCGCTGTGGAAAATTTTGCAGCAATACCAGTTGTAGTCGGTACGTATCAGCTGTTGATTGACGTTCAATTGCCAGACCATCCACCACCAACCCTTCGCTACGCTTTTCAGGCGCTACCACATTTTCGTAAAATGCCAGGGTGCGCTGAGCTTCGTCAAGTGCATCCATTTGCCGGGAATAGGCTTCGTTGAGCGCTTCATGCTCAAGTTGTAAGAGCGCAAAGCGGGTTTCCAGTGTGTGCTGAGCCTGGACCCGCGTTTCGTTCTCCTGTTGCAGAGAAATCAGGGTATTTTGTGCATTTTCAAGCTGCAGCGCCTGATTTTCTTTGGTGTAACCTCCCCACACAGCGCCCAGTGAAAATGTCATCACCAATACCAGCAGTACTGTAACTCCCGCTCTGGTTCCGGCAAGAACCGGTTTAAATCGTTTTTTAAACATACATTAATAAACTAAAATTTAAGCACATCATAAGCTTAGGAATTAAGGTTGCGTGTGGTAAGCTACCCGTTATCTGTTCAATCATCCAGCCGGTTAATGCATGCACCTCAATGGGTTACGCCAGGAACTTGCTCATCCGAAAACATCAGTGTTGGTTTGCCTGCTCGGCATCTGCGGTGGCAGCATCGCAGCCGGACTGATTATTCTGTTCAGGCTGAGTTACGAGTGGCTTCACCTGCACGCGCTGGATACGCTAAACCAACTTTTTACTCATCAGTGGATGGCCCGCTTTCTGTTACCTTTGGTCGCAGTCGCGCTTATTTTGTTAGTAGCTTTCCTGACCGGCTTTAAGCATTATCGCATGGGTATCCCTTTTGTTATACATCGGGTAAAGATGTTCTACGGTTATGTGCCTTTCAGAACGACCATCAATCAGTTTTTTGGCGGTATGTTCGCGCTGGCCGGCGGATTTGTTGTCGGCCGCGAGGGTCCGTCGGTACATATCGGTGCATCTGGCAGCAGTTATCTTGGACAGTGGCTACGGCTTCCCTACAACAGTATTCGCATTTTAGCCGGCTGCGGAATCGCCGCCGGCATTTCAGCGTCTTTCAACACCCCCTTCGCAGCCGTTATTTTTGTTATGGAAGTGGTGTTGCGCGAATACAAAATTCATATTTTTGTACCCGTGATGCTCGCCGCGGCGTGTGGCTCCGTGCTCACCCGCATGGTCTTTGGCGAAATTAACGAGTTGTCTTTTCTGACCTTCGCGGTCTTCAGCGAATGGATGTATTTTTACCTGATTTTGCTGGGCATAGTTCTGGGCGCACTGGCAGCGCTGTTTAATAATCAGTTAATGCGGGTAATGACCCTGTTTCGGCCTTTCAGTATGATCTGGCGCCTTATTCTGGCTGCATTGATAACCGGCGGTGTGAGTATTGTGCTTCCCGAAGCTACCGGAGCAAGTTTTGAAAGTGTGGAGGTGCTGTTTACCGAAGAGCCTGATACGGCCTTCTTAGTGGCTTTGCTAGCGGCAAAATTTTTACTGGCTGTTTTTGCTATCGGTCTGGGTGTCCCCGGTGGCATCATGGGCCCGGTGATGCTTATCGGCATGCTCGCCGGGGCGGTGTTATTGTTTCCGCTAAGCGGCATTATTGATACTCAGAATTATATCAGCAGCTTTGCGTTGTTGGGCGTAGCGGGCATGCTAACCGCAACATTACATGCGCCTCTGGCGGCGCTGTCGGCGGTCATGGAGCTGTCGTATAGTCCGCAAATCATTCTACCGGCAATGCTGGTTATTGTACCGGCTTATGTGACCTCCACTCAATTTCTGGGTAATCGGTCTATATTTATCCGCCAGCTGGACTATCAAAATCTCCCCTATGCTATTACCTCTATCCGTGAGGCACTTGAAAAAACCGGCGTGCTGGCAGCCATGACCAGAGACTATAAAATTTTTATTGATGCGCCTGCTGAAGCCATTGAACAACATCTTTCAGATCACCCCGCGTCAGTGGTGTTACAGCAGATTCAGCACGAGCAGCACCTTGAATTTAAAATGGTGGAATATGATGTCAGTCTGGAACACGATGCGCAGGCATTAGACTACTCATCTATAGACGGCCTCAATAGCCAGTGCACCCTGCATGAAGTTTATGAGAAGCTAAAAAACGCGCGTGGCGGCGCTGTATATATTTATGATTCTGAACCGGACAATATTGTCGGCGTAATCACCTGGAACATTCTGCAAAGTGTCTTGCAGCGTTCTCAATATTAGATTAAAAAGCGAAGAACAAGATGACAGTACTCTGGCTTAAAGCCCTGCACGTTTTTTTCATGGTAGCCTGGTTTGCCGGCATTTTCTATCTGCCACGTTTGTTTGTTTATCATGCGCAGACTGACGAACCGGCGGTAAAAGCGCAATTTAAAATCATGGAGCGACGTCTGTGGTTTTTTATTACACCGTTTGCCATTCTTACCGCTGTGTTTGGTATATGGCTTATTGGCATATACGGTACAAGTTGGTTAAAAGTATCGGGTTGGCTTCACGCTAAGTTAACTCTGGTGGCAGCGCTGTATGTTTATCATTTTTATCTGTATCGGTTGGTAAAACAGTTTGCCAACGATACAAATACCCATAGCGCACGCTTTTATCGAATTATTAATGAAGTGCCGGTACTGGTTTTACTAGCAGTAGTTATTCTGGCAGTGGTTAAACCTTTTTAGCCGTTCACAGGAATAAAGCGTAGTACCTAAAAATCGTTGGTCAAACAAGCGTTATGTACCAAAAAAGAGGAATGATTACATGGATGTAAATAACGAGCGGTTAAAGATATTGTTACACCGCACTGATAGTACATTTAATGCGTTGCTTAAAGAACCCGGGTCAATTGAGCTCAAACACGCGTACGAGTCCGCAAAAGAAGAATTAGATGCGTATATCGCTGCGCGCCGTGAAACACTTTCCAGGCGCAGGTCTGTCCTGCCAAGATAGTTCAGTGTTAGGACATTCGTTCAGTTATCCGCTTTTCCCTCAAACATTTCAAACTGGTTGGGTAAAAAGCTGGCCAGCTCTCCGGCCAGCTGGATATACTCCCTGAGCATCTGCGGTAGCTGTTTAAGCAGCGCCGGAATATGCTTTTTCAATTGCACTTGTTGTGCAGGCGTACGGTTCTGGTATGCCTGCTCAATATCAGCCAACGTAGAAAACATTTTCAGACAGCGTTTAAGCCGCTTCGCCGGATCTTCAGTATTGTTCAGGCCATCATCTGCCCCCGGATTTTGCTGAGCGCGCAGCCAGGCACTTTGCCATACCGGCTCCAGGTGCTGGTGCCCTGCGAGTAAACCGTTCAGCCATAGGCTTAGCGATTCGTCCGGCTCATCTGTGGCCAGGGTCTGCTGTGGCAGTAAAGAACCGTCGTGGCGCATAGTGTTGAGCGTATCGCGCAGACAATGCATTAACGCCTGCGCCAGATCATCTATAATCCCATCGGCTAAGCGCGGTTCCTCACCTGAATGGTAAATAAACCAGGGCATCCAGGTCTCAGGCAAGGGAATTTCCGGCGCGGCACATATTGCCACCATGAGTCCCCGGGCTTTCTGTTCAGGCAGAATAATTCGATTAAATGCTGCCTGTGAATACAGCCGGGTGAATGCATCAGCTGAAAATGTCATGCTTACCTCAGTCAACATACTTTTTTTCGTAGCCTACCTGTTTGGTTAATATTTTGCACCTTTACCACCGCGCATAGTGCTTTGTGAAGATAACGGTATTAGCAAAATGACTGCACAAAGCCAGATAACGGTTAAGCCATATAAATTTTTTTTGATTTACTCTTGGCGTAGCTGAACGATTTACGTACCATCCGCCCCCCTGAGAAACGCCAGTCTATTGAGACTGAAAAGCAGACTTTTAGCATACAGGCAGCCCTCTTATGGCAAAAGACAAATCCGGATTTATCATTGCAGCGGCTTTCATTGGCCCGGGTACAGTGACCACCGCCAGCATTGCAGGTGCAAACTTTGGTTTTCATCTGGTATGGGCACTGCTTTTTTCCATTGTGGCCACAATGGTTTTACAGGACATGGCGGCCAGGCTGGGTATTGCTACCGGAAATGGTCTGGCGGCAGGCCTTAAGGATATTAGCGAAAATCGTATTCTAAAAATTTTCTTTTCTGCCTTAGTGGTTTCCGCGGTAGGCATCGGCAACGCCGCGTATGAGTCGGGAAATCTTACCGGCGCAGCGATTGGGCTCGACGCATTCTGGCAAATAGGAACCGGAAAATGGGCCATGATTCTTGGCGGTATTTCAGCTGCATTGCTATATAGCGGTAAATACAAGATGATTGAGTCAGTACTGGTGGTTCTGGTTATTGCCATGGCGCTGGTCTTTTTTGTCACCTTGTTTGCTGCCGACCCCGACTGGTCTGCCATGCTTAGTCAGGCAACATCGCCGCAGCTGGATGCCACGGCAATCACCATGGTCCTGGCACTTATCGGTACTACCATCGTGCCTTATAACCTGTTTCTACATGCCAGTCTAACGGCACAAAATTATGCCGGCGAAGATAAAGCGGCTGCCATTGATGCATCGCGTAAACAGTCTATCTTTGCCATTGGTTTTGGCGGGCTGATTACACTCGTTGTAATGGCCACAGCAATGCTGGCATTTTTTGGGCAAAATGCGCAGATGGATGCAACTAACATGGGCAAACAGCTGGAGCCAGTGTTGGGTGAATCTGCGCAGTGGTTTTTTGCCGCGGGATTATTTGCTGCCGGTCTGACAAGTTCTATCACTGCACCTCTGGCAGCCAGTTATGCCGTGTGCGGCGCACTTAACTGGTCAACTGATCTGAACAGCAAACCGTTTAAAGCTGTCTGGATGTCAATTATCGCCACCGGGGTGATTATCGCCGGAGCTGGATTCAAACCGCTGGCTGCCATCCTTTTTGCGCAGGCTGCCAACGGTTTATTATTACCCATTGTAGCTATATTTTTGCTGGTAGTTATGAACAAAAGCCGCACTCTGGGCGCCTTTAAAAACGCCCTGACCAGTAATTTACTGGGTATAGTGGTAGTGGGCTTTGTTATCTGTCTTGGGGCGTATAAGCTGGTTTCTTTATTCTGAAGCCAGCCGTTCCAGAATTTCACTCAGCATTTTCCGGCTACAGCCAAAGTTTACCCGAAAATGTTGTGGGGCCCCAAAATCTACTCCCGGCGACGGGCCGACACCTTTTTGCTCGGCCCATTTTTGCACATCATCCACACCCAGGCCTGAAGCATCCACCCAGGCCAGAAATGTTGCTTCCTGACGCTTGACCGATAATCCCTCTATAGCATTGATGCGTTCATATACCAGATCTCGGTTTTCGCGCAAATAATCAAGTTGGTCGGTATGCCAGTCGTCGCAGCGGGTAAAGGCTGCCTCTGTCGCCAGCAGACCAAGTTGGTTAACCCATGGAACGATGCCTGCGGCGGCTTTAACAAAATGCTGGCGTAACTTCGCATCCGGTATTATTGCAAATGATGCGCCCAGCCCTGCTATGTTAAATGTTTTACTCGCTGCCATCAGGGTAACACTGTTGTTTTTTAATTTAGGATCACGCCCGGCGGGTAGGTGGACTTTATCTTCATCTAATACAAGGTCGCAGTGAATTTCGTCTGAACATAATACGACATTGTTACGCTGGCAAATCTCTGCAACCTGATCCAGCTCGCTTTGGGTAAGCACCGAGCCCACCGGATTCATAGGATTGCAAAGGATCAGTAATTTACAGGCAGGATCGCTGGCCTCCTGCGCAAGCTGTTCGAAATCCAGCGTATACCGTCCATCCACTTCTACCGTTTGGATAGCCACCCTCTGCATGTCATTCAACTTCGGCGCTGCGAGTAAAGGCGGGTAGTTAGGGACCTGAACCATGATTTTGTCACCGGGCTCACAATACGCTTTGCATGCAGCGTTAAAAGCGGGAACAACACCAGGCGTCCACACCAGCCAGAGAGGATCGATATCCCAGTTATGCTTATCTTTCAGCCAGCGTACCACGGCATCAATAGCCGGCTGATACTGGCCTGGCAAAACATAACCCAGGTTACCATCTTCAATCCGTCTGCTTAGCGACTCAAGAATAGGGTCGGCGCAGCGGAATTCAGTATCCGCTACCCAGGCCGGAATGATATCGCGCCCTTTGTATTTTTCCCATTTGAACGAATAGGTCCCCTCTCTGGAAGGAGTTTTATCAAAATTATAGGTCACTGCAAGCCGGTCCTTTGTCAGATTAAACGTGTTGGCAGTGTAACCAACTCACCACGAACCAATCCACTGTTGTGTTAGAAGATTTGGGAATGAGATGGATAGCATTGCTGTCAGTGTGCCAGCAATCCCCGAATTTTCGCCATTAGTCTGTCCATGTTAAACGGTTTGGCAATAAACTGCGTCACCCCCACTGCGCCGGCCTTTACGACTGTATTGCGGGTGGCACAGCAGTGATCCACAAAAATGGCGACTGCATGCTCTTGTCGCGCCATCACGTGAGCAAATGAAGTCCATCATAATCCGACATCATTTGATCACTGATGATCAAAGATACTGTAGCGTCGTGTTGCTGGCGCAGACAATCCCGGGCAAGCTTACTGTAATTAACCGCATACACATTCATTTTAAGCTGGCTTACCAACGCATCACAGATGCGTTGCAGAGTGATAGCATCGTCATCTATCACTACCACTGACTGACGTGCCATAGTGGCTCTCAGTTGTTTTACTGAGATGCGGTCTAACGGTTTTTATCTTACATTTTACAGGTTAGATGACAGACCAGTATCGCAGATACAAAAACGCCGGCATGGGCGCCGGCGTTTTTAATCTTTGGAGTATTTTAGCCCTTCGGAGCACGAGACGCACGCTTACGCTCATTTTCCGTCAGGAAACGCTTACGGACACGAATGCTCTGCGGAGTAACTTCCACCAGCTCATCATCATCAATAAACTCAAGCGCCTGTTCCAGTGACATAACCACAGGCGGCACCAGACTCTGCGCTTCATCTGTACCTGATGCACGAACGTTGGTCAGCTGCTTGCCTTTAAGCGCATTTACCGTCAGGTCATTTTCGCGGCTGTGGATACCAATAACCATACCTTCGTAAACTTCAACACCATGACCGATAAATAAGCGTCCACGTTCCTGCAAATTAAACAGTGCGTTGGTAAGTGCCTTACCTGCCGCATTAGCAATCAGAACACCATTTTTACGCTGGCCGATTTTACCGCCTTTATGCGGACCATAATGGTCGAAGGTATGATAAAGAAGTCCTGAACCTGATGTCAGCGTCATAAACTCAGTCTGAAAGCCAATAAGACCACGGCTGGGAATAACAAAGTCCATACGAACCCGGCCTTTTCCGTCAGGCGACATATTCGTCAGCTCGGCTTTACGATAACCCAACTGCTCCATAACAGAGCCCTGATCTTCTTCTTCACAATCGATGGTCAGTGTTTCAAACGGCTCTTCGACATTGCCATTTTCGTCTTCTTTAAGTATAACTTCCGGACGGGAAACCGCCAGCTCATAACCTTCCCGGCGCATATTTTCAATCAAAATACCCAGGTGCAGTTCGCCGCGTCCTGATACTCTGAATTTGTCCGGGTTCTCGGTTTCCTCAACACGCAAGGCAACGTTGTGAACCAGTTCATCATTCAGACGCTCTAGAATATTACGAGAGGTAACATACTTACCTTCACGACCGGCAAACGGTGATGTATTAACCTGAAAGGTCATAGTTACTGTTGGTTCATCAACCGTTAGCGCTGGCAACGCCTCAACATTATTAACATCGCAAATGGTGTCGGATATTTTAAGTTCACCAACCCCCGTAATGGCGATAATATCGCCGGCGCTGGCCTTTTCTGCATCAAAACGCTGCAGACCAAGATACGTCAGAACCTGACCCACCTTGCCATTACGTGTTTTACCTTCTTTATCAATAATTGTAACCTGTTGATTGGTCTTAACCGAACCACGGGTTATACGTCCAACACCTATAACACCTACATAGGAGTTATAGTCCAGCTGCGAAATCTGCATCTGGAACGGTCCTTCAGGATCAGTATTAGGCGCATTGACTTTTTCAACGATGGTTTCAAACAGCGGGGTCATGTCGGTACCTACGGTATCGGCATCCAGCGAGGCCCACCCGTTGATGGCTGACGCATAGACCACATCAAAATCAAGCTGCTCATCGGTGGCACCCAGGTTGTCGAACAAATCAAACACCTGATCCATTACCCAATCAGGACGGGCGCCGGGTTTGTCGATTTTATTGATAACCAGAATGGGTTTAAGCCCCTGCGCAAAAGCTTTCTGGGTTACAAAACGCGTTTGCGGCATAGGGCCTTCCTGCGCGTCAACCAACAACAGCACTGAATCAGCCATAGACATCACGCGTTCTACTTCACCGCCAAAATCTGCGTGTCCGGGAGTATCTACAATGTTGATGTGATAATCTTGCCAGTGGATAGCGGTATTTTTAGCCAGAATAGTAATGCCGCGCTCTTTCTCGATATCATTCGAGTCCATGACGCGCTCTTCTGCTTCGCCCCGGCTTTCCAGTGTACCGGACTGCTGCAACAGTTTATCAACCAATGTTGTTTTACCATGGTCAACGTGCGCAATAATCGCAATGTTGCGTAACTTTGAAATATCGTAAGTCTTCATTAAATAGAGCCTGTATTACCTGCCCGGTACTACCCGCGGGGACCGGTTTTGGGTGTGAAAATTTTTTGCAGAGATGAAATGTGCGCGGATTGTACAGAAAGTTTATCGATTTTTCGCCTGTTTTTTCGTTTATTTTCTTTCCTTTCTGTAATCTCAATGTCTCTAACTACTGTATGTAGGCCTGAAGATTAAAAATATACGTAGCAAAAACCTTAATTGGCGGGCGCCGCACCAGTTTGACGCATTTATCGCCCTAAACAATTGCACTATCACGGTGCGGTATCGCAACATTATGGTGCAATATTTCAATTTGAATTCCATAGTGTTTCTATTCAGGCCGCAGATTTCCGGTCTTAGACACATGGCATGAATATCGCTTTTACATTTTTAACTTAAGACAGGAAACAAAGATTTTCCTGCGCCAATACATCAAAACCTGGAGGACACGATGTCAATAGAAAAGGCATTAGAGCTGATTCAAGAAAGTGAAGCGAAGTTTGTAGATCTGCGTTTTACTGATACAAAAGGTAAAGAGCAACACGTCTCTATTCCGGCCGCCCTCATCGACGATGAGTTTTTCGAAGAAGGCAAGATGTTTGACGGCTCTTCCATCAGTGGATGGAAAGGTATCAACGAATCAGATATGATTCTTATGCCAGATTCTTCCTCTGCAGTTCTCGATCCGTTTGCAGAAGAAACACAGGTTAATATTCGCTGTGACATAGTGGAGCCTACCACGCTGGAAGGTTATGAGCGCGATCCACGATCCGTGGCAAGACGTGCTGAAGAGTATTTAAAATCAACCGGCATTGGCGATACTGCCTTCTTCGGACCTGAGCCAGAATTCTTTATTTTTGACGATGTACGTTTTCATACAGATATGAGCGGCTCGTTTTACAAGATTGACTCTGCTGAAGCAAAGTGGAATTCAGGTGAAGATTTTGAAGGCGGCAACCTGGCTCACCGTCCCGGCGTGAAAGGCGGTTATTTCCCGGTACCACCAGTAGATTCAGCCCATGATACTCGCTCTGCAATGTGTATGGTTATGGAAGAGATGGGTCTGCGTATTGAAGCGCACCACCATGAAGTTGCAACCGCTGGTCAGAACGAGATTGCCTGTGAATTTGATACATTGGTTCGCAAGGCTGATGAGCTGCAAATCTACAAGTATGTAGTGCACAACGTCGCCCACGCGTATGGTCAGACTGCTACCTTTATGCCTAAGCCACTGGTTGGCGATAATGGTTCAGGGATGCACGTTCACCAATCAATCTCTAAAGATGGTAAGAACATCTTTGCCGGCGACAAATATGCGGGTCTCTCTGAAGAAGCCTTATATTATATTGGTGGTATTATTAAGCACGCACGAGCAATCAATGCATTTGCTAATGCGTCTACGAACTCTTACAAGCGTCTTGTACCAGGCTTTGAAGCACCGGTAATGCTGGCCTATTCTGCGCGTAACCGCTCAGCATCAATTCGTATTCCTTACGTAACCAGCGATAAGGCTCGTCGTATTGAAGTTCGCTTCCCTGACCCAACAGCTAACCCTTACCTGGCCTTTACCGCTATGCTGATGGCCGGTATTGACGGGATCAAAAATAAGATCCACCCAGGCGATGCGATGGACAAAGATCTTTATGATCTGCCAGCAGAAGAAGCGAAAGATATCCCAACGGTAGCCAGTTCATTAGAGATGGCTCTGGAAGCACTGGATAACGATCGTGAGTTTCTTAAGGCAGGCGGCGTAATGACAGATGATACAATCGATGCATATATCGATCTTAAGACAGAGGAAGTTACAACATTGCGAATGACTACGCACCCTGTTGAGTTTGATATGTACTACAGCGTGTAATAATCACGATTACCAAAAACCCGCTTAAAGCGGGTTTTTTTATACCTGTTTATAATTGTAAATGTGTCTTTTTAAGCGGATTTTCGTAATATGATAAAACGGGATCAGGAGAAAATTATGACAAAAACGCTGTTGTTTACACTTACCCTGGCAAGTCTGTCGGCGCCTGCAGACCCAGGCAAAGTTTATAAGATAGAGCAGGCAGATGGTACGGTGATTTATACCGATACGCCCTCTAAACACAGTGAGCCGGTCAATTTTGATGAACATACCCTCAATGTGACAGATGCCCTGCCTACGCCCGTAAAAGACAACAGCCAGGACGCTTCTCAAGCGCGTAAGCAGCCTGATTATACGTTATCGGTTAAACGCCCTGCGCCAGAAGCAACAATTCGCAACAACAATGGTAAAGTGACCATCACCGCCACGGCTAATCCGCGGCCTACCGGTCAGTTCCAGCTGACGCTGGATGGCGAAATTATTGATACAAATACGTCAGGGACCTTCGCTCTGTCCGGTGTCGTTCGCGGCGCTCACACATTTAGCATCGCTCTTGTTAATAATAAGGGCAAGACTCTTGCATCTACCAGTCAACAAACATTTTATATGCACCAGGCTTCTGCACTAATTAATAATAACGCCGGGCAATAACCTTTCAGCCATAGGTTGCGTGACGTTTCTGCTGAAGGTGTTGGTGCATAGTCATTGGTGCTCGGGCTAACAGACAGACCGCAATGCACCAATAATGTGCAAAGGAGTATTTGCAAATATGCATGGCACTGCCCATACGCCATATAACCTTCTTGATAACCTGAATACTGCACTGGTGATGATTGATGACCAGTTGAATATTGTGTATGCCAATCATTCAGGCGAAGCCCTATTTGAAACAGGGGTTAAACAGTTATATGGACATCCTCTGTATGATTTTTTCCTACCTGGCGCCATTCAACAATCACGACTAAAAGCTGCTATGCGACGCGGCGAGGATTTTACCGAGAATGAAGTCCGGCTCGTATTCAAAGATAATCGTTTTGTGATGGCAGATTTAACCGTCACAAATCTGCAGATTGAAAGCCGTGCCCGGCTGCTATTTGAAGTGCGACAGATAGATCAGCAAAAGCGTATTTCAAAAGAAAATTTGCAAAATGCACAGCATTACGCTGCCCGGGAGTTAGTGCGCGGCCTGGCTCATGAGATTAAAAATCCATTAGGCGGTATTCGTGGCGCAGCGCAGCTATTAGAAAAAGAACTTAACAACGAAGGGCTCAAAGAATTTACCCAAATGATTATTGAGCAGTCTGACAGATTAAGGGCTCTGGTTGATCGCCTGTTAGGGCCCAACGCCCTGCCCCGGTTACAGTGGAGTAATTTGCATCAGGCTTTAGAAAAAGTCCGCACACTAATGCAGGCTGACTCGGATAATCCAATCACCATTGTACGCGATTATGACCCGAGCATTCCCGATGTGCATGTGGACCAGGATATGGTGCAACAAGCCGTTCTCAACATCATCAGAAACAGTATTCAGGCGCTGACTGAAGCCAACACGCCTGCGCCGAGGATACGTCTGCAAACACGGGTAGAACGTCAAATGACCATTCAGGGTAAGCGTTATCCTCTTGTGGCGAAAGTAGCGATTGAGGACAACGGCCCCGGGATTCCCGACGAAATTAAAGACACGCTGTTTTATCCGATGGTAAGCAGCAAAACACAGGGCAGCGGCCTGGGCCTGTCTATCGCGCAAACCCTGATCAACCACCATGGCGGCCGCATTGATGTAGACAGTCACGCCGGCCATACCGAGTTTGTGTTGTACCTTCCCATAGACCGTAAGGAGTCAATTGATGAATAGTGAATCCGTCTGGATTGTAGACGATGACAGCTCCATACGCTGGGTAATTCAAAAGGCGCTACAAGCGGCGAACATCAGCTGTATTTGCTTTGAAAACCCTGAAGACTTGTTGCGCCAGCTACACAGCGGCCAGGCCCCCGAGGTGGTCATTTCAGATATTCGCATGCCGCAGATGGATGGCATGACGCTGTTAAAGGAAGTGCATGATGTGAATTCGATGATCCCGGTTATTATCATGACCGCGCATTCAGATCTGGATAGCGCTGTTAATGCTTATCAAAGCGGTGCATTTGAATATCTGCCTAAACCTTTTGATATAGATGATGCAGTAACACTATCTCAGCGGGCATTGGCCCACGCCCGGGAACAAAAACGCCATCAACAAGCTCCTGTTGAAGAACCGGCGCCGGAAATAATTGGTGAAGCTCCTGCTATGCAGGAAGTGTTTAGGGCCATAGGACGGTTGTCCCGTTCATCAATCAGTGTGTTGATTAATGGTCAGTCAGGCACAGGCAAGGAATTGGTGGCCCAGGCCTTACATCGCCACAGTCCGCGTTCGGCAAACCCGTTTATCGCCCTCAATATGGCGGCGATCCCGGCTGATTTGGTGGAATCAGAATTGTTTGGGCATGAGAAAGGCGCGTTTACTGGCGCTCAGAATGCGCGCCAGGGCCGATTTGAGCAAGCTAACGGTGGCACGCTTTTTCTGGATGAAATTGGCGATATGCCGTTAGATGTGCAGACCCGTTTGTTGCGGGTACTGGCAGACGGTCAGTTTTATCGTGTGGGCGGCCATCAATCGGTGACGGTGGATGTTCGAATTATTGCTGCCACACATCAAAATCTTGAGCAACGGGTTCATGAAGGAAAATTCAGGGAAGATTTGTTCCACCGCCTGAATGTTATTCGCATTCATCTGCCCTCACTGGCAGAAAGGCGCGAAGACATTGGCTTGCTTGCCGGTCATTTTTTGCGTCAGGCTGCTGTAGAGCTTGATGTCGAAACAAAAACACTGAGTAAGGAAACAGAAAAACTGATGGCCAGGTTACCGTGGCCAGGAAACGTCAGGCAACTGGAAAATGTATGTCGCTGGCTAACCGTGATGGCCAGCGGACAGGAAGTTCTGCCCCACGACCTGCCCCCGGAAATTCATAAAGACAGTGCTAAAGAGACCGGCCAGAAAAAAGCTGAAGACTGGCCCGAACTTCTGGCTCGCTGGGCCGATAACCAGCTTAATGCCGGGCAATTTGATATTTTAAATGATGCTATGCACACCTTTGAAAAAATCATGCTGGAGCGTGCTCTGCATTATACCCATGGTCATAAACAGGACGCGGCCAGACGCCTGGGCTGGGGAAGAAATACTCTTACCCGCAAACTTAAAGAACTTGATGTGCCCGGTTGAAAGTTTTTCTTCAATTTCCAATGACTGGGCAGCTTAAAGCCCAGTATTAATTTTAGCTTCAGGCCCACTGCATAGAAGATGTCTTGTAACTCAAAGATGCTTCGGATGGCAGGACAAATTATAGTCTGAACAGAGAGTCTGGCGACTACGTGGTCGACTACCTTATGGTTTTTAACTTCCTACGGTGCCAATATCCAGTTGCTTTTATGTGAAGATTCACTACAGTGCCCTGTTAGTGATTGGTTAGAGCTATAAGGATAACCCCATGCAAGATCCCGTTCGCAAAGTTGTTATCGCCGGGGGAGGCACAGCTGGATGGATGACAGCAGCCCTGTTAAAAAAGGTGCTTCAGGCGCAGGTTGACATTGAGCTGGTGGAGTCAGAAGATGTTGGCACTATCGGCGTTGGTGAAGCTACCATTCCACCCATTCAGACATTTAATCAATTTCTGGGGCTGGACGAAAAGGCTTTTTTACGGGAAACCAATGGGACCATTAAGCTTGCCATCGCATTTGAAAACTGGCGCAAACAGGGTGAAAGCTACTTTCATACTTTTGGCGCGCCAGGCGCTACGTTAGGAATTTGTGGTTTTCAACATTACTGGTTGCGTGCCCGAAAAGCGGGTCTGGACGCCTCTTTATGGGATTTTGATCTTAATTATCTTGGCTGCAAGGCCGGTAAATTCAACAAAATCCAGTCGGAAAATCCGGTTTATAACATGGGCTATGCCTACCATTTTGATTCTACGCTGTATGGTCAGTTTTTACGCCGACTTGCTGAGCAGGCCGGTGCGAAGCGAACTGAAGGTATGATTGAACATGTGTCGCTGAATACCAAAACCGGCTTTGTAAATGGTCTGCAGTTAACTGACGGGCGCCAGGTTACGGGCGATTTTTTTATCGACTGTACCGGTATGCGAAGCCTGTTATTGCAAAAAGCGCTGGGGGTTGCCTATGAAGACTGGTCGCACTGGCTGGCCGCTGATTCCGCGCTGGCTGTGCCGTCACAGCGCCACCAGCAGACAGCGCCCTATACCCGCAGTATTGCCCGTGAGGTGGGCTGGCAGTGGCGAATTCCCCTGACCCATCGTAATGGTAATGGGCTGGTTTACAGCTCAGCATATCTGAATGACGACAAAGCGCGTAATATGTTGATGGATAATCTTGATACAGAGGCCCTCGATGAGCCGCGTAAAATTCGTTTTAAAACCGGTCGGGCTGAAAAGCAATGGCACAAAAATGTCGTGGCCATTGGTTTGTCCAGCGGCTTTTTGGAGCCTCTGGAATCAACCAGCATTCATCTGATTCAATCAGCAATTGTGCGGCTGTTAAAAATGTTTCCAAACAACGCTGTGACCCCTTCCATGGAAGCATTATATAACGAAGAGTCGAAAGACGAATATGAAACCATTCGCGATTTCATCATCCTGCATTACTACCTTAACGAACGAGACGATTCTGATTTCTGGCAGGATATGCAGCGGCTAACATTACCTGATAGGCTGGCGCAAAAGATTAATGCCTTTAAAGATACCGCCACTGTTTTTAATGAACAAAATGATATGTTCCGGGATGCTTCCTGGGTGCAAGTTATGATGGGCCAGGGAATAATGCCTGCCGATTATCATCCGTCAGCTGATGTGCACAGTGACTCTGCAATACTTGATATCATGGCAAAAGTCTATGAGGCAAAACAACAACCTATCGCTCAAATGTTATCTCATGACGACTTTCTGGCCAGGTACACGAAGATTCAATAAGTCTAAAGGCGCTTTGTTTGATAATAAGTCCACTGGCATTGCATTTATGCGAGTTGACACAGCAAAAATAAAATAAGCTGGTTACGCGGCGTGGCTAACGGGAAACCAGCGCAGCAGGAAGTTGCGCTGACACATAGTACAATGCCAGTTGTGCTCTGAGCTCATCAACCTTTGCTGAAATTAACTTTAGCTGTGCCTTTATAAAGGTAATCTGACGGGCGTTTAGTACAAATACATCGGTATCTCCAATATCAAACCGGGTTTTTTCCACCGCTTGCAAGCGCTCAGCCAATGCGGCAGCTTGCTGATTTAATTCAGTAAGATCCTGACTTTGTTGCCACTTTGCTACCGCTGTATCGAATTGCTGGGCCAGCTTTTGTTCGGCATCGGCGAGCTTGAATGTCATTTCACGCAACTTGGCTTGCGCACCGGCAGCTTTCGCCTTGGCTTTGCGGTTGCCCAGCGGATAGTTAAAATCCAGTCCCACTTTGGTATCGGTTTGCATAAGGGAGGTCGGCCCACTACCTAAATCTCTGGCCAGTTCGGCTTTCATATCCAGTTTGGGTAACAAATTGTTTTGCGCCAGACGTTGCTTGTTACGCTGTTGTTTTATCGCCAGGTTCAAATCATCTGTTAATGGATGCACAGTCAGATGATGGCGCAAATCACTCAATTGTGTGTGATTGACCTGATAAGGCCATTGCTGGCTGTTAATCACCGGTTCAGCCCGGGTCACCCATTTAGGCGGTACATAATAAAACAGCTTAGTCGCAGCAGCTTGCAGCTTTTGTCTTTCGGTTGCTTTTAGCAAATCAATTTCAAGCAGATTGGCTTCAAATGCCTGCAGCACAACCTGCGCTTCATCACCTTGCTCCACCTTACGCACCAACACATTTTCCTGTTTTTCCAATGTGCGGCGTAATTCATTAAGTCGTTCTATTTTAAGATGGCTTTCGTACCAGTCCAGATAGGTCATTGCAGCAGAGTACATTAGCTTATTGACCCCCAGTAAATAACTGGTTTGCCAGCGCTCTATAGCAAGCCGGGCGTTCTGCTGCGCCGTACGGCGGTCATCTGTTTCTCGTCCGCGTAACAAAGATAACCTGACGCCCACTGCTGCTTCGCCACCAGATAATGTATCGTACTGCCCGTTATAATCCGGGAAATCACCGTCGGCAATACGATACTGGCTGTACACCTCACCATTCATGGTTGAAAGCGGCTGTGAAAATTCACTGGTGGAGACATCCCCGGAATAGTACCCAGACAAGCGACTGTTGACCGACTGGGCCACATACGGATCAAACGCAGCATCGGCACTTTCCAGTTCGAATCGCTGTTGTTCACCCTGTTGTTCAATAGCTTGCAAATAAGGATGTGAGGTCATTACATGGGTAAGCATTTCAGATAACGATAACGTCTCGGCCCTGGCCGGATATACACCCATTAAAGTTAACGCCAGCAACAACCATGGCTTCATTATTTTTCTGCCTTCATCTTATTATCGAGCACTACCGGCTTCGGCGGAAAGTTGTTCAATTGCCGCCACAATTCGTAGCCCAGGCGCACTTCTTCAAGTAATACCCACGCTTTAACCCTGCTGCCAAACCGTACAACCTGCTCCTGTGGCCAGGGTTGTCCTTCAGGATCTGGCGCTATCCAGACGTTAAAATTACCAATATTGTCGGCTACTGGCTCAACGTAAATCACTTCGCCGCCAAAAGTGCCGATGGCGGCTTCCGGCCAGCCACTAAACTGAAAGACCGGCCAGCCCTCAAATTGTAGTCTGGCTTTTCTACCCACTTCAATTAAAGGTGCGTCCATACCACTGACCGTGACCCTGACATGACGCTGGACGCCTTCAGGAATAAACTCACCCAGTACTTCACCAGCTTTCACATAGGTAGACGGACCGCCGGACTTAAGTTTGATAACCACCCCATCAGAGGGCGCAACCTTGGTCTGGGTACGTTGCCGTGACAACGAAACACTTGCTTTATTTATGTCAGACTGCGACTTAGCCGCTTTAGCAACAAGTTCCTGTAGCTTTATCTGGGCCGCCTCAACGGTCTTATCCGAGGCCACCCCTTGCTCCAGCAGCGTTTGTTGGCGATTCAGATTATTGCGCGCATTAGCTACTGCGCTCTGATTTGCAGCATGGACAGCCTGCGCGGCATCAAGCTGGGCCTGCAGCTTACTCACCAATTCCTCGTCAACATCGATCAGTGTAACAATCGGCTGGCCCTGTTCTACCAGCTCACCTTCATTAACATGCCATTGTTTTATCTGTCCTGATACCAGCGCTGATATTGCCTGAGTACGCTGGGCAGGATCCAGTGAGTCCACCTGACCGGTTCCATAAGCCGTTTGCACCCATGGTGTGAACCACAACAATGCAGCAACCAGAATGACTAACACCACAACGACCCCTGCCAGTATTTTATAGGCACTGGGAAGATAGTCGTTTCTTAATGCAGAGATTTTATCCAGATAGCGCGCTTCGTTATGATGCATGAGGCTCTCCGTCAGCGACATGTACGCTCGAAGAAGCAAGGTCTTCCAGGGTCACGGTTTGATCAAAAAAGCGGTCATTCGGCGCGTTGGTGAAATATAGTACGGTAGCATTTATATTTTCCAGCACCTTAAGCAAATGCAGCCTGGTCGCTGCTGGAATTGCATCAAAATGCTGATTGACCAGTACAATGCTGGGTTTGGTTAAGATGGTCGCAGCCAGTTTTAACAACAGTAATTCTACAGGTTGAAGTGGGTTGCCCATCACCGATAAGGTCGTGTCCAGCCCGTCCGGCAACTCTTCTATCGTTTCATAAAGATGAACCTGACGCAGTGCATCGTACACTTCTCCGCTACCCGCGTCCGGCGCCGCCATTTTAAAGTATTCTTTAACCGTACATTCTACCATCAGCGCCCGATCTATCGTGGATATGCATTGCCGAAGCTCAAAGATATCGTAATCCTGGAGGGCTTTTTCGCCCAGAAAGATAACTCCCCGGGGAGCATTTTCGTGACGCTTGATAAAACTGACCAACTGCTTCTGCATCCACGCATGCTTAGTCATGACGAAGCACTTTTGGCCCGCAGGTACTGACCAGGTTAATGAATAATTATGATGAGTGTGTTTCAGTTTGACGTGATCAAACCGTAACGCCGAAGATGCCGGTAATGCCTGCTGAGTTTGATCGGCATCTTCCTGGGGCATTTTGAGTGCGCCACCCAGCTTTTCTGCTGCACCATATAGCTCATAGTAAAGCTTAAGATAGATAGAAAACCGGGAGATCCCTAAAAATACGGCTGACATAATTAGCTCGGCCGCTACCAGTTGCCCCAAGGATAATTGCCCCTGAACAACCAGGTAGCCGCCAATACCAAGTAACGAAGCGCTGGCAGCAGCATATAGCAACAGAAACATCACAGCCTGGGTGAAGGTAAACCGAAAATGCTGCCGATGAGCACTTAGGTAGCCTTCAATGTGCTTTTGTGTGTTGCCCGCGGCATAGTCAAGATGGCGACTGGATTTGAAAAACTCGTGGGCAGCGGCGATATCACTAAGCCATTTTGCCCCATCATATTTTGCCTGAGATAGGCGAACTGCAGAGCGTTTGGCGCCTTTTCCCCATATTTTCCATATACCCAGCATGACGAGCAGAATGAGTATATTAAATGCAAAAAATGCCGGATGATAAAAACTCACCAGGGTAAACCCAACCAGCATTTGTAGTACAAGCGCGAAACCGTCAATCATCAGTGAAGGAATGTTTTTCTGCAGCGTCATAATATCAAAATAACGCTGCGTGATGGCCACATTACGACGACCTTCGAAAAAGCGGTGGGGGGCAAAGATTGTTTTCAGGCTCAGCTGAGACGTCAGTCGCGAATAGACTTTACGTTCATAATATTCCATCACACGCATACGCAGAGCACTGAAAATCCCAGAGACAAGCAGGATAATAAACAATACCACGGCCAGCGTAATAACAGCCTGAACCGACGCCGTATTTACCACACTATTAATAAGCGTCTGTACCGCCAATGGCACTGCCAGCGTTAACAGACCAATTGCCACACCATAGACAATCGCGGCGGTAAAAAAATGCCGATCTGGTTTCAATAGCGAGAATAATGTTTTGCGAACAGATTTGAGATCTATATTTTTGGCCATCATTCAACCACAGATGAAATGGAAGTTAGAGTCTAATCATCTTTACCATCAGTGTAAAACTGATAATATCGAGATATAACATCGGTTTTTTCTTACAATATGCATCAACTTAATTATCGTCACCTCTATTACTTCTACCTTACAGCGAAGCTTGGCAGTATTGCCAGCGCAGCAAAAACATTACATGTTACTCCCCAGACTGTCAGTGGACTGCTTTCAACATTTGAGGCACAGTGTGGTCAGCCCCTATTTGACCGTATTGGCAAACGGTTGCAGCCCAATGCAATGGGAAAGCAGGTGTATCAGCATGCTCAGGAAATATTTAAAAAAGGTAATGAGCTGGCCGAACTGCTGCGCTCAGGCGATGCGCAAACATCTAACGAGTACACCGTAGGTCTGACCGACGCGATTCCAAAAGTGCTGGCATATGAATTTATCCACCAGACAATGCTAGCTAACCCTAAGGTACGCTTTGTCTTTAAGGAAGGTTTATTTGATGATTTACTAAGCGAAATGGCTGTGAACCGAATTGACATAGTCCTTGCTGATCGTGGCGTCGCCCCCGGGGCAGCCGTGAGCGCGGTGGGTCATTCACTGGGTACCAGCGCGGTCAGCTTTTTTGCCAGCATGCCATTAGCTAACCGCCTTAAAGCGGAATTTCCTGACTCATTAAACCAGGCCGCGATGCTGATGCCCGGCGTCAGGTCGGGGATAGCGTTTGGTCTTAGTGCATGGCTAGAGGATCGCCAGTTATTCCCCAAACAAGTAGCAGAATTTGACGACAGCGCGTTGCTCAAACTGTTTGGCGCAGAGGGCTTTGGTGTATTTTGTGCGCCTTCATGCATAGCAGAACATGTGGAACAACAATACCAGGTGCGCTGGATTGGCCAGGCCGATACACTGCAGGAACACTTTTTTGCATTAACCCGCCATAACCAAACCAATACGACCATTGCGCGGCAAATTATAGACCATGCCACGGCACTGTTAGCAGCCCCTGCTCGCTAGCTTGCCGGCTGGGTCAGTAATGCAGTCATCACCGCATTAAAATGACGCATCCACTCAGCGCTGAACTGCCCTCTCGCCTGGCGATTCATTTCAATTACCGCCTGCTTTTTTGAGATTTCAGTCGCTTTATTGTGCGCGCGGGAGTGGGTCATTGCATCATAAGTGTCAAGGATCGCCAGTAGCTTAGCACCGTCACAAATATCGTTTTCCTTTAAACCTAGCGGATAGCCACTGCCATCAGGGCGCTCATGATGCTGCATGACAATTTTACGGGCATGATCCCATTGTTCCAGATGCTCCAGTAATCGCGAGCTTTTATAAACATGAGAACGCATCAGGTTAAATTCGATGTCAGTCAGCGGCTCTGTTTTGTTGAGCAAGTGCAACGGCATGAAAGCCATCCCGAAATCATGAACATAACAGGCTACCGCTAATTGGTCATCATCGATAGGGTTACCGGCCTGATGATTAATATACATTGCCAGCTTCGCGATACGATCTCCCCGCCCCGCCCAATAATTAGACCGGTGCTCAATCGTTTGCATAAGCTCACGGAAAAAGAGCATGTCCATCTGACGCTCAGCGCTCAGAGATTTCGGAATACCGGTGTTAGACAGGGTTGCCGGAAGCGTCTGACCTTCAGGCCGAAACGCTGAGTTCCCGTCTGTCGGATTATCAAAAGAAGCATCCAGAGACGGATTTAACAGCAGTACTGCCTCATGTAACAGCCGTTCATGATCTGCCTGATTATCAGGCGTAATCCGCGATACTGCTAACACTAGCTTGTCATGCAGTTCGCTATCGTAATCAGCTTTACCATGATTCATCACCGCTTCTACAAAAACCTTGACCCTGTCCATCGTTAGCAATACGAGGTCGCTCATGGTGCTGGTATACTGCATCTGGCCTTTGCGCAACCAATCAAGCAAGTCTTCTACATGCTGCAACAGCGGGATCATAGGCGTAAAATTAACCAGTCCGAGATCCCCTTTTATGGTATGAATAGAGCGAAATAAAGCACGCTGTAATTCGTTATCTTGAGGCCTAATCTCAAGCTCAATGAGCGTTTGCTCACTGGCTTCATACAGCTCATTGATTTCCTCCATCAGGTCGGTCAGGATATCGTCATCTAAATCTTCTGGAACGAATGTTTGCATTAATTAAGTACCGCATGCAGCTAAAACGTGAATTCACCTGATAGGCTATCGGTTTAATGTCGCAACTGCTTTAGTTCTTTAGGTTAAATTTTACTAAATAAACTGATCGGACATCTATCTGCCAGCGAATAATTTATACTGCGCCGCAAATGCTTCTACAGGATCTTAAGTGCTCGCTATTTTAAGAATTTTTCTGCTATTTATCGCCTTCGTTCTTATCAATATTGTGGTTTTTGCGGTATGCGTGTTTCGACCATTTAACCGTAATAACGTGCATTTCGCCGGTAGTGCATACGCCATGATGGCACCGATTGTCGGGCTAAAGGTAAAGGTACGGCAGGCAGATGAGCATAAAATTCACACGCCCTACGTGTACATTGCCAATCATCAAAACAGCTTTGACATTATTACTATATGTAAAGCAGCCATGCCAGGCGTGGTAACAGTCGGAAAGAAGAGCCTGAAATGGATCCCCCTGTTTGGGCAGATCTACTGGCTCTCAGGAAACATCATGATAGACAGAAAGAACACCGGCAAAGCGCGTGACACACTATTGCTGGCAGGAAAAAAAATCAGAGAACGGCGCACATCAGTTTGGGTATTTCCGGAAGGCACACGTAGTTACGGTCGTGGCCTGCTACCATTTAAATCTGGCGCATTTCGGTTAGCCCAGGCGGTTAATGAACCGGTGGTGATGGTCACCGCGAGCGAAATGCATGAAAAAGTTAAATGGAATCGATGGGACAACGGTACGGTATTAATTGATATTTCCGCGCCTGTCACTGTCGACCAAAGCAAATCTGTACGGGAATGGGCTGATTTTTTTCGTCAGTCAATGCAGCAAAAAAAGCAGCAACTGGATGCTGAAGTCGCTGAACTGGATAAAAAGCGGTAAACTCGCCGGACTATTTCTTTGGGATCGCCAATTATGAAACAAATTGAAGAGCTAGCCGAATGGCACGAATTCAATCAGGAAACCATGGATGCACTGCTTGAAGACGGCAGTCAGACTGATGCCGACTATTCCATTGAGCATCATTTTGCCGGGCAGGATTTTGACCAGCTGGAAAAAGCTGCTGTTGATGCATTTAAAGCTGGTTTCGAGGTATCAGATGCAGAAGAAGTCTATCTGGATGATGGCGGTACCGCGTTTTGCTTTGACGCCATCATTGAAAGAAAGCTCAGCCGCGATTATTTGGATAAGGATGTAGAAACACTGCTGCATATTGCCGATAAACATGATGTGGTATATGACGGCTGGGGTACGTATTTTATGCCACGTAATGATGAACAGGCGGATACTGCCGAAGAGGATTTTGACGAGTAAGCGCATAATAGGCTCAGCCTGCCAGCTTTAAATTTTGCGCTGATAAAAAAAAGAGCAACTCGTGTTGCTCTTTTTACGTGTTACCCACCCTGCTCGACTTGTCTATCGATTGCAGTTTAATGTTTAAAGGCGCGGACTCAGTGCACGCTGTATCTCAGGTAATGCTGCAGCATTCTTAAGATATTGTGGAGTCAGTCTTTGTTTTGATTGCTGTTCATAGGCAAATGCGTAGGAAAGTACATTGATGTCCTGCTGGTTACTGCCTATGAAGGAAAGGCCCACGGGTAACGCTTTAAACCCGCCCATAGGCACAGTGATATGCGGATAACCGGCACGTGCAGCAGGTGAACCGTAGCCCGGCCAACTGCCCGGCCAGACATCACCATTGATAGGGTCGATTCGTGGCGCCAGCACACCTGTGGGGGCCACTAATACATCAACCTCATGGTTAGCCAATAATGTATCTATGCTGTTTCGTGCGGTTTTCTGAACCAGTTCAAGACTGTCCTGATACTCTGCACTATCCAGTCCACCCATTGTATCGGAAGCGGTAAAAATGCTCTGATCGAATAACGCCAGCTCGGTATCTGCATGTTTTCGGTTAAATTCAATAAGTTCACTGAGCGTACGCGGTTTAACCTGGTCAGCCGAGGTGGAGGCCAGATATTCATTTATACCGGCTTTAAACTCGTATTTAAGTAAGTCGTAAGCCATCCGGTTATAATTTTCTGGCGTTTCCGGGCTCTTCTCAATGCTGACCAGTATTGCACCGGCCGCCTTAAGATCCTCCAGCGCTTGCTCAAATAACGATGCAATGGCCTGATTTCCACCTGTGGCAAACTCCAGTACACCTACACGTACACCGTTCAACGCCTCGCTATCTAATCTGGCTGTATAATCAACCGCAGGCGACTGCGTGGCCATAGCGTTCATTAGCATTGCTGCGCCCCTGACCGTTTTTGTCATAGGGCCGGCAGTATCCTGTGAGCGAGAAATAGGCACAATGTATTGCTGTGGTACGATGCCAACGCTAGGTTTAAAGCCCACCACCCCATTGACGTTCGCCGGACAGGTAATGGATCCATTGGTCTCTGTGCCGACAGTCGCAGCAGCCAGCGACGCGGCGGCGGCCACGCCGGATCCGGAGCTTGAGCCACATGGGTTACGATCCAGCATATGCGGATTTTTCACTTGTCCCCCCAGTGCGCTCCAACCGCTCATGGAACGTTCAGAACGAAAGTTTGCCCACTGGCTTAGGTTTGTTTTACCCAGGATAATCGCGCCCTGAGCACGTAAACCAGCCACTAATGGGCTGTCTCTGCCTGTGATATTATCTTTCAGCGCCCACGCGCCGGCGGTGGTGGCCATAGCATCTTTTGACTCGATGTTATCTTTTAGCAAAATTGGCACACCATGTAGCGGGCCTCTCAGATCGCCCGCCTGACGCGCCTCATCCAGCATTTTTGCCTGCGCGAGCGCCTCCGGATTGAGCGTCAGAACCGCCTGCAATGCCGGACCATTTTTATCAATCGCATTAATGCGTTCTATATATTTCTGCACCAATTCTTCAGAACTTATGGTTCCATTAGCAAGTGCCTGGCTGATTTCAGGTAAAGACTGAACCAGCATCGGAGGGGGCTGAAATCCGCTTCGCGTTGAATTGTCCGGTGGCGCGTAGCTGTTGTCCGATTGAGAGCTACAGCCATTTAACATGGCCAGCGTGAGCACCGTCGTCAGAAATAGGGATTTTTTGATTTTTGCTTTCATAACATATCCGTTATTTTTTTCTATAACTTAGGGAATCTTCAGCAAAATAGCAATGCGCGCTAACCGGGTTGGTTTTATCCACCGGCCGGCAAATAAACCGTACCGACTGTCTGCAACACCTGATTTGACTGCCTGAGCGTTGACAATTGTCTCAGCTTGCTGCTTAGTTGAAAGTCCATCAGTCGAGCCATATATAACCTTTTAAAAAACTGAGAAAAGCAATGCGATGCATAACCTTATTGCTGGTCTTTACCCTCCTTTTCAAACATGCCCATGCAAGTTCGCTAATACCCGGTGAAGAGCAGATACTTGATCAGCAGGAAATAGTCACAGCCGTGACCGGCCTGATAGATGCAATAGACCAACAATACCTGTTCGAGACAAAGCGTCAGCGCATCACGACACAACTTACTCAGGCGCTGAGCAATGGCGAATTTGACGGTCATTTTTCATTTGGCCGGTTCAAAAGAAAAATGGAGGCAATGCTGGTCGCCGTATCACATGACAGTAACTTTGAACTTCAGTGGCGCTCGGGATTGACTGGCGACAGTAGCGGCGACCTGCTACCGGGCTCTGTTTCATGGCAGAAGCTGCCAGGTGATATAGGCTATATCAGCATAGAAGGCGATCTCGTTGCCAAAGGCTGGCAGAAAGACATCGATCGCGCTTTTGCTGCTTCAGTGGACAGTCGCGCGCTGATCATTGATGTCAGGAAAGCCGGTTTGAGCTCACTGGCCTTGTCTCACCACGTGCTTAGCCAGTTTATGCCTGCAGGTCAGCCGCTTTCTGTTATCACTTTTGCGCGACAGTCCACAGAACAGATGGTCTCAAATGGCTCACCACAGGCCTTTCCCCCAGCGCTGCCGATTTTTATCATTACCTCTCCTTTCGTAGCCGGCCCATGGGAGTTTGTAGCTTACACGTTAAAACACGCCGAAAGAGCCACTATTGTTGGTACACCGACCATGGGCGTAGGCTATCTGACCACCACAATCGTGCTGAGTGAACACGTAAAGCTGGTTATGGCAAATGCTGAATTACGTCACCCGAAGACCGACGAAAGCTGGCAGGGATGGGGAGTGTTACCAACTATCTACGCCGAGGCAGACCGTGCTATGGATGTAGCCTTAAAGCTGGCACAACGTACGCAAAGTAAGTAATGCAGCGCTCCCTCTCATGTGGCTGAGCGGTTTTAACAGACGAAATCGTGGCATTTTTTATTGAACGGCAACGGGCCCGAACACACATAAAGACTTAGGTGCATTGTCTAAGCACCAGGGCACTGCGGGAAGTAAGATTTTCTGGTAGATAACGTCATTGCCTGCGGTTTACATCTCTTACACTCAGGCGAAGCTCCAGCACCTTAATAGTGTCAAAGAAATCAAACTGTATCTCACACTCAGCATTTATCATCGCCCGCCATACGTAACGTAGCCGATCAGGTCTTGGCCCGGTCCAGAATGCTTTGGTTTTATTAATGTAGGCAATAACCGGCGCGATGTGGCCATCCCGATAAATTTGTCGAACAAAGTTCCAGTCCGGCCCGAAAGAACTCAACACCGCTGCGTCACCGGCTTCAATGGACTTCAGTAACGCATCAAAGGCCTCATCAGGGTTACCTTTCCTATATGCAAGCCATGCCTGCGCGATACCTACAGCATGTTTTTCACTGCTAAAACTGTCAAATACATCTCCGGCAATCTGTTGTTTTACACTCAGTGCATCAGCATGCTCAAAAACACGATCAATTTTGGCCTCAACCTCACTGACAGGGTCGAACTGGGCACTGTATTTCAGGTGTCTGCTTAAATCTCCTATTATCTGGAAAGGGTTGTCGCTGATGGCCAGACTGCGCTGGTAATCCCGCCACGTATCCACAAGCAAACGCCTGTTTTTTGCCTCATAATAAGCATACCGCGAGGCGATAAACTGGTGATAGGCAGGGTCGTCACACCCCTGCTCATAGTCTGCCCGGACACCCGCGCTGGTCAGCACTATTATTGACGCTACCACCCAAATAACGTTTTTCATTATCCAGCATATCTCACCGCCACAATGACTTTGATACAGTAAATACAGCCAGATTGATCGTCACGCCATGGTATCGCGATAGACTTTGGCCGCCCGCGCACACAGCAGATACAGATTGCGCAAAAGCAAAAATGGCCTGATATCTCTTCAGACTACCTGATTTGTGTGTAGTTGCCCCTCCCGATACACCATCTCATAATGTTTGGCCTGAATAACGCGCTTTACAGTTCTTGGCGAAAATAGTCCATAACAATAAGTACCCTGTCTTCGCACTGAGGGGTAACGTAAGCCTGCCACCTTATTCTGTCGCAGTGCTAATCCGAGTTGCTGTGATTGATGATAGTCATTGGGAGCCAGTATTGCTTCAGTAGCCGTGCAATTTTCAAGGTGTTTGAATTCGTCAGTGGTAAACGTACAGCAAAGTTCTCGAAAGACAAACCGGTCGTAAGCCAGATCTTGCACCTTTGAAAGATACTGATACTGGTGGTAAGCAACCTCAGCGATTGCCGTTTTTGAGCTATCAGCAATATACAATACGCCAAAGTCACCGGCGCTGAATCTGGAACCATCGGGATTTATATGTGTAAAGGGGGCCACTGCATATGAAAGACCATCGATACCAAAGGGAATTTCTTCAAATGGTAGCAGGTTAAGATTTCCAATGTCATTTTGCAGCCTTGGGTTGGTTAAGGCCTGGCAGGCATAGACTGCTTCCAGTTCATCAGCGTCAGCCACATCATCAAACAGTGGTATAGGAGGGAATTTAGAGTTAACCAGGCGATAGCCGGTTATCTCCCGAACCGCCAGCGAACTAATATCATCGACACTTACCACTGCGCGCCCCGAAGTGCATCAACACGTTTGAAGACCTCGTACAGTGTGGCCAGTGAGCCGCTTACCATAAGTTCGAACGGGGTTGCACCGTTAAAAAACGGATTATGGTTCTTCTTACGAACAAAACCATAGACATTTTCGGGGTTGTCAAAGACAGTACGCAGCGCTCCATGAATATTCAGAATATAGCTTACACGTTCTATCTGGTCCCGGCTGAGACTGACGTTTTCTTTGCGTTTTGCTCTGGCAATACTTGCTGATGAGACCCCCAGAATGCTTGCCATTTGTTCTGCGGTGGCTTGCCATTTACTCAGTACGTTTACAGCTACATGAAGACTTTTAGATGCGGCTTCGGATTGCGCTAATTGTGTGGCAGCCTGCATGATGCTCTCCAGATATCATTAATTAAATTATTTATCTACAGACCAACTATAGTCCCCATAGATAAAATTTACAAATATTGTTATCACCAGATAAATTACACGCGGCGCAGTGAAAATAATTTACGTTGTAAGTTTCGTTTTCCGGTAGCCACGGTTGCAAACGCCGAGTAACCACACTGTTGAACTGCTCCTGCTGCCCTTGAGAAAAGCGCTACCATATCGTTGCATCAGGCTCAGTTTTTGGGTGGTAAAGGCTCGTTTCACATAGACTCTGGTAGGGTTTTTGTCGCAGTAACCAAGCACGTTTGCGTTAAAAAAACACCAGACACCGGCTTTCAATGCTTTCCCGGGCTGGCATATTCGCTGGTGCCAGCGGATCGCGAAACGATGAGTGAGGAGTAAATCGGGCTCGACCGTCTTCAGCTGAATCGTATGTTTTGAACAACAGCACTTCATCAGGCTGCATGGTCGGATAAAAATACCAACGCTGCTGCGGGTTATATAGCGCCGCCTGAACCGCACCGACCCGTTCATCAGCGCGCCGTTCCATAGCAATCAAATCACAACTTTCAATACTTGTTGCATCACAGAATATGAGCGGTTGATCGTATACTGGATTGCGAATCGGCCGCCAGGCATTGATTATGGCAAACCGCCCCTGAGGTAAAGATGCTCTGTCTGTACCAGTACTCTTTAACCAGTCAGTTAATCGCTTGGGGCCTGACTGCGCCGTGTAGTCGTTGTGGACAATGTTCGCCGGCTCGCGGATCCCTGTCTGCCGTTGACGCTCCAGCGACGTACTTCTCCGGGTATCATCAAAAATCTCAACCCGGCGGGCGCCCGTTATGCGACTAACGAGGACTTTAAGCTCATCGTGATAGGTGTGGCGCAGCACATCATCATCATAGAAGTCACTTACTGCGCTGGCATGGGGAACAAGCAAAAACCCCTCCCGGTCCAGACTAGGTTTGATTAGGTCGGTCCTGGCATCTAACACCGGAACCTGTTGGTTACGAAAATTCCCCACATGTTCAGTTTTGTCTCCGCCACCCTTTGAAGGTACATATACCAGAGGTTCAGATAAATCGGCCAGAAATTTAAGCGTAGCAGTACGGGTAGGATGCGCAGTGTTCATCTTGTGCTCCCTTCAGCGAATACTAAGGATACTGTGTAAAGACCTACTCAGTATGTAATCTGTGTAACTGTATACGCTTACCTGGGAAGGTTGAGATCGCTTAAAGACCAGTGCCTATGCTACGTTACTTCTCCCCGTAGCATAGGCTATCGGCCTTGAGTTAACCGCCGTGATTAATGCCGCACCGTTACAAATGCTGAGTCATTTTCTCGTTATGGCAGCATCAGCTCTTCAGGACCGGGCAGCCCAGAGGCAAAAGCAGACATTATGATTAAGACTGCATTTTTAGCCCATGCCTTACCGAAGGTTCGCCATAGGTTTAATGCAATTCGGCGCGGCCAATTATTTATAGATGCAGCCATCGGGGCGCAATGGATTAATCATTAAACTTTTCCAGCGATTTGGCCAGTTCATCAATGCGACTTTCCGTTGTTGCCACCAAATCACCAATCTGCGATGCCGACTGCGATGACAAACTAGCCAGACTGCGCACTTCCGAAGCAACCACAGCAAAACCACGCCCTGCATCACCGGCCCGGGCTGCCTCAATCGCAGCATTGAGAGCCAGAAGATTAGTCTGACCGGCAATGCCTGAAATACTGCTGACGATGTCGCCAATCTGATTGCCAACCTTTAATAGCTCTTTCATCGCGTTGTCAGTTTCGTTCAAAGCGATTTGTCGACTGGTCACATCCACACCAAAAACTACCAGACGATTCACCTTGCCCTCAAAGTCTTTTAGTTCGCACACCCGAGCATCTAATGAGCACACCTCGCCCTGACTGTTTTTAAATTCAAGCACGATGTTATCTGAGCCCCCGGAACGGGATGTGCCGCTAAGCATGCCTTTTGTCCGCAGCTGATTCCATAGCATTGATGATGCGCTCATGGCATCTTCGCGGCTTCCGGTAGTTTCAATAAATAATTCATTGGCATAAATCAGCTCGCCGTCAGGCTGCCATTCCACCACCATTAATGCCTCATTTAGTAAGTCGATACGCTCTTTGGCGTCTTTCGCATCCTGTTTGATCGCTGTGATATCTGCCTGCACAGACACGTAGCGATAAACCTCTCCTTGTGCGTTAAACACCGGGTTGATAGACATCGCGATCCAATATGGCTTGCCATTTTTAGCGTAGTTCAGGATCTCTTCGTAAAACGGCTCTTTGGCTTTTAGTTTCTGGCTGATAGCGTTTACCGTTTCCTGAGACGTTTCCCGGCCTTGCAAAAAGTCCCCCGGAACCCGCCCTTTCACCTCTTCGCCGGAATAGCCCGACATGGTTTGAAAGCCGGTATTGGTGTAAAGAATTTGTCCGTTCGCGTCAGTAATGACCACCGCATTACTGGTTTCGTTGGCCACCAGCGATAGCATTTCTACTTCATCACGCCGTTTGACCTCTTCGGTAACATCTTTCACAAAGGCGGTATAAAAGGTTTTATCTGCCAGGTCGATTTTGGCCAGCGTCACCAAGCCCCATTTAATCTGGCCGGATTTTGTGTGAACAGGCAGTTCGATAGGCTTACCAATCAGCTTATCCTGACCAGTCTGACGATTTTTATTCACATAACTATCGTGATTTGCGCGATGCTCCGGGGACACCAGCATTTTGATATTTTCACCCAGCATCTCTGATTCGCTGTACCCCCATAACGCCTGAGCAGCCGGATTAGCAAAAGTAATTTTATTGTTCTCATCAATAGTGACCACTGCATCATGGGCCTGAAACAAAACCTGCTCAGTCATTGAGCGAGCCGCGCGCTCTTCACTGCAATCGCGGGCAAAAGCGGTGTAATACTGTTTGCCCCCTACGTTGAGTTTAGACAACGTAATGTTTATCCAGGTTTTTGTGCCATCTTTGCGTTCCAGCTCTACCTCTACCGAGGAGCCAACGATTCTGTCGCCGCCCTGACTCCGGTGACGATTCACATACTGATCATGATTAGCCTGATGCATTCTGGGCACCAGCATCTTGACGTTCTGACCCACCACTTCTGTCGCCGAGTATCCCCAAAGCCTTTCAGCAGCCTGATTCATATACACAACATTATTATCCGGGTCTATCGTAACCACTGCGATAACACTTTGATCTATCGAACTTTGTGCAATTTTATACTTTTGGAAAAACATCGTTAGCCTCTAAACGTACAACCGGAGAAAATAGAAATCGTCAGGTGAGCTGTTTTTTAATGACCGTTATTACATCGCGTTTTTAAGAGCACACTGATGCAGGCTCATGATGTTTCGATACAGTGCCCTTTCCACCTGGATGTCGTGACTTTCTTTTAATAAAAAACACGTCATTTGCCAGGGGCGTGGCTTTCCATACAGTTTTAGAGATTCAAAGGCAAAAAACTATATCCTGACGAGTGCGCGCAGTATACAGATAAAGTGCTATGTTTCACGGCAATATTAATGAATTTTTTGCAATAAGCAGCCTTGACTGAGCGGAACAGGCGGTGGCGTAAACGGCGATATAAAATGCGAGTAAAGCAAGGGTGATGTGCCCTTCCTGAAGGAGTAGTTTCAGGCTAAGCACAGAAGGTCTTAAGTCCATGCCACCCACGCGTAATCATTGGGCTGTTAAGAATAATGCACAGCACCCCATGATTGATGGTTTCTCTTGCAAAATTAGTATTGAAGCGCGCGTAACTAACTGCCTCATAGCAAGCGGCTTATTTCCCTCTTTTTTTAGCTGGTTTGGTGGTTTATAAAATATAGTGCAGAATGGAATCCAAGGCCGTCAACAAAATGTGTATTACAGATGGATAACACTTCATCATCAGCACGACGTCAGTTCATCAAGGGAACGCTGGCCGGCGCCGCCACGGTCGGAATTGCACCGTTTGCTATCGGTCGGGAAAAGCCCTTAGTCCGGGTGATGGGCACTCACGTAACGTTGCAGGAAGCATTGCGCAAACGCGCCGAAGAAGATCTCGGTATTCGGTTAACCTTTGAGCCTGGCGGCTCGGCAGCGGTACTCCAAAAAGCCTCGGTTTACCCGCAGAGTTTCGACCTTTATGAACAGTGGTCAAACAGTATCAATATTTTATGGCGGGCTAACGCTATTGCTCCTATTGACGTTGATCGGCTGACTTACTGGGGCGAAATTAACTCGCTGACCAAAACCGGACGTCTGGCACCTAAGGCGAGAATGGGGGCTGGCGATGCACCGCATAAACTATTAAATGTTCAGCCCGACGGCTCATTAGGCACAGCACATACGGGTAAAATCAGTTTTTTACCCTATGTACATAATGTCGATTCTTTTGGTTATAACCGCGAGCTCATTCCCTCTACTCTGGCTCAGGAACAGGAAAGTTGGGGCTGGCTATTGGATTCTCGGGTATCCGGCCGCGTTGCTATCATCAATGATCCAACTATCGGGCTTTTCGACCTGGCTTTGGCAGCCCAGGGCAAAGGCTTGATGACATTTGGCGATCTTGGCGCAATCAGTCGTACCGAAATCGACGAGCTATTTGAAATTCTCATCGAACTGAAGCAACTTGGCCACTTTGCCGGCTTTTGGACCTCTGTACCTGAGTCTGTGCAGTTTATGAAAAGTCAGCGGTGTGTCATTGAGAGTATGTTTTCTCCGGCTGTTTCGGCTCTCAACAGTCAGCAGGTTCCGGTCACTTTTGCCGCCCCACGGGAAGGTTACCGGGGCTGGCACGGCGTTATGTGTTTATCTTCTGCCACCAAGGGCAGAATTAAAGCTGCAGCCTATGAATATATGAACTGGTGGCTGTCCGGCTGGCCGGGTGCCTACATCGCCAGACAAGGATATTACATCAGTAACCCCGCGCGCTCAGCCAATTATTTAAGCCAGGCCGAATGGGACTATTGGTATCTGGGCAAGCCTGCTATCCAGGATCTTGCCGGTCCCGATGGCCAGATTGCCGTATACCAGGGTCAACAGCGCACCGGTGGTAGTTACTCTGCGCGGCTCAGTAACGTAGCGGTGTGGAATACTGTTATGCCAACCTACGAATACAGCCTGCAAAAATGGTACGAGTTTCTGACATCATGAAAAAAACAGCGATAAGATTCTCTTTTTCTTCTATTAAAACGCAACTGATCGTTGTTCTGATGGCACTGGTAGCGCTGTTAGTTATACAGGGAGTGATTGCCCGGGCTAATCAACAAACATTATCACAGGGCATTCGCCTGTCTGGCCTTGCGGTAACAGATGTCAGTCACGTCAGAGCTTTGCAAAGAGATATTCTGGATTTACAGCGCACAGTACTGCTTTTCCGGGAAACAGCCAGCGACTCGGCGGTAAGTCGCTTTGAAAGGTTGATGCAGTCAATCGCACTAAAACTGGATGATCTGGAAACCTCCAGCCTGGCAAATCTTCCAAAATCCGAAACCGACGACATGCTTCAACGTATGCGTCACCATTTGCAAGCGTACCAAAATAACTTTAAAGACGTGGTTGAGGCGCGAGCCAGACGCGATGAACAGATGCTTTCAACGTCACTGTTCTCAACTTTTATTGATGATGAAGCATTGCCGTCTGGATTAACCGACCTGCAGAAAAAAAGTCTTCAGCTTTTGCTCAGCCAGGCCCGCCATGCGGCACTGCAGTATCGGCTGGAACCTGACGCGCACCAAACAGAAGAAGTTATCGCCGCTATTTCACAAGCCAGAGACATTGCTGCTACAGCAAAGCCACAGGATGCAGAGAACTTTACCACTGCGCTGAACAGCGCACAGGACCAGTTTTTAATGTTAACGCAACTCATCCGAGGCAATATGTTTCTGGTTAATGTTGTCATGGCAGGCTCCGCCAACGAGTTTTTGTATCTCAGTAATGAGCTGGTTGAACAAGTGAATAAACAATACTCGTCGCTGGCGGCAAAAACCCAGCAGGAAGCTGAAAGTGCTCAGCAAAACCTTGATATCGCTTCACTATTAGCGATTTTTCTGGCTATCGCAGCCACGGCATATACGATTTATCGGATCCTTAACCCGGTCAAAGCGCTCACCAGCGTTTTCAGAAGTCTGGCTAAAGACCGGCAAATAACTCAAATCCCCGGGCTCCGGCGAAAAGATGAAATTGGCCAACTGGCAGATGCGGCCAACGTATTTCGACAAAAAAATCAGCAAACCCACACATTGCTGAAAGAATCTCAGGCTCTGAACCATCAGCAAAAATTATTAAACGAAGCATTGTCAGCGGCAAAAGATAAAGCTGAAAAAGCGACTGCATCGAAAAGTATTTTTCTGGCCAATATGAGCCATGAATTACGCACACCTGTTAACGGTATTGTGGGGCTTATTGAACTTGCGCAGCAGCAGCCGATGTCTCCTGTTTTACAGGATTATTTAAATAAAGCGTCCTACTCCAGTCAGGTGCTAATGAGTGTGATTAATGACGTGCTGGATTTTTCCAGAATAGAAGCGGGCAAACTGGATTTAGAAGAAACTAACTTCTCTATGCATTCGTTGTTCAACAACCTGCTTTCAGTCGTTACACTTCGCGCGCAGGAAAAAAATCTCAGTATAAAGCTTGTGGTAGCGCCCGGACTTCCCACCCAGGCGGTGGGCGATCCAACACGTATCAGTCAGGTGTTATTGAATCTTTGCAGCAACGCTATCAAGTTCACTGAACAGGGCGAAATTACCCTTCGGTTTGATGGCGAACTCAATCCTGCTGCAGATGCGATGACTTTGAATATTGAGGTTAAAGATACCGGTATTGGCATGACGGACGCACAGCTAAAACGTGTTTTTTCGCCTTTCTCGCAGGCAGAGGAAGCGACCAATCGCAAGTATGGTGGGTCCGGTCTTGGGCTGGCCATTGTCAGGCAGCTTGTTGATTTAATGAATGGCGAACTTGCGGTCAGCTCTACCCCGGATTGTGGTACCGTGTTTAATATAACATTACCATTAGCCACCCAGGCAGATACTCCGCGACTGCTTACCGACCTGCCGACCTTGCCGGTCGGTGCGCAGTATTATTCCAATCATTCATTACTGCCGGCTGAATACCTTCATCGTTTGCGTGTTAAACGTCGCGGGGAACCGCTTGAGGCATTGTCCGGTAATGTGGGAGCGCCACCTTGTATTTTGGTAGATATCGACAATCACGCGACATTTCATTCGATGTTACCCCGTCTTAACGAACTTAAAGCTCAGGGTATAAATATTGGTATCGTGATGCCTACCCTACCGGGCAAGCTGCTCGAAAAGGTCTCCCAGAGCTGGCCAGATATTTTTTTGAGTCATCCTTTTACTCCCGCTCAATTTACATCATTTGTGCGCTCGCTGGCAGGTATGCCGACCAAAGGGCCACAAAGAACAGCTGAACCTGCCACTTTGCCTACTTTAGAAGGCCACGTACTGCTGGTGGAGGATAATGCCATCAACCAGGTAGTCACCGGCGAAATGCTCAGTTCCCTTGGATTAAGCTATGACGTCGCCGAGGACGGACAACAGGCAGTGACAAAAGTAGAAAATGCGCCTCACTATGACCTGATTCTGATGGATGTTCAAATGCCGCAGATGGATGGCTATCAGGCTACCCACGCACTGCGGGAAAAAGGTTTTACTTCAGTGCCTATCGTCGGATTGTCTGCTAATGCGATGAAAGAAGATAAAGAGCTGGCGTTGAAAGCAGGAATGAATAGCTACATCACTAAGCCGGTAAAGCGTGAACTGTTAGCCAGTGCATTGCACCGTTATCTCAATTTGTCGCACTGACCCCCTTGGTGTTTGTACAGCTGGCAGCTACACTGCTGGTTTTTGTCAGTCAAAGCATATGACCCAGCGTATTATATTTTCATTTTTGATGTCTTTAGTATTAAGCTTTTTAATATCGGCCTGGGTGACTTTCCTTAATCTGGGATGGGTTGCCACATTTGTTTCAAGCTGGATGCATGCATGGCTTATGGCCTGGCCGGCAGCGGCGCTCATTTCTTTTTTGTTTGGCCCGGCTGTCAATCGGCTTTCGTTATTACTGTCCCGCTATCTAATGCCCAATTAACCTGAGTTTTCAGGTATAAAAAAGCCCCGCGGACAGTTTCATCCGCGGGGCTTTTGTTGTCAGTATAAGACTAGAGCGCGTTAATCGTAGCAAACTGTTCTTTCAGTTTGGCCAGCTGCTTTTCAGCCTCCTCCAGTTTACTGCGTTCTTTCTCAATCACAGCTTCCGGCGCGTTGCTGACAAACTTTTCATTGGCCAGTTTTCCCTGCACCCGGGAAAAATCCTTTTCCGTTTTTTCGATAGCTTTGGTGAGCCTGGCTAGTTCTGCCTCTTTATCAATGAGACCTGCCATAGGAATAAGAATTTCCATGTCGCCCACAATAGCTGTCGCACTTGCAGGTGCCTGCTCCCCATTGGCTAAAACGGTAATTGAATCCAGCCGCGCCAGACGGTCGATAAAGACTCTGGCTTTATCGATACGAATACTGTCTTGCTCTGACACATTACGCAGCATTGCATCCAGCGGCTTGTTGGGCGAAATATCCATCTCTCCACGGATATTACGAATGCCTACAATAAAGCGTTTTACCCACTCAACATCCGCTAATACCTGTTCGTTCTGCTGCGCGGTATCCTGCGCAGGAAACGGCTGCAGCATAATACTTTGTGTATCACCGCGGATCGCACTCAGCGGAACCACTTTCTGCCAGATTTCTTCAGTAATAAATGGCATGAACGGGTGCAGCAAACGCAATATGCTTTCCAGCATATTGATCAGAGTGTGGCGTGTACCACGGCGCTGCGCCTCGGTACTTTCCTCGTTATTTAATACCGGCTTAGTCAACTCAAGGTACCAGTCGCAAAACTGATTCCAGGTGAATTCGTATGCGGTTTGCGCTGCAATATCAAAGCGATAATCCGCCAGGGCCTGCTCAAATTCCTGTAAGGTTTGCTGAAATTTAGCCAGAATCCAGTGGTCAGCCAGACTCAACGTCATCTCACCGCCATCACGCCCGGTATCTTCGCCTTCAGTATTCATCAACACAAAGCGCGAAGCATTCCAGATTTTATTACAAAAATTGCGGTATCCCTCTACCCGGCCCATATCAAAATTGATGTCACGGCTGGTAGATGCCATCGCTGCAAATGTGAAGCGCAGTGCATCCGTACCGTAGGCCTGAATACCGTCGGGGAACTGTTGACGGGTTCGTTTGGCAATTTTTTCGGCCAGCTGGGGCTGCATCATGCCTGAGGTACGTTTATTAACCAGTGCCTCGATATCTATACCATCAATAAGATCGATAGGGTCGAGCACGTTCCCTTTCGACTTGGACATTTTATCGCCGCTTTCATCACGAATCAGACCGGTGATATAAATATCCTTAAACGGTATTTTCCCGGTGAATTTTTTGGTCATCATTATCATTCTGGCAACCCAGAAAAAGATAATATCAAAACCGGTCACCAGGACTGAAGACGGCAGAAATGTTTCCAGCTCTTCGGTTTTTTCCGGCCAGCCCAACGTTGCAAATGGCCATAACGCTGAGGAAAACCAGGTATCCAGAACATCTTCGTCTTGGGTTAGCACCACCGTGTCATCGAGCTTATGGGTTTTACGTACTTCGGCCTCATTGCGACCTACAAAGATATTGCCGTCATTGTCATACCAGGCCGGGATGCGATGTCCCCACCACAGCTGGCGGGAAATACACCAATCCTGAATGTTATGCATCCACTGGTAATATGTTTTATTCCAGTTTTCCGGCACAAACCGTATATCTCCGGATTCCACCGCGTCGATAGCCGGTTTTGCCAATGACTCTACCGCCACATACCACTGGTCAGTCAAAAACGGCTCAATGACCGCTCCCGTCCGATCGCCTCTGGGCACTTTCAGCTTATGGTCATCAATTTTTACCAGTAGTCTCTGGCTATCTAAGTCGGCGACAATCTTTTTACGCGCCTCAAAGCGGTCCATGCCGCGATAGGCTTCAGGCGCCTCATCATTGATTTTTGCATCGGCGGTCAGCACATTAATCATGGGTAAATCGTGACGTTTTCCCATCTCATAGTCGTTGAAATCATGCGCCGGCGTGATTTTTACACAACCTGTTCCGAATTCAGGGTCAACATAATCATCCGCTATAATGGGGATCAGACGGCCAGTGATAGGCAGCTTAATTTGCTTACCAACCATGCCAGCGTAGCGCTCATCTTCCGGATGAACAGCGACAGCACTGTCACCAAGCATCGTTTCAGGGCGTGTGGTGGCCACCACCAGATCACCACTACCGTCGGCCAGCGGGTAGCGCATATGCCACATATGGCCCGCTTCTTCTTCGTTAAGCACTTCTAAATCTGACACTGCCGTGTGCAATACCGGATCCCAGTTGACCAGCCGTTTGCCGCGATAAATCAGGCCTTCTTCATGCAGCTTCACAAAGACTTCAGTAACCGCTTCCGACAGGTTGTCATCCATGGTAAATACTTCACGATCCCAGTCAGGCGATGTGCCCATACGGCGCATCTGCTGTGTGATAGTACCGCCGCTTTGCGCCTTCCATTCCCAGATCTTTTTTACAAAATCTTCGCGGCCCAGGTCATGTCTGTTTTTGCCTTCGGCATTTAACTGACGCTCTACTACCATCTGTGTCGCAATACCGGCGTGATCGGTTCCGACCTGCCATAGGGTATTATCGCCTTTCATGCGATGATAGCGCGTCAGTACATCCATAATGGTTTGCTGAAAGCCGTGCCCCATATGCAGACTTCCGGTCACATTGGGTGGCGGTAGCAAAATACAGTACGGGTCTCCCTCCCCGGATGCTTTGAACATACCGGAGGCTTCCCATTTTTGATAACACTGCTGCTCAATGGATTGGGGTTCGAAGGTTTTATCCATGCTTTCTCTCAAGATTGTGCGGACTGGAACTGCATCTGGCAGCCAGCCTGCTGAAATTGCTTGTAGCGAATTCGTGCCGCTTTTTTAGCGTCTTCTGCGCTGGGCACAAAATCAATGATTCGTTGATATTGCTGAATGGCGTCTGGCATGGTGTTGCTCAAGTTAACCAGAAGTGAGCGACGGCCAAGCTGTTCAGGTGACCAACATATTTCAACCGGTGTACCTGAAGGCGGGCCCTCACCACTCATATTATGGGGAACAAAGCGTTTTGCCGGTAACTGCCACAGTAAGTCATCCAGCGACTCTGCCTGTGATTTTGTCTGACACAACACCACCACACGCTGCTTTGCAGCGTGGGCATCGGCAATGAGAGAGCAGGCCAGTTCAGGACCTGCCTCTGCGCGTTCCGGCAATTGATAAAATGTGACTTGCGGCATGCCGCTTTAGTCCTCGTCGTTGATACCAGCGCGATTCATCAGAAACTGCGTCAGCATTGGAACCGGACGCCCGGTGGCGCCTTTATTTTTGCCACTGCGCCATGCTGTACCGGCAATATCCATGTGGGCCCATGTGTACTTTTTGGTAAAGCGCGACAAGAAACATCCGGCAGTGATAGAGCCGGCTGCCCGGCCTCCCAGATTAGTCATATCAGCAAACGGACTTTCCAGCAGTTCCTGATATTCATCCCATAGTGGCAAACGCCACGCTCGATCTGAGCTTTGCTCTGAAGCATTGATAAGCTCATGGGCCAGTGGATTGTGCTGACTCATTACTGCCGAAGCATGGCTTCCCAGGGCCACAATGCAGGCACCGGTAAGCGTTGCAATATCAATTACCAGTTCCGGTTCAAAACGTTCTACGTAGGTTAACGCATCGCACAGCACTAAGCGGCCTTCAGCATCGGTATTAAGCACTTCTACAGTTTGTCCTGACATCGTGGTCAGAATATCACCCGGACGATAGGCATTAGCATCTGGCATATTCTCGCAGCCGGCCAACACACCGATAACATTGATCGGCAGGTTCAGTTCAGCCACGGTATGCATGGTCCCCAACACCCCTGCTGCACCACCCATGTCATATTTCATTTCATCCATGGACTCGCCTGGCTTGATAGAAATGCCGCCAGAATCAAAGGTCAGACCTTTACCAACCAAAACAATCGGCGCCTGGTCAGCCGGCCCGCCGCGGTGATGGATAATGCTCATCATTGACTCGTTAGCAGAACCACGCCCCACAGCCAGGTATGCCTGCATGCCAAGCTCGGCCATCTGGGCTTCATCCACCACTTCTGCCGATACCGATTCGTAGTCCGTGGCCAGCTTTTTAGCCTGGTCCCATAAGTAAGCCGGATTGCAAATATTGGGCGGCATATTTGCCACGTCGCGGGTGGTTTTCGCGCCCGCGCTAATTGCCAGACCATGGTCAACAGCGCGCTCGCCTACAGTCAGTTCGCGGCGTGTAGGTACATTAAATACGATTTTGCGAAGTGGCCGGCGCGGCTCACCTTTTTTGGTTTTCAAATGAAGGAAGGTATAAAGAGAATCTTGCGTGGCTTCCACCGCTTGGCGCACTTTCCAGTAAGTATCACGACCTTTCACGTGTAATTCTGTCAAAAAGCAGACCGCTTCCATTGAACCGGTTTCGTTCAGTGTTGTGATTGTTTTTGCAATGATTTGTTTGTACTGCCGCTCATCCAGCTCGCGTTCCTTGCCGCACCCGACCAGCAACACACGCTCGCTAAGCACATTAGGAACATGATGAAGCAGCAACATCTGACCGGCTTTGCCTTCAAGATCGCCGCGGCGCAACAAATTGCTGATGTAGCCATCACTGATTTCATCCAGTTGCTCAGCCACCGCTGTCAGACGTCGTGGCTCAAATACCCCGACCACGATACACGCGCTGCGTTGTTTTTCAGGGCTACCACTTTTTACACTAAATTCCACGATGATACCTCGCTTTTATCCATGATGTGTTTGCACAAATACAAATTAACATAACGATTTGCGCCGTATTTATGTTTTAATATGCAGCCAAACTTGCATGGTTATCACCGATGACGCAAAGTGGCTGTTATTGCTTTGTGTACCATCATTATGGTCAAAATCCATGCAAACCGGTAACACAAATACTGGCGAAACTTGTAAAAACGGTTAGTTTACTCAAAATTGTGCACTTTTTCACTATAAATCCAATTATTCCAATAGGTCAGACATGCTCATATTTCGCTACCTGATTAAGGAAACCCTGAAATCTCAGTTGGCGATATTTCTCATCCTGATGGCGATTTTTATCACCTTACGCTTTGTTCGTGTTTTAGGTGACGCATCAGACGGTGATATCCCGGCGGGGCTGGTACTGGGTTTTCTCGGCCTTTATGCCCCAATCCTGGCCTCCCTGGTGCTCCCTATCAGTGCGTATCTTGGGATCATGCTTGCCCATGGCAGATTTTATGTAGACAGCGAAATGACAATTATGCGGGCCTGCGGTATCAGTGAATGGTACATCGCCCGGGTCATGCTGTTTCTGTCTCTGTTTATTATGTGTCTCACAGGTTTTATTACTCTGTACCTGGCCCCCTCTGCGGCTGAAAGTGAATATCTGCTGCAGGAAAAAGCCCGCAATGAGGCGGGTATTTCCGCATTAATTCCGGGGCGTTTTCAACAGACCGGTAATGAAAAAGCAGTTATTTTTGTGCACGATATTGCGCCAAATGATCGTCTCGACCGGGTATTTTTATCCCAGAATCAGCCGGATGATACCGACACCGGCGTACGGGTCGTTTATGCCGATGAAGGGTACATTCAAAATAATGAAGACGGTACGCGCAGCCTTGTCCTACAGGAGGGCGTGCAATACGAAGGCACGCAGGCCGCCCTGAATTATCGCAAAGTTGAATTTGATGAGTATCAGATTCAGATTGCAGATGAGCCTGCAGAACAGCCACGCCGCAAGGTTAGCGTACTGCCCACCACCGAACTGTGGGACGATAATTCTATTGAAGCTCGGGCTGAATTGCAGTGGCGCATAGCGATTCCATTATCGATTCCCTTCTTAACACTGATTGCAGTGCCATTAGCTGCTGTCGATCCGCGCCAGGGGCGCTTTGGCAAAATGCTACCGGCTATTTTGTTGTATCTTGGGTATTTTTTATTACTGCTGGCAAGTCGCAGAGTGCTGGCTGATGGCAAACTGCCGATTCAGCTCGGTCTGTGGTGGGTCCATGGCATCATGCTGATCATTGGAATTGGTCTGATTTTTCGGGATAGAAAAACCGGTACCGAGTTCCGTGCCTGGCTGTTAAGGAAAAAGTGATGTTCAAAATTCTTGATCTTTACATCGCCAGAACCCTGTTAAGTACCATTGGTATCACGCTTTCGGTGTTAATTGGCCTGAGTGCTCTGATTAAATTTGTTGAACAGCTGCGCAAGCTTGGTGAAGGCGATTATGATGTCGTTCTTGCCGCTGTTTACGTGGTGCTTAGTCTGCCCCGAGAATTAGAATTGTTCTTTCCGATGGCGACTTTGTTAGGTGGGCTGGTAGGCATGGGTGTACTGGCCAGCAATAGCGAACTGGTGGTGATGCAGGCCTCTGGTCTGAGCCGGTGGAATATTATCAACTCTGCAATGAAATCTGCTGTAGTAATGATCTTAGCAGTCATGGCAGTGGGCGAATGGGTGACGCCTTATGCTGAATCAAAGGCCAAAGAAGTGCGCACAGAGGCTATTTCCGGCGGCTCTTTGTTTTCGTCGGACGAGTTAGTCTGGGCTAAAGATGGCGAGCATTTTGTCAGTATCGGCCAGGTCGTGACCCGGGAACAACTGAACGATATCACCATATACAATTTTGATGATGCGCTAAAGCTCGAGGATATTACGTTCGCTGAGAAGGGGTACTATGAAGGCAATGCCTGGTTCTTGTCAGGTGTCACATTAACTCGCTTTACCGATACCAATGTGTCGAAGGATTCTCTTGAGCGGCAACGCTGGGATTCAACCCTCACCCCTGACAAGCTGGGTATTGTAGCAATTAAGCCCGAAGCGTTATCTATCAGAGGCCTAAGTGATTACATTCAATATCTGGATAATAATAACCAGGACAGTAGCCGCTACCAACTGGCCTTCTGGCGTAAGGTACTACAACCGATTTCGGTAAGTGTCATGCTGCTCACCGCGTTATCATTCATTTTTGGTCCTCTTCGGAGTGTCACCATGGGCGCGCGGGTGATCATGGGGGTACTGACTGGCTTTGGATTCTTCATTACCAACGAGGTATTCGGGCCACTCAGTCTGGTGTATCAGCTACCACCCTTTCTGGGCGCCCTGCTACCCAGCGCATTGTTTGCTTTAATTGCAACGCTGCTCTTGCGCAGGTAACGCCGGTCAGTGACACAACTATCCGGGCCTGCTGCTCTCGGCAGTCAGACAGGTTTAATACGCGTGCTACTCACGCAGGCCTTTTTGAACCGGGTCGGAAAGAAAATAAAGTGATTTTCTCAGTCCCGCTGGATAGCAACGACCAGATAATGTTGATGGCCTTTTTAGGTTGTTTTTGAAGTGCTATTGTCTGCTTTTCTACTAGCGCAAAGGCATACTTTTCTACCGGCTAATGGCCTGGCACACATTAGTTAAGGTATGTATTGTTACGAGGCAGCTAACAAAGATTATCACTAATAAGCCTCATGGCTGATAATATTGCTTAAGCTTAGCATTCAGGTACAGATAATAAGCACAAAAAACGTGAAGACATCGAAACGCCCTTTTTAAAGATCTGTGGGGAGCGCTATAAACACCACGCCTAAGCCCCGCCCCAAAGCCTTACCAATTTTTGTGATGATTCGCTTCTTTAGTAAGTTTGAGAACTTCTGTTCTGGCGAGCCGATCCTGCAGAGACTGCTTGTGTTTTATGTCAAAAAGCACCAGCAATGTTCCCAGGCCACCCAAAGAAGCAACCAGACGGATAAATAATCGCCCCCAGGTAACCGGCTCTTCAACGGTGCTAAATATCCGTAATCGCCAGGCTCGCATTCCCAGCGTTTGCCCGCCTTTACGCCAGAACCACAGAAAAAAGCCGACCACCCAGGCGCCTACCCAAATCTGAATGATTAGCCGATATGTCAAAGATGCCTGAATGAGATCAGCAGGCTCTTGGTAGCCCTGCAAACTCAGCATACCATTTTTTAGTAAAACAACGAATGTCACCACCAACACAATGGCGGCACACATGCCTACGGCTGTTGCTACAAGTGCATCGTATATCATGGCAAGCAAGCGCCGGAAAAAGCCCGCCCGGGGCATCTGCTGAGCGGTGTTTGAAGAGCTGCCAGACTGATGTTTTTTACGCAATGTTTTTTTCAAAGTTTATCCCTGTTTTGCACCGCTATAGGATGACATAACTTAAAATACTCTCAACAAAAACTTAGCTAAGTGGTTATGGTTGTAGTGGTTCGAATCACTGTGCATAAAGCTTAATCGCATAAAGCTTGCTACAATTGCCACTGGCATAGAATGAATTGCACACCAATTAATCAAAGAGTGCAGCTTAAGCAAAAAAAGCTTGAGTGTCACAGGTACATCGCTATAATGCTCATCACATCGACGGCACCCGTCGATAATGCCAGTGTGATGGAATTGGTAGACATGACGGATTCAAAAATGAATGCGTCTAGCCAACCACAACGGCAAAGTCATTGAAAGGTAAGCATCTTTTGACTAAAACAAGCAAAAATACGCTTGCAAAGATTTGCAAAGTTTTTAGACTACGCAAATAGTAAAGCTAGATGCCAGTGTGATGGAATTGGTAGACATGACGGATTCAAAATCCGTTGCCTTCGGGCGTGGCGGTTCAAGTCCGCCCACTGGTACCACTCTTTTCTAGTTCATAGAAAAGAGCCACAATCAGCCGACGCAAGTCGGTTTTTTGTTTTTATGTCCCGCATACTGGCTATACATTAGCGGTTAGACGTACCTTTTAATTATTAGATTCTGCTCGTCCGTCAATCCTGAAAGATCATCTATAAATACAATGCCATTCTCATCTACGTGGGCAACAATGGTTGCTATCCATTCAACATCCTCGGGATCGAAACCATATTTTAATAACCAAATTTCGGTTTCATCATTAGTTCCAAATCGAAGATAATTGCTAAGAACCTTGGACCGCTCATCTCCAGTCTCTTCATAGTAAACTGCTAACGCCGCACATATGGGATCAGCTAGTGATAGACTGATAACCTTATCTAAGTAATCGTATGTGTCGTAAACCAAGCGGTCATAATCAAAATTTCTGACAGACATACTTCCTGGAAAAAGCGGATAAGATTTAGTTAATCTCGAATTGGGCAGCTTCTCTGCTTGTGCGGAATACTTTATCTTTAGCCTTTTCAATTTTTTATTGTATTCACTTTGCTCTACTTCATTTTCTCGAAGTTTCCGCGCAAGCTTTCGTCTCTCATCCCGCTGCGTTAGATAAGAGTGACGTAGCGACAAGGTTTCACTAAACGACTTGCCTTGTACTTTCCACAATAGAAGAGGTATTGCGGCACTAAGCACAGCTTGTTCACCGGACAAGAGCTTGCTGCGTCTTAGATGCGAGCAGTATATCGTCTTTAATTTATCTTTAACTTGCCGTCTAACGGGATCTCCCAGCGCATAATATTGGTTTCCAGTTATGGCTTTCTCACCATCAATGAGTTTATCTAGAACGAATTTGATTTGCGTTCTCAAATTAGCCGCTCGAATACGCTCAACTTGAGAGTTGGTCAAATGAAGGTCATCATTAAACGTATCTGTTTTTACAGCTTCTACCAAGTCCGTGAAATCTTCAGGAATATTCTTGATATCATCGTCCAGTTTTGACGTTTCGCTAATTACGACATCAGAAGATAACCGACTTGAGAAAGTTTTCACGTTCTCTCTACGAACAATAGTGTACCCAAAATCAAATTTAGAAAGATCTGTACTTCTTCCTGATCTACCGATCAAATTCTTAAGTGTCAGTTCATTCATGTAGACGAAGTTATCTATAAGCACACAATCAAAAGGCATGTTAATACCCTGATTTAAAGTCGATGTTGCAAAGCAAAGTTTTGCGTACCCGTTGCGCACAAAGTTTTCAATCAAGAGCCTTGCTTTTAGCGGCATTGAGCCATGATGGACTACGACACCTCTTTTCATTAACTGAATAAAAGAAGATTGCTTACCAAGCTGCGTCTCTGACGAACCTATATATTTTTCGAGCATAGAAACAAATTTTAAAGCTTCTGGCTCGTCGATCGGCGGACACTGTTCAATGTATTGTCCATACTCTTCAATATGTCTACCATCAAAGATTTTTGCTTTCGACGAGTAAATTAGAACGGTTCCATTGCTGTCGAGCGTGGAAGAAATTATATCATTATCTAACTTTATTTCGTCTGTATCAGTGTACGGTGAGAATACTTTAAAACTTCCATCTTCTTCCAAAGTAACAAAAATCTTACCAACGTTGCTTTGCTTAAAGCTGTCTGCTTGATAGTTTTCTACGAAACCGTGTTTAATAAATTGTGCTTTGGGGTTAGAGACAAAAGGGTGAGCAAATACCTTTGTAGCGTTAGGGAATTCTCTTTCTGTTCGCCTTACAAAAGCATCGAATGACAACCCCCTAACAGGCTCTTCAGATATTTGAGCTTCGTCAAAAAGGAACATTCCCACATCAAAATCACTACCATACTTGAATATTTCTATCCCTCTTTCCGGTGTGATAATAAAGATTCGCCGTGACGTATTATGCTGATTTATATTTTCAATGAACTGAAGTACCAAAACATCGTTTTGCACCAAGTCAATAACTACTGAGTAGAACTCAGCGATTAATGCTCGCGAGGGAACTACAATTACAATATCTTTATCATAGTCTTTAACAAGTTCGCGAAATAGGTATGACTTTCCAGTACTTGTAGGCGCTGAGAATGAATAGAAGTGCTTCTCATGAATTGCTTTGTAAGCAGTTGCCTGCATTGGTGTGAAGGTTCGCCCGAATTTCTGCTCTATTGCATCGCCTAAGTCTTTATATATTGCTTCTAATACTGAGCTAGGTTCCACTTGCTTGTAAAATAAGCCCATAACACTTATTAGCTTTTCTTCATACTCCGAGAATGTTTCTGGGTGAATCACTTTGATTAAACTGATGACTTCCAAGACTGCTAGGTTTATAGGACCTTTTGTATGGAATTCCTTGATTGCGTCAGAAAGTATCTCGCGTATACCTTCACCGTTTTCTATCTGCTCAAGCATTTACTTTAACCCCTATAAGGTAGATAGCTTCAAACTGAAGAAGGTCATTCAGGTGAACTGAATTCAATGCGTTTTGCATTATCTTCAGTGGCTCATCAGATACGACTGAAAACGCAGCACAGTAAGATCTTATGCCTTTGGTAGCATTTTGTATTGCTGTTTCGGACACGAAGTTTCTCAAGTCACTTAGTTCTTGAGTATCCTTCTTAGCCAGGATGAATTCATTTATTTGTTTTAATGCTCTTCCGTGTGCATTGCCAACTCCACTATACTTAGCCTCACCGAAAGTGATCACCGCCTCCGTTGCTTCTGAATGGAAATCAAAGCCGGGATTACCAGAAATCTTTTCTTTTATTAACTCAGCGAGAGGAAGACGGAAGTGTTTTAAGTATTCATGTAGCGTCGAAAGAGCCGTATCTGAGATCATATATTCGCCAAACTCTTCGGAGAGTTCGCTTTGAACGTTGTTAAGAATTTCATTAACGACTTTATCAATAGTTGGTTGAGAGCGAGCTGAATAAGTTAGCTCATCAACAATATCCAATGGCTTTAACCAACTAGTATCGGTAACGGTGTTGTACATCTCTTTCACCCTTTCCTCTATATTTGATATACAGATGGCCAAGGAGTAGATTTTGCCTTCGGAGGCTTGGGAAAGTTCGGACATATCCATAACGTCCAATTGAATTAATTCCATTTATATTACACACCACCATAAACCGTATTCACCAAGTCTTGCAGCTTCTCTGTAAAGTCCAGTATGACTCTCCTGCGCTGAAAGATGTAGGTGGTCTCCTTTGGTCGAGACAAAATACTAGAACATAAGACAATACTACACGATTGGAATAAATACCCAATCAAGACATTGTCTGAGTTACTATTTCGAGATTATTCAACATGGATGTTTGATTATGCCAAGGAGAAACACTTCTTTTGCCGATCTTCTATTGCAAGCGCCATGGTGGGTTTCCGTCGTGGCGGCAGCGATCACCTATTTTGTGATGGGCCATTTACTGCCCGCTATCGAAACAGAAAACCAGCTTATTAACATGGTGTTTAAGGCGCTTGCTGTTCCTGCGCCTTATTTTGCATTTTTCATACTCCTCATCGCGCCTTTTTCGTTTTTCAATTCACGACGCAAGGCCAAGCAACTAGATACTCAAAAGAGTATTGATACCATTCGACAACTCCACTGGCGCAATTTTGAAGAGCTAGTCGCTGAAGCATATCGCAGACAAGGTTATCGAGTGGCAGAAGGCGGGTTCGGTGCGGACGGTGGCATCGACTTAGAATTGAGAAAAAACGATGAATGGGTGCTCGTACAATGTAAACAGTGGAAAGCCCAAAAAGTAGGCGTGAACGTGATACGTGAGATGTTCGGCGTGCTCTCGGCAAGTAATGCAGATAAGGTTATTGTTATTACTTCAGGCCGGTACACCCAGCAGGCAATCGACTTCGCATCTGACAAGCCAATGCTACTCGTTGACGGCAACGGACTACTTTCCCTTATCCATGATGTGCAAACGGCCCCCAAAGTAGAAGCGACAAAGCAGACCATCTGTCCAAGGTGTGGTAGTGAGCTTGTTGAACGACAAGCGAAACGTGGTATCAATGCAGGGAATACTTTCTTAGGTTGTTCCAGTTTTCCAAAGTGCCGTTATAGCGAGTAGCCGATGGACACAGTGCCCATCGGCTACTATGAGCGATAACGATAAAGCCTAACTAACGCCTTACAGGTCTTTGATAACTCCACTTAAATTCTTTTTTGGGATCGTAATCACTTCGGCTTCGTTTATTGAATTCTGCTTCAGCAGTCTGCTTTGTTTTATACTTTCTGATTTCCTGTTTGGGATATCCTTGCGTGTACCTTGATGCTTCCTTGTAACTGCAATAAATGCCCGGACAGGCACCAACAAAAACTACATACCAAGGGCTTTTATTTACAACGTTCATATAAACCTCCAATTGATAGGCGCCTCATTGCGCCTATCAACCGGTTTACAGTTTTGATTTATCTGGCCCTACTCTTCACTAACTGATACCTGAAATGCTGATAGCTCACGCCAGTAATGCAAAAAGTTGCCTTCCCATATCCGGTAGATGTCGTACCCAGTCTCAATTGGGAATATACCGTGTAGATTTTGAAAAACTCCACCCTGAAAGTCGAAATCCAACTCTTTGACGAGCTCAGCGAACGGCCCAATACCGATATAAGCAAAGTCTGTGATATAGATGATATCGAATGCATCACCTTTCCTTTCCAGTCGGATTTCGACTGGATGAAAGCCGCCTGTTTCGGCTGAGTAACTTGGATCGCGGAAGTTAAGTGTGATTGCTGATGTAGACACTGACGTATCGCCTAGCTCTTCAGTCAGAGCCGCAGTTAAACGCTTAGATACTGGCAGCGCCAAGTCCTTATAGTTAATATCCATAAATATACCGTAGAAATTTTGAAATAAAACGCCCTGACAGCGTGGATTGCTAATTTATGTAAACATTGCTGAAAGGGCGGACTGATGGAGTTGCGTTTTAGCTTTTGGGTTTGGCAGGTTGTTTCTGGCTAGCGGACTTTTTCGTACCATTGGCCGGAGCGAGCAGATACGTATCAAGCTCCCCTTTTTCAACCGCCTGAATCACTGTTGCGATTGTCTCAGGGATCTTACTGGCTTCACCGACATCGATTGCAGGCTTGCCGGTATCAAACTCTATCGGCTTGTTGTTGACCTTAACCTCTAAGTAAAAGTGACCATCACTGTCGTAGTACCAAGGCCGAACCGTGATTTGACGGCGCTCTTTTTTGCGCTCACCAGTTTCTGGATCTTTTACTACTTTCTCGCGATAGGCCTCGAAAGGCCGTCTTTCGATCATGCATGTTGCCATCTCCTGCTGCTGCTCCAACTTCTCGATGAGCTTCATGCGTTTGCCGATAACGGGCGGTTTGGACTCAAGTTTTGGACGAGCGGTGACCTTGAGCGAACTCAATACTGATGTAGTCATGTTGTTTACCTCGTTAGGTTAGTTCGGGCGAATAAAGCCCATTTGGGGTTTGGTTTGCTTGCGTTGGTTTTCTTCTGCCAACAGGGTCATGGCAGAAAGTCTGTGATTTTGTTTTGTTCTAAAATGTTTGCGTCTTGCCAGAATGGCAAAGTCGCCGGGTGTTAGTTGGGTTAGCTCAGCCAATGCCTGTTGCTCAGCTTTTTTAATCGTCTTGATGCCTAGTGATTGCTTGTACAGCTGAAGTACTTGGTCGAACGTTAGATAAGTACATTGGAGTTTAAAGTCGAAGCGCCTGAGCACGGCGTGGTCCAGCCGGCTTTCAAGATTGGTTGCAGCAAATACCGGTTGTGCGCACGACTCAATCTGAGTGAGTAGTTCATTTACTAATTGCAGCTCATGATGAGCATTTAACGACTCACGGTTAGTGAGTAAACTATCTACCTCGTCTAAAAGGATCATCTTTTCGTCGGTGTGTGCTTCTTCAAATATGGCGGCAATGTTCTGCTCACTCTCGCCCACCCATTTGCTAAGCACATCCGATGCTTTTACGTGAAAAAGCTCACGGTGATGTTGTTCAGCCAGGTGATGTACAAACGCTGTTTTGCCTGTACCAGGTGGCCCAGACAGCAACACACGTACTGAAGTATCATTATCTAACGCATGCTGGATGTCATCGAGGTAGCTTTTCGATTGTTTGATATTAAAGAGTGAACTATCAAATTGTAGCGCATGCTGGTACTGAGGTTTGCTTTCCCACTGTCCGGCTGCACGCAGTGTTGCCTCAACGGTTTCGTATATTACGTTCTCCGCTTCGGTATGCGCTGTATTCAGGGTTTTAGCTACATGTGCAGCATTTGCTATTACGGCAGGCGAAACGTTGTTCACGCGCGTTACCGTTCGTTTAAAGTCCGATGACAATGACAAACCTTTGAAGTGTGGCTTGCAAATGGCGGCGATATCTTCCGGCGTTGGTCGTGGTACTTCAGTGATAAGCTTGAAACGCCGGATAAAGCTGGGCTCCAGATAATCAATGTGATTGGTTATCCAAATACACGGAATATAATTATCTTCTATTAAGCGCTGAAGGTGCTCTTTGCTGTACTGGTAGCATGCATGTTCAAAAATCGTTTCGCATTCATCAATCAGTAGCAGTGACCTTGAGCCGCTTGATAGCAAGTTACTGATCATAGATAGGTAGCGTAGCCGCTCCTTATCTGGATACTTGGTCTCAAAGTCGTCGGTACTTTTTGCTTCATTTAGTGCCGTCGACCGAACCTCGTAAAGTACATACCCGAGCTCTTTGGCCAACGTACGAGCAAGCTCTGTTTTGCCGGTGCCGGATTCACCATATAGCAATACATTCGTGCCTGTGAGTCCTTGTTTTACGGCTGATTTGAGATAGTTACTTATGCGGAACCCATCAACTTGTGGAAATGCGCTTAAGTTGAATTGTGCAGTTTGGCTTCTATGCAGTAACGGTGCGATGAGTTGCTGTTTGTTTTCAACTTTCTGCGTGAGCAGGCTATGTAACAGATAGTCCGGCAGTTCATCACCAAACAGTACATTCAGATTAGGCTTTCGTAATATGCCAGCTCTGGTAAGTTGCTTGAGCGTACGCTCGTAATCGTCCGAGGTAAGGTTGCATATATCTTGTAATAGCGTACTCACTTGTGCGTAATGTAACTGCCCGACCAACAAGTCTGAGAATTGGAGAAAAGCAGGATTAGCGTGCGCGACAACAACATATTCAATAATAAGTGCCGCGTTCTTCGCTAGTGCAAGCTCGCTCTCGATGAACTGGCAATTGGTAATGCAAAGCTGTGTAGTTGCTGGGCGCTTGTCAGTGATAGAAAGCAATTTAACTGCACTGCGCTTAGAGTTTACTTTTAGCTGCTTACCACTTAATTGACGTTGTCCGGTAATAGCGCAAAGCGTGGTAGCATCCAGCAGGTCGCTGTCGGGCTTATCTATATACCCAAGTAGCCTTTTTGCCCATGAACACGCGAGATAATTGAGCTTATATCGTTCTCGAAACCTATTCATGCTTGTCACCATGGCTATCATAAGCAAGGTTGGCCGCAGCAGCCTTCATCACTTTCTCATGGCGTTTGTCATACACCACGGTAGTAGACACATCCGCATGGCCTGCCATCTGACGAGCAGTGTTTAAATCAACATTTTGCTCAAGAAGGCGGGTAATAAAAGTCCGGCGCAAGTCATGTGGAGATATGCCTTCTACACCAATGGAAGCCAATGTCTTTCGTACCAGTGAGTAGATGAAACTGGTTGAAAGTGGACTTTCCAGTTGAATATGGCCGCCTCTGGCGATACGCACGAATAATGGGCCTCGCCCTGTACCTCTGATTATGAGCCATTGACTGACAGCCTGCTTCACCCAATCAGGCATATATACAATTCGGCTTTTGTTACCTTTACTCTGACGGATGAATAGCGTCTTGTTCTCTGGTGAATAGTCAGCATACGCTAGTGCAACCAGCTCACTACGCCTTAGTCCAGTGCCCAATAACACCGAGAAAATGGTACTATCACGAATGCCAATAAGCGATTCATTTTGACCCAATGTATCAAAGAGCTTTTCGACCTGAATGACTGACAATGGCGTACCACGGTGACTGCCATGTTTCACCTTTGATATTGATTGCAGTTGTAGCGCCTGCATTTCAGGTGCTTTACCAGACATCACCGCTATCTTTACGATATTGCGTATCGCGGCCATGGCTCTGTTGATTGAACGCGCCGACCAGCCTTTCTTAAGCAGTAACGCTTGAATGTGGCTGGCCTGTTGATAATCGATAGCAGAAAATAGATGTGCCCTACCCTGTTCAGGCCAATTCAGAAGTTCTGCAATGCTATTCAGTTGTGACGCAATGGAGCGCTGACTGTTGGGCGCAAGTCGCCCTAAGTACAGCGTGTAAGGACATGCTGTATCCATGTGTTTGTTCCGATTATGACGTTATATGAAAGATCTGCGTGGGTTGCTTGAATAAGCTATAGACACAATAGCAGCGGGTATTGAGCAGATATACGGTGATTTTGTACCGTCGTTGTAGAGTCGAGGCAAATAAAACCTCGACTCTTCAGTATTTACAAACGAGTAAAACCATACTCTTTTTTGAATTGTTTTTTTAAGTCCCTATACCTGGATTTTATAAGCTGTGACCCCTCAAATAAATAGCTGATGTTATTTATCGCAGTCCGAAGAGCTACTTCTATCTCCTTACAACTTAATATATCTACTTCAAATGGCTCAATCTTTTTGCGGAACCTTCGACGTTCCGAATCATTCATTGACTGTAAGATGGGTTTAATGCCAATAGTTTTTATTAATGATAGGTAGGTTTCCGGAAGCATTTCACTTTCGACAATTTCATCAAGGCTATAAAGGTAGATCGACCCATAAATTTTATTCAAATCTACCGACTCCATAAAACTGTCGAGCTTCATTCTATTTTTCAACCTTATTTCAACTCGAGTAATCATTTTGTCGTAAGGGGTCAACCCTGCATCTAAAGCCTTTGCACTTCGATCATAAAGAACTGTTCTTTTAGATGATCGTGACATGCCTGTATATAGCGTCTCTAAGCCACCGGCTCTATTATAAAAGGCTCCTGATTTCTGACTACGCCTCTGATCTACTGTAAGGGATGATATGGCCGCTTTAAGGTCGATCGCTATATCAGTTGCAGTCACGGTCATACGCTTTGGATCAAAACACTTTGATATGTGTTCGCCAGTGATAATTGCAATCCACTGTCTAGCGCACAAATAATGTTTATAATTCAGAGGGTGACCTTTAAACTCAAACCTGCAGTGCTTCTCTGACACTTGGACTAGTAGGTGCGGGGTTTCTGGGTTCCTCTCACCGAAAATAAAACGACTTAATAGCGGTAATCTAATATTATTAAGATATCTCTCGCTCTGCCACCCAACTCTTTTCATCTTTATGTTGTTTTTGGCAGCCAGGAGATACGAAATATTATTTATGTTCTCTGAGTACTTTTGGTAACTAATTTCATCGACCACGGATGTCATACATAATCTGTCAAAGTTGGCGTCAAGAATAAGCTCACTCATAATCACTATCCTTTTCTCTTGGTTTTATGACTATCCGAACCCACCTTTATAAATGTAATGGTTAACCCTGCTTTTCTTGCGATAACCTTGCATGCACCCTTGAGACTTTCTTCTGGAAGAAAGTCTGCTAAAACCTCTACTAAGTGCTGTTTAAAATGAACTCCTTCTGGAACATTTTTAATTAGTTTTGTAAATTCTTTTCTTAACTCACTGTCTTCGGACGCCTTCGTTGCTTCAGAATCTTCTGGAAAAACAGACTGAAGCTTTTCCATTACCATTTCTTTTGTCAACCAAGGGGCTGGTTTCTGGCCATCATGACATAAGCTATCGAAGACTTTGCGCTGCTCTTCTTTCGTGAGTTTCAACAGTGGTGACATGCTATTTAATGAGTAGTATCCAACCATGCTTGGACCACCTATCGTTAACATAACTTTCCCACACCTAGCTCGGTTCAGCAGTCCGTCGTAGTTATGCTCTGGAAAAAATTCAGCTGCGAATTGCTTAAAGCTTGTAAATCCTTTCAGTTCCCATGCTTTCGCAACATATATTTTTGTTATATTTGCTGTAAGCGCCTTACTACTTTTTTTTATAGATTTCACTAAAACTTTCAGATTCTTCTCAGTGACAGCCTCACCAAATTTAGGGCATTTAACTTTATGCATTTTTCGATTCCTTTTGGACTTGCGAAGGCGCTGATGCCTTCGCTTCAGGCCAAAATCTACCGAAAGTACTTCTCACAGCTGAGTTTTTCCTGACATCAGGAAAAACTGCAACGCTTGTGATTTTTTGATTGATGTAGGAAAGAACAGTGCACCGCAAGATTTCACTTCAATGCATACTTATTACTATGATAACTGTGAGCTCACAGTTGCTGGTATATTATGTGACAGTTAATTAACTGCTGTTAAATGTGCTTATTAGAGAAGTTGTGTGTTTCTACTGTTGTAGGGAAATCGAAAGTATCCAACAGAACAGTAATTACCCACACGTCTTTATTTCCGTAACCGTAGTTATCTCTCTCGTTTTGGTTAGAGTCATCTCTACGTGTTTCAATAAAGCCGATCTCGCAGAGCATTTCTAATGCTTCCTTCAGCCGATTGTCGCTTGTGTAAACACATGTCTCACCCATAAACTCGTCGAAATCCACCGCAAAAGAGCTTAAGGAGTCATACCTCATACTAATATGCGTGTAATCAAATGCATCGGATTCAAGTTTGCTCAAGAGGTAAATAGAAACACTCAGGGCGAGCTTATTCAGCCATGATTTTTCTACTTCTTTAATTGTAACGTCATACCTTCCGTCAGTGGATTTCTTTTTCTTAGGCTCATTTACACGCTTTATTGCGTTAGCCCAACTACACAGCTTTTGTGTACAGCCCAATAGCTCTTCAGATAAAATCGAGTTGTTCATTAACTTCCTTTTTTCCTTACACGGCTCAAATATTAAAACTTATAAAGTTCGTAGTTAACACTCCCACTCACCATACTTTTGCTGGTATTGTTCTAGCATCTTTTTAAGCTTTCTTATCTTTCTACGAGAGTAGGCGCTCTCAGAACGCTCGTAGGCCTCCTCTTCTAACGTTTTTACTCTATTCTGATAAGCAATTCGTTCCTTTTTCAGTTCAGAAATTTCACTTACCAACACCTCCACCTCTGTCGATTTTGCATAATTGATTTTCGTCAATAGTAGAATTTCAGATTCATACTTTTCTTTTTCATCAAGGAACATACTCCTAAGACTTTGAACATCCTTTAAGTGCTCCTCGTAAGTGATACTTTGGTAGCTTTGCAACAATGTTTCAACATCTTCGGTAGGAACAAGAAAAACTTCTTGTTCAGGACCTATCTTGAATCTCTTTTCTGACAACGATAAATGAATTTCTTTTTCAGCCAACTCAGGACTTTTTACTATCACATGAGATACGAGAATCCAGTCGGAAAAGCCTCCGTAATGAATTCTATTAATTTCTCTGACTCTATGCTCTGGCGAGTCGCGTTTCGTCAGGCCTACCTTACAAAATCGAGAGTTACTTTGAGGTCTAGTATGATAAATATATCCGGCCATGAGAGTCCCTTTTCAATTTTTGCTAAATCTAATAAAAACATTAATTAGCTTATATACAACCTCGCTTACTGTACTCAGCTTCCCACTCTGAAAAGCGTTTGGCTAATACATCCTTAGTTTTTCGCTCACGAGCTAACGCTCGTTTACTTTTTTTCTGAGCGGCCTGTTTGTCGAAGGTCACGCCAGAGAGTTCTTCTTCAAACATGCTTGGAACAACGTGGCTATAGTGCTGCTCTATCATGGCTGTACTCGTTCCGCATTGTCTTGCAAGTACATCAATGCGCAAGTGTCGGCTGAGCAATTGCCATGTAATGTATGTATGCCGTAATGAGTAAAGGGATCTCGGACCGTCAGAACTACTTCTTAATTCACATTCATCAAGTGCAGCGCTGAACGTTCGTCCCAACTCTCGTGTGGTATTACCATCGGCAAGTCGGAACAGTTTGTCATTGGGCTTTCGATTTGGAAAGCGATCTCTCAGCTCCATGAGCGGATAGACGATATCGTCTTTACACACGACCGTTCTTGTACCGGTATGCTTTGTCGTCTTGCCCTTGCGGACTTTGATTTTAAAGATGACTTGATGGTCTTGGCGTGTCATCTCAATGTCACCCCAGGTCAGTTCTTCCATCTCAGTGCCGGGCCGAATACCTGTATTGACAACAACTTCCGCATAATCCAATAACAGTTCACGAATTTGGCGAGTCTTGTCTTTTCGGCTGTTATCACGCATCGACTCTATGGTTTCTAATACCTGCTCATATTCTTCACGCGTGAAAGCCGCTCTTCTTGCGCCCTGCTCTCCTGTGGCACTGAGCACCGGAACCTGTACTGCTAACATCCATTGCTTTTCGACGGCTTCCTTAAAGACCATCTGCAATGCAGCATTGTGATTAAGTAGTGTTGATTTGTTGAGTAGCCGACCGGCTTTCTTGATCCGCCAGATTTCAAACTCTTTTATCTTTTGCTGGTCTATTGATGTGACATAGGTTCTGTCGAAGAATGGGATGTGATAGCGCTTCAAAGCGCCGATGTAATCTTTAAAGCTAACCTTACCGCCGCCGTGCAACAACGCATGTTCCATATTGGTAATCGCAAGGTTCGCGACATCTCGAAACCGCTTACTCTTTGTCAGCGTTCCGGTTTCGGCCTTTATCTTCCATTCCATACGCAGCAGCCGAGCTGCCGCGATAGCTTCGTCTTTATCTACTTGCTTGGTTGACTTGCAATACCAAGTCCCAAATAGCTGAAAGCGTGCATACCACTTTTTGCTGTTGTCTTGGAGAAATACGTAGAGAGAGTCATCTACATTATGTCGTGCGATTTGTGTTGCCATAGCCGTCCGCTTGCAAAGAATAAATACTGCGCTTACGACGAGTATAAACGGCTAAATGAAAATATCTATCTATTTTCCCAGCTATAACGATAGGTAACGTTAATAACTGTTAAAGCCAGCTTAGAGATTTAACTAGTGTGTTGCGTCCATCGATTGAACTTACAGCCAAATGCGGACGTTGATAACTAAGAATATGGGGCGCGGGGCGCTTATAGATGAATTTTTCGTTCAACGAATCATGAGGAGCAGCAAAACTACGCTGCGGTTAGTTATTTACTCTAAACAAGTTTAAAAACCGCCGCGTGGTTTAGATGTCCCTGCGAGCCTGCGAACGACTTGATGCGATTGTTAGATTTTTTAGTAAAGGTACACGTAGCCTTCCTGCTCCAACTGTATGACCATCTCTTTAGCCCAAGTTAATTCTGGGTACTTTGCACATAGCGGTTTCAACATACCAATAGCCCTTTCCTGCAAATAGTGCGCATAAAGAATCACAGCTGAGTCACGTGTATGAGTCGTTAATTCTTTATTTTCAATTACACCGAGGAGCTTTTGCTCTTTTTCGTAAATCAACGCAATAAGGGATTCAGCACTTTGGCCTAATGAACCGCGCTCAAAGCAGTCTTCTTCATCTAACAAGCTCAACATTTTGATAATATCGCTTTCTGACATAGATGCTATAAATGGGCGCAAGTTTTTCCTCACGCTGGTTGGTATACTATGTCCGTTACGCCAAAATATATCAGGGTGCCCAGGAACGTGCGCCATATAGTACAAGATGCTAGGATCTAACTCATCAACGTCCCATTGTTTGAAAATATTGAATATCTTTACCCAAGAACCTTCAGATTGAGCGTGACGCCTAGCCAGTGAGCTTAAGCCTAAGCAGTGCTCTGTATGGTCTTTTGATTCAGAAAACTTAAGTGATTCCTCAAATGATAATTTGATTTCTTTATTCAAATGCAAGGGCTTGAAAATCTTTTCGAAATTATCAGCCGTAAAACTTGAAAATTCCGTTTTATTGAACTTTATAGTGTAAGGTCCATTGTTTATAGCGTCTATACCAGAACCAATGTGATATTTTATATTTGCCCAATAAGCAGTATCCTCATCAGGATCATAGACGATACCTAGAACGGGTAAGGAATGCGTATGCCAGTAGTCAAAGTGCCGCTTAGAGGCGGGGATCGAACAAGAATTCTTGGTGCAGAATGATTTTCCAGACTTTATTTGCAATGCAACGGTAACACCCTTAACGTCTGTCTCATCTACTAGTTCAATGAAAGCATCGTTACCGTAATCATTTTCTTGATGCACTTCGTGAAAGATACTGTTTGATGACTCAATTATGTTTCGAACATAATTAACCCCTCTCTTAGCCATTGCCGAGCTTTTCAGTTTGGTAGTTCCCATGATGTCTCACAAAATTTTACGCCTTATTATTCGGCTCATAAATGATTGAAAAAAATTAGTGACGAAAGAAACATGCCAAGCGTTTTTCGACCTTCTGAATAAATTGCTAGATGGCTTGTCTACGCACTCTTGCAAGCTCATCTCTATTTCTTAGCTGCCTAATTAAAAACTCAGCCCAACGCTTAGCGCGAATTCAACTCCGAAGTGCACCACTCGCTAATTTAGGCAGCTTTGCGTAATTCATTGAATACCGTAACTGGCTGCCTGAAGCCGAGACACTTTCTCGGTCTGGCATTTAATGCACGTTCAACCTCATTAATTTGCCTATCTGTTATCGTCCGTAAATCGGTGCCTTTCTTGATGTACTGGCGCAGCAAACCGTTGAAGTTTTCATTCAATCCGCGTTCCCAGGATGAATACGGGTTTGCGAAATAGATATCAGTTCTAAGCTTTTCTGCGACCAGCTCATGGTCACAGAAT
>NZ_KB899381.1 GCF_000378185.1 Salinimonas chungwhensis DSM 16280
ACTTTGTCGAGCCCCTTAACGATTCTTTTATAAAACCTACAGATATAAAAAAACCCACCAGATGGTGGGTTTTCTTGAATGGCGCGTGTGGAAGGATTCGAACCTCCGACCGCCTGGTTCGTAGCCAGGTACTCTATCCAGCTGAGCTACACACGCGAAAAACAGATATTATGCACAAGCATAATGTGACAAATAGTAAGTGGCGCGTGTGGAAGGATTCGAACCTCCGACCGCCTGGTTCGTAGCCAGGTACTCTATCCAGCTGAGCTACACACGCGCAAAACTTGTGTTGGTTGCCACCACCAACTAAAAATGGCGGAGAGGGAGGGATTCGAACCCTCGATACGCGTAATGCGTATGGTTCCTTAGCAGGGAACTGGTTTCAGCCACTCACCCACCTCTCCGGAATGTGGTGCTGCATTTTACGGATTCACCTGATGGTGTCAAACGTTTTTTAAATAAAAATGCTCACCTGGCGGGATTTTCAACATTTTGTATAAAACAGGCTCAAACCCTTAATTTTTATACAATAAGCTCATATGAGCTTCGTTTGCGCCGGACTCCATACGGGCCCTGGTGCGCTTCCCGACCAACAGCGACAAGATAGCAAAAATCTGCCCGGAAGAAAATCAATAACTCACTTTAAATAATCTGAACGCACAGACTTTAAGCAGTCGGGCTTGTAATGGTATAAAAACCCAGCGATATCCGATTACAAATATAAAAAAGGCTGGTTTTCACCAGCCTTTTTTATCGTCAAAGAAATTTATTCTTTATCAGAATTATCCGCGTCTCCGCCTTTCTCAGCCTGAATCCGCATATAGATTTCTTCACGATGAACCGATACTTCTTTAGGGGCATTTACCCCGATACGCACTTGATTTCCCTTAACGCCCAAGACAGTGACAGTGACTTCATCACCCACCATCAAAGTTTCACCTACACGACGAGTCAAAATAAGCATTCGCTTGCTCCTGTTCCTTACTTATGAACATATCCCTTCATTTTGCTTCAACGCCGGCACGACCCGGCGATAGCAGCAGCGACTCCCTGTTCTTGTGTCACATCAAAAACCCGCTGTTTAACCGATAAACTAGATTATAGCTTATCTGATAGCCAAGAGGTAACAGAGTCTAACGCTGCCCCCAGATTTTCCGGCTGATCACCACCCGCCTGAGCCATATCAGGCCGGCCACCACCTTTACCGCCAACCTGTCCGGCGACAAAATTAACCAGCTCTCCGGCCTTGACCTTAGAGGTAAGTTGTTTGGTCACGCCCGCTATCAAACTGACTTTATTGTCACCTGCTACACCAAGTACTACGATACCTTCGCCAATTCGGTTTTTAAGATCGTCAACCATTCCGCGTAATGCTTTGGGTTCTATCCCATCCAGCCGGGTAACCAGCACTTTTACACCGTTGATGGTTTGCGCCTGCTCCAGCATGTCCGCACCCTGCTGACTGGCTAACTTCTGTTTTGTTGCACTGAGCGTCTTTTCCAATTCTTTGGTTTGAGCCTGCAGTGCACTAAGTCTGTTCACCACATTACTGGTATCAGTCTTGAGCAAGACAGCAGCTTCATTAAGCAGGGTTTGCTGTCGCTGGACAACGTCAATTGCCGCCTCACCTGTTACCGCCTCAATTCGGCGCACCCCGGAAGCAATACCGCTTTCGGCAACGATTTTAAATAAACCAATATCACCGGTTCGCGCTACGTGGGTGCCGCCGCAAAGCTCAATAGAAAACGGCCCCATTGTCACAACCCGTACTTTTTCATCGTACTTTTCGCCAAACAGTGCCATCGCCCCTGACGATTTTGCTTCCTCCAGATCCATCAGCTCGGTGGACAAGGCGTGATTAGCGCAAATTTCCTGATTAACCCGTCGTTCCAGGGTAGCCAGTTGTTCTGCAGTAACAGGTTCAAAGTGAGAAAAGTCGAAACGCATACGCTGCGCCTGAACCAGGGAACCTTTTTGTGAAACATGCTCACCTAAAACTTCGCGCAAGGCTGCGTGAAGAAGATGGGTGGCGCTGTGGTTCTTCTTGATCGCCTCGCGGTTGTTGCTGTCTATCTTAGCGGTCGCCGTATCTCCCTTTTCAATTCGCCCAACAGCTTTACCGTAATGCGCAAAGGCATTCCCCAGCGTTTGAGTGTCAGTAACCACAAATTCACCACCGGCGACTTCCAATATTCCTCTATCCCCACTTTGACCGCCGGCTTCTGCATAAAACGGTGTACTGTCCAGCACCACCACACCCTCTTCTCCGTCATTGAGCGTGTCAGTAAGCGTATTGTCTTTAATCAGTTCCAGAACATTTCCCTGGCCCTCGGCATCTGTATAGCCGGTGAACTTGGTGACATGCTCAACCCGCAGTTGCTCATTATAGTCCATGCCAAAATTGCTGGCTTTCTGAGCCCGCTGGCGCTGGGCCTGCATGGCTTTTTCAAAGCCTTCTTCATCAATTTTGTAATTATGTTCGCGCGCCACATCGCCGGTTAAATCAGCCGGAAAGCCATAGGTGTCATAAAGTTTAAAGACAACCTCGCCCGGGACGGTGTCGCCTTCCAGATTTTCAAGTACATCGTTGAGCATCGCGATGCCGCGAGATAGCGTTTTACTGAATTGCTCTTCCTCTACACGCAATACTTTTTCGATTACCGGTTGCTGATCAGCAAGCTCTGGATAGGCTTCGCCCATTTCTTTGGTCAGCGCCTGAACCAATTTATAGAAGAAAATATCATTGGCGCCCATCTTATAGCCATGCCGCACCGCCCGACGAATAATACGCCGAAGCACATAACCACGGCCTTCGTTGCCTGGCATCACCCCATCACAGATTAAAAAGCTGCATGAACGGATATGGTCAGCAATTACCCGTAATGACTTGTTTTCAAGGTCATCACTGCCGACCACGTCAGCAGCGGCCTGAATAAGATTTGCAAAAAGATCGATTTCATAGTTACTGTGCACGTCCTGCATAATAGCGGCAATACGCTCCAGCCCCATGCCGGTATCTATCGAAGGTTTTGGCAGTGGTTCCATGGTCCCGTCAGACTGCTTGTTGTACTGCATGAAAACCAGATTCCAGATTTCGATAAAACGATCGCCATCTTCTTCCGGTGTTCCCGGCGGTCCGCCCCAGATATGCTCGCCGTGATCGTAGAAAATCTCGGAGCAAGGTCCACACGGGCCGGTATCTCCCATTGACCAGAAATTATCTGCAGTATCAATGCGCAAGATCTTGTCTTTAGGCACACCGATGTGTTTTTCCCAGATATCAAATGCTTCATCATCGGTATGAAAAATAGTCACCAGGAGTTTATCTTTGGCCAGCCCCAGTTCCTCGGTCAAAAACTTCCAGGCAAACGTTATTGCCTCTTTTTTAAAGTAGTCGCCAAAACTGAAATTACCCATCATTTCGAAAAATGTATGGTGACGCGCGGTGTAGCCGACATTCTCTAAATCATTATGTTTACCGCCGGCGCGTACGCACCGCTGGGAAGAAACCGCACGGGTGTAACTGCGTTTCTCAGTACCAAGAAATACATCTTTAAACTGATTCATGCCGGCATTAGTGAAAAGCAGGGTTGGATCGTCTGCCGGAACTAAAGAACTACTTGCCACGGGCTGATGACCATGACTTTTATAATAGTCGAAAAACTTTTGGCGAATGTCAGCAGTTGATAATGTCATTGAGATCCAAACTTCCTATTTAATTTCTGTTACTGTGGCAGGTGAACTATGCTTAAGGCACCGCGCTGACTGGCGTCAGACGTGTGGAACAATACCACGAAACAACGGCGCTTGTTAAGCTGCCTGATTAGTCCTTGTGGCCTTGCATGGCGTAATCTATATGCGCCTGCAGAAAACCACGATATTGTAAAAACTGCATTTGCTTTTGACGGCGCTTAAAATCACTTGGTTCAGCCAGGCCAAACTTTTTTTCACGCACCGACAAAGCCAGTTCGAACCAGTCGGGCTCAACCTCAGCCACAGCGGCATCGACAAGACTTTCGCTGATATCATGACGCGTCAGGTCGGCCGACAAGCGGCGCGGCCCACGGCCCTTACTGAGCGCACTTCGCACCATGGCTTCGGCAAAACGCTGGTCAGACTGAATATCAGCTTCACGAAACTCTTCGATTATCGGGGCAACCTGAGACTCCGCATAGCCTTTTTGGGTAAGCTTTGCGGTAATCTCCATATAGCTGTGCTCTCGTCGCGCCAACATGCGGGTAATCGCGTCAACAATGATTTTTCTGTTAAACTCTGACATGTTTCAAACTATTTGGTGCCCTTGACATCAATGCCCCGATAACAAAACCAACTGAAGTGGTGCTTCGCTCTCTTTATGGGATATCAAACCGTATTTTTCAATAGCATATCGCAAATTCCTGCAGTCCAGTGGCAACAGCTGGCTGCAAAGGCCGGCCCGTTTTTGCAGCATGCATTTCTGCAACTGCTCGAAACTACTGGCTGCGTGGGTAATAATAGCGGATGGCAGCCGTGCCATCTGGCGTTATTTGATGATGAACAACTTATTGCAGCAGCGCCTGGCTATCTGAAATCCGACAGCTACGGCGAATATGTTTTTGATCAAAGCTGGGCTAATGCGTATCACCAACACAACCTGGCTTATTACCCTAAGTGGATTAGTGCTGTGCCTTTTACCCCGGTAACCGGCCCGCGTTTTCTGACGCATCCTGATCGCGAGCCAGCGCCCCTGTGGCAGCAGATGTCAGATGAATTACAGACGAGATTAAAAAATACAGTCTCTTCACTGCATGTGCTGTTTCCCCCAATCAGTATGGCTACAGCGCTAAAGCAACAGCAGGAATTTGCACAGCGCTATAGCGTTCAGTTTCAATGGCATAACTACGGGTACCATAGCTTTGATGATTTTCTTGGAGCGTTGACATCCCGAAAACGCAAGACCATAAAAAAGGCGCGAAAAAGTCTCGATGCGCGGGACATCACCATTGAAAGAAAAGTTGGTCAGGCAATTCAACCCGCCGATATGGCATTTTTTATCCGGTGTTATCAGCAAACTTATCTAAAACGAAGCGGGCATACGGGTTACTTAAATGAAGCTTTCTTTTATGGTCTGGCCGAACAGATGGGTGAGCAGATGCTTCTGATCATAGCCAGTACGCCAACGGGGGCGTGTGCCAGTGCGTTGCTTTTTTTCGATGACGAGGCATTGTACGGACGCTACTGGGGGGCACTGGAGAACATCAGCGAACTGCATTTTGAGTGTTGCTATTACCAGGGAATCGCCTTTGCGATCGACAATAAATTGTCTTACTTCAATCCTGGCACCCAGGGCGAACACAAATTAATCCGGGGGTTCGAACCCATTTACTGTACCTCCGCTCATTTTCTCTACGAGCCTGTGTTTCACGATGCTGTAAAGGATTTTCTACAGCGGGAAACGCCGGCTATACAAAGCTATTTCCAACAAGCTGTAGATGTATTACCTTACAACAATGATAAAAAACAAAAACTTAGCGTTTTTAATACACCCGGTGTCGATGCTGACACAATAACAACTAGAACAGAGAACTGACAATGAAATACAATCTTATCGCCGCGATGGTTGCGGCATCGCTTGGTCTTGCAGGCTGTGGACAGGCAGATCAGACCAACGAACAGCAGTCTGAACAACAAAAAGAAGCGTCTGCCAAGACAGCGCAAAATAATGGTGAGCCGGAACTGGGTAGCTTCGGCGTTGATCTATCAGCCCGCGATGAGTCAGTCCGCCCGGGCGATGATTTTTTCCGCTATGCTGGCGGTACCTGGTATGACAATTTTGAGCTTCCTGCAGACAAAGTAAGGTACGGTGCCTTTAGTAAACTTTACGACCGGAGCCAGGATCAGGTTAAAGCCATTATCGACGACATTATGTCTCGCGACGATCTGAATAAAGAAGAACAGATGGTCCATGACTTCTATAAAGCCTATATGGATACCGATGCAATTAACAAAAAGGGAATCGCGCCAATCTCTGATGTTATGAGCAAAATCGATGAGCTTGAAAATCATCAGCAGCTGACCGAATTGTTTGGTAGTGCATGGCTGTATGGTAACGCCTCCCCATTATATGCCGGACTTTGGTATAACCGTCTGGATCCTAATGAGTATCAGGTCACTGTTGGCGTGGGTGGTCTTGGCCTGCCTGATCGTGATTATTATTTAGGTGATCAGGAACGCTTTACAGAGATTCGAAAGGCGTACCTGGCTCATGTTGAAGAGATGCTGACGCTGGCAAATGAAGAAAATGCCGCTGAAAAAGCAAAACATATTCTTGACCTGGAAACCCAAATTGCTGAAATTCAGTGGCCTCGTGAAAAACGTCGTGACCGCGAACTGACGTTAAACCAGATCGAACGTTCTAAGCTTTCTGATGAGTACGCCGGTTTCGACTGGGATGCGTTTTTCAAATCAAGCGGCCTGAAAGCGCCTGAGCTGAACATGACCACGCCAGAGCCGATTAAAAATGTCATTAAAATAGTTAATGATACTGATTTGGATGTGTGGAAAAGCTATCTGACCTATCACACTATTTCCAACAACGCTGATTTGTTGTCTGAAGATGTGTTTATGTCAAATTTTAATTTTTACGGCAAGACACTAAATGGTCAGCAGGAACCGCGTCCACGCTGGAAACGTGCGCTATCACAAATGTCAGGGACCGAGTCTTTAGGTTTTGCTATCGGTAAAATCTACGTCGATGAATATTTCCCTGAAAGCTCAAAAGAGCAAATGAAAGAGTTGGTAGAGAATCTGCGTGCGGCACTGAAAAAGCGCATCGAGAATCTCGACTGGATGGGTGAGGATACAAAAGAAGCAGCAAAAGAAAAACTGGCCGCTTTCCGCCCAAAAATTGGCTATCCAGATGAGTGGGTTGACTTAGAAGGTGTCACAATCACTGAAGACCAGCTGGTCCAGAATGTGCGCAATCTGCGTGAGTTTTTCCAACAGCGTGATGTTGAAAAAGAACTGGAGCCGACTGATCGTGAACGTTGGGGGATGACACCACAAACCGTCAATGCGTATTACAATTCGTCGTTCAACGAAATTGTATTTCCTGCCGCAATTTTGCAACCGCCATTTTTTGATCCCAATGCTGATCCTGCTGTAAATTACGGCGCTATTGGTGCCGTTATTGGTCACGAAATGGGGCATGGCTTTGATGACCAGGGATCGAAATCGGATGCTAAAGGCATTCAGCGCAACTGGTGGACAGAAAAAGATTTAGAAGCATTTAATGCCAAAGTTGATAAGTTGGACGAGCAGTACAGCCAGTACGAACCCATCGAAGGCAACAATGTGAATGGCCGCTTAACCCTGGGTGAAAATATTGGTGATGTTGGCGGTCTTTCTATGGCCTACGAGGCTTACAAAATAAGCCTTGATGGTGAAGAGCCACCAGTTATTGATGGCCTGACCGGCGATCAGCGATTCTTCCTGGCGTGGGCTCAGGTATGGCGTGAAAAGCGCACCGAGCAAAGCCTGATGAATCAGCTTCGTTCTGACCCTCATGCCCCTGCACGTTATCGCACCATGGCACCGCGTAACCTGGACGCCTGGTATAAAGCATTTGATGTAAAACCTGACGATGAACTGTACCTGCCAAAAGAAGAGCGTGTACAAATCTGGTAACGTTACAGATAAATGTTTATTAGTGCAAAAGGCTGCCAAAGGGCAGCCTTTTTTGATCATATCATCGCCCGCTTTTCCAGTTGGGGTCTTTTTACCCGCCACTTTTGCAGCTTTTCAGCGTAGCGTGAGCAACGGGCACATATATAATGACAGAAACTTGATATGACGCGGCTATATGTCATTTCAGGGGCCGTTATTTTTCATCCAGGCTGGTATATTGAAAAACATCATCAATTGGCTTATTAAATATTCGCGCAATCTTAAATGCGACTTCAAGGGAAGGTGAATACTTCCCCTTTTCTATTGCCATTACTGTCTGGCGCGTCACACCTATTTTCGAAGCCAACTCCTGCTGAGTCATTTCGTTCGAGAAAAAACGTAACGTCCTGATATTGTTCTTTAGTGTCAAAGTTTCGGCCATTAACTTTCCTGCCGGTAATAATAAAGCTCAGTGGCAAAGCGAGCTACCTCGGATAGCCAGAAAATAACTACCAGTTTCAGTTCGAAAGGTGCCAGGGCAAGGTTTGTGTATTCATTTTGTACTTCAAAACCAAAGCTGCTGTTTATCATCTGTTGAGATATACAGGCAATGACCCCGATTGATAATACCCAGTAGCCGACATTGTTCGCCAGCAGCCGGTAGTTACGCTCTCTTTCATCTTCTGGTAATCCTGAGCCTTCCTGCTCCTTCATTGCCAATGCGATATGCAATACCACTTCAAGTACAATAAACGCTATGACAACACGGAAAATTAAGCCACTTATATCCTGTCCGGATACCGCCTCCCCCGCTGCCAGAAATGCAAGAATGTTATCGCCATAAACCGACGCGATAACCAAAGATATTAATAAAGAAACCCACAAACTTTTTTCTCTGAAAGAAATCATAATTTTGCTCTATTGTCAGATTTTTCAAACTCAGAGTAAATAATTAATGACAAAATGTTAAGTATTTTATACATCAAAATGTAACCGGATATTAGCAGGTGGAATTCTTCTCAGCTAAGATCTGCTACTACCTTGTGCTGATAGCCCCGGTTTGTCGGGCTGTAGTGCATGTGGTAAGACGTATTATTGAAAATTGCGCTCAGCAAAGCGTCACAGTCATTTAGTTCGGATACAAAAAAGCCACCCGAAGGTGGCTTTTAGCATATTTACGTTATGCGTTAACGGGTTTGCTATCCCCTCGCGAGTTGTTCTCATTATCTTCTATAATGCGCAGCGCGCAGTCCAAAGCCTCCAACCGGGTTTTGAACATGCGCACGTTAGCCTGATGTGTGTTAATGCTATCCAAAACCTTTATAACATTGGCAGTAGCACCACAGATAACCAGCTCTCTTCCCGCTGCCTGCGCGTCTGATGTGATAGTTTCAACCGCCATAGCTGCAGAAACATCAACCACCGGTACGCGGGTAAAATCAAGGATAAGAACTTGTGAACGCTCACGGACCCGCTCACGAACATGATGTCCCAAATCCGCCGCAGCACCAAAGCTTAGTGGTCCACCAAAACTAAAGATACTGACTTTGCCACCTGCTTTTTCCAGCAATTCGTTTTCTTCGGGATCATCCAGACCTTCTGGCAACTGGTTCAGCTCTTCCAGTTGCAACTGAGCAACCTGACGAACATAAGCGAGAGCGGCTAGTACCACACCAACACCCACCGCCGTGATAAGGTCAACAAACACAGTCAGTCCAAGTACCAGCGCCATTAGCGCAAAGTCCCAGCGCGGACCGGTGTGCGCTCGTTTGAGGTAGCCCCAGTCAATAATATCCAGACCGACTTTGACCAAAATACCAGCTAATACCGCGTGTGGTATTTTTGCCGCCAGCGGGCTAAGGCCCAGCACAATAGCAAGTAGCACCAGCGCGTGGGTCATACCCGAGATACGGTCTTTACCACCACTACGAATATTCACTACTGTGCGCATGGTTGCGCCTGCACCAGCAATACCACCAATCAGGCCGGCAACGGTGTTACCGATCCCCTGACCAATCAGTTCGCGATTGCTATCATGCCGTGTGCGGGTCATGTTGTCCGCAACGAGGGAGGTTAGCAAACTATCAATAGCCCCCAGAATAGCCAGAATAAATGCCGCTTCCAGCACTAAAAATGTATTCCCCTCGGTAAAGGTCGGCCAGTGAATACTGGGCAAGCCGGTAGGAATATCGCCCAGTACAGGAACACTCAATGCCAAACTTACCAGCGTACCAATAATAAGCGCAGCAAGCGCACCAGGGACATATTTTCCTAAAGCTGCCGGCCATTTATAGGCGATCAATAGTGTTCCTATTCCTAGCGCCAGGGTGACAAAGTTGATATCGGCAAGCGCCTGAGGCAGATATTCCAACGCTCCGATGGTTCCACCTGGGGGCTCATGACCCATCAATCGCCCCAACTGCAGGATGATGATAATTGCACCAATGCCGGACATAAAACCGGATATAACCGGGTAAGGGACCAGTCTGATATATTGCCCTACGCCAAGAAGGCCGAAGACAATCTGGAACACACCGGCCATGACTACCGCAGTGAGAATTAACTCGACATTGCCGGATAAACTGGCAAACAATCCGGCCAGCACAACCACCATGGGCCCCGTTGGACCGGAGATTTGCGACGGCGTGCCACCAAACAGTGAAGCAAAGAAGCCAACGGCAATGGCGCCGTAAAGTCCCGCCATGGGGCCCAGACCAGAGGCAACACCCAGGGCCAACGCCAGTGGCAACGCCACAATACCTGCCGTAAGACCGCCGGTTAGATCGCCCCGTAAATTAGAGGTACTGATTTTTAACATGAATGCTGCTTATTTTTTAGTTAGTTTTTGTTCTGCGTAAGCTTCGCTCATGCGCTCAAAAGTTTTGCTGGATTCGTCATAACAAAGCACTTCACCAGAGCCGATATTATATACCCAGCCATGCAGCTTGACTTTACCAGTGGCAATTTTTGCTGCTACAGACGGGTGAGTACGCAAATGCTGTAACTGCTGAAGAACATTTTCCTGCGTCACTTCTTCAAGATTTTCATGATCGACACTGCCTCGTCGCTCTTTGACGACTTCAGTAGCGCAACGACAATGACCAAGCCACTCTTTCACGTGGGGCAGACCATCTAACGCTTCCGGGTTCAAAGCACCTTTCATGGCACCACAGTCGGTATGCCCGCAGATAACAATATGGCTCACCCCAAGCGCGGCGACAGCAAATTCTATAGAAGCTGTCATTCCACCAGTTTGGTTTGAATGAGGAGGAACTACATTACCGGCGTTTCTGCAAATAAACAGTTCACCGGGATCGGTTTGTGTGACCAGATTTGGATCGATTCGTGAGTCAGAACAAGTGATAAAAAGAACTTCGGGATTCTGCCCGTTGGCAAGCTTTTGAAAAGTGGCTTTTTTTGTTGGGTAAACTTCGTCCTGAAATTTGGCAACGCCAGAAATAACATGATCCATTTTTTACTCCGCTTGTTTACAAGTTTGTATAGTTGTTAACGGAGTTTTAACTGATAGTCTAATAGAATTATATAGATTCTCATGATAGTGAAAAACTATCAGAGCTATAACCCTTGTGTAGCATGAGAAGGTCAGGAGACGGGCCAAGCCCGCTCCTGTGTAAGAAAGTTAAGTGGTCTGATTAAATGCGATCGTTTCCACCTCTATGTTTTTTGACTTGGCATGCTCGAGAAAGTCCCGGACGGTTTCTTTCACATCATAAGCAACGGATTTTGAATTGGAAAAGTCCAGGATGACTTTTGCATCATCGGGAATGGAGTCCAGTTTCTTTAAAATTCGTGGCTTATTGAAAAAGGTGACATCTTCTGCCATTACAATGTGGTGTGTCTCTTTACCGTGATCATGATCAACCGTATCTATGAAGTGATATGAATTACGGTAACTGTGACGTAATGTGAAGAACAAGCTAAGCACGAGCCCTGCAATTACACCCGTTAGCAGGTCGGTCACTACCATCACTGCAATAGTCAGAATAAAGGGTAAGAATTGTTCCAGCCCGTTTTTATACATCTTTCTGAACGTCGCCGGTTTCATCAGTTTATAGCCAACGGTGACAAGAATAGCTGCCAGGGATGCAAGGGGTATTTGATTCAGCAGCGAAGCCATGACGAATACTGAGATGACCAGAAAAACACCGTGTAATATCGCCGACATTTTGGTCTTACCACCAAACGCGATATTTGCCGAACTGCGAACGATTACCTGAGTAATAGGTAGCCCTCCGATTAAACCAGAGCAAATATTACCAATACCCTGCGCCTTCAACTCACGATTGGTTGGCGTAACGTTCTTGTCCGGGTCCAGTTTGTCGGTGGCTTCCACACACAATAATGTTTCTATACTGGCGACGGCCGCCATTACCAGGGCGATGGTAATAACCTCAATACTGAACATCTGGGAAAAAGCAGGAAATGACATTTCACTGGCAAAGCTGTCAAAACTATCAATTACCGGTAACGTCACCAACTGGTCAGGACTAAGTGGCATACCCGCCTGCGAAAGCGCCATTGATGTCACAATGCCCAGCAATACCACAACGATGGGGCCCTGAAGCAGACGAAATATCTTATGGGCGTGAGTTAAGTACTTATCCCATATGACCAGTAATATAATCGATACAACGGAAATAGCCACTGCTGCTGGAGACATGACAGATAAGGCGTGGGAGATCGCAGAAAAGGTATTCTCACCATTTAGCTGCTGAAATGCTTCTTCGCCCAAAAAGTCTGCGTGCCAGCCAAACAGATAAGGTATCTGCTTAAGTATGATAAGCAAACCGATCCCCGCCAACATACCGGTTATCACCGAAGATGGAATAAAGTATGCGACAAATCCGGCTCTGGCAAAACCCAGAATAAGTTGGAATACGCCCGATAATACGACAGCGCAAAGAAACAGCTCCCAGCTGCCCAGCGTTGCAATTGCATCAAACACAATTACCGCCAGACCTGCGGCGGGCCCGCTGACACCTAATCGGGAGCCACTGAATAGACCGACAACAATACCACCGACGATTCCGGCGATAATGCCGGAAAATAACGGAGCACCTGAAGCCAACGCAATACCCAGACACAGCGGTAACGCGACAAAAAATACAACAATACTTGCCGGGAGATCATTTTTGATCTCCGCAAAACTTAATTCTGACTTCATGGCTGGATCCTACTTACCCTTAGCCAGTTTGCGTTCGGCATACACTTCTTCCATCTCTTTAAAGACGCCTGTTTCCGGTTGATAACAAAGCACGGTCCCTGTCTCAATGTTATATACCCAGCCATGAAGCTCAACTTTACCCGTCGCCAGCTTGGCAGCAACTGCAGGATGCGTGCGCAGATGTTGCATTTGTTGAATGACATTTTCTTTGGTCAATTCTTCCAGATTGTCAGCTGTCAGTTCGCCATGTTTTTCTTTAACCACCTCGCTGGCACAGCGACAATGGCCTAACCATTCTTTGACATGGGGCAGCGAATCCAGCTTTTCAGGATTTAGTGCGCCCTTCATCGCACCACAATCGGTGTGTCCGCACACTACGATGTGCTCAACACCCAGCGCTGCTACAGCAAATTCAATTGATGCGGTCATACCACCAGTTTGATTAGAGTGCGGTGGTACAATATTGCCCGCGTTGCGGCAAATAAACAGCTCCCCCGGATCCGTTTGCGTCACCATATTGGGGTCGATGCGGGAATCGGAGCAGGTAATGAAAAGTACTTCGGGATTCTGGCCGTTTGCCAGTTTTTGGAAAGTGGCCTTTTTGCCCGGGTATACTTCATCCTGGAACTTGGCTACACCGGATATAACATGATCCATAAAAAATACTCCACTGAATTAATTGAGATACGATATTACTTATAATACGAACGAGTCTCACCTGATAGGCATATAGAAGAATACAGTTTTCTTAGATAGATAGAAACTATCAGCTCACTCATAACTCCACAGAAATGTGGCGCAAGACACTGATGCTTGCTCCTAGACAGTTGAGGGTGGTGGCTTACAATCAGGCAACCTTTGCCTACTCACAGCCTTTAAAGGCAGGGTAAACGTCAGGTTTGTCCTTTTAATTACTGTTAACGCCATTGCCTGATAGCCAGTCGGATATATATGACACGAACAGGTTTGCGACTAAGGTTTGGTATTACCAATGCGTATCATAAAGGTTACATTTTTTTCATAATGCCCGCCTGGGATATGGCAAGTGAGAGTAAACCATCAGGATATTATGACCACACCCATGCTGAAGTACTACTCGCCCTATTTCGTGCAAGAATAAGTTGCTTTCATCCGGGTCGTTCGAGGTGATATGTGAGCACAGTCAATTTGTGATAGGTAAAACCCTGACTCATAGTCATAGTCACGTTTAAGCATTGGTGATAACCTTTGTCTATCAGAAAAATCACGACTTATCACGAGAGTATGTTAGGTAATTCTAAAGCACCTTCAATAAGCCAGATCCGGTATTTTGTCACTGTTGCTAAGCATCTGAATTTTCGCAATGCCGCTCAGGCTTTAGGTATCAGCCAGCCAACACTTACCACGCAAATAAATGCGCTGGAGTCTAATCTTGGACTAAAATTATTTGAACGCTCCCGCTCAGGAACGCTGCTAAGTGCTCATGGACATGCACTTTTATTTAGTGCTGAAAAAGTACTTACTGCCAATCTTCAGTTTGCCGAAGTAGCCAGAAACTTATCAGACGGTGAAAATACGATGTATCGACTGGGTATCCCGCCTACTCTCGGCCCGTATTTACTGCCCTATGTGCTGCCAGACATTCATACATTAAAGCCTAATCTTAAGTTTTATGTGCGCGAGGCAGCACCTACCCAATTGCAACAGGGGCTACTGGCCGGCGAATATGACCTAGTACTCACTCCTATGTCAGACGCCAACTCACAAATACAAAGTCAGCCGCTTTTTTACGAACCACTTAAATTTGTTATGCCTTCGGATCATCCGCTCGCCGGAAAGCCTTTCATCGACCCGCAACTGCTTCGCGATGAGCAAGTGCTGACTTTAGAAGATCGCCATCATTTTCATCATCAGGTTCATGATATTTGTAAGCGATTAGGGGCTAAAGTGGCGCGGGATTATGAAGGTACCAGTTTGGATACGCTTCGACAGATGGTGGTCATGGGAATGGGCGTTGCGTTCCTGCCAGGGCTGTACATTCACTCTGAATTACATAAACCAGAAGCGCTGCATGTTTGTGAACTGGCTGACATGCCTATCGTCAGGCAACATGTGCTGGCCTGGCGCAATACCTCACCATCCCGTACGTTCTTTCGTGAGTTGTCATCCACCATGCGAAATATTATCCAGAAGCGCCTTGAAGGTGCAGTTACACTGGCTGAGCCTCTTTCTTGCGAGGATAAAGCGCCAGAGTAGGCGCTTTTTTGATATTTGATCTGGCGCTCATCGAAAATCTAGATTTTAAACTGATTAACCACTTTTTGTAGTTCATTAGCCACGCCGCTTAACTGGGTTGCCTGCGCAGCCAGTTCAAAGGCATGTTCGCTGGTGCGATCACTCAAGCCCGTGATTTTCACTAAAGAACGATTTATATCTTCGGCTACCACACTTTGCTGCTCTGTGGCATTTGCGATATGACCGCTCTGTGATTGCACTGTACCGATTGATTCACTAATGCGTTCCAGCGCAGCAACCACCGAAGCGGTTTTTTCCACGCCTTTTTCAGACCGCTCCTTACCTTGCTGCATCACTTTGTCTGTCTGGCTGGCCATACCCTGCAAACGCTCGACCATTCGACGGATATCATCGGTGGAATCCTGGGTACGGCTGGCCAGCGACCTCACCTCATCGGCCACCACGGCAAAACCTCTACCCTGATCGCCTGCCCGGGCTGCTTCGATGGCAGCATTGAGCGCAAGTAAATTAGTTTGCTCAGCAATACTGTTAATGACATCAATAACTGCACCAATATTATTCGATTCCTGACTTAGCTCATTGACTACCGAGACAGCATCATTGATCGCCTGTGCCAGCGCTCTGATCTCTGTCATTGTATCCTGCGCTTGCGATGTTCCGCTGCGTACTTCTGCATCCGCCCTGGTGGCAGCACTGCTGGACTGCGCGGCATTATCAGATATTTCGGTTACTGTGGCCGCCATTTCGGTCACTGCGGTGCTGACATTATCGACCTGATCCCGCTCCTGGGAGATTTCAGCGCTGGTATTCTGTGAGACATCTTTCAACTGCTGGGCAGCTGCTGCCACCGCTTCAGTGTTCATGGCTGTCTGATTGAGTAACTCTCTCAGTTTGTCGGTAAAGCGATTAAATTCTGTGGCAAGCTGACCAATTTCATCATTAGAGCGTACCTCCAGGCGTTTGGTAAGATCACCATCACCTCTGGCAATATCCGCCATTGCGTGCTTCATCTTTACAATAGGCGCTACCACGCTGGAGCCCGTGGCATAGGTGATCAATAGCACCAGCACAATAATCACCAGCGCCACAATAATTGCAGTAATAAATGCCTGTTCCACCGGGTTTGTTATCAACGCCTGTGGCACCAGTAGTCCCATAGACCAGTCCATCTTTGCCCCATCCAGGGTGACATGTTCAAATACCAGCACATATTCCTCACCCTGCCAGTTAACTTGCACCATGCCCTTAGGCTGCCGACTGATGGCGCTGGCTGCGGTATTAAAGCCACTGGATTGGGAGAATTCTGTATTGAACTGTGACAGCGGTGTATGCAACGGCAGCGTTTTAGCTGCGGTGGGAAAGTAGACGATATTTTGCTGTTCATCCAGCAAAAAAGCAGTGCCCTGCTGTTGATATTTTACCTGATTCAGTACTTCGCCCAGCGTGCTGATAAGAATGTCGATACCGCCAACCCCGAGTAACTCTCCGTTTCTGATCACCGGTGCCTGAATAACAGCAGAAACACTACCATCTTGTGAGTCTACAGCAGGCTTACTGACATACAGGGTGCCCTCTTCCACGGCCTGATTAAACCAGGGGCGTTGGGTGGCAAAATAACCTTTGGTGGGGTCATTGGCGTCCGGCCCGTCGATGTCCACGCCCACGCGACCAGCTTCATAAAAGTACTCACTGGTTAGCGCAGAGGCGAAAAAAGCTGATTTAATATTTGCATCCGCATCACTGATATTACTGAATAATTCAAATATCGATGCGGATGCGCGAAGATTTGCGTCCGGTGTTCCACGCTCGGTGTGGTTAGCAAAAAAGTCCTGCAGAAAAGGATTGCTGAGAAAAGTTCTGGCAACTTCAGCATAGCGCGCAAAAAAGCCTTCAACTTTTTCAGCCTCTAAAGTGACCCGGGCAGACAGATCATTTTCCACTGATGCTCTTGCCATCTGGCCGATGTAAGTAACCATCACGATAGCAACAACTGCCAAAAGGGCCGCGATGCTCCCACCCACAATCACCATAAACTTCTTACGCAAAGATAACGACATCATAATTTTTCTTTTTATTTCACTTATCTATAATGTCGACATTAGCACAGGAAACTTTATTAAAACCAGCGGATGCTGTGGCCGGTTTTTGTATTTCTGTATCAGTTTTTACGCCATTGCAGCAATAAATTATGCGCGGGCATCGGATGGATACCGCAAAGTATTAAAGGTTCAGCCCACTGGATTAACTCATCAATATCGCGATATCCCCCATAGCCCTGCGCGACAAGTTTATGATGAAAATCCTCATTGCTTTGGCTATTAAACACCCCTTGCTGCGTAAAGGGCCCGTATTGACAAAATACGCCTCCTGAGGGAAGCGCTTCAGCAATTTGCGCAAGCATGATTTTCACCTCATCTGGCTGCATGATATGTGCAGTATTTGCTGTAAATACACCATCAAACCGCTGAGATGGAAAGAGATCCTGGCCTACTGTAAATGCTATCGGGCGCTGTAAATTAGCGTTGCCGAATTCATCGATCCAACTATTGATACCTTCGTGGTACTGCGGCTGGTCGCTGCTGTACCACTTTAAAAACGGTAATTTTTGCGCAAACCAGACAGCATGCTGGCCGGTACCACTACCAATCTCCAGCACGCTCGAGCATTGTGCAAAGGCATTTTTTAAAATCGCCAGTATGGGGTGCTTATTGTTCTCGCACGCCTGACTATATGGTTTATTCATTGATATTCGGCGCCAGCCATTTTCTGGCAGTCTGTTCATCCCAGTTTTTGCGTTGCGCATAATCCTGAAGTTGATCTTTTTGAATTTGTGCAACAGCGAAATAACGGGACTCGGGGTGAGAAAAATACCAACCGGATACCGCTGCGCCGGGCCACATGGCGTAGCTTTCAGTTAGCCGCATCTGAGTGTGCTTTTCAGCCTCCAGCAAATCCCATATCAATTGCTTTTCAGTATGTTCCGGGCAGGCAGCGTAGCCAGGCGCAGGCCGTATTCCCTGGTATTTTTCCCGGATAAGCGCGTCATTATCCAGCGTTTCATCGCTGGCATAGCCCCAATAGTGTTTACGCACCTGTTCGTGCAGGTATTCGGCAAATGCTTCGGCTAAGCGATCTGCAACCGCCTTGACCATGATGGCATTATAATCATCACCGTCTTTGATGAACTTGTCAGCCAGCGCCTGTTCGCCAATTCCCGCGGTCACTGCAAAGGCGCCAATGTAATCATCGATGCCGCTATCTTTGGGTGCAATGAAATCAGCCAGGCAATAATTAGGGAATTTTTCTTTACGGGTTTGTTGCCGCAAATGATGAGACACGCCGATAACCTGCTGACGCGTGTCGTCGGCATATATCTCAATATCATCCAGCAAACGGTTTGCCGCAAACAGACCGATAACACCTTTGGCCTGCAGGCTGTCATTGGCTATCACCTCGTCCAGCATCGCATTGGCATCGTCAAACAAACTTCTGGCTTGCTCCCCCACAACATCATCATTAAGGATGCGCGGGTATTTGCCAGCTAAAGACCAGGTTAAGAAAAACGGTGTCCAGTCAATATAGTGCCGTAATGTTTCAAGTCCGGCGGTCACTGGGGTTACGCCTAATTGCCTGGGCACAACCGGTGGTGTAGAAAAGTCAGGCGTAGCGGCATTATCACGAGCCTCCTGTAGAGAAACCGGTTTGGAGCGGGGTTTCTTACGCGCATGCTGATCGCGGACGGTATCATACTCTTTAGCTAATTCAGCGGCATAGATATCGCGACTTTTTCGATTCAATAATTTCTGACAGACCCCTACTGCACGGCTGGCATTAGCGACATAGGCAACTGGTGCATGATAATTTTGTTCAATTTTAACCGCGGTATGCGCTTTTGATGTTGTCGCGCCGCCAATTAATAACGGTAAATCAAAACCCTGGCGTTCCATTTCTTTGGCCACATGTACCATTTCATCCAGTGACGGGGTAATCAGGCCCGATAAACCGATCATATCAACATTTTCGTCCCTGGCTGTTTGCAGAATCTTTTCGGTAGGAACCATGACCCCTAAATCGATCACCTGGAAGTTATTGCATTGCAGTACCACACCCACAATATTTTTTCCGATATCGTGAACATCCCCTTTAACCGTTGCCAGCAATATTTTACCTGCGCTTTTATTATCGTCGCTTTTCTCTGCTTCTATATACGGCTGCAGATGTGCCACTGCTTTTTTCATTACCCGGGCAGACTTGACCACCTGGGGCAGGAACATCTTCCCTTCGCCAAACAGATCGCCGACGATATTCATGCCATCCATGAGCGGCCCCTCAATCACATGCAGTGGGCGTTCAGCTTGTTGGCGGGCTTCTTCCGTATCATCGATAATATAGTCAGTAATGCCTTTGACCAGCGCATGTGCGAGCCTTTTTGACACCGGTGCGTCGCGCCAGGACAAATCTTCTTTGGCCGCTTCTTTGCCCTCCCCCTGGTACTTTGGTGCAAGGTCAAGCAGACGTTCTGTGGCATCGTCACGGCGATTTAAAATGACATCCTCAACAGCTTCGCGCAGCTCGTTAGGTATTTCATCATAGACTTCAAGCTGCCCTGCATTCACGATGCCCATATCCATTCCCGCTCGTATGGCATGATAAAGAAAGACAGAATGCATGGCCTCCCGAACCGGATTATTACCACGAAAGGAAAATGAAATATTTGAGAGGCCGCCGGAGATGTGTGCGTGAGGACAGGTCTGACGAATAATTCTGGTAGCTTCAATAAAATCTACCGCATAGTTATTATGCTCTTCAATGCCGGTAGCCACGGCAAAAATATTCGGATCAAAGATAATATCCTCAGGCGCAAAACCTACTTTCTCGGTCAGAATTTTATAGCTGCGCTGACATATCTCGACTTTTCGTTTCTGTGTGTCGGCCTGACCTTTTTCATCAAACGCCATTACGACGGTGGCAGCGCCGTAGCGTTTTATCAACGTAGCTTGATGAATGAACTGTGCTTCACCCTCTTTAATACTAATCGAGTTAACAATGGCCTTGCCCTGAACACACTTAAGGCCTGCCTCAATCACTTCCCATTTAGACGAGTCGATCATAATAGGGACACGGCTTATGTCCGGTTCAGAAGCGATTAGCTTGAGAAACGTCTGCATTGCCTCGACTGAATCCAACATGGCTTCATCCATGTTGATATCGATAATTTGCGCGCCGTTTTCAACTTGCTGACGAGCAACATCAAGTGCAGTCTCGTAATCACCATCCATTATGAGGCGTTTGAAGCGGGCAGATCCCGTAACGTTGGTCCGTTCGCCGATATTAATAAACGTAGAAAATTCAGCTGTCACGCTTCCCCCTAGTGAACAAATGGTTCTAAACCGGATAAACGCATTTTAACGTCAAACCGGGGAATGGATCGTGGTGGCTGCCCGGCCACCGCATCTGCCAGAGCTTTAATATGTTCAGGTGTACTACCGCAACATCCGCCCACAATATTGACCAGCCCCGCCTGGGCCCACTCTTTAATGTGAGCTGCCATCTCGTCAGCTTCCATATCGTATTCGCCAAATTCGTTGGGCAATCCGGCGTTAGGATGCGCCGATACCAGACATTCAGCTACTCCTGCAATTTCTGCTACATACTGGCGCAGTAAATCCGGACCCAGTGCACAGTTAAGTCCAAAGGAGAAAGGGCTGATATGGCGTAACGAATAGTAGAAAGCTTCAGCGGTCTGACCTGACAATGTTCTGCCCGATGCGTCAGTAATCGTGCCCGATACCATGACTGGCAAAGTCAGTCCCAGCCGGTCGAAAACGTCATGTACGGCAAACGCAGCCGCTTTAGCGTTGAGTGTATCAAAGATGGTTTCAAGCATTAGAATATCGACGCCGCCTTCAATCAGCGCTTCGCATGATTCTGTGTAAGCCTCGACCAGTTGCTCAAATGTAACGTTTCGTTTGCCCGGATCATTGACATCCGGTGATATGGACGCCGTGCGGTTAGTTGGCCCTAACACACCAGCAACAAAACGCGGTTTCTGCGGATTTTCACTGGTGAACTTATCTGCAGCCCGACGCGCAAGCCTGGCAGATTCTACATTAATAAGATGCGCTTCGTTTTGCATCTTGTAATCGGCCATGGCAATAGAAGTCGCATTAAACGTATTTGTCTCAATAATATCGGCACCGGCAGCAAGATAATCACAATGAATCTGATAAATCAGATCTGGCTGAGTTACCGAAAGTAAATCATTGTTCCCTTTGAGATCGCAGTCCCAGTCAGCATATTGCTGACCGCGATAGTCAGCTTCATCCAGGTGATGTTGTTGAATCATGGTTCCCATGGCGCCATCCAGTACCAAAATGGCAGATTGTGCAGCCTGGGCAAGTTGTTCTGAGCGGTTACTGTTCACATCATACCTCGTTGTTGGGGCGAACACCCTGGTTCAGTGAGTTCAAATCAAATGGAGTTGTCTGATAAACATGATAATTAAGCCAGTTGGTAAATAACAAACTACCATGAGAGCGCCATCGTACCATGGGCGGCTTTTTGGGATTATTCTGCGGGTAGTAATTTTCAGGAATCTGCGGCGACTGCCCCGCTTCAGTGTCACGGAGAAACTCCTCGTGCAATGTTTCAGGGTCGTATTCGGGGTGACCGGTAATAAAAACTTTGCGTTTGTCATTCGTGGCAGCGATATAGGTTCCTGCATCTGCAGAGCGCGCCAGAACTTTCAATCCGGCGACATCTTCATACTGTTTGGTGGCGATGTGCCCGAAACGCGAGTGGGGCGCAAAAAAAGTAGGATCAAATCCTCTGAGCAATTCATTGTGCGGGGTCAGTACCTGATGTTCAAAAACGCCTGAGATTTTATGCTCTCGCAAATGACGGTTTACACCATAAAAGTGAAACATAGCGGCATGCGCTGCCCAGCAGGAATAAAGCGTAGACTGAACGTTTTGCTCTGACCAATCAAATATTTCAGTCATCTTCGACCAATATTTTACCTGGGTGTACTCCAGATGCGCCAGAGGAGCCCCCGTGACCATAAGTCCATCATAACGTTTATTTTCGACGGCGGAAAACGGATGGTAGAATGCATCCATATGCGACTGTGGTGTATTCTTAGGCGCCTGATCGTCAATGCGGATCAAATCCACATTAATTTGCAACGGCGTATTGGACAGTAGCCGAAGTAACTGTACCTCGGTTTCTATTTTGTTAGGCATTAGATTCAGAATACCGACTTCAAGAGGGCGAATATCCTGATGCGAGGCCCGCTGACTGTCCATAGTAAATATGTTTTCTCCCAGCAATACATCCTGTGCCGGAAGCTGTTCGGGAATTCTGATTGGCATGGTGACTCCACACGATAATGCGTGTGTTCATTGTGGCGTGCTGAACGAAGATGTCAACTTATTTACGTCTAGACGTCTAAACTAACTTAAGAAAAAGAGGTGTCGGACTCAATCAACTTGTTCCACCATAAACTATATTCCTGTAGGTCAGTCGGGAGTCTGTTTTCTAATGATTATTTTTGTGAATAGTAACAATGAGCTCTGCTTCAGCGCGGGGGATATCACAGGATTCCATCACTTCTTCGATAGAGGCTCCCTGCTTAACGAGTTCGGCAGCACGCTGGTAAAGGCGCATTGAGGGGTCCTGTAGTTTCACCTCTCTTATCTGATTCTCAAACTGCCTGATAGCATCTTCCAATGATTGCATATGCGTACTTTGTACTACCGACCGGCTTTGTAATTCTTCCATCTGATGTCTGACATCTCTGGTTTGGGCTTCGGTATTCTCAAGCTGCCGGGTAAGTGCGGAAATAGCAAAGTCTGCGCGTTTTCGGTACTGGCGAAAATGAATGCCCAGCGCCACTAGCAGTACCACTGAAATGGCAGCCAGAGCTAATGCCAGTACAGAAAATTGTGATGCATTCATAAAAAATACCGTAAGATCTTATCGATCAAGAGATTAGCAAGTGATGATGTGGGAAAGCAGTAAAAAAGCAGGCTTGCAGCCTGCTTCATCGGTCGCTGAACTTATCAAAGATTGGCAAGTTCATCCCATTCATCATCACTAAGCAGCTTATTGAGATCAACCAATATAAGCAACTCACCATCGCGATTACTGACACCCTGGATAAATTTGGCACTTTCTTCCGTACCCACATTTGGCGCGCTGTCGATCTCAGAACTTTTCAGATAAACCACCTCTGCAACGCTATCGACCAGAATACCTACCACCTGCTCATCCGACTCAATGATTACAATACGAGTATTATCTGTCGTCTCTGAGCCAGGCAAACCAAACCGGGCGCGGGTATCGATAACCGTAACCACGTTGCCCCGCAAATTAATGATACCCAGTACATAGTCCGGTGCTCCGGGTACGGGCGCTATTTCGTTGTAGCGAAGTACTTCCTGCACCTGCATTACATTGATTCCAAAGGTCTCATCGCCTAAGCGAAAGGTGACCCACTGTAATACTTCATCGTTACTATCTGGTGTATTGTTGGTTGTTCTTTCTTCACTCATGAACCTGGCTCCGATTGCTAAGGCGACTAATCCTGACTGCCTAAGCCATTGTTTAGCATTAATATTAGCTGGTTTACATCAACTAACGCACACATTTTTTCTTTCACGGTCCCTGCCAGCCAGGGCCGTCGGGAGTTGGCGCCGCGCCACTTAACCTCATCCTTTGCTAATGTTGTGGTATTTACCAGTTTGTCGCTGGCTAGCCCCCACAGGCTGTCACCCAACATTATCAGGTATTGATAGTTTAGTGTCTCCGACATATTTTGATCATATTTTTCGGGCATAACCCACATGGCGGTGTCTACTACATTGATCTTTTGATCGCGATGTAGCATCACTCCTTTAAACCAGGCCGGCTTACCAAATAACGGGCCGACTTTCTCAAGTTGGTGAATACCACCCAACGTAATAAGCGGTACCGCTAGTGTCAGCCCTGCCACCTCGAAAAACAGGGCCTGAAATCGCTCTTCAAGCTGATCTTTAAGGGCCAGCACAGAGTTAGTCGGTGCATGATGACCAGCCGCAGAAGCCGCAGAGTGGACGTCCGTCTGATCCGACTCAGCCGGGACTGGAACGTCCACGGGCTGCAAAACCTGGGCGGGCTCAAAATTCGTCGGCTCAGCGCGGCGAATAGTGGTATCAACCGGCTCGACCTGTGATTCATCAGCAAGTTGTTCAGCGGCCTTTTTCAACAGGCGTGCTGTGGTATGGCTGACGGGATCGGCGTTCGCAGGTTCGGTCAAAAGACTATCCAGATAGTCTTCCATCACCGCGTCCTGCATATTTCGGCTGTGGTTAGTCATTGCTTGATCTCACACCGAGCGCTTTAAGCAATTGCTGATAAGCATGCACGCCCCGCGTTCGGGGAAATGCAATGGATGCTGGCAATTGAGCAAGGCTGGCATCGCGAAAACGCGTGTCTACCGGTATCATGCCTTGCCATACATCATTTTTATAATCAGTCATCAGTTTTGCCTGAGCTTTAATCGCCGCATTAGTCCGTCGGTCAAACATTGTAGGTACGATAAGCGTGTCGAACTGCTTATCCAGTGACCGCCCCATAATTGTTAACGTCTTCATCATCCTGTCCAGCCCTTTTAAAGCCAGAAACTCTGTCTGCACAGGTACGATTACCTTATCGCAGGCAGCGAGAGCATTAACCATCAACACACCCAGAACCGGCGGGCAATCAATCAGCGCTACATCAAAACGGTGCTTGACCGTTGCTAGCGCTTTTTTAAGGATGAGGCCCATCCCAGGTTCGCTACCCATCTGTCGATCCAGCGTGGCAAGTCCCATGGTTGCAGGTAGCACATACAACCCGTCCACTTTGGTCGGAGACAGGCAATTCAGTACTGTATCGGCATCGATAGTCGCTTTATTAATAAAAATATCGTAAACAGAGCTGGTCAACCCATCCACATCGACACCAAAATAATAGCTCAACGATGCATGAGGGTCTGTGTCGATTAACAGAACCTGTTTTCCCTGCTGAGCAAGCAATCCGCCAAGGCTTACAGTGGTAGTGGTTTTGCCCACGCCGCCTTTTTGATTTGCTACAGTCCAAATCTTCAACCACTGCCCCCTAAGATGCCGGCATCATTTCGCTGCAAACACAATCTGCCATATGGTCAATCGCAATACTTTTTTGCGCGATACTGGCTTTTGTCACCGCCTGAGGCATACCGAAAACCACACAGGACGCCTGGTCCTGTGCCCATATACTGGCGCCCAGCTGTCTGAGCTTGTCACAACCGTCTTTACCATCGGCGCCCATGCCGGTCAGAATTATGCCCAACACATCACCGCCATAAACCTCTGCTAAACTGGCAAAGGTCACATCTACACTGGGTTTGTATGCATTTGAAACATCGTCGGCGTTAGTTATTTGAAGTATCACCTCAGATTGTCGGCGCTGAACGCGCATTTGCTTACCGCCTGGTGCCAGATAGGCATGGCCAGGTTTTAACACATCGCCCGGTTGCGCTTCTTTAATCTGAATAGCGCACTGATTATTTAAACGTTGTGCAAAGGCGGAGGTAAAGGTGCCGGGCATATGCTGAACCAACAGCACGGGGTAAGGAAAATTTGCTGGTAGTGGTGTTAATAATTTTTGCAGTGCTACTGGCCCACCGGTAGAAGCGCCTACCGCCAAACATTGATAGTGTTTGCCGGATTTAATGACTGAAGAGACAGTAGGAATAACGGCGGCATCTTTCTGTCCGGTCAACACCGACGATGAGCGTAAGAATGTAGACTTTGGGGCACTGCGCGCTACCGCCGGAGGCACTGACCGACTGGCAGTGCTGATGGCAGGTCTTCGCATACCGACGCCGCGACGCGCAATTAATCTGACTTTTGTTCGCAGTACAGCGGCTGCCTGTTCACGTTCTGAAGCGATGTCATCAAACTTCTTGGGCAAGAAATCCAACGCGCCGGCCTCAAGAGCATCCAGTGTCGCTTGCGCTCCCTGATGCGTGAGTGATGAAAACATCAAAATAGGCACAGGTCGCTGCTGCATAATTGCTTTAACTGCGCTGATGCCATCCATAACCGGCATTTCCACATCCATGGTTACCACATCAGGTGACAGGCGCATTAACATCTCTAATGCTTCCTGACCATCTCTGGCCTCGCCGATAACTTCAAGTTCCCGATCGGCATTTAAGATTTCACGAACACGACGGCGATAGAAGGTTGAATCATCCACCACCAGAACTTTAAAAGCCATGAATTACAGAATCCTTGGTCCAGTTATCGCTTAGTGCTTACGCGCGTAGCGCTTGAGCAATCCGGGAATATCCAGAATCAGCGCAATCCCACCATCAGACGTAATTGTCGCGCCGGCCATACCAGGTGTGCCTTGCAATAAAGCATCCAGAGGTTTGATGACCACCTCTTCCTGACCGATAAGGGCGTCCACCACAAAACCAACCTGCTGAGTGCCAATTTGAACGACCACTACATGGCCTTTCTCTCTGTTCTCAGCTTTGCCACCCCGAATAAGCCAGTCACCCAGGAAAAACAGCGGTATAGCTTTGGAGCGCACGATCATAGTCAGTTGCCCGTCTACCGTGTTGGTTTTCTGAACATCCATATTAATAATTTCGCTGACCGCACCAAGCGGCAATGCGAATGTTTGCTTACCGACAATGATCATCAAGGTCGGCAAAATGGCCAGCGTCAGTGGTACTTTAATATCAAGACGCGTGCCTTTGCCTAATTGAGAATCGATACTAATGGTACCGTTAAGCTGAGTAATTTTAGTTTTGACCACGTCCATACCAACGCCGCGGCCAGAAATATCGCTGATCTCTGTTTTAGTAGAAAATCCAGGGGCAAAAATTAAATTGAAGGCGTCTACATCAGACATGCGCGCGGCAGCATCAGCATCCATCACCCCGCGGCTTATGGCAATTTCTTTAAGCTTTTCCGGGTCCATGCCTTTACCATCATCTTTGATAGTAAGCATAATATGATCACCTTCCTGCGCAGCTGACAGGCGCACGGTACCCATACGATCTTTACCATTTTCCTGACGCTCATCAGGCATCTCAATACCGTGATCGACAGAGTTTCTGACCAGATGCACTAATGGATCGGCCAGAGCCTCCACCAGATTTTTATCCAGATCAGTATCTTCCCCATCCATCTCTAAGGTTATTTCTTTTTTCAGACTACGGGCCAGATCTCTGACAACCCGAGGAAAGCGACCAAACACTTTCTTGATAGGCTGCATACGCGTTTTCATAACCGCGCCCTGCAAATCGCCGGTCACCACATCAAGATTTGCTATCGCTTTGGTCATTGCCTCATCATTAGTGCTGATACCAAGACTGAGCAGACGATTACGCACCAGCACCAGTTCACCGACCATGTTCATAATCTGGTCCAGCCGTTTGGTATCGACCCGAACGGTGGTTTCAGCCGGTGGGGGGGTTGCAGCCGCTTTTTTATCATCTTTTTTCGGCGCCGGGCCAGAAGGGGCTGCTGGTTTGCTGTTCTGTGGAGCAGATGCTGTTGTATCCGGCTGTCGGGCCTGCTGTTGCTGACGTGCTTCGCTAACTGCTTTGGTCGCCTCAACATCTACTCTGACACGTGGTTTATCGCTGGCTGACTGTGAATCACCCGCTGCCGGCTCTTTCAGTGACGGTGCCTGACCTTTGCCATGTAACTGATCAAGCAACGCTTCAAATTCGTCATCGGTAATTTCATCATCACCGCTTGGGCTGTGTGATGAGGCTGTCGGGTTTTCCGTTTGTGCGGTTTTTTGCGCACTAAACTGACCTTTCCCATGCAAATCATCGAGCAATGCTTCAAATTCATCATCGGTGATATCATCGCCACCAGCTGGAGCTGCCGTAGGGGCTACGGGTTGGTTTTCCGTTTTGGCTGCAGCATTTTCCGGCGTGGCAGGTTTTCCCGGGGCGCCGGCGCCATGCAGCTCATCTAACAGTTTTTCAAACTCATCTTCAGTGATTTGATCGATATTACCGCCATTATTTCCACCGGTCACAGCAGTAACTTCAGGCGGCTGCGGTGTTTCTTCGACAACCAGCTCAGGCTCGTCGTCCATATTCACGTCGGCGGCGGGCTGTTGGCCAACGCTTGTCTGGTCATCAAAGATATTCTCTTCAGGTGATTCAGGCTGACTGAGCTTATGCAGAAGGTCAACTAAAGCAGGGTTTGCAGGTTCCAGGGGCTCACGGGCTTTGACACTTTCGAACATTGCCACAACCACATCGGTGGCTTGCAAAATCACGTCCATAAGCTCTGGTGTTAATGTTCGCTGTCTGTTACGCATTACGTCGAACACATTTTCCGCACCATGACAGATTTCCACAAGTTCTGTCAGCGCCAGAAATCCGGCACCACCTTTGACCGTGTGGTAACCACGGAAAATGGCGTTTAGAAGATCCCCATCATCCGGGTGATTTTCCAGATCAACAAGCTGTTCCTGAAGTTGCTCCAGAATTTCTCCGGCCTCAACCAGAAAGTCCTGTAAAATATCTTCATCAAGATCAAACGACATCAGCCCCTACTCCTTAAAAACCTAAGCTAGACAAAAGGTCATCAACATCGTCCTGACCTTTTACAACGTCGCTGCGTTCTTCGGCATTGATAATAGGCCCTTCAGCTTCGACTTTGTCATTCTGTTTTTTGTGGCTCTGCGCCGGAACTGATTCGCCCTCACGCTCGCCGAACATGGTTAGCATATTAACCAGGCTATCTTCGACTTCTTTAACCAGTTCGATAACCCGACGAATAACCTGACCGGTAAGATCCTGATAGCCTTGGGCCATGAGCACTTCGGTAAGTAAAGAGGTTAAGCGATCGGATTCTGAAGATGCATCGTTAAGCAGATTATCCAAATCTGCACACAATGTTTTAAACTCACCCACTTCAATCTGACGTGTCATAAGCTTTTTCCACTCTGGCATCAGCAAATCAATGCGCTGAGAGAGCGATTCAGCAATAGGCATACTTGCCTCAACAGCATCCATCGTAGTGTTGGCCGCTTTTTCCGTTTCTTCGATAACGTAGGTTAAACGTGTCTGTGCATCGGGAATTTCATCATTGGCCAGACCTGCAATGCGTTCATCCAGCTGAAAGTTATTGAGAGCATCATGCAACTGCCGGGTGAGTTTGCCTACTTCTGCAAATAACTCTATGGATTCCTTCATTGACACTGCCTCAAGCAGCGCGTGAGCAGATTCGTTATCGCCCTGCTCCAGGTACGTTACAAGTTGCCGTGCTTCTTCCAATGAAATAGGAACATTGACATTCGTAGTCATCCAGTTTTCCTCTTGATGGCCGGGATCGCCTGGATCAACCTAAACGTTCGAAAATTTTATCGAGCTTTTCTTTCAACGTCGCGGCTGTAAACGGCTTCACAACATAACCATTAACACCTGCCTGAGCAGCGGCTACAATTTGCTCTTTCTTAGCCTCTGCAGTTACCATCAATACCGGCAAATGCTTAAGCTTTTCATCAGCCCGAATGTTGCGCAGCAAATCGATGCCCTGCATACCCGGCATGTTCCAGTCTGTAACCACAAAATCAAAGTCGCCTTGCTGTAACATGGGAAGCGCGGTACTTCCGTCATCGGCTTCCTGGATGTTGGAAAACCCCAAGTCTTTAAGCAAATTCTTTATGATTCGTCTCATAGTAGAGAAATCATCTACCACAAGAATTTTCATATTTTTGTCCAAAATGGCCTCCACTGGGGACTAGTAAATTGTTATTAGTAATTATTCTTCGTGTTTAGTTATCGGCACGCCACGATTGCATTTTAGCTTTTAATTTTAACATGGCCTGACTGTGAATCTGGCTAACGCGGGATTCGCTTACATCCAGCACTTCACCAATTTCACGCAAATTTAATTCTTCATCATAGTACAACGACAGGACAATTGCTTCACGTTCTGGCAATGTCGTTATCGACTGAGCAAGTGCCTTTTGAAACGCTCCCTGCATCAGGTCTTCTAATGGTGTATCAGCGCTTTGATTAGCGGGGGTAGTGATAACATCTTCCGATACGCCCAGATCCTCTATACCCACCAGCTTGCCAGCGTTTACCTCATTGAGCATCTGGTGATAACTATCTATATCAACATTGAGTTTGGCGGCAATTTCTGTGTCCCGGGCGTCGCGCCCAGTTTCCCGTTCCACTTCATTGATCGCTTCAGTAATCGCCCGTCCGTTCTTGTGCACTGAACGTGGCGTCCAGTCGCCTTTTCGAATCTCATCGAGCATAGCGCCGCGAATTCTAATTCCGGCAAAGGTCTCAAAACTGGCACCTTTTGAGCCATCAAAATTGCGGGCAGCTTCAAGCAATCCAATCATTCCAGCCTGAATTAAGTCGTCTACCAGCACACTGGCAGGTAATCTCGCCATCAGGTGATGGGCTATGCGCTTAACTAAAGCAGCATGTCTTTCAACAAGCTGGGTTTTGTCGTTTTGCTGTGAGTATGCCGCCGCTTTATTATTCAACGTTGCGTTCCCGTGGCTTTTTGAGAAATTAACTGTTCGATAAAAAATTCCAGGTGCCCGCCAGGCTGATTGGGAATAGGCCAGCTGGCAGCATTTTTTGCCAGCCTTGTAATGGCTACGGATGCCGGCGACCCGGGGTAAGCATCCACAATGGCTGTTTGCTTGCGCACCGCGCGGCGAATATTTTCATCAAACGGAATAGTGGCAACCAGCTCAAGTGCCACGTCAAGAAACCGACCTGTGACTTTGGATAGTTTGCTGAACAACTCCTGCCCTTCTCTGGCATCGCGGACCATGTTCGCAACAATCTTGAATCTGAAAACACCATGCTCGCGATTGAGTATCTTTATCAGTGCGTAAGCATCGGTCAGTGACGTTGGCTCATCGCAAACTACAACCATAATATCCTGCGATGCTTTGGAAAAACTGAGCACCATGTCAGAAATACCAGCGGCGGTATCCACTAAAAGAACATCAATTGGAGTACGTAACTCACTAAATGCCCGGATAAGCCCTGCATGTTCGGTGGGTGACAGCTCAGCCATCGACTGCGTTCCGGACGTGGCAGGGGCTATCTTAATGCCGTGAGGACCAGTAACCAATACTTCGTCCAGCGTGCATTCACCTGACAGCACATGAGCCAGGTTTTTTTCGACGCGCAGCCCCAGCATAACGTCTACGTTCGCCAATCCCAGGTCAGCGTCGAGCACCATGACGCGCTTGCCCTGCCTGGCCATAGAAATAGCGGTATTGAGAGTAATATTGGTTTTACCCACTCCACCTTTACCACCGGTGACGGCGATAACTTTGATTAACCGTGACTGATTCATCTTTCGTAAGCTACTCGCTTGATCTTCAATCATACTGCCTGCGCTGAGTTTCCAAGGTGATTGCCGTTAGTATGATTCAAACCGTACTTTTTATAAAGCTTTGCAGCGGCTGATACCAGAGATTTCGCATCGGCGACTTTAATATCTTCAGGGACTTGCTGACCATCGGTTACATAACTCACCGGTAGCGCATGTTCAATTGCTACACTGAGCACCTCACCCAGACTGTAGCATTCATCCAGTTTTGTGAAGATACAACCATCCAGCTTCACTGCATCGAAGGCGTTAACTATACGTTGTAACGCCGGGTATTGAGTATTGGCCTGCGCAACAAGGTACTTTTTCACCGGTTGCATCTGACCGCCTTCAAATTTTGACAACTGTTTGATCAGGCGGCTATCGCGCTGACTAAATCCAGCTGTATCTATCAGCACCATACGCTTATGGCGCAACTGAAACAATAGCTCAGCCAACTCTTCACTGGACTGGGCTTTTCGTACTGTACACCCTATGATTTTGCCATAGGTCGCCAGTTGTTCGTACGCCGCGATACGGTAAGTATCAATCGTGATCATCGCAACTTCATCAGCACCATACTTCTGTGCGTAGCGAGCCGCCAGCTTTGCAACCGTGGTGGTTTTACCGGTTCCGGTTGGTCCCACCAGGGCAACTGCGCCAGTCTGCTGTAGAATATCATTACCTGATACATGAAGGCGATTAGCCAAAAGGTTGAGTAGATAAACCCAGGCTTCTCGCTCGTTGTATTCTTTAGGCGTATAACTGACCAGTTGTTCGGCCAGCGAAAAGCTCAGGCCCATACCTTCCAGACATTGCGTAAGATAACTTTGTGTGGGTCCCTGACGCTGCTGCTTATCGCTCATCAGCCCGGCCACCTGAAACTGCAGTACGTTGCGTAGCGAGGCCAGTTCTTCTTTTATAGCATCCAAGTCAGACTGGCTGGATGAGGTCTGGTCAGCAGTCTGACCAGTAAACTGGGTTGGCGCGTCATTATGTTGTTGGGGGCCATCGAGATCCAGATCGCCATCATCTTCAAAAAAGTTAATATGCTGGCCACGGGGGGCGGTATTTTCAGCAGCTGTGCGCTGAGGTACTGTACGCGAAGATAGGGTCTGGTCGGAGGCGGCTGCGCTATGTTTATTAACTGCTTCAGACACCGGATGTGCGGGCGCCTGACGCTGCGCCTGTCCTACTTGTTTTTCCAGCAAGGCCCGCAGGCTGTCGGGGCCTTCATCGCCGATTATCTCACTCAGACTGGGAACAGAGCGGCCTTTAGCTGCAGCGGGTTGCTTTTCTGCGGTTCTGGTGCGGTTGCCGGAAAGGTTCACCTCTGGTTCTTTATCGTATGCTGCAACCAGCTCGATACCGTCAGCTACCTTGCGGTTTGACATGATAACAGCTTCGCCGCCAAGTTCTGCTTTTACCGCATTCATTGCTTCGCGCATATCTTTGCCAAAAAAACGTCTGATTTTCATTGCAACCTCTTCACAAGCCGTGTGTCAGATTATTGACCCACTGAACTGACAATTCTTATCTGTTTGTCATCTGGCACTTCCTGATAAGACAGGACATTTAAGCCATTGACTGAATATTTAAAGAAGCGGGAAAGAACGGGCCTCAACATACCTGATGTAAGTAGTACCGCGGGCTCACCGGCTAACTCTTGTTGCTGACTGGCTTGTTGTAATGATTTTTGTAGTCTGTCTGCCAGCCCCGGTTCGATGCCTGCGCCATCTTCTCCACCTGCTTGTAAGGACTGGTGCAACATCTGTTCCAACTCTGGCGCCAGAGTTATGACGGGGATTTCAGGGGTTCCCTGGCAAATTTCCTGAGTGATAAGCCGTTTAAGGGCAATACGCACCGCAGATACCAGTACATCTGGGTCCTGGCTCTTGGTACCGTATTCACTTAACGTCTGCACAATGGTGCGCATATCCCGGATCGGCACACCTTCAAAAAGCAGTGTCTGCAGCACCTTGACCACTGTGCTTAAGGGCAGAATATCCGGTACCAGTCCTTCAACCAGTTTGGGGCTGGATTTAGCCAGCATATCCAGAAGCTGCTGAACTTCTTCGTGACCCAACAGCTGATACGCATTATTGGTCAGCAATTGCGATAAGTGGGTGGCCACGACAGTGGCTGCATCAACCACGGTATAACCCAGAGTTTGAGCATGTTCACGCTGAGCGGGCTTGATCCACACGGCATCCAGACCAAATGCGGGATCCTGTGTAGCCTGCCCTTCCAGCTGACCGAAAACCTGACCGGGATTAATTGCTAATTCCTGGTCGTGACTGATCTGGGCATCACCTATTGTTACGCCCAGCATCGCGATATTATAGGCATTGGGGTCTAAATCGAGGTTGTCCCGAATGTGTACAGGCGGAATAAGAAAGCCCAGCTCTTGCGACAATTTTTTACGTACACCCTTTATACGCGTTAGCAACTCACCGCCTTGTGACTTATCTACCAGCGGGATCAACCGGTAACCCACCTCCAGCCCGACAGTATCGACCTGATGAACATCATCCCAGCCCAACTCTTTGACTTCGCTGGATTCGATAGCATCTTGTGCGGGTAGCGTTGTGCTGACAGGTTCCTGCTCTGCTTTTTGCGCCTGCCGGGTTTGCCAGTAAGCATAGCCGCCCACGATGGCCGAAAACCCTAAGAAGGCAACGTGGGGCATACCGGGAATGATGCCCATGACAAACAGTACCGCTGACGCTATATACAGTGCCTGCTGATTACCCAACTGATTGCGAATCTCTTTACCCATTTCCTGGGTTTCATTTTCGCGGGTAACGATGATGGCGGTGGCTACTGACAAAAGTAATGAGGGAATTTGCGCAACGAGCCCGTCACCGATGGTCAGGATGGTATAGACTTCTACGGCATTGCCGAACGAAAGGTCGTGCTGAATCATACCAATGAAAAGCCCGCCCACAATATTTATCAGCATGATAAATAAACCGGCGATGGCATCCCCTTTAACAAATTTTGACGCACCGTCCATGGAGCCGTAAAAGTCTGCTTCCCCGGTAATTTCCTGACGACGCCGGCGTGCCTCGTCCTGATCAATATAACCGGCGTTCAAATCAGCATCGATGGCCATTTGCTTACCCGGCATAGCGTCAAGGGTGAACCGGGCATTGACCTCAGAAATTCGGCCAGCACCGGCGGTAACTACCTTAAAGTTGATAATAAGTAAGATGGCAAAAACCACCACACCCACTGCGTAGTTACCGCCTATGACGACTTCACCAAATGCTTCGATGACTTTTCCGGCCGCATCACCGCCTTCGTGGCCGTACAACAGTACCACCCGCGTGGAGGCTACATTGAGCGCCAGCCTGAGGACCGTGGCAATAAGCAGGATTAACGGGAAAATACCAAAATCGATGGGCCGCTGGGTAAACACCGCCACCAAAATGATGACCAGTGACAGCGCGATATTAAAACTGAATAAGACATCCAGAAGAAACGGCGGCATGGGCAGAATGACCATACCCATAATAGCCAGAAGCACGATAGGTGCGCCAAGACCGGCGGTAAATTTTTGCAGCTGGTTTTTATCAAACCGCTGTAGATAACCTGCTAACTGCATCGCGTATTATCTCACTATCAGAATTTTGACGCTAAAAGACTGCTCTGGCTAAGATAGTTCAACTACCGTGCCATAATTAAGCATCGATTTTTGACAGCCAGGAACCTGCTATTATTTTAATTAAATAACAGCAGGTTAGAATAAACACATGACGCCACGGCGTCCCTAACGACGCAGTTCTTCGGGGATGGGTAAATCTTTTTTCAATGGTTTGGGTCGCTTGGCCTTGCCTGCTTTATAAGCGCGTAGCTGATATACATAGGCCAGCACCTGGGCGACCGCCATAAACAGTTTGTTGGGTACTTCATCATTAACTTCTGTAGAATAAAAAATCGCCCGTGCCAGCATGGGTGAAGGAATAAGGGGGACATCGTGGGCGGTGGCAATTTTTCGGATATGCATAGCCAGCTGGTCCTGCCCCTTGGCTACCACGACAGGCGCCCGGTTACCGTCTTCTTCATACTTAATGGCTACAGAGTAATGCGTCGGGTTGGTGACCACCACGTCAGCGTCGGGTACATCCTGCATCATCCGGTTCGCTGCGGCCTGGAACTGCAGATTTCTGATACGCCCTTTTACCTGAGGATCACCTTCAGCATTTTTATGTTCATCTTTGATTTCCTGCTTGGACATCTTCATTTCTTTATTATGCTTAAATGATTGATAAGGAACATCAATCAATGCAATGGGAATCATTCCCAGGGTTAGGAAGAGAAACGCCCATTCCAGCATGCCCATGGCATGAAAAAGATTCAGTGGATACAACTCCTGGTCGAGGTGAAGTGCTTCATCTTTGAAGAAAATTAATGCACCTACGGCGATGGCGCCAATCACAAAAAATTTGGCGATCGCTTTAAACATCTCCACCAGCGCATTGGGCCCAAGCATACGTTTAAAACCGCTAACAGGGCTTAGCTTACTGGCTTTCGGCGCTGCCGACTTCCAGCTGAAATTATAGCCGCCCAGCGCCACGCTGCCATACACGCCAGCCAGCATGGAAACAATCATGTATGCTACCACAGGCCAGGCCACCGACATCAACGCCTCGCCACTGGCAGAAAACATATGCGATACGTCATAGGTTTCATCCCTGGATAAGGTGAACATACGTTGGGTCATCAGGTAAATATCTTCCGCTATAACGTTACCCATCATTAAAAACATGAAGGCACTGACAATAAGAACCAGCGCAGTCGATAGTTCTTTGGAACGGGCAAGCTGGCCTTTCTCCCTGGCATCCTTGAGTTTCTTCTCCGTGGGTTCTTCTGTTTTTTCCTGTGCATCAGACATGGTGCAACCTCCTTACCCCGGACAAATGCGCAATAATTCGCACATAAACTGTTGCGCTCTGTCCCATTGCGCGGAAAAGTGGACAATAAAATTGTCCAGCGTAATCCAGATAACCAGCAGCCCGGTAATCTGAGCGATTGAAAAACCGATACTGAAAATATTCAACTGTGGCGCGGCCTTAGTCATAACACCAAAGGCCAGATTGACGATCAACAGTGAAACAATAGGTGCCAGCGATAGTGTCACGGCAGAAACAAACATCCAGGCGCCCCAGTGCGCGATCTCGCGCATTTGTTCACCGGTAAACCATGCATCGCCAATCGGAAACGCATCAAAACTCATAACAATCATCTGAATCATGGAAAGATGTCCATCCATCGCCCAGAATAACAGCGTGGCCAGAATAAGATAAAACTGACCAACCGCCGGCACGTTAATGCCATTAACGGGATCAACAATTGACGCAAAGCCCAGACCAGTCTGCATCGCGACAATCTGCCCCGCCAGTACAAAGGTATTTAGTACCATCATGGAGATAAATCCCATCGCGATACCAATCAGCAGCTGAAGGATAATTTCCATAAATGCCCCCAGCCCCACTAAATTGTCAAAGGGAACCGGCTCAATAACAGGGACAATTATCAGGGTTAAAAAGATGGCCAGCAGCGCGCGAACAGTTGGGGAGATTGAGTTGGCACTAAGACCAATCATGGCGACAAACATACCGCTTATGCGCATGAACGGTAGTGTCATATCCGCCATAAACTGCGTAATGACGCCATAGTCAAACTGCATGATTAACCGACAACCTGGGGAATTTGTTCAACCATATGGTAGAAAAAGTCCATCAGCTTTTTCACCAGCCAGTTGCCCCCCCAGCTTAGCGCCAATAGGGTGACGATAAGACGGGGCAGAAAGCTCATGGTTTGCTCGTTGATAGAGGTAGCGGCCTGAAAAACCGCCACAATCAGGCCAACGATCAAACTTGGCACAATCACAGCAGAAACCAGCAGAATTACCATAAACATGGATTCACGGAGTATCTCAACAAAAACCTCGGGTGACATAACGCCTCCTAGACCCCCATCCCAAAACTGGTGGCCAGTGTGCCAAAAACCAGGTTCCAGCCATCCACCAACACGAATAGCATTAACTTAAACGGCAACGACACAATCATAGGAGACAGCATCATCATCCCCATCGCCATGAGTATGGAAGCCACCACCAGATCGATAATCAGAAAAGGTATAAACAGCATAAAACCAATTTGAAATGCAGTTTTTAGTTCGCTGGTAACAAATGATGGAATTAGTATTGTCAGGGGCACCTCAGACGGCTCCTGATATTTATCCTCGTCCCCGGCAATGCGAACAAACGTTTCCAGATCCTTAACCCGAGTTTGCGAGAGCATAAATGCGCGCATGGGTGCCTTGGCTTCCTCGAACGCCTGCTTGCTGGTCATTTCCTCATCCAGATAAGGCTGTAATGCTCTTTCATTTATCTGATCAAATACCGGTCGCATGATGAACAGAGATAAAAACAGGCTAACGCCAATGAGGATCTGGTTGGAGGGCGACTGCTGAAGACCGATGGCCTGGCGCAGAATAGACAACACCACGATGATCCGGGTAAACGAGGTCATCATCATAATAAATGCAGGAATCAGACTTAGCGCCGTCATAATAAATAGCGCTTGCAGCGTCATCGAGTAATCTTCGCTGCCGTCAGGGTTAGTCGTTACGGTGACCGCTGAAATGCCTTGCTGCCCATAAGCAGGAAGGGCAAATAATCCAACAGCAAGAAGACTTAAGAACACCCACAATCGTTTATTTTGCATTGTTATTGTCCTCCTTCACCGCAGGATTGATTTTTCCGGCCATGGCTTTGACCAATTTTTCTTTAAACTGACTGCCGCTGGTAATGGCCTGTTGATTAGGCGCAATATTTTTATCCAGCTTGCATAAGTGGGAAATATTGTGACTGGTAACACCAATCATATGCTGCTCGTCGCCCACTTCAATTACCATAATTCGTTCTTTGGCCCCGGCCACCATACTGGCCACAACTTTAAGCTGGCCGCCGCCACCGTGAGTGACATTAAATCGACGCATCACATAAGCAAGAGCGAAAATGATTGCTACCACCAGTAAAAGTGATAGAAAAATTGACAGTACAGAAGTGGGATTGGTGATGGACTGGGTGCTTTGGGCCACTGCATCAAAGGATAGTATCAGGGGTAGCGTAGCGCAACCCCCTGATAAGATTAATGATCTAGCGAAGCTTTTTGATTCTCTCGATTTGACTAATAACATCGGTGAGTCGGATACCAAATTTGTCGTTAACTACTACTACCTCACCATGAGCAATCAACGTGCCATTTACTAAAACATCCAATGGTTCTCCGGCTACCCGATCCAACTCGACCACCGAGCCCTGGTTGAGCTGTAACAGATTTCGAATACTAATCTGACTGCGACCCACTTCCATAGAAATGGTCACCGGAATATCCAAAATGGTATCCAACTTGCGTTTTTCTTCTGAACTCATAGGCGCATCTTCGGAAAACTCGTCCAATTCAGCAGGCTGCACATCGTGCTCGCCGCTGTTTTGCTCGCCGTCTTCAGTTTCTGCCTGTTCCGCCATCGCGGCAGCCCAGTCGTCCATGCCGTCTTGTTCACTCATAACAATGCCTCTTGTTGCTAAGGCCTGGGTTACAGGTCTTCTTCAAGTACTTGCAGTTCCGCATCATTATCGATGATACGGCCCCCGCGGGTTAAAAGTTGTAGCTCTGATTTTACCGAGGTTGGTCGTGGTATTTTCTCGATAATTTTGAGCGCCAGATTATCTCTGGAGCGCCCGAGCTTGGCTCTGAATGTTGGCAGATCCTCAATCATTACCGTTATATGCTCTGGCATCTCCACCGGAATAATATCCCCGGCTTTAAATTCCATGACCTGCTTTAATGAGACTTCTACGTCCAGCATGTGGGTGGATAGTGCCACATCCACATCCATAATTTCATCGCGCAGTGCCTTGCTCCAACGCAAATCTGTATCTTCTTTATCGCTTTGTACACCGGCATCCAGTAACTCCCGGATAGGCTCAAGCATCGAGTATGGCAATGACACATGAAAATCGCCACCACCTCCGTCCAGCTCTATATGAAACGAGCTGATCACCACCACCTCCGTGGGACTAACAATGTTTGCCATGGCCGGATTCACTTCTGAGTCAAGATACTCAAACGACACGTCCATAACAGGTGCCCAGGCTTCTTTGTAATCCTCGAAAATAATTTTCAGCAGCATCTGGATAATACGACGTTCAGTAGGCGTAAATTCCCGCCCCTCAATTTTGGCGTGGTAACGGCCATCGCCGCCAAAAAAGTTGTCTACCAGAATAAACACCAGTCGCGCTTCCATGGTGATAAGCCCGGTTCCTTTTAAGGGGCGAAACCGCACCATATTTAAACTGGTAGGCACAAATAAGGTGTGAATGTACTCACCAAATTTGATCATCTGGATGCCGTTAATTGAGACCTCGGCGGATCGTCGCATCATATTAAAAAGGCTTACCCGCAAATGCCGGGCGAAGCGTTCGTTGACGATTTCCAGCGTTGGCATTCGCCCGCGTACAATTCTATCCTGTGAGGAGAAGTCATACTCGAGCGCCGAAGAATCGGAGGGCGACTCGCTGGCCTCTTCTTCTTCAACATCATCAACACCGTGTAAGAGGGCGTCAATTTCATCCTGAGATAATAAATCGCTCACAGTCTTTTCCTGATTTATTGCATGACGAAGCCAGTGAACAGCACCTGTTCAACTACATCGGCTCCAACGGTTTCATTTAATACTTTTTGCACTTCGGTGACAGCACGCTCGCGCAAGGCAACTTTGCCAGCTTCCGTAATCAATTCATCGGCACTGCTGGCGCTGAAAACCTGTAACAGGGTACCTTCTATCAGCGGTATATGCATTTTTGCCATTTCTTCGTTGTCGCTACCGCGTACCATCAACTGCACTTTAATCTCAACCAGGCGATCCCGCCCTGTGCCGGGCACATTAAAGGTAAACGGACGTGGCATTGGCACATAAAGCGCACTTCCCATTTTGGCTTTGTCTCCCGCCGGGGCCTCATCGCTGACGCCAGCCTCCTGCTGGGTTAACTCACTGTCCTGAGGCACTGGCTCGTCGCTGCCAGAAAATAAAAAATACCAGGCCGCGCCCCCCGCACCCAATAGTGCAACAACAACGATAACAATCAGGGGTAACTTACTTTTCTTACCGCTTTCTTCAATTTGTAATTCTTCTTCAGCCATTTTTTAACCGCTCAGGTAACATCTTCAGGAAGCCGCCATTATCAGGGTTCACCGGCAAATCGCAATAATCCAAAAGGCCAATTAGGCATAGTAATCTATACCGCCCTGCGCCTGACGAGTCAAAGGCTGTTCAATAACCTGCACCGACTCATCGCTATCAGTCTGGGCGCCACCATGTTTAGCAAATCCTCCCTGGCTGTCGCTTTGATTATCTGACTGGCCACTATTATGTTGATGCACTGCAGATTCGCCCAGTTCGATTCCCTGCTCTGCTAGCATTTCTTTAAGGCGCGGCTCGGCCTGAGATAGGGCTTCACGCGCTTGCTGAGACTGTACAACAAAGCTGACCGATGCTGCATCGCCCTGCACATTAACTCTGACCTGCATGCTGCCCATTTCAGGCGGATCCATACGAATTTCAGCCATCATATTGCGGCTGTTGACCATCCAGCGAATTTTCTCCGTCAGTTGTTTCTGCCCTTCTGGCTGATGAATATTGACGGGCTGTGAAAGTCCTTCGGACTGCCGTGCCGCGGCGCTGCTTTCACTGCGGGCCTGCGAATTTTCCACCATCGTCACATCTGGCGTGGTTAGCTGCGTCGCCTGAGAGATCGCTGCGCTGGTTGCCTGTGCTGCATTAAGCAGACTATTGACCTGGGTCAGCTGCTGATCAATGCCCTGGCGTAACGCCGGGGTCACAGTCACCTCTGCCTGTTGCAGGGCATCTGTCACCAGCGCCTTCAGGCTCAGACCCGGTTCATGCCCCTGCGCTACCTGATTTTTCATTTCCGCCATACCGGCTGCGATAGCATCGGTGACTTGTTTTTTAGCGCCCTCAGTCAGGCCGGGTACCAGTTCGGTTATACGCTGTGTCACATTCTGAGTAACCGCATCAGTTTGTTTCTTATCAAGACTGACAATATTGTCTGACAATGAACGTGCTTTTTCACTCAATCCCTCGCCAGCTGCCATTGCAGTGTCTAACTGACCAACCGATGATTGCCCGGGCTGAGGTGCTGTCTTTCCCTGAATTAGGGATACAAGCAGTTCGGCGTCACTGCCACCCACTAAGGTACTTTCGTCACCTTTTAACTGTGCTGTTAACGCAGCTAAATTATCAGCGTCAGACGAACTTTGTACCCCGGTTGTAGTTTTACCCTGTAAAGCATCGGCTATGGCGGTAGCCAGTTGTTTGAGCGCCGCAGGTGTCTGCTGGCCGTCAGGCAGGCCAGCTGTCTGATTACCAGATGCTTGTTCGAGCATTTGCTGGCCCAGTTTCGCAATGAGCTCAGGAATTTTAGGAATCTTATCGTGCCCGCGGCGGGTTTCACTGCCCTGGCTGCTCAACAACTCAGCCAGTTCCTGCCCCAACGAGCTGGCTTCTCCAACCTCACCCTTGACGGTGCCTTCCAGTTTGCTCATCTGCGCGGCTGATATTGCGTTATTTTCACCGTCTTGCGCAATTGCACGTACTTGCTCTACATAAGCAAGCCAGTCGATGTCATCAGTTTCTGCCTGGCTTGCAGCAATTCCATTAGACGATGTTTCATCAAGTTTTGATGGCTCGGCAGAATCAGCATCAACGGACTTTACGTGATCGCAGATTCTGCTCTTCTCAGAATCTGCGCCGCGCGCCGACGGTGCAGCTGGCGCGTTTGCTGCTTCATGGCCTGCCCGCTTTTGCTCCCGGCGTTTTGAAGCCTGGCGAGTATCAGCATCATTCCCGGTCGACAATACAGGTTTGTCATCACGAGTGGTGTTCTGTTCCGAGCGCCTGAATGTTTCTGAAAAGGCTGCGCCGTTTTGGCTGTCACGACGCATAGAAACATCAGCATCGGTATCAATCGGTAAGGCGGCAACGTCCTGGCGCTTAGTGGCAATGTGTTGCATCATAACCTTTATTCCTTTTACTAAATATCCCGCCTAAGCCTTGCAAACTGTGATTTGCAGACTGTTGTCAGGGGAGGTAAAACCGTCACTGATTTTTTACAGCAAGTCGTGTTCCAGAAATGAAAAAAAGACTAAATCTATCTGTTTGGAAAACTTAATAACCTGATTTTGCGCGTAAAAATCGCTGTGCAGCGAATTCGTCAAGTTGATCCTGCTCGCGACGGTTACTTGCCACTGCAGCCTCGTGCTGTCTTTTTTCAATGAGCAGGTCGACGGCTTTTCGACGTTTTTGTTGCTGCAGATATTGTTGCCGGCGCTGGTCAACTACCAACGAAGCTCGCGAGATAACCTGATTTTGCTGTTCGCAGGCTTTATCGAGCTTAGCGACAAATTGCAGATGCTGATGATAATCCCGAGCGTCCAGGCCGCCTTGCTTGCCGTTTTGCTGCAGGTTTCTCAGGTAATCCAGGCGGTATTGCTGCAAACTGGCAAGTTTCTGACGTTGTTGATTCAACGTTTGCTGGGCCATTTGGTAGGCCTGTGCGGCTTTATCTTCACGATTTTGCTCTACGCGGATAACCGTATCAAGCTGCCCCATATTCGTTACCCATTACCCAGGCCGCTGGCAAGCGCCTGCATGGCCTCATGACATTGCTCAAACGGCAGGGTTTGTTTCATTCCCTGCTGCAAAAATGCATTAATAGCCGGTTCCGCTTGTATCGCTAAATCAATGCGAGGATCCGAGCCCCGCGCATACGCGCCTATCGCGATCAAATCCTGATTTTGCTTGTATGTAGAATAAACCTGGCGAATTCGACGGGCCTGAAACTGGTGTTCTTCGCTAACTACCATGGGCATCACCCGACTGATGGATGCTTCGATATCAATCGCCGGATAATGACCACTATCGGCCAGTTTCCTTGACAAAACCACATGGCCGTCCAGTATTGCCCGCGCTGCATCAGCAATAGGATCCTGTAAATCGTCACCTTCGGTAAGCACAGTATAAAAGGCGGTAATAGAGCCCTGATTTTCAGTGCCGTTGCCAGCACGTTCGACCAACGCCGGCAGTCGCGCAAAAACGGATGGCGGATAGCCCTTGGTGGCCGGCGGTTCGCCCACCGCCAGCGCAATTTCACGCTGAGCCATGGCATATCTGGTCAGTGAGTCCACCAACAGCAAGACATTTTTGCCCTGGTCACGAAAGTATTCTGCGATGGTGACAGCTGTCTCACAGGCTTTCAAACGCATAAGGGGCGAAGTGTCTGCCGGGGCTGCCACAATAACGGCGCGCTGGCGCTCTTCCTCGGTCAGGATTTCATGAATAAACTCTTTGACCTCACGGCCCCTTTCGCCGACCAGACCAACCACTACCACGTCGGCTTCACTACCCCGGGTCATCATGCCCAGTAACACGCTTTTGCCCACGCCGCTGCCAGCAAACAGGCCCATTCTCTGCCCTATGCCCACCGTATTGAGCGCATTGATTGACCGCACCCCCACATCCATCGGCTGGGAAATCGGCTTGCGTAGCAAAGGATTCATTGCCGCGCGCGTAGTAGGCATTCGCTTTTCTGTTTTTATCGCACCCAGACCATCTAACGGCTGACCATTGCCATCCACCACCCGACCCAGCAAGTCCATGCCTACAGCTAGGCCACTTTCACGATTAAGCGGTGTGACCCGTGAGCCGGGAACTATGCCGCGCACCGCCTCGGTTGGCATCAGATAAGTGATATTATCGCCAAAACCGACAACTTCCGCTTCAATCTCTCCTTCGATGGTTTGTACTTTGCACTGGCTGCCGACCGGTAGCTGGCAACCTACTGCCTCCAGGGTCAAACCAATGCCACGCACCAGCTTGCCGGACGCCAGAATCGGTGGCTCGGGAATCTGATCCTTTAAATCACTAAAATATCTGCCAAAGGGATCAGTCACGGGTCAGGCCCTGCTCTGTCAAAAATTTGTCCAGTACTTCCCGGGTCCGTCTTTCTATTGAGTTGTCCACCGCGTTAGTCGTGGTAACAATGTCACATCCACCCCGCGATAGTGCAGGTGATTCAACAAGCTGCCAGTGCTTTTGAGCTATCGTTTCTGCGCCAAAATGCGCTTCCACCAGCGCAATATCTTCCGGATGCATATGGATCTGATATTCTTTTTCATTAACCGGCAGCGCTTTTATGCCTTCAGCAAGCGCCTGCAAAATAACCTGTTCGTTGGTTTGTACTTCGTGGCGGATAACTGTTCTGGCTAATGCTACTGCCAATTGCACCAATTGTTGACGCGATTCGTCGGTAACCTGACTGAGCGGATCTTGCAGACTATCTGCCAGTGACTGCCAGATTTCGCTCTGCGCATCAATGTGGATTTTTGCTTCATCCAGCCCCTGTTGAAGTCCTTCAGCATGGCCGGCCGCGCGACCTTCTTCAAACCCCTGCTCCAGACCCTCTGCTTTGCCTTCTTCGAACCCCGCCTGCTTACCTTCAGCATAGCCCTCATCCTGAGCAGACTGCCTGATAGCTTCAATTTCCTGAAGTGTCGGCGGCTTTATCTCTTCTTCTTCCTCAGGTGGCTCGTATTTCCAGTCACTGCGCCGGTTTAACGCATTCGTTTTACGCGCCTGCTCAGCATCCTTTGCGGTATCGTCAACAAAAGGTAAATCCCATAATTTGGCGTTTGACGCCGATACATCATCATAATCAGACATTATTTCAGGGCCAGAGTCGTATTACAGGAATTCATCGCCGCCACCGCCGCCAAGCATAACTTCGCCAGCGTCGGCCAGTCGGCGCGCCACAGAAAGTATTTCTTTTTGAGCTGTTTCAACCTCGGAAACCCGCACAGGGCCCATTGCCTCCAAATCATCAGTCAGCATTTCTGCAGCACGCTTGGACATGTTGCTGGTAATTTTTTCTTTGAGCTCATCATCTGCGCCTTTAATCGCTTTGAGCAATGCATCCTGCTGAACTTCCCGCAATATCGCCTGAATACCTTTGTCGTCTACATCCACCAGGTTATCAAACACAAACATCAGATCCTGAATTTGTTGGCTCATCTCCTCATCCTGCTCCCGGATTGCGTCCATCAACTGACCTTCAATCGCGGTATCCAGATAATTCATAATGTCAGCAGCAGATTTCAGGCCGCCCATTTTGGCTGCCTGGGTACCAGCCTGGCCAGCAAACTGTTTCTCCATGATTTCATTAAGCTCCTGGAGTGCGGCAGGTTGAACCTCTTCGAGGTTGGCAATACGCATAAGTAAATCCAGGCGCACTTTTTCAGAAAACTGCGCCAGAATTTCGGCGCTCTGGTCTGGCTCAAGGTATGACAAAACAATCGTCTGGATTTGCGGGTGCTCGTTACGAATGATAGACGCCACCTGCTTTGAGTCCATCCATTTTAATGAATCAAGACCTTTAGCGCCGTTTCCTAACAGGATCTGGTCAATAAGGTTGGCCGCCTTATCTTCACCTAATGCTGCGGTGAGGGCACGTTTGACAAAATCCTGACTCTGGAACCCGATAGTGCTATAGTTTTGAATTTCTTCTATAAAATGCTTGTGCACCGCCGTTATTTTGCTCTGGGTCATATCATCGACTTTGGCCATCTCGGCCCCCAGCTTTTGCACCTGTTTTGGTTCCAGATGTTTAAGGATCTGTGCCGCATCTTCTTCCGACAGACTCAACAGTAAGATTCCCGCTTTTTCAACACCCTCCAGTTTTCCTACATCGTAACCGGGGCTTTCGCCGTTTGTTGCCAATTCTTCAGCCATTTTATTGCGCTCCTACTACTCGTCCTGCATCAGCCAACCTTTCACTACCTGTGCAGATAGTTCGGGTTCGTTGGCTACCAATGCGCGTACCGCTTTCAATACATCTTCATCTTTGTGTAAGTCAGGTAACATCAGTGAGCCATCTGAATCAAAGCCCACCTGTCCTTCGTCAAAATCAGAACTGAGCATGCTGATAGTATCATCACCCAGATCCAACCCTTCGTCGGCATCATAATCATCGCTATCCTGTGCAGTATCCGGATTTATCAGACGACGCAGCATCGGGCGTATAACAAAGATGATCAAAACAATAATCACCAACGCGCCCATAACCAGCTTCAGTATAGGTAAAAACTTTGGATCTTCCCAAATCGGCATGTCCTCGACCACGCCGGCATCGACCCGGGTAAATGGCACACTGACAACTTCCAGCGAATCTCCACGGGTAACATCAAACCCCAGGCCGCCCTGCAACAGTCGACGAATATCCAGCAGCGCACTTTGTGCTCTGGGGGCCGATTCTGTAGTGCCGTCTTCCGCTGTGCTGTGGGCATAATCCACTGCCACGGAAACACTCAGGCGACGAATAACCCCGGTTTGTTTTTTGGTATGGCTGATAGTGGTATCAAGTTCGTAATTACGGGTTTCTTCTTTACTGTTAGAACCCGGCACCGGCGTTGCCCGTCCCCCCTGACCCGTCGCATCCTCAGGGATGTTTGAATCCAGCGGCGGCTGATTGGTCAGTGCACCAGGTATCCCACCGTTGACGCCACCGACGGTGTTTTGTTCTATCACCATTTCGCTGCGCACGGCGGGTAAATCAGGGTTGTAGCTTCGCTGAGTCTGCTCCATGGCAGTAAAGTCCATAGAAACATCAACTTGCGCTGTATAATTGCCCAGCCCCAGTACCGGAATAAGAATGGCGTCAATTTTTTCCAGATACTCCTGCTCGCGCTTACGCTCCAGCTCGTATTCTTTACGGGCCCGGGCGCTCATTGAATTCTGCGATCCTGAATTAAGTAATCGTCCGTTACTGTCCGTTACCGTGACATTCTGAGGATCCATCATCTGTACAGCTGATGCCACGATATCCACCACCGCATCAACCTCTTCGCCAGTAATTGATTTGCCTCTTTGAGGTGTCAGTACAATAGTCGCACTGGCTTTTTTCTCTCGGCGGGCAAACACGTTTTCTTTGGGCATGGCCAGAAGAACACGGGCTTTTTTAATGCTGGACATATCTTCGATGGTAGAGGCGATTTGTTTCTCACGGGCATGTTTGAGTCGCTCTGACTCCACCCGCTGGCTGACGCCAAATCCCATGTCCTGCATGATGATGTCAGACCCGGAATCTGTAGACTGGGTCAGGCCCTGACGCGTCATTCCTAAACGAATGTTCTGAAATTCATCGTTACGGACGTAGACTGTATTGCCCTCAAGTTTGTAGTCAACCTGATTGGCATCAAAATAATCCAACGTTTCAATAAGTTCTTCGGTAGGCATTTTAGCCAGAGGGCGGTAGTCGGGCTCCTGCGCCCAAATCATTATGAAAACAGCAATAGCCACACAGATAACCAGCACGATCACCAGCGCCATCTGACGCATCATATCCGCACTACCCAGGGTATCCATAAATCCGGATTTGTTGTCTGTCTGAGACCCGGCGTTTCCGACCTCGGAGTCAGCCACAGTAAGGTTAGTTCCTGTTTCAGCCATTTGAGTGATTCCTTACCTATACCGGCATATTCATGACTTGCTTGTACGCTTCAAGCACTTTATTGCGAACCTGCACAGTCGCTTCAAACGCGATACCGGATTTTTCTTTCGCTACCATCACGTCAGCCAGACTTACGGACTGATCACCCATTTCAAAGGCGCGCTGCAATTCTTTCGATTGCATCTGCATATCGTTGACACCCTCAATAGCACCTTTAAGCATGCTGGAAAATTCATTAGCCGAATTCTGAGATTCCTGTATTTGCTGCGGCTGAGGCATTTCTGATGCCTGCAGGCGGGCTTGCCCAATCATGGATTGCATCTCTTGATACAGGCTGTTCGCTTTTACGTCCATCGCAACTCTCCGGGAAAACTATGGAAGTCAGAAATCTGTCTGACAACACTTCTTGGTTACTAGCAAAGCAACTAACAGGCCAGTTTTAAAAATTAATATAAATCAATAATTTGTAGATTATCAGCCAAAAAAATGACAGGGAAAGACGCGGAAGGGAAGTAGTGGTGATTGAACTGACCGGGTCGAGCACCCGGCCAGTATTGAACATGAAAAATCAGGCGGGTAGTTCGATTCCGTCTTCGCGCATACGAGCCAGCTTGTAACGTAATGTTCTGGGGCTGATGCCCAGTTTTTCCGCCACATCCTTACGCTTGCCGTTACAGGCTTCCAATGTATCCAATATTATTTGATGCTCTTGTTGACGTAATTCAGAGCCTAAGCGACTTGGATCTTCCTCAACGGCAGGCTGAGAGTGAGAATGACTGGCCAGGGTTGCAGCCATATCCAGCATCAAATCACCCGCATCAATGGTATTACCGTCACACAGAATAAGCGCCCGCTGAACCACATTTTCCAGTTCCCGGACATTGCCCGGCCACTCATACTGGCTAAGCTTATTTCGCGCTGCAGCATTTAACGAAATAGTGTTCATCCCCTGCTGCACCGCATGCCGCGCAATAAGATGTTCAGCTAACGGAACAATATCACCGGGCCGGGCTGCCAGCGGCTGCCAGGTAATAGGGAAAACATTCAGGCGGTAAAATAAATCCTCGCGGAATGTGCCAGCTTCAACAGCACCTTTGAGATCCCGGTTACTGGTAGCAATAACACGTACATCCAGCTGGACGGTTTTACGGCCGCCCAGTCTTTCCACCTCTTTTTCCTGCAACACCCGAAGCAGCTTGGCCTGCAGAGCTAAATCCATTTCGGTAATTTCGTCAAGCAACAACGTGCCACCCTGAGCTTGCTCAAATTTACCCGGGCACGCCTGAACTGCACCGGTGAAGGCACCCTTCTCATAGCCGAATAATGTCGCCTCAAGCATATTCTCCGGAATCGCGGCACAATTGATGGCCACAAAAGTTCCTTCGCTGCGGTTCGACTGATCGTGAATATAGCGCGATAATACCTCTTTGCCCGACCCACTGGGCCCAAGCACCATTACCGTAGCATCAGAACGGGCGACCCGCCGTGCCAGCTCCAGAAGCTGAACACTACTTGGGTCGGCGACAATAGGCGTGGTCGATTCAATTTTACGGGCCGGAGCGTAACGCTCCACCAGATTCAGCAATACTTCCGGGGCAAAGGGTTTTGATAGATAATCCGTAGCACCATCACGCATTGCCTGCACCGCGTCATCAATGGTGGCATACGCGGTCATTAGCAGAACCGGCATTTGTGGAAAACGGGATTTAATATTTTTAAGTAATACCAGACCGCTCATTTTGGCCATCTGAATATCGCTGACCACCAGGTCCACTGTATTTTGACCAAGACACACCATTGCTTCTTCTGCACTTTGGGCCGAGACAACCCGGTAATGAGCCAGCGACAAAGTATCAATGAGCGCCTCTCGCAGACCGGCATCATCTTCTACAATTAAAATCGTGGTGTTGTTCATACCTGTTCTCCCTCAGGATGTTTCGCAGGAATAAAAGGTTGATTCGCCTGGGTCGTTAACGTCAGGGTAAAGCAGGCACCACCCGTCGGATTATTTTCAACAGCAAGGTTTCCCTTGTGCGCTGTCACGACGGATTTGACCACAGCAAGTCCAAGCCCGGTACCATGTGTTTTGGTGGTAAAGAACGGCTCAAAAATTTTGTCCTTTATCTCTTCGCTGACGCCCGGGCCGCTATCCTGAACACTAACAGAAAGGGTTTCACCGGCAACCGTTGCCCGTACGATGATTGTTGTGCCCGCGGCACTGACCTGGCAGGCGTTGTGAATCAGATTAAGCAGCGCGCCCTGCAATGCTGTCAGGTTCCCAACTATACAGGCAGGCTGCTCAAACCCTTCTAAAATCAGCGTCAGTTGCGCCTGATCAGCCAGCGTAAGCGCGTTTGGTGCTATAGCCATTTTCAGGTCTGTCAGCGAAAGTTTACTGACCACCTGATCTTCACCTGATTTGGCAAACAACAGCATATCGTTGACCTGACCTTCAAGATCATGAAGACGAGCGGTAAGTTTCTCGGCAAATCCGCAGGTAGCGTCTTTGCTTAAATCGGCGCGGGTCAGATTTGCCGCATACAGCATTGCGGCTGACAGGGGCGTGCGAATTTGGTGAGCAAGGGAGGCAACCATTTTGCCCAGGGCAGACAGACGTTGCATATGACTGACCCTGGCCTGCAACTGTCGAGTTTCGGTCAAATCAGTTAAAACAATCAGCTGGCCCGGTTCATTTTGCAAAGGCGTGATAGAAAGTTTAACGCGCCGTCCGTCAATGAGCGACACCTCGTGGCCGTCATCGGCACGGGGTTTGAAGGAGCGAGCAATGATAGTTCGCCATAGCTGGTTTTCGAGAGGCTCACCTAATAAATCTTTGGCCTGATTGTTCGCCTGCCGCACCATACCAAGGCCGTCCAGTACGATAACGCCGGCTGGCATAACTTGCAAAAGATGAGATAACCGATCAGCCTGCTGACGAAGCGCGGTGACATCATCCCCATCCAGCTCGGAGGAAGAACCAGGTTTGGTGTGTGAGAAATGAAGCTCATTATCGCTTTGCGCAAACGGTATGTCGTTTGTTGTAAAATGACCACTGCTGTCATATGCCATATCGACCTCGTCAAAAAGCAGACGTAATAACTATGACATGTTACTAGCATTTTTCAGGCCAAAAATTAACCTATAACATTCAATAGGTTAAAGGAAAATGTTGGCAAAGAACCGTTGTCAATTATCTGACGAGGGGCTTTCGTCTCGCTGGATATTATACTTACGCATTTTTTCCACCAACGTGGTTCTGCGCATTCCGAGTTTATCGGCGGCACGTGCGACAACCCAATCCTGCTGCTCCAGCGCCTGAATGATAAGATTGATTTCAAGCTCTGATAAGTATTCTTTCAGATTGACACCATGTTCTGGTAAGTCCGAGCTCAGCGTTTCCGGCTCGCTGGCATCTTCTTCAGATGGCGCCGGTGCGTTTTCCTGTAGCGCTGATTCTGCGAACAGCGCATTGAATGCATCACGCTCCAGCAATTCTTCCGGGTATTCAGGCTGATATACCTGAACATCACCATACTGGTATTTAGGCGGCAGATCCTGAATATCGACGATTTGACCCGGATACAAAATACTCAGGCGTTCAACCAGGTTTGACAACTCTCTGACATTTCCCGCCCATGAGTGCTCCATCAACGAGGCGATAGCCATTTCGGTAAACTTAACCCCTTCCACACCATCACCCTGAATACGGGAGATTAGTTCTTGTAATAGTAAAGGAATATCTTCACGGCGTTCGCGCAGGGCAGGGCTATCGATGGGGAAAACATTCAGACGGTAAAACAAATCTTCGCGAAACTTATTTTCCTGGATCATGGTTTCCAGATTGCGGTGTGTTGCAGCCACAATCCGAACATTGCACTTGATAGGTGTACTTCCCCCTACCCGCTCAAATGTGCGCTCCTGCAGAACCCGCAAAAGCTTCACCTGCATTTGCATCGGCATATCGCCTATTTCATCCAGAAATAAAGTGCCATTTTCGGCTAACTCAAAACGACCTTTACGGGCACTGATGGCGCCGGTAAACGCCCCTTTTTCATGACCAAACAGTTCACTTTCCAACAGCTCACCAGGGATAGCGCCGCAGTTAACCGGAATAAACGGGCCATCTTTTCGTTCTGAGAAAAAGTGAACGTTACGTGCCACCACCTCTTTGCCCGTACCTGATTCGCCCAATATAAGTACGGTAGCATCGGTGGGGGCGACCTGTTCGACCAGACGTCGAACCGTCTGAATTTCCTCACTGCGCCCTACCAGAGAGCGGAAGAGACGGGTTTTAACACCAGAGGGTTTTGTAGAGCCAGGCCGACGGCGACTGTACTCCTGACAACGGTGGATCGCCTGAGTTAGAACAGGGTACGACAGCGGCAAAATGCAGGCACCGACTAAATTACGTTCCGGGTTCACTGTACCGTCTTCTGCAACTACTGCCACAAAAGGAATGTGTGGAAACTGCAGCACCAACGCCTGCGCAGACGATGCAGAAAAATCCACCAACACAGCATCTACCGAATGCGTTTTTAAATACTCAGTACTGCTTTTGAACGTACAGCTTGAACAAGGCTCACCAATAAACGAAACAATGGTTTCAAGCTTATGAATAAGATCGCCGTCATCGCTAACGAGCAGAATATCCTTCATTAAATCCCCGAAAAGATGCGATTTTATTTTTACAGTCTAGCGCATCTGCATGATTGTAGCGGTAATCACCGGTAGCGCAACAACTGATCGCGTAAATTTGGTCAGAAAAAAAGCAGGCAAGCCTGCTTTGTTAGTTGTAGGATACGCCACAACGAATCAACTTAACAGCGCTAACACCTGACCTTCCTGTTGATTTGCCATAGATTGTACTGATATGGCTGCCTGGCTTTGTATATTGAGGGTAGCTTGTTGCGACGCTGCCTGGGCATAGTTCAAATCCTGCAGACGTCCACGAGACTCGGCTGTGTTAACCTCAGACTGGGTCAGATTTCTGGCAATCCCCGCCAGTTGATTCTGCGTTGCACCTAATTCGCTCTGGTAGGCACCAAGTGTCTCCAGCGCTGCGTCTGATGCTGCCAGAGCGTCACTGACACTGCCTGCAGTCACATCAACACTCAGCACCGCAGCGATATCCCTGACCACATCGTTGGTCTGGACATCAACAGTTTGGCCAGCGTTTGCGCCCGCCTGAATATTTAGTGCCCCCTCCTCGCTTAGCAATGGCTTACCACCAAAGGTGGTTTGCTCAGCGGTTTGAGTGATATTTTCCTGCAGCGCTGTGATTTCGGCCTGAATAGCGCCTTTGTCAACCTCGCTTAAACTACCGTAACCGGCCTGCACAGACAATTCCCGTATACGAGTAACATCGTCGTTAATTCCCTGCATTCCGCCCTCTGCAACCTGTGCTAAGGAAATGCCGCTATATACATTACCAAGGGCCTGTCGATTACCCTCAATCTCAGAGGTAAGGCGGTCAATAATTTGCTGTGCGGCTGCACCGTCAGATGCGCTATTTACCTGCTTGCCGGTGGCCAGCTTTTCCATCAGGTCAGTCTTTTTTTCCTGAACCTGATTAAGTATGCCGGGCGCGGAAGTAGAATCAAAGTTAATCATAACGCGCTGTACTCCTTTGTTATATCATCAGCATAGCATTGACTGGTTAAATTCGCACCGCCCAATGGGTATGCGTGTTTATAACTCTATTGCCGGTTGCCAAATGACAAGGCCGTGATTTTTTTACTGCTAACATCTTCAATAACCAATATAAAACTGACCGAGTTGAGATTAAAATAAAAATTTAATAGGTATTGAATGCACAGACAGTTCTTGTCGGAAACGTCAGGCTGTACACAGACAAATATAGAAAACAAAAATAGTCCGGGATCAAGTAGCCAGCATGCAGAACAATGCAAAACACGACAAACCATCGGCATTGCCTTTGATTACAGGAGATAACAGTGAAAAGTAAGATTTCTTGGCTATGGGTCTGCCTGCTAGCCATTTTTTTGTGGGCCTCGTTTGGCTCTATTCCTTACATTCTCGATGCGTATGGCATAATTGATAATGCTCAAATAAAACGGATATCCCCATTTGGTGGCATATTTGGCGCAGCGGAGGCTTTTTTCTCTGGATTTGCGCTCATTGCGGTAATTATAAGTATTCAGCAGCAACGAGAAGCGCTTGCTCTTCAGGCTCATGAGTTAAAACTTGCTACCCAAGAAATGAAAACCTCAGCCGATGCACAGACTGAAATGGCAAGACATCAAAAAAATGCCATTAGTCTTGAAGTCATCATGCCATGCATGAACGAACTGGCCTCAGAGGAGATGCGTCAAGCAATCATCAGTTTATCGTCGTTATATACGACGCCTGATTTTGCTGTTACTTATAAAGCGTTACTGAACAAACGAAAAGCCGGAACTTTAGACGATAAAGAAAATGAAAAACTGGAAAACATGGACCGCTCACGCAGAAGATTTTCCGGGTTTTTTCATAAAATTCAAAGATTGGCGAGAACCGGTGTAGTAGACGATAAGATTGTTAAGGTTGTTATCGGCCCAGATCACTGCTGGTTACTGCTTAATGTAGTAGAGCCTTTGGAGCAGCAAATCAGAGCTAACTACTCCACCACGACTTTTGATTTTGCCCGCAGACTTTATTCTTCCCAGGTATTGGAACAGGACGGAAAGTATCGATAAAAATGCGGAGACTCACGGAGTGAAGAGCCTGCCCCATATACTCACTGGCGGCTCTACTTATATTGTTTGATGGCTTTTTTGCTTTGGGCAAGCTGTTGCAGGTCTGTTTGAGCTTCGCTTTTAAAAGGTGCTATAGCACTGACGAGCTGAGCGTTTATTTCCAGTTCTTTAGTAGCAAAACTGACCGCCTCGTCCGCCGATAATTCTTTTATGTGCCCCTTAATAAATGTATCACGCGCTTCGATAAGCAACTGCAGCTGCCTGACAAAGTTGTCATTAGTCGGGTCTGCAAGCAGCGCTGCCAGTTTTGTATTGATAGCACGTAACGCATCAGGCGTTTTTTTATGATTCAATTGAGAAATCTTCACACTGCCTGCTGTCTTTGTCGCTGCATGGCATACGCTTCTTGTTTGGCGGCTTCAGGGATTTGAACCCATGCATCACGGATTGGCGTCAGCAATCCAGATACTTCGTCCAGAATATCGGGGTTGTTATCCATATGGGCAGTAGTCAGGCGCTCAATCATATACTCATATAGAGCAAACATGTTCGCTGAGATTTCATTTGTTGCATCACCGTCCAGAGTGTCTCTTAGGTGCATCAGGATAGCGCTGGTTCGCGAAATAAAGTCTGCTTTACGGTCATATTCCTTTCGTTCCATCGCACCTTTTGCATAGGCAATGCGATCCAAAGCACCTTGCAACAACAATAGTGTAATTTTATGTGGGTCAGCCGACTCTATATCCTGTTTAACACTTCCCTTGCGGTACGCGTTAATGCCTTTCAAAGCCATAAATACTCCTGAACCTTACTGATTTAATGCCGCGAATAATGCAGAGCCTGTTTGATTGAGCTTGGTAATAGTCTGGTCAAGGCTTGTATATCTGTCCCGTAGCGTTTTCTCAAACGAATCCATTCGGATCTCGAGTCTTGCCCGGTCATCAGCGATATCTCCCTTTTCCTCTCTGGCAGCTTTTTCTCTGGTCGAAATCAACCCGCTACTTTTGGTAAATTGGTCGGCAAAATCAAATAATCTTTCTGCAATACCATTCTCATCGTCACCAAACAATACCGTAATGTCATCGAAATTATCATCTAACGCTGCTTTTAGACGATCTTCACCTGATCCTAAACCAAAGTCGGACGTGCCGATTTCAAGTTCACCATCTTTATTCAGGTCAATCCCCAGTTGGAATAACCCGCCAAGATTAGAGTTTGCAACACTATCACCTACTATCGCCGACAACTCTCGCTTAATACTTCTTAGCATCGAGTCGCCTGCCAGTGCACCTGCTTTATCATCTTCTGATTCACTGTATCGGCCCAGCTTATCAATTTCTTTAATGATAGCGTTGTATCCTTCCACAAATTCTTTAATTTTTTCTTCAGCGGCCTCTTTATCAAACCCAATTTTTACTCGGGTGGCTTCCCGGGTAACGCCATCGCTGGCTAACGGAGAAAGTTCGTTAACCTCAAACGAGACATTAGAGATTGTGTTTTCGAATTTGTTAGTGGCACTTTCTACCTCAATACCATCAATGGTAGCTTTGGCATTGGTTGCATCAGTAATATTTTCCGCCGCAATACCGCCAGTGGATAATTTATCCAATTCAGCATTGCCTGAATCGTTAGTAATGGTTAAATTATTTCCAGTGCCGGTAACAGAGGATGAATAAACTAACCTGGGGCCATCAGCGGTTCCGGTATCAATTATGTTCGCACTGACGCCAAAGTTATCAGCATGATCATTCACGGCTTCACGCAGTTGCGCCAATGTCATCCCTGCAGTCACATCCACAGAGAAACTTTGCCCATCCGGAACCGCAAAGGTTAGTGAACCGGTTCCGGCAGTCAGTAAAGCATCATCCGCCGAACCGAAGGCTCCTTTATCAGTGATGACCCGGCTACCCGAAGCCAGGCTGGTAACCGCAATTTCATACTGGCCGGATACCGCCTGAGAGGTGGCATCAGCAGACAAAATGTCATCATCTTCTGACGGATTGATGATTGTTGGCGTTCTGCTATTAAGACCGGTCTCTCCGCGCAGCTCATCAACCAATTCTTTAAAATCAGACAATTTTGATTTTATCTGACCTAATCCTGAGATTTCTGCCTCAACGCTTTTTTCGCGTTTATCCAGCCGCGCTTCTTTAGGCTGACGCTCCGCCTGGAGAAGCTGACTAACAAGATCATTTAATGCCAGACCTGACCCTACACCTAAAGAGCTAACAGCCATTTTCTTACCTCATTATTCAAACTTCGTTATTAATTAGTACGCCAACCCGACTGCCAATGTCGTCATGCAAAGATTTGATGCGCTCCGCCAGCGCAAGTACTTCTTCTGAAGGAATTTGACGAATTAGCTTACCTGACTGCGAATCGACCACTTTGACAATTGACCGTTCGGTTTCCTCATCAATAGAAAAGGTTAAATCACGATTCTTTGCCTGCAGAAAATCACTGACAGCGTTTACAGCTTCAGGTAACGCCACTGAAGTACGCGCCTGTCTATCCTCTGCCGATGTTTCCTGTGACAAACCTTGCGATAATTCCTTTCCCAAGCTGGTATCTTGCGTCGCTCCGCCAAACGAATGTGGTCCGCTTTTTACCCCTACGCCTACGCTTTCATCACTGATACTTTCATCACTGGGTGCTACTTTCTCGACCCGGGGATAATCAGTTTTGAATGCAATATTTTGACCACCCTGTGTTATGAAGCTACTCATCTTACACATCCTCAAAATAAACAACGGGCACCTGCAAAAACAGACGCCCGATTGATATTATAGCAAAGGTAACACTATCGCTTATCCAAGCAGTGACAAGGCTGCCTGCGGACGTTGGTTTGCCTGACTTAATACAGACAGCGAAGCCTGTTGCATAATCTGGTTTCTGGTCAGATTCGCTGTTTCTGTCGCAAAGTCGGTATCCTTGATGCGTGAACGGGCGCCTGAAAGATTCTCAGATATGTTGCTCAGATTACGAATGCTGGACTCAAAACGGTTCTGGGTAGCACCCATTTCCGCGCGCGCAGCGCCTACGAGCTCTAATGCTGCATCTACTTCACCTATCAATGTGTCCGCACCGCCAGCAGCAGTTACATCGCCAGCTATAGCAAGGTCGGTAGAATCAAAACCAGTTGAAGCAGTCCCATTGTCGATGGTGACATTTATAGACTGACCACCTTCAGCGCCAACCTGAAAGTCAGCACCATAGGAGCCATCAAGCAATGCTACACCGTTGAATTCGGTATCTGTGGCTATACGGTCCATTTCCAATTTTAATGCATCAATTTCTTGTTTTAGCGCTTCCTTATCTTCGGTGCTGTTTACGCCATTGTTTGACTGAACCGCCAACTGACGAATACGTTGCAAAGAGTTGGTGGTCTCATCCAGCGCGCCTTCAGCAGTTTGCAGTACTGAGATACCATCATTGGCGTTTCTTACACCCTGGTTCAACCCCTGAATCTGGGCGGTCATACGGTTGCTGATTTGCAAGCCCGCCGCATCATCAGATGCACTGTTGATTCTTGAACCAGATGATAAGCGCTCAAACGAGGTGTTTAGCGAGTTACTTGTATTGAATAATTGCCGCTGTGCATTTAATGAAGACACATTGGTGTTTACGTACATAGACATGGTACTACCTCCAATGAATAAAGCGCATAAAAAACGCTAAATCCAACCAGTTAATGTTAGTAAGGTCACTACTCCGAACTAACTTCCTCAATAAGTAAATAAATTACCCCTCGACAATATTTATCGACGCGGTGTATCGAATCTTTAGAACTTTTTCATGAGGGTAGATTTAAAAGGTGTTTCTGCTCATAGCGACAAGATCCCAAAAAAAATAAAACATACCTTTAACTATCAATAGGTTAAATTTAATCGCGACCCAATAGTATTGAACCAGACCCCGCGCTACCTGGCAATGCGCTGCCCCATAACCTGCAATATTCTGCCGTAATACCGCGGCTTAGCGACAAACGTATACAACTTAGAACCTATGTATGAATCCGATGCCAAACTATGCTTCAAGCCTGAAATTAAAAACCATGAGTTTGTTTGAGGCTGCATAGAACGCGAGCGAGCTTGACCAAGCTCAAATTACACCAAACGATTAAAACTGGCACTAAAAGTGCTTTATAGTAATGGTCGAAGCACACTACTTTGACTTTAACTCTTAGTTGAGTTGGAACGTCAGAAAGACTAATTGCTTTTTGACTGCTGGCAGCGGGAGTGATGTACCAGACCTCATACCTCTCACTACCTCCTGGCGTTATTTCCGCTGGCCAGCTTTTCTCTTTATCCCCCGCCATAAAATTGGCAGCTTTTCTTGCGGCGACATCAAACCGACACCTTTTTTTTGACGGATTTTTTTACACTTTGACCTGTTCATTAAAGTCGAATGGAATTCATGAATGAAAAAACAGACAAAGGTAAATAATAAAACAAAAAAAGGCCGGGATTATCCCGACCTTCCTATTTCGCTTAGAAACAACCTGGCTCACTACCTCCTGGCTATGACTTCCTGTTGCGAATGATTAACCTAACAGAGACAAAGCTGCCTGAGGACGCTGGTTAGCCTGCGCTAGTACGGTAGTACTGGCCTGCTGTAGAATCTGGTTTTTAGACAAATTAGCCGTTTCGGTTGCAAAGTCTGCATCTTTGATTCTTGAACGAGCAGCAGAGACATTTTCAGAGATGTTGCTCAGATTACGAATACTGGACTCGAAACGGTTTTGCGTTGCACCCATTTCTGCCCGCGCAGCACCAACTCTCTCTAATGCCGCATCAACTTCGGTGATAAGTGCATCCGCGCCACCAGTAGTTACATCGCCCGCAATTCCCAGGTCAGTAGAATTAAAACCCGTAGTCGCCGTACCACTGTCTATCGTGACATTTATTGACTGACCACCTTCGGCGCCTACCTGAAAATCAGCCCCATAGTTGCCGTCAAGCAGTGCTACGCCGTTAAATTCTGTGTCTGAAGCGATACGGTCAATTTCTTCTTTCAGCGCGTCAATTTCTTGTTTCAACGCTGTTTGGTCAGCGCCATCGTTTACGCCATTGTTTGACTGAACTGCCAGCTGACGGATACGTTGTAAAGAATTGGTGGTTTCATCCAGCGCACCTTCAGCAGTTTGCAGTACTGAGATACCATCATTCGCGTTTCTTACGCCCTGGTTCAGCCCCTGAATCTGGGCAGTCATACGGTTGCTGATTTGCAGACCGGCCGCGTCATCTGCCGCACTGTTGATACGTGAGCCAGAAGACAACCGCTCGAAAGATGTTGTCAGTGCATTGCCAGAACTAAACAGTTGACGTTGCGCATTGAGTGAAGATACATTGGTATTTACAAATAAAGACATGGGTCTCTCCTACACTTCAGTCCAGCAATTTGTTGAACCAGACTTTTCGGCGGTTTACAATTTCTGCAGTTATCACTTTGTTTTGTTTAAGTGAGCTGCCCTTCTTAAATACTTTATCGACGCATTGAAAAATCCCTTTAGGAAAAAACACGATTAATTTCACTAAATTCATAGAAAAACCATTAATCGGATAAATTTTCTTTTAAATCAAAACCTTGAAATAAAAGGCAGTGTTTTGAAGTTAAAAGAGTAGAAGAGTTAACGCTGCGACAGCGTTTATATTTATCGGCAACAATTGAGGCCGGAAGGTATAATGTAGGCGTAGAGGGCTGGTTTCGCTTGACAGCGCTAAGCGCAATTTTTGCGCTGTCTGAGAGACTGTATCAAAAAGTAATAACTATTGAGGCTATATAATTATCTTATATAGTCAAATAGGGACAAATTAGCTAATTTAGGGAAGGTCGCCATAGCAGCATTAAGTGCGGCTTCCTGTTTTGCAAAGTCTGCCGAGGCTTTAGCATAGTCAGTATCTTCAATAGACGACCGCGCGTCTTTAGCTGCTATTTCTAAATCAAGGTTGGTTTGATATATGGAACTGGCAATATTCAGCCGACCTCCCACCGAAGAGCGCTCAAGACCCACTTTTTCCATCCCGTTATCTAACCCGACCAATGCGTCATCCATGGCATTTTTAACGGCGCTTTCAGGCTGTGTGTCATCCAAAAGAATGGTGGAAATTTCATGCAGTGTTTCCGCGATATTCTTTTTCTGTGGCGCTTCAAGCGTGAATTCTACTGAATCACCAGGGCTTCCATTCAGGGTAAAGGACATTCCCTGGATGGAAAAAGGCTCCGACGCTGAAAAAGACGTACTACCTATCACTGCCCCGGTGTTGGGGTTAGTCAACTCCACCTGATTGGGTCCGGTGATTTCCAATTGAAATGTATTATTAGCCGGAGTTACAGGATCGTAATTCGCTTTACTGAAAGCATCAAAGGATTGCTGGCTATCGATACTACTATCTTCTACTGTCGCAGTAGGGGTGCCGGCAATACTAAAAGTACGGCGAGCAAAAACATTCTCAAATACCTCCTGACCACTGACAGAGCGCTGAACATTTACGCCGTCTGCCAGTTTTACAGTATTGTAGCCACCATCGCCCTGATAGGTCACAGAGTCTACAGACCCACCGTTGAACACAAATGGCTGAGTTTGTGACTGATGGCCGGCAAAAATATAATTGCCGTTGGCATCCTGGGTATTCATCATGCCCAGCATTTCATCGCGAATTTGTGCCAGCTCTGTGCCAATGGCTTTTCTGTCGCCATCGTTGATCACCCCAGAGCCAGCACGCAAAATAAGCGTTCGGGCACGTAACGCAGTATTATTGATGTTATCTAATACGGCTTCCTGCTGTTCTAAGGAGTTCGTCAACAGGTCGTTATTGCGTTGATATTGTTCAAGCTTATCCAGCTCTTCCGTCAGGCGAATCACTTTGGCAGCGCCAACCGGATCGTCAGAGGGTTTGTTCAGCTGTTTTCCTGTGCTCAGCGCATTTTGCGTTTCCGATAGATCACGCTGGTTATCCATAATAGATCGGATATTCCTATCAAAAAGCTGATTTGTTGAAATACGCATAAACTGTTACCTGGCTGCTGATAATATTGTGTCAAAGAGCTCCTGCGCTGTGGACAGAATCCGCGCCGATGCCGCATATGACTGCTGATACCGAATCAGGTTGGCCGCCTCTTCATCCAGGCTTACCCCTGACACTGAATCAAACCACGACTGTGACTGATTTTTCATTGCCTCAGCAGCTTGTAAGGATATATCCGCTGTAGAGGATTTTTCGCCCACCCGCCCCACTAATGAAGAGTACGCTTCATGCAGACTGCGAGGTGCATTAGCGTTGTTTGTACTCAATTGTACCACGCCTTTTTTCTGGATCTCTGCGAGCTTTACAGCGTTGGTATTATCATTTATACCCTGTGAATTGTAGCTTAGGGTAAAGCTATCTCCGGCGGTTGGCTTGCCTGAGAGCGAAAAATCATAGCCGGGGTAATCTGCACCAAAACCTGCCTGTTCCAGCAGGTTATTGTAATTATCCCCCACTGTAGCAGATGTAATGGTGTTACCAGCGCTATCTATCACATTGAAATCTGTATCTGAGGTGAATACAACTGCTACCGGTGCTTCTGTTGCAGCACTGGGTGGTGTCGCTATGCCTCCGGCGCCATCAAATGCGGATATATCGTAGTCTGTGTTGGTCACCCTTATCGAGGCGACTCTGGCATCCCCAAGGTTAGCCGTTGCCGGCTCTGCCCGTAACGGTGAGGCAAACGCTAATGTTTCAGCCCGCTGCGTGGTAAGAGTGAGTTCTGAAGCCGTTGCTTTTGCAGGTTGCAATAAGAATGCATCGTCAACTGCATAGGCACCGGGTGAATCAAAATTGATTTCCACACCGCCGGGAATTTCAGTAAATCCGGTTGGTGCAACGGCCTGACCTGTATGAATAATAGCATCGCCATTAGAATCGAGCTTGGGTGAGCCGTCCGCGTTTAGCATATGAACATCGAAGGTCAACGGCGCACCGACGCCATCGACTGACTGAACAACCACTTTAACGTCAGCGTCTGTCACTTCACTGCCCTTGCCCGGGGTGAATTGTCCGGCCATGGTCAGCGAGTTGTCGGAGTTATCGAAGTTTAACCCGGTAAGTGACGGCAGACTAAAAATATCCCCGCCCAGCTGCATATCCATGTCCATGCCCAGACGGTTCTGGGTATTAACCGCATCGGCCATGGCAACGGCGATTTGGCCGATATCCCGCTGGGCCGGGCTCAATACCTCGTTTCGGAAACGAAACAGACCACCCAGACTGCCACCGAGACGGTCCTCGGTAATCGGCACACCAACAGGATTTGCCTGGTTTTCTTTGTTTAATGCAAGCTGAAGATGCTTTTGCCCTGTATCGGCGCCGGTTTTTAGTTGTAATACACTGAAGCTGCCATTTTCCAGGACCAGTGACTCACCGGAGCTAAGGTTTACTGCTTTGGCACCATTTTTTGTTTCCCGCACCTCGATGGACATAATGTCGGCAAGCTTGTTAATTGCCTTATCCCGTTCATTGAGTAATGCATTGGGCTGATCATTACTCCCTCCCTTCGAACTAAGGATTTTGCGGTTTAAATCTCCGATATTTTGAATTAGCTCGTTGGCCTCGCTGATTTGCGCATCGAACTCCAGATTAAGCTCGTCTTCTTTAGCCAGCAAATAGTCAGAGGTGGTGCCCATCCGATGCAACAGACCTTGCGCTTCGCCTAATACAGCTCCACGGGAGGCAAGGTTAGTAGGGTCATCCGCCGCTGTCTGTAATGCCGAAAAAAACTTACTCAGACCAGTAGATAATGCGTTGGCCTCGCTGGCCAGAAGATTATCAATTGCACTGGTTTTTTGTGTGAATGCTTCCAGCTCACCCACTGCAGTAATATCGCGGCGTAGCTGGTTTTGGGCAAAGGTATTAATAACCCGTTCAGTGGCTCCCCGACCTACCCCCATTACATTGTCATTAGTAAAGATGGTTTGTTCGCGGACGTACCCGTCGGTATTGACGTTGGCAATATTATTGGAGGTAGTCTGCAGCAATTTGTTACTGGCATTTACCCCACTGCTGGCAATCGAAAACAAGTCAATCATTGAATTTATCCTTTACCAGCTTGAGGCTGAAAGCCATTGAGTGTCCGGCCACGGTACACTGACTTAAGTTTATCTGCATATGCCGGGTCGGTCGCATAGCCGGCTTGCTGTAATGCCTCGAAATAGGCATGACTGTTCTGGCTTTCTGATACCGCCTTTTCATAGCGCGGGCTGGACTGCAAGAAGCTCACATAGTCTTGCATTGCATCACCAATAGAATCGTAAGCGCGAAATGCTGCTTTTTGTTTTTGCGGCATGCCGTTGGAAAACTCCAGCGTGTCAACCATCGCCTGCTTACCCTGCCAGTTTCTGTCGGCTTTGATACCAAATAAATTATACGAGGGCGTACCGTTGCTGTCATGAATGACATATTGGCCCCACCCAGTCTCGACCGCCGCCTGGGCGATGATAGCTTTGGGATCACCGCCAAGCTGATCAGCCGCTTTTTGCGCATGAGGATAAAGGGCCTGTATAAACGCCTGTTGATCTTCAGCAATCGGCGCTTTAAATGCAGAAGCCGCTTTGGTGGGCGCAGCAGATAACATGTTTTCCTGTGCTGACTGTACCTGCTCGATAGTGTTGCGGTTAATCGACGACAGGTTTGCGTCTGCGCGAATGACACTGGCGGGGGTATAATCAGGGTTATTCTGACCCAGCTGTTTCACAATGATATCCGCCAGCCCCAGCCCGCCATTTGAACTCAGGTCTACGGCGAGTTGTTGGTCGTGCATGTCACGGTAAAATTTCACCTGCTGGGAATTGAACGGGCTGTCTTCATCCGCCATAGCTTCCTGCGCTTTACGCATGGACTTCATCATCATCTGAACAAAAATAGCTTCAAATTGTTTCGCCGTTTCTTCCAGTGCACTTTGGTCTTCACCGCTGGCGATGGCTTCGCGCAGCGTATTCAGGCTGCCAACATCGTGCGCATTACGCGCCATTTCCATTTGATTGCGGGTATGCAGAGTATCCATCAGATCACCACCAGCTCGCCGCGCAATGCGCCGGCCTGACGTAATGCTTCAAGAATGGCCATGAGGTCGCCCGGTGCAGCACCCACTTCATTAACCGCTCTGACAAGTTGATCTAAGGTGACGCCGGGCTCAAATTTAAACATCCGGCTGTCGGATAAATCTACATCCACAATAGACTGCGCAGTAACGACTGTATTGCCGTCGGCCAGCGCATTGGGCTGGGTGACCTGCTGATTTTCCGCAATGGTAACCGTCAGCCCGCCGTGGGTAATAGCGGCAGGTAACAGCCGCACATTCTGGCCTATGACAATGGTGCCGGTACGGCTGTTGATAACCACCCGGGCTGGTGCTTCGGCCACTTCAAATTCAAAATTTTCCAGTACAGCTAAAAAACCTACGCGCTGACCCGGATCCCGTGGTGCGGTCACCCGCACAGATGCAGCATCCATCGGTGTGGCAATACTGTAGCCCTTATCCGGATCAGCGCCAAGGCGCTGATTGATGGTATCAGCCAGACGTTTGGCCGTGGTGAAATCAGGATAATGAAGATTAAGCGTAAGCGAATCGCCTGATGCAAACCCGCTGGGTACGGCTTTTTCGACCATCGCGCCATTAGGAATTCTACCCACGGTAGGCGTGTTGATAACAATTTTGGAGCCATCATTGCCCTGAGCTCCAAAGCCGTTGACCACAAGGCTTCCCTGAGCAACCGCATAAACGTTGCCATCCACCCCTTTTAAAAAGGTTTGCAGCAACGTGCCGCCCTGAAGACTCGCTGCTTCGCCCACTGAAGAGACCGTGACATCAATAGACTGCCCCGGCTTGGTAAACGCTGGTAGCTCAGCATGCACAGCAACTGCTGCAACATTTTTAATTTTAGGTTTAACGTTAGGGTCAAGGCTGATACCGAAGTTGGTCAGCATGGTACGAAAGCTTTGTTCGGTAAACGGGCTTTGCTCCCCAGTACCTGGCAAGCCTACCACCAGGCCATAACCAATGAGCTGATTAGACCGTACGCCCTGAATGTTGGCAACATCTTTAATTCGTTGTGCTGATACCTGTGCAGCGGTAACCAGTGCAATAAGAGCAACCATAAGTTTTAAAACGTTCATGACAACTCCTTAAAAGGGCCAGTAATCAGAGGCGAAAAACTGGGTGAGCCAGCCTTTTTCCTGAGCTCTGGCAAAACTGCCGGTACCACTGTACTGGATGCGCGCGTTAGCCACTTTGGTAGAGACAATTTGGTTCTCAGGGCTGATGTCGGCCGGACGAATTATCCCCGTCAGACGGATGTATTCATCGCCCTGATTCAGGGTCAGCCATTTTTCTCCGCGTATAACCAGATTCTGGTTTGGCAACACATCCACGACGGTGACTGAAATCGCACCGGATAAACTGTTGCGCTGGTTAGCCTGCGCGTCGCCGGCGAACTCGCTGGCGGCGTTGACACCCAGCTGAATGGTTTCTCCGCCGATATTTATCGGGTTGCCGCCCAGCCCAATAATAGGCTGAACATCGACACCGGTTTCCTTAGATGTGGTGGTGCCGGCAGATTTGGTAGCGTTGGTATTTTCGCGCAAAGTAACCGTGATGATATCGCCCACCCGACGTGCAGTGACATCGGAATAAAGACTATTAGCCATGTAAGGCTTGAACAGTGAACCATCTTCAACAATATGCTCACGGGGGATGTTGGGCACTACCGGGGCAAATGAGGGATCATTTGCCTGAATCGGAGCCTTCGGTGTACTGTTGCATCCGGCCAGTACCAACACACTTAAAACGGCAACAAAAATACGCATAATACTACTCGTTATAGCTGCTGAATAACCTGACCAAGCATTTGGTCCACTGACGAAATAACCTTAGAGTTCATTTCGTAAAGACGCTGGCTTTCAATCAGGTTGACCAGCTCTTCGGTGACATTCACGTTGGAAGTCTCCAGCGTGCCCTGAGAAATGGTCCCCAGGCCCTGTAAGCCTGGAACGCCCTGAATAGGCGCGCCACTGGAAGCTGTTTCCACAAAGAGATTCTGACCCGTAGGCTGCAATCCGGTGGGATTGATAAAGTCTGCCACATTAATTTGCCCAAGCACCTGTGGCTCAGCCTGACCGCGCACTGACGCGGATACTTCACCATCCTGAGAAATGGAAATCTGCTGGGCGTCTTCGGGAACTGCAATTTCCGGCTGAAGCAAAAATCCGGCACCTGCGGTGACAATTTGCCCCTGGTCATTTAAAGAAAACTGGCCGTTACGGGTATAGGCAATGGAACCATCAGGCTGCAGAATCTCAAAATAACCACGGCCCTGGATCGACATATCCAGCGAATTTTCTGTGCTTTGAATGTTGCCCTGCGTGTGTGCTTTTTGCGTAGCAACAACTTTTGAACCTGAACCAAGCATCAAACCTGAGGGACGCTCAGTATCCGCAGAGGAACGGCCACCAGGCTGATTGATGTTCTGGTACAGCAAGTCTTCGAAGACCGCGCGATCTTTTTTGAAACCGATGGTTGACGCGTTGGCGAGGTTGTTAGAGACCACGGACACGTCGGTTTGTGCAGCGTCTAAACCGGTTTTACTAATCCACAATGCTGGATGCATACTTTACTCCTGAAGCACTTAAGGCGACACGGCCGCCGGGCTTGATATTATTCGTTTACAGTATTCTTAAAAGCATGTTGCCCTGGCTTGCCAGCTCGTCAGCTTTTTTCATCATTTTTACCTGCATTTCGTAATGTCGCTGCAGGCTGATCATATCCACCATTTCATTGACGGCGTTAACATTAGAGCCCTCCACCATACCCGAGCGCACCTGAACCTGTGGATCGGCGTTTAAGATATTGCCGTCTTTGGTGCGGAACAGGCCGTCATCACCACGCTGAATGCTTTTCAAATCGGGATTGACCAGCTTGAGACGTCCTACTTCCTGCGACACGGTTTCCGGAGCGCCTACCGGGCGGACCGAGATCGTGCCGTCAGAAGCAATATTCAGGTTATCCAGTGGTACCGGCAGATAGATAGGGCCGTTATCGCCCATAGCAATATTGCCGTGCATATCCGTCAAAACTCCGTCAGGGCCAAGCTGAAAGCTTCCATCCCGGGACAATGCTTCGTTACCTGCAGGATCCTGCATGGCAAACCAGCCGTTTCCCTGAATCGCAACGTCAAGATCCCGTCCGGTCTGGACCATCGCCCCGCCCTCGTAATTGTTCGAGGGACTTTCGGTCATTGAGAAGACCCGGGTCGGCAAACCTTCGCCGTAGGCCGGCATTGCCCTTGCCTGTTCTAACTGTGCTTTGAACCCGCTGGTCTGGGCGTTCGCCAGATTATTGGCTTTAATACCGGTAGCCAGGAGGTCTTGTTTGGCGCCGCTTGCAGCAATATAAAGAAGTTTATCCATGACTGACTTTTGACGTTTTTATGCTAAGTTACCCAGGACTTTGCAAAGGTAGTGCCAAAAGCATTTAAATTGAAAGGCTATTAGTAAAAAGGCCGCGTGACGCGGCCTTTGGCTGGTAATAAGTAAAGGGAATTAACGAATATTCAAAATTGTCTGGTTAAGCTGATTATTGGCTTCCAGTGCTTTGGAGCTGGCCTGGAAGTTACGCTGGGCGATAATCAAATCAATCAGCTCGGTAGTCAGATTAACGTTGGCTTGCTCCAGCGCTGACGAGTTTATCTCACCAAATGTGCCGGTGGTGGCTTCACCTGCCAGTGCTTCACCAGACTCCAGGCTTTCCTTCCATTGCGTACTGCTTTCCTGGGTCAGTCCCTGTTCATTGGCAAAGCGTGCTAAGGCCACCCGAACAATCGGTTCGGAAGTACCATTAGAAAATGTTGCCCGCACCAGACCATCCGCACCAATATCAATGCCAGTAAGACGTCCTACCGGTAATCCGTCCTGCTCCAGTGACGTTACTTCGAAGCTGGAAGCAAACTGTGTCGGCTCATTAGGCGTAGCATTGTTTTCATCCAGGTTAAAATCTACTGTAATTTGTTGACTTGCGTCTGAACCGTTGCTAAGAATCGTATCTCCTAAAGCCTCGGTCTGGATTTTAGAGTTTGGCTGGGGGTTACCGTCAGCAGACTCAATACCGATAAAATCCCCGCCGGCACTGAATTTCATGCGTGCCGCAGTAGTATGATTACCCGTATCCGCACCGACAGTGTTGGCCGCGGTCGTTGGGTCGGCATCAGTGCCATCTGAGTTAACCACATCTACCATCTGACCATCCACAGAGGTGGCTACATACCACTCATTATCAACACCAGGGGTATTGTCTTTGATGTAATAGTAAGTCATCACATGGCTGTCACCCAGCGAGTCATAGGTCGTGACTGAGGTGGCAGCGTTGTAAGTGAGCGGGTCATCCGGGTCAAATTTAGCCGGATCCTTGCCTTGTTCATTGGCTGGCAGATTCATTCGGATATCGACTTCTCTGGTGGCCTGAGGAGATCCCGAAGAGTCAGGAATACGCACAGGCTCAGTAGTGCTCAATGCTACAGAGGCGCTGGTGCCATCTTTGTTGACCGGAAAACCCAGCAGGTTGTCACCGTTGCTGTTCACTACAAAATTATCTTCATCCAGCTTGAACTGCCCTGAACGCGTGAATGAAAAGTCCCGTGAATTGATTTCAGGGACCGTTGCGAAAAAACCGTTACCGGTAATCGCAAGATCCAGCGCAGTATTGGTAAATTGCAGACTTCCCTGGGAAAATTGCTGTGCGACCTGTTGTGTCAGTACACCATCACCCACTTTGGTTTTACTACCTGCCAGCAGCGAGGAGGCGTAAACATCACCAAACTCTGCCCGAGACTCTTTAAAACCAACGGTGTTGACGTTGGCAATGTTATTTGAAGTGACATCCAAATCTTTTTGCGCAGCGGATACGCCACTTAGTGCAATGTTAAAAGACATTTTTTACTTCTCCTGCTAACTACTGATTTGGATGACATCATCCAGATTGATACTGACATCGCCATCCAAATTCAAAATTACGCCCTGACCGCTACCGGCCATACTGACACTACCTACATGACGATTCATTGCCGTAGGAATTGCAACCCCTTCACCACGCGCCTGGCCTGATGCACTAACCACATATTGTCCTGGCGGCATAGCGTTGCCCTGCTGGTCGGTACCATCCCAGGCGAACTGAACATTGCCAGCACCCTGGGTACCCGCATCAATGGATTTGACGATTTCACCATTAGCATTTTTTATGGTGATTTTCATGTCCTGAACCGTCTCATCGTTGACTACCACGCCGGAGAACCCTGAGCCAGCCTGCCCCATATAGCCGATATTACTTTCTACCAAGACATTCTGGCCAATAAGACTGGAAGCCTGCAACGCCTGATTAGAGGTCATCGAAGCCGCAAAATCTTTAAACTTACTGTTTAAGTCAGTGATGCCCTCAGCCATTGAAAACGACGTCATCTGAGAAACCATCTGATCGTTGTCGACCGGCTTACTGGGATCCTGATGAGCAAGCTGCTCCGTCAGCAACGAGAAAAAATCTTCCTGCGATAATTTCTGTTCACTGCCATCAGCGACTGGCTTCTTTTCTTCCTGCCAGTACAGATCATTGATCAGGCCTTTGTTATCTACTGTATTCACGCGTGCTTTCCTTTACCTGAACCTATTGCCCCTGGCCAAGCTGCAATACACGACGGAATAACCGTTTGGTGGTATCCGCGACCTGTACATTTGTCTCGTAACCTTTAGAAGCAGAGAGCATATTCGCCATCTCTTCCACCACATTCACGTTGGGCTTGTAGATGTAGCCTTTTTCATCAGCCATCGGGTTGTTGGGTGCATACTCAACATTCAAAGGCGCATCACTTTCAACGATCCCCTTCACCTGTACACCCATTCCCTTGGTCTGATTATCTGTCGCGCGCTGCAATTCTGCTGCAAATACAGGATGACGCGCTTTATAGGTTTCACCGTAACTGCTGCTAACGGTATTGGCGTTAGCAATGTTACTGGCAGTAGTGTTCAACCTTACATTCTCCGCTTCCATTCCGGTGCTGGAGATATTCATTACATTAAATAGACTCATTACTGGCCTCCGCTAAGCGCTTTTTTCATGCCTTTTAATTTACCGTCCAGAAACTGTAAGGAGGCCTGGTAGCGCATGCCGTTTTCCAAAAACGCATTTCTTTCTGTCTGCACCTCTACCGTATTACCATCACCGGTATCTGGCTGATTGGGTATTCGGTATTGCATATCAAACTGACTGGCTGTCATTTTTCCGGCGAAATGTTTATCGCTGGTTCGGGTCATTGTGCCTTGCTGATGCTCCCGGGCTGACGACATAGCTTTGTTAAAGTCGATATCTTTCGCTTTGTAGCCTGGCGTATTTGCGTTAGCTAGATTACCGGCAATCACTTCCATACGGTCTTCGCGTATATTGACTGCTCGCTGGTGGAAACCGACAAGTTTATCCAGATTTATTGCCATAAATGACACTCCTCATTTGCACAGGAGTGCTTTGCAAGTGAAGTGCCAAATATTTTTTGACACTTCATTTTATCGGGATAGTTTAGTCTTTGCGCTGGTAGTAGAGGCCTGGCTGGCAGCGATGCATAGTGAAATGTTCACCGGCATTACCAATAGATTCAGAAGCGCCGAGGAAAAGCATGCCGCCTGGCTGCAATTGAGCGGCAATTTGTTGCAGTATTTGTTGTTTAACAAGGGGGGCGAAATAAATCAGCACATTACGACAAAATACAATATCAAAGCGCCCCAGGCCGGCATATGAGTGCAGCAGGTTAATTGAGCGGAATGAAACCATGGCCCGAATATCCTGATTAATTTGCATCATACCACTGGCGTGATTACTAAAAAAACGTTGCCGGCGTTCGGGTGATAAACCCCGTGCAAGCGATAATTCATCGTAAATCCCCTCCTGGCATTTTGCCAGCATGGAGGAGGACAAATCAGTAGCCACGATTTCAGCGCCATGAGGTAACGCGCCAGGATGCTGACGCTTGTACTCCATCAGAGTCATCGCGATGGAGTACGGTTCCTGGCCTGAAGAGCAGGCCGCACTCCAGATTCGGATGCGGCGTTTGGCTGATTTAAGTTGCGGCAATAAATGCGTTTTTAAAAGCTCAAAAGGGTACGTATCCCGAAACCAGAGAGTTTCGTTAGTGGTCATCGCATCAATAACATCTTGCAACAGCCCACGATCACGATGAGCCAGCACTGCACGGATAAGATCGTCGATTTGATCATAAGGATGTTGATAAAGTAGCGGCGAGAGGCGGCTTCGCACCAGATACTGCTTATTCGTTCCTAACACGATGCCGCACTGTTTTTCGAGAAACGCGCTAAACTGCTCGTAGCACTGCAGCGATACCTCTTTATTTTTCAAGCGAACACCGCTCCATTACTTATCCGTATTTACCAGCCAGCGCTGGACAGCGGTTGCCAGCTCATCGGGGTGAAACTTTGCGATAAAGTCATCAGCGCCGACTTTTTTCACCATCGCCTCGTTAAATACACCACTAAGCGACGTGTGCAGAACCACATGAAGATTCTGCAATTCTGGCGAATTTTTAATTTCGGCAGTCAGGGTATATCCATCCATTTCGGGCATCTCAATATCGGAGACCAGCACGCCGACTTTATCGGTAACATCGCCGGTTTCTTCTGCCAGCACTTTTAAACGTCGCAATGCTTCCATGCCGTTTTTTGCCAGTTCTATCTCCAGACCAAGTGTCGTCAGTGCTTTCTTAACCTGACTCCTGGCGACCGAAGAATCGTCAGCAATAAAAATGATTTTACCTTCGCTGCCCTCGGTGGTCAGCGTAGCGGCGACTTCGTCGCTGACATCTGTACCTAAAGGAGAGATTTCATTGAGAATTTTTTCTACATCTAAAATTTCAATGAGCTCATTTTCTATTTCAGTTACCGCGGTAAGATAACTGGCGCGTCCGGTGCCTTTGGGCGGCGGCATTATAGCATCCCAGTTGGTATTGATGATCCGCTCAACAGCACCTACGAGGAACCCCTGAACAGAACGATTATATTCAGCAATGACTATAAACGCATTATCAAGGTTTTCTATGCGTTTGCCTCCCGTGGCCATACTTAAGTCGATAACAGAGATAGTTTGCCCCCGAATATGGGCGACGCCGCGAACCAGAGAATTGAGTTTAGGAATGGAGGTAAGCGGCGGGCACTGCAATACCTCGCGCACTTTAAAAACATTAATACCAAACCGCTGGCGGCCATTTAAACGAAACAGCAGCAACTCCAGGCGGTTTTGACCTACCAACTGAGTGCGCTGATTAACGGAGTCGAGAATACCTGACATACATCACCTCTAAAATAAATCGGGCACGAACATTGCGTTTAAGATTGCCACACCCTGCTGCACATTAAAATCGCCAAAAAAGTGACGATGTACAGGTTTGTACCAACGATTGAAGCTTTCATAATAGACAAATTAAGCCGGAACGAATACAAAAAGTGAACATACCGTTATGATTATCAAAAAAGCCAGTAAAATTTTGTTGTTAGCTACCGGACTGTTTATAAGCATGGCGGCATCATCCCAGACAAAAGATAGCAGTAATCATGCCCAAATCCAGCAAGGTGTGAAAACTTATCTCGAAGGGCAATTGGAAGATAAAACCAACGGCCAGAATATTCATGTTGAAGTTAATGATATTGATAATCGCATTAAGGTACCAGATTGCCCTCAGGGATTTGAATATTTCGCCGATAATCAGGCATTGTCCCAGTCCTATGTTTCCGTGCGGGTGAGTTGTAATAACAATCAATGGTATTTGTTTGCCAATGCGCAAATTCAGAAAACACAGCCGGTCGTGGTGACAGCAGGTATGCTCAGTCCGGGCACCGTGCTCAGCCCGGCTAATCTGACAGTGATGCAGGTAGAGACAAACCGTTTACGTCACACCGCGTACCACGAGGTAAATAAACTCATTGGCGCCCGTATCAAGCGTCGCGTGCGGCAGGGTCAACCTGTGCAATCAAATATGTTATGCTTTGTATGTGAAGGCGATAGGATTACAATAAGTGCTGAAGTGGGTGGCATGCAGGTAAAGACGTCGGGCATTGCCCAGCAAGATGGCGTTATCGGCGATACAATTACCGTGGTGAATGCCAGTTCCAATAAAACTGTGGTCGCTGAAGTTGCCAGCACTGAAAAAGTTGTGGTTCGTTTGTAATAAACAACCGTATGAAAATATATCATAAATAGAATTAAAGAACCTGTTGGTACTGCCGATAACACCAATATGGTGTTTGTAGGTAGTGGAAAAAATTATGGCTATTAACAATGTAAACAACAACGGCGTTCCTAAAGCGCCGTTAGATAATACTAAGATGTCTCAGCAGTTGCAGAACCAGACAGCTGCCCAGCAGGAAGCGGCTAAATCACAGGCTGGAGACAAGCCGGCACGGCAGGATTCTGTGTCGTTGACACAGTCTGCTCAACAATTAGCTCAAGTGCAGAAAAAAAGTGCTGAGGCCCCTGTAGATCAGGACAAAGTGGACAAATTGAAAAGAGCCATTGAAACGGGCGACTATCGCGTAGACCCGGAATCACTGGCACGAAAAATCTCTCGCCTTGAAGCGCAGGTTTTCGGGATAAAATCATAAGGTAGAAACTATGCAGTCATTACCATCGATGTTGGATTCACAAATTGCCCACCTGGAAAATTTGGCCATCCTTCTGGATAAAGAACTGCATTTAATCAGCTCCAGAAATGCCGAAGAATTAATGGCTTTGCTGACCGAAAAAGAGCGAGCCTTAGATAGCATTCAGTCAATTGACAGCGAGATTAAGCACCACTACCACGCTCAGCTGTCAGCAGAAGAGCGCCCCGACGATGTTCAGGAGCGTTTGGACAAAGCGCAAAAATCTCTGGAGCAGTGTCAGTATCTGACCCAAATCAACCAGAAAGCGGTTGAGCAGGGTCAGTTGCGATTAACCCACCTGCGAAACCTGATGCTTGAAGTTCGCGCTAAAGAATCGTTGACTTACGACAAGAAAGGCAAGCCCTCAGGTGGCAAGTTAGGCTCAGGAATTAGCGCCTGAGCACTATCAGCAATGTCGGTGATTTTAGTAGTACGTAACATTTTTGATGCGTTGCGGCTTCGCAGTCGATAAGTAAAGATCGTAAACCCTTTGCATATCCAGCGCCAGCTCAGTCACATAAGTATCTTCTCCCACCGGATAGGCTTTTACCACTTTAGCGCCACGAATAACCCCTTCCACCGAGCTTTTTAACTGACTATTTGTCACAACCATATTTGCCAGCGTCTGTTCACCGTCAATTTGCTGACCATACACCTGCTCGGTGAGCTCCCTGTACGCATCAAGCTTAGAGGCACGCATAGCCATCATAGTTCGCTGCGCATCTGTCTGACCCTGCTGGGATGTCACCGGCGCATACCCAACGGCAGTGAGCACCGGATAGTTCTCAGGTTCAATAACCTCCCACTCTACATGCTTGTTGAACATAGAGGTACAGCCTGTCAGGCTGAAGGACAGCGCCACCGCTGCGCAACTTATTAATGACTTCTTCATATATAACCTGTGGTAAATTAAGTGACGACAAAAATCCGACAACCTAATGAGAAAAGGTTTATTTTACCAGCAGGTAATAGCAAGTATCGTTCCTGATATGCATAGTAGAAGGCCGGCTACGTTAGTTTCTAAACTGGAATAGAAAATGCTAATGCCTGTATACCTCACCCAATTTAGCTAATAGCGACGGTTTTCAGACACTCTATGGAAAAGCTTTTTCAAATAACTGGCCCTTCATTTTTCGTAAAACGTTCATTTCTTCAGCACTGGCTATTAGGTGTGGTAATGGCCGCGCTGTTCTTACCGTGGCAGGTTTCTGCCGCCTGGTTTGAAGCACAGGGGCAGGCACTAGTCGTAAATGGTGATAAGGAACAGGCCCGACAAAAGGCAATCCGCGAAGCGTTGCGACAAGCGATGTTATTCTCTGGCGCCTCGGTACAAAGTGTTCAGACTCTGGCCAACGGACTTTTAAAAAATGAACAGCTGACTGTCACTGCAAATGCAGAAGTTAAGAACGTTGAGCTGATTGATGAAGTCTGGCGGGACGATTATGTAACTGTAGGCGTACGGGCAGATATTTTTCCTAAACCCTCCGCCTGTGAGGCCGCCGGTTTTTTAAAAACCATTGCTACCACTGAATTTATTATTGCTTCTCCAGCACAGGCGCAAGATGGGCAGATTCACGAACTTACTGCTGTAATTCCAAGAAAATTGCAGGCTGCGCTGGCCTCTCATACTGATGCTGCTGCTATTTCACAGATTGCAGACTATCCTATCGACTGGCGTCGACAGGACTTGCGCCGTCAGGCACCTGCCCTGGCCAGACAAAGTCGCACTCAGTATGTCATCGCAGGCACCATTACCGACTTGAGTCTGGTTCGCGAGCCAGCCCCTATATTTTCTTTCTGGAAAGGGGAACAGACGCAGCGCCATTTTGCCCTGAATATCGCGTTAATTGATGGCGTCCATGGCGGAACCTTAATGCAGCAAACCTATCAGACACAGGCGCCCTGGTCATTCGATCGTTTTGCAGATATCGACGCCACCGGCGCGCATTTCTGGCAATCCTCCTACGGTGAAACTGTCCTTCAGACGCTGCAGAACATCACACAGGATATGGCGGCGAAACTGGCTTGCCAGCCTGCTACTGGCCGGGTCTTGGAGGTTGCGGGAAATACGCTTGAAGTGTCCATTGGTCGTTCCCATGGTCTTCAGGTGGGCGACGAGTTATTTTTGTATCAGACTAAACAGGTACACAGCCCTTCCGGTGATACCTTCCTTCAGTACAATGTCTACCCCACCCGAGTGACGGTCAAAGCAGCTTATGCTGAATCAGCCACCGTAGAGGCCAAAGATGATGGTATTTTGATGAATATTCAGCCGAATGATTTTGTTGCAAAGCGTTAAGGGTTCAGTTTACTAACTGAAACGTTATAATGCCTGCTCGTCCCCATAGTTTAATGGATAAAACAAGGCCCTCCTAAGGCTTAGATGTTGGTTCGATTCCAGCTGGGGACGCCATTTCTGCATTCTTTACCCACCGCAGCTTTGCGTAGAAAAATCGCTTAACCTGGCTCACCAGTCGACTCCCACGTTAAGCGAATGGATTCCTGTCTTCCCAGTACCGCGTTGGACTTACTGCTGGCCTGCAGATTGTTATTATATTTTATTTCATATATATTACTTCGCGTTGTTAGCCAGCAATAATATTCTAATAAAGGATGGCTTTTCACAGGATGTGACAACTTGCTCTTGCACAGTAAATTCACGCTTATGTTGTCCTTTTTAGCTTTGCATGGCGTGCACATTACCCGCTTAACCCAGTAGGTTTAGCGCTAATCCACTGTAGTAAGAGATTACAATGAATAAAAAAACATTCCTCTGCCTATCGATTGCAACAACCTTGCTCACTGGCTGTGGTTCAACACCACCCACCCCAGAAGAAACAGCAATGATGAACAAAATGCAACAAGCACTTTTAGGCAAAGTGCAGGAACTTGGTGGCGCCCAGGCACTGCTTGGCCGAAATATGCCTCAGCAACAGCAAGCGCCCCAGCCCGCCCCTGAACCGGTTATATCTGAAGTTGAACTACTGGCCAAAAAACATGAGATTGATGCCACGGGAGGCCCCGCAGTTTTCTTCCGTAAGAAAGATGGTATTTCTATCAACGGTGAAATTTTCAATGACTACGAAGGTAGCGTTGCTAATTTTGGCGGTAATAAGCTTACCGGTGAATTTACCTACTCGATCAAAAACTTCGATGGTTCCTTCGGCCTGAAATATCATAAAGCCAATTCAGAGAAAGCACCAATGAAGATAGCCACCGTCTATAAACGGGGGGCGTCGTTTAAGGTTCGCACTGTAACCGGTCGTACGTTCACAGGTAGTACGGTCATTCCAACATCGGATGGCTTTATTGTTGGTCGCGCTGGTTCTGCATTTCGCTATGTGATTGGAAAAGAACGTGCTCCAGATATTAATTTACTGGACGGCTACCATATTGCGCAGTATCAAAATGGCGATGCCGCCTCTACAGGTTACATTTTGCTGGAAAAAGACGCGCGCCAGGAAAATGATAAAGTGGGCGGCCTGATGGATTCCTTTTCCGATCTGGGCAATACCCTTGGGCTGAATCAGGTTGATCACTATGTTCTGGTTAATTTGGATAAAGCCAGACCTGTGCCCCTGGACGTTAATGTCAAAGGCAAGAATATCGCCGAGTACTCAGGGTGTGAGCGACAGAATGACTATGTGAATAAGTGTTCTGACGTCGATTTTGAAGAGTCTTTATATACTAAACTGGGCTTGCCAAATTACAGCCACTATTATTGGTCGATCAGCTGGATAAATACACCGGATGGCCCGCTTGCTTTTTATCGTACCTCGACCAAAGTGAAGGTAGTAGATATCAACAACGAACGTGTACATACTCTGTTCTCAAGAATGTTGGGGGTAAACCAGTTTGTGCTTACAGAACATCCGAATGGAAAGGTTTCTATTAAGGCACAACTTGGGTTCAGTCATGAGGAAATTCCTGATGTTGCTGACTTTATTAAAAACAACAAGACCGATATAGAGCCCATCCAAAAACTGGGCGCTTAATGGCAGATAGCGTCTCGTTTAACGAGGCGCTTTACTGTTTCCTTTATTGCAATTTTCTTCTTCCACCCCATATCTACATTAGCTGACGGTACCGGGTCCAGAAGCCTGGCCGTATTTTACACAAGTACAAAGCTTCAAGATATTACACCCTTTGGCTGATACCATAAAAACCTAATGAACTGCCTCAAAACCTGACACGTAATTGGTTAAAGTCAGTCGTTAGGCAAGAGGTTAGTATGCAAAACCACGACGATGAAATCGATTCGTTTTTTAAAGAGATGGAAGGCGTCAGACCTATCAGCGCGGATGATAGGGTTCAATTGAATTCGCCCGAACAGCAAATCAGAGAAAAACGTGCCCGGGCCCGTCAGGTCACCACCCAGTCTGCCTCCTATAATCCGCTGAGCATGGAAGGGGTTAAGCCCGTCGCACCTGACGACTTTATCAGCTATCAGCAGCCAGGTATCCAGGATGGTGTATTTAAAAATCTCCGGCTGGGGAAATATGCGATTGAATATCGTCTTAACCTGAAAGGACTAACATTAAAAGAGTGTCGGAAGATTTTTTACAGTACTGTTGTGAGATGCCACAACAATGGCACTCGTGCAATGTTGATTCAGCATGGTAAGGGAGAAAACAGCACACCCTTCCCCGCGCTAAAAAAAAGCTATGTCAAACACTGGCTGGATGAGTTAGATGAGGTGATTGCTTATCACACCGCTGTGCGTCAACACGGCGGACTGGCAGCAACCTATGTGCTGCTCAAAAAACATCCGGAACAAAAGATTATCAACAGAGAGAAAAACAAAAAAGGATAGTTTCATCGTACGCCGGTGGCCCGGCGTACGACAGAAATGTTACTGGCCCGTCTTAACTTCGCAGGCACTGATAGCGCTATTACTGGCGTTTGCAGAGGAACTGAAAACTGCTGTAACAATCATGAAAATCACTGCAACAGCTACCCCTGTCAGGCCAAATCCTCGTGATGAACGATTCATAGTCGTCTCTTGTTATAACTGCGATCATCGTGAAACGATCGAATTAATGTAGATCCCTGTAGCTTTTCCGCCCCCCTGGCTGCTAATCACTTTAATAGACTGACTAAAAAATGACAAGGCGTCGATTCAAAATATTGACGCCTTACCACTAATTTTTGACGATTAACCGACAAAAACTCTCGCATTTCGGAAAATTCGCATCCAGGCACCATCTTCCTGCCAATCTTCTGGATACCAGGAGTTAGCCACTGTACGGAAAACACGTTCCGGATGCGGCATCATAATGGTACTTCTGCCATCAGCAGAAGTCAGGCCGGTTATTCCCTGTGGCGAGCCATTCGGGTTTGCCGGATACTGCTCTGTCATCTGGCCGTAGTTATCTACAAAACGCAATGCGACCTGATTAGCCTGCTGGAGCTGACCAATCGCGCTTTGCGTAGCAAATTCAGCACGTCCCTCGCCATGGGAACAGGCAATAGGCATCATTGAACCGGCCATACCCTGTAACAACACAGAGGGTGATTCCATTACTTCCACCATTGCAACCCGAGCTTCAAACCGCTCAGACTGGTTGCTGACAAAGTGGGGCCAATGCTCGGTGCCAGGGATCAGAGACTTCAGATTGGATAACATCTGACAACCATTGCACACCCCGAGACTGAATGTTTCCGGGCGGGCAAAAAATTGGCTAAATTCGGTTTTCGCCCGTTCGTTAAACAATACCGACTTGGCCCAGCCTTCGCCGGCACCTAATACATCGCCATAGGAAAAACCACCACATACAGCAAGACCGCTAAATCCGCTTAGACTGACGCGGCCCGCCAGAATATCACTCATGTGAACATCTATCGCCGCAAAGCCTGCACGGGTAAATGCTGCAGCCATCTCACTGTGTGAGTTGACGCCTTGTTCACGAAGAATGGCAACCTTGGGGCGAGCACCGGAAGCAATCAATGGTGCAGCAACGTCTTCGGTAGTTGCGTAAGTCAGATTGGCATGTAAACCCGGATCAGTAGTATCTTTTTTGGTTTCAAATTCCTGTTCAGCACAAGCAGGATTATCGCGCAATCGCTGCATGTGACGAGTTGTCTGCGCCCACTGTGTGCGTAAACTGACGCGGCTGTCATCAAATACTACACTATTGTTACGCCTGAAAGTCACGCGATCCCGGGTATTTAATGTGCCAATATCGTGACTGATATCAGTCAGCTTAAAATCAGTCAGAATGCCGCGGATTGTCTCCAGGTCACTCTCTTTAACCTGAATCACAGCGCCAAGCTCTTCACTAAATAATGCGGCCAGCGCATCTTCGCCTAACCCGTCCATCTCGATATCAACACCGGTTTTGCCGGCAAAGGCCATTTCTGCAACGGTGGTAAATAGCCCGCCATCGGCGCGATCGTGATAAGCCAGCAACAGATCCTGTTCAATCAGTGTCTGCACTGCGTTAAAGAATTGTTTAAGCTGTTGCGGGTCATCCACGTCAGCAGGGACATCACCTAACTGGCCATAAACCTGAGCCAGCGAAGACGCGCCCAGGCGATTCTGACCATTGCCCAGATCCAGCACCATGAGACGAGTAGCCCCTTTGTCGGTACGAAGCTGAGGTGTCAGCGTTTTACGGATATCTTTTACCGCGCCGAACGCTGAAATGACCAGCGATAATGGCGCAGTCACTGATTTGTCAGCGCCAGTTTCATCTTTCCATGCAGTCTTCATGGACATCGAGTCTTTACCTACCGGGATAGTTAACCCCAGCGCGGGACACAGCTCTTCGCCAACGGCTTTAACTGCTTCGTAGAGGCCGGCGTCTTCGCCCGGATGACCCGCTGCGGCCATCCAGTTTGCCGACAGCTTAATGCGCTGCAGATCGCCGATATTAGCAGCAGCGATATTTGTCAGCGCCTCGCCCACTGCAAGACGCGCCGATGCTCCGTGAGACAATAAGGCGGTGGGGGTTCGCTCTCCCATTGCCATCGCTTCACCATGATAAGTATCAAAGGCAGTGGCTGTTACTGCAACATCAGCAACCGGAACCTGCCAGGGTCCCACCATCTGGTCGCGATGAACCAGACCGGTAACCGAACGATCGCCGATCGTGATGAGGAACGTCTTTTCTGCTACTGCAGGCAACTGAAGTATTCTTGAGGCCGCCTCTGCCACACTGATATCAGCGGTGGTCAGTGATGTTCCGGTGACCTGACAGGTGGTAACATCGCGATGCATTTTAGGTGGTTTGCCCAGTAGTACATCCAGCGGCATATCGATGGGCTTATTATTAAAGCGTTCATCGTTTAGTGTTAAATGTTGTTCAGCTGTGGCTTCCCCGACTACCGCATAAGGTGCCCTTTCCCGTTTACAGATCGCATCGAAACGCTCAAGATCCGCCGGAGCAACTGACAATACATAACGCTCCTGCGACTCATTGCACCAAATTTCCAGCGGCGACATGCCGGGTTCGTCGGTTAACACCTTACGCAATTCAAAATTACCACCGCGGCCGGCATCGTTCACCAGTTCTGGCAGTGCATTTGACAGGCCACCTGCTCCCACATCATGTATAAACTGAATAGGATTATTGTCACCAAGTTGCCAGCAGGCATCGATAACTTCCTGACACCGACGTTCCATTTCCGGGTTGTCACGCTGTACAGAGGCAAAATCCAGATCCTCATTTGACTGCCCTGACGTCATGGATGAGGCAGCGCCCCCACCCAGACCAATATTCATGGCCGGTCCGCCCAGCACAATGAGTTTAGCGCCGACGGTGATTTCACCTTTTTCAATATGGTCATGACGGATATTACCCAAACCGCCAGCGAGCATAATGGGCTTATGATAGCCGCGCACTTCGGTGCCATTAAAGCTGTTAACCTGTTGCTCGTAGGTTCTGAAATAACCTAACAAGTTTGGTCGCCCAAACTCATTATTGAAGGCGGCGCCACCCAGCGGCGCATCCAGCATAATATCCAGTGCACTGACAATTCTCTGGGGCTTGCCGTAGTCATTCTCCCAGGGCTGAAGTGCCTCCGGAATGCGTAAGTTGGAGACGCTGAAGCCCACCAGACCTGCCTTGGGTTTGGAGCCTCGGCCGGTAGCTCCCTCATCACGGATTTCACCGCCAGAACCTGTTGCGGCGCCGGGAAACGGCGAAATGGCCGTTGGATGATTGTGGGTCTCCACCTTCATAAGTATATCTATCATCTCATGAGAAAACTCATATTGATGAGACTGCGGGTGCGGGAAGAAACGACCCGCTGACCAGCCCTGCATAACCGCCGCGTTATCTTTATAAGCCGAATGAACATGGTCCGGACACAACTCATAGGTGTTCTTGATCATCTTGAACAGCGACTTTTCCTGTTCCTGACCATCGATGGTCCAGCTGGCATTAAATATCTTATGCCGACAGTGCTCAGAATTGGCCTGCGCAAACATATACAGTTCAACATCACTGGGATTTCGCCCCAGTTTACTGAAACTATCAGCCAGATACTCAATTTCATCCTGTGCCAGTGCCAGGCCAAGACGTTGGTTGGCCTCATCAAGGGCCGACTTGCCTTTGCTTAACACATCAATAGACTCAAATGACTCGCCTTTAGTGTGACTAAACAATTCTCGTGCTGACTCTATGTCGTCATACACGAACTCTGTCATTCGATCATGCAATAGCGCTGCAATATTATCTCGGGCAGATACGCTCAACTCCCCCTCATGCTCAACAAAGTAAGCACAGCCTCGCTCAATACGCTCGATTTGCGCCAAACCGCAGTTGTGCGCTATATCAGTTGCTTTTGAGGACCAGGGAGAAATCGTGCCGGGACGGGGAGTGACAAAAAAAAGTGTACCGGTTGAGGAAGTGGAAGCGTTTTTTGGACCGTAAGTGAGAAGCTTGTCCAGAACCGCCTGTTCAGAATCACTCAGCGGGGTCCGGGTGCAAACCAGATGAATAAACTGGGCATGAACCTGGTTAATCGTAATGCCGGATTGACCCAGCCGTTCAATAAGTTTAGCTTGTCTAAATTCAGACAGTGCGGGAGCGCCTCGAAGGACCAACATATCGCTTTACCTGATAGTTTAATGATAGCGTGTACTGTGAACAGTGACTATCTTTTAGGTTGACGGGTTTCGGCGCGGATTATAGATGAATTCTGCCCGATTGATAACCTCATGGCCGAGAATCAGCAGGATTTTTTTAGACCGAAAAGTATGTACAAGCCCTTAAGCAAACGCCCTCGACTTTCGTTTATTGCCGCAACACTAGCTTGTGCACGGTTGATGATTATGCTGCTTACTGTACTGTTGTTAGTCAGTTGTCAGCCCGTATCGCCGCGCAGCGCATTACAAAATGTGCTGGATGATGGAGTGCTGAAAATTGGAACAATATTTGGCAGAACGACATTTTACTACGGTAATGAATCTCCTCGCGGTTTTGAATATGAACTGGCCCAGGGTTTTGCCAATTATCTTGGCGTTGAAGTGCAAATTTATCCTTTTTACTCCTATCAGGCTTTGATGAAGGAGCTTAAGCAGGGGCGTATTGATGTTGCCGCTGCCGGCGATGCGGTGCCGGATTCGGTCGAACAGCAGTATAAGCTGGGGCCGGTCTATCAGCAGGTTAGCCACAAACTGGTATTTTTACAGGGAAATCAGCGTCCCCGTAATATTGATGATCTCAAGGAGCCCCTGGTAGTCGTTAAAGGCAGTAGTAACGCCCATTTACTGCAGCAGCTAAACAGTTCTCACCCTACTCTGGACTGGAAAACCACAGACAATAAGGATACCTGGGAGTTGCTGGATGACGTAGCAAATGGCCGGCTGCCGTATACGCTGGTGGATACCAATACACTGTCATTACAACGACGCCAATATCCTCAGTTAAGTATCGGTTTTACGCTTAAACGACTGGTTCCTATCGCATGGCTGATGAATCAGCAGCAGGATGACTCACTCCGCGCTGCTGTTATTGAATATTTTGGTAGTATTCAGCAAACAGGCATTTTCAAAGCCCTCGAAGATAAGTATTTTGGTCATGTCAGGGATTTCAACTATGTGGATACCCGCGCTTTTATCGAGTCGGCAAAAGCCGTTTTGCCTGATTATGCACATTGGTTCCAACAATATGCTACTGATGTCGACTGGCGACTTCTGGCCGCGATGAGTTATCAGGAGAGTCACTGGGACCCGCAGGCGACTTCCTATACTGGGGTGCGAGGGCTGATGATGCTAACCCAGGATACCGCCAGACAGCTGAATATCGATTCTCGGACTGATGCGCAAAGTAGCATCAAAGGGGGCGCCAGGTACGTCAGTAATCTTTTATCCCGCATCCCGGCACGCATAAAATCACCGGACAGACTATGGATGGCTCTGGCCGCTTATAATATTGGTATGGGACACTTAGAGGATGCCAGAACGCTTACTCAGCGGCAGGGCGGAAACCCCGACTTATGGGTAGATGTTAAGCGTCGTTTGCCCCAGCTGGAACAAAAGCGTTATTACAAAACCACGCGCTATGGGTTTGCCCGCGGGCATGAGGCGCGTCAGTATGTAGAAAATATCCGCCGTTATTATGATACGCTTCTCTACCTTGATGAAAATACCGATTTTTTAAGCGCCCGCTCTGCACCGGCGACTTGAAAAACGGTCATATAAGCTTTATCTCAATATGCCAGAGTATAAATCCAGGCCATCATATTGTGATCCACGACTCTGCCTCAAGACAATATAAATCAGGAGAGTGAATGAAAAGAAACCGGACTATGAAAACCAGACGTACCCTTAAAAACAACAATCGCCGTCGCCTGATGTTCAAGCGCTCTCATCAAAAGATGCTTCAGCGTCGTCGACTATTTGTCACCAGCGATTTAATGGCTACTTTACAGCCTGTGTCGGGTCGCCAATCTTAGCGGCTGCTTTAGCTGCTTTAATCTGGCTTCGACGCCACGCGAAAAAAGCAGAAATGGTTTCTGCGCACTCTGCCTTCAAAATACCGCCGTTAATGACACACTTGTGATTAAGCTTTTCGCTTTGCAGTAACTGCATGACTGATCCGGCTGCGCCGGTTTTATAGTCGCTGGCACCAAATACCACACGCGCCAGGCGAGCATGAATAATGGCCCCTGCACACATCGGACAGGGTTCCAGTGTGACGTACAGCGACGCGTCTACTAATCGGTAATTTTGAATATTGCTGGCCGCCATTCTAATGGCATTCATTTCAGCATGGGCACTGGGATCGTGGTCCTGAATGGGAGAATTGAAGCCTTCGCCGAGAATACGCCCCTCTTTTACAATCACCGCTCCCACCGGCACCTCGTTAATCGCCTGCGCTTTCTCTGCCAATTTCAGCGCATAGCGCATCCATTTTTCATCTTCACTGACGCATGTTTCATCAGCTGGTGAATTTGACGAATTCATAGTTTATTTACTCATTTCTAAATTACAGAAAAATTTAACACACTGAAAATTATGTTTTTTTAAATTTAGGCCAGATATTTGCCTTAGATAGTATGTTAATCAAAATCTGACATCAATTAGCCAAATTACGAGCGAAAAAGCAGCATTTTTGATTAGAACTGTATACACTAAATGGATTGCCAGAGGGCAGGAGACATACTATGAACTTAACCGCCATTATCATCGTTGCCATTATTGCGACCACCATTATAAAACTCACCGGAGCCGGCGAGAAGTATTCCGGTAAAAAAGCTGACCTTAAAAAAGATCTTGAGGCTCATAAAGCAGAAATTGCTGCGTTAAAAGAGCGCGTTCAGACCCTCGAGGCCATTGTGACTGATGACGGTTATGATCTTAAGAAAAAATTCAAAGATTTAGACGACGACAGAGTTGCCTGATCCTCAGGTACCTTCCAGCAAGTATCGCTCTGCACGTTCCACTCGCCGGGGCTTGCCTGCAATAATCAAAACATCCCCCGCCTGCAGGCGGGTAGTGGCGTCAGGGTCGCTCACTTCGCGTCCATCCCGACGAAGCCCCCGGATGGATACGCGCTTTTGTAAAACGGTTAATTGAGAAATAGACTTGCCGAGACAGGCCGCATGTCCCGGCAAAGAAATAGCGTGGATAAATTCAAGTTTGTCTTCGGTACCATAGGAAATTTCGGTGGTTTCACCCGGGTAAAAGCCGTGCAAATGATCATACCTTCCTTTGCGCTCCTGAGTTACCCGTTTAAGGATTCGCGACATAGGTACGCCAGAATAGTGCAGTACCTGCGAAATAAGCATCAGACTGCCTTCCTGCAACTCAGGCACTACCTGAGAGGCACCTGCTGCGTAAAGTCCCTCTAACTCATAGTCACGCTTAGTACGTACCATAACCTGCAGCTCCGGCTGAAGCTGCCTGGCAGCATTAATGACACCAGCGGCAACATCTGGCCGGTCAAAACTAATCAACAGAAGTTTCGCGGTGGCCACCCCCGCCGACTGTAGAATATCTTTATGTGAGGCATCGCCAAATATTACCGGCTCGCCTGCACTTCTGCTCTCATGCACACGAATAGGGTCTACATCCACCACGACAAATTCCAGGCCCTCCATTTTAAGCATTCGTGCCACGGACTGCCCTACTCTGCCAAACCCGGCGATGACCACATGTCCGGCCTGGGGCTGGGAGGCCACACAGGGGGTATCTGCTACCTGATTTAGCTGACGGGCAGGCGCGATTTTAGAGGCAAAATACCAGCTTCTGGAGACCAGAAACGGTGTGACAGCCATACTGATGATACCCATACTCACCAGAACTGACGACTGTTCCTGTGTAATCACATTATGGCGCGCCGCCAGTGCTGCAATAACAAAACTAAACTCACCAATCTGACACAACTTGATACCAGCTGACCAGGCCTGTTGAGATTCACACCGTGCCAGCCAGGCTGCGGCCCGCACCATTATCACCTTAATAATCATGATGCCCGTGACGCCGCCAATCACCAGTGATAAATGATCCAGCATCACAGAAAGGTCCAGTTGCATGCCCACGGTAATAAAAAATAATCCCATCAGGATATCTCTGAATGGCCGAATGTCAGCCTCCAGCTGATATTTATACTGACTTTCACCCAGCATCATACCGGCCAGAAAAGCCCCTAATGCCATCGAAAGGCCAAATACGTAGGTCAACCCGGCGGCTAAAAGGACCACTAAAATGGTGGTCAGTACAAATAACTCATCGGTGCGGGTTCTGGCTACCTCACGAAATAGCCAGGGAAGTAACCACTTACCTATGGATAGCAGTAAGGCAACTACCACCACGCCTTTGACAAGGGCCAGCCCCAAAGCAACACTGAGGTTGGCATCCGAGTCGCTTCCCATAAGCGGCACCGCAATAAGCAACGGCACCACGGCGATGTCCTGAAATAACAGAATGCTAATAGCGAGCTGGCTACGTTGTTGATTGATTATGCCTAATTCAGTAATTTGTTTAATTACAATTGCCGTGGAACTTAACGCCAGCATGCCACCAATTATGATGGCTGCGGGCAGCTCAGCAGAATAGATGAAGGCTATAGCAGAAAAGCAGGCTGAGGTAAGCAGAACCTGACCCAGGCCAACCCCAAAGACAAGATTCCGCATGGCGAGAAGTCGGGGCAAAGAGAACTCTAGCCCAAGGGAAAAAAGTAAAAAAACAATGCCTATTTCTGCCAGCAGATGCATATCATCAGCATTGGTAAATAATGCTGTTACAGAAGGCCCAACAATAATTCCAACCACCAGGTATGCCAGTATTGCCGGCAAGCGGATACGTCGGAAGGTAGCTACAAGGGCTACTGCAAGGGTCATCAAGATCACGATGTCGGCAAACCCATTTTCCAACAAAATTCCTCCTCCCTGTCACTAACTACGGGCATGCATATTGCTTACCCAAATTATGATCTAGTACTAAATACGTAAACGACAACATTTTGACGATACGTTTTTAATAACGCCGTGAAGTGGCAAAGGTTTTAAGGCAACCCCATGGACTTTCTCGATACCGGTTACGACAGCCCGACAGAAACAAATTACTTGCTAACCGCACCCACAGTGTCAATGACCAGTGGTCAGTTACAGACGTTTGTACACAAAATACTTTCGACGCTTGATCCCGGCAGCCTTTGTTCTGTGTATTTTCATCAGCTTTGTCTGCATTTACCAGCGCGCGGCTTGTGTCTCAAAACTATCGACCCAACCTTAGTTATTGGCGCCGACCATCCGAATATTCATAGGCCGACCAAAATTGACTTAAACATTGGCAAAAGTTCTGCTGAGCATGCCGATGACATATGCTCTTACTACTTTACACGAACTTTAACCCGAGGCGAACGCAATCTGCTTGGGCAATTACATTTCATTTTTGCACAGCAACTCAAACAAGCACTGACGTTTAAGCAACTAAAGCAAATGGCCACCAAAGATTCCCTCACTGGCCTGGGCAATCGCAATGGCTTTAATGAAAGTAGCCTGCGTTTGATCAGTCGAGCGGCGCGGTATGGCGAATCTTTTGCACTGTTGGTCATTGATTTGGATAATTTTAAGCAGGTCAATGATACCTATGGTCATAACGAAGGAGATTCTGTACTGGAGCGCGTCGCTTCCATTATCCGAAGCACTCTGCGCTGTGAAGATGAAGCTTTTCGCTTCGGTGGGGATGAGTTCTGCTGTTTGCTGGATTGTGCAAATGAACAGTGCATTAACGGTATAGCCAGACGTATCCATGATCAAATTAACAAAGACGAACTGCTTGTTAAACGTCATGTTTCCTGCAGTATCGGGGGCGCAGCCTATCAATCAGGCGATGATATTAACAGTTTATTTGATCGTGCAGACGGTGCGCTTTATGCGGTCAAAGCAAATGGCAAAAATGCGTTTGCTGCAGCATAATTGCGTAACGCAAAGCGGCATAACTTTGCCGCTTTGTTACTTTTCTATAATAACCTGAAACCCAGCAGGCGCATCAGTAAAGTAAATCACATCACGGGGGCGCACGATAGCCACTGGTTTGCCGTCAATAAAAACCACTGGAAGGTGCGATCTCTGCCACGCGGGTATTCCCCATTGTTTCATCCACGCTTTAAGGGGCTTGGAGACACCATTTATATTTTCCCGGCATCGTACAGACGGCATATTCGCCTGAACCCGGGCATCCTGGTTTAGCTGGAATGGCGGTGTGGCAGACCAATCAAAGTCGCAGCGCTCCAGGGCTTTTACCTGAATCACTTCCCTGGGGGGAGAGGAAAGTACTCTGGCCAGCCAAAATCTGCCTTGAGCGCGTCGTACCTGCCATCCCTGTAGTAATAATATCGGTTGCGCATCATCACGAGCTTCGGTTAGTGCCAATAGTTGCTCTGTCTGTTTATAACTGGGGAGTGCCAATCCGGCACTTTCAAGCCAGCGCCGGACAATCTGCTGTTGCCAGGCGTGACTGAAAGATTGCAAACCGACTATATCAAGCGCGCCTTCATCCACCATTCCGGCGAGCTTCTCATCCACAGCTTCTTCTAATAAGGCCTGTTGCTGTGCACAAAGTCGTGCGCTGCGTGATACTGTCTTGGCCAGCACTGGCCAGCGGGCAGTGAGGGCGGGAATAATACTGTTGCGCAAAAAGTTGCGGTCAAACTGATTATCCTGATTTGACTCATCTTCAATCCATTTCAGCCTCTGATAATGTGCCTCAGACTCAATATCCTGGCGAGAAACCGATAATAACGGCCGACAAATCAATATATCCTCTCGCCAGGTTAATGCTGGCATACCGGCCAGCCCTTTCGGGCCGGCGCCGCGTTTTGCCTGTAATAAAAAGGTCTCGAGCTGATCGTCCTGATGTTGTCCTAATAGTAAGATGCCCTGATGATGATGACAGTATTCTATGAGTTTTTGGTATCTGAGCTCTCTGGCCTGGGCTTCAAGACTGGTGCGGGGACTATTGTCGATGGACACGGGGATAGCCGTAAATGGTATGTCCAGCGAGCGGCATACCTCGTGACAGTGGTTCTGCCACTTATCGGCATTTACACTTAGCCCATGATTGATATAAACCGCGTGCACAGGCAGCGTCGGCTTGTCGGCCAGCAGTGCGTGAAGTAATACCGTTGAGTCGACACCGCCGCTAAAACCGACCACAAAACAAGAAGCCCGGCGTTCCGGGCTTTGTAGTAACAAGTCAGACAGTGATGCCTGAATCTGATGATATAGCGATGGAATGGACACAGGTGGTCAGAACCACTTAATCAGCAATATCCGAAAGACATAAGTCGATCATAGCGTTCGCTCATTAATGCCTCAGTATCCAGCGACTGCAGCTGACTTAGTTGTTGTTTCAACGTTGCCTTAAGATTTGCGCCCATTGCATCAAAGTCACGATGCGCGCCACCTAAGGGTTCGTCGATAATGCTGTTGATAAGACCAAGATCTTTAATTTGCTTAGCACTCACTCCCATGGCTTCGGCCGCCTGCGGCGCTTTTTCAGCACTTTTCCAGAGAATTGACGCACATCCTTCCGGGGAGATCACCGAATACGTAGCGTATTGCAGCATATTGACTCTGTCGCCCACGCCGATAGCCAACGCCCCGCCAGAGCCCCCTTCGCCAATTACTGTGCAAATAATAGGTACCCGAAGCTCTGCCATTTCCATCAGATTACGGGCAATGGCTTCACTTTGACCACGTTCCTCTGCACCCACACCAGGATAGGCCCCGGGCGTATCAATTAACGTGATAACCGGCAGGTTAAATCGCTCAGCCATTTTCATCAGGCGTAACGCCTTACGATAGCCTTCGGGTTTAGGCATACCAAAATTACGTTTAACTTTCTCGTGGGTATCCCGACCTTTTTGATGTCCAATCAGCATGACAGGCTGATCATCGAGCATCGCCAGACCACCGATTATCGCTTTATCATCAGCAAAAGCCCGATCACCAGCGAGTTCGTCAAAGTCCGTAAACACCCGTCCGACATAATCCTTCGTGTAAGGACGCATAGGATGTCGTGATAACTGAGAAACCTGCCAGGCTCCCAGATCTGAGAAAATTTTCTTCGTCAGTTCGGCACTTTTGGCGCGCAGACGAGTTATTTCTTCTTCAATACTGACGTCGAATTCACCGCCCTGATTGACCAACCGCAGCTCTTCAATTTTTGCTTCTAGTTCGGCTATGGGTTGTTCGAATTCCAAAAACTGTATATTCATTCTGTGTCCTATTGTTACTGCCACTCACCCCGGTCAGACTAATGATAGCTGAGGGTAACCGCCTGCTCTCCCAGACATTGCTTCAAATCGTGCAACAACTGGTCCTCGGGAGTGATATACCACTGGGCGCCACATGTCAGCACTGCTTCGGCATCCGGATGCAATACATGTAACTCAACCGGGCAACTGCCACCATTGAATTGCTGTAAAATATCTTGCAAGGCTGTCAGCTTATCTTCCTGCCATTGCTGTGCATCAATTTGCAGTGAAAGTGCCCGCGCGTTTCGTTCCCGCGCCTGCACAATATCCATAGCGTCCCGGGCCGTGATTGTATTGCCCCCGGAGAAATCATCAAAGCTGACCTGTCCTTTTATCAGCAAAATTCTGTCTGTTTCCAGAATACTTTCAAACTGCTCGTACATATCCGGAAAAAAACGGACGTCCATTCTGGCACTTTTATCGTCCAGTGTCACAATCGCCCAGCGCCGTCCGCGTTTATTTGTTAACACCCTAACACTCAGCACAAGGCCCACCGCTGACGCCAGGTGTTCTTTACCCGTGGGTTTAAGATCCACCAGTCTGCCGTCTGTATAGTGTCGAATCTCCCGGGCGTACTGATTGATGGGATGCCCGGTAAGATACAACCCGAGGGTGTCTTTTTCACCTTCAAGCCAGACTTTTTCAGGCCATTGCGGCACATCGGCAAATGCCTGTTCAACCTCTTCTGGTTCTGTAGTAAGCAGGCCGAACATATCTGACTGGCCAAAAGATTCTGCTTTTGCATGCTGACCGGCCGCGGCGATAGCTTCAGGCAAACTTGCCATCAAAGCGGCACGGTGCGGTCCCAGATTATCTAAAGCACCAGCCTGAACCAGCTTTTCCAGTACACGTTTGTTTACGCGTTTGATATCCACTTTAGCACAAAAATCAAACAGATCGGAAAATTTGCCATGCTGTTCCCGCGCCTCGATAATCGCTTCAATGGGACCTTCTCCCACCCCTTTGATGGCGCCGATCCCATAAACAATGCGCCCTTTTTCATCGACGGTAAACTTGTACCGGCCAGCATTAAGATCTGGAGGCAAAATTTCCAGTCCCATGCGCTGACACTCATCCACCAACGTTACAATCTTGTCGGTATTGTCCATATCTGCCGACATAACCGCTGCCATAAACTCAGCTGGATAATGTGCCTTTAGCCACAATGTCTGATAAGACACCAGTGCATAAGCAGCAGAGTGCGATTTGTTAAACCCGTAGCCGGCGAATTTTTCAACCAGGTCGAATATCTTCATTGCCAGATCAGGATCAATATTATTGCGTTTTGACCCTTCGGCAAACACCGCACGCTGCTTGGCCATTTCTTCCGGTTTTTTCTTACCCATCGCACGGCGCAACAGGTCAGCTTCACCTAACGAATAGCCAGCCATTTCCTGGGCAATCTGCATAACCTGTTCCTGGTACAGGATAATACCGTAAGTTGGCTCAAGAATGGGTTTGAGACAGTCGTGTTGATAATCAGCATCCGGAAACGAAATTTCTTCGCGTCCATGCTTTCGATCAATAAAGTTATCAACCATGCCAGATTGCAGCGGCCCGGGCCGGAACAGGGCTACCAGAGCGATGATATCTTCAAAGCAATCCGGTTTGAGCCGTTTAATAAGCTCTTTCATGCCTCGGGATTCAAGCTGGAACACCGCAGTACTTTCTGCCTTTTGCAACATACGAAAGCTACGAGCGTCTTCTAAAGGAATCGCGGTGATGTCGATTTTCTCACCCTTTCCTTCTTCAATCATGTCGATAGCCCACTGGATAATGGTCAGTGTGCGCAGGCCCAGAAAGTCAAACTTTACCAGCCCAGCGGTTTCCACATCGTTTTTATCAAACTGGGTAACCGGATTCTTGCCCTCATCATCGCAGTAAAGCGGGGCAAAATCAGTAATTGTGGTCGGGGCGATGACAACGCCACCAGCATGTTTGCCGGCATTGCGGGTCACCCCTTCTAAGATCCTCGCCATATCGATAAGATCTTTTACTTCCTCATCGTCATCATACAGCTCAGGTAAGCGTGGCTCAGCTTCAAATGCTTTGCCCAGGGTCATGCCTGGATCAGAAGGTATCAGTTTGGAAATACGGTCGACAAAGCCGTATGGATGGCCCAACACCCTTCCCACATCCCGCACCACTGCTTTAGCTGCCATAGTACCGAAAGTAATAATCTGTGAAACTGCCTGGCGGCCATATAATTCGGCGACATGTTCGATAACTTCATCGCGCCGATCCATGCAAAAATCAACATCAAAATCGGGCATGGAGACCCGCTCCGGGTTCAAAAACCGTTCGAAGAGCAAATCAAATTCTAGTGGGTCCAGATCGGTAATTTTAAGGGCATAAGCAACCAGCGACCCCGCGCCTGAGCCGCGACCAGGTCCTACCGGTATATTGTTGTCCTTACTCCACTGGATAAATTCCATTACGATGAGAAAGTACCCGGGGAATCCCATCTGATTGATAACGCCTAACTCAATGTCCAGTCGCTCATCGTAGGCTGGCCGCTGCTGCGCTCTTTGTACTTCATCGGGAAACAAAAAAGCCAGACGCTCTTCTAACCCCTCACGGGAGACCTTTACCAGAAAGTCTTCAGTGGTCATGCCGCCGGTGGGAAATTGCGGCAGGAAGTATTCATTCAGCCGAACCGTAACATTGCACCGCTTAGCAATTTCTACAGTATTTTCAATCGCTTCAGGGATATCACTGAATAACTCGACCATTTCTTCTGCAGAGCGAAGATACTGCTGTTCACTGTACTTTTTAGGCCGGCGTACATCCTCAAGGGTATATCCATCGTGGATCGCAACGCGAATTTCATGGGCATCAAAGCCTTCTGAACTGACAAAACAGACTTCGTTGGTCGCCACTACCGGTAAACCGACGTGGTCGGCCAAATCAACGGCGCGATGCAAATAGTCCTCTTCGCCCGGCCGGCCGGTGCGAAGTAACTCCAGGTAAAACCGATCCGGAAAGTGAGTTTGATAAAAGTCCAGTGAAGCATCCAGCAGGGCCTGATTGTTTTTTGTCAGGGCGACACCTACATCACCGGCCTGGGCCCCGGAAAGTACGATAACACCCTCAGCATGCTCTGCCAGCCAGCTTTGATCAATCACCGCCCGGTGAGCAATATGACCTCGCAAATAAGCTTTTGAAATCAGGATGGTTATATTTTTATAACCCTCGTTATTCATTGCCAGCAACGTCAGCCTGAAAGGTGTATCACCAAATGCTTCATTAGTGACCCAAAAATCAGTGCCTATTACGGGCTTTATCCCGCGGGCGTGACACTCTGAATAGAATTTCACCAGACCACACATATTCATCTGATCAGTCAGTGCCACAGCCGGCATATTCATATCCGACACTTTTTCCAATAACGGTTTAACCTTATTCAGGCCATCCATCATTGAATAATCGCTATGTACACGAAGGTGAATAAAGGGCGATGTCATAAAACCTACTTATAAACTGATTAGGACTTTAACGCGGCCTGTACCGGCCGAAAGCTTTTGCGATGGCACGCCAGAGGCCCGTATTCGGCCAATGCTGCAAAATGTGCCTTGGTAGGATACCCCTTGTGCGCGGCGAAACCGTACTGCGGGTACGCCCGGTCAAGGGCTACCATGTCATCATCCCGTTCAACCTTGGCAAGAATTGAAGCTGCGGATATTTGCGCATACATAGTGTCACCTTTGACCACGGCCTCGGACGGATAGTGCCATGCTGGTAAGCGATTGCCATCTACATAAACAAAATCAGGTTCAATATGCAGCCCTTCTACAGCCCGGTGCATTGCTAGCATTGTCGCCTGAAGAATATTAATCGCATCAATTTCTTCAGACGAGGCTCGGCCAATGGACCAGGCCAGTGACCGCGCTTTAATTAGCGCGGCAAAATGTTCGCGTTTTTTTGCACTGAGTTTTTTTGAATCTGTAAGACCTTCAATCGGCTGGTCAGGATCTAAAATCACAGCGGCAGTAACAACATCTCCCACCAAAGGTCCGCGTCCGACTTCATCGACTCCGGCAATATATTCAGGCATCAATAAGGTCCAGTATGGCAGATGCAGATTGTTTATCCGCGTCTTGCTTTAATGTTTCATGTAATTCACAGAATGTTTTTATCAGTGCCCGGTTATCGTTTTTTAAAAGCGCCAGTAGGTGCTCACTCAGGGTATGAGGATTTACATCTTCCTGTAGCAATTCCGGCACGATTTGACGACCGGCTAATAAGTTAGGTAATGCGAAAAACGGGGCTTTATACAGATACTGCATAATCTTGTGAGTCAGTGGAGAAAGCTTATATGCGGTAACCATGGGGCTCTTACATAGCATTGCTTCGAGGGTCGCAGTACCAGAGGCAAGCAGCACTGCATCACTGGCTATCATCGCATCCCGCGCATTTGCGTGGGTTAGTGTGATCTGAGCACGCTCAAGCCCAGCCGGCAAATGCTCATCAAGATAATCGCTGATATCTTTGTATCGATGCTTGTTGGCCGCGGGAATGACAAACCTGCAATCAGGGATCTGAGTGGAAACCATCACCATAGTTTCCACAAAAATGGGTAACAGTGTTTTTATTTCACCGTTACGGCTGCCTGGTAATACCGCCAGAACCGTGCCTTCCTGCGCTAAGCCAAGACTGGTTCTTGCCAGACTTCGGTCTGGTGAAAGTGCAATCGCATCAGCCAGAGTATGGCCTACAAAACGATAAGGCACGTTATATTTGGCATAAACCTGCGCTTCAAACGGGAACAAACCAAGTACGCAATCTGCAGCTTTTGCAATCTTATGTATCCGGCTTTCGCGCCATGCCCAAATTGTCGGACTGACATAGTGAACTGTTTTAATCCCTGCGCGTTTAAGCTCAGTTTCTACCCGCAAATTGAAATCAGGGGCATCGACACCGATAAAGATATCCGGTGGGTTTTGTTTAAAATGCGCCACCAGTGATTTTTTGATTTTCAGGATAGCAGGCAAGTGCCCCAGCACTTCCACCAGTCCCATGACCGATAAGGTTTCCATGTCAAACAGTGAGTGACAACCAGCGGCAAGCATATTGTCACCGCCGATACCCTCAATAATTGCATCAGGATGACGACGCTTAAGCTCCGCTATCATGCCGGCCGCTAATACATCGCCTGAGGGCTCCCCTGCCACTACACCAATTCTAAGCGGTCGGTCATCACTCATCTAGCGGATAATTCCACGTTCAGCATGCTCTAAAAATTCAACCAGAGTAGCAACTTCCGGCGTTTCTTTAGCACTGTCACTAAGCTTTTCAATGGCTTCTTCTATGGTGTTATTAGCACGATAAATAGTACGATATGCGCGCTTTATAGCCATAATGGCATCTGAGCTAAAACCGCGGCGGCGCAACCCTTCAGAATTGATACCCGCCGGGACATTTTTCTGCCCATTGACCATCACGTAGGGCGGTACATCGCGAAGCACAATGGCCCCGGCACCAACAAAAGCATGGTCTCCCACTTTGCCGAACTGATGGATAGCAGCGCCACCACCAAAGATAACAAAATCACCAAGATGGACATGGCCCGCTAACGAAACATTATTTGCCAGAATGACATTGTCGCCTAACACACAATCATGGGCGACGTGGGCATTTACCATAAGCAGATTGTAAGAGCCCAGGATCGTAATACCGTCATCCTGTACCGTTCCACGATGTACGGTGCTACCTTCACGAAATACATTATGGTCACCAATGACAAGCTCTGTGGGTTCTCCGGCATATTTTTTGTCCTGACAGTCCTCGCCGATGGAACAAAACTGGAAAAAGCGATTGGCCTTACCAATTTTACTCGGTCCTTTTATTACCACATGGCTTTCCAGGATACAGTCATCACCCAGCTCTACGTTGTCTCCAACGTAGCAGAACGGGCCGATTTTGACATTGTTGCCAATTTTAGCGGTGTCTGAAATGACGGCAGTAGAATGAATCACGTTATACGATCTCTCTGATTGCACACATAAATTCGGCGACACAAGCGTTCTCACCATCCACGCTCGCGGTACCCTTAAATTTCCAAATTCCTCTGCGCTCTTTAATTAGACTTACATCAAAATCCAAGCGATCCCCTGGTACCACCGGCCGTTTGAATCGCGCACAGTCGATGCCAGCGTAAAGATAAAGTTTGTCCGACTTACCCATGGTTTTAAAACCGAGTACACCTGCCGCCTGCGCCATCGCTTCCAGAATCATCACGCCAGGAAATATTGGCCGATCCGGAAAATGCCCGGTAAAGCAGGGTTCATTCATGGTGATATTTTTATAAGCTTTGATGGATTCACCAATTTTATAATCAGTAACTCTGTCTACCAATAAAAATGGGTATCGATGGGGAAGTAATTCAAGAATTTCCTGAATATCAATTGTATTAAGTGAGTTGGCCAAAAGTCTCTCCTATGCCATTGACCGCTGCTATCTTTTGTCGGCGCAGGCGGTATGCTGTCGTCGCCTACCTTTCGGATAATAGTCGCTTATGCCCTGTTAAATCTCAAGTACACGATTCATCAAGATAGATAAGCGTTATTATACCGGCTCGCAGCGACACTATTTTCATTGATATTGAATGGGTGTAGCAATCGCCGGAAGGTTGACTGACTGGAATTTGAAATCGGCGGCAACCATACGCTTTTTAACGCAAAAAACAAGTCAGACCAACACCTGATGCGGGTCGGTCGGACCTGTTTTTTGAAAAATCAACTGTGTCAGCCTCAATGGAGGTAAGTCACTTAGTTGGTTTTTTTAACCTGATTAAGTACCTGCTCAGAAATGTCATACTGTTCTTTAGTGAACGATACCGCATTTGAGGTGAGTACCAGATCAAAGTTGCCTTTATCCGCAACGCCGTCGATGGCTTGTTTGATCAGGCCCAACAGTTTATTACGCTCTTCATTCTGACGACGCTGAATATTCTGCTGCAGTGGCTGGCCTTTCTCTGCAAGTTGCTGACGAACACTCTGAATTTTCTGTTGCAGTTCTTTTTTCTCCTGGTCACTCATGGTGGCCGCATCACGCTGTAAGCGTTCTGCATAGAACTGACCATCTTGCTGAAGTTGATTAACTTCGTCGATCTGGTCTTTAAATTCCATCTGAATGTTATTTGCGATTTCAGCAGCCTGAGGCATTGCCTGAAACACGCTTTGTACATCTACAACGCCGATTTTCTGTTCAGCCATGGCCGAACCGCTAACCAACGCACTGCCTAATATCGCGGTTGCTACAAAATGTTTTGCCAACTGTTTCAAAAGGAGCTCCTTTTTAATTATTTATGAGACGCTGTTATCATTTTTTTAAATTAGAATGTTTGCCCGATATTGAAGGTGAAGAATCTTGCGTCATCGCCTTCACGTTCTTGGATGGCTTTAGAAAAACTAAATACCATTGGGCCCATCGGAGAAATCCATTGTACAGACAAACCAGCCGAACTGCGATACTGCTTCCAGTCAGAATAGTCTATTAACCGGCCTGATCGTTGTAAATTCGCCTGGGTTAAACCTTCGTACCTTGAATAATCAAACTCCGTGTCCCAGACATTACCTACGTCGAAAAATATACTGGTTCTGACTGAGTTATCCATTTCCTCATCGACAAAAGGTGTAGGCACGATAAGCTCCAATCCACCCAGCGCCATGGCGTTCCCGCCAAGCGAGCGTGGTGAAATAGCGATTTGTGCATCCGAAGGGTCGCCCGGATATGTTTCACCATCCGGACCAATCAACCGTCCATTAGTAAATAGCTGGATACCACGAGGACCTACCGTATTATTTTCAAAACCGCGCAAGGTGTCTGCACCACCTGCGGTAAAGTTTTCCGTGAAAGGCAATATCTGTTCATCACCATCTACGTCACCGTAACCATTACCATAGCCAAGGCGCAGACGCGCAAGCACTGACCACTTTTGATTTCTGGATAGTGGGAAATAAAACTTAGTATCAAATACCGTTTTAAAATAATTAACGTCCGAGTTAGGCGTCGTAACACTAAACGTAGCCCGCTGAGAGGAGCCTGCGGTTGGAAATAGTCCTCTATTGAGTGTATTTCGGCTCCAGCTCACACTCGCCAGATAGCTGTCATATTTTATAGGCGCTTCAGGGTCGCCGCCGCGGAATTGATCATAAAACTGTTCGGTCTGCTCATAATAGCCAGTGTTATACAGTTCGACATTTGAATATGTCATACCAAAGTTGATGCGATTGATTTCATCAATGGGGTAACCGACGTTGGCACCCACCGATATCCGCTTTGAATTATACTGAATAACGTTAAAATCAGAGCCATCAAACTCGCTGTATCCGATGGAGCCACCCAAACTGATGCCATCTATAGTAAAAAACGGATCATTGTAGGTGATCTGGGCCGACTTCTGATAAGACACCGTGCTCAGATTTAAGCCAACCCGCTTACCAGTTCCCAAAAAGTTATCCTGCTGAATACCCGCCTGCAAACTCAGTTTTGTTCTGTCGCCATAACCAATACCAGCGTTGAACGAACCAGAAGGCTGCTCTTGTACGTTGAAATCAACGTCAACCTTGTCTTCCTGACCCGGAATCCGAGTGGTTTCAAATTCGACCTCTTTCATATAGGTCAGTCGTGACAACTGATTTTTTGACGATTCAAGCAGATTGTTTGATAACCAGGCACCTTCCATCTGGTTAACATTCTGACGAAGTACATCATCCGCTGTGACTGTATTGCCATTGAAATTAATCCGCCTTACGTAAATACGTTTGCCCGGATCGACAGACAGTGTTAAGTGTACCGTCTTATCTTCATCGTTAATTTCAGGAACCGTGGTTACTTCCGGATAAGCATAACCAAAACGCCCAAGGTATTTCGCGATAAACTCTTCGGTATAAGTCACCTCAGCCTGGTTATAAAGCTCACCTTCGGTCAATGGTAATACTTTCCCAATATATTCCTCATTACCCAGCAAATCACCAACCAGTTCGACCCCGGAAATCGTATACTGCTCGCCTTCTGAAACATTCAAAGCGATATAGATCCCCTCTTTTTCAGGGGTCATGGAAACCTGGGTAGAGTCGATGTTAAATCGTAGATAACCGCGATCAAGATAATGATTTTTTACCGTTTCCATATCACCCTGCAACGTTTGCTGCTGATAACGTGTCTCGGATAAAAAATCCCACCAGGGTGTATCGAACTGAAGCTCCAAATCTTCCATGAGTTCAGAGTCAGTAAACTCCTGATTACCCACGATATTGATTTGACGGATTTCTGCCGCGTCGCCTTCCTCAAAAAGTAATTTTAAGTCAACCCGGTTCCGCGGTAGCGGTGTTACAATCGCCGACACATCCGCGTTATATTTGCCAATACTGTAAAAGAAATCCTTTAAGCCGTTTTCAATAGACGTAAGCACCGTACGATCCAGCGGCTCACCGATTCGAATACCGTTGCCATCCAGACTTTCCTGCAACTGCTCATCTTTAATGTCGTCGTTGCCTTCAAAAATGATGTTACTGATGGTAGGACGTTCGGCAACTTTCACCACCAGTGTATTCCCGTCGCGAAGCACTTCAACACTTTCAAAGTGCGTCGAGGAATAAAGTGAACGAATAGCCTGGGAAACCCGAAATGAATTCAGCCTGTCGCCAACTTCAACCGGTAAATAGGTTAGTGCTGCACCCAGTGCAACACGTTGTAAACCTTCTACACGAATATCTTCGACGACGAATTGGGTCTGTTCTGATGTTGCCGCGTTGGCTAAGCTAGCACTGGAAACAATGACTCCGGCTGCTACTAACTGTCTTAACTTCATCTATTCTTCTTATCCTGCGCCGCGTTGCTTTGATGTATGTCGTTTAGCGCTGCACCCTCTTCAGGCGATGCGGCTAATATCGTTAAAGATGGCGATACCCATTATCATTATCAGTATCAGCCCTCCGATCCTGAATCCCCATTCTTGTGCTGCTTCGGAGACAGGTTTTCCGGTCACTCCCTCAATGGCAAAGTACATTAAATGTCCGCCATCAAGCATGGGAAGAGGGAGCAAATTGATGATGCCTAAATTGACACTGATCAATGCCAGAAAGCTCAGAAAATATACCAGACCATACCCTGCACTGACTCCAGCGCCCTGAGCAATAGAGATAGGCCCACTCAAATTGTTAAGCGCCACATCGCCGGTTAACAATTTACCGACCATTGATACGCTTAGTGTTATTAAGCGCCATGTTTTGTCCCCTGCCCTGACCAGTGCTTCCCCCGGCCCGTACTGATGAACAAAAACATAACCTTCCGGCCAATCTTCAAATTCAGGGCTGACGCCCAGATAACCTGTTTGGCCTTGTTCTGTATCACGTCGGGCGATCGTGGCATTAATCGTACGCGCTTGTCCATCCCGATCCACCGTTAACATTACATTTTCACCCGGCATTTCACCGATTCGGGCAACCACCGATGCCCAACTCTCGATGGGCTCTCCATTCAGGCTGATTAACGTGTCACCTACCTGCAGACCTGCTCGCTTGGCCGGACTTTCGTCGGCCACAACAGCTAACCGAAGTGTGGCATCAGGCCGAAACGGAGTAATCCCCAGGCTGCCTAATGCAGACTCTTTTTCAGGATCAAAGTTCCAGTCAGATATATTTAAGGTTCGCGTTATCGTGCCCTGATCAGCATTTTGTAGTGTTACTGGAACCGAGGTTTTACCAATATACGAAACCAGTTCAAAATTAACCGATTCCCAATCGGCTGTGTCCCGGCTTCCAACTGCAATAATCTGGGCCTGTGTTGGCAAGTTTGCCTCGGCCGCGATAGATGCAGGCGCAACCTCCCCGACGACGGGTTTGACGGTTTGCAGGCCAATCAGATACATCACAAAAAGAGCAAAGATGGCAAATATAAAGTTAACACCCGGCCCGGCAGCGATAATCGCCATGCGCTGAGCGACAGATTTATTGTTAAATGCTTTATCTTTTAGGGTCGGAGAAACGGTATCTACCCGTTCATCCAGCATCCGCACGTAGCCGCCCAGCGGAATGGCTGCAATTACAAACTCAGTCCCTTTCTTATCTTTTCGGCGCCACAATGGCTTGCCAAAACCAATCGAGAAACGCTCCACCTGCACGCCGCATAAACGAGCAACATAAAAATGCCCCCACTCATGGACGGCAACCAGGATACCCAGCGCAATAATAAACGCTCCAAGGCTCCACAAAAATGAAAACACTAGCGTAAACCTCTGATTAATGCTGAAGCTTTATCCCGGGCAAGGGTGTCCTGCTCGAGAATTTGTTGGAGTGTAGAGACCGTGATTGGTTCCAATTGATTCAACGTTTCGCTGTTGACTCTGGCAATATCGGTAAATGCAATTTCTTTGTTCAGAAATGCGGCCACTGCCACTTCATTCGCTGCGTTTAAGCGCGTGGTTGCAGCCTGTCCATCCCGACAGGCGTCGATGGCTAATTGCAAATTAGGGTAGCGATCATGACAGGGCTGGTCGAAGGTCAGTGAGCCTACTGTCATAAAGTCGAGGGCTTCAACGCCGGCATCTACTCGTTCAGGATAGGCTAAACCATAAGCGATTGGCGTACGCATGTCGGGATTCCCCATCTGCGCAATCACTGAGCCATCGACATACTGCACCATCGAGTGGATCGTGCTCTGAGGATGAATAACCACCTTGACCTGATCAGCGGAAGTACCAAACAGCCAGCAGGCTTCAATAAACTCAAGCCCTTTGTTCATCATCGTTGCAGAATCAACCGTAATTTTCCTGCCCATGCTCCAGTTAGGATGACAACAAGCCTCTTCAACTGAAATGTCGGCAAAACTTTCAAGAGGGCGCTCCCTGAACGGGCCACCGGAGCCGGTAAGCAAAATACTGCTGATGCCGGATTGTTCCAGACTTCCATATTTAAAATCCGCCGGCAGACATTGAAAAATAGCGTTATGTTCACTGTCTATAGGGAGGATCGTTGCGTTGCACTGGCGTGCCGCATCCATAAATAATGCCCCTGACATTACCAGAGCTTCTTTATTAGCTAGCATTACCCGCTTGCCGGCTTTCACGGCAGCCAGCGTGGGGAGTAAACCAGCCGCACCAACAATTGCCGCCATAACAGCGTCCACTTCCGGCGCACTGGCTACATGGTCCAGCGCCTGCGCACCGCAAAGAATCTGCGCGGGCACATTCATCGCACTGGCCAGTTCCTGAGCACGGACATAGTGATTTTCATCAGCCACCACTACATAGCGGGCGGAGCATGCTTTGGCCTGACTCATCAGTCGCTCAAGCTGCGTATTACCTGTTACTGCAAAAACACGATATTTATCCGGATGCCGGGCGATCACATCAAGTGTGCTGCAACCTATGGAACCTGTTGCACCCAGTATAGTAATTGTCTGCATTACGCCATCCAGGTTACATAACAGAATGCAAATACCGGGAAGGCCGCGGTGAGGCTATCAATGCGATCAAGTACGCCGCCATGGCCTGGCAGCAGCTTGCCGCTGTCTTTGATACCTGCACAGCGTTTAAGCATGCTTTCATTGAGATCGCCCAACGCGGATACACTAACCGTAATACAGCCAATAAGCACATGTAACCAGATCCGGGATGGCTCGACCTGATAATGCAAGGCAGCAAACGCAATGATTGCAAGAGAGGCTGTAACCCCACCTAATAACCCTTCGAGTGTCTTGCCCGGCGACACATTTGGCCGCAGTTTGTGGCGCCCGAACTTAACACCGACGAAAAAAGCCCCGATATCCGCCGCCCAGACAATACCCAAGACATAAAAAATCAGAGAGGAGCCATAAAATTCATCTACATCATGCAAACTGGTACGTAAGCTAACCACCGCCACCCACGTAGGGATAAGCGTTAATGCACCAAACATGACCCGAATGCCGCGACTATTTCGCCAGACGGAAGAATATTTTGGGTATGCAATAATCATAACCAGCGAAATGATCCACCACACGGCCGCGATCCCCAGGATTACATGGTAAACACCGTGTAATTGCCCCTGGTACCAAATCTCCTGTTCATCAACTATCAGGGACAAGAGCATGCAAACAATAAATGCAGATATCATCAATGCGACTTTCTTAGGTCGCGGATTGATACCTGACATGGCGGCCCATTCGTAAGCGCCCAAACCAATCACCGCAGCGATGGCTATTTGAAACCCCCAGATTGGCAGATAAACAATGGCGTAAAGCGCCAGAGGCGCAAGAATGAGTGCAGTTATTATTCGTTGTTTTAGCATGAGTGGCTATTAAGCTCCTTGATATCAGCCCACCAGCAGGCCATTGTGATGATTAGCTTTGTGGTGTGCTGACCTGTTCGCCGGTAAGACCGAACCGTCGCTGACGGGCCTTAAAATCATCTACCGCCGTCTGAAATACTGCCTCGTTAAAATCAGGCCAGAGAACATCAGTAAAATATAATTCTGCGTAAGCACACTGCCATAATAAAAAATTACTAATGCGACTTTCTCCGCCCGTCCGGATTAACAAATCCAGTTCAGGTAGATCAGCCATACAGATGTACTCACCAAATTTTGTTTCGTCTATAGCGTCCAGTGCCTGTCTGCCTGACATTACATCCTGAGCCATTTTTCGGGCTGCATGCGTAATATCCCAGCGACCGCCATAATTTGCCGCAATATTTAACACCAGCGCGCTATTACCTTCCGTCATCACTTCGGCTTTTTGAATCTTCGCTCTAAGCTTATCATCAAACGCTGAGGTATCACCGATGACCTTTAGACGAACGTCATTTTTATGTAGCCGTTTCACTTCATTGTTCAACACAAAGTTGAACAGTTCCATTAATACGCTGACTTCTTCTTCAGGTCGTTTCCAGTTTTCGCTGCTAAAGGCAAAAAGGGTCAACGACTCAATTCCCGATTCACGGGCAAAGCGTACCACTGAACGAACAGATTCGACACCGGCCTTATGACCAAACGTACGAATCTTACCTTTTTTCTGTGCCCAGCGGCCGTTACCATCCATGATGATAGCGACATGACGCGGCCCGGCTACTTCAGGCAGGACCGCCTCAGTCTGGGCGGTTTTTGACCGCTTTGATAACATGAGAACGCTTAGACTTCCATTAACTCTTTTTCTTTATCCGCCAGCATCTCATCAACTTTCTTGACATAGTCATTGGTCAGAGACTGAATGTTTTCTTCTGCGGCGCGGCTCTCATCTTCACTGATTTCTTTTTCTTTCATCAATTCTTTGATGTCGCTGTTCGCGTCACGGCGAATATTGCGAATGGCTACCCGGCCTTGCTCAGCTTCGCTGCGGACAACTTTGATAAGATCTTTACGGCGCTCTTCAGTAAGTGCGGGCATTGGGATACGAATCGTAGTACCTGCACTCATGGGATTTAAGCCCAGATCAGACTGCATAATAGCTTTTTCAACTGCTTGTGTTGCGCTTTTATCAAACACCGTCAGCGCGAGTGTCCGGCTGTCTTCTGCAACCACATTGGCAATCTGCTTTAACGGCGTATCAGTACCGTAATAAGGCACCATGATTCCATCAAGTAACGCTGGATGCGCGCGGCCGGTGCGGATTTTACTTAACTGGCTTTTTAGCGCACTGATGCTTTTTACCATACGCTCACGCGCATCTTTTTCAATTTCATCAATCACGATTATTTCCTATTATTTACTTTATAGTTTATCGGCGTGGTCAATTAACGTGCCCTCCGAGGACCCCATTACCACGGCTTTGAGACAACCAGGTTTGTTCATGTTAAATACACGGATTGGCAGACCGTGATCACGGGCCAGCGTAAACGCTGACAAATCCATGACTTTAAGTTCTTTTTCAAGCACTTCCTGATAGGTGAGTTTTGGATATAACTGCGCATCAGGATTTTTCACCGGATCATCGTCAAAAACGCCATCAACTTTGGTGGCTTTTAACACCGCATCAGCCTCAATTTCAATGCCTCGTAAACAGGCCGCTGAATCAGTAGTGAAAAACGGGTTACCGGTACCGGCTGAGAAAATAACCACACGTCCCGATTTCAGTAAGCTGATAGCTTCTGCCCAATTATATGCATCGCACACACCGTTTAGCGGAATCGCTGACATCAGCCGGGCATTTACAAACGCCCGGTGAAGCGCATCACGCATTGCCAGACCATTCATTACGGTAGCCAGCATGCCCATGTGATCACCCACTACGCGGTTCATTCCGGCTTTAGCCAGGCCTTCGCCACGAAACAGGTTGCCACCACCGATTACCAGGCCAACCTGAACGCCCAGCTCAACAAGCTCTTTGATTTCCTGGGCCATTCTGTCCAGCACTTTCGGATCGATACCGAAGCCTTCTGACCCCATCAGGGCTTCTCCGCTGAGTTTTAACAAAATGCGACGATAGGCTGATTTTGGTGTGATACTCATTGTGTGATATGTCCTCGTGAACTCGGCTTGTCAGATTTCTCGTGCCGTTGATGTGTATACAACCAACCTGCAAGAAATGGGACAAAACGACTAAAACGCTACTTATGATGTCCAAATAAGGCGGGTAACGCCTGGTAATTTGTATTATTCACTTATAAAAAAGCACCTCCGAAGAGGTGCCAGTAGTGTATCTGACTATTGCGCCAGGCAAAAGTAGATGGCCCTAATTATTTCTTAGCGGCTTCCATTTGCGCGGCAACTTCAGCAGCAAAATCTTCAGATTTCTTCTCGATACCTTCACCTACTTCAAAGCGAATGAAGTTGATAGCATCGGCATTGTTGCTTTTCAGCAACTCGCCAACAGTTACAGAAGGATCTTTAACAAACGGCTGACCTGTCAGGCTGATTTCACCAGTGAATTTCTTCATACGACCAGCAACCATTTTTTCAGCAATATCAGCGGGCTTGCCAGACTGCATCGCGATTTCAATCTGAATAGCTTTTTCTTTTTCAACTACTTCAGCTGGTACGTCTTCTGGCTTGGTGTACTGCGGGCTTGCTGCAGCAACATGCATCGCCACATCTTTCGCCAGCTCTTCATCACCGCCTTCCAGCAGGCTGATAACGCCGATACGGCCGCCATGTACATAACCACCCAGCGTATCACCTTCAACAGTAATTACGCGGCGAGGTGAGATGTTTTCACCGATTTTTGAAACCAGGGCTTCACGTACTGAACTGATTTTTTCGCCATTAACTTCTGCGTCGTTCAAAGCCTCAATATCGCTAATCGCTTTTTCATGAGCAACGTTCAGAATTTCATTACCGAATTTCAGGAAACCTTCATCACGGGCGACAAAATCAGTTTCGCAGTTCAGCTCAAGCATGGTTGCACGATTACCGTCAACCTTTGTCAAAATCACGCCTTCAGCGGCGATACGACCTGCTTTTTTCGCAGCTTTAGCCTGACCAGACTTACGCATGTTTTCGATTGCCAGCTCGATATCACCGTCGGTTTCAACCAGCGCTTTTTTACAATCCATCATGCCCGCGCCTGTGCGTTCACGTAGTTCTTTAACTAGTGCTGCAGTCACTGCCATTTTTCAATTCCTCAGCATTAATATTTTAAATAGATATAAGGGGCATCTGCCCCTTAACAGTATTTGTTCGAAACAAGGACCGCATCGTGAGTATTCATAACACGGTCAAAAGTACTGCTGCGATTACTCGGCCGCTTCTACGAAGTCGTCCTGCTCAGCCTGTACTTCCAGGTTGCTATTGCGACCTGCGTTTACAGCGTCAGACGCTGCTTCCAGATAAAGGTGAATCGCACGGATGGCATCATCATTACCAGGGATTACATAATCAACGCCGTCAGGATTAGAGTTAGTATCTACTACACCAACTACAGGGATACCCAGGTTACGTGCTTCAGTAACTGCGATATGCTCGTGGTCAGCATCAATAACAAAGATCGCATCTGGAAGACCGCCCATGTTTTTGATTCCGCCCAGGCTATTTTCAAGCTTGGCCATTTCACGCTCAAGCATCAGCGCTTCTTTTTTGGTCAGCTTTTCAAACGTCCCGTCCTGACTTTTTTGCTCAAGGTCTTTAAGACGCTTGATTGACTGACGAACTGTTTTCCAGTTAGTCAGCATACCGCCCAACCAACGCTTATTCACATAAAACTGGTCGCATTTAACAGCAGCTTCTTTTACAGCATCACCTGCGGCACGTTTAGTACCAACAAAAAGGATTTTTCCTTTTTTACCCGCAACACCTGACAAGTAGTTCATCGCTTCATTGAAAAGCGGAACGGTTTTCTCAAGATTGATGATATGTACTTTATTACGAGCACCAAAGATGTAAGGCTTCATCTTTGGGTTCCAGTAACGGGTTTGGTGACCGAAGTGAACACCTGCTTTAAGCATGTCACGCATTGAAACATTAGCCATGATTTTTTCCTCTATATTGGGGTTAGGCCTCCATATACCCCTTGTATCGATCCAGCGAGCTGGACACCCCGATAATCAAGTGTCGGTATATGTGTGTTATTGATAAAATTCGTACCTGGATTTGCCGCCAAATCTTAATTTTTAGACGAACTCAAAAAACAGGCGGGCGCTTTATACCATGATGCCCCTGCCAACTCAAGAATTTCGTTCGATATGCTTCCCTGATAATGGTCTGCAAACTATACACCACGGGTCTAACCCGTTAGTATAGGCATACGACTATGCTTGATAAGTTGACACTTCGTACTTATCTAGCTTTTATCTTTAACCGATTAATTGAGGAATCCGGTGGCTGCAACAATTAAAACCGCGGAAGAAATCGAAAAAATGCGCGTAGCCGGTAAACTGGCTTCTGATGTTCTGACTATGATTACTCCTTATGTAAAAAAAGGGGTAACAACAGATGAATTAAATACTATTTGCCATGACTACATTGTTAACGAGCAGGGCGCTACACCTGCTCCGCTTAACTATGGTGAACCGCCTTTCCCGAAATCAATATGCACGTCGGTAAATCATTGCATCTGTCACGGCATTCCATCAGATAAAAAGCTGAAAGACGGCGATATTCTTAATATTGATGTAACGGTCATTAAAGATGGCTACCATGGTGACACATCGAAGATGTTCATTGTTGGCAAACCGTCTATCTTGGCAGAACGTCTTGTGCGTGTAACGCAGGAATGCTTATACAACGCCATCAAGGAAGTTAAGCCTGGTATGCGTTTAGGCGATATCGGCCACCTTTGCCAAACCCATGCTGAATCGCATAATTATTCGATTGTACGTGAGTTTTGTGGTCACGGCATTGGCGCCAGCTTTCACGAGGAGCCGCAGATTGTCCATTACGGTACACCAGGAACAGGTGAGGAGTTAGTTCCCGGAATGTGCTTCACTATTGAGCCCATGGTTAATGCTGGTAAACGTTATTCAAAAATACTGCCTGACCAGTGGACGGTAGTGACTAAAGATCGCAGTTTAAGTGCGCAATGGGAACATACCCTACTGGTGACCGAAACAGGTGTTGAAGTGCTCACACTGCGCGAAGAAGAAGATTTGCCACGCGTGATCAATCACGGGTAAAAGGCTGGCAGCACTGACGCCGACTTTTATTCGTTTTTTATATAAGTATGCATTTTTCATCCTTAACTATGCGCGCTCAAGCTACTGCGAGTCACTGAATTTCATGCTAAGGTGCGTCCGGTTTAACATGAATAAGGAAACAGCTTGAGCCTGCAGAAACTCATCGAGCAAGTAGATAACATCGGCTCAGTCGATGATCTTGTTGCAATTAAACAATGTGTCAAGAATTCCTACGAATGGCTGGATGAAGTCTTTGATCACAGCGCTGTCAATCAATTGGTTACCGGCCGCGCCCAGTTTGTTGACGCGCTATTGTTACATCTGTGGGACCTGCTGGGTCTAAACGAAGTCGACGATATTACGCTGTGTGCCGTTGGCGGTTATGGACGTGGTCACCTGCAACCCTATTCCGATATTGATTTACTTATTCTTAGTCGCAAGCCCCTTAGCCAGCCCACTCAGGAAAAGGTCAGCCAGTTCATTACTTTGCTATGGGATATCAAGCTTGATGTCGGGCAGGCAGTGCGCACCATCAAAGAAACAGTAAGCCTGGCAAAAGATGATATTTCAATTGCTACTAATCTTGTTGAAAGCCGACTATTGGTGGGCAACGAGTACGTTTTTGAAAGTTTGCTGGAAGCGCTTAATGGTCGTAATTACTGGTCAAGCAAGGACTTCTTTACGGCGAAGTATAAAGAACAAAAAGCCAGGCACGCTAAGTTTCACGGTACCTCGTACAACCTTGAGCCCAATATTAAAGAAAATCCTGGCTGTCTGCGGGACATACAGTCTATTGGCTGGGTAGCCAAAAAGCATTTCAAAGAATATGACGGCTGGAATCTTGTCGGTCATGGCTATTTTACCGAAGATGAACACAGCGAACTGATACGATGTCGGATGCATCTGTGGCGCATGCGCTGCGCGCTTCATCTGGTAGCAGGTCGTAGTGAAAATCGTTTATTGTTTGATTATCAGCCAGATGTGGCCAAGCGTCTCGACTATGGTCAGGATGGCAAACACTCGGTTGAACGAATGATGCGCGACTTTTTTCGCACTGTACGCCGGGTCAGCGAGTTGAACAAAATGTTGTTGCAGCGATTTCGTTACGACATGCTCAACCAAAGTGTGAAAGAACAACGCATTATTAATGCTGATTACTGGCTGTTAGATAAAATGATTGCCCCGCGCAGGGAAGATGTCATTAACAGCCCGGAAGCCATGTTGGATTTTTTACGCGTTGTGGCAGACACACCCGAGGTAGAAGGCCTCGACACTGCTGCTATCCGACAATTGCGCAATACACGCAGAGCATTTGAGCATCAGTATTTTGTCGATCGTCCGGCTTGTCGCGAACGGCTTATGTCCCTATTCAGACACCCGCGTTTTTTTGATTTTGCCTGGAATATTATGCATGAGTACGGCATTTTGCAGGCTTACCTTCCCGAGTGGGATCATATTGTGGGTATGATGCAGTTTGATCTTTTTCATGCCTACACCGTGGATGAACATACCCATCGGTTGGTGAAATTTATCAACCTATACTTCAGTCGTGACAATCAGGCGTTTCCCCGTTGTAGCAGAATTGTCAGAAACCTGGATAAGCCGGAACTGCTGTATATCGCGGCTATTTTTCATGATATCGCAAAGGGACGTGATGGCGACCACTCCCAACTCGGCGCTCTGGATGTTGAAAAATTTTGTAAAGATCACGAGATTGAAGACAAGGACAGCAAACTGATTGCCTGGCTGGTCGAGAATCATTTACTAATGTCTATGGTGGCGCAACGTCGGGATATCTATGACCCGGACGTAATCAACGAGTTTGCTACAACAATACGTAGCCAGAATCACCTGAACCTGCTCTATGCATTGACGCTGGCAGATATCCGGGCGACTAACGACAATCTGTGGAACGACTGGAAAGCCTCGTTACTGCGTGAATTGTATCTGATGACCCAAAAAGCGCTGGATAACGGGCTGCAATGTCAGGCGACACTTGATGAACGTGTCGAGATGCATAAACAACTGGCTAAACGCCTGCTTGCTGAAAGTGGTGCTGATCAGCAGCAGGTTGATGTTTTCTGGACGCGCATGGACGATGACTACTTTGTTCGTTTCAAGCCGGCACAGATTGCCTGGCACACGCTGGAAATAATCAATGCTGAAACCAGCCTTTTTGTGGATGACCCAGATACACTGCTGATACGGGCTAATGACAGAATCGCTAAAGGCGGCACTGAAATCCTCACCTACGGTAAGGACCGTCAGGCTCTGTTTGCGCAGGTAGCTTCTGTTTTAGACAGTCGTAATTGCTCTATTCACGATGCGCATATTACTGTCACCCGTGACGGATTTTGTTTTGATAGTATGCTCGTGCTGGAAAATGATGGCAGCCGTTTATCATCCGATGCACGTACCCGTGACTTAGAGCAAGCCATAATCGCGCAGCTAAACCGGCCCGGTTTTGCCCATAGCAATACCCGCAAACTTCCGCGCCAGATGCGACAGCTCGATGTGCCTACCAAAGTACGGTTTTTCTCTTTAGAGGACAGTACTCTGGTTGAACTGGAAGCACTGGATGCACCGGGTATTCTGGCGAAGGTCGGACATGCGTTTGTAGACTGCAATGTGACCCTCAAGCTGGCCAAAATTGCCACCATCGGTGAGCGAGCGGAAGATATTTTTATCGTCAGTAACGAACATGGAAAAGCGCTGACACAGGAACAACAAGTGGCGCTGAAACAGCGAATTTTATTTAAACTTGATCAACTTGAAGATATCAACATACCATGAGTGAATTAAAATCTATTATAGAACAGGCATTCGATAATCGTGATGCCCTCTCCCCTTCTGATGCTCCTGACGAGGTAAGGCACGCAGTCACCAAAGCCATCGATTTGCTAAATAGTGGCGAAGCTCGGGTGGCGGAAAAAATTGATGGTGAATGGACGGTCCACCAATGGCTTAAAAAGGCTGTACTACTGTATTTTCGCTTACATAACAACGATGTTATTGATGGCGCCGAAAGTCGCTTTTTTGACAAAGTGCCGCTTAAATATCGTCATTATACCGCTGAGCAGTTTGCCAGTGAGGGTGTTCGCATCGTTCCACCGGCAGCTGTTAGAACAGGCTCATTTGTTGGTAAGAATGTCGTTGTGATGCCTTCTTACGTCAACATTGGTGCTTACGTGGGTGAAGGCAGCATGGTTGATACCTGGGCAACAGTAGGTTCTTGTGCCCAGATTGGCAAAAATGTGCATTTATCCGGTGGTGTGGGTATCGGTGGCGTACTGGAACCGCTCCAGGCGAATCCGACCATTATTGAAGATAACTGTTTTATTGGCGCACGATCAGAAATTGTTGAAGGTGTTATTGTCGAGGAAGGCGCGGTTATTTCAATGGGCGTGTATATCGGACAAAGCACTCGGATCTTCGATCGGGAGACCGGTGAGATTCATTATGGCCGTGTGCCGGCAGGCTCGGTTGTCGTGCCTGGTAACTTACCCGGCAAGGATGGTAACTATAGTCTGTATGCAGCGATTATAGTGAAAAAGGTAGACGCTAAAACGCGCGCTAAGATTGGTATCAATGCGCTGTTGAGAAGCGCTGAGTAAAGCTGGATAAAGCGGTCTTTTTGACCGCTTTTTTTATCTTTTACGCCTCAGATGAAAATAACTTATCTTTTATTCCGTTTACCCAGTCAACTACATCCTGCTCAGGTTCCAGTGTTTCAATAGCATCGACTTCCAGCATATCGGCTACCGGGTTAGCCTGCAGCTCCGTCAACAACTCCTGGAAGTGCCGGCCACCGCCGCAAAAATTTTCATAGCTGCTATCGCCCAATGCTGCCACAGCAAACGGTTTGTTCGTCAATAAGGGAAACTCATCCTTAAGATCCATATAAGTGAACTCAAGATTTGGGGGCACGTCACCCTGTCCGGTGGTAGAGGTCACCACCAAAATCGCGTCTGACTCTGTAAAGTCCGTGACCGCAGCATCCTGAAATAACTCACAGTCGTAACCCTGCGTCGATAAGTTTTCTTCCACCTGTTCTGCGACGTGCTGGGCATTGCCGTACACACTTCCACAGAATATTCCCAGTTTCGCCATAGTTTGTTTCCTTTTATATCTCAAGATTGACCCGATAATCACGCCAGCCTGAGAGTAAATTGCGCATGTCTTCTCGGGGCGTGGTGCTAATTTCAATGACCTTGCCACTGACGGGATGTTTAATCACTAATCTGGTACAAGTTAAGGCCAAATTTTCAAAACCAAACCGTGATTTCAAAAATTTATTTTGTTTTCCGTCCCCATGTGTCGTATCTCCCAGAATCGGATGCCGCAAATGTACCAGGTGACGTCGAAGCTGATGTTTACGCCCGGTAACGGGATGTAGTTTCACAGCTGTATAGCGAGAGGTCGCGTAGCGCCCCGATGCAATGGGCAGTTCATAATGTGCCAGCGAATGATACTCAGTTGTCGCTGGCTGAGGCGGGATTTCCCCCCGGTGTTTATCCGCTATTTTATCCGGTTTGAAACGCAGGGCATAATCGATCAACCCGCTGCCAATAATAAAGCCCCGCACGATGGCAAAATACGTTTTCTGGACTTTCCGAGCCATCATTTGCTGGCCCAGTTCGCTGGCTGTGCTGCCATCGTAGGCAAACAATAATATCCCGGAGGTTGGCCGGTCGAGCCTGTGTACCGGAAAAACATGTCGGCCTATCTGGTCTCGAAGCTGTTGTACAGCGAACTGTGTCTCGCGTTTATCGATAGGGCTGCGGTGAACCAGAAGTCCTGGCGGTTTATCGATGGCGATGAGGGAGTCGTCCTGGTAAATGACTGAAAGATGCTGATGCGGTAATAATTCATCCATGTTGTATTTCGCTCAAGTTGTCTAACGTCAAAAGCAGATGAACCAGCTTGTTATGGTCGGCGCCTAACATTTGTTGCGCCATGGGCGCTACAGCCATATTAATCGGTACATTTTCGTAGTGTTCGCTGTAGTGGTACATCTGTGGCAAAAACGTAAACTGCAACCATTGTTCGAAGGTCATTGTATCGGCGGCAAATGGTATATCCGATGCCATCGCCTCACTGGGCGGGGCATCACTGGACCACATCTCATTTTGTTTTAAATATTGCTCAATCCTGACTAACTGTTGCTCAATAAAGCGTGGGTCTGACACCGTTGTTACTTCTCATAGTGAAACTGGTGCTTAGTATATCAATCACCTGACGGCTGGTCATTGAAGAAACGCGGCGGTACACTAACGCCTTTTATCTGAGTTCGGAGCATTAATGGGCGCGCAGACAATAGAATCAATCAGTGAATTCCTGCTGCATGCAGGGACCAACTTTCAGATCGTGGACATGGGCCGTGACCTGACCACACTGGATGCCCAGGCTTTTTTAGATATTGAAAACGGCGTGGCTCCGGTACCGCGACCCCGTCAGCAACACGGATGGTTCGGTATCATCTTCTGGAATACACAGCAGAAACAGACCGAATATATCTGGTTTGTAAAACTACCGGTGGACGAACAGGGTTTGTTAGTCACGGCCAGTCGTAATCATTTTTTACAGATTATTGTAGATGCCCTGGGCACCAGTCTGGCCCAAGACAGTGACGTGCAGCAAAAGCTGCCTGACAATCCGTATAACTTTGTGCCTAATCAACAACAGATGAGCTTGTTTAACGCCTACGCCCGGCACTTGCTTAACAAACCGCCCGCGCAGGGCACCAGCGACGTAATTCATTACCTACAGCATCCTGCGGTAATGGACTGGACCAGGTTACCGGTTCAGGCCATCGCTGATGTGGCATTACATATAAATGATCGCGAAAAATCTGAGGCCTTGCTGGCCTGCTTCGGCTTATATGCAGAAGACTTTCAGGTCGCGCTGTTAAATGCCTGTGAGCCTGTCGCACTTGATACTGCGCTAATTACATTACTCAGTGACTATTTAAAGAAGGAAGGCCCGTTGACGCGACGTGGCCAGGCCATTCTCAGAGCGCTTACCAGCCACCAGCAAAATAGTCATATTCAAACGCTTCTTGAACAGATACTGCACGATGATGTTGCACTTGATGTTGATTCACTCAGTGTTATTGCAGCCCGCCATTACATGCAGCTGGATAGCGCTTTGCTAAATGCATTTTTTACCCGCGTGGCACATTGCGATGAGCAGCAGAATTTTGAAGGCGCACTATTTAAAGGGTTCTTTTCTGACCTTGTACAGGTACCTCGTTGCCGGGACAAGGTGCTGGCATTATTGCGCTCACCTGAGCGCAGTGAAGTGCTGGCTCGGGCAATAGGTCAGTTATTTTCGCAGGCAAAAGGATAACGGCATGACGCTGGGTGAGCTGGTTTTATTTTTCTTGCTTATTTTAACGGGTATTCAGTTCTGGCGAATTCGCAGCATCAGTGAACAGGCTTACGAACAGATAGGTCATTATTGTAAAACTCACCAGCTGCAGTTACTTTCTGTGGCCCGGCAACGTACTCGCCTTTCGTTCAAATATGGCAAAATAGATTGGCTTTCTACCTTTGCTTTCGAATTCTCTGGTAATGGAGAAGATCGTTACACCGGTCATGTAGATATGATCGGCAAGCGTATGATCCGAACAAATCTGCCACCTTACAAGATTTAAACAGACAAAAAAAAAGCGGCATCCTATGCCGCTTTTTTGTGAATAATGAAGTTCCTTCTCAACATTCCGTTGCAAAATCGTCTACCCTGACGCTTTCCCTTTTCCTTGTTCCCTGTTATCCGGTCAATCCTGTACCGGCTGCCTGATACAGACAGGTCCCTTTCCCTTTATCCACTTTCAACTGCCGTTCCTTTTGCAGCATCCATCTTCCTGACGGCGTCCTAAGTACATCCTGTATCCCGTTCCCTGAGAAAGCATACATCCTGTACGCTACTATCCCTACATCTCCGCTTCCCATCCTTAGATTGTCCATTTCCCTGCATGCTGCATCCGGCAACATATTTAGTCCTTCAGAGCATCCATGCTCCAGTCCAATATTCCCTTAGTCTACAAATCCCTGTAGTAAGCTTCCTTAGCTTCCCTGGTTTTCGTGTCTTCCAGACTCATCGTGTATCCTTGTGACAGGAAATATAGTACTGCTCTGGTAATAGTTTGCTATACGTAATTACAAAAATGTTAGATTGATAAATCTTGTGATCCGTAACTAAATTTAAAAACCCTATACAAAACATAGTGTTTATACTTTGGTCTAATTTTTTTCTCACAAAAAATAACGATTAAACTTACAAAAATGTGCGATATCTCTTACAAACTTAAGGGTTATATTCGACAACCCGGAAATGACATTGAGCGCTTTTATTCGTTCGCTGGTCTGTTTTTAAACAAAATGTTGCCTGTAATTTGAGCGACTTCCAGTTGCTTAACGTGCTGGTATGCATCGTCTTCAAAAAATCGTTGATAGTAAGATAATGTCGCGAACACCCCCACCCCTTCACTGTCGGAATGATTTATAACGATGTTGTCGATAGCGCCAAGCAGAATATGACCCAGACCTCGGTGCTGGTGATCTGGATGGACACCAATAAGGACAATCATGTGGAAATGGCTGGCAGGAATTGCAGCAAGTATATTTTCCTCTTTTTCCACGAGCTGACGCGTGCTGAAGAGGCCGGCTGTCAGCATCATCTTCACCCGCCAATGCCACATTTTGCCTGGCGCAAAGCCCGAGCCGGGCTCTGCTAAGCAAGTAACAGCAAGCATCCGGTTTTCTTCAAACAACCCTATGAGTGTTTGCCCGCTATCCCAAAAGGCATAAAGTTCTTCACGAATAGCGCTGCGCAGACGGCTGTCGTAACCCTCTTTTTCAGCCTGGAAGATGTATTGCAATGTAGCATCGTCGAAATAGGCGTTATACAAAATCGAAGCGGCGACGTTCAAGTCGTCTGCATCTAGGTGCATGGCCTTGATAGCTGAAAGATCCGGCGCGGGGGTGGAAAGCTGACTCATTTAACATTCCTGAATAGTCTGAAGGATTACATACACTGTGTACAAATACTAATCAGAAAACAAGAAAAAAGAAAACCGGTCGCACGGGACCGGTTTGTTCGCATTATAAATGCTGAGACGCGCTGCTGCCCCAGCCTATCAACTCACCGTTTTTAAATACCAGCGGGGTGCACTCATCTTTAGTGGTAATGCCGTCATCCATGGTGCGTTGGGTGCGATAATACAGAATTCGGTAAGTGCCGTCCTCACGCTGTTCCAGCTCACTAAAGTCTGCTACGCCCATCTTGCCGACCACACGTTCATACGCCGAGCCGATGTTAAGATTCGAGATATGCTTTCGGTTATTGTATTCCCTGTCTTCCCAATCCGCACCGCTACCATGTTTGTCGCCATCAACAGAGATAACACAACCTGATAAGAAGACGGGTGCGCTAAGCGCAATAAGTAATGCTATGTGTTTCATGTTCATCCTTTTATATTTTTATTAAACTAGTTTGACGTTATAACTTTGTGAGTTAGCTATCAATTTACTTGCCAGAATTAACTTATTGATTTAACTTAATTATTTTAATCTTTGAATTAGTAAAAATTTTATAATTTAAGCAAACTCACTAAATTTTCGTCAGTATAACAACTGTTTTTACGTTTCTAAGACGCGTAATATACACCGCAAAATACTAAGAGTAAGACTTCCATGGCAGAATCATCGGATCTATCCCTACAGGCGTTGTGTCAGCAAATTAAAGATGAGGGAAACCAGCCTTCTGTGGCTATGCTGAGGGCCAAGGCGCCTTTCAAGATAAGTGTCACAGAGGCGATAGCGGCGATTAAGTCATTTAATGCAGCAGGTATGTCGCGACATGCGCCTAAACCGGCTGCGTCAGTTGGTGATCTGGAAAAGCGCATCAGCGAGCTTGAAAACGCAGTGGCTCTGTTAGAAAAACGCCTCAGCGCTTTGGATAACAATCAAGCGGGTGACGGCGCTAATTGATTCAGGAACGTACTCAGATCGGGAGCCAGGACTTCATAGTGTTTTTTGCCAACCCGTTCAAGTATCACTTCTCCCGAATTGTTGATAATACTAAGAATCAGATTATCGTCATCAGTGAGGCCAAAAAACAGCGTTTCGGGCTGACGTAAACGTCGCTTCATCAAAACATGACCGATTAGGTTTTCCTGCAGACGCTCGAAGTCACTGTCACTGACGACCTGAAGTAGTTCACACTCACCCTGTGGTGCGCGGGCCATCAGATTAAATGAATAGTACCGTGTAAAGAACACGCAATATTGCTGGTCTAGAGTTAGTTCCAGTGCGTCTTCCAGTTTGGCAAAACTATTGGCAGAGGACTGGCGTACCGGTTGCCAGCTTACATGGGCACCTTCATGAACCTCGTCATGCTGGTCGAGCTGATAACACGGCGTCGGCCAATCGGGTTCATACTCGACACGCAAGGGTTGCTGTGCATTTTGTGCATCAGCTTTGTACTGGCCAATTAACTGGTCAATCGCCTGTTCAATGGAATCACTCATAAGGTATTAAAAATATCCTATACTGACTAAATTATAGATGGGGATTGCGGTATTATTCCGGCAACGCCTCGCTAGTTTACGTAATAAGTAATAGTAATGACAAACAAAACAGATTTTGCGCTACCTAAGGGCCTTACACTGGGTGAAGAAGTTACCTACGAGGCCCATTACAATCCTTTACTCTTGCAGGGTGTACCACGCGCCTTAAGCCGCGATGCCCAGGGCATCGACACAGCAAATTTGCCATTTTCAGGTGTTGATACCTGGACTGGTTATGAATTATCGTGGCTGAATGCAAAAGGCAAGCCCCAGGTAGGCATTTTGGAGTGTCAGGTACCGGTAACCTCGCCATTTTTAGTAGAGTCAAAATCGTTTAAGCTGTACCTGAATAGCTTTAATCAGACTCGCTTTGCGTCATTGGCAGAAGTCGAGTCAACACTGGGCCGGGATTTGAGCCAGTGCGCTGATCATGAGGTTGAGGTAAAAGTCTTTCTGCCGAGTCAGTTTGATGCTTTTGATGTCGTGCCACTCAAGGGCACCAATATTGACCATCTGGATATCGAAGTAGACTCCTACACGCCGGACGCCAGCCTTCTAAAAACATTGTCTCATAAGGTAAGCGAAACACTAACCAGTGATCTACTCAAATCCAACTGTTTGATAACCAGCCAGCCCGACTGGGCCAGTATTTTAATTAAATACGAAGGTCGTGCGCTGGATCAAAGCGCACTGCTCAGGTATCTGATTGGATATCGTCAGCACAATGAATTTCACGAACAGTGCGTAGAGCGGATATTTTGTGATTTACAACAATTGCCGGGGATGAACAAGCTTACTGTACTGGCACGTTATACCCGCCGCGGTGGGCTGGATATTAATCCGTTCAGATCGAATTTTGAAACACCCTATACAAATCGTCGCACGGCAAGACAATAATAGCAGGCATTGCCGGCTAGCTATGTCACATTATTAATGCCTACGCTGTCATCATAAATTAGCAGGACAAATGACGAATAAACAGTTGCAGATGGTAAAGCAGCAGCACAGCGTGCTGACGCAGTTTATTATCCGGTTATCTCTGTTCTATCAGGGATATTCTAAAGACATTGATGACGAACTCAAAACGCTTAGAAGCCATTTGGGTGGTGCGGCAAATTTCTCGCTTGCTCATGTCAGTATTAATAAGTTAAATCGTATGTTGCAGGACGACGTAACGAATCTGGAGCATTTCAAAGCCGACTGTTTAAATGATGTCGAGCAAGCAGCCAAAACGCTGATGGCGGCTATCAATAAAAACGATGATGCATTTGCCGAGTTAGTCAGCAGTGTGGGACAGACTCGTCAACCTATGGGATCACTTTACGAGCTGGTTCGATTATGTCTTCGGGTGACCGATATTTTTTCACATGTCGCGCTGACATCCGCCTTGAAGAAAAACAAAACGTTACGTTCTGTTCCGCAACCCCACCCTGCCACTGCCAGACAGACCCATAAGCCCGACCGAATACTTCTTTACCTACAAGAAGAGCTGGCTCAGTTATTAAATAGCTACCTGGCTAAACAACCCGATAATCCCCAAATCTCAGAACTGAAAGAGAAAGTCAGGGAGGGGCTCACTACTGAAGAGCTACTCAATATATGTCTGGCAATTTTGCGCCTGGTGGTCAAGGACTCTATGCAGGAAGCTACCTTTTCGGGCAAAGTCATGCAAAGCCTGCATCGTTCTTTGGGAAATTTGCATCAAAATATGAATGAGAGTCTTGACCTGACCCAAAAGACCTTTGATACGCAGCGTCGCAGTGCGATTCAGATGCACGATCAAATTCAACGAATTGAGAAAAATGTGGCTCGTTCTGAGTCTGGCGACACCATTACGCATCAGGCGCAGGCGCAACTCAGACGGGTGGGCAATGAGCTTCAGCAGCGTGCACAGGACGACCACCAGGCTCAGGAAATACTCCTTCGTCAATTAGAGCAAATGAAAGAGCAGATTTCACAGCTGGAATCTAAAACCCGTTATTATCGCAACAAACTAGCCCGACAAGTGGCGACAAGTCAGACCGACCCGTTAACACGTTTACCTAACCGCCAGGCCTATAACGATCACCTGACAGATGTTTTAAAAAGCCCGGCTAACAAGGAGCAATCACTTTGTCTGGCTGTAATTGATATTGACCACTTTAAATCCATAAATGATCGTTTTGGTCACGCTGCCGGAGATAAAACCTTACAGGTCATCGGCAATCACTTGCGTCAGGCACTGGATGCTGACGACTTTCTGGCTCGCTGGGGCGGTGAAGAATTTGTCCTCGTTATGCCGCGTTCAGGCCATGGTTCGCTTAAACAAAAGTTAGATAGGTTACGAACCGGACTGACGAAAATTCCGTTTAAGTTCAAACAGGAACGCCTGACCATTACCGCGTCATTTGGCGGAACATGTTTCAGTGCAGGTGAAAACCCTGACGACGTTTTCGAACGCGCCGATAGTTTGCTGTATCAGGCAAAACGCTCAGGCCGTAATTGTGTAGTCATCGATCAGGACGATGTTGAATGAAAAAAGTGCAGTTAAACCCGCTTGGCTGGATGAGCCAGCTTTCCCAACTCGAAGTTTCTCAGCTTCAGGATACCACTAACAGCGAACTTTACGATGTGTTCAGAAATTGTTGTCTGGCCGTGCTCAACAGCGGTGTTGATGAAGATAACTATGAGGTGCTTTTTGCGCCCTATGATAACTTCGATGTGAAACTGGTTCGCAGGGAAAGAGGGGTAAAAATCGAGCTTATCGATCCACCAGAAGTCGCCTTTGTTGATGGCAAACTGGTTAGAGGCGTACATGAGCACCTGTTCGCAGTAATGCGGGATATGTTGTTCATGGGAAATAAATATGCCCGAATCGACAACGAACCTGCGTCTGATAACCTCAGCACCACGGATATGGTCTTTGATATGTTACGACATGCTCAGGCGCTGGAAGGTAACGATGATTTAAATACAATTGTTTGCTGGGGCGGACATTCTATCAAGGAGCATGAATACAAATATACTAAAGAAGTCGGCTACCAGCTGGGCTTACGCGAGATGAACATATGTACCGGCTGCGGCCCTGGTGCAATGAAAGGCCCGATGAAAGGCGCCGCTATTGGTCACGCCAAACAACGGTTTAAAAAAGGGCGTTATATTGGCATTTCAGAGCCCAGCATAATCGCAGCCGAGCCGCCCAACGCCATTGTCAACGAACTGATTATCATGCCAGACATTGAAAAACGACTGGAGGCATTTGTTCGCTTCGCCCATGGTATTGTTATTTTCCCCGGCGGGGTGGGCACTGCTGAAGAGCTGCTTTACCTGTTAGGCATTCTGACCAACGAAAAAAATGCGCAGCAAGGGCTGCCGGTTATTCTTACCGGGCCGGCGGGGTCGCAGGCTTATTTTGATGCTATCGATGAATTTGTTGGTGCTACCTTAGGGCCAACAGCACAAAGTCAGTACCAGATTATTATTGATGACCCGGTACACGTGGCTCGTGTACTTAGTGAAAGCAAAGCAAATACTGAGGCGCATCGCCGTGCTGTAGGCGATGCGTTTAGTTTCAACTGGTCTTTGAAAATTGATGAGCCTTTTCAAACCCCGTTTACGCCTACCCATGAGAGTATGTCTGCTTTAGCCTTGCACCAGAATCAAAGTGTTGCTGAACTTGCGGTAGTGCTCAGACAAGCATTCTCCGGGATTGTCGCGGGAAATGTTAAAGCTGAAGGAGTGAAGCAAATCAAAGAAAAGGGACCGTTTCAGCTTAACGGCGATGCCGGACTTATGCGACGTATCGATACACTGTTGCAGTCATTTGTCGAACAGCAGCGAATGAAACTTCCCGGATCTGAATATGTCCCTTGTTATACCATTACGCAAATATAAACTGACGCATTCGGTTACGATTTAGCATTCCTTATACATTAACTTTTAAGGTAAACTGACCGGCGTATTTATCAACAAGTGAAAAAGGATGAATAGTAAGGTAATTCGGCTGATTTTTTTCGGAGCCGCAGCATACGTTGTTTTCGTATTTATGGTCATCACCCTTTATCCGGACAAACCGGAGAATATGGACTGGAAGGACCGGGAAGAATATAACAAAGTACAAATTACCAAACTCTCACTGGGTGCCACCCGTGAGGAAGTCCTTGCGTTGTTGGGCTCGCCTGATATCACGGAAGCAAAAATGGACAGCGAAACCTCCATCCAGGTCATGTTTTACCGAACACAACATGTGCGGGCAGATGGTTTGACCACACAGGATGAATGTACACCGCTATTATTCGAAGATGATCTGCTGGTCGCCTGGGGTGATGGTGCGTACCAGAGTTATTTGAAAAGTTAAGGAAGGCTTTGGCCAGCGTCGAATATCATCAGCTAATTCAGCAAAGCCAGATTGCCAGCAAAGCAATCATTCGTCAGGCGAAAAACTTCGATGGCGTTAACGCTGCGCTGGGGATTGCCAAGCGCTTAATTCATTTTACCCGGCATCACCCTCAGGCGGCACTGGTTGCGGTAAATACGCTGCGCCAGGAGTCAGGTCTGTCCGCTCCCCTGCCCTTGCGAATGGCGCTGATTATGACGGTACTCGGCCAGCGCAGTAAACTCAATGACCACTATCTACAGCATCTGAGTGCGGCAGCTTACATGCTATTTTGTACGGGTAGCTACCACAAAGATACCCAGACGCTTCATTTTGACAAGAGTTTGGTGCAGGGCCTCAAAAAACAACTGAAAAAGCGTCACCTTAGCATCTGGCAGAAAATATTTGCTGCTTATCCTTTACTTAGTCGCCCTCACTTCATCAAATATCTGAAAAGCCCAGCGCTTAAGGAATCGCAGTGGTGGGCGTTAGTAAGCGCTCACATTAGCATTCATTTCAAAGACAGTTTCTTTCCGGTTTTACGCCAGATTGCGCTGCATTCTCCGTTGCTTCGTGAGCCGGCATTTACAGCCTGGGTGGATTACCCGGGAAACATATGGCCCGGAGCGCAGGTGGCCACTAGTCCGCACTCCCTTATCCTATTGGCGAAAGACGAATCTCACTGCGCACTGGTCAAACAAAAGCAGGGGGAACGAAAATTTATAGTAAGAGACATCGTTGACCAACCCGCCTTGCGTTATGTTGGGTTCGACCAGTGGTGGGAATTAATACAACGGTTTGAAACACAGGTTGACGCTTTTATTGCTTATCAGCCCGGTGGCAGAGCCTATCCACTGAGCCATCCACCCTCATCATTGCTCAATATTGTTGATTTACTTCATGAAGCTGAAATAGAGATAGACACCCTGGTTTCAAAGCTTGAAGCCGAACCGGCGTTTGCCAATGCCCTGAAATCGGCAGCGAGCACAGATAATCGAATGCAGTTACCAGTTAACGACGTTAAACAGGCTGTTTTAACCTTTGGCTTAGAGCGGGTTGGCGACATGCTCATCCGTGAGGCTTTAGTTCAGCGGCTTACTCAAAATCACTTTCCATTAAGTCGAACTTGTCAGAATATTCTTGCAGTAAGCGCTAACCTGTCGTCATTGATAGCAGCAGAGTGTGATAGTTCACTGACACCTCAGTCTGCCAGCTTGATAAGTAGCTTTATGGTTGCACCACTATTTAGCCTGCCTGCACTAAAAGTGCTACCTGAATTTATTCACAACGACAATCACCTTCACAGTATCAACAAGCTTGTCGCACTGAAAACGGCCAATCCTTTTGTCGACTTTGCTGCGGAGCTGGCCTCCAACTGGCATCTTCCCGCTCAGCACCGTGCGATATTGCTGCAATTAGACCGCTATCCGGCCGATACGCGAGCCTCTCAGCAAAAAGATGTTGCCGTTGTCATGCTAAGTCTGATCTGGACCCGCCAGTGGCTTTTCTGTCCAGATAATAATGATGCCGCCACGCTTGAGGCATTAAGACAGTGTCTGCATATTTTGTCCCTGTCAGATAAAACCGCGAGTGTTTATCGGGAGAAACTCAGTCATTTACTGTACTCTGCACTACCGGTGTAAAGGCTAACAAGCAACACAGCGCATGAGATAAGGTCAATCTCTACTAGTGCCCGTGGCCTTGTTGCTATAAAATATGCGCGATTTTGTTCCTTTGGCGAAAACACGCCTGAAGAGCGCTTTCGCACCGCTTAGTGGTTCGCCATTTTGACAGCGTCATTAAACATGCTGTTAATTGAAACCTTATACAACAGAAACGAAAATTTACCAGAGGATCCCCCCATGACTCAGCAACGTATTACGGTCATTCGCGGCGACGGTATCGGCCCGGATATCATTGATGCCACCACAAAAATACTGGACCATGTAGGCTGTGATTTTGCCTATGATTATGCTGACGCAGGTCTTGTCGCCCTAGAAAAACACGGTGAACTGTTACCGCAGGAAACTCTGGACCTGATCGCCAAAAATAAAATTGCACTTAAAGGACCATTGACCACGCCCGTCGGAGAAGGATTTACTTCTATCAACGTAAGCCTGCGTAAACAGTTCAAATTGTATGCAAATCTGCGCCCGGTGATGTCTTTCAAAGGTACAAAGGCCCGTTATGAAGATATCGATATTATTACTGTGCGTGAAAACACACAGGGCATGTATTCCGGGTTAGGCCAGAAGGTTTCCGAAGACGGTAACGAAGCCGAAGCGATGAGTAAAATCACGCGAGAAGGCGCTGAAAAAATCGTCACATTTGCTTATGAGATGGCACGCAGAGAAGGCCGTAAAAAAGTTACCGCAGTGCATAAAGCGAATATTCTGAAGTCTACATCGGGGTTGTTTCTTAAGGTTGCCCGTGAAGTTGGTGAACGCTATCCGGATATCGAAAGTGCAGAGATGATAGTAGATAACACCTGTATGCAACTGGTCATGAACCCGCATCAGTTTGACGTCATCGTTACAACGAACCTGTTCGGTGACATCATTTCAGATCTTTGCGCTGGTCTTGTTGGCGGATTGGGTATGGCACCGGGTGCTAATATTGGTGAAGATTGTGCGATTTTTGAAGCAGTGCATGGCTCAGCGCCTGATATTGCAGGTAAAAACCTGGCCAATCCCACCTCAGTTATTCTCGCAGCTGTCCAGATGCTGGAGCACCTTAATATGGGCGATAAAGCTGAAAAAGTTCGTTCAGCGTTAAAAGACGTTATCGAATCTGGCGATCGCACCACCCGCGATTTAGGCGGCCAGAACGGCACTACCGAGTTTACTCAGGCAGTCTTGGATCGTCTTAACAAATAATCACCTTTACCGGGCGCGCTTGCTGGTGCGCCCATACCTTATCTCACCCTGCCCGAAAACTGATCTTCCGACAGACGAATTTTAATGGCTGAGCCACTATCCTTTGTTTCGCCGCTTTTGGCTATTGATGACAAGGATTGAACCAATGACTATTTTAAAAACCGTGTATACCCGATTTTTTATGCCATTACTTTGTGCTGCTGCAATGACCGGCGCGCCTGTTGCTTTTGCCGCTGCTAATGACTCTGCTGTAAATAGTCCCGCCGCCGCACAGACTCAGTCAGAAAAGCTGGACCTGAATAATGTTAGTGTCGAGCAACTGACAGCATTGCCAGGTATTGGTAAGAAAAAGGCACAGGCAATTATCGACTATCGCGAAGAGATGGGGCACTTTCTGGAGGTTGAGCAGCTAACGCAGGTAAAAGGAATTGGGCCAAAGCTGTTAGCCAAACTCGAACACCGCCTTAAAGTCACTCAGTAATTCTGGGCGCTGATCAACGATAGTCTGCGCATGCCCATGGTAACCCTGTGCATGTACCAAATAAAAAAGCTCCCAACCGGGAGCTTTCTATCAGAACTTGAGTGTCGACAAATATTCTTTAAACTCTTCGCCCAATGAAGGATGTCGCAGTGCGTATTCAACATTAGCCTTCATATAACCGAGCTTGCTACCGCAGTCATGACTCATGCCTTTCATATAATACGCATCTACCTGTTCAATCCGCATAAGCGAGTCAATAGCATCTGTTAACTGGACCTCTCCACCTGCACCCGGTGGTGTGTATTCCAATAGGTCCCAGACTTTTTCAGATAGGACGTAGCGCCCTACAATAGCCAGATCCGACGGTGCTTCTTCCAGCGACGGCTTTTCTACCATCTTATGAATTTTTGCCGAATCGCCTGGTGAAATTTCCATACCATCCAAATCGACAATACCAAATTTTGTTATCTCGTCTTTTGGCACTTGCTCAACCATGACCTGACTGACACGACTGGTGTTAAACTTAGCCACCATATCAGCGAGATTGTCTTTCGAAGAATCACTGGCGACATCATCTATGATGACATCCGGCAGCACCACGGCAAAGGGCGATTCACCCACTAGCGGGCGTGCACATAAAATAGCATGGCCCAGACCAGCTGCATGGCCCTGGCGCACATGCATGATGGTGACATCTTTCGGGCAGATTGACTGCACTTCTTCTAAAAGTTGTCTTTTAACCCGTTTTTCTAATGTTGCCTCTAGCTCAAAAGAGGTATCGAAGTGATTTTCAATACTGTTCTTACTGGCATGAGTCACCAAAATAATTTCTTTGATACCAGCTTTAACGCACTCATTGACCACATACTGAATAAGTGGTTTGTCAACCACCGGCAGCATTTCTTTGGGTATCGCCTTAGTTGCTGGCAACATCCGCGTTCCCAATCCCGCTACAGGGATTACTGCTTTTTTTACCTGACTCATGTCTATTGCTTTCCTTTTACTGATAGTCCGCGTCCGATAGCATAATACTGGAGACCGTATTCTGCCATACGCTGAGGTTCGAAAAGATTACGTCCATCAAAGATAAGTGGTTCTTTAAGTTTGGTTTTTATAAGCTCAAAATCCGGTGCCCGGAACATCTGCCACTCAGTGCAGATTGCCATAAAATCTGCGCCGTTAAGCGTGGCTTCTTTGGTACCCATCAAACGCAGGTCTTCCCGATCGCCATACAAACGCTGGGTTTCTTCCATCGCTTCAGGATCATAAGCCTGCACCATGGCACCAGCTTCCCAGAGCCGTTCCATAAGTACCCGGCTGGACGCTTCACGCATATCATCCGTGTTAGGCTTGAATGATAAGCCCCACAGCGCCACTGTCTTGCCTTTCACGTCATTATTGAAATGACGCATAATATATTCAAACAGCTTTTCTTTCTGATCATAGTTAACTGCTTCCACCGACTCCAGGATACGGGCTTTATAACCCACACTATTCGCGCTACGCACTAAAGCCTGAACATCTTTGGGGAAACAAGATCCACCATAGCCACATCCTGGATAGATAAACTGATAGCCAATACGAGGATCAGAACCAATGCCGTGGCGGACATGCTCAATGTCAGCACCAAAATATTCAGCAAGGTTGGCTATTTCATTCATAAAACTAATCTTTGTCGCCAACATGCAATTAGCAGCGTATTTGGTGAGCTCTGCACTGCGGATATCCATGGTAATCACTTTATCGTGATTACGGTTAAACGGCGAATAAAGCTCTCTGAGCTTTTTCTCTGCGTGCTCGCTATCCGTCCCCAGTATGATTCTATCGGGACGCATACAATCGTTAACTGCAGCGCCTTCTTTCAAAAACTCAGGATTAGATACCACATCAAATTCACCCGTTTTACTTAACGCATCGAGCTTACCACTCACTGTCGCTCTTACTCTGTCAGCAGTACCTACCGGCACAGTAGATTTATTGATGATAATTTTGTGATTATTCATGTGTGTAGCAATGGTTTCGGCCACTGCTAAAACATATTTCAAGTCGGCAGACCCATCCTCATCAGGCGGCGTGCCAACAGCGATGAAAATTAGCTCACCATGTTCCACACCCGCTTTAGCGTCCGTGGTGAAAATTAAATGACCAGCATCGAAATTGCTTTTTACCAGCGGCGTCAGGCCTGGTTCATAAATAGGAATCTCGCCTTTTTTGAGGTTGTCCACCTTATTCTGGTCCACATCGACACAAACAACGTCGTGACCTACTTCGGCTAATACAGCAGCCTGCACTAACCCCACATACCCAATTCCAAATACGGTGACTTTCACAACCTTTCCTTTATACATTTTAGCGTCAGTATTGAATAGTGCTGCACCGGTTCTGGCTGTCGGTTTATCGATACAGTTGAAGATACCTGACAGAGCACACTATTTACGCCTAATTTTATTGATCAATTCTGCCGGTACGGCCGGTTATGCCGTCTTTTAAGCCCCGCCACATAAAGCGTCCGCGTAACTTACCCTGGGGGAAATACCAGCGGTTTACGGCGAAACGAATTGGCAATGCCGTCAAGTGACGAAGCTTCCAGTAAACCGGAACATACCTTCTGCGTGAAAGAATAAGCACATTTCGTACCTGATAATAAAGTCTTACTGGTGCACCGCGCTTAAAGTTCATGCCAAACAACCGGTGTCGGCCATCTCCCTGTTTATGGCGCATCACTACACCGGCAGCTTTCAAAACCATATAGTCTAGATTTCGGGCACGCCAGCACCATTCGTGGTCAACCCCGTCAATAAACAGCTCACTGTCTTTTTTGCCAATCTGCTTATACGCTGAGACATTCAATAGCATGCCCGAAGCAATAATCTGCCTTGATAGCACAAGCTCGTCACACAGTGTTTTTTCACGACTTAGACGGGGTTTAACTTGTTGATTATTAAAATCACACAACACCTGAGGACCTACGCACGCCACCTTATCGAATCGATGTAAAGCCAGTTTATAGCTGTCCAACAACCCATTTAGCAACGCTGCAGATAACTGGCTGTCCTGATCTAACAGCAACACGGCCTCGGCCTGGGTCTCGATTGCTTTATCAATGCCTTTATTCTGCGCTTCCGCGATACCGACATTGTCCGGACAGTGAATGTACGTATGTACTGATGGCGGGATATCGGCTAGCACCGAGGGTGAGTTATCAACCAGTACAGTCGGCCAGCCTGATTGTTGCAGCGCGCTGAGCATTGTGCTCAGGTGCGATAGCTCTGGATGATATAGAATAATTACGGCGGCGACTTTCAATGTTTAATTATCTTTTCTAGTAAAATGCGATCAAATTTATACGCCAGTTTTACCACTTTGGAAGGCATTAGGCGCAAGCATAAAACACCGATGGCATAAAAAGCGTTAAACAGTGAATAGCGACGAAGCTTTTTCATGGCAATGAACCGCGCTTTAAATTCATTTAACGATTTTATCAATCCTCGACGCTTGTAAAAATCATTGACGCGCCTGAATTTGAGCAGCTTTTCACGTAAATTTCGAAACTGATAACCGTGGGCAGCAAGATCTATCCATAAAAAATAATCTTGTGTATTCATTCTTCTGGCGTCGTATCTAAAACCCTCTTTAAATACCCGGGTTCTAATGGCTACAGTAGGATGATTAATCGTACAGCGGCGCGGTAACATTCTTACAATGATATGATGCGAAGCGGGCATAACGCGCGAACTAACCGGTATATCTGATTCATTTACTTCCATCAAACCGGTTCCAAGCACATCAACCTGCTCATGACTGTCTAAAAATGTAACCTGTTTTTCAAGTCGCTCTGGCAGGCAGGCATCGTCGGCATCCATGCGGAAAAAATAACTGAACTGGTGTTGGGATAACATCCACTCGATAGCCAGGTTCATCGCCCCCGCAAGGCCGATATTCTGACTATTTTGTGCAATCACCAATCGATAGTCCTTTTTTGCCTGTGCTAATAACATAGCAGTGGTTGCCGCTGGCACACTGCCGTCGACAATTACCAGAAACACAAAGTCGGTAAACGTTTGATTGCGAACGCTGGCTATCGCCTGATGGACCCATTCTGGCCTGTCTCCGTCATAGGTAGACATAGCAACGAGCACCCTCGCGCTGGCGGGAGGCTGCGAAGAAGATATGATTTTAAATGGCTGACAACTGGTCTCGGGCACGAAAAGGTATTACTTACTGACAAAGGGCTGCAATAGTACACGACGAGGGGGTGCTGTGAAAAGCCTTGCGCTTATGTCAGCTTGTTGAACTTTCTTATCATTCGCCAGATGTTTTGAATGATATAGCTATATACCATCAGTAATGCAATAAACCCCCAAAACATTATCCATTCGGGAACGGCAAAAACTTCGCCGAGCACGCCGATGAGACAATACAAGCTGCCCATGAATAATATCGCCACCAATGCCTGATTTGACGATAACCCGGCCCGCATAAATATATTATGCAGATGTTTTCTGTCTGGCCTGAGCATGGACTGACCCTTGCGAGCGCGCCGATACATAATCGCGGCCATGTCCATGAGCGGCAAGCCGATAAGCCAAACCGCCGTGATGGGCCGAAACGCCGCTGCGCCGCCCTGGGCATGATCGACCAGCAACCATACGATGGTCAGGCCGACAAACATACTGCCAGCATCACCCATGAAAATCTTATTGCCGCGAAACCCTTTCCAGCTAAGATTAAATGCCAAAAACGGTACAATCGCCGCAATAATAATAAGCGGCTCCATAATCGCGCCATCATTACCTGCTAACAGCAACAGGCAAACTACAGCCAGTAATACTACCAGACTCATGCCGCCAGCGAGGCCGTCTATACCATCTATCATATTGAACGCGTTGATAACGCCAACCACACAGACAATAGTGAAAAAATAGCCACCGATGCCTAAGTTTACATCGCCTACTGCAAACAGATTACCCAGGGACGTAATATAATTTTGTGCGCTCCACGCCATAATAGCCGCCACACCAAATTGGCACATTAACCGGCCTTTCGCGCTAAGTTCAAACCGATCATCTAGCATGCCAAGCAAAACAATAAATGCTGAGGCGGTGAAAAACAGTGGATTGTTTTTCATCCAAACATCGGTAACGATACTGGCCACGACAACTGCCATAAAAATAGCTACGCCCCCCGTAAGCGGCACCATCCCGTGGTGTCGTTTTCGGATATCAGGTTGGTCAACTAAACCAAACTGATGAGCAAGCGGCGTCATCACTACCAACAGAATCAGTGCCACAAAGAATGCGGTAAACAATGGTACAATTTGAAGGTAATCGAACATGCTAAGAAAAATCCATTGTCATTCAGGTGCCAGAAAAACTACAGTGCTTCGCTATATTGTTATAAAATTTCGTTAAAAAGCAGATGTGGTTTTTCTCCAAAGCTCAGTTATTGTCAGCGCACAGAAATGAAGAAGCGGCCTTGGTGTGCCAATAATAATAAACATTCTGTAATCTGACCACCTTTTTATGAAACTTTACGCCTGACAATCGTCTAACAAACCCACAAAAGACAGGCCTTGTCAGCAATACACGATTTACGCGGGCGGGGTGAAATTTAAAAATTATATGCTATCCTATCGGCCACTTTGATACAGGGATTCCCGTTCATTCTAATGATTGCGAAGAAAAAAATTTTTGGCGTACTAGCACTTACCGCAAGCGTTATGCTGGTTGGTTGCGCGTCTGCGCCTGGCCCGGTCGTGGCTGATGTCCCGCTAGTCCACCCTAATTATACTGTGCAGGATCAGGGCCAGGTAATCAGCATTGCACCAAATAAAACGATCATGCCCGGACAGACGATTTCTTTCGCCGATGCCACCTGGCAGGTGGGTCAGGGATATTTTTCCGCGTCCCAACAACAATGCTTTGCTTTGCATCGTCTGAACACACCGCGACAAATTGCTAAAGAAGCGCGCGTGTGTCAGCAACATTCTCAGTGGATATATTTCCCTTCTGTCTTAAGGCGCTCACTCTCTGGCGACCCGGAATCCTGAAATTTATGAAAAGTAATTTTATGACTCTACTTCGTATTTTTACGACCTGCTTTATAATGCTGACCACCTATAGTGTACAGGCGCAGTCATTAGCAGATTTGCAGCAGCTCAGACAACAGGCGCAGCAGTCTGGTCAGAACCAGGGGCAAGGTGCCGCAGCTGCTCAGTCTCAGGCCGGTACTGTCAATGCTTCGCCAATGACGCTCTCTGGCCCGCGCAACATATCCAGTATGAACGGCGGCCAGCCTCAGAATGGCCAGTATTACAACCAGCCTCGTCAGGGCCAGCCTTTGCCGGGTGAGCCTACTATTGATACGGTTTTTCCTGAACAGATGCCGATGGAAAACCCGCCCTTTGCCGCTAATTTGTTTATTGGCGGATTTGAATCCGAACGGGCAGATGGGCTTAATGATAATTATCTGATTGCGCAGGGCGACAAAATTTCAATCTGGATGTGGGGTGCTGTTAATTTTGCCGATGTCGTCACAGTAGATAATCAGGGTAACATTTTCATACCTAACATCGGCCCTATCCATGTGGCCAACACGCCTGCCGGGTCAGTTAACAGCAGGGTAACCAGCAGAATCAAGCAGGTTTATACGAATGATGTGAGCGTGTATGTTAACTTGTTAACTTCCACCCCAGTCTCTGTATTTATCACTGGCCCCGTGTTGCGTCCTGGCCAGTATGCCGGACAAGCATCAGACAGCGTTCTTTACTTTCTAAAGCGCGCAGGTGGTATTGATTTTCAGCGCGGCAGCTTCCGAAAAATTGATATTAAACGTAACGGCGATATTATCGCATCGGCAGACCTGTACGATTTCATAAAAAACGGCACCTTACCGGATATTTCTTTCAAAGACGGTGATGTCATAATGGTCCGCCCCTTAGGGGCTACAATTGTGGTAGAAACCGGTGCCCGCAACAGTTTTACTTTCGAGTTCACTAAAGACGAGCTCGAAGGCAGTAATCTTACTAGTTATGCGACTCCCAGGGACTTTGTAAATCACGTTTCAATAGCTGGCGTCCGAAATGGTGAGCAGTTTTCCCGCTACCTTTCAGTTAGCGCCTTTGCGGACTTCTCCCTTCAGGCAGGCGACTCGGTGGAGTATATCGACGACCACGAACAACGAGTCTATCGCATAAACATTCAGGGTAGTCATACCGGCCCGTCGCAAATTATGGTGGATAAGGGTACTCGTCTTCAGGAGGTGCTTACCTATATTCAGGTAAATAAAAAGCTTTCCGATCTGGAAAATATCTTTTTGCTGCGCGAAAGTGTTGCACAACAGCAACGGGAAATTCTTGATCGATCGCTTCGACAACTGGAAAGAAGTATTTATACCGCGCCTATCAGCTCAACCGGTGAAGGAAGCATTCGCGTTCAGGAAGCGCAACTGGTTTCCGACTTTATCGCCAGAGCCAGAGAGGTAGAACCTCTGGGCAAGGTTGTTGTCTCCGAAGGCGGTCACACTGCTAATGTACTGCTGGAACCTAACGATACCATAGTTATTCCACAAGTGACCGATTTGGTGCAAATTGGTGGCGAAGTAATGATGCCCCAGGCTGTGGTTTACAATCCAGATGCTACTGCAGCAGATTATATTGCCTGGGCAGGTGGCTTTACGCAGCGAGCCGATGATGAACGTATTCTGGTTATTCGCAAAAATGGCTTGGTTGAATTTGATCAGATTGATGAAGCATTCTTTGATGAAACTGAAGGTCAAGTTGACCTGAAACCCGGCGATCAGTTAATTGTGTTGCCGTCTATTGATGTTAAGTCATTGCAGGCCATTAAAGATATCACCCAAATTGTTTATCAAATTGCGGTTGCTGCAAACGTAGCGCTTGAATAGAAATGGTGACGTTTAAAGAGCAATTGGGAGCTTGGCGACGCGTGATTTTCGCGTTGTTTTTACGGGAACTGCAGAGCAAGTTTAATGATAAACTCGGATTAGGGTGGGCTTTTTTTCAGCCCTTTTTGTTCATTTTTGCCTTATCGTACGCCCGTAGTCTTATATCAGGCTCTACAGTACACTCCATGCCTATTTTGTTATTCATGTTAATAGGCATGCTTTATATCCAGTCTTTTTTAACATCTATGGGGCCAGTTGCGGGTGCGATAAAGAAAAATAAGCCGTTGTTTGCTTTTCGTCAGGTACAACCCATTGCTGCCGTTCTTACAGCATTGTTGATGGAGTTTTCAATAAAGGTAGGGGCCTTGGTACTACTGGTATTGACTCTCTATCTGCTGGATATCGACGTTCGAATGGATAATCCACTATTACTAATATACCTCTTTATATTGCTATGGATATTTAGCGGGGCCGTTGCTTTGCTATTCGGCATTGCGGCAACCTATTTGCCAGAGATCGATAAAATAAAGATGTTTATTCAACGTCCTATGTTTTTTATCTCCTGTGTATTTTTCAGCCTGCAGGATGTTCCGGAAAGGTACTGGCCTTATCTTACCTGGAACCCTATGGTCCACTTTATTGAACTTTCGCGTTATGCCACCTATACCTCTTATGGTAGCGCCGGAGTCAGCCTGAGTTTTGTCACATCTGTAACCCTCATTCTACTTTTTTTCGGGCTTGCGCTTTATCATCTGACGTGGAAGAAGGTGCTGGCCAGATGATACGTATTGAAAATTTAACCAAAAGTTATCCGAGCCGACTTGGTCCGCAATATATATTTAAAAATCTGAATTTTTCGTTCCCAACGGAAAAAAACGTAGCCATCTTAGGGAAAAATGGAGCGGGTAAATCGACGTTGTTTCGTCTTCTTGCCAAAAGTGAATACCCCGATCGAGGGCGTATTATTACCAACCGTGCTATGTCCTGGCCGGTGGCACTACAGACCGGTATTCACCCGCAGATGACAGGGCGCGAAAATACGCGGTTTATTGGCAGAATTAACAGTGTACGCTCACTCAGTAAATATGAAAAATACGTGCAGGAATTTGCCGAATTAGGTAAGAAGTTTGACCTGCCAGTTAGAACTTACTCATCTGGTATGCGCGCCAAATTAGTTTTTGCCTGCTGCATGAATATCGATTTTGATGTCTATCTTATTGATGAGGCAACCTCAGTCGGTGACCCATTATTTCGAAAAAAAGCTAAAGCGACCCTAAAAGAAAAAAGTCAGAAATGTGGCGTGATAATGGTCAGCCACGAGCTTGACCAAATTCGTGAGTATTGCAATTCAGCAGTGCTTATCGATAAGGGGAAGCTTAGCTACTATGACGATCTTGAAGAAGGGATCGAGGCCTATACCAACCCAGAATCTAAAAAAGGTAATTGATTCGTGCTTAAAAAAACACAAAAAAAGCTTAAGATAGTTACGCAGAATGTCGCCAAGCTTTTTATCGCGGCCTGGGTAATTTATGCGCTCTATTTGGTAGCGTGGGCTGCCCCGCGTTACGAAAGTCAAAGCCAGATGATTATTAAAACCTCAGATGGTGGTAACTCCTTTGACCCGACTTCGATGCTTATGTCTACGGTGACCGACGCACCACTTTCCACAGACAGTATTTTGGTGGAATCCTTTATATTATCTCGGGATATGTTCGATTATCTGGTGGAAGAGCTTGATTTGGTTGCACAGTACAATTCCGAGGCAGCTGATTTTTTCAGTCGGCTAGCGCTGGGCAGCAGCAAAGAAGATATGTTTCAGTATTATCTTGACCATATTGATGTGTCGGTAGATTCCGAGTCTGCAGTAATTACCCTGAAAACACAGGCATTTAATCGTGAGTTTGCTCAAGTGCTGAATGCTGCCATTATCGAACACGCAGAAGCATTTATTAATCAGATCAACAATAATCTGGCCAAATCCAAGCTGGGTTTTGCTAAAGATGAACACAAACTGGTAGAAGAAAAGCTGCGGGGCGCTAAGGAAGAGCTTTTAGCCTTTCAGTCAAAATACAATGTTCTTGATCCCACCGCCGAAGGTGCAGCTTCTCAGCAAATTGCCTTTTCACTGGAAGCTACCCTTGCACAAAAGCAGGCAGAACTGCGAACGATGTCGGGTATGATGAGTGAACTGGCACCGGAAATGAAGAACCTTAAGCGTCAGATATCAGCGTTACAGGATGCCGTCAGTCAGCAAAAAAGCGATTTAAATAATGCATCTGTGTCAGAAAACAGCGATATTTCAATGACAGAACTAATGGCCCAGTATAGTAACTTGCAAATCCAGCTTCAGCTGGCTATTCAGGCGTACTCTTCTTCATTGATGACACTAGAAAGCACACGGGTCAAAGCCTATGAAAAAATCCAGCACCTGGTTACCATAGAAAATCCTACGCAACCGGATGACAATAAATATCCTCAGGTGATTTATAACCTGACGCTATTTGGCGTGATTTTGTTTCTGGTATATGGAATCGGCAGAATCGTCGTTGCAACCATAAAGGAATTGTAAGCAACTATTTACTGTAAATGAATCCTCACGTCATACCCAACGCGTGAGGGTTGTTTTCAGGCTGTCTTCTCTTGTGTAACGGCCCAGCCTTTAGTATAACGACGTTACTTCTTTAAACTTCCGAGTCACGTAAACCGCGTCTTGCGAATTACGTTTCGTTATAAAACTTACAAATACAAAAATACGGAATCTGATTGTGACAACTAAGAAATCGAACGATAACAGCTTCTTTGGGCATCCAGGGGGGCTTCAAACGCTATTTTTCACAGAGATGTGGGAGCGCATGAGTTATTATGGGATGCGCGCGCTTTTGGTTCTTTTTATGACTGCATCCATGCAGGAAGAGGGGCTGGCGTTTACGGTTGCTTCTGCCACGGCTATTTATGGTCTTTACACCGGCGCGGTTTACTTTATGGGCTTGCCTGGCGGGTGGATAGCTGACCGCCTTATTGGCAGCCAGCGCGCTGTCTGGTATGGCGGCATAATTATTATGTGCGGGCACATTGTGCTTGCAATTCCCAGCCATAGTACTTTCTTTATTGGCTTAATTCTGGTGGTTCTGGGCACTGGTTTGCTTAAACCAAACATCAGTGCCATGGTCGGGGGGCTGTATTCTGATAATGATGCCCGCCGTGATGGTGGCTTTACTATTTATTATATGGGTATCAACCTAGGCTCACTGATAGGTTATGCGGTGTGCGGCTGGCTTGCCCCTAATATGGGTTACCACTGGGCCTTCGGCGCAGCGGCCGTAGGTATGGCGATTGGCTTGGTTCAGTATAAAGTCACTCAGGGCCGACTTGCTGGAAATGGTGATGAGCCGGCCACTGATCTGACACCTCGGATTCACAAGCTGGGTTGGTCAGGCATTGTGCTTTTCCTGTTAGTGCTAATCGGCGTAACCACCGCCACAACCATGGGCGTTTTAATCATTGACCCTGTCTCGCTGGCGCAGGATGTGGCAATTGCGTTTACCGTTATCTTCCTGATTTACTTTTTCGGTATTTTCTTTATGGGTAACCTGAGCGAAGCCGAGAAAAAACGCATGGGTGCACTCTTTCTCATTTGCATAGCATCGGCGTGTTTCTGGGCAGGGTTTGAACAAGCTGGCTCATCGCTTAACCTGTTTGGTCGTGATTATACCGACCGCATGATTGGTGCATTCTCAATTCCGCCAGCCTGGTTCCAGTCTGCAAACTCGTTTTTTATTATCATTCTTTCACCTTTTTTCGCTGCGTTGTGGGTGAATCTTGGTAAGCGCATGATGGATCCGTCATACGGTGCGAAGTGTGCAATAGGCCTTATCATTATGGCCAGTGGCTTTATTGTCATGTTCTTTGCAGCGCAACTTGCAGCAAGCGGTTTGAAAGTAGCGCCTTACTGGCTCATCACAACTTACTTTTTACATACTGTGGGCGAGCTTTGTCTTAGTCCGGTAGCCTTGAGCGCAGTGAGCAAGTTGTCGCCCAAGCGTTTTGCCGGGCAGATGATGGGAGTGTTTGTACTCACCTATTCTATCGGTAATGTTATTGCTGGTCTGCTGGCAGGTAACTTCAACCCGGATCGCTTAGAAACAATGCCTGATTTGTATATGCAGATTACATTATTTAGTATTGCTATTGGCATTGTGGTTTTGCTGCTTTCTTTAAAGACGCGTCACTGGGAAGCACTGGCAGACAAGAAACACGAAGAAGAGCCCCATCCTGTTTCTCAACAGGGCTAACAGGTTGTCAGTGGGTGCTTGACACCACTGACTGGCAGAAAACAGTATGAGCCGCCACACCCAGATGTGGCGGCTTTTTTACTTAAACAGGTTAACTATGAAGCTTTATTTTTTCACGAAAGACATTCCCGGCCTTGAGGGGCGCTCAATAAAAGAACGTATGACCATGCTTGAAGCAGCCGGTAAGCGTATGAGCGTTCCGGAAAAAACCCTTTTGAATGTGCTGAAACTTCTGGTTATTGTACCGGTATTTATACTGATTTTACGCACCGCAACGGACTGGACGTCATTGGTGTGGGCTTTTCTGGTCTTTCTGCTGTATCCCTTAGTGGTAAAACCGCTGCAGTATTCGCTAAGTGCAAAATACATACAGCAGCCTGACACTATATCGTCATCTAAGGAGCAATGATGAACACTATTCTGGTTACCGGCGGCGCCGGTTATATTGGCAGCCATACCTCACTGCAGTTACTGGAAAATGGCTTTAAGGTGGTTGTTTTAGATAATCTGGTCAATGCCAGTGCCGAGTCATTGCGTCGGGTTGAATCACTGGCCGGAAAATCTCTGACCTTCATACAGGGCGACATTCGGGACACTAAATTATTAAATACGGTGTTCAGTGAACATGATATTGACGCAGTTATACACTTTGCCGGTCTTAAAGCTGTCGGTGAGTCGGTGCAAAAGCCCCTTGAGTATTACGAAAACAACGTCTACGGCACGTTGACGCTGTGCAACGTCATGCGTCAGCACGATGTTAAGAACCTGGTTTTCAGCTCTTCTGCCACGGTTTATGGTGACCCTGCCGCCCTGCCTCTTAAAGAAAATATGTCTACTGGTCAGCCCACAAACCCTTACGGCATGTCAAAGCTCATGGTAGAGCACGTGCTAACCGATTTACACAAGTCCGATCCACAATGGAATATCGTGTTATTGCGTTACTTCAACCCTGTTGGAGCACATGAGTCCGGTAAGATTGGTGAAGATCCTAATGGTATTCCTAATAACCTGATGCCGTTTATTTCTCAGGTGGCCACCGGTAAGCTGGAGCAGTTGAGCGTCTTTGGCGATGACTACAACACACAGGACGGCACTGGTGTAAGGGATTATATTCACGTTGTAGATTTGGCAAATGGCCATTTAAAAGCGCTGGACCGCATTTCACTGAATATGGGGCTGGATATTTATAATCTGGGTACCGGCCAGGGTTATTCTGTTTTAGAGATGATAAAAGCGTTTGAAAATGCCTCTGGGCAAACAATCAATTACAAAATAGCGCCACGACGGGAAGGAGATGTTGCTGCCTGTTACGCCGACCCCACACTTGCTGCGAAAGAACTCAACTGGCACGCAGAGCTGGGGCTTGATGAAATGTGTCGCGATGTTTGGAAATGGCAATCGGCCAATCCTCAGGGTTACAGCGAAAGATAACAAGACAACAAGTAACAACAAAAAACCCGGCAATTTGCCGGGTTTTTTTTATCATCAGTTAATGCCTAGTTATCGCCTTCGCCCAGCAAAGACTCAAAATCATCGAAATTTTCTTCCTGTTCTTCTACGTTGATCTGATCTGTCCCCACTTCCCCATCGGACACTCTGAACTTAAGATTTTGAAAATACGCATTTTTGACAAATGAGTATTGATCGAACGACTGCTCCAACTGTTGCTCCTGATCAAGCAGAGCCGCCCTGCCCTCCAGCAACGAGATCACTATTGTCGCGATATTAAAATTGGTATTTAAAATGGTATTCGGATAGGTATAACCATCAGCCACTCGCCCACTGAATGTGCGCGGATCAGAAGGGCCCAACACTGGCAACATCAAAAAGGGGCCGGTTTTCACGCCCCACACAGCGAGTGTTTCCCCAAATCGTTCACGTTGTCTTTCTATGCCCATCTTGCTGGCTACATCAATGGTTCCCAGCAAACCCACTGTACTATTAATAAAAAATCGCCCTAGGCTATCCATACCTTCATTGAGGTCACCTTGCAGCATGTTATTTAGGAAGTTCGCCGGTTCCTCCAGATTATTAGTAGCATTCACTAACCCGGTGCGCACAAACTGTGGCATTACGGTGACATAGCCAACGGTAACAGGGCGAATCAAATACTTATCAAGATAGTCCCAGTTCAGCGTCCACATCACTCGGTTTACGCTTTCCAGTGGATCCCGGGGTTCAGAGATATTGGCCGGATCAGACTGAGCTGTCTGCTCGTGTGTACTGTTTGAAGCACAGCCAGTGATAATGCCCGAGGCCAGCATAAGGCCGATAAGCATGGCATGTTTTACTGATTTCACTAAAGTTCCTTATCAATCGTTATTGTGTATTGGGCAGAGTTGCCCGGATTCAAGGACACGTTCAAACGTCCTTCCAAGTCACCGGCTGCGGCTGATACATCTTCATCTGCCGAAATTCTCGCAACCAACTGTGCCTCTTTCAGCATGCTTAATGTATATCCGGCTACCATGGCATTTTCGTCTGACAATATAACCGTTACCGGAAATTCAGGTAACGGCAGTTTTACGACTGCTGCCGGCATTCGGTTTTCCCTTGTTTTACTTTGTGCAAATACGATCAAAAACCCGTTTTCTGGTAAGTCTTGGGAATTTATGTTCTGACCCAGTTTGACAGCTACTGCGACTGTTGCAAGGGACTCACTTTCATTTGATTGCCCGGACGGGTTCTCCATTTGCTGGATCCTTTGCTCCAAATCCTGTCTTAACGTATTGTCTTCAGGCAACAGAGCACGGACAGTTTCAAATGCTGCCCGCGTCGCGCGCAAATCGCCAAGCTGGGCAGATGCCACCGCCATCATCAAAGAATAGTCATTTATCTGGGGGTACTTTATTATCAATTGCTGCAAAATTCGCTGCGCCCGCGCAATTTGTGGCCGTTGTCCGGTGGCCAACAGTGCCCGGACATAACTACTGGCAATTTCAACATCGTCGCTGATCGAAAATGCTTTTTCTAAAGCTTGTAGTGCCTGGTCCTCTCTGCCCAGCGACGAATTCAGCCGCCCCAAAAACATCCACCCTTTTGCATCAGCAGGTTCCTGGCGCAAGCGATGACGAATAGCAATAGCCAGATTTTGCACGTCTTTTGTGGTAAAACCAGCAGCTTCGCCCTTAGCCAGTTGTGCAGATAATTCAGGCAATGCGCTTACCGCATCTTGCTGTCGCTGCACCCCCTCCAACTGGTTAACATTTAGGTAAACATATCCACCCACTATAAACGCAAATACCGCGAACAGAATTATCAGACCAACTTTTACCGGCGCATTTTTCTGCTCGTTTTCGCTGTATTCATCAACCAGTGCCAATTTGAGCTCATCACTTGCCTGGCGCTGATCACGTTCACTTATCAGCCCCTCAGAGGCTTCCCGGGATAATTCTTCCAGTCGCTGTCTGATTAACGCCACGTTGGTTGCCCGCGCTTTGCTTAAGGTCGCTCGCTGCCACCAGAAAGGCAACACCACTAGCATGATTAGAAAGGTAAGCATGCCAGCGCTAAATAAGTGAAAAACTGACCAGCTCATGAGGACTTGTCCTTTTGCAGAATCTCATCCGCACGAACAAGTTTTGCAGCCATATCAGTATCGGGCTTGGGTTTACGACGCTTGAGAACCACTACTGTTGCAATTAATGCAAATAGTGCAGGCAGAATCCAAAGCCAAATAGTACCCGCAGTAACAGGAGGCTCATAATAGACAAAATCCCCATACCGGGCCTTCATATAATCAATAACTTCCTGATCCGTTTTGCCATCCTGCAATAACTGGTAAACCTTACGTCGCATATCGTGGGAGATCATGGCATCAGAATCAGCGATATTCTGGTTCTGGCACATCGGACACCGCAATACTTCAGTTAAATTGTTAAAACGTGTCTGTCGTTCTACTGACTCAAAAGCATAACTGTCCTGAGCGGCTAACGCACTGACTGTACTAATACATAGAAAAATAAGCAGTAAGATGCGTATCATGAGTCAGCTCCCGTGGCTGATCCTTGCGTAAGCTTGCGATACAAAGGTTCTATTTTATTTCTCCACACCCGCTCATTAATATCGCCCACATGATGCATACGAACGATACCTTTTTTATCTATTACAAAGTGCTCCGGTGCACCAGTTACTCCCAAATCCAAAGATGTATCCCGATAAGTATCGAAAATATTGAATGCGTAAGGATTTCCATAGCGACTAAGCAGTGCGCTGACTTCCTGCTGAACGCGATTCAGCGTTTTAGTGCCATTGTCAGGATCTAAATCCTGGTCAAAATACAGCCCTACAAACTTCACCCCTTTTTCTTCTTTGAGTTGGGTCAAATAAGGCATTTCTACGGCGCATGTGACACACCAAACCCCCCAGACATTTAAGATTGTCACTTCTCCGGCTAAGGACTCAGGCGTGTACTGTTTTTCTGGTTCCATAAGATCTGGCAGAGTAAAGCTCGGCAACGGCCGCCCGGTGATCTGAGAATCCAGCTCGCGAGGATCAGAAAATAGCCCAAGGTATAAGAAACCGGCTATCAGAGAAAATAACACCACTGGGATGACAACAAGCCAGGTCTTTTTCATGCATGTTCTCCGGTTGCAGAAGACAACGGGCTGGCTTTTTTAAATTTGGCCAATGTAGACATTCGATAGCGCCGATCACTAAGCGCACATACACCGCCTAATGCCATAATGGCACCACCACCCCAAATCCAGGTAACAAAAGGTTTGATGTAAACTCTGACCGCCCAGGCACCATCGTCCAGCGGCTCACCCAGTGCAATAAACAAATCGCGAGAAATCGTAGTATGAATAGCTGCTTCTGTCATAGGCATTCGCTGCACCGTATAGATGCGCTTCTCCGGCATCATTGTGGTTAATTTCTCACCACTTCGATATACAGAGAAATGCCCTACGTCCGATTCATAGTTAGGGCCCTGTGTTTTGCTCACACCATTAAACACGAACGTATAGTCACTTAGCGTAATCTGCTCACCAGGCAACATGCGCACATCGCGTTCCTGCTCATAGTTAGAAACCAGGGTGATCCCGATGAGGGTAACAGCAAAGCCAACGTGCCCCAGAATCATTCCCCAGTGACTTCGTGTTAGCATGCGCAGGCGTTTAGCGATACTGTACTGACTGTCCATGGCACCGATTCGTTGCCATACCTCCAGTACCGATGCCACTAAAATCCAAAATGATAAAGTAAGTCCGAGAACCGCCATGTAGGCTTGTTCAGAGTATGAAAAGAAAATAAGCAGCGCAGCGACCAGTGAAATGCAAAATGCAGTTATCAGCTGGCGGGCGAGGGCTTTAACCGACTGCTGCTTCCAGCGTGACAGAGGTCCGATACACAGCAAGAATACGAAGGGAACTATCAGATAAACAAACATTTTATTAAAAAATGGCGCACCAATAGAGATAGCGCCTAAGCCAAGCTCCTTATGTACCAGGGGCAGCAATGTTCCCAGCAACACCACCAGTGTGGCTGCACAGAGCAAAATGTTATTTCCCATTAACATAACTTCTCGAGATACGGTTTGATAGCGCCCTACACTGTTTAAAGATGCCGCCCGTAACGCGAATAAGAGTAACGCACCGCCTGATAGCACCACCAGGATACCGAGGATAAACAGCCCGCGAGTGGGGTCACTGGCAAAAGAGTGCACCGAAACAATTACGCCGGAACGCACCAAAAATGTGCCCAACAGACTCAACGAAAAAGCGCCAATCGCTAATAGTACTGTCCAGGACTTGAACACCTTTCTTTTTTCTGTGACCGCCAGCGAGTGCATTAACGCCGTGCCGGCCAGCCATGGCATAAAGGAAGCATTTTCAACCGGATCCCAGAACCACCAGCCACCCCAGCCGAGTTCGTAATATGCCCACCAGCTGCCCAGGCAAATACCGATTGTTAAAAAACACCAGGCTGCCTGTACCCATGGCCGGGACCAGCGTGCCCAGGTAGAGTCCAGCTTACCGGCAATAAGGGCGGCCCCGGCGAATGCGAAAGCCACGGAAAATCCAACATAGCCCATATATAGCATTGGCGGATGAATGATCATGCCAAAATCCTGTAATAACGGATTGAGATCCTGACCATCCACCGGCACAAACGGCAACATACTTTGAAACGGGTTGGAGGTAAGCAGCATAAACAGGTAAAAACCAACGGAGACCATGCCTAGTACCGCCAGAACCCGTGCCACCATCTCCTGGGGGATGCTGCCACTGAAAATGGCCACCGCTACCGTCCATAAAGACAACATCAGAACCCATAATAGAAATGAGCCCTCGTGGCCGCCCCAGACCGCCGTCAGCTTGTATTGCATCGGTAACTGCGTATTTGAATTTTGTGCTACATAGCTGAGCGAAAAATCATCGGTGGCAAATGCATACGATAAGCACACGAATGCGATAAGCGTAAAGGTAAACATGCCGAGCGCAAGGGGGCGGGCGGTAGCAATAAGACCTGACTGATTCGTTTGCGCGCCCCACAAAGGAAACACAGCCAGCAGAATGGCACTGACCAGAGCAAGTGTCAGTGCGATATTTCCTAACTCTGGTATCACGTACCACCCCCTGCGTTTTCGGGTTTCACATGTCGAATACCTTTCATCTTTTCAGCCAGCTCAGGGGGCATATACTCTTCATCATGTTTTGCCAGTACCTCCTGCGCTTTTATTGTGGTGGCCTCGACTAACACCCCCGTAGCAACGATGCCCTGACCTTCTCTGAAAAGATCGGGCAGAATACCATTATACAGCACTGTCACCGGCGGTCCGGTATCAACCAGGTCAAAGGCAACTTGCAGAGTCTGATTATCTCGCTCAACCGTGCCAGGTACAACCATGCCACCAATTCGCAGACGCTGACCCACCTGCGGTTTCTCGCCCTTTTTACCCTCAATAATTTCAGAAGGGGTGTAGAACAGGTCAATGTTATCGTTTAAGGCATATAGCATGAGTGCAATAGCGCCACCCACCAGCAGAACGACTGCTGAAACGACGAGCAGCCGTTGTTTACGTCTGGGATTCATTGGAGATACCGTGTTGATGCTGGGAAGTTGCAAAGGACTGCCTGGCTTTTTGCATACGTTGTTGGCGGGCAGTCTCATGTTTAATTTGCTTAATCAATCGCTTTTTATCTGTGAGCGTCAAAAGTACCAGAAACACCAGCGCAGCCATACATACGCCCACTGAAAGCCAGACGTAGAAGCCATACCCGCCCATTGCAAGAAAGTCGCTTAAAGAATCAAACTGCATTAGCACCCTCTCGTTTTTCGCTAAGTACCGCTTTCACCCAGGGACGATGAATTTCTCTTCTGAGAATTTCGTTTTTGAGTCGTAATACTGTCACCCAGCCAATAAAACTGGCAAACGCGAGAATATTTAACAGCAAAGGCCACAACATCGCCGGCGCAATGGAAGGTTTATCAAATTTTGTAATTGTGGCGCCTTGGTGCAAGGTATTCCACCACTCCACAGAAAAATGAATAATAGGTACATTTACCACGCCCACCAAGGCCATCACTGCAGCAGCTTTGCCGGCCTGCTGCTTATCATCAAACGCGTGGTAAAGGGCAATAACACCACAGTACAGAAATAAAAGTATCAGCTCGGAGGTAAGCCGGGCATCCCACACCCACCAGGCCCCCCACATAGGCTTGCCCCAGGCAGCGCCAGTGAACAGGGCTATAAATGTCATCACTGCGCCAACCGGCGCTATCGCGATCATAGTCATAAAGGCTGTCCGCCACTGCCACACAATACCTACCAACGCCGCAATGGCCATCGCAACATAAGCACTCATCGAAAGCATAGCGCTGGGTACATGGAAATAAATAATTCGAAAAGAATCACCTTGCTGATAATCGGCCGGTGCAAACAACAGCCCCCACACACTGCCGGTAATAAAGAGCAGGAAAAAAGTGCCTGCAAACCAGGGTTGCAGGGTATTACATAAGCCAAAGGCTTTCTCTGTTTTGGCGTAGGGGTGTAACCACTTCCACATCAGTGCTGACTCACTTTCAATGCATACGAAATAGCAAACGGTGCACTGGCTAATGCCAGACAGGTCATAGCCGCTATAATAGCAAGTTGTGGACTATAAGGTAACTGCATGGCCGCAGACTCTACCGCAGAGGTGGCAAAAATCAATAACGGTATGAAAACCGGTAAAAGCAGCAGCGAGACCAGTAAACTCGCTCTGTGCAAGCCCACGGTTAACGCCGTGGCAATGGCGCCTACCAATGAAAGCAGTGGCGTTCCTAATAATAATGTAATAATCAGCGCCTGGTACATAGCCAGGTTCATATTCAAAAACATGCCCAGAAGTGGTGACAGAAAAATAATCGGCAGAAAGCTTACCAGCCAATGCGTAGCGACTTTCGACAGTGCGATAGCATATAAAGGCAAACCACTTAATGTTAGCTGCTCAAGTGTGCCGTCAAGAAAATCATCTTTGAACAGCCGCTCCATACCCAATAAGCCAGATAAAATAGCAGCAATCCAAATTACTCCTGGGCTAATGCGTTGCAACATTTCCGGGCCAGGCCCGACACCAAGGGGGAACAAGCAAACGACTATGAGCAAAAATATCACGGGTTGAAACAATTCGCCTTTTTGATGAAACGCGAGCGTCATATCCCGTTTGAATACACCCTGATATAGCCGGCTCAAAGCTTAAACTCCATATCCAGAAACCGGATTGTCTCAGACGCCCCGTTTAGCGGCTGGTGAGAGGTCATAATTATCGCGCCACCCTGTTTCACAAACCACTGACAGCGCGCCTCGATAATTTTTATCCCGAAGGTGTCCAGCGCCGTGAAGGGTTCATCCAGAATCCAGACTGAGGCAGGTTTTAGCCATAGTCTGGCCAGTGCGACGCGGCGCTGCTGACCTGCAGAAAGCAAACGGACAGGCACATCCTCCATACCAACCAACGCCAGATGAGCCAGAATATCAAAAATAGTGTCATCACTGACTGTGATATTATGCTGGGCACACCAGAATTTCAGATTATCCAGCGCATTAATACTGCTGCTAAGGCCCGGTTTGTGACTGTGATAGACCAGTGCCGCCGCATACCGGTTATCCAGGCTATGATTGTTCCATTGGACCTGACCTGAGTCAGGTTGACTCAAACCAGCAAGTATCCTCAGCAAGCTGGTTTTTCCAGCACCGTTAGGGCCTCTTACATGAAGCCAGTGCCCCGGCTTCAGCGTGACCGAAAGAGACTCAAATAATACTCTATCGCGTTTGGTACAGGATAGTTCAGTTGCAACAAGTGCTGACAAAGAAAATCTTCCGTATTCGTCAGTTAGCTATTATTTAACTGTCAGTCTACCACATCAATGTGGCTAAAAAATGGGGTGAAATGATGCTTTTTTCTCATACAAATAACATCCAGCGTTAATACCTTGAATAAATTTGTCGATAACATACATATGATTGACACTGTATTTTTAAAAAATGCTGCGCAAACCGTGGCCATCGGTAACCCTGACTCAAACGGCGTAGCGCGCCAGAATGGGAAAACCAACGCGACGCTGCAGCTCGCGGCGGGCCAGCTAAGTCTGCAAGTGGCAGACCAGCAGCTGCTTTTGCAGCCGGGCCGGGAGCAGCGTTCTGGTCTATCTGCAGGGGAAGTATGGGTAGCACGTTCCACCGACCAGACTGCGGTAATTTTAAACAGCTTTTCACGTCGATCCGATACTACCTTTTCGCTAAAACAAACGCCGCAGACAATAGCGGGGTTGATTCCCAAACTCGCCGCCCAGGCGTTGCCTCATACCATGGGCTTGTCTACTACTGTGGCCCGAGCATCCAATGGCGATACCAAACTCAATATTGCCCATACTCCCCTATCAATCGCATTACCGATAACTCAGTCAAGCAAACCATCCGCTAATGGGGCATTTTCTGCCCTTCTTGATACCAAACAGGCCAGCGTGATTGTTGCCCGGCAAGGTAAGCCAGTTATGACAATATCGTTAAACAAGGCTGAATTTAATCAGGTGGCAACAGCTGCTTCCTTATATGCAATGCGTGCAAAGGGGCTGCAGCTGTCAGGTATTCCTGAGGCGCTCGCTCGGTCCCTTAAACTTACTACAGAGGTAAGCGGTGCATCAGCAGCACGGATAAATGCTCATGCCAGCACTGTCTCAATGGTAACTGCTTACCACCAACCGTTGGCCAAGATACGACCACCGGCTTCACTTCTGGCAAAATTGCCAGCGCTGCCTGCATCGCTGATTACAGAGACCGCTTCTGCACCGATGATTGCCTCCCGGCTTATAGATAAATCAGAAAGTTCTGCAGTTTTGACTGGACATACCAAAAGCGTTGATGTGCATGGGACAGTGAAGAATTTGGCGAAAAATCTTCTGGCCCATACCGGGTCGACCAATCAGGCTTTGAAACATCTCTTGGAAATATTTAGTCAGGCTCAGGTTTCGGGCGCTGCCCGGACTACACTTGATGCAATCTCTGCCAACATTGCCGGACCGGCATCTGATGCAACTGCATCTTCATCGAAGATTTCCACCCCCACTAAAGAGCAGGTAGCCCGGCTTGTCCACAGTGCGTCGCTGCCAATCACGCCAACAGTGATCAACAGCCCTGTCATCTCAGATTCCTTCAGTAGTAGCCTGGTTACACTGTTTCAGTTAGTCCTCGCGGGCCGCTCGCCTGGTAAGCCACCGAGCCACTTCCTAAAAACAGAGGAGCTTACCCAACAGGTAATCGACAAGGGTGCAGCCAAACCGGCAATGGAAGCAAAACCCAGAGTTGCTTCAGAACTGGCCTCTCTGAACAAACAATTTGATCTGTTGACGCCGATTAAAACTTTGCTGGCAAATCATCAGTCCGCTGTTTTGTCTAACATTGAAGCTCGAAATCAGGGGCTGGATCAGCTCTATTTCTGTCTCCCTGTCCGTAGTGATTTTGTTAACAGAGAATCTGAAGTCTTGATCAAACGCGAAGATAATAAGGATGAAGCTGATCCTGGTGCGTCCTGTGCTGAACGCAAATGGTCGCTGGCTATGAAGCTAGACATCGGTAATAACGGCGAGTTGCTGGCTAAAAGCAAAATTACTGAAAACACAATCAGTCTTGACCTCTATGCCTCTAATCAATCACTGTTAGAATCGATCAATCGCACACTGCCTTTGCTAATCGAGCGACTCACCAGCCTTGGGATGGTTGTGCGTGCTACCTCAACGCAGCAGGGAAAAATACCAGACAGTTTACGAACGTCACCCTACCAGTTTTTTGAGGTAACAGTATGAAAAAGTCTTTCCGATCCGCTGTAGGACTTAAATATAATGGCTCGACAAAATCCGAGACCCCTAAAGTCATAGCAAAAGGTCATGGCGATCTTGCTGAGGAGATAGTCAGACTGGCGCAGGATCACGGCATACTGATTCATGAAGATCCAGCCCTGATGGAAGTCCTTTCGCAACTGGATATCGGACAGGATATACCTGAAGCCATGTATTACACCATTGCAGAGCTTATTGCCTACGCGTACGTGTTACAGGGCAAGGTCCCGCAAAGCTGGGCCAGTTCGCTCCCTCACATCAGTGACCGGGTTTAAGCAAACCTGCTTTTCAATCTTTTTGGTCTTTTGTACGTCAGTGCAGCGTTGTGCGTTACGCTTTCAATACCTGCATCAGACACGATAGCTCCTAACACTTTTGATAAATTTCAAAACATATAACTATTTGATGAGCGTACATCATTGTTACAGACAAACAAAAAACCCGCCTCAACGAATTGCTCCAGATGGCGGGTTTATCTTATTACTGCTTAATGCCTGTTTAGCTATCAGTACACCTACAAGGTATCTTCAGACTCGCCTTCAGTAGCCTCTACTTTCGGCTTTTTATCCAACAACTCTTCTCGAATTTTAGCTTCAATTTCGTTAGCAATCTCTTTGTGTTCTTTCAGGAAATTAATAACATTGGCTTTGCCCTGCCCGATTCGATCACCTTTGTAGCTGTACCACGCGCCGGCTTTATCCACCAGCTTCTGTTTTACACCCAAATCAATCAATTCGGCTTCCTTGCTGATGCCTTCGCCATAACGAATCATAAATTCAGCCTGCTTGAACGGTGGAGCAACTTTGTTTTTCACCACCTTCACACGGGTTTCATTTCCGACAACTTCATCACCTTCTTTCACTGCGCCGATGCGGCGAATATCCAGACGAACAGAAGAGTAGAATTTTAGTGCATTACCACCGGTTGTTGTTTCAGGATTACCGAACATCACACCAATTTTCATACGAATCTGGTTGATAAAAATGCACATGGTGTTCGAACGTTTGATATTCGCAGTCAGTTTGCGCAGTGCCTGAGACATCAATCGCGCCTGTAAACCAACATGAGAATCGCCCATCTCGCCTTCAATTTCAGCTTTTGGCGTCAGCGCGGCAACAGAGTCAACCACGACCACATCAACAGCGCCTGAGCGCACTAGCATGTCGCAAATCTCCAGCGCCTGCTCACCGGTATCTGGTTGAGATACCAGTAAATCATCGATATCGACACCTAGTTTTTCAGCATAAATAGGGTCAAGGGCATGCTCAGCATCCACAAACGCACAGGTTTTGCCTTTTTTCTGCGCCTCAGCAATAACCTGCAATGTCAGGGTGGTCTTACCCGAGGACTCCGGCCCATAAATTTCGACAACCCGGCCACACGGTAATCCCCCTATGCCCAGCGCAATATCAATACTTAACGAGCCGGTTGAAACCGCTTCGATATCCATTGTCTGGTTGTCGCCCAGTCGCATGATTGCACCTTTACCAAACTGCTTTTCAATCTGGCCAAGAGCGGCTGTTAGCGCTTTAGATTTGTTATCGTCCACAAGTACTTCCTCTGAAGTGTAGCAGTGGCTTGATCTACGCATGAACCGACGGGCCCACTGGCGCTACCACGCTATGACTGATTAATTGCGGGCATTTTATACTGTATAACCATACAGTTTCAAGTGCCCGTACGAATTTTCTTTACGCTACAAAGCTTCCTGATAATTTTCAACTAGCCAGTCGTGCAGGTATTGCAACGCAAATGCGACAGCCTGACTGCGCACGGAATCCCTGTCGCCGTCAAAAATCTGTTTAACCGTAACAATCTGGTCCGACAGATAAAAGCCGAACCAGACCGTGCCCACTGGCTTAGCCTCACTGCCGCCGCCGGGGCCGGCGATACCGCTAATACTTACGCCCACATTCGCGCCGGTGCGCTTCGCAATGCCCTGAACCATCGCTTCCACGCAACGCTGGGACACAGCGCCGTCATTAAGTAATACCGACGCCTCCACCCCAAGCAAGGTTTGTTTGGCCGTATTGGAATAGGTTACAAAAGATTGTTCGAACCAGTTAGAGCTGCCGGCAACTGAGGTAAACGCAAACGCCAGCCCGCCTCCGGTACACGACTCTGCGCAGCTTATCGTAAGCCCGTTAGCAGTTAACAGCTGACCAATTCGTGTTATGATCTGCTGGCTTTGCGAGGCCACAGAAACGGTTGAAAAAGTCTGACCCATATCAATAATACATAGCAATATTTTGTTTGTTGTCAGTGTACCATTTCAGCAGCAACAGCACATCTTTGGTACAGCAGTAAACGTTATTATCGAGGCACTTTTGGAATCACATACGCCAATGATGCGCCAATATCTTAATATAAAGGCGCAGCATCCTAATATTCTTCTTTTTTATCGCATGGGCGATTTCTACGAATTGTTCTATGATGATGCCCGGCGCGCAGCCCAGCTGCTGGATATATCACTTACAGCCCGCGGCAAATCAGGTGGCGACCCAATCCCGATGGCCGGCGTCCCGTTTCATGCCGTGGAAAACTATCTGGCCAGACTGGTCAAAATGGGCGAATCCGTAGCGATTTGTGAACAGGTAGGCGATCCCGCTACCAGTAAAGGCCCGGTAGAAAGACAAGTACAGCGGATTGTAACGCCTGGTACGGTGACCGATGAAGCCTTATTGGAAGAACGCCGGGATAATGTGCTGGCTGCGGTAAGCGGCACCGCTGAGCTATATGGTCTGGCGACGCTGGATGTCAGCAGCGGCCGCTTTGTGGTTGCCGAATATCTGGGTGATGAAGCGCTACTGGCTGAACTGCAACGTGTTAACCCTGCTGAACTGCTTTATCCGGAAGGCTTTTCAGGTATTGCCTTGATAGAAAAGCGAAAAGGCATTCGACGGCGTCCGGAATGGGAATTTGACCACGATACTGCCGTTGATCAGCTAAACAGCCAGTTTAATACCCGGGCTCTTAAGGGCTTTGGTGTCGATGATCTCAAACAGGGGTTGGGCAGTGCCGGCTGCGTTTTGCAGTACGTCAAAGATACTCAGCGTACCGCTTTGCCACACATTACGGCAATTCAAAAAGATGCCCAGGAGACCCGAGTACAGCTGGACGCCGCCACCCGGCGCAATCTTGAAATTACGCAAAACATGGGCGGTAATCAGGAACATACTCTGTTTAGTGTGCTCGATACCACTGCCACAGCAATGGGCAGTCGTATGCTCCAGCGTTATCTGCACTCGCCCATTACAGACCGTCACGAACTTAATAGCCGTCAGGATGCCATAGCGGCACTACTTTCAGCGCCTGATAATGATATTGCTGAACAGTTAAAGCAAATAGGGGATATTGAACGCATTATGGCGCGGCTGGCACTTCGCTCTGCCCGCCCCAGAGATTTTGCCCGGCTTCGAAATGCATTCAATGCACTGCCTGCGCTGCGCGAAGCCCTTAAGCCGTTCAACAGTGCGCTACTCAACACCCTGATTGATGAAATTGGCACTTTTGATGACCTTCAGGCGCTGCTCAATAACGCTATTGTGGATAATCCTCCCGTGGTGATTCGCGATGGCGGCGTTATTGCTTCCGGGTATAATCAGGAACTGGATGAGCTGAGAGATTTATCTCAGGGGGCATCGGATTATCTGCAGGCGATGGAGTCCCGGGAACGGGATAGAACGGGGATCAGTACGCTCAAGGTTGGCTATAATCGGGTGCACGGTTTCTTTATTGAAATCAGTCGCGCCCAGAGTGCACAGGCCCCGGCAGAGTATATTCGCCGGCAAACCCTGAAAAATACTGAACGCTACATTACGCCTGAACTTAAAGAGCACGAAGATAAGGTCCTGACCAGTCAAAGTCGCGCGCTGGCTTTGGAAAAACAATTATATGAAAGCTTATTTGACCATTTCCATCCCTACCTCAATGCATTAATTAATTCCGCTGCGGCCCTGGCAAAACTCGACGTCATTCAGGCATTGGCAGAGCGTGCTGAGGCACTGGAGCTGTATCGCCCGGTTTTCACTGAAGCCCGTGGCATCAGTTATGAAGCAGGGCGTCACCCGGTCGTCGAAAGTGTTATGAGCGACCCCTTTATCGCCAATCCGCTGACCTTAACCAACGATCAAAGTATGCTGGTGATCACCGGCCCCAATATGGGCGGAAAGTCGACCTACATGCGCCAGACCGCGCTTATTGTGCTGATGGCGTATATTGGTAGCTTCGTGCCGGCACAAAATGCGCAGATCGGTAAAGTGGACCGTATCTTTACCCGAATCGGCGCTTCAGATGATCTGGCTTCCGGCCGTTCCACCTTCATGGTGGAGATGACTGAAACAGCCAATATCCTGCATAATGCCACAGAGCACTCACTGGTTTTAATGGATGAAATAGGTCGGGGCACAAGTACTTATGACGGGCTTTCTCTGGCGTGGGCCTGTGCCCATTTTCTGGCTAGCAAAATTCAGGCATATACATTGTTTGCCACCCACTATTTTGAGCTGACACAGCTTCCAACACATCTGCCGGGTGTGGTAAATGTGCATCTGGACGCCGTGGAACATGATGAAGCAATCCGTTTTATGCATACTGTAGAGGCCGGCGCAGCCAGTCGAAGTTATGGTTTGCAGGTAGCCATGCTGGCCGGTGTACCCAAAACGGTTATTCATGCTGCTAAAGTGAAGCTCAAAGAACTGGAAAGCAGTAATGATGTAGTCGCCGAGATACCGCAACCAGGCGCCGCCACACAAGCATCGCTGGATCTGGAACCTGAGCCGGAAAAAGCGCCGGATGATATCGCTCAGGCGCTGGCCGCAATAGAGCCGGATGAACTGACTCCCCGTCAGGCACTGGATTTACTTTACACCCTTAAACGCCTGCAAAACAGCTGAACCGTGCCGTCGCCGGATGCTCCTTTTTACTTACCATAAATAAAGCCGCCTGCGGGCTGGCAAACAGATTGTTTGCCAGCCCGTCTTTGGGTATACTATTGCGCCGTCCAAGTGTTGTGGATTTGCGCCGCAAACACTCATTACCCATACAATCCAACGCCTTAGGTTTCGCATGACAAACTATATTTTCGTCACAGGTGGTGTTGTATCATCGCTAGGTAAAGGTATTGCTGCAGCGTCGCTGGCAGCTATCCTGGAAGCGCGTGGTCTTACCGTCACAATGCTAAAACTGGATCCTTACATAAATGTCGATCCAGGAACAATGAGCCCAATTCAGCACGGTGAGGTTTTTGTTACCGATGATGGCGCTGAAACCGATCTGGATTTAGGTCACTACGAAAGATTCATTCGCACGCGTATGACCAAACGCAATAACTTCACCACCGGACGGGTCTATGAAGAGGTGCTGCGTCGTGAACGTCGCGGTGACTACCTGGGAGCAACTATTCAGGTCATTCCGCATATCACCAATGAGATAAAACGACGTGTGATTGAAGGTGCCGAAGGCCATGACGTTGCCATTGTGGAAGTTGGCGGAACGGTGGGTGATATCGAGTCGCAACCCTTTTTAGAAGCTATCCGTCAGCTAGGTACAGAAGTCGGACGGGAGCGAGCAATGTACATGCACTTAACGTTGGTGCCCTACATGCCCGCCTCGGGAGAAGTCAAAACCAAGCCCACTCAGCATTCGGTGAAAGAGCTTCGCTCAATCGGTATTCAGCCAGACATTCTGGTGTGCCGCTCCGTAGGTTCACTGCCGGCTACTGAACGCTCCAAGATTGCATTGTTTACTAACGTTGCTGACAAAGCGGTAATTTCATTAAAAGATGTGGATAGCATTTATCGTATTCCGGCTGCACTAAAAGCCCAGGGTATGGACCAGCTGGTTGTTGATCGTTTCAGGCTTGACTGTAAAGAAGCCGATCTGACCGAATGGGAACAGGTACTATATGCAGAGTCTAACCCGACCGGTGAAGTGAATATCGGCATGATCGGGAAGTATGTGGAATTACCGGATGCTTATAAATCGGTCAATGAAGCATTAAAACATGCCGGACTGAAGAATCGGCTCACGGTGAATATTCATCATATAGATTCGCAGGATATTGAAACCAAGGGTGTGCAGCTGCTTGAGCCACTTGATGCGATTCTGGTTCCGGGTGGCTTTGGCGAACGTGGTATTGAAGGCAAGATTACTGCTGCCCGGTATGCCCGGGAAAATAACGTGCCGTATCTGGGTATTTGTCTGGGTATGCAGGTAGCGCTAATTGAATTTGCCCGCCATGTTGCCGGGATGGAAAATGCCAACAGTACTGAATTTAATCAGGATACTCCCTACCCTGTGGTCGGCTTGATCACTGAATGGCTGGATGCTGACGGCAGCACTGAAGTGCGTACTGAAGAATCTGATTTGGGTGGTACTATGCGTTTAGGCAGCCAGTTATGTCATCTGATTCCGGATACCAAAGTTCATGGCATGTATGGCAGTGACACAATTTATGAACGCCACCGCCACCGGTATGAGGTGAATAACAATCTCAGAGACAAAATTGAACAGTCGGGATTGATGGTCAGTGGTTTGTCCACTGACAAACGACTTGTAGAAGTTATCGAGATCCCTGACCATCCTTGGTTCGTAGCCAGTCAGTTCCACCCGGAATTTACGTCTACGCCCCGGGACGGTCATCCGCTATTTAAAGGATTTGTAGCGGCAGCGGGCAAATATCAAAAAGAAAATCATTAATTTCTAATTAAGGAGTGCACAGTGAATTGGCACTCCGCCAACGTTGAGGAAATAGCATGGCGAAGATTAATCGCGTAATTGGACGCGAGATTTTGGATTCTCGCGGTAACCCCACGGTAGAAGCAGACGTTTATCTTGAAAGTGGCGTGATGGGTCGCGCTGCCGCACCCTCCGGTGCTTCAACCGGCTCTCGTGAAGCACTGGAACTTCGCGATGGCGATAAATCTCGTTACATGGGTAAAGGTGTAACGCAGGCCGTGGCAGCAATTAACGATGTTATTGCGCCAGCTCTTATCGATAAAGATCCAATGGTCCAAAAAGAAATCGATAATCTGATGCTGGATCTTGACGGTACGGAAAATAAAGAAAAGCTTGGTGCCAATGCGATTCTGGCTGTGTCGCTGGCAGTTGCCAAAGCAGCTGCAGCGGAAAAAGGCGTGGCACTTTATGAACATATCGCAGACTTAAACGGCACACCGGGAGAATACTCCATGCCGGTGCCAATGATGAACATCATCAACGGCGGCGAGCACGCGGATAACAATGTTGATATTCAGGAGTTCATGGTTCAGCCAGTCGGCGCGGCAAGCTTTAAAGAAGCACTGCGTATGGGCGCTGAAATTTTCCATAATCTAAAAAAAGTACTTTCAGCTAAAGGCCTGAGCACCGCTGTGGGCGATGAAGGTGGTTTTGCCCCTAATTTGAGTTCTAATGCAGAAGCCCTTGCGGTCATCGTTGAGGCGGTAGAAAAAGCCGGTTACAAGATGAATGAAGACGTTACTCTGGCACTAGACTGTGCGGCGTCAGAATTTTACAAAGACGGAAAATATGTCCTGTCTGGCGAAGATAAAAGTTTTGATGCTGAAGGCTTCGGTGACTATCTTGCAGAATTGGCGAACCAGTACCCTATCGTTTCCATCGAAGACGGCCTGGATGAAAGCGACTGGGATGGCTGGGCCAGCCTGACCAACAAAATTGGCAGCAAGGTGCAGCTGGTTGGCGATGATTTATTTGTTACCAATACCAAAATCCTGCAGCGCGGCATTGAGAACAACATCGGCAATTCCATTTTGATCAAATTCAATCAGATTGGCTCTTTGACTGAGACCCTCAATGCAATCAAAATGGCAAAAGATGCCGGTTTCACAGCGGTTATCTCACACCGTTCTGGCGAAACTGAAGATTCCACCATTGCCGATTTGGCTGTTGGCACCGCTGCTGGCCAAATTAAAACAGGCTCCCTGTGCCGTTCAGACCGTGTTGCTAAGTACAACCAGTTACTGCGTATCGAAGAAGCACTGGGTAGCGCTGCAACATACCGCGGCCGTTCAGAAATTAAAGGCCAGTAAAGACTTTTTAGGGCCGGCGCAGTAGCGACCGGCCCTACTTCCTGTTAGGTTAAGCCTATCACTTACCACTACCTGCACATCTATGGCCTCAGGCTTGGACTCCAACCAGACAAACTTTTTTGTTCAGCGCAATGAGCTGGATACCACCCCCGCCCACTTTGCCGAAATTTGCACCGCACTTTATGAGCGCGAACTGCTTAATTTGGCCCTGTCACTGCCTGATGATAAACGTCTGACGCAGCAAAAAATACGTGGTCTTTCACATCATATCCGGCGGGCTGCACATTTTATGGCGCGACAAAAACCACCATTAACTCTGGATAGCCATAATGCAGCATGGCTGGCTAAGCAACCCGGTAAATGCCCCGCCAGTAAAGTCACAGAACAGGACACCCAGACGTGGCTGAAACAGTACGCCACCCCGGGACTGGTGACCTGCGTGCTGGTCGCAAATTATGATGCTGTGCATATCGAACTGGACTCCATCGATCGTGTCCTCATGAATGAAGGGTTGGTACACGTCAACAAATATCGCTGGTTTACATTTCAGGGCGACGCAAAAGATGGCTCTACAGAATACTCATCGCTACGCGTGATAAAACCGACTAAGGCATTAGTTACAGCGGCTTGTTGCGGCCACAGATGGAATCATCGCGGCAAAATGAGCCCTCGCACGCTGACGTTACGCGAACTTTTGTTAGCCACGACATTAGACTGGAAATATTTTCGTCGTCCGGTAAATGCGGAACTGGACTGACCAATCATGCTTTTTCGAACAAATCAACCGATATTAAAAAATTATACTAGCGATTAATGTAAACAAAGGTTGACCTTGCCTGGCCGACTGGTTACATTGATGAACACATTCTGGTCAGGCAAAAAATTCAGATTATGATTTTATCGCGCCTTCTTACACTTCTACTCCTCATGGCAGCAAGACTGCACGGGTAGATAGCGACCAGCGAATTTCTACATAAACCCGTGCCACAGGCGCGGGTTTTTTTTTACGTAACTATTTACCCAGCGAGAGGATGCTATGACGAATCAGGTAAAAATCTTTGATACGACACTTCGCGATGGTGAACAGGCATTACCTGCAAGTTTAAGTGGCAAAGAAAAACTTCAGATTGCGCTGGCACTGGAGCGGCTGGGCGTAGATGTTATTGAAGCCGGCTTTCCGGTCTCGTCTCCGGGTGATTTTGATTCGGTACGTACGATTGCCCGGGAGATAAAAAACGCCACCGTCTGTGGCCTGGCCCGCGCAGTAACCGCCGATATTGATGCCTGCGGCAAAGCACTGAGTGTGGCCGACAATTTCCGAATCCATACCTTTATCGCCACGTCAGACATCCATGTGGGAACAAAGCTGCGTAAGTCTCAGGATGAGGTAGTAGATATGGCTGTAGCAGCAGTCAAACAGGCCCGCCACTATACTGACGATGTTGAATTTTCCTGTGAAGATGCCGGCCGTACTCACATCGATTATCTGTGCCGGATGGTAGAGGCTGCCATTAGTGCTGGTGCCTCCACCGTTAATATTCCCGATACCGTTGGCTACACTACCCCTTCGGAATTCGGCGCGATAATTAAACAGCTTTTCAACCGGGTCCCGAATATCGATCAGGCAATCATCAGTGTGCACTGCCATAACGATCTCGGGCTCGCTGTAGCTAACTCACTGGCGGCGATTGAACAAGGTGCCAGGCAGGTTGAGTGTACCATTAACGGTATTGGCGAGCGGGCAGGTAATTGTGCCCTGGAAGAAATTGCCATGATTCTGCAAACCCGCCAGGAAATGCTTGGCTTGCATACTGCAATAGAGTCAACCGAAATTTCCAGAACCTCAAAGCTGGTCAGCCAGCTATGTAATATGCCCGTGCAGGCAAATAAGGCCATCGTGGGCGCCAATGCGTTCAGTCACTCGTCGGGAATTCATCAGGATGGTGTGCTAAAAGCACTAAATACCTATGAAATCATGACGCCAGAAAGTGTGGGGATCAATAAAAACAATCTGAATCTCACGTCGCGCTCCGGACGCCATGTCATCAAACACCGCTTAAAAGAGCTTGGTTATGCCCTGCAGGATTATAACCTGGAAGCTGTTTATGCAGACTTTCTGAAGCTCGCAGATGCCAAAGGTACGGTCTATGACTACGATTTAGAAGCATTATTGTTTTTTGACCAACAAAAACATGAAGAAGCGCATTACCAACTGCTTTATCTGCAAGCGAATAGTGGCCGTGAAATTATTCCCAGTGCCACGGTTAAGATGCAAGTAGGCAATACTGAAATTACCCGGGCGGCCACCGGAAACGGACCAGTGGATGCAGCTTATGAAGCAATCATGGATATTCTTGGTCACCCGGACATTGATATTGTTGATTTCACGCTTGACTCTAAGGGTGAAGGTGCTGATGCACTCGCTCAGGTCAGTGTAATTGCAGAATATAAAGGCCGTCGCTTTCACGGTATCGGGCTGGCCACAGATATTGTAGAAGCAGGCGTAAATGCACTGATCTACGTGCTTAACAATACCCACGTAGCTGATCAGATTGATGAACATAAAATTCAACAGGAACAGGTAGCAGGAGTCTAAATGAAGCAATTTTCAATTGCCGTACTGGCCGGTGACGGAATCGGTCCGGAAGTGATGGCCCAAGCCAACAAGGTGTTGGATGCTGTTGAATCCCGGTTTTCGGTATCACTTAAACGCACCGACTATGCCGTAGGCGGCTTTGCAATTGATACTCAGGGTGAAGCGTTGCCCGCTGCCACTTTACAGGGTTGCGAGCAGTCTGATGCCATTCTTTTTGGTTCTATCGGCGGGCCAAAGTGGGACACACTACCCGTAGACGAGCGTCCTGAACGAGCGGCACTGCTGACACTGCGCAGTCACTTCGACCTGTTTAGCAATTTGCGTCCGGCCCGAATTTATCCAAATTTAGCGCACCTTTCCCCCCTGCGCGAAGATATTGCCCAAAGTGGTGTTGATATTCTGGTGGTGCGCGAGTTAACCAGCGGTATTTATTTTGGTCAGCCCAAAGGCCGAGACGGTGAGGGAGAACAGGAATATGCGTTTGATACCATGCGCTACAGCAAACGTGAAATCAGACGGATTGCTCATGCTGCTTTTCAGGCAGCACAAAAACGTCGACACAAAGTCACCTCGGTAGATAAAGCGAATGTGCTAAGCACCAGTCGATTATGGCGGGAAGTTACTGAAGAAGTGGCCCTAGATTACCCTGATGTTGCGCTGGAACATATCTATATCGACAACGCCACGATGCAGGTTATGAAAAACCCTGCACAGTTTGACGTAATGCTTTGCTCCAATTTATTCGGCGATATCATCTCAGATGAATGCGCCATGATGACCGGTTCTATGGGTTTGCTACCTTCGGCCAGCATCAATGAGGAAGGTTTTGGTCTGTATGAACCTGCCGGAGGCTCAGCACCTGATATCGCCGGAAAAGATATTGCGAATCCTATTGCCCAGATTTTATCAGCAGCCATGATGCTGCGGTTTAGCCTGAATCTTGATGAAGCGGCTTTTGCCGTTGAACAGGCCGTCGTATCAGTGCTGGAAAGTGGTCTGCTTACCGCTGAGTTAACCAGTAAGGCAGATGATGCGGCAACCACCACACAAGTGGGTGACGCTATCGCTCAGGCAATATCAGATAAAAAGGCATAATCACTATGGCTAAAACCCTTTACGAAAAAGTTTTTGATGCGCATGTCATTGATACCATAGACGGCGATAGTTTGCTGTACATTGACCGGCATTTAATTCATGAAGTTACCTCGCCCCAGGCCTTCGCCGGACTGGATGAAAAGCAGCGCAAAGTCAGACGTCCTGACCGCACTATCGCCACCATGGACCATAGTATTTCCACCCGTTCTCTGGCACTGGATGCCTGTGGTCCTCAAAATGCCTTACAACTTCAGACGCTGCAAAATAATTGTGAGGCGCATGGCATTCGGCTATTTCCGGTAGGCCACCAGAAGCAGGGAATTGTGCATGTTATGGGGCCTGAACTAGGTCTCATTTCACCGGGGATGACGGTGGTTTGCGGCGATTCGCATACGGCCACTCACGGTGCGTTTGGCGCTCTGGCATTCGGCATCGGCACATCACAGGTAGAACATGTTCTGGCCACCCAGACACTGAAGCAAAGCAAAGCGAAAAGCATGCTGATTCAGGTCAATGGTAAACTCAGTCAGGGCATTACTGCCAAAGACATTATTCTGGCAATTATTGGTAAAATCGGCCATGCCGGCGCAACCGGTTTTGTCATTGAATATGCCGGCGAGGCGATAACGTCATTGTCGATGGAGTCACGTATGACCATCTGCAATATGAGTATTGAGGCAGGTGCCAAAGCTGGCATGATCGCCCCTGATGAAATCACCTTTGATTATCTGCGCGGCCGGGAATTTTCTCCCAATGCAGATTTTGATAAAGCGACTGATTACTGGCAGTCATTACACTCGGATCCTGACGCCACCTATGACAAAGTCGTCGAGCTGCAGGCTGAAGATATCCAGCCACAGGTAACATGGGGCACCAACCCGGGGCAGGTTAGCGGTGTTTCAGAGCCCATTCCGTCGCCATCCGATTTTACCGACAGTACCGACCAGGAGAGTGCCAGAAAAGCACTTGATTATATGGGGCTTGAGGCGGGTACCTCATTGGATAGCGTAGCGATTAGTCACGTTTTTATCGGGTCCTGTACCAATGGTCGTATTGAGGATTTACGTGCGGCCGCGGCTATCGCTCGCCATGGTAAGGTAAATGCCAGTGTTAGCGCTATTGTGGTACCGGGGTCAGCAGCGGTAAAACGCCAGGCAGAAGAAGAAGGCCTGGATAAAATTTTTACCCAGGCGGGTTTTGAGTGGCGACTGCCTGGTTGTTCTATGTGTTTGGGTATGAATGATGACATTTTAACCGCGCAGGATCGGTGCGCCTCGACCAGTAACCGTAACTTTGAAGGCCGACAGGGCCGTGGTGCCAGAACACACCTGGTGAGTCCGGCGATGGCGGCAGCCGCCGCATTGCGGGGTAAGTTTACTGATGTCAGAGAATTTGGAGAGCATCAATGAGTATACAGCAAGGCTTTAAGGCTCACCGGGGGACCGCCTGCCCCCTTGACCAGGCTAACATCGACACCGATCAGATTATCCCCAAGCAATTTTTAACCGGTGTGACACGAACAGGCTATGGCAAGCACTTGTTGCACGACTGGCGCTACCTTGATTTGCACGAACAGGAACCAAATCCGGATTTTGTGCTTAACCAAGCCAGGTATCAGAACGCATCGATTTTACTTACCCGTGAAAATTTTGGTTGTGGCTCAAGCCGCGAACATGCCCCATGGGCGCTGGCTGATTATGGTTTTAAGGTTATTATCGCCACCAGCTTTGCGGATATTTTTTATGGTAACTGCATTAACAATCAGCTGTTGCCAGTGGCACTGGACTCCGGCGTGATGGACGAATTGTTTGACTGTGTCACTACTAACCCTGAGACACTGATAACGGTAGACCTGCCCAGCCAGACAGTAGCGGTCAATGACCGGCAGTGGCCATTCACCATCGCTGACCATCATAAAGATAACCTTATTAAGGGACTAGACGCAATTGGCCAGACGCTTGAAAAAGCAGTAGCTATTGAAAAATTTGAACAAAGTCAGCCGCAGTGGCTCTGAATTCGTTTATAATGATAAGCGGCGCATAAAGCGCCGTTTTTTGTTTCTGAGCTGGCCTGAAGCAAAGGCAACCAATTGCCATTGGCCATAAAAAATTTTGTCAGTTTCAGCAACAAACCTCACCCTATTTTTTTAAACAGGTTGTACAGGAGTGTGAAGGGAGCTTGTATGCGTAAACACCTTTCCATTGATGAGTTAGCCCCTGGTATGTTTGTGAGTCAGGTGATTGAGCAAACCGGTAAAATCCGGGTAAAAACCGGCGGATTAGTCAAAACCCCCCAAGTGATTGCCCAGTTGCGAGACCGTGGTATTTTGAAGGTTGAGGTGGACTATACCCGTAGCACTGTGCCTGCACCTGCTGAACCTGTAAAGCCCGCCGGGCCTAAGGATAAGGCAAAAGTAGTCTCAGGCCAGCAAGCTATTAGCCAGGCTGATACACTTTATCAGCAGGCTGTTTCATTACAAAGCAGCCTGGTCCGCTCGCTCAGTCAGGGGGCCGCTGAGGATTTGCGTGATGCTGAAACCTTATCCCAGAGTATTATCGACAGCGTCTTCGACAATCAGGATGCGATTTGCTGTCTGACCCTCATCAAAGACGCAGACGAGTATATTCTTGAGCATGCCATTAACTGCAGTATTCTTATGGCAGTCTTCGCTGCCAAATTAGGCTTTGACAGAGATACCATTGATAGCGCTTGCCTGGGAACACTGTTGATGGATGTGGGCATGTCTTTGGTTCCAACGGAACTACGTCAGCAAACCACTCCCCTCTCCAGCGACGACAAAGCTGTGATTGAGTCGCACGTTGATCAGGGCGTAGCGCTGGTGGAGCAATATCCGGATATCAGCGATCTTGCACTCACTATTGTTGCGCAACATCATGAGCGTGTAGATGGCAGTGGTTATCCGCGTCAGCTTCAGGGTGAGGCAATTTCCGAGTTTGCCAGGATGGCTGCCATTGTTGACACTTATGATGCCATGGTATCGAACCGGCCTCATCAGCAGTCAGTAGCGCCTGCGGTGGCGCTTAAACGGTTGACTAAAAATACAGGGCTGGACCAGACCCTGGTCAGTCAGTTCATCAAAATTATCGGTGTTCATCCGGTAGGATCGCTGGTTCAGCTGACCAGCGGCAAGCTGGGCATTGTAGTTAGTACAAATTCAGCTGACTTACTCAAACCCGTCGTAATGGTGTTTTACAGCGTCAATGGCGGGCATTACAGTGAGATAAAGAAAATTGATTTATCAGTCTCTAATGATGAAATCGTCAGTGGTGTGCGACCTGGTGATTTTAACATTGACCTGCCAAAATTTTTCCGTGACGTGTTTGTGCACCAGATGCCAGGATAGCGCTTACCAATCGGTAAGCGCAGCCATGGTAAAACGTTCGTCTTCAAATTCCAGTACTACGCGTTGCCCTTCAATGGCCACAATTTGCACTTTGTCGGCGATCCAGTCTCCCTCTCCCAGCTGCTTGCCATTGACCTTGACCCAACGGTCTGAAGGATTTGACGCATACATATGAGCACTGAATTTCATGGTCGGCAACCGGGTCAGCATTCTGACCGGTAACTGGTCCACCCGCTGCAGGCTCTGACTGACCGTCACTCGGGTTTCGGGCTGGCGCTGAGCTTCCTCATCGCTATTATTATCTAATTCTTCAATGGCCCTGTTAAATTTTTCCAGCAGCGCCTGAGATACCTGACTATCACTGGGAACTTCAGGCTGATTCAATACTTCGCCTGCGTAAGTACTCTCAGATTCATCACCGGGTCTCTCCGTATCCTGCGCGGGCGCTGAAGCTGCTGTATCAGGCTCAGACAAGTCAGCCTGCGGGCTGGTCTGATTTTGCTGAGCGGTGATATCTTCAGCATCCCGGCCCACCTCGGTTTGCGTCTGCTCAGTCTGAGCGGGATTCTGTGCAGCGGGCTCAGTGCTTGAAACAGCATTCTCATCACGCTCATCACTTACCGTCTTCCCGGCATTTGCTGATTCCCCTGCAGAGTTTTCAGCTGCAGGTATCTGGCTCACCGGTGCAGACTGGACCGGCGGGGACTGCATTAGTCGTGGCCACCACACATGTGCGGTGCCGCCGGCAAACCCCAGCAGCAAACCTAGCATAGCGAGCACAACGTAAGCGCCAGCTGATTTTCCGATGCGATGCCAGGCGGGCGGAAGGCCTTGCACGGTAGGGAGAAACAGACTGCGATTAAACTGCTCTGACAGACCCGCATCGATACCACTGCGCTTATCATGGTCGCCGCGTAACAGTTGCTGAGTCTGAGTTCGGTGTTGCAGACGAGCGTCTATTTCGACAGTCTGATGCGGGTCAATTTCAACTTCCTGAACCCCCATTTCGGCCAGCCCCTGTACCATCGCCTGACTAGAAACCAAACCAGATTTACGAATACTAACCGGCCCGTTTTGCTGTGTAATGCGCGTAATGACCATACCCGGGCGTAGCGCCTCGATACTGACTCGCTCAGACATACCATCTCCCAAGCGCAAAGCCCAGCGCCACTGAGATAATAACAACCATGCCCATCCAGAGTTTTTGCTGACCCTGCAGGCGCTGAGCCACCACATCTTCGCCCAGAATCTGTTCTGCCGCAGCCAGCAAAACAGATTTTCTGACAATGGCGTGTTGCTTGGTGAATGAGAGAGTTAGGGCCCGGTCAGCTATAAGATTAATGACCCGTGGGATACCCGCTGTTATCCGGTATACCGTGCGCACGGCAGCCGGACTGAAAATACTAATATCCCCGTGCGCGACATTAAGCCGGTGCGACATGTACGCGCCCACCTCGGGCGCAGTGAGCGGCAACAGATGATAACGAGCGGTAATGCGCTGCGCCAGTTGTCGCAGTTCATTGCGCTTAAGCAGTTGTTGCAATTCGGGCTGGCCGATAAGCACCACTTTCAGCAGCTTTTCGCGATTGGTTTCAAGATTGGTCAGCAATCGTAGCTGCTCAAGTACTTCGGGCATCAGATGCTGCGCTTCATCAATAAGCAGCACGGTGTTCATGCCTGACTGATGGTTTCTGGCCAGGCGACTGAGGATCTTATCGGTAAAGTATTTCAGGCTGGCTTTATCCGGATCATAACTGATCCCCAATTCATCACAGACCGTGGCAAGCAGCTCAATGGCCGATAATGTCGGGTTCAGGATCATGGCCACCTGCGTATTGTCGGGCAACTGTTGAAGCAATTTACGGGACACCGTTGTTTTGCCTGTCCCTACTTCTCCGGTGAGCATGACAAAGCCACCACTTTCCCGCAGACCGAATGTCAGATGCGCAAGCGCCTCCTTATGCCGGGGGCTCATATACAAATAATCAGGGTTCGGCGCGATAGAAAACGGATTGTCGTTCAAACCGAAATAGTTAAGATACATTGAAATTCTTATTGGTAACAAGCAACGCTGATTAAACTAACCAGCGGCTTGCCAGATGTCAAAATCTTCCGCAGTAAAAGCAATTTAATCTTGATTGGGGCATAATGCGGGCATGATTGTTCAGCCAGGTAACTTCATGAAAATGTACCTTGTAGGCGGCGCGGTGCGGGATGCAATGCTTGAACGGCCAGTCACCGAGCGTGACTGGGTGGTAACCGGAGCAAGCCCGAAAATGTTGCTTTCCCGGGGGTTCACTCAGGTGGGTAAAGACTTTCCCGTATTTTTGCATCCTGCCACTAAAGAAGAATATGCCCTGGCCCGGCTGGAACGCAAATCAGGCCAGGGCTATACCGGCTTTACCTGTGATGCCGGGCCTACTGTCACGCTGGAAGAAGATTTACAGCGGCGTGACCTGACGGTCAATGCGATGGCTCAGGATGAAACGGGCAACATTATTGACCCGTTCGGCGGTCGCGCCGATCTTGAAAAGCGCTTACTACGACATGTCTCTGACGCATTTAGCGAAGATCCGCTACGGGTGTTGCGGGTGGCGCGATTTGCCGCCCGTTATCATTACCTTGGCTTTCGGATTGCTGATGAGACCATGGCACTGATGCGTGAAATGGCCCGCTCCGGTATGCTGGCCGAATTAACAGCGCAACGGGTTTGGCAGGAAACCCGACGCGCGCTGATGGAGTCAACGCCGATAGTTTTTTTTATTACGCTGGAGCAGGCGGAGGCGCTGAATGACTGGTTCTTTCAGCTACGACCATTTAGCAATCATTATCAGCAAGTACTGCAACGAGCCGCTGACCAACAAATGCCGCTTCAGGTCAGAATTGGCGTACTGGCCAGTTATTTGACTCAGGAGCAGGCGCAGGATCTTTGCACAAAACTCACCTGCCCGAATGATATTGTGTCAATCTGTCAGTTAGCAGCTGCATTTACCCGACCGCTAATCAATGTCAAAAAGGCCGAAACACTCCTTGACGTATTCAACGCCTGCGATGTCTGGCGTAAACCCGAGCGATTTGCCACGCTGCTGGATATCTGTCAGTTGCGCGCAGAAACTGAAGGGCGAGTCTGGTCGCGTCTGAAAATCGCAGGAGCCCTTGACGCCGCCCGGAGTGTGGATGTCCAGGCGATTATCGCACAGGGTCATAAAGGTCCGGCTATCAAGTCAGCGCTTAATGATGCAAGACAACAGGCTATTCAGGAAAAGGGCGTTTTTTAGGGGCTGGAATATTATTGCCTGCCGCGATGCCATGCTACAATACCAGCATTCATGCCGATCAGAACTCTTCTATGACATTTCAGGACTTAGAGCTTGATGATGCCCTTTGTCACGCAGTAGCTGACATGGGCTTTTCAACCCCAACTTCCATCCAGTCTCTGGTAATCCCAGAGGCGATGAATGGTAAAGACATTCTTGCCAGCGCACCAACCGGCACGGGCAAGACCGCAGCGTTTTTATTGCCCGCGTGTCAGTTCATGCTGGATTATCCGCGTGCCGAACCCGGAGCTACCCGAATTCTGGTTTTGACACCTACCCGGGAACTGGCCATTCAGGTGTATGAACAGGCCAAAGCAATTACTGCTCACACTGACTTGGTGTGTGGTGTAATTACCGGCGGTATCAATTATGGCACCGATAAAGAAACACTCAGCCAGAACCTCGATATCCTGGTGGCTACACCGGGCCGGCTGTTTGAGCATATTGAAAAAGAAACTGCTGACTGTCGCGACATTGAATGTCTGATACTGGATGAAGCAGATCGAATGCTGGATATGGGGTTTGGCAGTATCGTTAATCAAATCGCCGGCGAAGCGCGCTGGCGTAAGCAAAACATGCTGTTCTCTGCCACGTTGTCAGGTAAAGGCGTCAGAGAGTTTGCCACTAACCTGCTTACGCTGCCGTCAGTTCTTGAGGCGCATCCTTCGCGTAAGGAGAAAGCGAAAATACACCAGTGGTACCACCTGGCAGACGATCTGGCCCACAAGCAGGCCCTGCTGGTCCATATTCTGAAGAACGATATCAGCAATGCCATCGTATTTGTAAAAACCAGAGACAGGTTGCAGGCTCTGAAAGATTTCTTAGCCGCACAGGGTATTATGGTGTGCTGGTTACAGGGGGAAATGCCTCAGGATAAACGCAATGCAGCTCTGACCCGCTTTAAAAGCGGTGAGGTGTCGGTGTTGCTAGCTACCGATGTGGCCGCCCGGGGTATCGATGTACCCAATGTCTCCCATGTCATCAACTACGATATGCCGCGCAAAGCTGATATTTATGTTCACCGCATTGGACGTACAGGTCGGGCTGGCGCAAAAGGCACCGCGATTTCACTGGTTGAAGCGCACGATATTGAAATGGTAGCTAAGGCGGCACGTTTTAGCGGTGAGCCAATGAAAGCCCGGGTAATAGACGGCTTACGGCCCAAACACAAGACACCGAAGCCGCCGACGAAGAAAAAGAAAGTGAAGAAAACAGCGACTAAGAAAAAACCTAAAGGCAAAAAATAACAGCGAGAATACCATGTCCTTTCCTGAAAAAATTGTTCTTGCCTCTGGCAATAGCGGAAAAGTAAAAGAATTCAGTAAACTCTTTGCAGAGTACCAGGTGAAGGTTGTTCCACAACAAGAGCTCGGCGTCTCTGATGTTGCGGAAACTGGTACAACGTTTGTTGAAAATGCCATTATCAAGGCCCGCCACGCAGCCCGGGAAACTGGGTTGCCAGCAATTGCTGATGACTCCGGACTGGTAGTCAATGCACTGGGCGGGGCCCCCGGAATTTATTCGGCCCGGTTCGCCGGCGAGGGTGCCAGCGATACGCAAAATATCGAGTTACTGCTGTCGCGTTTGCATAGTGAAGCTGATCGTCGTGCCCACTTTATGTGTACACTGGTATTTATGCGCCATGCTGACGACCCGGTTCCGCTTATCAGCCAGGGCCACTGGCACGGGCTGATCAGGCAGCAGGTTTCCGGCCATGGCGGGTTTGGTTATGATCCTGTCTTTTATGTGCCTTCCCATGAATGTACTGCGGCAGAATTGGATAGCCAGACCAAAAACAGTATCAGTCATCGCGGTCAGGCCATGACGGTTCTGATTCAGCAAATGAGGCAAACTTTTGCGTAATCCGCCCCTGAGCCTCTACATACATATTCCCTGGTGCGTACAGAAATGCCCTTACTGCGATTTTAACTCCCACGGCTTAAAAAATGCCTTGCCAGAAACGGAGTATGTCGCCCATTTGCTGGATGATTTAGCGCTGGATGCTCACCGAGTCGGCGACAGATCAGTGGACACAATTTTTATTGGCGGCGGCACCCCAAGTTTGTTTAGCGAAGCCTCGATTGCTGCGCTGTTGGAGGGGGTAAAAGCCAGGGTTAATCTGGCTCCGGATGCAGAAATAACGCTCGAAGCCAACCCGGGCACGCTGGAAGCCGGGCGATTTAACGGCTATGTACAGGCTGGTGTCAATCGTATTTCTATTGGTATACAGAGCTTTCAAAAACAACACCTGTCGGCGCTGGGGCGCATCCACAACAGCGATCAGGCTATGTCTGCTATCGCGCAGGCCCACCAGGCCGGACTGAAAAGCTTCAATGTGGACCTGATGCACGGCTTGCCAGAGCAGTCGCTGGATAATGCCCTAAGCGATCTTAGTCAGGCTATCGCCAGAGAACCTGCCCATTTATCCTGGTATCAGTTGACGATCGAGCCGAATACGCCATTCTACTCCAAGCCACCAGAATTGCCTGGCGATGATTTATTATGGGATATCCAAACCCATGGTCACGGGCTGCTGAAGGCAGCAGGGTTTCATCAGTATGAGATATCCGGATATAGCAAACCCGGCTTTGAGTGTCAGCATAACCTTAATTACTGGCGCTTTGGTGATTACCTGGGCATCGGCTGTGGCGCCCATGGCAAAATAACCGATGCGACTAATCAAAAGATTTATCGCACTGTGAAGGTTAAACATCCCAGGGGCTATATGGAGCTTGCCCGTCCTTACCTGGATCAGCAAACTGAGGTAGATAACAGCGATCTGGCGTTTGAGTTTTTTATGAATCGTTTTCGTCTGGTGGAGCCCTGCCCGAAACAGGATTTTACCGATTTCACCGGCACCACGCTTAGCGAAGCGCAGCACAGCAGTCTTGAAAAAGCTGAAAGTCAGGGACTATTAAACAGTAATACAACTTGCTGGCAGGTCACCGACAAAGGCAGGCGCTATCTGAATAGTTTGCTGTCTGCATTTGTTTAGTCTTTCTGGTCAGAACCATCGGTGGTATCGGTGATGATATTAAAGTCGGCGAAAGCAGGCACACTCTGGCGTAGTTTCTCCTCAGTCTGATTAAGCATCTCAAGCTTATTACAAAACCATTGTGCTTTGTTTCGTAACGTCAGCGCTTTGGGGGACATCTGACCACCCAATCTTGCTCCCACCGCTTCCAAATGGCGGGTAAGCTGCTCTACCCGCTGGCTGTCCACATCATCGCTATCCGGGTTAACGCCACCAATAGCTGATAATATGCCGCCTACTGTCGTCGAGATAGTCCCATCCAGCTGAGCTTCTATCTCTGCATCGACAAAGTCATCGACACTTTCCAGCGACCCGGGTCCGATAAAGTAGTGGTCGCTGGCATGGCGGAATTTTTCTTTAACTCTGTCTTTTACTTTTTCCATCGCCTCATGCAGCCGTTCATAGCTGTCGTGATCGGCGCCAACCAGGCCCTGGTAGACGTGATCAATGGTATCTACTGCTAAATCAACGCCCTCCGTGGCCAGCACAATCATCTGCGGCACCACATAGTGAAGACCCTGGGCATATTCTGTAAGCCAGGCTGATTGTTGAGGCGTGAGTTGCTGCCAGCGACCATTGATAAAAAGCTGATTCTGATCATTGATCTGCAGCAACGTGCGGGATTTCTCCATCACTCTTATCTGTTCGTCATTAACCACCAAACCATAGCTAAAGTCGATATCGCAAGTGAATTCCTCAGCCGCAGCCAGTGGGCTGGCCGATATAAAGAATAAGCCCGCAAACGCGGTGTAAAACAGTTTCTGCATCATCATCACTAATATTCTGGACGGCAGAACTATAAATAAAAAGGTAAGTTGAGTCCAACCTGCATAAATACAGGCTGAACTTAACAGGCCATGATAAGACGGGCGATTATGACCCTCTGTAACTACGCACAAGGCGCAGATAAACAAAGCGCGCTTTGCGTTTCACTGAATGACTGGAGTTAAAAAACGCAACTACCCATGCGCTATCGGGATCGCTGACGGAAGGTGTAGAAGTCCAGAAATCATCCTCCGGGGTAGCCGGAAAAACAGTTTCATTGATAGCCGGCCGCACACACTGCCTCTCAGTTACCGACGCCAGCTCTTTAATATTGGGAACCCGCCAGCCTTGTTGGTCACGATCATCCTCGCGTTGTGCAGCCTGTAACGCCTCTTTCCATGACATTGGTGTGGCCTGGCCGGTACAAGTCGTGCCATCCCAGGTTTGGCCCTGAGCACAGCGCTTCCACACAAGATTGGTCTGCTGATCCCACATCTCGTCAGCGCCAACTTCGACAAAATCGTCCGTTGGCGTGGATTCGGGGGCTTCAGAAAGACAAATTTGCGCCATGACAGTCGGGCTCAATATAATTGCGCAAACAAATAATAAATGTTTCATTAGTTTCTCCCCGCTCTTACCAGACGCACACGTACCGCGCGGTCTTTTTTCAGAAAATTATCAACGCCTGAGGCAAAATCAATCGCCACTGAATTTTGCGCAGCATTGTTGATAACCCCATCGGCTCCCGGACGTGAGGTCCAGTACCATAGCGGCGCTTCGGTCATATTGCCGGTATTGGGGAAATACTGATCATCCACCATAGGTTCACCGTCTTTACCAAAGTGCAGCAGGCTCATCAGCTCTTGATGGGTGGGTAATCGCCAGTCGTAAAATCCACACAGGCCTTCACTGTTTGCCGCCGAAATAAAGGCGTTGGTGTTACAGTTGGTCAGCGAGCAACTGGCCGTAGCCGGGTTTAGTGTACCGTTGACACCGCCATTGTTCTCTTCCTGATACCAGCCGTAGGTATTTTGCGTATCATGCAGACCGCCGGAGGTTGTTTTCACTTCCCAAACCAGCCCGGTTGTATTGTCGCGTACACAGGACCAGGCTGTTGCGTCGTCATCCTGTTCGTCGCCATTGCCATTGACCTTGGTAAAGTCAAAGCCGGCTGTGCCCTGCCCGGCTTTTTCGAGCATACCGGCTTTGGCGATGATATCGCCGCCGCGTTGCCCGTCCTGCCCCGCGTATTCATTTTGCTGGGTTTGCACCACCACATCAGTAGTGGCCTGAGCAGTAACGCCGGTATCATTAAGTTTCGCCGGAGCCATTGCCCGAACTTTTATATTGATCGTATCGCTGGCAACATTTCCGTTGGCATCGGTGACATTGAGAATAATAGTGGCGCTGGTTTCTGAATCCACCTCAGGGGCGATAACAAATGTCGATAGTGCTTCGGGATTATCAATAGATAATCCATCTAACCCGGACGACTCCCAGGCGTACGTCAGCGGAAAGGCAGAAGGAACGGTGGAATCAGCTGTGCCCTCCAGCACAATAGGTTCACCACTGAAAACGCCCTGATTGTAACCGGCGCTAATAGTAGGCGCGGTGTCTGAATCTGCCTTGACGATTAGGTTAATCGTGGCGGTATGGGTAGCATCCTCATCATCGGTTACCGTTAAGGTAAAAGTGAGATTTTGCTGTGACGACGAAATGGGCGTGACGATGTTTAGCTGCGGTTTGTCCAGTTCACTGCCGCCGGTAACATCCACACCTTCGGTTTGTTCCCACTGCCATGCCGAAATTGGATTTTGCTGGTCTTCGGCATCGGCATCCGTACTTGCCGAACCATCCAGTGTCAATGAGACACCTGCGGCGTACTGGCCGTTATCGTCGGCAGCCGGGGATACGTCTATTACAGCATTAGGCAGGTTATTGTCCGGCATGCCGGTAATGACCAGCGAATCGGTGCCCCTGGCGCCATCCTCCGCGGTTACCTCAACGGTCAGCGTGTACGTGGTTTGCTCTTTGAGCACCGGCAGCGTCACCGTGGCGTCGCCGACGGTATTGTCTTCCTGGGTAATGATTAACTGCGGCGCGGCTGACCAGGAATAAACCAGTGTCTGCTCGGTATCTTCGGTTTGCGCTGAAACAGTTACTGTTGTTTGCTCATCAGCCTGAATATCAGCCCCTGCGTTAACCAGCAGTGCTGCCTGTACAGGCGCACTACTACTGCTGCTGTCACTTCCCCCGCCGCAGCCCGCCAGCAATATGCCGGCAGTCAGAAATACGGCGGTCTTCCACAAGGAGATGTTAATGCACTTGTCTTTGTTACAAGACCATTTACTAAACATGATACCTGTCCTGCCAATTAACGGGTATCAGGACATCGACTGCTGCCTTTCCAGTGCCTCACTTTGCGTAACCTGAATCGCTTCAAGTTGTTTTTTGCCTGCGGCGATATCGGTGACGTCGTAAATCATCATGCTGATACTTTCGACGGTTCCGTTAGCCGACACCAGGGGCGACAGTGTGATGTTCTGATACATATACTGTTCGTTTCCTGTAATCGGCCGGTAGTTGGGAAACTTGAATAAATAAGGCCGTTGTTCCCAGGTCATAAACGCCCGCGTTTTAAGTTCAAAAACCGGCCGTGCTTTTTGAGCAAACCAGGTTTCGGCAATGTCAGGAAAAAGACTAAACAGCGATTTTTCACGGACTTCGCTGGGCAGCATTCCGCTATGACTTTCCATAAACCCGTTCCATACCTTCACTTTAAACTGGCGATCCAGCACTACAATACCCACATCCACCGTCTGCAGCATGTCCATCATCCAGTGAAAGGCCTGTAGTTCTTCCAGTGTGTCAGACATTACATATCCTCCAGCAGATGCGCCAGCTTGGCGTTCATTGTTTCCATTGAATCTTCGGTAAACAGCAAAATCAGATCACACCTTACGTTGTACCCTTCCAGCCCGTAGCTGAGCTCTATGGCCAGGGTCCGGCGCCATTTAAGTTGATTGGCAGAGATTATATCTGTTATTGCACGGTGCTGACCCAGCACAATAGGGTGACCCTGACTGAAATTGATGTCCAGTTGCTCAGCCAGTCCGGTCAGACAGGTACCGATTAATATGCTTGCCGCATCCATCAGTAATTCCAGCTGGATCCTGTCATCCACCTCACCCTTAACATTTAAAATACGTGCCACATCCTCAAAGCTTGAGTCACTGAGGATACATAAGGCTTCCCCCCGTACCCCGGGCCCTAAAAAACCCTGACAAACTGCACTCACTTCTTCGTGACTTTCAATGTCTGAAAGCATCATGTGCAGCTCTGATACTTCAATCAGGTTCACGTTGGGTATGGGCAAATGCACGAACACGTCCATTATGCGTGCCAGATGATCGCCCGCCCGTCCCATGGCAATATTGGTAATCTCCTGGTAACAATCCCGGGTGGCTGGATCAAGGCGCGACGCATCAATCCCCTCGTCGCCGTCTTCGGTTAAAATCCGATGTGTTATGAGGGTTTGTTTGAGCGTGTCCGGATTAACCGGCTTTTGGATAAATTCTGCGGCGCCTAGAAAAATTACCCGCTCGTGAGCTTCAGGTTGAATATCACCAGAGATAACAATGGTCGTAACCGGCAGGTTTTCTGCCTGGATAGCTTTCAGGGTTTCGTAGCCATCAAGCTCGGGCATGTTCAAATCAAGCAACAATAAATTGCCCTTTCCCTGACGTATTAACGCCAGCGCTTCACCACCATGTCTGGCAAAATGAACCGCGACCTCCCAGTCCTGTGGCAGACTTTTAGCGACCTGCTTTCGCGCAACGAGGGAGTCATCACATACTACAACTGAAAACATTTACCCTGCACCCTACCTGATGTTTACTCTGACGCCGTAGCTGAATACTTCCCGGCGTCAGAGCTTTGCAATTTATATTGATAACATTAGCGTGTATCGGCAGGTTGTCTATGAGACATAAGGTTAAATTGAATGTCAGCCAAATAACAAGGGCAACACAATAGCTGTCATAATGCCATTTAAACACAGGCCCAGACTGGCCATGGCCGCCACATCTTCGCCCATGCTTAGTGCTTTTGCAGTGCCCACTGCGTGTGCCACGGCACCTAAGGCAACGCCCTGGGCCTGTGGGTCGGTAACCTGGAAAAGTCGAAAGGTTACGGGCGCAACGATAGCTCCCACGATACCGGTTATAATCACAAACACAGCAGCCAGCGCCGGAATGCCACCAATCAATCGGCTACTCTCCATGGCTAAAGGCGTGGTTATCGATTTTGCCAGCATAGTCATCTGCAACGCCAATGGTGCATCCGCTACAAATAAGCATACCCAGGCGAATAATGGCGCGACGATACCACCCACCGCAATGGCCAGAATCAGGCGCCAACCCAGCTGCTGTACTTTTTGCCACTGGGCATACATAGGCAGAGCCAGCGCAACAGTAGCCGGTCCCAGCAGCCAGTGTAATAACCCTGCGTATTGCTGATAGTCGCTGATACTAATATCAAGAAGCGTGGTTAGCGCTATAACACCGGTTGCTGTGAGCAGCAGCGGATGAAGCAGTGGGTTTCCGCCAGCTCTATGGTTTATCCAAATGGCACCGGTGTAAATTGCCAGCGTAACGACCAGCCAGATTAACCCGGTGGTGGTAGCCGTTGTTGTGATGATGGTGGTGAATTCGGCGAGCACCTGGCCGGCTGCATCAATCATCGTTGCGACAACTCCTGGCTGATGGTTTAAAAATACGCACCGCCACCCACGCAGTCACGCCAAGGCTTAAGGCGGTACTTAAAATAATCGCGGTGGATATACTCATCAGGTAAGGAGCAATCTGCGCCCAAATCACCACAATTGCACATACTGCCGGTACAAATAAAACGCTCATATGTATCAGAAGTGGCCGGGCTCCCCGGGTTATGAAAAGTGGCGTTCGCTTCAACAATAGCAGCGCGGCCAATAATAAAAGTAAACCAAGCAGGGCGCCGGGCAACGGCAGGTTTGCCACCCGTACAACAATCTCGCCTGTCATATAACACAAAAAAAGCGCCAGTAGGCCCAGGGATTTAGAAAAAAAAGAGACAATAAGCGCGCGCATATCTGCCTTAATTAACGCTGATAATTCGCTATCCTACTTAATGAAAATACAGCTTGCCAGCAATCAGCGGTTAAAATTTGTGACTGATTGCCAGTATGCGCTGAAATAACGCTGGCTGATTTTAAGATGGGTGTCGTTTTGCAAAACCACGTAGGCGGTTCGACACGCCCGCTGCTCGATGCATTTCACAAACGTGATATTCACCAGTTCAGAGCGACTTACCCGCTTAAATATCTGCTGGGGCAGCCTATGGCATAATTGAGTGAGTGTTGAGCGAATCACTAAGGTTTCGTTATTAGTGTAAACGCACATGTAATCGCCGGCAGCCTGAATCCATTGAATATCATCACAGAAAACGCTGCACCACGCGTTCTCACTGCGTAATATGATCTGCCGCGGCTGACCAGATAAACCTGACTGGCATCCCAACGCTACCTTTTCAGGGCCGATACTAAATCGCCGGGCGGTAGTTTTGACCGCATCCAGTGAGCGCTTGCGCTGCACATCTTTTATCATGCACTGTATCAGGTGTTGTATCACACCGGTTGCCTGCTGATTATTGAGGGGGCAACAAATAAAACCCTGCGCACCATTTTTAAATGCTGCCAACGCGTCATTATTACTGCCACCCAGCGCCACCACCCAGTCAGCTGTCGGCAGATTGGTGCTGGCAGCCTGACTGTCATAAAACAGTACGGTCTGATTATCGGCTCTTCCTCTTTGACTATTTATAATCTCATGTACGTCTGGTTGGCAGCGCAGGAGGTGGTGTAATTGTGCACGCAACGCCGGGTCACCGACACTAAGAACTGCGGTTATCGCCACAGTCTCTTCAGAAAGCAAAACACCGGTCTCCGCCTTTTCCCTCTGTGCAGACAGGACACAACGCAGTGGATAAGCGCTTCTGCTACTTGACGATGACAATGGCGCGCTGTCCATTAGCGGGATGCAGTCAGTTGCTGTTTATACTTAAGCCGTCGCGCCAGAAATTTACCGGTATTAACAGCTTTACTGGCCTGTGCAAAAGCATGGATGTCCATATTGTTACATACAAGACCTTGCTCAAGTGCACGATATGTCAGACCGCTTTTTTTCACCGCCATGTGTAACTGAAACGGTTTGTTATCTTTGATAGCAGTGCATATCTTTATCAAGTTTCTCTCCATATATGTTGGATAAGCAGCCTGAGCACTGAATGACGTTACGCCAGCGAACAAACAAAGCATACTGCTGATTGTGATGATCTTGCGTACTGAAAATTGATTATTCATCTTTCTTCTCCTGACAAACCGGCAACGCACCGGGTGTACTGTTAAAGTAGTGAATAAATCGGTTAAGACAGGAAGAATTCGTTAAATGGACTGTATATGAGATTATGCGATAAATATTATGTGATTAACGATAACTGAACGTTCTGACCTGCCAATGACCGCAATGCGCAAATACTTTGTTACATATCCCGTTTAAATAGAAAACGTTTGAGGGGGAGACGAGCTTGCTCATTTGTTGGCTCACAGAGGCACGAGCAGTCTCGGATAGTCAGGAAGCGCAGGAGAAGAAAAGATAAAAGATGAAGGGGAACAGACGAAAGCTCCCCCAAACCGAGAAAATATTTAGAAAAAACTCTCCTGGTGTACAGTGATAAACGAGCGAGTTCCCGACTTGCTGTAATCCACTTTATACTCTTTGCCATTGAGCGTTTGAATAAACACTAAGGTCTTTTCATCGCCAAATACTTCCCCACTGGTCAGGTCAACCAGCTCCATATCCATCATTTTAGCATCGCGTTTATTTTCAGGTATTTTACCTTCATAAATCTTAAGGCCGCGAAATGTTACCAATACAGCGGGCTTTTCTTCATTATTGATAATAAGCAGATCGTACTTTCTAACCTTATGAATTAACGTATTACGACCACTTACCAGAAAGGGCTTTTCTGTCATTTTTTTCTCCGCACAAGCTGGCTATCAGGCTAGTTGTATAAAAATCCAAAGATAGCAAATAAAATCCACCCTTGCACTTATATATGCCGATACAAAAGATTGCTAATTTTGTTTCAGATAGACCTGTTGAGGTGCATCCCACACAAGCCACTGATTGTTAGTAAGGTTACGAAGCACCTTGTTGCAGTTGTCTGCAGGTTGTTCACCATAATTGCATGCCTGCCCCGGCACTAACTCTGCGCGAAATAAAATTTTTCGCAACAAGGCATTTAGTCGCAATGTTTCCACATTCGCCTTCAGGGGCAAATCTACGGTAATTCGATTAGGTTTTTGACATTGATCCGGCGCCTGTTCGTCGGATGAAGCATCACATCCACCACTGGCAAGCAAAAATGACCACCAGTTTGACGTATTGTCTGATTGTTTAAGCTCAATGCGCATAAATGTATGCCCGACCCTGGCCGACTGAAACATAGCCGGCTCATTGACTGGCGAATCGTGAACATCATCGAGCAAATGATTTTGCGAAAAAGGCAAGCCTAGTGTAAACCGTACTGCCGAAGCACGGTTCAACAAAGTCTCGTTAGCATCCAGCTTAATTGTGGTGTCGTTGCTGTTACTGGTGCAGCGATCATGAAATTTCAATAATGCGGTGGTACTGGACTGTCCCTGCCCGGGCTCAAACGACAGGGCCTGCCACCGTCCGCCGATTCTGACTCTTGGTTCAGATAAATAAAAAGCAAGATAATCGACATCCCAGAACTGATTATTTAGACGAATCTTAGATCCGCAGTCGCCTTTAGCTGTAAGGTCACTGAAGGTAACGGGAATATGACCGGCAGGTTTGTTAGCAGAAAATAAATCACACCCCGTAAGCATCAGCGATAAAACAATTAAAATGACCAGGTTGGATTGGTTCATGGGAAAAATATCATCTTCTTAAACTACTACTGTTATTTTAGTCTATTTCTAACCAGACAATGTAGCAAACTTCGTCGGCACAGGTATTGGCAGATACCCCGCATGTGGTATACAGGGTTAGGACTGGCATACAAATTGACGCTAAATTAACCAATCAGCACCTTCAGGCAAAAAACCCGCCTGCAGCGGGGTGACAAGCATAAAAAAACTGCTTATACTTCGCGGCACTGGTTCAATGCAATCGCTTTAATCCAGACACAAATCACAGTTCAAAGGCCCCATAGCTCAGTTGGTTAGAGCATCCGACTCATAATCGGCAGGTCCCCTGTTCAAGTCAGGGTGGGGCCACCATTTTATTAAACATCTTTGTCGATAGTACACACTAACTACCATCATTACATCTTCGCTTTAGTCGGGTAAATAGTCGCTTAGGTACCGTTCTGAAAGACCTTGCAGACACGGGAAAAGAAAGAACGGACAGTTTATAGTTTCCTAACCACGCTATAACCCCATAAGCTATACGATGTATCATATTAGCTGAATCTTTAGATATCAGTTACAAGTCTTTATCAATTTGATTTTCCCACCATACTCCACATACGCAATTTTCAAAAACTCATTCGTACGACTATAAGAAATTAACCACCTGGTTTTTTTCAGGGTAAAAAAGGTGAAAAAGCTGGACTTTTTAGACTTTGCTAGACACTTTTAACAGTTACAACGTAACTTCACAAAGAGGTGTTTACAAGCAAAGGCAAACGGTATATCCACGAGTTTAAAGTCGAATCAGTGGAGCAAGTTACGGAGCGCGTGTATTCTGTTGCGGATGTGGCTGAGCGCCTCGGGATTTCAAGTAATTCGTTGTTTAACTGAAAAGCAGCTGGATAAAAGTTCTGAACCGAAGAAGTCCGCTGATGATTCTGCCCGTATCGCTCAGCTTGAGGCTGAACTCAAACGGGTGATGGAGTAAAGAGAAGTTCTAAAAAAGGCCTCAAGGTACTTTGCAAGCCAGCCAGAGTGAAGTTCGCCTTTACCCGTGATCATCAGAAAGAATTTTCAGTCAATACGATGTGTCGCGTTCTAAAAATCCATTGCAGTGTTATTTATAATCGGCTAAAGCAGCCATTGAGTGCTCGTGCTATTGAAAATGAGCGCCTGCTAAAGCTTATCCGAGAATTCTATATAGCAAGTGGCGCGACATATGGTAGTCCCTGGATATACCGTGATTTAAGCGAGGCTGGAGAGACATGTAGCGTTCATCGCGTGGCGAAGATAATGCGTAGAAGCAGGCTTCGGGTACAAATTGGTTACCAGCGTCGGTACATTAAAAACGGAAAGCCCTCACGTATTGCTTATAACATTTGGGAACGGAATTTAGCTCCCGCCAGCCCAAACACAGCGTGGGTTAGCGACATTACTTACGTAAGAACCTACGAAGGCTTTTTGTATCTGGCCACCGTCATCGATCTGTATTCGCTCCGTGTGGTTGGTTGGTCAATGGACAAAAATATTGATAAGCATCTGGTTATCAATGCGCTGCTCATGGCGGTTTATTAACGCACACCGAAACAGCATGTTCTGGTGCACAGCGACCAGGGCAGTCAGTACGGTAGTGCAGATTATCTGGCGTTCATAAAGGAAAACAACCTCAGGCCCTCGATGAGCCGACGCGATAACTGTCACAATAATGCGGTAGCGGAAAGCTTCTTTGCTACGTTTAAGAAACGGGTTACAAAGAAAAAGTTATATGACACCCGTGATGAAGCCAGATCAGAGATATTTAATTTTATCGAGATGTTTTACAATTCCAAAAAACGGCATTCTCATACCGACGGTGTCTCACCTGCTCAATTCGAGAATGCTTGGTTTACGAAACAGATAACTGTCTAGTGAAAGCTGGGAAGTCCAGATTGTAGATGTGCGGAATTTAGTAGGTAAGCCTTGGCTTAATGCTTACCAAAATCTGCGCTATTTAGAGCTACCGTCCGTGGAGTAAAACTTCTTTCAAGAAATATCAATTGAATTAGCTGTATTAGCTCAAATCTAATCTAACGCCGACACCAGAAAAACGGGGTAACTGCCAGTCCAGGTCTGAGCTAGTACATTTAAATTAATACGATTAACACAAAAAATTGTTTTGAAAGCTAGGCTTCTCGTATTATACAGTTGAGCTTCCACGCATCTTGTTTGTTACTTTGGTTTACCCAAAAATAACCGCTGTCTTTGCCAGAATCGTACTCAAACCTCGTTTTGTACATACCATCAACAACCACCATTACTGCATTGGAACCGTTTTCAACCGCTAAACTTTTTTTGTCGTTACCAATATGCGTTGTCCAATCATGGGTAAAATATTCACTGCCATCTAAATATTTTATTGTTATTGAACCAACATTCTTATTTTCAAAGTCAGCTTTTGCAACAAGTGTTCCTCTCATATCTACAAAACTACAAGCATAGTCAGTTTCTTTTGCAATAGAACTAAACCCTAGCGCTAAGCTTAATAGTGGTAAGTATCTTAATAATTTCATGAGTAATCCCTTTATGAAAAATTAGGTTTATAGTCGTACTCATCTGTCAGTCCAGATTGAGTGAAGGTCTTAAGTTTGTCTTTCTTAGCAAGTAGACCGTTAACAATGTTAATCGGAAACATTTCAACAGAATTATTAAACTGTTCAACGCTTCGGTTATAAATTGTTATTGCAGCTGCAACATTTTCACTCTTGTCTGCTATTTGACTGAGTAGATCTCTCACAACTTGAGTTGAACCAAGTTCTGGATAACTTTCCGCTGTAGCTTTAAATGTACTAAAGACTTGGTTTGATCGCGCTTCAATTTCGTTCAATTTTTCGATATCAATGTCATCCTTAGAGATCGATGATATCGCCGAGCGCATAGCTGTAACCTGCTCTATGAAGTCTGATTCGAAAACTTTAAATTCCTCAGTAAGGCTTACTAATTTTGGTATCAACTCACTTTTTAGTTTTTCATAGGTTATTACATCCGACCAAGCTCGCTTCGCCCGATTCATTCTTCCTATAATTGTGTTGTACATTACGATAATTGAGATGACAACTATCGCGATTATTAGGTATGGGACTATGTTATCCATTAAACCGCTTCCTTTTTAATAATGCTTCTTGAGTTCGAATAATCAACAAAGTCTCTTAATGCACTAAGGGCTTCTATTTTTGGAGGGGCTGACAAATACGATATGTACTCATCAGTGTTCTTGATATGAGGAACACCAAAGCTTTTTGGGAAAATATCTCTTTTAGCAGATACGCGAATTCAACTCCGAAGTGCACCACTCGCTAATTTAGGCAGCTTTGCGTAATTCATTGAATACCGTAACTGGCTGCCTGAAGCCGAGACACTTTCTCGGTCTGGCATTTAATGCACGTTCAACCTCATTAATTTGCCTATCTGTTATCGTCCGTAAATCGGTGCCTTTCTTGATGTACTGGCGCAGCAAACCGTTGAAGTTTTCATTCAATCCGCGTTCCCAGGATGAATACGGGTTTGCGAAATAGATATCAGTTCTAAGCTTTTCTGCGACCAGCTCA
>NZ_KB899382.1 GCF_000378185.1 Salinimonas chungwhensis DSM 16280
TAGGTTTATTTGGCTATTGCGGATAGCCCTTTTACTCAGAAGCGCACTGGCGTGCTCACCCCACGGGAAACCTAACCCATCGGGTAACCGCAAGCACGGTTATCTGCACAACAATCAGGTAACAACCCGTCCCTGGTGTAGCCACCAGTCGCGCCCTCCATGGCGCGCCGCTTCGGTTGCTGCGAATGTTTGTGACATTCGGTCAACCTACGCCCAGTGTGGGTCCAACCCCATGTGACAACGTGGTTGGCAGAGTAGCACACTGTCCCTTGCCGGCTACGGCGCTTCCGTTGATGAAGAAGCCCTTGTCGGAATACAGGGACTTTTTTATTGCGTATAAGAAATGTCGCTGCAGTGAGTGTATGTAGCGAAAGGGGGAGCGCATTTATGAGATATAATTTGCGCGACTGGTTCTGCACTGATAAACCAATCCTGCGCAGAAAAGTCGGTAAACCTAAGCCCAGCGGTGGACTAATAGATCCCTGGTGTAGTGCTACTATCCGAAAACCATCGTAATTAAAAGGCTTCGAAGTTAGACAACAGTATATTGTATTTAATGCATGGCTATTCTCTTGCGCGCAGATTTTTTGATAACACTGTTGAGATACAGACCTACTTCAACAGCAACAAATAAAATGCTCGCGGCAACGATGATCTGTGGCTTTGCTATGTATTCAAAAACAAAAAGCAGTAGGCTTACCATAATGGTAATGAGAGTGATACCGGAATGAATTTCCAGACTCCATTTTTGCATTGCTTAGCTTTCCTTATATCTTTTAATGGTATCTACTACCTGTGGCGCCGAGCTTAATCTTACTGACAGGTTACTGATCTTCTGACAGTTTATTACTACATTTAACTTGTTTTTGTTTAGCATATTATTGATAATTTTTGTTATCAAAATAAATCCAATTGTTGCTCTGCGATTTTATCAAAAGACACATCAGTATAGGGCAAGATGCTTTCAGCAATTGGCCTGATCTGCTTATCAATATAGTGTTCATAATCAAGTGGCGCATCCTGATGTTCTATCGACTGGGGGCCATTTTGAGTCATCACGTATTTGATAATTTTCGAATTATATGTCACAACTTTGCCTGAAATTTTTTGCTCTGCGGCCAGTGCGTGTTGCGCCGCTTTTACGTGGGGCGGCCGGGAACGGGTATAGTTCTCTAAAGGCTTGCGTAGTCGTTTTTGATAGACCAGTTGACTATCCCACCGACCCTGTCGAATTTTAAGTAGCGTATTACTAATGAACTGTTCAGTCGGCTGTGACTTGAACACTTTAAGATATAGCTTTTCCTGAAAGCGCTTAGCCAGTGGGGTCCAATCAGATCTTACATTCTCCAGTCCTTTAAATATAAGTTCTTCATCGCCGTCTCGGTAAACTAATCCGGCATAACGCTTTTTGCTCCCAGTGGCGCTCCCGCGGATTGTCGGCATGAAAAATCTGTCAAAGCAGGTTTCAAATTCCAATTCTAAATAACAATGCAGATTTAATTCTGTGGTAAGCCTTTTCTGCCATTTTTTATTGAGCTCTGCCTGCAATTGCTTACCGGCTTCTATGGCGAAACTCCGGTCTATTGCTTGGGGCAGGCTTACAAATAGTGAGTCTGTATCTCCATAGATTACCTCAACGCCACTTTCTTCTGCCCACTGTGCGGTAATTTGCATAATTTCATGACCCCGCAACGTTATTGAACTGGCCAGCCGTGGATCGTAAAAAGGACAGCCCCCGCTGCCTAACACGCCATAGAATGAGTTCATTAATATCTTTATGGCCTGAGAGCGTGGTTGATCTCCGGCCTTTTTGGCTTCGTCTCGCTGGCGCCACAAATTTGCAATAATCTCTGGTAAAAAGTGTTCGGTACGGGAAAAACAAGCCCCTTTGAAGCCCGGTATCGCTTCTTTCGGAGCTTTTAAACCTTCTGCAAGACCCAGCGGATCAATCTTGAATGTGCGAATAATAGAGGGATACAGACTTTTGAAATCCAGCACTAGGACAAAGTTATACAATCCCGGCTTTGAATTCATCACATAACCGCCTGGCGAAGCGAGCCCGCCGTCTGCAGGACGGATACCACTGACATATCCTTTGCGGTGGAGGCGCGGTAAATATACATTGATGAACGCCGCTACAGAGCCCCCCGGCCGCGATAATTCAAGACCTGTAAGCGTGCTGCGTAAGACTAAAAAATCGACAAGTCTGGTTTGCTCAGCAATCCGGTTAACCAACCGGCAGTCGCGGAAATTATATTCAGCCAACACCTCCGGTTTTTGTTCATACAACGTCTTGATGGCGTTGAGCTGATCATTTTCTTTTATTAGTTTACCGGCGCCCAGAAGACTCGCTGCAACATGGTCCAGCCCAAAGCTATCGAACTGATAGGTCATTGTCTTGAGTGCTTCGATGCCGTCTATAATACTTCTTCCGGGCAACTCAACCAGCGTTTGACCATCTTTCCAGCTTTTTACCCGCAAAAGGTTACCTGCGCGCCCCAGTCTAAGGGAAACACCCAACTCCTCAGCACGTTTGGTCAGAACTGAACAATCAAACTGCTTAATATTCCAGCCTATTATAATGTCGGGATCAGCAGCTTGCACCAGTTCGCACAGGCGAATCAGTAAGCTTTGTTCATCAGCAACGGTTTCAAGGAAGAACTCATCACTGCGATGGGTGACATGTTTATTATAGACAAGCACAACGCGTCTGAGGTTGTTACCATCAAGTCCCAGCGAATACAGGCGACCATTTTCATCACATTCGATATCCAAACTAAGAGAAGACAAAGCAGGCCGATAGTCTACACCCTTGACCTGCGCATCGGTTATTACGCCATCCTTTATGATGCCTTTATAGCTCACACTGCCATACGCAAAGCGTTCCATTAGAAAACGCTCAGTCAGCTTAATATCACTTTCAAAAAGCGTTATAGCCTGCGCTGAAAATAAACGTCTTAACTTGGCGATAGCATTTTCTCGTTTTACACGCAGCAGCGATAAAACACGCTGCTCAAGTGTTTTCAAGTTTGTTTTTTCTATAGATACCGGTAAGTGGTACTGGGTAATCAGATCACGAGCGCGTGATTCGTCATTCCTCAAGATGAAACATACATTAGTCTGCGGTGGTGACATCAAACAAACCGGCCCTGCTTCTGTGGCCAGCCATAATTCAACATGATCCTGGTTGTGCTGACGCACTAATCTGCGGCTTAGAATATGACCTTTGCCATACCGTAGCTGAGAAGAATTATGCTGAGTCATTATCATCAGGTGAAGGACCTAATGGGTAAAGCTTAATCTGATCACGACCTGATTTTTTTGCATCGTAGAGCGCCTCGTCTGCCTTAGCAATGAGCGTAGAGATATCTTGTGAGTACTGACCGCTGACCAGGCCAACAGAAACAGAAAGCGAAATAGATTCGCGGCCTATAGTCGCTGGTATTTGTTTAACTGCTAAGGAGAAGCGGGATAATAATTTACAGGCATCTTCTGTAGAGGTGTGAGGAAAGGTAAACAAAAACTCTTCACCACCAACACGCCCAAGTATATCGGTTCCCCGGAACGTCCGGCGAGCTAACGAGGCAAATCCTTTTAAAATATCATCTCCTGCCTGATGCCCATATGTATCGTTAATTTGTTTAAAGTAGTCCAAATCCAGGATTGCTATACTAATTTCATCGTCGTGACGATGAGCAAGATTCAGTTGCTGTTCCATGTCCTGCATGGTTTTGCGGCGGGTCAGCAAGCCGGTAAGGCCATCGTGATTAGCCAAATTCTCCAGTCGGTTTTGATGCTTCCTGCTAATGCGGTACTGCCAAAATAAGAGCAGACTAATGATCACCAGCAAGGTAACGACAAGTGCGGTATAACGCTGCCTTTCCCGTTGCTGATCAAGCTCTGTTTGTTGCCGGAGATTTTGCTCTTGCAGTAAGGCATTGCGATCTCGCTGCTGTTCAGTGTCGAAAGCCGATTTTAGTTTAATAAGGCGCTGACTGTTTTGCTCTTTGCGAAATGTTCTTTCATCTTCGAGCATATTAAGCAACAAATGATAGGCCTCTTCATAATCCTTCAGCGCGGCCAACGCTTCAGCTTTGAGATAATTAATCTGAATTTTATGAGGAAGAAAAGCATCTCCTACCGCAATGCGCTTGGCTGCCTGAATAAGAAAAAGCGCCCGCTCGTTGTTGGTTTCAATCAGTGCTATACGAGCCTGGAGTAGTAAAACACCAACTTGCTGATATGGATTATTGGCTTCCTGGAAAAGATTCAGCGCATCATCCAGATAGTCTTCTGCCTCACTGAGTTGACCGGCCTTAATCAGCTGCTCAGAGATTTGCTGGTAGCTGTACGCTGCACCCTGAATATCTCTGATATCAAGGGCCAGTCGGGCTGACTCGATCAGTAATTTGAGGCCGACCTCGGTATGACTGAGTTTCAAATGGCTGCGACCCAGGCCAAATAGCGTGTTTGCCAGCTCGAGGCGTCTGTTGGACTTACGATAGTATATCTGGGCCTGTTCAAAATACGGTATCGCGAGTGAGGGTTCATCTCTGTATTCATACACAAGAGCTATCATGCCGCTAAAATCCTCTGGCGCGATATCCAACAACTTTGTTTCGGCCAGACGATAACCTTTTTGAAAATTAGACAATGCCTCATCGGTCTCACTTAGTGTCAGGCTCATATAACCGGCCACACTATATGCATACGCTAACAAATTATATGACTGATGGTTTTTGGCCCATTGAATCGCGTCAGCGACCTGCTTTTCCCCCTGACGAGCACGCCCCAGCCCCTTCAATGCCTCAGCACTGGCAAGCTGCATATAATGATATCGTTTTGGTTGCCTGATTTGATCCGTATGGAATAAACCCTCCCGGGCCGCAGCAAGTGCTTTGTCGTGAAGCATTAATGAGGAATAGGCCCGGCTTATTACGTAGTAAAGGCTGGCCGAGGTCTCTTTATCATTACGTGGACTGACCTTCGGCAGAATATCATCCAGTACCTGTTGAGGATTATCACGAACGCGTTCCAGATAAGACATGATAGGTTGTGACCAGTCTGGTTCAGGGGCATTTTGCGCAGCGTAGGAGGCAAAAGAGAGAAAACAGCCCATTGATAAAATTAAGGTTGTTAGCAACACTCGGCAGACCAGAGTGGCCCAGCCGCTATAAAAATTCAAAATATCTGCTCATCAATGGCATGGTTTACATAGTGCTATAATAAATTGGGCGTTTGCGCCAAACAATGCTTAGGTTGCATTAGTAGTAATTGAAGTTCATTCGTAGGTCTGAAAATTCATTTGAACTCGCCATAAGTTCAGTTGACTTACTGCAACACCAGCTTAACGTAATATCTGGCAAGCGAGAGTAGGAGAAATTATGGGAAAGCTAATACTGACGCTGGATGGTGGTGGGATAAGAGGCGCTGCTTCCACTGAATTTTTGCACAAAGTCGAGTCAAAACTTAAAGCCAGACACGGGGTAGCGTTGCGTGATTGTGTGGATTATTTTGCCGGTACCAGTACCGGTGCCATTATCGCGTTAGCGCTGGCTACCACAGATATGCCTGTGGAGCGCATCAATCGGTTGTACAATCATCGCAGCGGCCGAGAGGTATTTCAGCGAAATCGCGGCTTTTTTGAAATAGATGGTATCAATGCTCCCAAGTACGAAGGCGCAGGAAAAACCCGCTTTCTCAGGCGCTGGTTCCAGGATGCCACCTTAGCATCGGCGGCTGAAAAAGCGCGCCACGTACTAACTGTGACCTTTGCTGTGGAACGACACCAGCCGCTGGTTTTAAAAAGCCATCATCCGGATCATGCAGCATTGAAAAGCTCTGCTGTGGCAGATGCGACATCAGCGGCACCTACTTATTTTCCCAGTCGCCCGGTAAATTTAGGCCCTGCGGCCTCACAATCGTGGTTAATAGATGGTGGCGTGGTGGCAAATAACCCAACATTATGTGCTATTGCTGAGGCGCAACATCTCTGGCCTGATCTTGCTAAAAAAGATCTGCGAGTGCTATCAATTGGCACGGGCAAACGTACCAGAAAAATCAACGGGCCAGCCACAACGCAATGGGGCGCCTTTCAGTGGATACGCCAGGGTCAGATTATAGATGTACTTTCAGATGAGCAGCTTGTGGCCTATCAGGCGAAGTCATTGGTTACAGAGGGTAATTATATTCGTGTTAACGCCAGCATGTGCGCGCAACCAGGTCTGAAAAGTCCACCAGATGATGCCATGGATGACTACAGTAAAGATAATATTGCCTTACTTAAGCAGATGGGGGATTTCTGGTTTAAACAGTATGGCGAGGCGACCATTGCTTTGCTACTTAATCACTATCAGGGACGGTCTTTGGATGCCATAGATCCTGCTACCGGTGAGCCGGGCTAAAAAGCGACTTAATCAAGACAGTTTACTTTCGAAAAATGGTAATAACTGATTGAAGCTAACGGCTGTTAGACATGATAAAGGAGCAATGCAGAGATTCTAAAATAAAGGTAAAAGCAGCAGGCTAAAAATAAAACGGGCCATCCATGGCCCGGCGGTTTGGTTATTGATCGATTAAATCGTTAAACGCATCGGGATCCTCGACATCCTGTTGGAACTCACGACCGTTAACAGGTAGTGGTTCGTCAGTGGGCGCCTGATTAAAGGCAGCACGCACGTAACTCGATACCGCTACTTGCTCGGCTTCGATAGTAATCGTAATGGTTGCTGCAACCGGGTCGTTAACACCATCACTCACAGTGAAAGTGAAACTATCCTCTCCGGTGGCTTCCTCAGATGGTGTATAAGTAAAACTTCCATCATCTGATAACTCTAAAGCACCCCGCGCAGGCTCTTCACCTACAGCATAGGTCAGCTCATCACCATCAGCATCAGATGCTGTGAGTTCTTCCGAGAAAGCAGTATCTACCTGCGTAGTGAAGCTTTCAGAAATAGGCTCTGGTGCAACATTTTCTTGATCCGGCATTCCATCGTTATCATCGTCATCATCAAAACAACCTGATAACGATAATGTAAGGGGAAGTGCCAGTAAAAGTGATAATCTCTTTTGCATAATGTCTCCTTACTCAGCTGAGCCAGAGATTGGCGTCGTCAGATAAGGGAAGCTGTTATCAAACATTGAAGCGTCTACAGGCGCGCCGTCAGTAAAGGGTACATTACCAACTGCAGCATCTTCCGGCGCACAAAGTCCAAGATCTGTATCTTCGCCATTAACCGGAACCGGATAGCATAAGCGTCCCATTACAACCCGCAGCGCAATATCTACTACATCATCACCAGGGCGACGGCCATTTGGAAAACCGGCCAGATCGTCTCCGGCTACACCAAATGCAGACTGCTGATCAGCTGGAACAGCAGGGATGCCTGTGTTTAATCGCAGCATTTCAGACGGTGTCACAGTAGATTGCTGATTTACACCTTCAAAACCGGTTAAAAATGCAGTAACGAGGTCATTACGCGGGAAATTTGTCGGTGCTAATGTATCTAGCTCTGTGCCCAGCGTTTGATTCACCGGATCCAGGAACAGAATACTTAATAGTTCTGGCAGCACGGGATTAGTTACATAATCCGCAAACTGGCCATCGCCAGCCGGTTCTGAAGATGAAAATTTATCTTTATCACCTATACCAATTACCAGTTCATTGACCAAAGGACTACCCAAACGGGAAACCTGTGTCATCGCACCGCCTGATACTGCTGGTTTTTCGAACGTCGCATTGGGGTTTAAAATACGAGCCTGCGGTAAGCTAGCAGTGGTCCATCCACCAATTACGCCATTACCGTCACCAGTTACACACGAAGCGGGAACTTCTACCGCAATTGACGTGACGTTCTTATCAATCAGATCGTCATTGGCGCTATCCTGAGTGATGCCTCCAGGGAAACCACCTTCATCACCAGCACCTGGTGCACTGTCACCTTCTACAGGAACATAGTTTACCAAATCAAAGGTATCACCAAGGTTTACCACGAACGGGTCTTTACGCTGTCCAACAAAAACACGACCCTGGGTGTCACAACCGTCAATGGAAAACATATAGACAAATTGATTCGCGTACTCGCTATATCCTTCGGGGCTGCCGAATGTTTTATCGCCAATATAATCTAATGGTTTTTTGAATGTGTCACCGTTAGCCGGCATAAGTGATGTTCTGGTGCCTGTGCGCATGTCACCCGAAATCATTTCAATCTCATAGGTTTCCATAAAATTAGCTGCAGAGGCGTCACTGGCAGAAACCGGTCCGACATTTTTCAAGGGCACCTTAATCATCTTTTGATCGCCTTCCGGTCCGACCGGAAGGGCAATACCTTCGCCGTCAGCAGCCAGCATTTTGTCGAAGCTAAATGCAAAACTGATGTCTTCCACCGCATCGCCATCGTTATCTATGTGAATAACATATTCAGCTGAAGGGTCCATTGGGAAGTAGTTTGGACCGCCATAAGGATCTTGTAAGGGAATATAATTGGCGATCATGGTCACGAAACCTTCTTTTCCTGACTCATAACTATTGAACATATAAAAATCAGTGGCATCCACAGCTGGCATTTGTGTCAACTGGGGCGCTTCCCGGTGACTTGATGCCTGGGCCGCTGATGAAATGACCAGGGCGCTGCTTACTGCTGCAGCCAGATAGGTAAATCTAAGCATACTCTTTCCTTTTCTTGCTTGATAATTAACCTAACCTTACGGGGCGAAGCTCGCTTTAGATGCAATTAAAGTTAACAATAAGATTAACTTTAATTAACAAATTGGGCGATTTCGTAGATATTCAAACGTAAACTTCGCTGGTGTTTACGAATAAAGCTTTTAATTTCGAGAATACGATTTGCGACTTATCGAGATGTACTGGGCACTTGCTGTTCCTTATTGAAACAGCAAGCGCACGCCGTTTTAAAGTGATGCCAGTGTAGTGGTAAATAAAACTTCGGCAGGAGAGCCGGTGCGCGAACCGCCTTTATCCTCTAAGCTCACCGCTAATGCTTTTACCGCATTTTTCACAATAAGCGGATGTAAGGGGCGCTGCCATATGCCTGATTGAGGGATCACGCCAAGCGAGACTGGCGCGGTTCCATCTTCGGGAATAACCCACAACTCATAATCTCTGGCGTTGCGGTTTTCAATATTGCCAGTGGCTTTCACGATAAGCTGATCATTTACCACTTCAATTAGCCACAGTGGCGCAGACTGCTCATTGTTGACCACAGCAATTTGAGAAGGGGTTACTTCCTGAGGTGAAGGCAGGCGGGTCCATAACAGTAGCGCCGCAATGAAGAAAGTCGCTGCAAGCCCGCCCCATAACCACCAGCCAGGCTTAGTCGAGGCCTTTGACGCGGGCACATTAGCTGTTCTGTCCAGGTCAATAGTGCGCCCGGCGATATTCTGCCAAACATGTTCAGACGGCGTCTGCCCGGGTAGTGATGTGGTTAGTGAGTTAAGCTGACGCTCCCAGTACCAGGTTGTGCGCGCCAGCGCTTCGTGTCGCATCATTAGTTTTCTAAAACGTTCTCTGGCAGGCCCTCGCAGGGTGCCAAGCACATATTCAGCCGCCAGTGCATGGCGTCTTTCCCGATTTAAATAATTCATAATGAAAGGCACCGCATTAAGTTTTTCAGCCCCCGGCGAATCCAGCTTTTTACCGTTCCCAGCGGACTTTCCAAATGATTTTTTACTTCCTCATGAGACAACCCATGAAAGTAAGCCAGCGAAATGGCCTGACGTTGTTCATGGTCCAAATCTTCAATACACTGGTGAAGTTTGCGCTGGTCATCACCTCTAAGCGGCGCATCTGAAATGCTGATTTCACCGTCAAGGGACTGCTCCGGGCGGGCTTTTTTGTATCGAATACTGTCCAGTGCACGATAGCGGGCGATACTGACCATCCAGGTTAATACCGTGCCCCGGCCCCGGTGATAGCTGTCTGCGTGTTGCCAGATCTGTACGTAAGCATCCTGCAACGCTTCCTCAGCCAAATCACGGCGTCGTAACATTTTCAAAACGACAGCAAAAAGATGGTCACTGGTGTGCTCATATAATGTGGCAAATGCTGCTTTTTCGCCGCGGCTGACATCATATAAAAGCGGGAGGAGTTCTTCTTGTTCCATTTATTGTAAGGCCTTCATGCTGGCGCTTGCTGTGTTTTCCCTGCGGGACACAGCAAGTATAAGGATATGTTATGAGTACCTTTTTAACACGAGTAAGGTTCAGGTGCTAATTGTCACCAGGGACTTGTGGTGGACTATGGGTGCTGAAGAGCGATGGAATACAATGCGACATTTATCAGCGCCTGCACGGGTAAGATTGCAAAAAGGTATCTAGTCATAAAAAACAACGTTCAGGTTTAACTACTGTTGGAAAATGAGAGTCTTTATTAAAAGCCGTTAACATGTCTTTGGCGAACAAAAGTGTAACTGAGTAATATGTAGTCCCGATGCTGTAAGCCCAAAAAAAGCCTGACAGGCACTATACCCTTGAGCCCGCGTTCGTCGCCTCCAGGTAACGTATAATAGCTGCCGGGATCTGCTGAAGACTGAGGACCTCGCTGGCTGCGTTAAGCGCAATGGCTGCTTTTGGCATACCAAACACCACACAGGTTTCCTCATTTTGACAAATAGTGTGCGCGCCTTGTTTATGTAACGCCTGGAGCCCACGGGCGCCGTCTTTGCCCATTCCGGTCAGTAATATACCCACCGCATTGTGCGCAGCATGCTTATTGACGGCCTCAAACATGACATCTACCGATGGCTTATGGCCACTCACCCGGCCTGAGTCGAGCAGGGCAGTTCGGTAGTCAGCGCCACTTTTCTCGATAATCAGATGTTTGTCGCCAGGCGCAAGATATACAGTACCTGGTAATAGACGTTCGTTACCTGCAGCCTCACGAACTTTGACACGGCTGCAGTTGTCCAGTCGTCGGGCAAAATTTTTGGTAAAACCGGGCGGCATGTGCTGGGTAATAATTGTCGCTGGTGCATTAGCAGGCAGCGCTTCAATAATGTATTTGATGGCTTCTGTCCCACCCGTTGAGGCGCCGATGGCGATAATTTTTTCGGTACTGGTGTAATGAGTAGGTAGCACGGTGGTTACTGGTGGAGGCGGTTTGATTCGTCTTGCTGTGGCTGCAGCATATATTTTCTCGGCAATGAGCGACTGGTACTCTTCAATACCTTTGGCAATATCAATTTTGGGTTTGGGAATAAAGTCAACGGCGCCCAGCGCCAGCGCGCGCAGCGTTGCATCCGCTCCGGCTTCGGTTAAGGTAGAAATCATTACTACCGGTGTAGGGCGGGATTGCATAAGAACTTCTAAAAAACGCAATCCGTCAACTTTAGGCATCTCAATATCCAGCGTAATGACATCCGGAGCCTGTTCAATAACCATCTTTTTTGCTACATAGGCATCCGGGGCCACACCTGCCAATGAAAGGCCGGGCGTTTGGTGGATAATCTCTGCTAGCAATTGACGGATGAGGGCTGAATCATCCACCACCAGCACCTTAATCGTCATTGCGGTTCCACGTTAAAAAAATCAAAGGTAGTGCGCAAATGCTGCTCTTTGAGTTTGCGCTGGTAGATAGACTCACGATCGATGATTGTCGTATTCTGCAGTCGTTTAATTTTCTTAACTCTCACTTGGCCTGATTCTGGAAGAAAATAAATTTTACGCGGATAGTCGCCTAATAAATCTTTGGCTCTCACCGGGATGTGCTCTGTGCGCAGATAGTCAATAACAAACTCGGCGTTCTTTTCGCCCACACAGGAATGAGAAAGTTTACTCATTACATTGCCGCCACCAAATACTTTTGCCTGGATGTGACGCCTGTCAGCCCCCAATCTGATCATATCGTTAATCAGCAGCTCCATAGCATGCATGCCGTAACGCGCCGGGCCGCCATGGCCGTGGTTATCGCCTGGATAATCACAGGGTAATAAAAAATGATTCATACCATGGACTTTGTTCTTGCAGTCCTGAAGGCACGCGGCCACGCAAGATCCTAAAACCGTCACAATCATAGTGGCTGTGTTTGAGGCAAAATATTCGCCGGGCAAAATTTTAACCGCCTGACGCTCGAACCGCTTGTCAAAATAGGTGTTCAGTCCGGACAGGCGTTCTCGGGCAGGTTCAGCCATTAGACTTCCGTTTTACTGGCTGATAAGTGGTATGCCCAAGCGGTTGGACTAAATGTGGTGCCATTGAAAAGTTTTCGGAATGTCCGGCGATGTACAAGCCTCGCTCAGGTAATAACGTCACCATTTTTTCTAAAAGGCGTAGCTGGGTCTGCTTGTCAAAGTAGATCATCACATTGCGACAAAAAATAATATCAACCTGTTTAGGTAACGGCCATTGAGGCGCAGTCAGATTAATCTGGCGAAAATCCACCATGGCTCTGAGTTCAGGGACAATGCGTACTCTGCCTTTGTTGTTATCCCGCCCACGGTGCAGAAAATGTTTACACTGCTGCACTGATAAATGCTGGCTCACCTGTGCCGGATAAACACCTTGGCGAGCTTTATCGAGCATGTTGCTGTCGATATCTGACGCGATGATTTTTACCGGTGTTTTGAAGCTCCCAAAGTGCTCGGCCACGGTCATCGCTATTGAATAGGGCTCCTCGCCTGAACTACTGGCGGCGCACCAGATGGTTTTTACGCCCGGAGTTGCTGCCAGATATTCAGACAAAATTGCAAAATGATGGGGCTCGCGAAAAAATGACGTCAGATTTGTCGTCAACGCATTTATAAAATGCTGCTGTTCGCGGGGCGTACGTTTCAGATAGTCTAGATAATCAGTAAAACTTCGCTGTTTTAATGTTCTCAGTCGCCTGACCAGGCGACTGTAAACCATGGCGTCTTTCGTATCCGCCAGGCGGATCCCGGCGATACGGTAGAGCGTTTGCCGCACACTGTTAAAATCATCAGGGCTATAGGCAAACTCGGTGGCAACAGCACACGCCGGTGTACCGTTGCCATCGATACCATCAGAAACTTTCCCATTCATCTTCTTCAGGCGCCGATGTTTTTAGTTGTGCAAGTTTATTGACGGGTTTCTCAACGCTTCTGGCGGTTGATTTTGGTAACGCTCTGGGGACCGCCGCCAGTTTGATATCATCTTCTTGCTCATCGGTTAGCTTAAAAGTGGCTACCCGTTCGGCAAGCTGTTCTGATTGTTGTTGCATACTTTCGGCAGCCGCAGCGGCTTCTTCCACCAAGGCAGCATTTTGCTGGGTCATTTCATCCATTTGTGACACGGCTTTACTGATTTCGTCAATGCCGGTGGCTTGTTCGGCTGATGCTGCGGCAATTTCAGTCATGATATCATTGACTCTTTTGATCGATGTCACCACATTACCCATGGTCTCACCTGACTCATTGACCAGGGTGTTACCCGAAGCTATTTTTGCCACCGAGCCGGAGATCAACTCTTTGATATCTTTTGCCGCACCCGCTGAACGCTGGGCGAGGGTACGTACTTCTGAGGCGACCACAGCAAATCCACGACCTTGCTCTCCAGCCCGCGCAGCTTCCACCGCAGCGTTTAGTGCCAGAATATTGGTTTGGAACGCGATCCCATCAATCACCCCAATAATGTCAGAGATTTGCTGGGCCGATTCATTAATACTGGCCATGGTTTCGACCACTTCCTGAATAACTTTTCCGCCTTTAACTGCAATCTCAGACGCCTGCGACGCAAGTGAACTGGCTTGTTCAGCGTTTTCAGCATTGAGTCGTACAGTGCCGGTAAGCTGCTCCATGCTTGATGCTGTTTCTTCCAGGCTGGACGCTTGCTGTTCTGTGCGACTCGACAGGTCGGCGTTACCACTGGCAATTTCGCTGGATGCTGAATTAATAGTTTCAACCGCTGTATTGATGCGATTGACGGTATTGCGTAAATCTCTGATGAAATGATTAATAGCTGAACCGAGAACCTGAAATTCTCCTTCCAGTTCATGGTTAATTTCACAGGTTAAATCACCCTTTGCCAACTGGCCCATTACTGCTTTGATATCATAAATAGCGGTAGTTCGGGCAGTGACATCCGTTGCGTATTTTACTACTCGGAAAGGGTCGCCATTTTGGTCGAAGATGGGGTTGTAGGACGCCTGAATCCAAACTTCTTTTCCGTTTTTGCCGATACGTCGATACTCGCCTGACTGGTACTGACCTTTGTTAAGTCCTTCCCAGAAGGTGCGATAATCAATGCTATTACGGGTTTCACTGTCGACAAACATACTATGATGTTTGCCTTTGATATCTTTTAACGCGTAGCCGGTGACACTTAAAAAGTTCTCATTGGCATCAAGTATCATGCCGTCCATGTCAAACTCGATCACTGCCTGGGACTTACTAATAGCGGCAATCTGGCCTTCAAAGTAGGCGTTTTTCAACTTATCCGCAGTAATATCAATGGCAAACTCAACCACCTTTACCACACTGCCTTTGGTATCAAGAATAGGATTATAAGATGACTGCAGCCAGATTTCTTCACCAGATTGTGTAATGCGCTTAAACTCACCGGATTTGCGTTCGCCTTTGCTTAGCGCTTTCCAGAAAGCCTGATAACGTTCCGGCGTACGATCTTTGCCATCTAACAAAATGCTATGGGGCTTGCCTAATACATCGTCTTTAGCGTAGCCAGTTAATACAGAGAAGTTGTCATTGCAGTCAACAAATTCACCGTCTACCGTATATTCAGCAAGCGCCTGGGCATTACTTAAGGCAGTAAGCATTCCGCTTTTCACCAGTAATTCGGTTTGATCAACCCATTCGACCATGGTTCCAATATTTTCATTATTGTGGTCGAGCATCGGATTGAGGGTGAGCTTAAAATTCAGACTACCTACTGTTATAGAAGAAACCATTGGCTCTTTCAGTGAAGCGAGAGTGTCACGCTGATGGGCCGGGTGGCGATGGAACTGGTCTATATTCTGCCCCACAAGATTGTCGGCGGAAAAGTTGGGCAGGGCTTTTTGAAGTTCGTCTTCATTTTCTTTAAGAAGACGCTGAACGGCCTTATTGGCATAAATAATATTACGGTCTTTATCCGCCATCATTATACAGGTGGTTGTGGCTTCCAGTGACTGTTCAATGCGCAGCATTTGTAATTGCTGAGCTTTGATAGCTTCGGCTTTAAATAGATTAAACATTCCCATTTATAAATCCCCGGTTTGATTATGGGTGTCAAAGAGGCCCAGTTCGCTACTGGATATCAGGTGCTCAATATTTACTAAAATCACCATGTTTTCTTCAACAGAGGCTAAACCTTGCAGATATCTGCTATCGAATGCCACGCCAAACTCGGGTGGCGGTCTGATTTCGTCATCGTTAAGCCGGATAACATCCGACACGCCGTCCACTACAATACCTACAATGCGATCCAGCACGTTGAGCATGATGACAATAGTGAACTCGTTATAAACAGGGGCGCCGACATTAAACTTAATGCGCAGGTCGATAATAGGTACGATATCGCCACGCAGATTGAGAACCCCTTTGATAAAGTCCGGCGCATTGGCAATTTTTGTCACTGGCTCATAGCCTCTGATTTCTTTTACCGCGCTTATGTCCAGAGCGTAATGTTCTTCGCCCAAAACAAAGCTCAAAAATTCGTTTTTTGTTTGAAAGTGTGTTTGCTCTGCTGCACTCATGCCAGCATTTCCTCCTGGTAAGCGGGGCGACACTGATAAGCGATAGCATCTGCATCCAAAATCATGGCAACCTTGCCATCGCCCATAATAGTGGCGCCGGAAATCCCCGGAACTTTACGGTAGTGCTGCTCCAGGCTTTTAATGACGACCTGTTGCTGTCCCAGTAAATTGTCAACTAAAATACCGAATTGCTGTTTGCCGCTTTGCAGTAAAACAACAATCCCCTCAGTAGGATCGGTAACGGCATCATCCACATCCATAAGCTCATGGATGGCTACCAGAGGCCAATACTGATCCCGAATATGTAAAAGAGTGTCACTGCCTAATCGCTTAAGCTGGGCGCTGGCAGGTTGAATGGATTCGATGATGTTGACCAGAGGCACCACGAAGATTTGATCCCCAATAGCGACAGTGATTCCATCCACAATCGCCAGTGTCAGGGGAAGATGAATATAAAACGCAGAGCCGCTGCCGGCTCTGGATTCAATGTCGATGCGTCCACCGAGCGCTTCAATATTACGCTTTACCACATCCATACCTACGCCACGACCAGAGACATCTGTGACTTGCGCTGCGGTGGAAAAACCAGGCTCGAAGATCAGTGGCCAAACATCTTCGTCCGGCATATCGTGGCTAGCCACCAGCCCGTTTTCACTGGCTTTCTCCAGAATGCGCTGACGATCAAGACCGGCGCCATCATCAATGATACTGATAACAATGTTGCCGCCTTTTTGTTCAGCCCGAAGAATCACGGTGCCAGACGCAGCTTTACCAGACTGTTCTCTGATGTCAGGAAGCTCAATACCGTGATCAATACTGTTTCTGACTAAATGCGTAAGCGGGTCCACCAGCTTTTCAATCATGCATTTATCAATTTCTGTGGCGCCGCCTTCAATCTTCAGCTCCACCTTCTTGGCAAGCCGAGAGGCTAGATCTCTGACGACCCGCGGAAAGCGGTTGAAGGTCATATTAATCGGCAGCATACGCATCGACATTGCAGATTCCTGGATCTCCCGGGTATTGCGCTGAAGCTCGGCAATCGCCGATTGCAGTTTCTCTCCCAATGCGCCTTCAATTTGCTCACCAATCAGAGAAAGCATGGATTGGGTGATAACCAGCTCACCAACCTGGTTTACCAGCGCATCAATCTTACCGGTATTAACACGAATAGATGAGGAGGACTTATGGCTTGCGTTGTTATTGACTGAGTTTGCAGTGCCTTTCGGCGCAGTACTGTCAGAGTCAGATACGCCACGGGGTGCCTCTACCTGATTGGTTTTTTGCGTATTGAAAAAGCCAAACTCGTTGTTATTTGGTTCAGCGCCGGCATTGCTAGCCTGCGCAGACTCTGTTTCGGTATCGAAGAAGCCGAAATCGTCTGTATCTGCGTTTGCACTGACGTAATCTTCGTCATCAAAAAATCCAAAATCATCATCGTCAGGTTTTTCAGAGTCTTGCTGCGCGGCGGCAGGCTGACCAGCTAACACGTGTTCCAGCTTTTTTTTTCCCGTTTCAATTAGCGTCTCTGGAAGGGGATCCTGATCCCGGTATGCATCCAGAATTTGCTTAAGGATATCTACTGTTTCAAGGAGTAAATCCACAGTGCTGGTATCGATGTGAAAAGTGCCAGTTCTGGCCTTGTCCAGTAAATTTTCCAGAACATGAGTGACTTCTCCTAGCGCAGAAAAGCCAAATATACCGCTGCCGCCTTTGATTGAATGAGCTGCACGAAAAATACTATTAAGTTGCTCATGATCAGGTGATTGCACATTAAGCGCCATCAGCAACTGTTCCATCGTATCCAGGTGTTCCTGACTTTCCTCAAAAAACACACCGTGAAACTGCTCAATATCAATAGACATAGCAAGTAAGGCCCTAACTTAAAACTTTACTGGTCACAGTAAGTAATTTATTCGGATCAAACGGCTTGACCATCCAGCCGGTAGCGCCGGCCGCTTTTCCCTGAGTTTTCATGCTGTCACCTGCCTCTGTGGTAAGAACCACGATAGGCGTACTGGTGTAGGCACTCATTTTGCGCAGCTCGCGAATCAGGGTAAGACCATCCATGCGAGGCATATTCTGGTCAGTAAGGACAAAATCGAAACGATTAAACTTGCACTGTTCAAGTGCGTCCTGTCCATCCTGCGCTGTCGTCACGTCGTAACCTGCTGACTTAAGCGTCATCTCTACGACCTGACGAATAGAGGCAGAATCATCAACTGCAAGGATTTTTTTACTCATTAGTGTTTCTCGTGTTTCGGATTAACGTTAAAGACATGGAAGCAAGGTTTAGAAAAATTCTACGTCTCCGGCCTCTACGCTGGTGGCAGAGACGGGGTTGTGACCAGGGCGCCCACGCTCGGATATTCTGGCTTGATAATCATTAAGGTGTTGGGCTATAGCTTCGGGTGAATCAGCCGCATTTAAAGCGTCAGTTATGCTGTGCAGAACTTCTTTTGTGTAGTCAATATTCTGCTGATTGATATCACCAAACTGTAAGCCGCGAATCGTATTACTTAACGCGATGTCTAGCTGCCGGCCAACTGCTTCCAGCGCCTGGGTGGTTTTTGTATCGTTTTGCGCTTTGGCAATAATCCTATCGAGTTCTGTCTGAATAGTCTGTTTAGCGTGCGCCATGTAACTGGTGTCCTGAGAAGCCAGCTCACGCACATTTTTAGTCAGCTCGTCGATCAAGGCACTCATGCTTTCAATCTGTTTTTTTATAACGTCACTAAACTGGGTAGAGCGATTTGACAGGGCCCGTACTTCATCGGCTACAACCGCGAAGCCTCTGCCGGCTTCACCGGCTCGGGCTGCTTCAATAGCTGCGTTGAGAGCCAGCAAATTGGTTTGGGATGAAATGTCATCAATGTCGCCCAGTGCCTTCATGACTGTTGGCATGGTTTCATGCACAACATTGACCTTTTCGAGAATTGTACTGGTCCCGGTTGAGATAGTTTCTGTCGACGCTAGAAATTGCTCAAGGGAGCGTTCCGTATTGTCGGCAAATGTCTGCATACGGCTTGCGTACATTTCTTCAGAATCACTGTCGGTGTGGATCAGATTCTGAATACAGCTGTTTTGCTCATCAACCATAGTGCGTAACGTTGCAAAAGAGCCGCTTAGCGTCGTCATTGCACTAGACTGTGTGCTTATTACATCATTGAGATTATTCTCACAGGTGGTGATAATTTCACTGAGTGAGTGTTTCAGCGGCTCGACGTCACAGTTTGTGCTCTCTGGAATAGGCGCATCAATATACTCTGTCTGGACAGCGTTGCGTGCGGCTATAAAGCCTAACGAGGCCAGGCCGCTTATCATTCCGGTAAGCAGGATTGCACTGTAGTGATGACCAAAGTGCATCAATAAACCGCCAGCAGCCATACCTGCCAGTGGCAGTAACCAAATCAGAGAGGAAAAAGGAAAAGAACCGCTTGCGTGAATATTTACAGTGTTACCACTTGCCATGTTGATACCTGTTAGGCGCTGCGCCTGTGTGTGCGTCCAATTTTGCGAAAACCTAGCTTCAATGCTGTACTGCTCACCGGAGCCGGCGGCAGTTTCCATAAAGTTATAGACAAGATTTTTCGGAATGAAAGGAAAAAAATAAAAAAAATAAAATTTTTTTTCAGACGTTTTTTTGACACTTTTAAAATTCTATAACTATCAGATATATATAGAAAAGTTGTCAAAAAATTGACAGGTGTGAAGATGGCTGCAGAAGGCGGAACCGCTTATGCGGAGGCGCGGTTCCTCTCTTCAAAAAATGTCGGCATCTTCTTTTTTTCGGGGAGTTCTATATCTACCTGGACAGGCAAGTGATCAGATAAAATACGAGTATTAGTATTCTTGAGTTTTTTGATCCGCTTTACCCGAATATCATCAGTTGTCCATATTCTGTCTAGAGAAAACAGAGGAAACTGACTGGGAAAGGTAGCACCAACTGTATGATGGTTCAGGGTCTTATTCAGTTGTTTAAAAGCAGATGTGAAAAACTGCCACTCATTGAAATCTCCGCCCAGAATAAGAGGGGTGGGGTGGCTTTGCAGACGAGCAGCAATATATTCATGAAGGAGCGCAAACTGTGAGCGCCGTTCGTGCTTTTTCAATCCCTTGTGTGTATTAACCACCGTCAACGGCCCATCCGGTGTATCGATAACAACAGCCTGGATGTTCCGGGGCTGAAAACCATCCTGACTTACATCCAGTGTCTCATTACTTATCACTGGAAACCGGGTAAGCACAGCGTTTCCGTACCATCCATTGTCCTCGCTAAGTGCCGGGGACGGGACCAGGTGATAAACGTTTGCTGCACAAATATCATGGATATCCTGAGTAACACTTCGTTCAGCTGGTCGCGTGTCCATTTCCTGCAACAGCACGATATCAGCATCGCGCTGTGCGAGATAATTGCCTATTCGACGATAATCATGCTTTTTGTCTCTGCCTACCCCACTATGAATGTTGTAACTGATTATGCGACACATTCTTCCGCCTTCGCTTTATTTTTCTGTTTGCGTTCCTGATACCAGCGAGCAAATTTTTGTGAGCCCCATATCATCATACCCCACAAAATAATGCCGCCAGCAAGATAGGAAATAGTTTCAGGTGATGGGTTACGGAATATCTGAGTTATGGAGTCACCCACAAGACCTTTTGCAATCATTGGAGGGAACATGCCCAAAAAAGTGCCCATCAAAAACTGAAATAACCCGATTGAAGATATACCAGCAACCAGATTAACCAAACTGAATGGCGCGATAGGAAGCATACGGATAGCTGCGACACCGACAATGCCACTGCTTTTTAATTTCTGATCGACAGCTTCAACTTTAGGGCCACCAATTTTCTTTAAACCAGCATTACCCAGCAATTTACCAACACCAAACATGGTCGCAGAGCTTAACAAAGCGCCGAGGATACCGTAAACAGGCCCCCAGATTGGCCCGAATACGGCCGCCACTGCAATGGAAAGCACAGTGACCGGGAAAAAGAGTATGCCGCCTACAAGATAAACCAGCAACACAGTTGGCAGGGCAAAATAGGTACCCCGGCTTTCCTCAAGAAATGCATTTATACTATCAGCACTTAACCAGGAAATTGACTGACTGGCCCAAAACATTAACCCACCTAAAATGGCGATAATCAGTACACCCAACCCAACCATAATTGTCCGACGGCGCGGGTTTTTGACGGGCATTGACGTACCGTCCATAGTCGGCATCGCAATAAGTGGTTCTTCAGGATCCGATAAGCTTCTAAAAAGGTTGTCCGAAGAGGGCTCGGTAAATATTTCATCATTGACCTGCGTAAGCACATAACCATGCGCCAGCTGTCCTTCCATCAAGGCTCTGGCAGGATTGTCACCTTTCATAAGTTGCGCTGTGGCGGCCACTTCGCGCCCGCTGTGCTCAGCCAGCAGGTCATCACGCACCCGGGCAATCTGCTGCGAGTTATGTTCGTCATTGCCAAAATAAACTGTATCTATCTCAGTATCCAGCGTCATTGAGCGGTTACTCAGATTTGATGAACCAATGACCAGATATTTTTCATCAATTGTCATCACTTTAGAATGGATACGTTTATAAGCAGCACGACCCTTTTCATCTGTAATCGACGAATAGGTCATAATTACGCGGTTCGGGTCTATGTCTTTAAACAGAATGTTTTTAAATTCAATACGGCTTGCCCAGAATGCCTCACACTCAAAACGACCTTTTGGTTCGTAGGAGCTGACCACTACCACGTTAAGTTCAGGGCACGTTTTTAGACGTTTATTGAGCGCCTCGGCAATTTCCTGACGGCTGGTAAACTGGTTTTCAATGTAAATCACACGCTCTGCCTGATTGATTAGGTCCAGCAGCATGTTTCTGACTTCCTGCACGGGCTCAACTTCATCCATAAACGGAATAGTGCGAGCCAGAGCACAATCTACATTTTCAAACCACGGATCATAATGGTCAGGCCATGCATCAGGGATACCATCGCTAAGGCCAACTCGGGCATCTTCACGAAAATCGATGGGGTTGGATTCTGCCACACGTAGCCAACGCCACCTCACCAGTTCAGAAAACTCTTTTACCAGTGGGCCGCTGTAAACTGCCTGCACATCGTGCAGGGGACCATACTCGCCATCAGGGCCATCCCGCTCTTCGGAAACAACCGGGTGATCGCGGGTATCCCAACGGTTAGTTGAAACATCCATACCACCGGAAAACACCACCTCGTCATCGATAATAACAATTTTCTGATGCTGGCTGCCGCCCATTGGGATTGTATCGTCTAATACTGTCTCGACATTGTCTGGCGTATTTTCATCCCAGACTTCTTTCGCCCACATTTCCCGCTGAGCAAAAAATGCTAATGAAGAGTCCCACCGTAACAGGTACACCCTCAAATCGGGATTCTGCTCTGCTTTCCAGGCAAGTAAATCACTGATAACTGAAGGTGCTTCTGAATTCGCTTCTTCTTCCCCACGAATCAGGCGAATCCGGCTGTCAATATCCCACCCGACGATAAAGATAGAATGTTTAGCCTTTACAATCGACGAGTGCAATGCTCTGTAGTAATTGGCACAGTCAATCAGCGGGGTCGCGTGGCTCGCTTTACTGCTTACCCAACAGTTCTCTCCCTGTTTGAAAATCGACGCGGTTGTCGACATGACGCCTCCTGACTTTATACGACGCTTAAATAAAATAATAACGTATACTGCAAAAATCGCTCCATTAATAAAAAAGTGCTATATTTTTTCAAATTATTGTTTAGTAAGTGTTTTTTTGTGTTCTCAGGAGAGTGGGAGACAATCAATATATAGAGATAAGTCAAAGTGTACAGGTGCTTTGTACAATTTACTCAGGCACCTGATCATTGGAATCGGTATCTGTGCAGACGGCACCGAAACTGCACAGATTTTTCGTTCTAAAGAGGTAATACTTCAAGCACTACGACATAATTACCACGTCGCTCACTGGCAGGGGGCTGAGCATTCTTATCTTCATAAGTGGCTTCGAGCCAATACATTCCCGGTTTATCGAAAGTGATTTCAACTTTTCCTGATTTATCCGCGGTGTAAGTCTCAGCAGTGTTGGTATCACGATAACGAGCGTTTTCCCTTACCAGGGTAACTGATGTGCCCTTTGCGGGCTGGCCATCAAAGGTGAATGTTAGCTCATTGGGTTCAGCGGTATACAAATCGTTGGGGTGGCCGAGAAACGACATTGTCAGGCCAGTTGCATCATCACTTTCAGAGATGTCACTGGGCGCGCCCAGAGTAACAAACGTTTCTAACCTGCGAGAGTAATCAACGACATTTAACCCTTTAGCATCCATAGGCACCGCCGCCATCAGCGCTTCTTTGGTCCCCGTTTTTCCTCGTTCAGGCCACCTTACCCGGTCACCGTTTTCATCTTCCCATGATGCCATAAGTGAGCGACTGCTATTAACCACCCGGTATGTTCCTTCTTGCTGCATATGTAAGTCGAACACACTTCGGTATTTCAGCTTTGCAGCATTTTGCACGGAGATTTCATCGCCTCCCGGGGCGATAGCAGTTAGCTGCTCAAGGGGGTAGGCATAGTGATCAGGATTGAAAATATCGTTAGCGATGGCCGCATCGAAAGTTACCCAGGCTTCATCGCCTGATACGACTGTGGTATTAGGTTTAACCCAAACCCGGTGAGCTGAAGCGTTGGTGCTTAATAGCGCCAGAGTACCGGCAAGGGCAAGCAAACGCTGTTTTTTTGATATTAAGTTCAAAATGTTAAGGCTCCGTTTTAAGTGTGATTGTACCAAGTTCCTGGCGGCCGCTGCGAGTTAACTGAACAGGTGATGAGAAAGGGAGTTGCAGGGGAATTTTTACCAGTTCCCGGCCCCCCAGCTCTCTGGCAGCTTCCACGAATATGAAATAATCGCCAGCTGGGAAGCGTGTAAGCTGGTTCATATAGGGTGACAAATTGACAGTGAAAGAACCCGGAGGGCGTGTGGCTCCGCTAACGCCATCGATGGGTAAGGTGGCGAAACGGCCAGCTCTGCGCCACCAAAGGCGTAAATCCTTAAGCCACTTTTCCCCTTTACTGTTGGCCATCCGACCATCGTACAGCACCTTGATATTCATAAGTTTTTGATGACGTGTATCAGCAAGCCAAATAGCCAGGTAAGGATTGTGATATTCCGCCACATCTTGACGCTGGATCTGAACCGTTAGCTCAGATTCTGCTGCACTGGCAGTGGTGCTGATAAACAACATCAGGGCCGGCAGACCTATACCAGCGAACACGAGTGGCCAGGTGGACTGACGGCCTTTTGCGTAACGCTTAAGTAGCCATAACCCAGTAGCAGCAAAAATTAACGTAGCCACTGAGAACAGATCTAAAAACATTTGCCACCAAAAGCCAGTGTTGCGGCCCTTGTGTAAATCGTTAAAAAAAGCAATCCAGCCACCGGAGACTGATTCCTGATACATTGTTCCGGTTTCAAGATCCAGACTGAACCAACGCTGCGTAGCTGGCTGGGCGTATTTGCCGTAAAGCTCATATTCACTCCATTGGAGCTCAAAATTATTGAGATCCAACCCGGTATGGGCATCCATCCATTTTTCAAAGCTCAGTGGCAACGTTTTACTGTTTCTCGATCGGTTTACCGTTTTAAGCAACGGTGCTGGTAATGTTTTCTCCACACTCTGAACAGAGGCTTTAGATTCGACGAAGTCGGCATGATTAAGGGTTATTCCTGTCACCGCAAACATAAGCAGTCCCGCTAAGCATATTGCAGAGCTTATCCAGTGCCATGATCGGATATCCCCCCATAAGCTTTTCCTCTTTCTGTTACGTCCCATCGAATATGCTCCCAGGCTGGATAAAACAGTCGGTATTACTATGCAACTTTATTGGCAGCGTAAAAGCTATTGAAAAAAATGCCGTCATAAAATGGCTCAAGCCCTCTGAAATGTAAATGATATCTATTCGCATTGATGGTAAGGTTAGAGCCTGTATGAGAGCAACGTTTAAATGCTTAAAGGTTCAGTAAGGAATGCTTAAACATGAACAATAAATTGACAAAAGCGCTGCGTGTGCTGGCTAAAACGGTGGAAACCGGAAGTATGAGTCAGGCTGCACTGCAACTTAATATGACTGCGTCTGCCGTATCGCAGCAGATCTCTAAACTTGAGCAGGATGCCGGTCTGTCTTTATTCAATCGTAGTACGCGAAAACAGACACTTACTGAAGCCGGGCAAATTTATTACAGCTCTGCTAAGCAACTGCTGGCTACAGCTGAAGAAGCGCAACGCCAGCTTGAACGTTTACAGCACACGCCGAGTGGTCAGCTAAAGCTAATCGCGCCGATTGGCTTTGGGGGGGGGTTGCTGAGTCATCCTATCAAGCAGCTAATCGAAGAGTTTGGCGAAATCAATATCGATCTGACCCTTACCGACGATCCTGTAGATGTAATTGCCTCTGGAACTGATCTTGCGATTTGTATTGGTCCTTTGACATCCTCTAATCTCATTGCCCGGCACCTGGCAAGATGGAACTTGGTGATGTGTGTCAGTCATAAACATGTGTTGGCTGGCGCCGTTATAAATCATCCGGATCAGTTGCGTGATTTTACCTACGTAGGACATACCAGCGTCAGCCGACGATATAATGAGTTATCGCATGCAGCGTCCGGTCAGTCGTTTGAACTGGAGCCACCGCGAGTTCGGGTTAACAATATGCAGGCAGTTATTCAGCTTACCCTAGACGGATTTGGTTACGGGCTATTACCAGAGCCGGAAGTCCGTGAGCATTTGAAAAGAGGCAGGTTGATTAATTTGCTGCCAGAATGGCAAATGGGAAGTTATGATGTTTATGCTGTTACGCCACAGCGCGATAGCATAGCGGCGAAAACTCAGGCGGCTATCGCTAATTTGCGCCAGTGGTTCGATAATGTATCAAAAGAAGCCTTAACGGTCTGATGAATCAAAGAAAGGCCCTGCATCGGGCCATTCTCTGATAATAGTGCCAGGTAGCCGATCTTAGAAACGATATTCGATACCCAGGCTGGCTTGCTTCAGATCTGTTTCAAAATCGGTATCGCTGAAGTTTTCACTTAGCTCATCAGTGTCCAATTCCGTATCATAGATTGTGTATTCAGCATTTATGCTCAGGTTACGGGTTATGGCATAGTTTACGCCTGCTCCGATAAACAGGCTTTCGTCATCAAAGCTGCCGCCAAATTCACCTACAGCATAATCACTTTCCCACCATAACTGACCGCCTTTTACAAATAGGGCAATGTTTTCACTAACTGGAAGCATTCCCTTAATTGCCGCGGTGTAGCCGTCTGTATCCGCATTGGCCATTGACGAACCGTAGTCACCGAAATCAACATAACTGCCTTCAACAGCAATATAACGATTAAAACGATAGCCAATCAGTCCTTGCCATACATCATTGTCATCATCAAAATCATCCTCACCATCGACTTTAAGATAACCATAGTTGCCGCCAACGTACACGCCCTGATGGGCCTGCAGGGTATTATCCGTCACCTGTGCCATCGCCTGGCTCGCACTTAAGCCGGTAGCAAATAATACGGCTGATAACGTCATTGAAAGTTGTGTTGACTTTTTCATCACTAAATCCTCATTTCACAATCAAAGTTAAGAATTTACCCATCAAAAAACAAAAACCTCAAATAAATGATGATTGAATGCTTTTGCAAAATGATAAGTTTTATTCAATGTATTCCTGCCAAATACCATCAAATACTGTGCCGAGTATAGTTGATTTAATAATAATCAAAACTTGCTTAAAAAGTGATAAATACTAACCATTAAGTATTATATTTCGTGTATTACATTCCCATTAACATTAATTTTACTGAATTTATTTCATATTAATAATGTAATAAATTCTAATAGCTATAACTTAAGTTGCTATGTCGTCAGCTATCTCATGGCTCTACGCCTATATCGCGGCAGATTAATTTAAACAGGCTCTGCAGCAGCGCTTTATAGAAAAAATTAACTAATAGTGAGTTAATATCCTCCTCGTAATCTCTTAATTTTAATAATACAAATCTTAAAAGTTTAAAGTTTAATCATTTTAGTTTTTTCTTAACTTTTATAAGCAATTGAAATTAGGCGTCAAAAAAACAAATTAATAAATTTTATACAAATAATTGAGTTTTATATCGATGAGTTATTAAAATATTCAAGAACCAATCAATACTATAAAAATAAATTAAATAAGGTCTGCACAATTTACGAACAGGCTAAATAAAATAACTTTTAGGATTTGAAGATGAAAAAATTAGCTTATGCTGTCCAGATGGCACTTGCAGGAAGTGTGGCACTCAGCACCGGTTCTGTCAGCGCACAGGAAAATCAAGATTCATTGCAGGATGCTGCAGTGGAAAAAATTCAGGTCACTGGCTCGCGTATCTCTCGTCAGGGCGCAATTGCTCCTTCTCCCGTTACGGTATTAAGCGGCGAATCGCTATTAAATACCGGTGCAATGAATATCGGTGAAGTTCTTAACGAGCTGCCAGCGCTGGCGAATACTTACTCTTTGGCAAACTCTGGCCAGTATATTGGGACTGCCGGACTCAATATACTGGACCTGCGCGGAATGGGCACTGACCGCACGCTAGTTTTGGTGGATGGCAAGCGTCACGTATCTAGTTCAGCCGGCACTGCGTCCGTTGATACCAATACGATACCTACAACCTGGATTGAGCGTGTAGAAATCATTACTGGTGGTGCCTCAGCGGTTTACGGGGCTGATGCGGTAACGGGTGTGGTCAATTTTGTGTTAAAGAAAAACATTGAAGGTTTTGATATAAGTGCTACGCGCGGTTACGCCAACGATAACAATTATAAAAATGAAAAGTATCAGGCGTCATATGGCTTTAATTTTGATGATGATCGCGGAAATATCGCGTTCGCTGCAGAATACAGCAGTCAAAATCGCTTAAATGCACTAGATAACCCGTGGACGGCGACGCCATACCGAAATATGAGTTATCAGAGCATTTTCGGTGTGGAACGAACACCTGAACAAGAAAATTCGCTCGCTTACCCTGATAATATTTATACACCGAATGCTGGTTACTATGCGTTGAACAACAAAGGTGTTTTTGGTGCTGGCTATGACAAAACATTTAACAGTGATGGATCTCTGGAAAATGTGTATTTAGGTGACAGTGTCGATGAGCTCTCCTGTGCGGGCCCCTGTGACTTTTTCAATCTGCGTCAGTTTACCGATCTGCAGCCAGCTTTTGACCGCACAAATTTCAACGTCAAAGGTAATTATGACTTAAACGACGATACCCGGATTTATGCGCAGGCAAAGTATGCCCGTACCCGCGCGGAGAGCCTGGGCCAGCCCGCATTTTTCTTTCGGGACTCTACGCATACTATCAACCGTAATAATGGATACCTGAGCCCCTCTGTTGCCCAATACATGGATGAGCAGGGACTGGATAGCATAGAGGTTAATCGTATGATGACCGACTTAGGTCGTCGTACGGAAAACGATGAGCGTGAAACCACACGCATTGTATTGGGCGTTGAGGGCATGCTCAACGATTATTGGGAATACGAAGCGTTTATTAACTACGGTAAAACCGAACTTGAGCGCGTAAATAGCAACAACATGATCTTAGCCAATTATAAAAATGCCCGCGATGCCATAAAAGTCGACGGTGAAATTGTTTGTGCGGATGAAGATGCGCGGGCAGCAGGATGTGTACCGGTAAATATTATGGGCTTTGGCGCGCCCAGCGACGCCGCTCGAGACTACATAAACACAACCTCTGTAGGTACTAGCAAAATAGAGCAGTACAATATAGGTGGTTCGGTTTCCAATTCTGGTATCTATGAATTACCCGCCGGCTATGTCGGCTTTGCTGCGGGTGTTGAATACCGCAAAGAAGAAAGTCAGATTAACGAACCTGACAATGCGGCCGGGACCTTCTTCAACGCACTCGGTGAAGATCGGGGCTACTATGAAGTTTCTGAGGTTTTCACTGAGGTAACTGTACCGGTTCTGGCAGATTTACCCGGCATCAACATGATGACAGTGGACGGTGCAATTCGTATCGCCGACTATACCTCCATTGGTAATGCAACCAGCTGGAAACTCGGTTTGGACTGGGAAATTTTCGATGACCTGCGTATGCGCGCCACCCGTTCGTCAGCCCTGCGAGCGCCCAATATCGGCGAACTGTTTGGTGAAGCGAGTCAAACCTTCTTTACTGTCGATGACCCATGTCGCGAGGACAATCTGGCAGATTTGGAAGACAGTGAACAGCGACGCACTAACTGTGCAGCGCTGGGTATTCCGGCAGGATTTGACTCCAACTATGACTCGCAAACTCTGGAAGGTGAGATTGGTGGTAATGCAGAGCTGGATGCTGAGCAATCAACGTCTGAGACAGTTGGTATAGTTTATACACCTGGTTGGTTTGAAGGATTCACGGCCACAGTGGATTACTGGAAGATTGAACTAACTGATGCTATTTCATCGGTTGGCGCCCAGACCATTCTGGACCGTTGCGTTGACTCACTTAATGGCGTTGATAATGAGTACTGTAATCTGGTCACTCGTAACAACGTGGGCGAAGTTACGCTTATCAGAAGTTATGCCCTGAACCTCGCTGGTCAGGAAGCCGAAGGTGTAGATTTTGAGTTTGGCTATGACTTCGATGCACTAGGCGGGGCATTTCGCTCTAATCTCATCGCCACCTATCTGGATGAGCGCAAGGAGTTTCCGTTCCAGGATGACCCTGCTGATTTTTACCAGTATGCGGGTACAGCCGGTGAAGCTACCTGGCAGGGCACCTTTAGTCTGAATTACGATCGCGGCGACTGGGAAGGAAGCTGGAAAACGCGATTTATCGATGAAGTGAGTCTTTATGATAACCGGGAACTTGCACTTAACCCAAACCCCAGCAGTCGGATGACATATGGTTCGTACGCTATTACGGATGTAACAGTAGGGTACAATTTCAAGAACGGTATTAGTGCCTCAGTTGGCATCGATAACCTGTTTAACCGTGAGCTACCCTTAGGTACTACCGGCACAGGGGCTGGCGATGCAGCTTATGATAACATTGGTCGCTTCGGGTACGTGACCATTAGCTACGCAATGTAAACTCAAAGACGTGCAACAAGCCGGCTTCAGGAAGCCGGCTTTTTTGATCCTGGACGGGCTCAACTAAGCTGCATCAGAGCGGCGCGCGTGGGCTGTTTGTCAACGGCAATGCAGCATTGCAAAGCAATAAGCGGTGGCGTTAGCCCATATGAGGGCAATACCCCCTAGCTTGAGGCAAACATATCCTCTTGATCAGGCAAGGCATCAAAGGCACCAAAACGAGATACGGTTATGGCACCGCAGCGGGTGGCAAAATCCAGTAGGGTTAAAACATTCTGCTCATCTGATAAAAATCTATTTAGCCCATCTGACGTTTTTAATTGTCTGGCCAGTTGGTAAAGAACACCACCAATAAATGCATCGCCTGCCGCGGTAGTATCACTCACCTGAGTGGCCGGTACGTCAAATTCGCCTGCCAGCGTCGGGGTGTAATAGTGCACTGGCATTGCCCCATTACTGATAAGTACCAGTTGAACGCCTGACTCCAGCCATGTCTTGATAATGTCGCAAGGGTCGTCAAACAGTTCGTCCAACTCTTCCTGGCTGGCTTTAATTACGTGCATTGAGCGGGCAGCGGCGTCAATAGCAGCCGGTGCGCAGCCCGGTTCAGACCAAAAGCCCGGCCGAAAATTGATATCCATACACAGTAATGCTTTATCACTGGTTGCGTTTTGAATTAGCAATTGCGTGCTTTGCGTTAAACTGTCTGTGGAAAAAGAACCAGAGCACAGATGCACAATGGTATTGTCATTGAGCGGCAAGTGGCGAACGTCATCCTCAGTGATATTTTTATGTGCGGCATTTTCCACGTAAAAATCAAAGGTTCGCTCACCATGCTCGTCCAAATCCACAAACGCCAGTGCAGTTTTACCATTATCTGACTTTATAAAGTGTGTATCTACGCCAAAGTCTGTGAGCGTGTTTAGCAGCATTTTTCCAAAGCTGTCCTTACCGACCTTAGAGACCAGCGCACTTCTGCCACCAAGTTTTGCAACAGCCACAGCAACGTTTGCAGGCGCTCCGCCAGCAAAAGGCTCAAAGATCTTTTTAGAATTTTTTTCGGGCGCGGAAGTCTGCTGGCCGAGCATATCAACCAACACTTCTCCTAAGCATAAAACCTGCATGATCACCTCTGGCATGGGAATTATTGTGCATGTATTCGTATTGTTCGCGTCAGATACAATGAGCAAAGAACAATGAATATTAAAGTCTGAGCAGTAAGTATGTAAAAGTTATCCGATTAAATCAACTTTGTTTACTTAATCGTAACACGACGTCTCAGCGGGTTTAATTTATAGACTGTCTGCTCGCCCTGACTTCTCGTTTGAGGATATCTGGCAAACTAGCGAACGTTTTCTTATCGCCCACTGATTGCGACTAATTTGACTGGATAAACACAGTAATGTTACCCCTGAACAGGCAGATGGCGAGGAAACAAATCGTAAACCTGTTGTCAGCGTAGTAAACAGTATGATGAAGATAATTCTATCCGGGAGAAAATTATGATTGCTGTTATTGCTACATTGCATTGCACTGAGGAAAACGAAGAGCATCTTGTCAGTGCGCTTAAAACATTGCAGTTTCATTCCAGACAGGAAGAGGGGTGTCAGCGTTACGACCTGTTACAGCGTAAAGTGGGCAAGCAATCCGAGCTTATTTTGAGTGAGTTGTGGGATAATGAAGATTCATTGGAAGCCCATTTTAACGCAGGGCACTTCAATCGTTTCACCGCACAGGCGGAGGATATCGTTGAAAACACTGAGATTCGCAAATTTGATGTGCTGGAAGAGTAAAAAAAATGGCTCCGTGCAGGAGCCATCTTAAACTTAACTAAATACGAATAGCCGGGGAGCGACCGTGTGATAATCCACGGCCATTGCAACACTTAACATTGTGATATTGAGGATGGAAAAGCCGAAAACTCGTCTGGCCCAGCCGTTATCATCAACATCGCTGCGATAGCCACGCAAGGCCATGACAAGCCACCAAATGCTGGTGGTTGCTGCCACAGCCATGAAGCCAAGACCAGTGTAGCCGCCCAGGGGTAACAACATAGTTACCAGCGCGTACACCGCAATATACAATACGATATGCAGCTTAGCGCGCTCTATGCCCTTTTCCACGGGTAACACCGGAATGTTCGCCGCCTCGTAATCTTTGTAACGAAAAATGGCGATGGCGTAGGAGTGGGGCATTTGCCAAAGGCTGAACATCAACAACAAAATGGCTGCTCCGGCATCAAATTGCGCTGTCACTGCACAGTAACCTACTACTGGTGGCACCGCTCCGGAGAGGCTACCAACCAGGGTGCCGTAGACTGAATTCCGTTTCATATACAAGCTGTAGATACCGACATATACCACATAGCCCAGCGCAGCAAAAAATACTGCTACAGGATTAGTGTAGATAGCCAGCAATGCAAAACCGGCAATACCCAGCACGATACCGTGGGCAAAAGCGGCTTTCACCGACATCTCGCCAGTCACGGTCACCCGGGTCTTGGTGCGTTGCATTCTTGCATCGATATCACGGTCAATGCAGTTGTTAATTGCACAGCCAGATGCCACTACCAGCGACAAACCTAAAAGCGTGGCAATCATTAGCATCCCATTCACGTCGCCCCGAGAGGCTAGCAAAAAGCCTCCGGCGACAGAAATCAGGTTGCCCATGATGATGCCGGGCTTCGTCACTTGTAAATAACGTCGGAACATTTACTCAGTTACTCCAGATACTTCTGCACAGCGAGTGCACCAGCCCAAGAAGGCTAGTACATCATCATGGCGTTGGATTCGTAAATAATCCAAACAGACAGTCCTACCACCATTACAATAACAAGTGCACTGAATAAAAACGAAAAGGTGCTCGCTCGTCCGTCTTCAGTAATAAAGTTAAGGTGTAGGAAAAATTTAAGGTGAACCCAAATCTGTACAATTGCCGCAACGACGATTGTCCACACTGTTGTTGATTTGGCTAAATCACCTTCCATCACTGCCCAAAAAGGAATCACAGTGAGAATAACCGATAATACAAAGCCGATTATATAAGACTTCACATCCCCGTGGTCAGCTGAATGTGATTCAGTCTGTCCGGGGGTAGTAGAATGACTTTGACTCATTACATAGCTCCCATCAGATAGACAACGGTGAAAACACAAATCCAGACAATATCCAGAAAGTGCCAGAATAAGCTCAGGCAGCTTAACCGGGTTACTGTTTGTGTGCCCAGACCACGACGAACTATCTCAATGATCATAATTGTCATCCAGATAAGTCCTGCACTGACGTGCGCGCCGTGTAAACCAACCAGTGCGAAAAAGGCGGACAGAAACGCACTTTCACCTGGTCCATTGCCATTCACGATCAAGTGGTGGAATTCATAGATTTCCATACCGATAAAGGTCGCACCAAATGCAAAGGTGATACCCAACCAGGTCAGCGTTAACGCTTTTTTCTGGCCGTGGGCAGCAATCATGGCAAAGCCGAAGGTAATACTACTTAATAGTAAGGCTGCGGTTTCTACCGCCACGAAATCCAGCTCAAAAATATCCTTACCAGATACACCGCCTGCGGTGTTCATAAACAAGACTGCGTAAGTTGCAAAAAACGATGCAAACAACAGGCAGTCAGTCATCAGATATAGCCAGAAACCAAAAATGGTGTCTCCGCTAGTATCATGATGCTCGTGGTCATGGCTATCGCCATGACCTCCGATATCACTGTTCGGGTTTAGGCTTGATGGAATTGAACTCATGCTGTTACCTCTTTTGGCGCATTTTTCAAATGTTCATCCTCGATTTTCTTAATCTCGTCAGGTTGAACGTAGTAATCTACGTCCTTGGTATAGCAGCGCTTGATGTAGAAGCCGATAGCAGCTACCAGTCCTACAGCGGCTAACCACCAGATGTGCCATATCATGGCAAAACAAAAGACCGTCAGACTGCCGCTGATCGTAACACCTGCAGATGTATTCTTGGGCATATGAATAGGGTCATAGCTCTCGTAGCGCTTATACGCTTCACCTTCTTCTTTCATGTCCGTCCATGTATCAATGTCTTTAACATGCGGAAGTTTAGCGAAGTTATAAAACTGCGGCGGAGAAGCAGTTGACCATTCCAGCGTGTGTCCATCCCATGGGTCGCCGGTTTTATCATTCAATTCATCACGCTTCATGAAGCTCACTACCAGCTGAATAACCTGGGACAGAATACCAAACGCAATAACGACGGCGCCGATAGCTGCGATGTACAGCCAGATATTCCAGTCTGGGTTATCAGTAGAATTAAGACGACGCGTCATGCCTAAAAAGCCCAGCACATAAAGTGGCATAAAGGCTAGCAGGAAGCCAATTTGCCAACACCAGAAGGCAGATTTGCCCCATTTTTCATCCAGTTTGAAGCCCATCGCTTTCGGGAACCAGTAAGTAAATCCTGCCAGATAACCGAATACAGCACCGCCAATAATGGTGTTATGGAAGTGAGCAATCAAAAACAGACTATTGTGCAAGACATAGTCCGCGCCTGGAATGGCCAGCAGAACACCTGTCATACCGCCAATGGTAAAGGTCACCATGAAGCCCAGTGTCCATAATACTGGCGTTGTGATGTGCAGACGACCGCGATACAGCGTGAATATCCAGTTAAACAACTTCACCCCGGTGGGTACCGCAATGATCATTGTCATGATACCGAAAAAGGCATTAACGTTAGCGCTGGAGCCCATGGTGAAGAAGTGATGCAACCATACAATAAAGCCAAGAATGGCGATGGCACCGCTGGCGTAAACCATGGATTTATAACCAAACAAGCGTTTGCCGGTGAAGGTTGACAGTACCTCTGAGAAAATACCAAACGCTGGTAGAATCAGAATATATACTTCCGGATGTCCCCATGCCCAGAACAGGTTGATATACATCATAGAGTTACCACCGGCTTCATTGGTGAAGAAGTGGAAGTCCATGTAGCGATCAAGCGTCAGCATAGCAAGCACTGCTGTCAGGATTGGGAAGGATGCCGCTATCAAAATATTCGCCCAGGTACATGTCCAGGTGAAAATCGGCATTTGCATCAGTTTCATGCCCGGTGCACGCATCTTCGCTACAGTAACCAGAAAGTTAACTGCAGTCAGTAGCGTACCGAGCCCGGATATTTGCAAGGCCCATATGTAGTAATCGACTCCCACGCTCGGACTGTAAGTCAGGCCTGACAGAGGAGGGTAAGCCACCCAACCGGTTTTAGCGAATTCACCTAAGCCCAATGACAGATTGATCAGCACGGCACCGCCGGCTGTCAGCCAGAAACTTAAGTTATTCAAAAATGGAAAGGCCACATCTCGGGCACCAATTTGCAAAGGCAACACGATATTCATCAGACCGACCATAAATGGCATTGCCATGAAGATGATCATGATTACACCGTGGGCGGTGAAAATCTGGTCGTAATGATCCGGCGGCAGATAACCTTCAGCACCGTTGGTGGCCAGGGCCAGTTGGGAGCGCATCATGATGGCATCAGCAAAGCCGCGCATAAGCATGATGAGCGCCAGAATGATATACATAACGCCAAGGCGTTTATGATCAATAGAAGTGATCCACTCGCTCCAGAGAACGCCCCACTTCTTATATTTAGTTATCAGGGCGGCAATGACGACACCCAGAATAGCGACTACCGTAAGCGTACTCATGATAATAGGATCATGATACGGCAGTGCTTCTATAGATAATTTACCTAACAAAGACATGACTACTCCTCGGCCTCTGTTTCATGAGCGCCGGAATGCTGCGCGTGACTACGCGTTGCTTCAGGACGACCCTGGACCGCATTTTTAGGTTTGCTGTAGTAATTCATTTCACCGTGGTCTTTCATGAATTTCATAATGATGTCGTGAAACAAACCGTCTTTGACATCGGCGAAATACTCGACCGGATGAGACTTGGTCGGCTCTGTCAACGCTTTATACGACGCTGAATCAAGCTCTCCCCCTTCGCGTTTAACCTTTTCTACCCACGCCTCAAAATCATCGTTGGTAGGTGTGGCAATCGCGTCAAAATTCATTCCGGTAAACCCTTCGCCACTATAGTTGGCTGAAAAGCCATCGTAAGTGCCAGGCTCATCTGCAATCAGATGTAGCTTGGTTTCCATACCTGCCATTGAATAAATCTGACTACCTAACTGCGGAATGAAAAAGGAGTTCATTGTTCCTTCAGAAGTGATCTTGAACGCCACTGGCTTATCAGCGGGGAATACAAGTTCATTAACTGTTGCAATACCCTGTTCAGGATAAATAAACAGCCACTTCCAGTTCAATGAAACCACTTCCACGGTCATATGCTCCCCTTTGCCTTCAAGCGGCTTGTAAGGATCTAACGCGTGAGTGGATTTCCACGTGATAACGCCCAGTACAACGATGATCAGAATCGGGATAGACCAGACTGCTGATTCAATTTTTGTCGAATGAGCCCATTTAGGTGTATAAACTTCAAAATCCCGACTGGCGCGATACTTCCAGGCAAAGTAGAGAGTCAGCACGATAACCGGAATAACAACAATCAGCATCAAGAGTGTGCAGATTATAATCAGCCACTTTTCTTCAACACCAACCTGTCCTTTCGGATCGAGTACTCCGCCACTACAACCTGCTAGTGTCAGCACGACGGCGGTAAAAGCAATTGTACAAAGGTTACGAATAAGCAAAGGAATTTTCCTACAACCCAGAGGTTTACAATCCTGCCGCCCCGGTAACAGAACGACGCTCAGATTCGGGAATTACCGTAAGGTAGTTCCCAGCTAGTTTAAGTTCACCCGTATTTTCAGACCGCTAAACAACCGCTGTCTGGCAAATACTAAGCAAAACTTAAAGGGGGTGCGCGGGAGCCATGTGATAAACGAACACGAGGGCTAACGGCAAATACGGTATGAGTAAGTAACGACTTACTTAGTATGACGCCTGCGCGACGCGCAGACATATAACGAAAAAGTTCACTAAATATTGCATTACGAAAAGCTCTGAAAACGGCTTTGCAAGCAACCAGAAGACCCAGCGAAGCCACGGTGACCGGGCCAATAAAGGGGTTTTCTATAACCGCTGAGACCACATCTGTGGAGTCAGCGAGAGCTCCACATAATAATAATGCTATATTCAGTACACTAATGAACAAAGTGGCACCCACACCTTTACACAGCCAGTGCACTACAGCACTCGCTTGTTGTTGGCCAGGCAATACCTGTCTGCAGGTTGTCATCAATAAAGTCAAAATAGACATTTGCCACTCACTTCACATTTAATCTGAGCAAAAATTAGTCAGTCATAAAATTTGCCGCGAAAGAATAGCAAAATCGATGGTCAAGTAAAATGAGATTTACTGTGTAAAATGTGAAGTAACACCCAAAAGAATTTAACAGCAAATTAACATTGATGTATGTTCTTGATATTAAATAATAAAAAAGTTCGAATAATATGTTTAGTCAGAACATAACTGCATGTATTTTTTGTCATTAAACACAATTAAGCTAAGACTAATCTAAAAAATCGGGTGAAATTTAATCGTAGACCGTATTTTTCTTATTTATTGAAAGACGATTGGCTTCGTTTTGAGATAAACCTGAGTCTGGACGAGTTACCTAAGACTATCCCGGTCTAGAATTCGTACTTCGCGTTGAGGGAAGGGGATAGTAATATCATGTTCACGAAGTGTTTCAAAAATCAGCAGTAATAAATCACCGCCTACGCGGTTTTTACCATCGTCGATACCTTCCATCCAGAACTCGACAAACATATTCACGCCCGAGTCCCCAAAGCTGTCAATTTCACAATCGGGTCGCTCTTCAAGAGGAATGTCGTTACCACTAAGCACCTGCGGATGCTCAGCGACAGTGGTTTTGATAATTTCTACCATGCTTCTGATATCAGTCTGATAAGCGACGCTAAAATCAATCCGGTAGCGTTGTTTGGGATCTTTATGCGTCCAGTTGACCAACAATGAACTGATGAACTTTTCATTAGGAACAAGAATGTCCTTCCCATCATATGTCTCAAGAACGGCATATCGCATTTTGAACTCGCGAACAAAACCTTTGCTACCGTCTTCCAGTTCAACATAGTCGCCTACGGTTAGCGAGCGGTCCAGCAGAATGATAATGCCTGAAATAAAATTAGAAGCGATGCTTTGTAAACCAAGACCCAGCCCTACTCCCAGCGCTCCACCAAACACCGCCAGAGCGGTAAGGTTAATCCCCATCACATTGAGTAATAGCAGGAAGATAACGCAGAAAACCGCTACCTCGAATAACTTGGCGAAAACTTCTTTGGTCGCTACATCCAGCGATTTCTGGTTGCGGATAATATCTTTACCTACTGTATTTGACGCGCGCCCCAGCCAGAAGAGCAAAGCACCAAAAATCAGCACCCGGAAAATTCCATAGGCCGAGAGCCGGATGTTACCCACTGATACTGACACCGACTCTAATGCAGTTACTACCAGGGGTAATACACCTATCAGATGTAAAAATACAATGGGCAGCCCTATCCAGCGCATAAAACTGGCAATAACAGTATTGGCCACAAGGCTTTTGATGCAATTGTTTAAAAATATGAGTACAGCCAAAACCAACGCTATATCAAGCAGCCAAGCGTCCAGTTGAAAAAGAACGCCCAGTCGCGTGGTCAGTAGCAGCAGAAAAACCGTCAGCAGGGGAAACAGCATCGTTCCAACCCGGTAGCCGATCATTTTTAATGAATGAATTTTTTGATTTTCGGGACGTCGCATAAACGGCACAGCGTTACGAATCTGTCCTGCGATCAGATACGCCACCAGGTAAATACCCAGGATGAGTAGTAACTGGTACAAAAACTCCGTGCTATACAAGGCATCCTGCACCCGCGCAAAGTGTTGCTTAGCATTTGAGAGCCATTCATTAAAAACCGGCATTTGCAATTTGTCCTTTTTACAACCGAGCGACAACACGTGGTTTTAGCCTGAAGCGAGCGTCACGTAAAGTAAAATCACTACAAATTCGCCGGTCTGATTGGGTAGCTAGCGGAATTAATTTGAATCTTAATAGTTTTAAGCTATCAGTTGAGTGTCAGTAAAATTTACATTCTTATATAGGGGGAAATTTATGTCACTGATTTAAAAGGTATATTTTAAGGGTATAAAAATTGCTCAGCAAAATTGAAGTATAAATAACAATCAAAGTGTATTGAAAAAAGGAATGAAAGCATGGCTATAAAAAAACTACTTCTAGTCTGTGGCATTTTAGCAGCATTACCCGTTAGTGCAGACGTCATCAAGGTGGCTTCGGAAGATTTCACAGCAAACGCGAACCTGATTACCTTTTCTGAGGTTGGGTTAGGTACGACAAATCCTGTTTACACTGCCGACATGTATGGTGGTACCGGTGACGATCCAACGGTCAGTTTTGGCGGCTATTTTTTAGGTCAATCGTTAAGTGCTGATGCGGGCAATGATTGCCCGGGTGCGGCCGCTACAGCTTGTATTATAGGCAGCCCCACCGGCCCGTTGTCCCTAGACCCTGATGCGCCAGCAACCCTCACAGTCAATGATGGCGCAAACCCGACGTCACCAGTACTTTCAGGGACGCCTACTTTTAACGGTGGTGTGGCCCTGCTATTCAGTGAAGATCAGTTTGCGGTCGGTTTTGATGGCGGCTTCTTCGATGCTGTAGCGTCAACTGCTATTACTGCCTTTGATCGTGACGGTAATTTACTGGGCTCAGTCAGTAACGAAGTCACCGGCATTGAGTTTCTGGGCCTTGCTGTTGCGTCTGGGGCTAATGGCATTGCCGGCGTGTTCTTAGATTTGATCGGCAGTGAACCGGCGGGATTTGCTATTGATAATGTTCGTTTCGGTCAAAGCGATGATGTGGTGGTCGGCCCTCCTATCAATGTCAATGAGCCTGTTACCTTTGCGCTATTTGGCATGCTGATGGCAGGCTTGGTAAGCGCCAGAAGAAAGTTCTAGGTTAAGTGATAAAAGACACTACCAGCTGTTATTTAATGGTAGTGTCTGCATATTTGAGCTCTTAATTTTGCGCTGCAAAAATATTATTTCAGGGTAAACCGCCCGATGGTCGCGTTTAGCCGCTTTGACTCCTCATCAAGCTCGCCGACCAGCCTGACTGTTTCAGTCATACTATGAGACGTTTCGTGGGCAGTCTGAGAGATAACCGCAATATTACTACTGATTTCATGGGTCGCCGTCGACTGCTCCCGCGTGGCGCTGGCCACATGAGTATTGACCTGGGTCAACCTGGAAACTTCGGCAGAAATATTTTCCAGGGCCTGCACACAGCTTGAAAGATATTCAGAGGTGCTGTGTGTGCTGCTGCTGCCTTGCTGGATATCCTGAACCGTTTGGAAAGCTTTGGCATTGAGCTCGGTAATCATGCTGTCAATTTCTTCAGTAGATTCATTGGTTCGCCGGGCCAGATTACGCACCTCATCAGCGACCACAGCAAAGCCGCGCCCCTGATCACCAGCCCGTGCCGCTTCAATCGCAGCATTTAAAGCTAATAAGTTGGTTTGTTCTGAAATATCCCGGATAACATTCAAAATCCGCGTTATCGAATCAATGCTATCAGACAGCGCGTTAACTGAATCTACCGAACGATCCATCAGCGTATTGAGTTGAGCCACATTTTGCATGGTGTCATTAATGATGCGGGAGCTTCGGGCGACATTCTCCTGGGTGGTATTTGCCACCTCGGAGGCCCCCTGAGCGCTGTCAGAAATCTCTTTTACGGTAAGATTCATCTCCTCCACAGCGGCGGCTACTGACTGTGTACTATCACTTTGGGTGGTAGAGTAGGACTGGGTCAGCTCAATTTGCCGGTTAACATCCATCGCAATGCCTTTAACGTGCTCTGCACTGTGGGAAACCTGAAGAAACATGTGTTGCAGTTTTTCGATAAATGTATCTACCTGACTTGCCAGTATACCGATTTCGTTATTCTGGCTAATATTAAGTCTGGCGGTAAGATCTCCGTCTTTTTGATTAAGCGCCGTAACTGCATGGGTGATACTTTCGATAGGCTGAAATATACGCTTTGAAACAACCATCACCACAAATGTGCCAACGATAATAATGATACAGGCCACAATCAGGTTAGTAATAATTGCCTCATTGAGCGGCCCGTATAATTGTGCAGAAGGCACCTCTGTTACGACATACCAGTCCACTGTCTCAAGCTTTGAGGCAAGCTGTGTAATTCGCCCGTTGTCACTGTTAATTTCCCGGACATTACCCGTCGTGATCTCCGCCAGGGGTATTTTTTCGCCATGCCTGCCAGGATTTGGATGTAATTTAATAACACCATTGCTGTCAGTAAGATAGACAATGCCATTACGGCCAATTTTGTATGAGGAAATAAGCGCCGACATGTTATTAAGCGATTGACCAATACCGGCCAGACCTACCCGTTCACCATTAATAGTTATTACATAATTGATAAACGCTGAGGCGATATTAGTTTGTTTATCCACATCTATGGCAACTTCCATTTCTACAGCGCTGTTTATGAACGCGTAAAACCAAGGGTCAGAGCGTTTTGAAATGACCCTGCTCACCCCATTCGCGGTGTAATAGTTGCCCGTCTGCGCAGACACAACATACGCACTCATGCCGCCATTTTCAGTTTTAAGGGTATTCAAATGTCTGGTCAGAAGAGTGGTGCCAGTTTGCGGTTCACCACGGGCCAGCCAATCCTTAAGGTATTCACTGTTGGCCAGTGTGCGCGACGGCGCAATAGTTTTAAGCAGATCCAGCTCAACAGCATTTTTTATTTCTCTTAATGCGGTGGGCAGGTCTTCCTGTTCAACCTTGTTGGTAAGAAACGATGTCATTGAGGTAGCAAAAACGGTAATCGTAATAACCACAGGAACAACAATGGAGGCAAAGAGCACAAGATATAACAGCTTTTTTAATTTCATTTTTTTACCTCAATAGGCACTAGAACCGCCACACAGCTAGCAGCTGCAGAGCGCTTTCATCTTCACTGGTACCAAGTTTGTTGTTCCAGTATTGGTATTCGACACCCAGAAACATCACATCCTTTTGGTTAAACCAGATGTTACCTGCATCCCAGCGCAACTGAATTTGCGCCAGCACCCAGTCTTTGACCCTGACACCGGGGAGCTCAGTGTTTCTGCCCTGAATATATTCAGCATGGCCTTCTACTGACCAGCGCTGTTGGCCGGTTTCGATAGGATATCGCCAGGCGGCATCTATCATATAGCTGTCACCTTCAGCAGGCGCTCCACCGGCCGTAATACCCTTACTGTCATCAACATAGGCGGTCAGCAGAGTGTTAAAAAAAGCAAACCCCGGAATATCCCAGTTTATTTGTATACCGGGTAAATATTTCAGCACATCAGAATCCGGTGCTGCATTAACGCCCAGTACCAGGCCAATGTCTCTAAGCCCTCCTGCATACTCAATATCAAACATGGCCTGGCTGCTAAAAAAAGGATACCACTCAGCGTAAAGCTCATCGCCGTGATCAGTTCTGGCATAGTCGAAGAACAAAAAGTTGGCGCCATATTCCCAGCCACTGGCGTGTTGAAATGTAATGATGGTGGTATCGGTATGGGTGCCAGGTTGCGCAGCGAAGGGCTGATTAAGCTCTCCTTGCTGCAGGTGGATCTCATTTTCGCTCCAGGTTGTTCCTGATACAGCTAAAGGCCACATCAAAAGACAGACAGCAAGGCAGGAAGATCGTTTAGCTCGTGCCATTAATCGAATCCTAAGGGGGTTGTTGATAAGCCATGTGAATGTTGTCGGCAATAAGGCTGGAGATATAAGCCTTGACTACTTAGCCTTTGAGCATCCCTATGCTCACGTAGGTATAAATAAATATACACAAAATCAATTTAACGGACTGGCATTTTCTGTGACTTGCAAGGTGCGTTACACTGAGGTGTGAAATCTGTGTTAATGTCAGGTAAATTGATGTTTGTAAGAGACATCAGACCACATGGGAGTAGCTATGGCTCAGCCTGTTTTTCATTACGACACTCACAGTGTGTTTAATCAGCCAGCCCCGTTAGCAAATTATAACGTTTATTCTGCTGACACTATTTTACAATATTGGGTAAATCGCTTTGACGCCCCATCAGACCAATCCCTCTTACAGGATTTTGGTCACAATATCGGCCACCACCTACAGGAGGCGGGCTTTCTGGCTAACCGCCATAGCCCCGAATTTGAGCCGCACAATCGGTTTGGTCATCGCGTCGATGAGGTTATTTATCATCCCGCTTATCATCAGCTTATGGAGCATGCCATAAGGCAGGGCCATTGCAGCTTACCGTGGGTCTCTGAACAATCTGGTGCTCATGTAGTTCGAGGTGCCATGGCGTATTTGCACACTCATGCGGACCCAGGTTCGGGCTGCCCGTTAACCATGACATTTGCATCTGTGCCGGCTATATCTGTACAGCCCGATGTGGCCCGACGCTGGCTGCCCAAAATACTATCCGGCATCTATGATGGCAGTAATCGGCCGTGGTATGAAAAAGAAGGCGTAACTATCGGGATGGCCATGACCGAAAAGCAGGGCGGCAGCGATGTACGGGCCAATACAACCACTGCCATACCGGTGAATGAAGCCGGACCTGGTGAATGCTATGCATTAACCGGCCACAAGTGGTTTTGTAGTGCCCCTATGTGTGATGCTTTTCTGGTGCTGGCGCAGACCGGTAGTCGCCTTTCGTGCTTTCTGGTGCCACGCTGGCGTGAAGATGGTACAAAAAATCCCATTCACATACAGCGTCTCAAAGATAAGCTGGGGAATAAGTCCAATGCCAGCTCGGAAATTGAATTTCGCGAGGCCCATGGCTGGCTGCTGGGTGAAGAAGGCAAAGGCATCAACACTATTATCCAAATGGTCGCATTGACCCGGTACGATTGCATGTTGGGGTCGAGTGCGCTGATGGCCCAGGCGGCTAAAGAGGCCATTTGGCATACCGCAGGTCGTGAGGTTTTTGGTAAGCCACTTCACGAGCAACCATTGATGGTGAATGTCCTGGCTGACCTTGCATTGGAAGCGGAAGCCGCGCTGGCTATCAGCCTGCGTATTTCCAAAGCACTGGATCATCAGGACGATAATCACGAAGCCGCACTGGTCAGAAGCGCTACCGCCATCGGTAAGTACTGGATTTGCAAACGCGCTGTTCAGCACACTTACGAGGCGATGGAGTGTATTGGCGGGGTAGGCTACGTAGAAGATAATGTAACCAGTCGGTTGTATCGGGAAGCGCCGGTGAATGCAATTTGGGAAGGATCGGGTAATGTGCAATGCCTTGACTTGATTCGCGTATTGACCCGTGAGCCGGAGACACTAGAAGCTTTGCTCGCCGAGTTAAATAAAGCAAAAGCGCATTTTTCGTTATACGACGATGCGCTGGACGCGGTCAAAACCGATCTTATCAATACCGAAAATCTGGAGACGCGCGCGCGGCAGTTAATGGAGAAGCTGGCCATCTGTTGGCAGGCAGCCACGCTTATCGTTTACGGTGAGAGCTGGATTGCTGAAGCGTTTGTCAGCTCGCGGCTGGATCCACAACAATTTCATCAATACGGTACATTGCCGGCAAATATCGATGCCCAGGCAATCGTTCAACGCGCTATGCCTATTACGCAGGAGAACAAATAATTATGTCACTGAATGAGCAATACACCAACTTACGTGAGTTTACCGACCATCAGTTTGAACGCTTCGGGAGCCGGCTGGCATACCGGTGTATGGGTCAGGCGATGTTGTACAGTGAGCTGGACAGACATGCTACCCATCTAGCGCGCTACTTTGAGCACGAGCTGGGGCTTAAAGCCGGGGATCGGATAGTTATTCAGCTTCCCAATCTTATTCAGTATCCGCTGGCAATGTGCGCAGCAGTACGTCTGGGCCTGGTGATAGTAAATACTAACCCACAGTACACGCCGCGGGAAATGCTGCATCAGTTTACTGATTCAGGCGCCAAAGCCATTGTGATTCTGAATGATTTATTGCCTCAGTTAGAACAGATTAAGGCCAAAACTGATATTGAGCAGGTTATTGTTACCGGTGCCGCCGACTTTATTCAGCCTGTCGCACCGGATAACAACTACCACTGGCTGATGAACGCGCTGGAAAAAGGCGAATCCCTTGCTGAATATACTCCGGGTAATGCCACCCGCGACGATATTGCCGTTTTACAGTACACCGGAGGGACTACCGGTGTATCCAAAGGAGCTGTGTTGTCCCACGGCAACCTGCTGGCCAATGCCGGCCAAATGGCGGAGAGACTGCAGGCGCGCTGCGAAACGAGCGAAGGCGTATTTGTCTGTCCGTTGCCGCTGTATCATATCTACGCATTTACAGTGAACATGATTGGACTGTTTGGTATGGGCGAAGCTAATCTGCTTATCCCTAACCCCAGAGATATGGACAGTTTTGTCAATGCGATTAAAGCCGTGCCCTTCAAGGGGATTGCCGGCATTAACACCCTGTTTGTGGGGCTCTGCCAGCATCCGGGGTTCAAAGACGTTGATTTTAGCAATCTGAAAGTCACTCTTTCTGGCGGGGCGGCCCTAACCCAGTCTGCCGCTCATATGTGGGAGGAGGTTACCGGCTGTCCGGTCACTGAAGGTTATGGATTGTCGGAAACCTCTCCGGTGGTCACCTTTAACCTCTTTGGGGAGGAGGAGCTGGGAACGGTAGGTAAACCGCTGACAGAAACTCAGGTGGCAGCATGGGATGAAAACAACCAGCCACTTCCGACGGGCGAAGTAGGTGAGCTGGTGGTAAAAGGACCGCAGGTCATGAAAGGTTACTGGCAGCGGCAGGATGAAACTGATAAAGCCATGATAAACGGATGGTTTAAGACCGGCGATATGGGAATGGTGCAGCAAAACGGTAACGTCAAAATCGTTGATCGTCTTAAAGATATGATTATCGTGTCAGGCTTTAATGTATTCCCGAATGAAGTGGAAGATGTGCTGAGTGAGCATCCGTCAGTGATGGAGGCGGCTGTGGTCGGGCAGCCGGATGAAAAATCCGGTGAGGCTGTTAAGGCTTATGTCACGCTCAGTGAATCGGTCAGCGAAGAGGTGTTGCGGGATTATTGCCGGGAGCACCTGACTAATTACAAAGTGCCTAAAACTATTATTGTGTTAGATGAGTTACCTAAATCCACCGTGGGTAAAATCCTTCGCCGCGAGCTTCGCAAAAGCGAATAATGTAAAGATTGCCCGCTCATCCGACGGGCAATAACATTTAATAAGCCAAAAGAGGATGTTCCCACTGGTCGGTACAGCAATCGGGCAGCGTATTTTGCGGGACCTCCTGATAAAGCGTGTTAATCGTGAGGCGAGGCTCAGACACATAGGCGGTCGGACCCATTGCGCCGACGGTTTGGCTGACGCTGAAAAAACGCTGCAACTTACCGTTAATCATTAGTTCTACCCGAAAACTTGCCATGGGGTCGCGCTGTGCGGCCCGTCTGGCCCAGTCATCGGGTATCCCGGGTGTTGCCAGTAACCGGCGCAGCCGAATTTGCATAGCGGCATCCTGCGTAAGTAATACATCTTGCTGAATACTCATCAAAATCAGGCACAGCGCATCCGTATAGGCGTCTGAACCGGTAAACTCATTGTGCAGACTGAACAGCAAATCAAAGTGGTTGGTAATATTCTTTAGCGCATCTTCACCGACAATGGCGCGATATAGTCCTACCCAGCTTCGGTTGACCATTAAAATATCGCCGCTACCATCAATTAAAATAGTCGGGTTGGGGTCAAGAGCGCGTAACGTTAATGTCATTGCTTTGCGTAACCATTTTAACTCTGGTGCAGCAAAGCTGGCTTTTTCCCCCTGCGCCCTAAAGCCTGCAGCGATGAGCAGGTGATTCGCGTCGCGCTCCAGCATGCCCAGACTGTTTACGATACCCAGGGTCATCTCGTAGCTGGGACTGACATGGCCATTTTCCAGTCTGCTGATATGTCGAGCTGATGAGCCGGTGCGATAGGCCAGCTCTTCCTGACTGACCTGATGCACCTGGCGCCAGAATCTTAACAATCCGGCAAAAGGCGGCGTCAGCGCTTGTGTTGATTCAGTTTTGCTCATTACTGCCTGTTTTGTGCATCCGGTAAGTAAGAAGACGCCGGGCAAATTTGATGATACCTGACATTGCAGGTCATGTTATCTGTTCTGAATCGTGGCAACAATACGGTTATTACAGACTGTTGAAAATCAGGAGCCACAGACATGGCCACATCTTTACTTAATGAGCGTGACCTGGACTTCATGTTATACGAATTGCTTGAGGCGGAATCGCTGACCGAGCGCGAACGCTTCAGTGATCATAGCCGTGAAACCTTTCAGGCAGCGATGGATACAGCAAAAAATGTTGCTGAAAAGTACCTTTTGCCTATTCGACAGAAAACCGATTTGGTGAAACCAGAATACGATGGTAATAATGCCCATCTGATCCCTGAAATTAAAACCGCGATGCAGGCTGTCATTGACGCGGGGCTTGCTTCGGCGACTGCCGATTTTGATATGGGCGGTATGCAGCTGCCTTCGCTGGTCTCCTGTGCTTTAAATACTCACCTTACCGCTTCCGGTATGAGCACCATGGGCTACACCACACTGACCAATGCCAATGCCAACCTTATTCAGGCCCATGGCACCGACGCACAGATTGAAAAATGGGTACGCCCTATGCGTGCAGGGCGCTTTACCGGAACGATGGCGATGACCGAGCCGGGGGCAGGCTCCGGACTGGCAGATCTTATTACCAAAGCGGTGAAGCAAGAGGATGGCAGTTACAGGATTACGGGCAATAAAGTGTATATTTCTGGCGGGGATCATGACCTCACCGACAATATTGTACACCTTGTACTTGCGCGAGTGCAGGGTGCACCCAAAGGTATCAAGGGTATCTCTTTGTTTATTGTGCCTAAATTTCTGGTTGGTGATGATGGGGCCCTTGGCGCACGCAACGATGTTGCACTGGCGGGGTTATTTCACAAAATGGGCGGTCATGCTATTACCTCAACATCTTTAAGCTTTGGTGAAAAAGACGGGGCTGTCGGGTATCTGGTAGGTGAAGAAAATATGGGCCTCAGTTATATGTTTCATATGATGAATGAAGCCCGTCTGTTTGTGGGGATGGGCGCGACAGTCATGGCACTGGCGGGCTATCAATATTCGCTCAATTATGCAAAAGAGCGGCCGCAGGGGCGTCTGCTGGCGGAAAAAGACCCCCATTCAACACCGGTAAATATTATTGAACATAGCGATGTGAAACGTATGCTGCTGGCACAGAAAGCTTATGCAGAGGGAGCCCTGGCCCTGTGTTTATATGGCGCACGTTTGCATGATGATGAAAAAACCGCGCCGGATCATGACTCCCGTGAAGCTGCTCACACTCTGCTGGACTTTTTAACACCGATCATCAAATCCTGGCCATCAGAGTACGGACTCAAAGCAAATCATTATGCGATTCAGGTGCTCGGCGGTGCTGGCTACACCAATGAACATCCGGTGGAAATGTTTTACCGTGAGAACCGTCTTAACCCGATTCATGAGGGTACCACCGGTATTCAGTCGATGGATCTGCTGGGCCGTAAAGTGCCCAGAAACAACTTTGCCGGTTACAAAGCCTGTGTATCGGCCATCGGCAAAACCATCACCGAGGCGCAAACGTTTGAATCACTCAACGACTATGCGACATCCCTTGAGTCAGCACTTAAGGTGTTGGATGAGACAACCCAGCGTGTACTTGGCGCCAGTCAGACCATGAACGTTGATGCGGCATTTTCCAACTCGGTGAAGTATCTGGATATGTTCGGGCATATTGTTATTGCCTGGATGTGGCTTAAACAGGGCGTCATTGCGAAGCAGCAACTTAACGGCTCCTTACATGAAAGTGATGAAGCCTTTTATAACGGCAAACTTCAGGCTATGCGCTTTTTCTTTCGCAGCGAGCTGCCTGAAATTTATCACTGGGCGCACCTGGTCGGCTCACTGGATACCACTAACTTTGACATGAAACCTGACTGGTTTTAACCAATTTTAAGGAGCGTTTATGCATAAAGTATCTCGAGAGGAGCTACTTGGCAGCGCCGGGCAGTCATTGCCGGTCACTGACTGGTTCACGGTAACGCAGTCACAGATTGATGCCTTCGCAGACTGTACCCACGATCATCAGTTTATTCATACAGACCCGCAACAGGCCGCTCAGACACCATTTGGCGGAACGATAGCCCATGGTTTTTTGAGTCTTTCCATGTTGTCTTATTTTGCCCAGTCGTTTGGCCTTGAGGTTAACGGCGCGCAAATGGGGATAAATTACGGCTTTAATAAGGTCAGGTTTATTTCGCCGGTGAAGGTGGATAGCCGCATTCGCTGTCATGCTCGGGTGGTCGAGGTAACGGAGCCTAATCCGAATCAGTTTTACGTTACCTACGATGTTACCATCGAGCTGAAAGGCAACGATAAGCCCGCACTTGTCGCTCAGTGGATCGGCATTCAGATTGCAGGCGATAACAACAGTGAGAAGACTGAACAATGAAAGTAGCATTTAATAATCAGGTCGCGATTGTTACCGGAGCAGGTAATGGTCTGGGTAAAACCCACGCGCTGGCACTGGCTGATCGCGGTGCCAAAGTCGTCGTTAATGATTTCGGCGGTGCCCGGGACGGCTCCGGCGGCTCCACTGAGGCGGCCGAAGAGGTCGTTGCGCAAATCAGAAAAAATGGTGGAGAAGCCATTGCCAATGGTGCCAACGTTGCTGATTTTGAGCAGGTCACGCAAATGGTCGATGAGACCGTTAAGCAGTGGGGTCGGGTCGACATTTTGATTAATAACGCTGGTATTTTGCGGGACAAATCATTTAGTAAGATGTCGCTGGACGATTTTAAAGCTGTGTTGGATGTTCACCTCATGGGGTCGGTTAACTGTAGCAAAGCGGTGTGGAATATCATGCGTGAGCAGAACTACGGACGTATTGTAATGACCACCTCATCAAGCGGCCTTTACGGTAATTTCGGACAGTCCAATTATGGGGCCGCTAAAATGGCTGTGATAGGGCTGATGAACACCCTGGTACTGGAAGGTGCTAAACATAATATCAAAGTGAATGCTCTTGCACCTACTGCAGGGACACGGATGACCGAGGACTTGTTACCACCGGAAATATTCAAACTGCTGACTACCGAAGCGGTGACCGCCGGGGCGTTGACCTTGTGTCACGAAGAGGCGCCCAATCGGATAACATTATGTGCAGGCGTAGGCGGTTATTCAGTTGCACGGATAGTTGAGACTGAAGGCGTGTTTTTGCCAGAATCCGATCAGACACCTGAAGATGTGCTGGCTCATTATGCGCAGATCACAAGTGCTGTTGGTCAAAAAGAGTTGAAAGCCGGCAGCGAGCAAGGTGAGAAATTCCTTAATAAAGCAATGGCTTTTATCAAATCACAACGCTGAGCGCACAGGATGATAGCAGAATGCGGTGTCTACAGTTACAATCCGCCCCGGCGGGTTGTAATTTTGTGAGAGCTGGCTCTTAAAAAACGCTGTTCAAGCGTCTTTTTTATGAATATCCTTACTATACATAAGGAAAGCTGATGTTTATCAGCACCATAACAAAGTTTATAAAACAGAGCGAATAACAATGAAGATAGGAAAAATAGCTATAGCTAGCCTTCTGTCAGGGCTGCTTTCAGCCTGTGGTGGTCACGGTTACGAGGGCACATGGAAAGCAACGTCAGATAACGCGATGCTGGAGAAGCTTATAAGTCAAAGTGGCGCAGGAACGCTGGTAATCGGTGATGACTTTATCGAAGCCAATGGCCAGCGTAATAACGTTGATGAAATCTTTACCCGCGAAAGCGGCGGAAAACAGTATCTGGTTTTTGCTAAAGGTGAAGATGAGCAGACCTTTGAAATTACCGACGACGATAATCTTGAAATAGGTCAGATGGGCGTAACGTTGACGTATAAACGCGCTGATTAATTTCTACTAGCGCTGAAAGATCATCAGCGCTTTTCACTATGCCCTTGCTATTATCCTACCGGCGCTTCGGTTATTAACTGGTTGGGGAGCCGAGGTATAAAATAAGATCCGAGTTTTCAACAGATTTTTAAATACCTTCATAAGCCGGGCGTTAAAATAGTATTTTCGCAAAGTTTCATCGTATCTCAGTAAGCGCGGCTCTCACCAGCATCTCTCATCAGTACTACACGCCTATCACTGAAATTGCACATTATACAACGTCCCCAAATTTAAACGCTGGCAACAGCATAAGCGCTATCTGCTAATGGGGGGCTTAAATGGCGACATAGCTCGCTGCGAAAACGCGCCGCATAGTTTGTATACTCCATGTAGCAGTAGCGCTGTAATAAATGTGGCCAGGATATCCAGCACATCGAAGGTACGCTCAGCAATGACTAGCTGAAGGAACTCATAAATTATAATACCCGCGGCGACACCCCAGACCAGCTGATGTAAGCCAGTTCTGACCCAGATTGCCGATACACTGGATGCACTGGCAACGGCGGTAATATTTGGCGCAACCTGCCAGATAAGCCACGAACTGTAATCCCGCATATCAAGACTAAATAGATACGCCTTATAACTTACCGCAAACACCGTGATGCAGCACAGTAAGCGCAGATAGTTTAGTTGCAGCAGGCGCTGTTTGACCAGCTCCCACTGCCACCTGAATACAGTGATCACTAGCGTAAATGTCTTTGCAAGCGGCGGGTCCACAGCCTGGTTGACGTACTCATGGATGCCCATCCGTTGGCGAAATAATTGTCAATACCGGCCTTACTACCTATAGACTCATAGATATAAGAGGTCGCTATGCCTATACCCACACCGACCATCAATGGATTAGCGCCACTGACTGACATTAATTCTTTTTGCTGTAATTTTCTCATTCGTACATATCCTTATGTTTTCAACGTTCTCAAGCTCCCATCTTATACATCAATATTCAGACAAAAACTGGCACAAGGTAGGGTTTTGCGTCACCCTGCGACGCGGAGATTTTCTACGCCTAAAAGTATTTAACCCATGCTTTATTACTGGTCCGCTTGTAGTGATTGAACCAGCGGGTCGGAAAGTAAAGAAGCCCGGCAAGTAGCAATGTTGTTGCCCAGACCCAGTACATATTTGGCAGGCTAAGGTATTCGTTGTTCGGTACAGGAAAAAATAAAATTCCTATTTTGTAGAGGACGAGAAGTACATACAGGTGCAGTAGGTAAAAGAACATTGGCGCGCCGCCATAATTTTTTAATATTTGCGTCCAGCGCCCCTGAAATCTCTCCATCAGGTATAACATTAAAAAGATACCGGTAAAGGTTATCTGAATAAAGTTCAGTGACGGCGGATATTTGGTTACATTGAGGAAGGATGCAAAGGTCTCGAACATCGATTCATGTACCTGCCAGTTCAGGTTTTCCCCATAGACATTAAAGCCTCTGAGTAGCACGAAGCTACCAAAACAGGCTAGCGATAACCCCAGTAACCAGCGCAAGCGTTGCGCTCTGTCGATAGCAGCGGAATAAAGAGGTCCAGCAGCATAACCTAAGAAAATGACGCCAAACCATGGAAGTACCGGATAGCTGGCTTTCACGGCAAGCAGTTCACTTTGCAGAATAATGCCGCGATCATGCAAAATAGCCCAGGCTGTATACCCCCGCTCACCAGGCGAAAGGTTAATAAAATCAAACGCATTATGACCCGCCACAATAACCAGTCCGATCCATCCAATTAGCATTGAGGGCAAATTTAGCAATAGCGCCAAGATGATCATGCTGACACCTATGGCCCAGATAACCTGAAGGTAAAGTACCTCGTAAGCGCCGAACCAGGAAAAGTTTATGACAGTCATTTCAAGGGCTATCAGAAACAGGCCCCGTTTAAATAAGAATGACCGGGTCGCGTTCACTGGCTCTGTCTGTTTTTGCCGGAAGAGCCACGCCGACAGCCCGGTAAGAAAAACAAACGCTGGTGCGCAAAAATGTGCCGCAAACCGACTGAAAAACAGCTCCGGTGGTGTATCAACAATACTCATGGGATCGGTGATAGGGTGATTATAAAAAAAACGCTCGCGCACATGGTCCAACAGCATTACCAGGATAACCAGTCCGCGCAGCGCATCGATGCTGTCGATACGTTGTTTTTGTGCTTCAAAATGCATAGGTAAGGCTCGCTGAATACTGACGCGGCGCGCCCGGGGTGGTCCAAAGTGCTGAGTAAGCATTTGATAAATAATAGTCGTCAAAAATATTGTCCACGTTAAATTGTAGTTGTGTGTTGGGCGTAATCTGATGATTGTAAAAGGCGTTGAACACGCTGTAAGCCGGTAAACGGTAGGAAAGAGTCACCGAGTCGCCGAGTCTTTCATCTATCCACCTTGCAGTTGCTCCCACTTGCGCATCCACGCCCAGATAGTGAAGGTCATGTTTGATTCGCGCGCTCACACTGTGCTGTGGAATGTTCACAAGGTCACTGCCTGCCGGTACTGTGACACCCCAGTCTAAATTGGTAATTGCATTTTTTGTCTGACTGTCAGTATAGGCATAGGCCAATCTTATTTGTGTGTCATCAGCAATTACAGTGTTGATTAGTATTTCCGCGCCTTGACTGGTGGCAGCGCCCAGCGTGGCCGGGTACCCCTGATGAACCGGATCTGAGGTAAGAATATTAGTTTTAGTGGCGTCGAACACCGCGGCGGTGACATCAACGTAGCGGCCCGTGTATTTCATCCCAATTTCAACAGAGTCGCTTTCTTCTGGGTCGAAGCCGCGCCCTTGATAATCAGTCCCGCTAATAGGCACAAATCCTTCAGAGTAACTGGCATACAACGTCAGATCATCAAAAGGAAAATAGCTCAACGCGATACGGGGGCTTGAACGGCTGTCGCGTTGGTCAGATTTGGTGCCTGAGATTCGCTCCACTGTTTGTTGAGAATACTGGTCAAAACGTAACCCCAAAAGCAGGTGCCACTGGTCATGCAGTTCTATCTGGTCCTGGATATAAATGCCGAACCCATGTTGTTGTTCGTCGTTGACGTAAAGCGTCTGTGGCACGGGGGGCGCTGCGCCATAAACCGGCTCATGAATATTTAGCTCATAGTCACCAGGTTCAGGACGAACCCGTGCGAGCAGCGTGTATAAGTCATACTGGTACGCATCAACACCTGTGAGTAAATGATGCGTCAGACCAAAGGTATTTGCATGGCCGTTAAATTCCAGACGAGCAGATAAATCGTCAGCGTCGTAGTCACGCCTGCGCCGCTGGCGGGTTAGTGTCTGTCCATCCTTAAACACCTGCTGGCGAGAGACCGAAAGCTCAGCGTCAGACGAATACCCATCAAGCGTCGAGTGACGAAAATTGATACCACCGGTAACAAACCAGTCGTCGTCAATATGATGCTCGTAGGTAAGCTGGTGGCCCTGAGATATTATCCTGGTGGGGTTATCATTTGGTTCGCCCAGATACCGCTCTCTGGGTATGGTAGGAGTATCGCCTTCCAGCACTACAATCCCCCGGTCGAATAGTTGCTCATGCTGCATGTATTCCATAGCGTACATCACGGTAATATCAGGAGTAGCTCGCCAGCTTATCGAGGGATTGATCACACGTTTGTCACTGGTTACAAAGTCACGGAAGCTGCCGTAATCTTCCCATGCGCCATTGATGCGCATTGCCAGTGATTTATTTATACCGGTGGTGTAGTCGCCTTCTAACCGGTATCGGTCATCGCTCCCGGCGGTTACCTGTAAATAGCCTTCAGGCGCAAACTGGGGTTTACGTGTAACAACATTGATCACGCCACCCGGGTCGGAGCGACCGTATAAAGCAGAGCCGGGGCCTTTTAATACCTCAACGTAATCAATATTGGACACATCTCTGTGACCGCCGAACCCACGTCCGCTGGCAAAGCCGTTTACGAGGTACCCTGTAGGCACATTCTCGTTGCCTGGAAAGCCTCGTATAGAAAAACTATCCCATAAGTTGCCCCCATCATTCTGCAGTGCAATTGAAGGCGAAAACAGCAAAATATCCCGAAAGCGCGTGATATTGCCATCTTCTACTATTGCGCGCTCCAGCGTTTCAATTGATTGAGGGATTTTGGCAACGGGCACATCGCCTCGATATGCCTGGCGATACCTTACTTCTATGTGCTCAATCTTATCAGCCGCCTCGACTTCTGCGCTATGATACATGGAACATAAAAAACTCAAGCTTACAGCTAATAATAGGTGTTTCATGGTGGAACTATACGATAAATAGATATGTTATATTATAACAATAGCACGAAGTGTTTTTAGCAGTCGATAGAGCGCATGACGACTTACGGCAAATGTATTAAATTCTACGATACGCTAACGAGTGGTTGCTCTTTGCAGGCGGGGTATTAGCATAACTGATCGGTTAACGCGCTTTAATTAGCACAGAGCATGCGCATGTAGCATTGCGATAGGATGATTATTACTTTTAGCCAGCGATGCTTGTTGTTTGATGTAAGTGGTCTACGCTTTGAGGAGTATCAACCGGTCTTACAGACTGACTAAAGGTTTATTAAGGTAGCTTCCATAAGACGATGGGCGAGTTACCTTATGAAAATATTTCATTTTCTTCCCGCCTCGTTCGTTTTCCCTGGTAATTACGTAATTTTACTAATAGGTCTGTATTCAGGCAGATCGTACATTGGCGGGTTAAAAAAATAGGTAGAGTTGCTTTGATGCTTACTTCGCATGTGACTCGTGGTTGCCCGTTTGCAAAGTCTGCTTTTTTGGTGAGGGGGAAGCGTGAGCCAGCCCCTGATAATTCAAATTATAGTCGTATAGCAAATATTTGTCTTCGGTTCATCATTGACCTGGCAACTGAGTCAAAGGCATTAACACAGATTATTGAGCAGTTATTAAAAGCGCGCGCTAACGCTTCCGGCAAAAGGATAGTGGTTGGCGCCGATGAAAATCTGATCGTGTCTGCTTCTGTGTCATTCGTGCCTATCCGCTCTCTTTGGTTTTTCAAACCTGATCACCGACCGACATTGGGTTACGGTTATCAGTCAACGTTTACAGTTCGGAGCGTCATCAACTTATATAGCAATAGTCTTCTCGGCTCGTTTAACACTAAAGCGCAAATCTTTCGGCCGATCACCGACGAAGCTCATCTACCAGCGACGGGCAAGAGCGTCTTTTTATGAATTTAATTTCTCGTATTTTCCAGGATAAATGGCAGTGGATTTTGTTTTTAATTCCACTCGTATTAACTATTGTACTGGCGACCAGTGGCATTTTTTATCTGCGTGAAAGTGAAATCGATTACCGAATGCAAATGGTCCATTCCATTGAGCGCGCGGAAAGCGACTTTACCAACGGGGTGATGCATTTTGCTCTGAGTGACGATGGTCAGAGTCCCTGGCAGCGCAGGGTGGGTATAGCACTGATCAATAAGTCGCTGGTTCAGTATCGTGAAATCGACTTAAAGCTAACTCGCAAAAACACCTCCGAGCAGCTCATCGGGCGTGTTGAAGCACTTTCGGAAGAATTGAATACGCTAATAGATAACGGCCGGCGGGTTGATGTGAGATTACGTGAAGACATTTATCAAATTAGCGAACGGGCCGATAAGCTCGAGCGTCAGGTGGTGTCTGATCTCGAACGCAGACGGGTGCAGCAGAAGCAGTGGTTTACCGCTATCATTATTACCAGCTGTTTAATTTTGGCGCTATTGGGCCTCGCCTTGGTGCGCTCTGAGCGTTACCGTTACGCGCTAAACTCAAGCCTGAAAATCAGTGAACAACGTTTTTTAAAACTACTGCAGAATACAGATGAAGTCTTTTGGCTGGAAGGGTTTGAAAGCGAGATATTGCTGTATGTTTCAGAAGCATTTGAAAAGCTATCGCATTTAAAGCCGCATGAAGTGCTGAATCAAAAAGCGGCCTGGCATAAGCTAATTCATCCTGATGATATTGATATGGTTGCCCAAAAAAGAGCGGCCTCAACCCAAACTCCCTGTGATTTCGAGTGTCGTCTTATTCGACCTGATGGAAAAACTCGATGGATTGAAGGTCGGATGTTTCCTATCTGGAAAGAGCAAACACACTCGATGCGGGATAACCCCGATTTCATTGCATCTGTGACCAGGGATGTAACAGAAAAACGGGAGATGGATTATCGGCTTTTTCAGGCCCAGAAAATGGAGTCATTAGGACAATTAACTGGCGGTGTTGCCCATGACTTTAACAATCTTATCACGGTAATTTTGGCTAACGCCCGGCATATTATTCACCGTTTGCACGGTGACCCCGAAATGGTGCGGATGATGACCCTTATTTTGCGGGCCGCAGAGAGGGGGATAGGGCTCAATCAGCGTTTACTTGCTTTTGCCAGCAAACAGCAGTTACAGCCAAAAGTTATTCTGGTTGAAGAGCTTATCCAGGAGTCTGTAGAGATGCTTGAGCGGACGCTGGGTGTTAAATACAGGCTTGTATTTCAAAGAACCACGGAACCATTGTGGGTGAAAGTCGATCCGGGTCAGTTACAAAACGCGTTAGTAAATTTGTGTCTCAATTCAAGAGATGCGATGCCCGGCGGAGGCAAAATAACTCTGAGACTGGAAAGCTCATCCCATGAAAATCTGTTTGGCGTGAAAGGTGATAAAGTACACATTTCGGTAAAAGATGAAGGCGAGGGCATACCCCAGGATTTACTGGATCGTGTACTGGAACCTTTTTTTACGACTAAACCCGGTGATAGTGGCACGGGGCTTGGTTTGAGTATGGTATTTGGTTTTGTTCGTCAGTCCGGCGGTAATATGCATATTGCATCAAGGGAAGGTAAGGGTACCACTGTGCACATGGTGCTACCGTTGTGTGAGCATGAACCTGAACCTAAGCGGGCCCTGTTACCAGCTCATTCTATGCAGCCTGCCGAAGGTACTACTATCATGCTGGTAGAAGATAACAGGCTGATTCGTGAAAATATTGCGGCCATACTACACCAGGCCGGTTACCGGGTGATTCAGGCAGAAAATGCACTTGATGCACTTGATGCACTTGCAGTCAGAAAAATAGATTTAGTCATTACCGATATCGTAATGCCCGGCGCATTGACCGGGTTTGAACTGGTCGAGCGGGTCAACGTGACGTATCCCGATCTGAAGATATTAGTGACCTCTGGTTTTACACAAAGTGCGAGTGAATATTCAGGGCGTTGGCACTTCCTGCAAAAGCCCTTTTCAGATGAGATGTTGCTTGAACATGTTAAAAAGACATTACGTTCAGCTTCGAATGAATATATGTGATACCTGGGCGTCTTCTGGCCGACAATACACGTGCTGTAAACTGTTTCCGAAGCCGGGTGAGGGACAATAATGAGTGATGCGCAGGCTGTCGATAACCGCTGATGTTTCTTCCAGAACTTTGAGTTGCTGTTCCAGCTTAATCAACTGTTTGAAAACCTCGTCCTTGCTGCGTTCTATGAACAACACGCATAGTTGGTTCTCTTGCGTCCGACCTAAATCATCGGCTTCTGAGCACACCTGCCGGGCCAGCTTGCTAAGTCTTGACAGCGCTTTATCCCACGGAAGCGACGAAGATATCAAGTTAATCTTTACCACTTGTACCGTAAGTGTGTTTTGTGCGGCGAATGCGACCAGCGCGTCTGCTCGGCGCGTAAACGACGCTTTATCCGGAATCTGACTCACCGCATCAAGCTGCCGGTCTTTTAAGTAGGTAAACTCCGTTTCAATTATTCTTGCAAACTGAGCTAATTGCTCAACATTTTCAGCTAACCAGTTTTCAGCTGAAATATCTGCAACAAATACACTGCCGATGATACAACCATTGGATGCCTTTAGCGCGTGACTGGCGAAAAAGCGCACGGGTTTACCAAAATGTTGCAAAGGCGATTCTTCGTTGCCATGATCCAACTGAAGGTCTGGAATAATCAGTACATCTTTATCTGGCAGCAAGCGATAACATAACGCCTGCTGCGCGGGGATTGACTGAATCTCCAGACCTACCCTGGCTTTTAAATAGCACAACTCCTGTTCAAGTATCGATATAGCAACGATTGGCTTATCAAACACTCGCTGGGCCAATCGCACCAGACGATCAAATTGTTCTTCAGGTTGAGCCGGTAACGGCTTCATTGATCTGACCGTGGCAATTCTGTGTGGAATCTTTTCATCTGCAAACTGAGCCAGCCATTGCTTAAGCGCATCGTCAGCCATCGGCTGCGCAAGATAAAACCCCTGTGCGTAGTGACAGCCAAGCTGTTTAAGTAACGCCAGGGTATCCGCTTCTTCCACCCCAACCGCTGTTATTTTAAGGAGCAAACCTTGCCCCATTTTTATTAACGTGGAGGTGATTTTTGCTGATTCGTAGTTATCCAGGCCGGTACTGATAAAACGTCGGTCTATTTTTAGTTCGCAAAAGGGTAACCTTACCAGTTGCTGAATGGAAGCCAGCCCGGTACCCAGATCATTTACTGCTAATCGGTAGCCCTTAAGTCTTAATCGGGTAAGAACTTCCGGCGGTGGGGCATTGTCACCTATAGCTACCGATTCACACATTTCCAGCATGAGACGGGATGGGGTGACACGATAGTCGTTGACCAGGGTATCCAGTTTATCTATGAAATTTCCATCACTTAATGACTCGCCGGAAATGTTCACAGACAAATGAAAGTCTTCGCTGATAAGACCGGGCGGAAAGCGCTCTCGTAAAGATAAAAATTCAGAGAGCCATTGAATGGCACTGATAAGAACATAGTCAGTCAGCGCAGCGATGTCACCGCTGGCTTCAGCCATTGGTATGAATACGTTAGGATCGATGGTCCCAAAACGCGGACTGTTCCATCGGCAAAGCACCTCTGCGCCAACCATAGACTGCGTCGATATATCCAATTTAGGCTGAAACACCAGGGATAGTTCCCGATTAAGAATTGCATTGTTAAGGTCGCTGGCACTGACTGTTTGCGAATCAAAGGCGGTCGACTTAAAACATTGTTCAGAACTGGTCTTGCTATTGGTAATGAGTTGAACAAGTGCCTTTAGAGGAAAAGGTTTTCTGAGCATTCCTGCTACTTTGAGGCCCCGTGCAGAGGCGGCGTGTAGCGCTGCATCGATTACGTCTATATCAGCGCCGCTGATAACGATAATACTGGCCTTGCAGTTATTAGCTGCTAACGCCGAAAATGCTTCCAGCCCATCTTCTTTGCCCAGACATAGATCAATAAGAATGACGTCCGGATCAAGTGCTGCACTGGCTCTAAGTAACTCATGGATATTCGAGCAGCCGCTGCAGGCGAACCCCTCCATGGTCAAAGCGTGAAATAATGAAAGCCGAATAATTTCATCATCATCCAGCACCAGCACTTTAGCAGTCATTATTACTCCCCTTTATAATTGGCTGGAATATAAAGAAGGTGAGCGCCGTGATAAATCAGTGAAATTACGTAAATTGGTCGTGCACTGCTTGTTTATCTTTCAGACTGTAAGACTATACGGGTAAGACCTGCTACAGAGTGCACATTGAGTTTCGAAAAAATGTTCGATTTGTGTGCCTCTACGGTACGGTTGCTAATATGTAGTTGTTCAGCAATTTCTGATGCTGAATAACCTTCTGCTACCTGCAACGCAACTGCATTTTCGCGCTCGGTAAGCTGGCTCATCAAGTTTTTGGCGTGGCGGGCTTTCGCCATATCAAGCATGACGCTTTTACGTTGCTCAATAGCGGTTTTTACCTTGCTTAAAAGCAACTCAGCGGGGGCAGGTTTCTGAATAAGTGTAACCGCGCCATCTTCCATGGCTCTAACCGCGGAAATAACGTCTGCTTTACCGGAGTAAATAAGCACCGGAAAGCCGGGGTAAGAGTGCTTCAGTGTGGCAAGAATGTCTAAACCGGAATGGTAAGGCATGTTTAAATCGAGCACTACGCATGCGTGGTCTGTATCAATATCATGATGTAAAAATGTGCGGGTATCGCTGAAGGATAGAACCGAAAATCCGTTTGTTTGAAAAATCCTTGTTAGCGTCTCTAAAATCAGCTTGTCGTCATCTACCAGATACACCTTCATAGGTGCGGGCATGAGAAGGATCCTTAATAATATTTAGGTGTTTAATTTCAAAAGGTTAAGTGCTTTTGATAATCTATTAGGACATGTGAGTGAGATTAAGTCAAATTTGTTTCTTCACGCGCAATGGTAATAGCTGGAAAACGGTAGTGAGTGCCTGTGAATATATTGCTGTTTTAACAAAGAAAAGGGGGCAGAAATATTGCTTTCTGGCCCCCGATTGGGAAATAGTCAGCGTACCTGCTTTGAATTGGTGCGCTTGTCACGAACCGTGCGATAGCTGTATGTTATCGCTTAACTAATAAGTTTTTTTGGTTTACAAGGTTAAAGTTGTTGGTAATTAACCGGTTGTGGTTTGCTATGATGCTGGCTTGTTTTAAGTCTTTTTGGCATGCAGACGTAGCGCCGTTCAGACAATTCAGGATGGCTCTGTTGTTCAGTGCGATGGCCTTGTTGCTGGCTGTTTCAACAGCCGACTCGCAGGCTTTTTCAGCAGCACTAATGTTACCTGATGCCACTTGAGCAACACATAAATTGTTTAGTAACGGGGCTCGTCTTGAGTCTACGGTCGTTACTTCAAGCGCAGCCAGGGTTTTGCGAATGCCATCAGCGAAATTACCCGATTCAATTTCTCTGACACCGTTAACGTCTTCGACACTGGTTTTAAGTTGTAACGCCGGTTCACTTGTTGCAGCCATGCTTAGTGGCGCTACCAGTGCGGTTGCTGCCAGTATGCTGCTGCTGATTATTTTGCAACGATGTAATTTCATAACGGTTCCTCAACACTGTAAAGTTTCTTATATTGGTTAACACTCGTTACTGATTTGCTGCAATACACGCGAGCATAACCATGCGTTAAGTGTTACCTTTCGCCCGAGTATGATGCGGAGTTGTTAAATCCGCCTGATGAAGTTGTGAGAAAAAGCTAATGATTTTCTAATGAAGTGTTAGTTTTTGATTTTCCTAAAAATATTTCCTGGTACTGGTGTCGTGCAAGAAAAATTTAAAATCCAAGACTACTTGGTTGATACAGACGACAATACTGTCACATACCGTGGCGAAAAGCGTCATATAGAGCCTAAAGCGATGTTGGTTCTTGCCGTGTTGGCACAAGACGCAAATCGCACTGTGGCCAGACAGCATTTGCTTCAAACGGTTTGGGGCAATCGAGTTGTAGTGGACGAAGCGTTAACCCGGGTTATTTCACAGCTGCGGGTAGTATTTGATGACAGCAAAAGCCGGACTCTGATTCAGACAGTGCCTAAAAAAGGTTACCGTCTGAATGCACACATTGACCTTCACACTGAAGCCATACAAGGTGACGACGAATTTAATGACGTGCCAGCCTCTGGTGAAAATGAGTCGCAGGATAGTCCTACACCGCTGGCTACAGTCTCACCGGACGCCGCAGAGACCGAACGCAGTCAGCAAGCACCATCTAGTGAGGAAAAAGTCCGCACCACATCATTGCGACGTTGGTTTGACGGCGCCTTATTTATCGCCGTCATCGTTTTGTCAGTCCTCGCCGCCTGGTGGTTTCCCGAAGAGCCCGAATCTCAATCGCCACTTTCTGTGGCCGTGCTACCCCTTGAATCGGTGGGTGAGGGGAGCCAGACAAAATATCTGGCTGAGGGACTATCAGAAGAATTACTGGGCGCGCTGTCTCAGTCAAAGGCGCTACGCGTGCCTTCCCGGTACTCGACTTTTGCTTATGCTCGACGGTTTGAAAATTTAAAGGATATCGCCAGAGCACTAAAAGTAACCTACCTTGTTGAGGGAACCGTGCGTGAACAGGCAAATAATTACAGTGTGACATTCCGCTTACTGAATGCCAGCGAAGATCGACTGGTTTGGTCAAAAACCTATGAAAGCACTACCTTATCGCTTGCAGAAGTCACTGAAGATGCGGCAGAAAATGTAACTACGGTACTGGCGCCCGCACTAAGTCAGGCGAGTCGAAACACCACCACTGAGGAAAGCACCTCTGCATCTGCTTATCAGGCCTATATGCGAGGTAAGTACTGGCTTATGAATGGCACCACCGGCGAATGGTTTTTAGAAGCCAGCACAGCGTTTTCCGAGGCAGTTGAAGCAGATCCTAACTATGCCAAAGCCTATGGAAGTCTGGCGTATATTTATGCACGTTATAACTATCACGACGCGTATCTGGAAGATGCGCAGGCCAGGGAAAAAGCCCGTGCAGCCATTGAGAAGGCGCTGTCACTCGATCCGACTGAGCGCAATGCATTGCTGGCCAGCGCCATTTTATTTACTTCGGGGCAGCAATTCGTGCAGGCAGAAAAGGCCCTCAATACGGTACTTTCTATGGATGCATCTGATAGTACCGCTCTTTATTTGTTTTCAGAATTGTATTTGGCCAAAAATGAGTTTGATAAAGCACTTGCACTGGCCCGGCAAGCCAAACAGGCGGATCCTCTTTCGCCCTGGATCAATGTAAATCTTTCCATCGTGCATTTTTGGCGCGGTGAGTATCATAAAGCGCTGGAGGCGGCTAACGAGGCTATTACTGTTGACGCTGGTTATACCTGGGCCTATGTATGGAAAGCAAAAACGTTGCAGCGCATGGGTGAGGTAGCCAGCGCGATAGACAGTATGGAGGCTTGCCTGGAAATTGACAACGCCTCGCCTGTGAATATCGCATATACCGGATTACTTTATCTGGAACTTGGCTTGCCGGAAAAAAGTACTGATTTTTTTAAGAAAACAGCAAAATTATTCGGCGATTCTGATGATGCCAGGTTCTGGAAAAGCTTTCGTCGATTTGGTTATCGCCACGAGCAGCCCGATCTGGCTATTCAGTTACTGACTACGTTAAGGTTGCTGGATAACCGAATTTTCACCTTAATGCCCTTGCTCACTTCACTGTATCTGGAGGTTCAGGAAGCTGATGCAGGTGTAGCATTTATTACGAGCAGACTGATGCTTGATTCCGGTGAAAGTAAATCAATTAATTATCTAAATAGTGACCTGTATGCTTCGCTAGGCGTTTTAAACACGGCCGCTAACTCTTCGCAGCCCGAAGATAATACGCGTACAGACTTTGGTTATGGGCAATTGAGAATTTATGAATTGTTACAGAGCCGGGCAATCTCGTCACCCGGTCAGTACAAAAGTGAGCTAGCAAATGAGGCTTCGCCATATACTGATGAAAAGTGGTGGACGTATCTATGGGTATTGCCAAACTTTGACTCTGATAAGTTGAGCCCTGCTCAGCAGCAGGCCTATCGGCGTTTTTTATCAAGACGCAATCAGCAGCGTGACTCAGTGATGTCAGAAAATAGTGAATAAGCAGCAACCAGCATTTACTGGTTGCGTTACCCCTTAAAATTTACTGGCTACCCCGAACGATGCTTTGTGAGACTTTTCGTAACGTTGCTTGGCTTTCATCATATGAACAAACGTGCGCCGAAACTCGTTATTTTCCGCATACAATTTCTCCATCAATGCAATTTTCTTGGCTTTGAGTGCATCTATTTCGGCAGACCCCATTTCGGCCGATGCCATCCCGTACGAGGCATTTGTCATAAGGTCACCGGGTCTGGTAGTTTGTTCCTGAAGTAACTCACGCCTGATACGAATATCGAAAGCGTCGCGACATATTTTCTGTTTAGTGTTAGAACCAGCGCGTTTCTCACGTTTACACACGTAATGCATATCCGGGTCTTCGATAAGATCATTGAAGTTATCAAACAATGCATGCTGAGCCAGTGTAAACTCTTCTCTTAACAAATTAAGTGGCCGCTTGCCGGTAACCTCTATTTGCTCAATATCTTCAGCTTGCGCTGATTTATTATCAGCGTGTGCCGCCCAACCATAACTGAGTAAGCACCAACTCAGGATGTAGGAAAAAATATTATTCCCTTTTTTTGTCATGACTATTCCCTATCGTTTTTTAATTAGTCCGCGATTAATTTCGACACTGTTAACTATACTCGCCACTTACCAACAAATCTCAAAAATATAATGAAAAGCCAGAGCCGTGAAAAATTGCGTTATCCGGCATATTGTCTTACTACCATTATCACTTTTTGGAATGATTAGCGCAATTGGAACATATATCTACTGCACTGCGCTAAGCCAGTGTAAATATGCGATATCTGTATGGTTTGAATATTGCGATAGGCGTTATAATAAAGAAAAAAACATCAATATCAGCTGATCGACAGAGCAGTTTTAACATATCGCCACTAACCACTTTTCACGTAAAGTCCAGGTAGTATGAAAAGTGCAACTCCACAGGCAAAGTCAGGAATATATTTTTAAAATATGAGTAAGCAAACAATGCTTCTGCTATTTGCATTCGTAGTGGGTTGTAGTTCATCGATGCTGCCATCAATAGCCATAAGCTATGGCATAGCGCAATTTAAATTTGTCACCATTGTGGGCGAAGAAAACGCTCTTGAAGCGTTTAGCTTTGCCCAGGGAATGGTCATGTTGCTGCTATTAATTGGGGTGCCAGTGGTGGGCCGTCTCGCCGATCAGTTTTTCTCAGCTGCAAACAAGCGGCATTATTGGATTGTCATCGGCAATGCGCTGGGACTGATTGCGCTATATGGCTTTTCCCAGGCAACCACCCGCGGTCAAATTCTGACCAGCTGGTTATGTGTGTTATTAAGCTACACCTTTGCGTCCAATTCCTTCAGAGCACTCATTCCACAGCTACTTCCGCGAGAAAAGCTATCCGCTTATTCTGGTCTTATCGGTTCGTGTATTCCTGTGGCGCTTACACTCAATTTAATGCTCATACTCGGTGCTCTGGCTGACGCGGCCATAAATATTAAGCTTATGTATCTGGGCGGTTTACAATTTTTATTATCAGCAATTGCCATCACCATTCTTCTACAATATCGCCGCAAACACGTGCCAGAGCGAACTGTCTCACGACGCTCTGAAGAAACCAGTTATCGGCAGTATTTGGTGGTGCTGGTGGCCAAAACCTGTATCAGTATCGCTATTTCAGGCACCACCGTTTTGCCGCTGTATTACATCACCCGCTTTGGTATGGAGCAAAGCGAAGTTTTTGTACTGAATGCGGCGATGTCTGCAGGGGTGATACTGATCTTATTAACCGGCGCGTTGTCTACGCATTATGCTGAAAAGTTTAACAAGCAACGATCCTTTTTAGCGCTTGGCGCGCTGTTTATTGGCGTAGGACTGATAGGCTACGCCAGCGCCGACACGCTGGTTTGGGCTATTATTAGCGGTATTTGCTTTCAGTTGGGGTTGGGTCCGGTTAACGCCTTAGGAATGGCATTGGTCAACCGTGTGCTTCCCAATGAACGGCGATACGGACGAGATCTTGCCATTGTTGAAGCTGCCACCCACTTCGGCCCGGCGATGATGCATTTCGCAATGCCTGTTGTAGTGGCAACGGGCATCTCGTTAAGCGGCGGGGATGGCTATTCTTTGTTGTTTTACTGTTTGGTACTCTTTGCGGCAGTATTTACAGGCACACTATTTTTTATAAAGAAAGAAAAGAGTAAAGGCCCTATATGAACCCCCGGTATTCTAAAGAAGTATTGCAGCATCATATTTTGAAGCTAATCAGAATGGGGTACACACGGACACAGATTTCGCAGGAAACGTCACTTAACCTTGCACGGTTATTCAACGACGACAGTTATTATAAGGCCAAATCTGACGACATTTACAAGCTCGTCGAGCTACTGCATAAGACCCGGTATCATGAAACTGATGAGCTACCTGAAACGCTGTCATTGGTGCAGCGAGCAACCTCATTCAATGCTTATTTATTAAACAGCAAAAATGCTGTTGATATGCTTTCTAAAATCATCACGTTTAATAAAGCGTGCTCCCCGGACAATGAATATGGGTGGTACGAACATGATGAACGCATCGAGTTTTTTATAAAGCAGCATCCTGTAGAGCAGCGCTACAGTACGTCACAGGGGATGACATTTTATATTGTGTTGATGCTGCGGCAGTTACTCAACCAGTCTCTTAGGTTGGAAGTCGGCGCAGCTTCTCAAACTTATCCGGATCTAATTACATTTTGTGAACATGCCACGCCGAATATAACTTTTGATCAATCTTACTCTTTCATCAGAATTGACAAACACACCGCAATGTCGCCAATTGCCACATATAACCAACATGTGACTCATTATCTGGAAAACCAGTTTTTCTCCAACTTCTATATTGAAGAGCCGGAAACAGACTTAAAAACCCTGATTATTGCGGATATAAAAAATGCAGTTGAGAACAGTGATGATAACCGATTTTTCAATGTCGATTTTGTGGCTGCTCGTTTTGGTTTAAGTCGTTCAACGTTGTACAGAAAACTTCAGGCAGTCGATACGAGCTTTACTCAACTTATTGATACGTTTAGAAAAGAGGAGTCGATAAAGTTATTGTCTGACAGTTTCTTAACGCTTGAGGAGATCAGTGAAAAACTGGGGTATTCAAATATCAGTGCGTTTAACCGGGCTTTTCGCCGGTGGCATGCGATTTCACCAGCAAAATACCGGCAACAATCCTGAATAAATCAACTGCAACCAGATGATTCATCCTTTGAGCTTAAAGGGTAAACACAAAATTTAAACAAAGACTTAACATCACCTCCCTCGATTTTATCGATTATCAGATATAAACAGGAGAATGATGTGGTCTGGCTTTCCTACACCCTAATCCGGTCAAAAAATGCGCATGCAGATCTTTCTTCCCAAATGCTGAAGAGAGGATAACTCATGCTCAATATTCAACGAAAACAATTACAAAGATTTTGTCTGACAATGTCTGCCGTGGCCGTGCTTACTGCCTGTGGTGGAAGCGACAGTGAATCTGATACTTCCGAGCTGCCTGCTCCTCAGAATAATGGCTCGACAGTCTCGCCAGAGGCGATCCCCGCTGGCTACACAACCACTGATAGTGAAGCTGATCGGCGCGCCAAATCAATGCTTGCCCAACTTTCTTTGCAAGAAAAGATTGATTTGGTTCATGGCCATGGTTCGCCAGTTGGCCAGCTTGGTTATATTGGCCTTAACTTTCCACAAGTGCCCTACGCCATGGACCATGCGGTTGGTTATATTCCCGGCATGAGCGGAATCGGTTTACCTGAAAACAACATGGTCGACGGCTCAAGTGGCGTAACCGCTGAAGGTCTTCAGGCAACAGCGCTTCCAGCTACCATCGGCCTTGCCTCTACATGGTCGAAAGAGCTCGCTCATGATTTCGGTTCCAGAATTGGCGCAGAAACACGATTGTTGGGTTTTACCACTGTACTTGGAGGCGGATTAAACTTAACCCGCGAACCTAGGAGTGGCCGTGGTTTCGAGTTTATGGGAGAAGATCCAATATTAGCGGGCGAACTTGGTGCCCAAAGAACAATTGGTGTTCAAAAAAACAAAGTACTTTCTACCATTAAGCATTTCGCGTTTAACAATACCGAAACCAACAGGATGATAGCGAATTCTGTTATCGACGAGCAAACCATGCACGAAACAGAGCTGCTTGCGTTCGAAATTGCAATCACTGAAGGTAAACCCGCTTACATCATGTGTGCGTTTAATCAGGTTAACGGGCAATATGCCTGCGAAAATGAATATTTGCTTCAGGATGTACTAAAGGACGGTTGGGGCTTTAAAGGCATGGTCATGTCCGATTGGGGCGCGCAATCGAGTACCGTTGACGCCGCATTGAATGGTCTTGATGAAGAACAACCAGGTAAAGAGGCACAGGACACCGAAGTGCCAGAATTCTTCGCTTTGTACATGGGCGGTCCATGGTTTATCGATGATCTTTATGAAGCCGTCACTAACGGAACGGTTCCGATGAGCCGGTTAGATGACATGGTTTTCCGTAAGATACGAACCATGATTGCGTTAGGTCTGGTTGACGAACCGCCGCAGCCAAGATCAGAAGTTAACGAAACAGCCGGAAATAGCGATGCTAAACGTTTTGCTGACGCATCCATGGTGTTAATGCAAAACAACCCTGCAAATGGGCAACCGGTACCGGTTTTACCGCTTGATAAATCTAAAATTCAGACTATCGCGGTGATTGGCGGTGATGCTGACAAAGGCGTTTTGTCGGGTGGCGGATCGGGTGGTGCCGCGCCACTTATTGAAAATCAGGTGGACAAATGCGGCCAATTGCCTATTTCGCCCTATCCAACTTGCCCGACGTATATTGGCATTGCGCCATTAGATGCGATTCAAGCCGAGTTTCCGCAAGCGGAGGTGACTTATCTCAATGGAGAAGATGTAGACGCAGCAAAAGCGGCAGCGAGTGAAGCCGATGTCACTATATTAGTCGCGGGTGCGTGGTTTAACGAAGGTGTAGATAACAAAAACATGCATCTTTCTTCGCCGGAAAACGACACGTCGGGTGTCTTCACCTACGATCAGGATGCCATGATAAGTGCAGTGGCGCCTGTCGCCAAACAATCTGTGGTCGTGCTTGAAACGGGACAACCGGTACTTATGCCATGGGCCGATGACGTTGATGCTATTCTGAACGCCTGGTACCCCGGTGTACAAGGCGCACGCTCTATCGCCGATGTGCTGTCTGGCGATGTGAATCCGTCAGGCAAACTGCCGGTTACATTCCCAGCGTCAGAAGAAGATTTGGTCTCTCCTGAGATGCCAACAAACCTGGGCCAATTCCTGGGAATTTCTTATGCCATTAAAACAATCGCCGGCACGATTAAAAATATCGTCAATTCTAACCTAGGCGAGGGTGCCTACGATGCGCTAAGGCAAATTCATTACGATGAAAAACTTGCCTGGAATGGCTATAAGTGGATGGATTCTAACAACATTCAACCAGCATTTCCCTTCGGCTACGGGTTGTCATATTCGACCTTTGTATATAGTGATGCTGAAGCCGTACAGAAAGAAAATGGCGATGTTGAAGTGACATTTAGCATTGATAACGCCAGTAGCAGAACAGGTACCGAAATCGCACAGGTCTATGTATCGCTACCCGATAATGTTCCAGGAAATCCGCAGCCTCCCAAACGCCTTGCTGGATGGGCCAGAGTAGACCTGGCACCTCAGGAAGTTCAGCGCGTGACGGTGTCTATACCGAAGAAATATATCAGTACCTGGGATGTTGAATCTCACGCTTGGATCACAACGCCAGGCACCTACCGATTTACCGTTGCGGAACACGCAGACCTCAGCCGTGCCTCGAACGTTTTAACTACATCGACTGATATTAGATAACTTACCGATAAAAAGTAGCAGGTTTATTATGAAAACAATAATCGCATTACTCTCCGCCTCCATTTCTATGGCTGTGGCGGCGCAGACAACGACACCAACAGAATCAATGCTGTCGCCTCAGAACAACGCCACTAAATTCACGTATGACAAAATCACATTAGCGCCCTATGCACGCCTGGTGGGTGGAATTAGCTACGCCAACAATGGCTATGAAGCGGGCGAAAGCGGCAGTCTCACGGAAGTTGCATCAAACCAATGGGGCACATCGTTTATTGGGGCTGGAATGACGGTAGAGCTGACGGATTCCATGCGCGGCGTTGCCAATTTGGAAACAGGATTTGGAACAAAAGATGGGCAGACCAATATCGAAGACCGCTTATTCGATCGTAGAGCTAATGTAGGTGTACAACATGACAATTACGGTCAAATCACATTTGGCACGCATCTGATGCTTAGCCAACAGGTTATCAAGATTGACCCTATGGCGTTTCAGTCTATTGGCGTTAATACCCTCGTTAATGGCGTTAATGACACGTTTGCTGAGAACTCCGTGGTTTACCGTTCTCCTGAGTTGTATGGTTTTAAGCTGGATTTGATGCATAAGTTCGGCGGTAAAGTTACCGAGTCGAAACGCGATGAGGGCTCCAGCGCGACATTAACCTACAACAACGAAAATCTCGAAATACTGGCACTGTATCAGGAAACTAAAGACGAATTTGGTCATTATACCGGCGGCGAATTCTATGGCCTTGGCACACAAGGGCAATGGCGTTATGCGGAAACTTATGCATTGGGCGCTTCCTATCAGTTTTCTGATCTTAAAGTGTTTGTGGGTTATCAAGACGTGGAGGCATCTGATTCAGGCTACCTGCTTTCCTATGAGTTTGATACCGACGCTAAAATGGGGTGGGTAGGAGCCAATTACAATGTGACGGACAAACTGACCGCGAATGCGGCATTTTATCGCGTAACAAAACCCTTTAGCGGCAAGCAATCTAACTTGTACGCGGCGGGTATTAATTACGAGATGAATGAGTATTTCTCCTTCTATACCACGGTAGGCTATATCGGTAATAACACCATCAACCCAGATTTAATCAGCGACGTAGGTGCCAATAACCATGCATTGGCGTACTGGAACGTAGCTTGTGATAACACTGAAGACTGTGATGGTACTAACCAGCTGGGTGGCTACACCGGCGTTGTATTCCGTCTTTAGTCTGGCTAGACGTCGAGGGGCGACGCGCCTGCGCCCCTTTTTTTATATGTAATTCACACACTGCATACATCCTCAACCATCGATATCTGCACACCTTTCGTTGTCATGACAACGTTGCCTGCGTAGTGTAAAAACAAAGAAATAAGAAAATGCCTGATAATTTAAACCACGATAATGCCTCATCCCGCAGTTACTCATTCGCGTTTAGTGTCTTAGTTTCTTTATTTTTTTTCTGGGGGTTCATTACCTGTCTCAACGACATTCTTATTCCTCATTTAAAAGCCGAGTTTGATTTAAGTTATTTTGAAGCAACGCTTATTCAGTTTTGTTTTTTTACTGCTTATCTGCTGGTGTCTATCCCTGCCGGTAATATGGTGAGTCGCATTGGCTACAAAAACGGCATAGTGACAGGCCTGTTTGTGACGTCAGTCGGGTGTCTGCTTTTCATACCGGCGGCAAGCTGGGAAATTTACAGCTTATTCCTTGGTGCTTTGTTCGTGTTGGCGTCCGGCATTACCATCTTACAGGTTTCTGCAAACCCCTACGTGAACGCCCTGGGCAGCGAAGAAACCGCCTCAAGCCGATTGAATTTGTCGCAGGGTTTTAATGCACTTGGTACAACGTTGGCACCGGTGCTCGGAGGGGGACTTATCCTGGCGGGGGCCAGTAGCTTAGACAGTAATATAGGCACGGTAAAACTTCCCTATTTGATACTTGCTATTTTGCTGTCATTAGTAGCGCTTACGTTCATCAATCTCAATTTGCCATCTATTTCACACGAACGGGGAGAAAAAATATCCACGTTGGCCTTACTCAAGCGCTTCCCTACATTAACCTTTGGTTGTGTAAGTTTATTTGCCTATGTGGGCGCGGAAGTTGCGATAGGCAGTTTACTTATTAATTATCTTGGACTGGATAATATCAAAGGGTTAGCTGAAAACCAGGCTGCTCATTTTGTGGCGTTTTATTGGGGTGGCGCGATGATAGGCCGCTTTATTGGTTCAGTCATTATGCGGTTTATAAAGCCTGCGCTGCTATTATCGTTTAATGCGATTCTTGCGTTAACGCTGCTGGTGATGGTTGTGCATGCTGATGGCGACATTGCGTTTGGTGCAGTACTGCTCATTGGTTTATTCAATTCAATTATGTTCCCCACCATATTCAGTCTATCGCTTAGAGGCACCGGTGTTTATTCTGCCCAGGCTTCGGGCGTGTTGTGCCTGACTATATTTGGTGGTGCTGTGGTGCCCCTGATACAGGGGGCCGTGGCCGACACTGCCGGTTTGCAGGAATCCTTTTATGTTCCGATGGTCAGTTACCTAGCGATTTTACTGTTTGCACTTCATGTGTTGAAAAATAAATCACAGAATTAGTGAGAGCTATTTTATGACGCTTTACAAAAAGATTTCATTGTCAGCAGGCGTGATTATTTGTCTTTGCTGTGGGGGCATTCTTCTATTTTCACTGGGTAGTTCGGTGTCGATGGTAGAGCGAAACGTTAAGCAGTCGGTAAGGACAAATATCAGTGCTTACAACGCGTATATAGACAGCTGGCTCAACGCAAAGAAGGCGCTGTTGAAAGCTTTTCCTGCGCAAGGTGAAGAAACCTACATTTACCTTCAACAGCTACGTGATTCTGGTGATTTTGAAAATGTGTTTTTGGCCTTTTCCGATGGTAGTCAGCTAAACGCGAATAAAGACACGCTGCCTGAAGGTAACAATGACCCAAGAAAGTGGGGCTGGTATATCAACGCATTAAAGGATAAACCAAACGCCTTTATTGATAACCCATCGGTAGCAGCAGCAACAAATACCTATGTTGTATCGATGGGAAAGGCTGTTACCTATAACGGTAATCAAGCGGTAATCGGTGTAGATGTCGGTATTCAGGATGTCTTACAGCATCTTGAAAATGTAGAACTCCCCGGTGATGGTTATATGTTTGTTTTAGGCAAAAATAATACGGTTTTTGCCCATGAAGACAGCCTGTTACTTAATCAGCCGGCGGAGAGTCTATTTAAGAACGCTCGGTTTTCTACGGTGTTGGAGAACACCAATTTGCACGATCTTTCTACCGTTGAAATGAATGGTGAAGACTATTACATCAGTGTTGTTCCCTTGCAAAATAATGGCCTGAAAACGGTAGCCATTATTTCAAAGCGCAGCGTACTTGACTCCACCTATCAGACATTAACGATGTTGGCGATTGGCGCTATGATTGCCATCGTAATCTTCGTGTTAGTGTTCAGCCGCTGGTGTCGCTACCTTTTTTCACCGCTGCTCGCAGTGTCATCACAGTTACAAAAAATTGGCGAGGGAAGAGCCGATTTATCTGTAAGAATAAACAACGCCAGTAACGATGAGGTGGGCCAATTGGCAAGAAGCTTCAATGCGTTCACATCAAGGTTGGCGGGGCTGTTAAAAGAAATAGATCAAAAAACAGTCCAGCTGTTCGACTATGCCCAAACCAGTTCTACAAGTGCTGAAACTATTAATCAGAGGCTTGACGCGCAGAAGAAAGAGACTGCTCAGGTTGCGGTAGCAACACAGGAATTAACCAGCGCGACCCAGGAAATCTCTACGTTAGTTACTCGCACAAGTGATGCGGTCAAAGACGCCGAAACATTGGGTGAGCAAGGGCAGGTCGTTGTACAGAAAAATACCGAAGCGGTAGAAGACCTTTCGGCACAAGTCAACAGAACGGTTGATGCAATAAATAATCTTGGCCAACATGTAAATAAGATCAGTGTGATCCTGGCTGGTATTAAAGACATTGCAGAGCAGACAAACTTACTGGCGCTGAATGCGGCAATCGAAGCAGCCCGAGCCGGGGAGCAGGGAAAGGGGTTTGCAGTGGTGGCTGACGAGGTAAGGGTATTGTCTCAAAAAACCTCTACGTCTACGGAGGAAATAACCAATTTATTAAGGGAACTGCAATCAACCACTGACAACGCATTGGGGTTAATTCAGTCGAGTCATCATGCTGCAGACGAGACTATACAAAGCAGTAAAGAAGCAATTGCGGCTATTCAACAGTTGCACAGTGCCGTTAGCCAGATATCAAATATGTCTTTACAAATAGCTGTTGCAACAGAACAACAAACCCAGGTTACTCAGACTATTGAGCACAACATCGCAACCATCAATGACGTTTCGTCAATTATTGCCAAGGAATCTGATGCGTCCCTGGACCACGCAAAAGCACTGAGAGTTTTAGCCAGTGAGCTAAAACAGAATACCGCGACGTTGACCGGTTAGTCTGTTTTAATCAGCCATTGTAAAGCACTGATGGCGGCGTCTTGGCAAGTACAACAGACCTATTGTCAGCGAAGGACTAACAAGCTTTGCTGACGAAGAAAGCGCGAAGTATATTTAAAATATCAAGGTATTAAATTTTATAACATATATTGCTTTTAACATCTGAGTTTTAGATTTAAAGTTCGCCCGTCAAATGATGACGATGTAGTATTTATAAGGATTATACTCGGATGAAACGCGCTCTACTTGCAATGGCAATCGCCAGCTTTTCTTTTAATGCAGTCTCTGCTCAGCCATTTTCTAACGGCCCTACATGGAATTATGCTGAAGTAGGTTACCAGACAACAGATATCGACGGCCTTGACGAATTCGAGCCGGCTGGATTCAGCGTTAAAGGCACAACTTCAATTGGCGAAAAGTTTTTCCTGACCGCGTCTTACCGCGATTTAAGCGATGATGAGATGGGTTTAGATCTTGATATGAGTCAGTTTTCTGCCGGAGTTGGTTATCGCTACAGTGTTACCAGGAGTACGGATATATTTGGTATTGCAAGTTTTGAAAACCTTGATGTGGAAGCTTCTGGTCCAGGTGGTTCTGTAGGTGATGATGAGAGCGGTTTTGGTATCGCCGCAGGTGTTCGCTCTATGGTCATTGACCAGCTTGAGCTATCTGTAACAGCAAAGCATATCGAGCTGGACGATACGGGTGACACGGGTATCGAAGCTGGCGCCACGTTTTATATAACACCCTCTATTGCATTTGGTGCGACTTACGAAAAGCTTGATGACTTTTCGTTTGCCGGCGCTAATATCCGTTATAGCTTCTAACGATAGAGCGGGCTTGCAAGCCCGCTTTTCTTATTTCGAAATCACATTTACCAACCTTTCCCATCACGTCCCCAAAGTACTCAGCTAAAACATCCCTTACCACATTAAATACTAAGGCCTGCTGCGCAATAGTCTCTTCATGGGGAGAGAGCTGCCGTGCTTAACGTTGCAATTTCTGGTCATCGCCTGTACGACGCCATTCAAAATAATCATCCAGTACCTTTAACGCGTTCTCGTCGGCAACCGGGCCGGTTTTTGGCGTGGTATTAAAATGCATTACCGTCGGTGCGCCGGGCTCGAAAACAGGCCATTGTGGCAGACCGCTGCCATTGGGGTTGCCTGACTTTACAAAATTGGTCCAGTACGTTGCCATTGACTCAGAGAGTTGCAACGCCTGTTTGCCACTATCCGGATTGCTGGTATCCAGGTGTTTAAAGACGTAGGCAATTTCCTGCCCGTGCGCAGCGCCCTCGTTGTAATGCTCAGACCCTTTTGCATGGTCAGGGTGCTGATCAAAATAGTAAAGATAGGCATCACCATCGCCATGAGCAGTTTGCAGCTTAGCCCAGCTCCAGGTATGCCAGCCAAACGCTGCGTCGCGTATCAGGTTGCGGGCATTGCGCGTCACTGCTTCACGGGATATGGAATACGCGTCTATCAGTTTTGAGGAAAATACACCGAACCGCTGATTCATACCGTCAATAAATTGCTGGGGATCTTGTGCTCTGACAAAGCTGAGGCCTTCATCCGAGTTGTAGCCTACCAATACAGGCGTATCGTTAAATTTACCCTGCTGGTAGAGTTTGTACTGGTCATCCGGAATAACGTACCCATCTACGATTGGCCACCCACCGGGCAATGACCAGCCTTGCGGTATGAATGTTTCTGCGTCCATTTTTCGTAGGGCGTCGATGGACGTGGTGCCGAATTTTTTGACGTACTCTTTACCTTCTGACTCAGCCTGTTGCAGCAGCGACATATTCTCACCCGGGTAATTTACCTCACGGGGCGGGCCAAAAGAGCCACCACTTTGCGAAATCGCTTTTTCGAAAAGTCCTTTAGCCAGCGGTGATGCCGAAAGCATACTCACCGATATTCCCCCCGCGGACTCGCCGGCTATGGTGATGTTATCGGGATCGCCGCCAAACTGGCTGATGTTTTTCTTTATCCACTTTAGCGCAGCTATCTGGTCGAGAATGCCATAGTTACCTGAAACCCCGTTGGGGCTTTCTGCGGAAAGCTCAGGGTGGGCAAGGAAGCCCAACTGACCTACCCGATAAGCAATGCTTACTACGATAACGCCTTTATTCGCCAGTGCTCTGCCATCAAAAATAGGATCGGAGGATGCACCAAAGCTGAAACCGCCGCCATAAATCCATACTAAAACAGGGACATCGTCATCAGGTGATGTGGCTGGTGTCCAGATATTTAAATACAGGCAGTCTTCGCTTTTTCCCGACGGTGGCTCGCCTGCCTGCATCGGCGCTGGTGCATAAGCTTGTGCGGTCTTAACGCCATCCCAGGGCTGAGCGGGCTGTGGTGCTTTCCAACGAAACTCACCGACCGGCGGGCGGGCAAAGGGCACACCTTTAAAAATAGCAATGTTATTTTCCATGGTGCCTCTGAGCTTGCCTTCCTCGACGGTAACCTCATCCATAGAAGCAGCCGTAGCCTGAAAGGAAAAAGAGAAAGTGAAAAGCAGTAGTAACGCACTTATAACAGGTCGTGTTTTCATTGTAGGGTTCACATCCGTTTTTGGTGTTTATCCTTCAGCAAGGTAATTCAAAACCTTCCTGATTTTTTAGGATCCATTTAAGTGACTCAGAAGTTTTTTGATTTCATTGTCCAGCCAGGAAAGTCACTCAAATCACTTTTAAGAAAAACCGCCGAATTTTCTTTTTTTCCTTTTAATTGCCAGTCAAGCCATTTAAGCGCCATTCGGGCAAAGGCGCCGCCATTGGCTTCTTCAAATGTACCAGAGTGTCCGGCATTAATAGCATTGGCAAAGGCCACGGGGACATTGGTAATACGCTGGTAATCTTTTAATGCATTTTCATATGCGACATCGGATTCACCGCCAATGAGATAAAGGGTAGGGGCGTGAAGAAGTTGAAGGGATTGCTGATCAGCGTCTGCCATGGTCATGTCGCCGATGCCTGAGTTAAACATCAAGTAGCTGGTAACGCGCGGCTCATCAGCCATTGCTAGCACCTGAGCACCGCCACAGGACTGGCCGGCAAATGCAACATGCGCCGTGTCTATGTTGTTATAATAGACGCTGGATTCTGTCTTATTTTGCGATTGCGCCCAGTCGATAGCCTGGGGCATTTGCTCATTGGGCGACTTTTTTAATGTGCGATCGTCCAGGCTGCGTTGCATCGCGCCAAGCGCTACCACCAGATAACCCTGGGAGGCCACCTCTGAAAGCATGCGTTCAAAAGGCAGGGAGGTATCATTGCAGCCGCCATTGGCAAAAACGATTAACGGCAATGCGTGCTGTTGTTTGGCTGCAGATTGTAGGTCTTTTGGACGATACACCACATAGTCAGAAAGGCTTGATTCACTGGTCGCAATGGCTTTAAAAGGGCCAGAGCCACCATCATCAATGGTTTTCTGGTCCACTATCTCGGCAGCGACTGAGAACGTCAAACAATATAAAAGTAGCGTACTTGCCGTCTTCATCGGGCGAGTCCTCATGACGTGAAAATAAAAAATGATATATTTATGTATTATTGTATTAACAATATGTCAGGTTGTGAGGGCAAGATCAACTTCGAGCACCATCGCTTATACAGCGTCAACTGAAAGTGGACATTCGCTGTATCAACAGATGATACGTTGCTTTTCGAATGGAAATAAAACGCGTAATGCTTGCAGAGTGTGCCTGCTACAGGCAGTGATGCGCCCAGCATACCGTGACTATTTATTTAGCCACGCTGTCCGCAGCAATGTGTTTAAACTTCCAGGTAGACAGGCCGTTTGTAAAGAACTTATAGTATTATATGTTAAACGGTGTCGGGCGCGCAGTTTATATTTTACTGTTCGGTGCGTGCCCCAATTATTTTCAGACACAATCCAACGTGAATTAAGGGTGAATGATGACCAATAGAACAAACAGCCCTCTGGTAGAGCAGAGAGCCGATCCATTTGTACATAAGCACACAGATGGGTATTACTACTTTACTGGTTCTGTGCCTACCTACGATCGTATCGAGCTTCGAAAATCCAACACGCTGGAAGGGTTACAAGACGCTGAAACCGTCGATATATGGTTTAAGCATGATAGTGGGCCGATGAGTCGTCATATCTGGGCGCCGGAAATCCATTATCTTGACGGTAAATGGTATATCTATTTTGCTGCCAGCGAAGAGGACGATATCTGGGCGTTGCGCCCTTACGTGCTTGAGTGCAAAGGGCAGGACCCACTCAATGATGAATGGCAGGAGCTGGGCATGATGCAGGCTGCTGAGGGCGATGATAAATCATTTACCGATTTTTCATTAGATGCCACCATTTTCGAAAATAACGGTAAACGCTATTTTTGCTGGGCTGAGAAAACCGGCGGGCAGTTTGCTGCCTCCAATCTGTATCTGGCAGAGATGGAGTCACCCATAAAACTGAAAACCGTTCAGTTTATGCTGACCACCCCGGATTATGATTGGGAGCGGGTGGATTTCTGGGTAAATGAAGGTCCGGCGGTCATAAAACATGATGGCAAGATTTTTATCACTTTCTCAGCCAGTGCAACGGGTGCCTGCTACTGCATGGGTTACATGGAAGCGGATGAGAAGGCTGATTTGTTAGACCGCAACTCGTGGACAAAAACCCGCCATCCCGTGCTTGAAACCGATTATGAAAAGCGTATCTATGGCCCGGGTCATAATTGTTTCACCGTCGCTGAGGATAACGAAACCCCCTTGTGTGTCTATCATGCCAGAGACTATGAAGAGGCGGTAGGCGATCCGGCGGTTGTGCCCAAAACTGACACCCGCCCACATGAAGAAATCATCAAGGATCCTTTATACGATCCGAACCGTCACGCCCGTATGTTCGAAATCAAATTTGATGAGCAGGGTAAGCCAGTGTTCGATCTGTATTAACGAGTATTTAAAGGCCTGCAATCCTCGCAGGCCTGGTAACAGGACGCTTAGGTGAAGTCAGGGCAGACTTTTATTGGATTTGGCACTGTTGTCGGCTGCTATTATTTTCAGTGATCGTATTTTGGCCCTTATTCCATAACGTAATGGTGCCGTAGCTATATTTTGCGCCAGATGCGGAAGGGATTCGCGCTAATAAATAATCGTCATTGTCTATTGTCAGACTGAGATGCTCAGTGCCAGCCAGCTGAAAATGAATCGCTTTTTCGTTTCCACATACCATTGTATACAGGTGGCCAGAAGCCTCTTTCTCATTTGCAGAAGCAAGAGACTGAGCCGCTAATGACAGAATCTGTCGGCCTTTGCTATCGAGAATGAATAGCTGTCCGTCACTATCCTGCTCGAAGAATCTTGCGTCAGCTAACAATTGTAAAAATGCGGTCTCCTGCTTTGAGATCGTAGGCCTGCACGCTTTTCGTGTGGTGACGATATTTTCAAACGCCAGTGTATTTGCCGCTTGATGGTAAAGACCTCTGAAATTGTTACAACCTGCAAAGCCAGTTACAACGTGATTTTTTTCAAACGTCATCATTATTGAAGAATTATCCGAAAGGCTATGTTTATTTATCGAAGCTACCTCCCAGGTCCCCGAGAGCGAAACGGTACGGGAGGGTATGGAAGTACAAGCGCCAATGAATGTCATAAAAATGATCAGCGGTAATAGTCGAAAATACATCGTGAGCGCTCTTGTGCAAATAAACAGATAGGACGAGATTACTCAAATCCGCAAAAGATTGAAACCGCACGCGAGATACAACGCAAAGCGACGCTATTAGGCAAAGAATAATGTCAGTTAGCAATCATTCGGGCAGCCTGGTGTCAGGTGTGAACTTACCTTTAACCCAGGACTTTTATGCGGAAGTCAAAATCACGCCCCCAATAAAGTAAGGCTGATTTTACGACACAGACGCTTTGCCTCATTTCAATGAGTGGCTGCGAGGCAACTACCCATCAATGCGTTGAATCAGCGACGCCAATTCTTCTATCTTGGCCACTGTTTCTTTGACTAAGTTGTCGATCTCATTAGATGACGACTGAGAGTTCCCGGCCAGCGTACGCACTTCATCAGCAACTACGGCGAATCCGCGGCCCATTTCACCCGCACGCGCCGCTTCGATAGCTGCATTCAAGGCTAGCAGGTTAGTCTGTTCAGAAATGGAGTTAATGGTGCCAACGATAGAACTGATGGTCTGACTGGTGGTCAATAACGACTTCATTGCCTCTTGTGTATCGTTAACAGCCTCTTTTCGCGAAGTGATGTCCACGGCAAAAAAGACATAACGGGTTATCTCTCCCTTGAAATTACGCAAAACACACAAACGCGCATCAAACGCCAGGTAAGCGCCAGATTCTTCAAACTCCATGACTTTTGACACAAAGCCGCTGGACTCCAGCTTGGTTTTCTCATCCTGGGTCAGCTGCTGTAATACCTGATGGGCAAAGGTTTGCGTATCGCACAGATCCTGCAGTTTGTTTTTTAATAAACTATTTGCCTCAATGACAGTACCATCGGGTTCTGCTTCCAATAATGCTAATGCACTGCCGATTGCTTTTAGCTTATTGGTAAAGTCCAGCGCCATTTGTTTCACTCGGGTAATATCCGCCTGAATAGCAATGAAGTTAACCAGATTCTGGTTTTCAAACACAGGATTAATGGAAAGAGACGTCCAGTAAGGGGTGCCATCTTTTCTGTAATTTAATATTTCATCGTAAAAAGATTGCCGGTTTTTAAGCTTATTTCTGATCACATCGACCGTGCGGGGGTCGGTCTCCTGGCCTTGTAAAAATTCACCGGGCTTTTTCCCTGAAACTTCCTGCAAATCCCAGCCGGTAAGCCTTGTAAACCCTTTGTTGACGTATTGGATAAGTCCGTCAGGACCAGTAATAATCACCGCATTATCTGTTTCATTTGCAACCAGCGACAGCATCCGCTGCTGTTCGCGCTGCTCCACTTCCTCGGTGACATCTTTCAAAAATGCGGTATACAGAGTTCGATCTTGCAGCGCGACTTTAGATAATGAAAGCCTTGCCCAGCGTGTAGCACCATCTGTTCTTTCAATCTTTACTTCACGACTGGTCCCTACAATCTTATCCTGGCCGGTGGTCCGGTTAGCATTGACATAATTATCGTGCTCTGACTGTATGGCATGGGGAACCAGCATCTTAACATTCTGGCCTATAACCTCTTCGCGCTTAACGCCCCACAGCTTTTCGGCAGACGCGTTGAACAGCGTTACGGCATTGTTCTCGTTGATACAAACTACCGCATCCAGCGCTTGCTCAAGGGTTTGTTCTACAATCTCGCGGGCTTCACGCTCCTTGCTGATTTCCCGAACAAACGCCGTGTAGTGTTTTTTGCCTTTGACCAGAACCTGCGACAGGGCCAATTGCACCCATACCCGCTCACCGGTTTTTGTTTCAAGCTCAACTTCCCTTGAGCTGCCAACAATTTTATCTACACCAGTTTGTCTGTGTGTATTTACATAGCTGTCATGATTAGCTCTGTGTACCTGAGGCACCAGGATTTTAATATTCTTGCCCATGACCTCATTGGGCGTGTAACCCCATAATTGCTGGGCAGCCTTGTTGTAAAAAGTGATGTTATTGTGCTCATCAATGGTTACAACAGCGAGAATTGATTGAGAAAGAGCTTGTTTAGCGGCGTCATCGGCCAGGAATAAACGCATTATCGTACTTCCGACTTCATCAATAAAAACAGCGTAAAACAAGGTATAGCTAATTTTTTACGATGTGCCACATAATGCATCTACATAATTAGTATAATAAAACGATGATATCGCCCACTCATAATCATTGCCAGTTCACCACCGAATTTCAGGGCTAAACATATATATTGATATAACGGCTGCGGTATACAGGGAAACGTACCGAGTCTGATTACTTTTTTAAAGCTTTGTCGATGACATGGTAAATCATCAAAAATTACGCGATACCTAAGACTGATAGAAAGAAATATTACGCATTTTTTTGTTAAGCGCTTACGATAAAACTGGTTTTCTCAAGTACAAAAACCGGCGCGAGGCCGGCTGTGGTTTGCTTGTGTGCTTCTTAGGTTATGATGAGCAGCTGTAATGCGAAATGCCGCCTGCGTCAAAGTATTCTGGTGGACGCAGTCGATAAAATTTATTCTCAACTTCTTTGGACTGTTCACTGTAGGGGGCAGTCAGTACATCCTGAAGCTCTTTTATCAAAGTGAAGTCGCCTTTCTCCGCCTGCCGGTAAGCAGGGACTACAAGCCACTCTCTCCAAGTGTACTTTGGATTCACCCGCTTCATTCTTGCTGCAACTTCATCAATTTTACCGTTTTGTCCGACCTGGCTACGCCAGCTTTCAAGCCAATCAGCCCACTGGGCAACCAGGTCGTCGCTGGGTGTGATATAAAAGCTCCGGCTAAGGGCCGAAACCTCGTTCGGAATTGCGCAAAGCTCTCGAAAGAAAATAGTGTAATCGACGGAGGTTTTAACCATCAACTGAAGCAGTTGCATTAATAGTGCTGAATCGAAAGTGTCCAGCCCCAGCTTGGCGGCCCACATGGATGCTGTTTTTTCCTGCATTACGCGAGAAAACGCATTACAGCATTTTTCCAGCTCTTGCGTGCACATCGAATCATGGGAAAGCAAAGGTTTGAGTGCCCGACAGAACATTTCATAATTTTTCTGCGCCGCGACAGGCTGGTTCAGAAATGAAAAATGCTGACCGCCTCCAGTCCAGGGCTGAAACGCCGGGTCAAAAAGTTCACAGAATCCAAATGGCCCGTAATCAAGAGTGAAGCCACCGCCGGCACAGTTATCACTGTTAAAGTTACCCTGACAATAGCCAACCCGGATCCAATCAGCAATCAGGGATGTTAAGCGTTCACGAAAGGCCACCGCCAGCTGAAGCAGTTGCTCCTCCCATGTGCTGCTCAGGTCTACATCGTCACTGTATTCCCGCTCAATTAAATGGCGGACAATTTGCCTGAGTTCACTATGAGCCTCGCTATACTGCTTATTACGGGTGCGTCTGGCGAAGAGCTCAAGCTGACCTACCCGTAAAAAAGACGGCGCCACCCGGGTAGTAATAGCCACCGGGTTGGAGACCATTATTTCTGGATTCTGAGCCTGGGATCCTTCCCGGTACCAGGGCCGATCTACAGTTTCTGTTTGGGAAACGATGAGACTCAACGAGCGGGTAGAAGGTACGCCCAGCGCATGCATGTGATCCTGAACCAGAAACTCTCTGACACTTGAGCGCAACACCGCGCGACCATCGGCACCGCGACAGTAGGGTGTGCGCCCGGCACCTTTTAATTGCATTTCCCAACGCTTGCCATTGATAACAGCTTCCAGCACAGATATCGCGCGACCATCGCCGTAGCCATTGCCGGTTTGAAACGGACACTGTTGTACAAACTCAGTTCCATAAATAGACAGCGCGTATCCCGTCGCCCAGCCTGCTTCACGCATGGGGGGAACAGCGCGTGCCATATTACCTGAAAAAAACTGGATAAAATCATCACTTCGGGCAAATTCAGAAGCAAAATGAAGCTCCTCAAACAGCGTTTTACTGTGGGCGACGTATTGAGGATTTGCGATGGGGGTCGGCTTTACGGGCACATAATGTCCTGAGAAAACCTGCCTGGGATGATAATCGTCGGCGGTATCTGAGGCATCTGGGTCCGCTGTCAGTGAATCTAACAAAGAGTAACTGGCAAACCCGGCGAGTTCCGCCAACGATGTTATAGGATTTGAAGACGATGTAGAATCATTAGTTGTCATAGCTCACCAGATATAGAGATCATGTGTAGTGTACGCATCACATTTAGCATTGGATGAAGCTGCCATTGAATGCAGAGAATAACAGTTAACAGATAGGTGGTTGGCTCTTATAATTTTCAAAACGGAAGATGCAAAACCTAATCATTCTTCTGCCTAAAGTAGCCATTGTAGGTAACCTGGCGCAAACTAACTTTATGCAGATTTAGTCGGCGAATTGAAGATATCCAGGTCGCGCGAATCACCAATTTCTCTCTAAGAGACATTCTACTATCCTTGCTGTAACGGCTACCCAGGGCCTTTTTGTTTGGCTAAGACAAACTCACCACAGGTATTAAACCATACATTTTGATATAACAAACGTGGTCGAGAGATTAGCCTGCACGCAATACGCTTTATAGTTCGATAAATGCTCAAAAAGGGCATTTAAATTTTCCCAATAACTGCTTTTATGTTGATGGAGACATCGATGTTTCTAAAAAGCGCATCAACCTAAATCGAAAGTAACGCTCTTCAAAGCTCAGATGTAGCGTTTCATGACCGTTTGAATCTGGTGCCCACATGTGGGCCGCTATCTGACAGTGAAATAAATGTTGGGCTAACCGGTGGCTGAAGACAGGTGTTTCGGTCTGGTTCTATCCAAATACATATCTGGCTCTGTTCGCTGGCAGGTTTTTCCTTAGGCTGGGTAAAAAAGCGACAGTTGAGAGAGCGATATGTATAACTGGCAACACCATTTATTTCTTCTGGTGATCTTATGTAGTGGACGAGCTGCAACTGCAGACGTTATTTACCAGAGTGACTTTCAAACGGGTAACTATGCAAACTGGACAGCCACAGGTGATGGTAATGATGCCATTAATCTGTATCAGGGTAATTATTCGATTCGTCATGATGGACTTCGCACGCTAACACTAGAGGTTTCCACACAAGCTTATCAGAACGTGGCACTAACTATGGACGTTGCGGCGACAGGGTTGGTAGCGGGCGATACCTGCTTTGCTGAAGTGTCGGTTGATGGTGGGGCAAATTGGCAGTCGCTGGGCAGTGTGGGCACTGGCCAGTCTGGCGGTGTTTTCAGTAGCTTTTCGCTTAATTCCGGGCTTGATAATATTGCGCAACTGAGGCTGCGATTTCGCGCCTATACCCTCTACGGGCATTACTGCTATGCCGACAACGTAACGCTGACCGGTGAATCAACCAGTCAGGGCGCGGTGTTTGAAGAAACCTTTCAGGACGGTGAATATGGTAACTGGCAACTGAATGGCAACGGTAACGACACGGCAAATGTGTATCAGGGGAATTACTCACTCAGACTGGACGGGGTGCGCCAGGCAACCTACACCGTCTCAACCCAAAATTATCAGAATGTATCACTGTCTGCAGATCTGGCTGGACTTTATCTGGTTGCTGGCGATGCCTGTTACATCGAGTATTCTGATAATGATGGAGCAACATGGCAGGTGTTAACCTCCATTGTGAATGGACAGGATAACGGGAGTTTTACTACCGGCACCGAAAACAACGGCCTGGATAACCTGGCATCTTTGCACGTTCGTTTCCGGGCTTATACGCTGTTTGGCAACTACTGTTACGGTGACAATGTGTTGCTTACCGGCACGCCGGCGATCACTTCGGGCCCGGCACTCGCGGTGTCCGGCAACACCAATTTCGGGCAGGTGGCCGTCGGGCAAACGTCACAGACCGCACTGACTGTAACGAATACTGGCGATGCGGCGCTGGTCTTGGCAAACCTGTCAGGCCTGAGCACGCCATTTGCGTTGATTAGCGATAACTGTAGCGGACAAACGCTAACTCCATCAAGCAGTTGTCAGGCCACGGCGACCTTCACCCCTGCGACGGACGGTACACAAAGCGCAACCCTGACACTACCTTCAAACGCAATGACATCACCTGACTCTGTTACTTTTAGCGGAACAGGTGTGACGGCGCAGGCCTGTGACTTTGACTGTCTTGATGGCTCTGGCAACATCAGTAGAAGTGCGTTGACCTACTCGGTGTTAACCGGCAGTACGCCAGTCTCCCTGGTAGACTTTAGTCAGTATGGCGTTCCCGAGGAAGCTGCCAATCCTTCAAACACGCTGGAAGGATCGCTTTCCTTAACAGTTACGCCGGGCACGCTTACCGAGCAGGGGACGAATCTTGCGTCTGCCTATACTAACCCAAATTCACTGCCACCCTTTGACTTTACGTTTGTTCAGTACGGCACCCACCTGTTGCCGAGTGAGCGTCAGGTCGTGAATACTGGTCATACTGCCTGGGAGTGGGTGCTGCTGCCTGGGCGTGTGTGGGATGAAGCCGGCGACAATGGTTACTCTCGTGTGGCGCTGCCCTTTGCATTGCAGGAAATTAACGCAAACTGCACCCACAACGGCGTGATGACCTTTCTGTTTAAAGATGATGGCAGTGTATCGGATGTGGCCTACCAGGTTGCGCAGGAAACCTGTGAATACTTTAAATATAACCTGCACGGCAAGGTAGACGCAGATTATACCCCGGGCACCGTGGCTGAGCGTGATGCCATCATCAGCGACTATGTGCAGGAGTATGCTAACCGGTTACCGGTAAAACCGCTGTCAGCGCTGGCTACTGACTACCCGTCCGCGGGTATTTCGGTAACCGGCATCGGCAGTGATCAAAGCGCGTCACATCTTACCGCCTATGGCGTATTATATAACGGCACCCATTATCGGGGCGCCTGCCAGACGCGCTTCGGCGAGTATCCGTATTGTGACGTGATGGCGTTGCCCTCCTATTCAACGGCTAAAACGGTGGTAGCAGGTTTAGGCGTAATGCGCGCCGAGCAGCGTTACGGCGGCAGTCAGCAAAACATCGCCATTAGCGATTATGTAACGGCCTGCAGTGGGTCGCAGTGGCAGGATGTTACCCTCCTCAACGCCTTGGATATGGCGACCGGTAATTATGATGCCAGTGGCGACTCCGTCGACGAGGGGGCGCAAAAAACGGTCAGTGATTTTTTTCTGGTGGACACCCACGCCGATAAAATCAGCCACAGCTGTGGCTATTCCCGTAAAGCAGCTCCGGGCACGCAATTTGTTTATCACACATCTGACACTTACATTGTGAGCCGTACGCTGCAGCAATATCATGAGCAGCAAGCCGGAAGTGGTGCTGATTATTTTAACGATTTACTGGTCAGCGATATTTATAAGCCGCTGAATTTAAGTCCCCTGAGTTACCAGAGTAAGCGCACTTATGACAATGAGCTGCAGGTATGGGGTGGCTACGGCCTGACCCTAACGGGTGATGACCTTGCTAAACTAGGTAAATTTATGGGCCAGGATAACGGGAAGATCAATGGCCAGACGGTACTGGATGCCTCGTTACTGGCGGATGCGCTTCAGCAGACCAGTAATACTGGTCTCAATGCGGGAACGGCAAGCCGCTATCAGCATAGCGTATGGGCCTATGATTTAAGCGCGTCAACACAGGTGACCTGTTCCACGCCAACCTGGCTTCCTTACATGTCTGGATTTGGCGGCATCGGCGTGGTTATGCTGCCCAATGATATGGTTTATTATTACGTGAGCGATAATAATGAATACGGATTTACCAAAACCATCAGAGAGCTGGAAAAAATCAGCCCAGTGTGTGGACGTTAATCATCTGGTGCCCTGCTTAGTATCAAACTGGTACTAACAGGGCACCATCAGGTTCAGTAGGGTGAGACGTATGTTAACAACACTGAGTGAGTCTTGGATGAAATCCACAATGACAGTGAACGCTGAAGGGATGGCTGCGCGCATTATGCTGGCGTTTTTAGCAACCGCCGGCTTGTTCTATGTGAATATTATGCCAGCCATTGTGTCGGGTCTGATTGATTCGTTGGGATTTAGCCGTGCTGACGCCGGACTCGTGGCGTCTTTAAATATTTATGGCGCTGCAGTGGGGGCGCTGATTGCTGTGTTCATTATCAGTCGGGTAAAATGGAAACCACTTGCCGTTGGATTATTACTTGGCTTGATAGGGCTGGATACCTTATCAATGTGGGTCACTGAACCGATGACTATGAAGATGATTCGCGGTCTGCACGGTATGGTCGGGGGTCTGCTAGTGGGTGTCTCGTTCGCAGTGATCGCCAGAGTAAGTCTGGTACATAAAACATTTGGTTACCTGTTGTTCGTGCAGTTTGGGCTTGGCGGTCTGGGCGTAATGTTTCTGCCGCCGTTGGCGCCAGTCTACGGTACTTCCGCGCTGTTTTTATCGCTGATAGCCTTTAGTGTAGTTAGTTTTATCATGTTATTTTTTCTACCCGCCTATCGGGTTGAAGATGCACCTAAACCCACGATAAGTGCTGACGTAAAATGGTGGCCCCTGGGAGCAGCTCTGTTATCTGTCTTCCTGTTTCAGGGCGCAAACATGGGGCTCTATGCTTACATCATTGACCTGGGCAAATCTTACGGACTCACGCTTACATTTATTTCACCGACCCTGGGGGTTTCGGCCTGGGCTGGGCTGGTTGGAGCCTGGCTGGTTATCGTATTCTCCACCCGTTTTGGGCGGATGTATCCACTGCTGATTGCGATGACACTCACATTACTTGCCACTATTGCTCTGCACTACAGTGCCTCGCAGGCTATTTTTTGGCTGGCCAACGTATTGGTGGGCATCACCTGGGCCTTTTGTATTGCGTATCTGCTGGGGATTTGTGCAGAATTCGATAAAGAAGGCAAGATGGCGGCGCTGGGTGGGTTTGCATCGAAAACCGGACTTGCCTCAGGGCCCATGGTTTCCGCGCTGTTACTGGGCGCTGGTGACTATACAGTGCTGATCAATGTCGCCGCGATTGCGCTTTTCGGTTGTTTGTTAGTTTGCCTTTATCCTACACAACTACTTGATAAATTGGATAAAACCGTTCAGGGTAGTGTAGGTTGAAAATAATAAGAAGACTATGCTGCAACACCTGTTTACTTTTGATGACGATGGTACAACAAGTCTCCAACGCCAGCTGCAAAGCAAACTGATAGAAGCCATTTTAGGCGGTTACTTTGTGGCCGGCTCGCGCATGCCCTCATCCAGAAAGCTGGCCGAAACTCTGGGGGTCTCACGCAATACAGTCGTTGCGGCTTACGAGCAACTTGCGGACGAAGGTTATCTGGTCAGTCGTGAACGCAGCGGGATTTTTGTTAACGAGCATGTGTTTGATGAACACGCCGAAGCTGCCAGAATAGAAATTTCTGACGAAACACAATTTGACTGGCAGACAGCCTGTAATCCTACAAGCATCGAGACCAGCCAACCTGCCTATCCAGACAATTGGGAAGATTATCGCTATCCCTTCATTGATGGCCAGTACGATCAGTCGCTCTTTCCGCTGAATCAGTGGCGTGAATGTTCACGACTTAGTTTAAATGTCGATGAGATACGAAGCTGGGCACGTGATAGCGGGTATCAGGATGACGCCAGCCTGATTCATGAAATCCGTACCAAAGTTTTACCCCGTCGCGGCATTCAGGCCCATGCTGACGAAATCCTGGTCACTCTGGGTTCTCAACAGGCGCTCTATTTGGTCAGTCGCCTGTTGATGAATACCACAACCCTGCTCACGATGGAGGAGCCGGGGTATCAGGGCATTCGGCAACTGGCGCAGCATAACCTGTGTCCGATACGTTTTGCTGGCATTGAAAAAGACGGCATTGCCTTACATGAAATCTCACCCCAGACCCAGCTACTCTACGTCACACCGAGTCATCAGGTACCCACTGCGGTCACGATGTCCCGTGAAAAGCGCGAAGCACTGATAGCGCTCGCCAATCGAGATGACTTTATCGTGATCGAAGACGATTATGAAAGCGAAGCTAATTTTATCAGCAACCCTAATCCGGCCCTTAAAAGCCTGGATTTTCAGGGGCGCGTTGTGTATATCTCCAGTTTTTCTAAAGCACTTGCACCGGGACTGCGCCTTGGCTTTATGGTGGCCAGCCCTGAACTTGTCCGTCGCGCCCGACAGCTGCGTGCACTTATGTTGCGCCATCCACCGGCTAATAACCAGCGCATCATGGCGCTGTTCTTATCGCTGGGTTATTACGATATGACCATGCGGCGTTTGTACCAGGCCACCAACGAGCGCTGGCAGGAGTTACGCGAAGCCCTCAATCATTATCTTGGCCCTTACATTGTCACCAGTGAAACCATGGGCGGCAGTACCTGCTGGGTGAAAGGGCCTCCGGGGCTGAACAGCCAGAAATTTGTGGCTGCAGCGGCTGAAAAAGGGATCCTAATCGAGCCGGTCGACCGTTTTTACGGCGGCCATGACCGCCCGGAGTGTTACTTTCGGCTGGGCGTGCGCAGTTTACCGAAGGAAAAGATACGGCCAGGCGTCGAGGAGCTGGCAAAACTCATTGACGATATCCGCGCCGATGGCGACCCTTCTTTTGGGCAGCACCTGAAGGGCGACAAACTCAAGCGTTTTTTGTCCAATGTTACTTTCACCGGTTACACAGTATTTGGCGATCCGTATCGAATTACTTTGTTTGCTGACGGCAAAATGGAAGGGGTGGAAGGCCATAACGATGAAAAACAGGATACCGGCACCTGGTGGCTGAAGGGCAATACCTGGTATCGTCAGTGGCAAAGCTGGTCATACGGCGAATTACTGGGCTTTGATATATTTATTACCGATACCCGGATTCACTGGGTACGTGACGGTAAGCTTGTAGACGCCGCCAATTATAACAAGACGTGACGCTGGCCCTACATTCATTTGCTAACTGGACCTACCCGGTAACCAACGTGCTGTTTACTCTGTTAATCAACAGGATATCGATCCTTCGAATGACAGGAGAGTGAACATGACGGTCATGAGTATCGCCGGTTTGCAGCTAGCGTTGCCGGCGAACCAAAACAACTTTGACACCATTGCCCGGGAAGTGCGCAATGTCAAAAAACGCTTCCCCCATGTGTCCATGGTCGTGCTCTCAGAGCTGGCGACTTTTGGGCCCGCCCCCCGCCATGCTGAAACCTTGCCGGGTGAAACCGAATCACGCTATGGCAAGCTGGCTGCCGATACGAACCTGTGGCTGGTAAACGGCTCCCTCTTTGAGCGCGCTGAAGACCGCGTGTTCAATACCACCTCGGTTTTGTCTCCAAAAGGGGAAGTGGTCGCACGCTATCGTAAAATGTTTCCCTTTTTACCGTATGAGGAAGGTATCTCCTCAGGCGATACGCCCTGTGTATTCACCATACCGGGCGTGGGGACAATCGGTATCTCAATCTGTTACGACATGTGGTTTCCTGAAACAGTGCGTGCGCTTAGCTGGCTGGGCGCAGAGGTCATTGTTCATCCAACACTTACCAACACTATTGATCGCGATGTCGAGCTGTCAATTGCGCGCAGTAGTGCCGCTGTAAATCAGTGCTATATGGTCGATATAAACGCTGCATCCACCATGGGTGTTGGCCGTTCTATCGTGGTTGGGCCGGGTGGAGAGGTGATTCACCAGTCATCCGGTGAGCATGATGTCATTTTATTCGATGTGGATTTCGACTATGTTCGCCGGGTGCGCGAACGGGGCTGGCAAGGGCTGGGGCAGACACTTAAAAGCTTCCGCGACCATCCGGTGGCGTATCCGCAATATCAACCCAACGCGCGATCCCAGACACTCGATGGACTGGGACCGATGAAAAAGCCAGATAATCTGGTCTGACGAAAAAGCGTAACTGGCCCTAACACAACCATAACAAAAATTTTTACAGTCAAGTCACGCATAAAAACAATAGATTGAAAGGGAACGGACTGATGAAACAGATAAAGAAAAACAGCTTTTCACTGTCACCACTGGTATTAGCCATGAGTACTGCTTTATGCAGTAACGTCGTCACTGCACAAGAAGAGGAAGATTCGGACGCACGGACTGTAGAGCGCATTGAAGTGACATCTTCCCGGCGTATTTCTACGGTGGAAGAAACACCCTACAACCTTTCTGTGATTAACGGCAGCGAGCTGAGCGAACGTAATATTGTAGATACCGTTGAGATGATCCGAAGCGTTGCCGGGGTGACAGCCGTAGATCGGGGGTACCGAAACTCTGGTGTACTGAATAACATTATTATCCGTGGAATGAATGTAGACTCCTCAGGTAATGGCGACTTTGCGCTAAACGCTGCACCTACAGTCTCCTCTTACGTAAATGACACCCCCTTATTTGCCAACTTTATCCTTAAAGATATCGACGCAGTAGAAGTTTTGCGCGGGCCCCAGGGGACCCTTTATGGCTCTGGCGCACTGGCCGGTACAGTGCGCTATCGTATGAAAAAACCAGAACTTGAGTATTTTAGTGGCAGTGTCAAAGGGAATGTTAGTCAGTCCGAAGGTTCAGAAGGTTTTAATCAAAATTATGATGTGTTGATTAACATACCCATCAGTGACTCTGTGGCATTTCGCGCCAATGCCGGGGTGATTCGAAATGATGGCATTGTAGACTATGCCAATGTCTATGAACTCAACAGCGACGGTGACCCGGTGGCAGAAGGCGGCGACATCGCTTCTGGAGATCCGGTTTTTCGCGATGTCGAGGATGCAGATACGGTAGATATTGATTATGGCCGTGCGTCCTTGCTGTTTTCACCTTCTGATACCTTTAGCGCATTACTTTCTTACCAATGGCAGTCAGACGACATTGGTGGTCGACGCCAGGTCACGACCGGCACTAACTGGGTGTCAGGTGAAGAGCAGGATTATGATGAGTATGAGAACGGTGCTATTCAGCTAGAGCCTTCAGAGCGCAAAGTTGATTTGATGGCGCTGGAAGTAGAATGGAATCTCGGCTTTGCTACCTTGTCCTCCAGTACGTCAAATTATGAACATACCGGGAACTCGGTCAGCGACAACACTGGTTTTTATGCACAAAATAACTGGTTTGCCTGGTTTTACGGTGGTTCACCACGCCCTATGGCAAGTGCACTTCGCGCTTATGAGGATGAAGGTTTTAGTCAGGAAATTCGTTTAGTGTCCGAACCAGGCGAGTCATTTGACTGGATAGTTGGCGCGTTTTATCTGGATCAGGAAACCCGCGCTACACAATCCAGCATCATGCCAGGGTTTTCAGAATGGGCCATGGCGAGCGGCTTTGATGAAACACTGGCAAGCTGGGGCGGCACATTAACCGACCAGGATTTTCGCTACCGCGATAATGGTGAATTCGAAGACCTTTCGGTATTCGGTGAGCTAACCTGGCATGTCAATACGGATATGGACCTGACCATTGGATTGCGACGTTTTGACAACGAAATTTCCAATGATACAGAAATTGAGTTGCCTATTTATCCGGGCGCGTCAGAAGTAGGCGCCACAACAGAAGAAAGCGATACGTTATTCAAGGTGAATTTGTCCTACGATGTCAGCGATGAGATGATGGTTTATGGCACGGTATCAGAGGGTTATCGCCGCGGCGGTACCAGTGCTGTGCCACTAACAGGCGGATTTGCAGAAAACCCTGAATACCTGAATTACGAATCAGACTCTGTGACCAATTATGAGGTTGGGGTAAAAGGGAATACCGGCGAAACCTTCTACGCGGTAACCCTGTATCGTATGGATTGGGATGATCCTCAGCTTAACGTTACCACACCGAATTGGGGATTTTATGCAGCGGTTAACGGAGAGTCAGCACGCACTCAGGGTGTGGAGTTTGAAACCCGGGGTTATCTCACCGACAACCTCCAGTACGGGGTGCAGTATGCCTTCACAGATGCCGAACTGACGGACGATCTTTTTATCCCAGCGGGTATACAGGGCGATCCCAGCGAAGTACTACGTGCAACGAACGGTGAAAGACTGCCAAGTACAGCAAAACATACCTTTAGCGCAAATTTAGAACACTACTATGAGATGAAAGGTGAGTATTACTTACTTAGCAGAGCAAGTGCTTACTACCAGTCTGACTCACGCAACTCTTTAGGAGACAATCCAATTTTTGATATCACACTGCCGTCTTTCTGGATTGCGAATCTGAATACCACGTTGCATGCAGAAAATTGGAACGCTAGTCTATACGTGAAAAATGTATTTAATGAAGAGGGTGTGACCGGCGTGCTGTCTGAAGGCTATATGGGAACCGATCCGGAGGAAAACTTTTATGGCAATGCATCTAAGTCATACATCACTCAGCCGCGCACTATCGGGGTTGCTTTGCAGTATCAGTTCTAGGAGCAGTTAATTGGAACATCTTGTCCGGCCTCACCTTGAGGCCGGAAGCTTCGAACAGGCGCAGCAGACAATCCAGTGTTATGTGGAGCGCCTTGTCTCTCCAACGGCGGCACAACTTGCTGAGGCTGCCTACTGGAGTTGCCAGGCCAACGATTTTTCTTTTGCAGCAGGGTTGTATCAGCGCGCCTGCGAACAACTGCCAGAACATCCCACTTACCATTACAACCTTGCGACCACACTGCGTATCGTCGGTGACATAGACGGAGCTGAAATAGCGCTTAACCGTCACCTTATAAATAGCCCGAAGGATGCTGAGGCATATTGGTTAAAAGTATATTTGCGGCCACAGAGGGCCGAAAAAAAACAGCTTGAATCACTCCATAATCTGACCAGCGAAGCGATACCTCCCAAGCAAAGGGTGCATGCCTGGCATGCACTTGGCAAAATCTATGAGGATGCAGGTCAGGACAAAGCTTGTTTCGATGCCTATACCTCCGGAGCCAGTCTTCGTCGCCGCTATTTGAAATATTCGGTAGCACAGGATGAAGCGATTATGCAGGCCATTGCGAAGACCTTTTCAAAAACATGGTGCGCTAACACCGCGTCGGGCGATCAGGGCAAAAGCAACATATTTATTGTCGGAATGCCGCGCAGTGGCACCACGCTGGTTGAAAATTTATTAGGCGCACATGATAGTGTAGCTATGGGGGGGGAATTAAACGCATTTTCCACAAGCATGATGACTGAAGCAGGAAGGCAAGGAAAGCCCGCTAACATGCAGCAGGCTATCACCCAGGCGGCGCGTTGTGATTTTGAGGCGATAGGAAAGCGCTACGAGGTAGCCGTCGGCGACTATCAAAATAACAGCTCACGGCTGACGGACAAGCTACCACTGAATTTTTTGTATCTGGGTCTTATTCACAAAGCCCTGCCACAGGCGCGTATTATTCATGTTGAGCGCAATCCGATGGACACTGTCTGGTCGGTATACAAACAACTGTTCACCCATGCGTATCCGTTTTCCTATGTTCTGGATGAAATCGCTGATTATTACATTGCCTATCGCCGGTTAATGGCGCACTGGCAAGACCTGCTTGGTGATAATATCCTGCACGTGAGTTACGAAGCTCTGGTTAAGAACCCGAGAGAAGAAATCAGACGCATCACTGCGTTTTGCGATATCCCTTACGACCCTGAGTGTCTGGATTTTTATCAGCAGAAAACCCAAGTAACAACCGCAAGCGCGGTGCAGGTCAGGCAACCTATCAACGATCGCAGTGTGGGTCAGTGGAAACGGTTTTCATCGCAACTTGAAGGTGTCAGGGCCAGGTTTACCGAGGCGGGATTACTCGACAACCCCGCCTGACCAGGTGTCACTTTGCTCGATATGCTGATTCAGCACCCGGCAAAATAACGCCACTTTTTTCGGCTCTGCCGGAACTTGCTTACTTACCAGAGACTGCGCGAAGTTATACTGGTAACGCGTCGGGCAGAGTAATCTGAACTCCCCATCTTTTAACTCTTTATCTACATAACTGCCGGGCAAATAGCCGATAAAGCGTCCTGATGCAATCAGCGCCTTACGGGAGTCAAACTGATAAGCGTGGGCCCCCCGAGAAAGTTTTTTAAGCTGTTCACGGCCTCGCTGGCTGATTTCCACACCAGGTACCACCGCTGCATGTTCTGCAACAAGGGCATCGGTGATGGCATCATCGCTCAAAGCAAATAGCGGGTGTGCACGGGCACAGCATAAATAAATAGGTTCGTTCAGCGTATCGGTATAATTTAGCCCTGCCATTTTCCGGTAGCCCGGGAAAATGCCCACGTGCGCTTTGTCTTTCAGCAGCGCCTGCTCAATATTTTCGATACGGTCGCCGTCTAACGTAATTCTTAGCTTTGGCGCCTCGGTCATGAGCGTATTAATGGTTTTTGCTAATAACCGGTGTCGGGCGTCATCGAGCACATCGGCGTGCAATACCACCAGTGGACCGGCAATCTCGTCACTAAGCTGGGAGACAGCGTGTGAAAAGTCGCCCAATGCACTAAAAAGCGGTAAACAGGCCTGATAAACCGTTTGTCCGTCGGGGGTGAGCATAAAGCCGCCACGGCCGCGATGGCACAGGGTCAGGCGCATGCGGGTTTCCAGATTATTCATATGCACGCTGATCGTCGAGCGGGTAATGCCAAGCTCGTCTTCGGCGGCGGCAAAACCGCCATTTTCTACCACTGACTTAAATACCTTCAGCAGTTTTAGATCATATTCGGTGATGGCTCTGCCAGCGATTTTCAAAAGTCTTATCTCATAAAACTAAAGGTTGAATGTTTGTTATTTAACGATCTTCTTTCTGCTGTTTCAATAGCCTTATAACAAAATACACAAGCAGGAGAAGCGTGTGGCAGATACGTACCAAACACTGATCATGCCGGGTTCGTTGATCAACGGACAATGGCATAAAAGCGAGCAGACATTTTCGGTTAAAAACAAAACCAACAGCGAAATAATCGCCACCCTGAGCAATGCAAAACCTGAAGACATGGAAACAGCAGTTGAGCAGGCCACAGCAGCCTTCGCCCAGTGGCGTAACACGACTGGCGCTGAGCGTAGTCGGCTACTCATGGCCTGGTACAACAAGCTTATGGAGCACCGTGAGGCTTTGGCAACATTGCTTACTCTTGAACAGGGCAAACCCCTGGCTGAGGCCAAAGGAGAAATTGACTACGGCGCGGGTTATGTGCGCTGGTTTGCCGGTGAAGCAGAGCGCATTTATGGCGACATCTGCGATGGTTTGCATCACGGCCAGAGTGTGAATGTAATTAAAAAACCTGTCGGTGTGGTAGGGGCGATTACACCCTGGAACTTCCCTAATGCGATGATCGCCAGAAAGGCCGCCGCCGCACTGGCCGCAGGCTGTACATTTGTGGGGCGCCCAGCCTCGGAAACACCATTAAGCGCACTGGCGATGGCGAAACTGGCTCAGGAGGCCGGTATCCCTGACGGGGTGCTGAACATAGTTACCGGCACCGACGCGAGAAAACTCGGTAAAGTGCTCACCCAATCACCGCAGGTGGCGAAATTTTCGTTTACCGGTTCGACTCGGGTCGGGCAGCAACTGATTCAGGACTGTGCATCAACGGTCAAGCGCGTGTCTATGGAACTCGGCGGTAACGCCCCGTTTATTGTATTTGATGATGCCGACATTGAAGCAGCGGTTGATGGTGCGATGCTCGCCAAATTCAGAAACGCCGGCCAAACCTGTGTGTGTGCCAACCGCTTTCTGGTGCACCGCCAGTGTCACGATGCGTTTGTCAGTGCACTGGCAGAAAAAATGCGCACGTTGAGCGTCGGTGATGGATTGGATGCTGCAGACATGGGGCCGCTTATCAGCACGCAGGCTGCGAATAATGTGCACGAGCTGGTGAGTCAGGCAATCGCTGAGGGGGCTACATGTGATTATTCGCGGAAGTGGGACAATAGCGCGTTTTATCCGCCAACCCTGTTAACCGGGGTGAATACATCAATGCGCATTTTTAATGAAGAGATTTTCGGACCGGTGGTTACGGTCACACCATTTGATGAAGAACAGGAAGCGATAACGCTGGCCAATCAGACCAAATATGGACTGGCGGCCTACCTTTATACCCAGGATTACACGCGCATACGCCGGGTTGCTGACCAGCTTGATGTGGGCATGGTAGGCATTAACGATGCCGCAATTTCTAACCCTGCCGCGCCGTTTGGCGGTGTTAAACAATCCGGTTTCGGCCGCGAGGGCTCAAAATACGGGCTGGACGATTATCTTTCACTTCAATACCGCTGTCTGGGGGGATACTAATATGACGACTAACCTATCGCTACAAGAACGAAAACAGGCAGTGTTTGCCAATGGTCAGGGCAATCTTTATCCGGTGTATGTGTCTCATGCAAAAAACGCTGAGCTGTGGGATGTTGAAGGCAATCGTTATCTGGATTTTGGTACCGGGATTGCCGTATGTAATACCGGCCATGCCCATCCTGCGTTGGTCGAGGCTGTCAAAGACCAGATGGAGAAGTTCAGCCACAGTTGCGTGATGGTCAACCCTTATGAAAGCGCAGTGGCATTGGCCGAAAAACTCACTAAACTGGCCCCCGGTGACAGTCCCAAAAAAGCAATGTTTGTTACTACAGGCGCCGAAGCGGTAGAGAATGCTATAAAAATCGCCCGAGCCCATACTGGGCGTAGGGGCGTCATCGCATTTAACGGCGGCTTTCATGGTCGCACCAACCTCACCATGGGTTTGACCGGCAAGGTTACGCCCTATAAAGATCACTTCGGACCGTTCCCGGGCGAGATTTATCACGTACCGTACCCCAATCCACTGCATGGCATTAGCGACGAGCAAAGCCTGACTGCGTTAAGCACGCTGATGAAAGTGGATATTTCGCCGCGCGATGTGGCCGCCATTATTATAGAACCTATACAGGGCGAGGGTGGTTTTTATATCGCTTCACCGGATTTCATGCGGGCATTGAAGGTACTGTGCGAGGAGCATGGAATTCTGCTGATTTGTGATGAAATTCAGTCCGGGTTTGCCCGTACCGGACATATGTTTCATACCGAAGCGGCGGGTATTGAACCTGATCTGATGACTATGGCAAAAGGCATTGCTGGTGGCATTCCCATCTCCGCGGTAGTGGGCAAAGCCAACGTGATGGATACGGCGCCGGTAGGCGGTCTGGGCGGCACCTATGGCGGCTCGCCACTTGGCTGTGCGGCAGGTCTTGCTGTATTAGAGGTTATCGAACAGGAGCAACTGAAGGATCGCGCGATGATGATCGAGCAGCGCTTTATGGAGTCTCTCAACGAATTAAAAGCACGTTATCCTGAAGTAGTCGCTGATGTGCGTGGTCACGGCGCCATGATTGCATTGGAGCTAATGACTGATGGCGAAGTGTCGAAGCCTAATCCGGCATTGACCAAAGCCATAATTGCAAAGGCGCTGGACTATGGTCTGATTCTGCTGGCTTGCGGATTTTATGGCAACGTCATTCGCTTCTTACCACCCCTGACCATTCCCGAAGCGCACCTGCGGGAGGGATTGTCTCAGTTTAGCGCGCTATTTGATGAGGTTATGGCTGAGTAGAAGTACGTGCCCCATCGTATAATTCTGTCGCGAAGGGGCGCTATTTATCAAGGCCACCAGAACGTTAATACAGCACTATGTTGCAGCAATAACACTGTCCGATTATCCGGCTCCCCAGGGGGCGGGCGGCGTATCCACAGGCTGGTTTAAGTCAAAATCTACGCGAAACTCTCTGCCTTCACGAACTAACTGATAACTAAAGCGGTCAGGATAAACAAAAATCTTCCAGATATTATTGATGGATTGGGGTAGCCCTTTTTCAGCAAACATCCATTGGGTGTAACTGTCAGCAGGAAATGCCTGAATTTGCGCAAAGCCTGGTTGGTGGGCTAATCCACCATACATAGTTACTGCATCTTCACTACCATCCTTATGCCGGTGATCATGTTTCAGGCTTAAGCCACTTCCGGTTCGGCTGATAATCCACGTGCGCGAGCGATCTTCCCCCACATGAAAAGGAATATGAATCTGGGTGTCGCTACATTCTCTGACATGCATTACAAGGGTTTTATTGTTGAATGTCTCTGAGCTTGCTGTATCAGTGACAACTTTCCCTTCAAATGCCTTGCCGCATAATGCTGTCAGTGCCTGGAAAAAAGTCTGCTGGGTAGGGTGAGAGTTAAGCGGGGGCTCGGCTTTCGCTGCGTGCGCTGTTTGTATCATTACAAAAGCGATTGGAATCAGAAGCATCGTGTATTTCATGAATAAATCGTAATCAGTAACTATGGGAGGCACTACTATACATGATAGCCATGATCTTTTGGGATGCTAAAAGACACGGCGTAGATTCTGTTACCAACAGTCGTCGACCTTACTAGACAACCAGAGCGACTGACGTGTCAGGCGATTAGATGAGGTGATGAAGACAGCGTTTGAAGAAATATAAATAACTACCAATAAGTGCGCGATCTGGCTAGAATTTGAACCGTCTAATGCTGTCGTTAGAAAGTGGTAAGCATCTGGATTAAATGGATCTTTTATAAACACTGCGGCTGCTGGCTTTTGAATGTCTACTGCAGATATTTCAAACAATGGATTGTATTAGTTGGAACTAAATGCCGTTCACTTGTTTGCGAGCATAAAAAAAAGAGCCGTAACGCCATGTGGAAAATTAAGATAATGGAAAGGTCAGCCATCGTTCTGCTGCTTGTCTTTTCCTTTGCTGTTCACGGAATTGAAATATCAACCTCCGACCAATACAAACTGATAAATCATGAGCTTTCTTTATTACTAGATGCACCGGCTGATATGGGCGTGGAGGAAGCATTTCGAAAATATGAAAATGCTGAGTTTGTGGAAAACCTGAGCGGACGGGTTAGTTTTGGCTTTACTGATAGCGCCATCTGGAGCGTTTTGCCGGTTACCAACGAACACACTGACACGCAAACCAGGCTCATCAGGATCGATAATGCCTGGCTCGATGAAATTGATCTCTACTATTTTATCTCGGGACAGTTAATAAAACACCAATCGCTGGGCGATACCCTGACATTTAAGCAGCGGCAGCTGGACACCCGGATGCCCTCCATATCTTATGCCTTCCCCAAAGGCACCACATACGTGCTATTGCGGTTTCGTTCTCAGGATCCGATGACCATTCCGATATACTTTGGTCAGGATAAAGCCGTTACTGCGAAAATCCTGGAAAATGGTTATTTCTACGGCGCTTTGTACGGGGCCTTATCTATATTACTGATTTACAACATGGTTTTGTATTTTTATCTCAGGGAAACTCGATACCTTTTGTATTCACTGTACCTGCTCGCTTTCACTTTATTTAACATTACATATACCGGCCATGGCTTTTGGTGGCTATGGTCACAATGGCCCTTCTTGCAACAGTGGCTGATGCCCGTGTTGATGTTCTGCTATTTGTTTGCTGGTGTGATGTTTACAATCGAATTTTTGAACGCCCGGGTGTTTTTACCCACACTCTATACATCTAGACGCAAGATATATTGCGGGTTACTGGCAATTGCCGCTGTGCTTATAATAAGCGGCAGCCGTTCCTTTGCTGTTATGGTCCAGCTGGCGATATTAACTACTTTGTCATTCTGGATGTTGCTCATTGGCTTTTTGGCGTATAAAAATGGTAACCCCCTGGCAAAATTCTTTGTTCCGGCCATTGCCCTGGGCACAGGGGGGGCGACAGTGTCCAGCCTGGCAACCTGGGGCGTCATTCCTTATTCTCAGTGGGCTTTCAGAGGCATAGAAATTGGAATACTGCTGGAAATGTCGTTGCTGTCTATTTCTCTTGGCTTTAATTTTAAGCTGGTACAGGAAGCCCGAAAAAGTGCCGAAACTAATGCGCGTTTGGATCCGCTAACCGGACTGTATAATCGTCGGGCATTCTCCGACTTACTCTATCCGGTTTGGGAGCTGAGCAAAAGAAACAAAACATGCATGACCGTCATGCTTATCGACCTGGATTGGTTCAAACAGATAAACGATGAACATGGGCACGCGGCGGGAGATCAGGTGCTGCAGCGTGTCGCGATGGAGCTTAAAAGCAGGCTGAGAGCGTCCGATATTGCCTTGCGATGGGGCGGCGAGGAGTTTTTAGTGTTTTTGCCAGAGACCGATCTTAAAGAAGCCACTTACCTTGCTGAAGTGTTACGCAAACATATTCAAAGCATACGAGTAGAAAAGCGTATCTCTGTCACAATGAGCGTTGGTGTTGCCAGCGCCAAACCCGCTGACTGTAGTCTGGATAATCTGGTTAAGCAGGCCGATGAAGCACTTTATATGGCCAAACAAAAAGGCAGAAACCGTGTTTTTGCAAGTGACGTAGCGTCTTCCCCAGGTCCTGTGGGTCAGTTATAGTCTACATTTTCAAACGGTAAATCTTCCGAAACGATTTTGTTAAAAGCAGACAGCTTAACAGGGCGAAGCGGTATTTAGAGGGCTATTCAAGCATCAGAATTATTATATGCAGCCTGAGACTCTGTAGTTTGAGTGTTTGCTTTGTGCAGGCCCTGCTTTTATAGTCACGCCAATATTCATCGGTGAAACTAAAAAAGGTGTGAGCAAATGCAGCAAGAGACAGCGACTGTGAATGACGCCAAGGCGTCGACCCCAGCATTTATCGCCAGTCTTGAACATTTTGCCGGGAAATGGCGTCTTAACCGCGAAATCACATCAGGGTCAGGGGATGCGTTTGTCTTTGCCGGGCGGGCAAACTTTACCTGGCAACAGTCAGGATTAGAGTACAACGAATCTGGTGAGGTTACTTTACCCAACAACAAAACCATGCAGTCGGAACGCACCTATTTCTGGCGACAGGGGCCGGCTAACCAGCTGGAGGTATATTTCGACGACCAGCGCTATTTTCACAGTTTCTCAGGAACGACACCTTATGCCGAACATCTTTGTGGTGATGACCATTATAAGGTGCGCTATACCTTCGGACGATGGCCGTTTTGGACATCGGTGTGGCAGGTCTCAGGGCCCAGAAAAGACTATACAATGGTAAGCCGCTATCAGCCATTTAGCGATTAACAGCATTATCATCAACTATCAGCAGTCAACGCGTAACTAGTTAACAGGCTGTGCCCGTGTTCGTTTGCTGTGGTGGTGGGATAACCACAATGCCGCGGCAATAATAGCGCCACCCAGCGTCAGCCTGCTTAAATCAACATCTTTGTGCCAGAGCACCAGGTTTACAAATAATCCGGCGGGAATAAGTGCATTATTCATAATTGCCAGTGTGCCAGCTGATACTTTCAGTGCGCCCTGGTTCCAAAAGTAGTAACCAAGACCTGAAGCGACAACACCCAGCCATAGAAGTATGCCCCACTGCATGGATGTAGCGGGAAGCTGGTTAGAGTCACCGAAAATGAAAAAACCGGGTAGCGCGACTGCCAGGGCGCCCAAATAGAACCAGCCGAAAATGTGATAGTGCGGTATCGATGAAGCAAAGGTCGATATCAGTTTTCGGTAACCAACCTGACCTAGCGCAAAACAAAGATTAGCCCCCTGAACGATAAAAAAGCCTGCCCAAAAGTCTGTACTAATTCCCTCAAAGCGAATTACTGCTGCACCTGCCATAGCAATACATGCGCACAATACATGAAAAGGCGTAAATCGTTTGAACAGGGCATCATTGAGCAAAGCAACATAGAGAGGCGTAATTATCGTAAACAGCAGTACTTCAGGTACTGATAAATATAAAAACGAATGATAGAAAAAGATATACATCACGCCTAACTGTATTGCACCTAAGCCGGCGAGAAGAAGTTTCTGGGCGCCCGAGAGCACGCTAAGTTTTAAAAACGGCAGAAAGACCAGCGCAGCAAGTAAAACGCGGGTCAGAACAGCAAAGTAGCTGTCAACGCTGCCTGCCAGATACTCACCAATCAGCGAAAATGAAAACGCCCATAATATGGTCACGGCTACCAGTTGAATCACGCGTCACTCTCCTCAATATCAGATGCGCAGTAACCTATTGCATTTGAGATGGTGAAGCAACTATAACGGCAGTGTCCACTTCGCCTAATTAGCAAGTAGCTAATATACAGCTGCCTCAAACAGCTCCCATCTGTGGTCCGGTAGTGCTTGATGCGGGGGGTGTCTGCTGCGTTTTAGTCTGGATGTAAGCGTTACAGAAATCGCCCACCCTGGCTTTTAGGGTGAGTGTCTATCCGTTAACCATGAATCTGTAATTGCAAACTGGTCGGTATATCCACTGCATTAGCAACGTCAGCCCAGAGTGAGTTTTTAAAACTGCGTGTTATTTGCGTGTTTAAAATGTTAATTTAATGTAAAGTTGCCTGGTGTGTTATCGCTGTTAACGAAGTATTTTGTCGCTTTTGGCTTGTCGTACCTGGATTTATTGATAAGGAAACTATTAATGACACTCACTAAAAGTACCAATCCTACACGGACTTTACTCGCACTTTCCATTGCCGCCTGTCTGGTAGGGTGTGGTGACAACGAAAGCGACGCTTCAGATGAACAGGGCGGGGAGCCACCACCATCTCCACCTGTAGTAAGCGAACCAGTGCCTGCTTTTGCCAGCGATGGTTTGTTAAACGCCGATATCACATGGACCACCTATGGTGTACCTCATGTTAAAGCCGATAACCTTGAAAGTATGGCTTATGGTGTAGGCTACGCATTTGCCAGAGACAACATGTGTGTCCTTGCTGATCAAATACTGAAATATAATTCTGAACGAGCAAAGTATTTTGGACCCGACCTCGTGCCGGGCAGTGGTGACTCAGAGCATCTTATTAACGACTTCGGGTTTCTTACTCTGGGTATTCGTGAGTTGGCCGAAGATAATTTGTCGAGCCTTTCCGATAATTCGCGAGCCATGTTTCAGGGGTACACGGCAGGCTACAACCGCTATTTAGATGAAACTCCAGTGGAAGATCAGGATCAAAGTTGTGCAGGACAACCGTGGGTTCAACCTATCGATAGTGTCGATTTGCTGACTTATTCTTTAGGTGTTGCTCTATTGCCTGGCGCAGCTAACTTTTTAGGCCCCATGTTCCTGGCGGCGCCGGAAGGCGAAAATTATCTGCCAACCCCCGCGTCTGCTCCAGCAGGTCAAACTGCATCTGCAAAAACGGTATCAAGTACGCCAAAGACGACGTTAAATATGACACCAACCATTACCCTGCCAGAAAGAAACCCACAGGAAATGGGGTCAAACGGATGGGGATTGGGAAGCGATAAAACTACCAACGGGAAGGGCATGGTATTAGGTAATCCACACTTTCCTCACACAGGTAACTTACGCTTTTGGAACTTCCATGTGCAAATTCCAGGTTATTTGAACGTGACGGGTAGCTCATTACTGGGCTTACCTGGTGCAGTAAATATTGGATTTAATGAAAATGTCGCCTGGACCCACACCTTTTCAACAGCCGAGCATTTTGTAGTGTATCAATTAAGCCTGGATGCAGATGATGCATCGGGAATGAGCCATATAGTAGACGGCCAGAAAGAAACAATTAGTGAAAAACAACTACAAATAGAAGTCGCGGTAGGCGAGGGACAAACTATAGCACTCAATAAAACAGCCTATTACACCAATTATGGGCCAATGATAGAAATACCGGGTAGTTTTGGGTGGGATAATGAAAGCGCGTTTGCCATTAAAGATGCGAACTTACCGAATTTTGATGTAGTCGATCACTGGCTGGCGATGAACATGGCGGCGTCTATGGACGAGTTCAAACAAGCATTTAAAGATTATGACGGCGTAATCTTTAATAATACAATGGCGGCCTCAAGCGATGGCCAGGTTTTTTATATCGACGACTCTACCGTACCAAACCTTTCAGAAACGGCTATCAATGAACTAACTACCAACCCGAGGCTCATTCAAACCAAAGCTGCGGCAGGCTTTACCGTACTGCCCGGCCTTAGCGCAGAATTTGATTTTGACGGACCTGTTCCATACGAAGAAGCCCCAAAATACGAGGGTGCCGATTCGGTACAAAACTCAAATGATAGCTTTTGGCTAACAAACTTATCTTCACCAATAACCGGCGTGAATCCGCTATACGGAGATACTCAAAATCAACAATCACTGCGCTCAAGAATGGGGCAGAAATTTATTGAGACTGAAGCAGGGAGTGATGGGACTTTTACCCCCGAAGAGGTAGAAGACCTATTGTTAAATAACCGCAGTTACCTTGCCGAAGATATTTTGCCCAGTCTTTTACAATTGTGCGCCGAGCAAGGCAGCACCCCGGTAAACGTTGATGGCGAAGACGTCGATATTTCCGATGCATGTGATGCCCTTGCCGCGTGGGACAGTACGATGAACACATCAAGTGTTGGTGCGCACGTGTTTAGAGAGTTTGCCTTTCAATTTGATAAAGCGCCTCAATGGGAAGTACCCTTCTCTGCGGATGCCCCGGTCACAACACCGACGGGCTTAGTTCAAAATGAAATCACGTTGCAGCAATTAGCCAAAGCGGTTCAGGTGATTGAACAAGCTGGCGTTGCTTTTGATGCCACTTTAGGTGAGGTTCAGTTTGTAGAGCGTAGCTTGCCGGATGGTACGGCGTCGGGTGAAAAACTACCCTGGGGTGGTGCACACAACATTGAAGGGGGATTCAATGTGTTTGATAGCATCAGAGGCCGCGATGAAACCCTGCTTCCAAGACATCGTTATGAGCCGGTAAACAACGATACCATTATGAGTGCAGAGGCTAATGGCTACCACATCAATTATGGAACCAGTTGGGCAATGGTGATTAGTTTTACTGATGACGGTCCACAAGGACGCGGAATATTGACATATTCACAATCTCGTCAATTTGGAAGTGAACACTTCTTAGATCAAACTCGATTGTACTCTGAGCAACCCACACTACGAGATATTTACTTCACAGATGAAGATATTGAAGCAAATACAATTGAGAAAATGACTCTGTCGTCAGAATAAGGGGCCATTCCCCCTTAACTGGGACAAGCTTAATTTAAGTTGTCAGCGATGATTAATGTAGAGGCGACAATAAAAAATTGACGGTTTACTGAAGCTCACATCATTGTTGTATTTCAGTAAACGCTTTGGAGCGATGTTTGAAGTGGATAGGGGAACACGGGCGTATATGGATACCTCATTGCCAGCTGAACGCAAAGTGCGCGTAATTGAGCGACCCAGAGCAAAAAGGGTCTGTGGGCCGCTTTAGCGGCTCACTCGGCGATGAGTTTTTAATGGCTATTGTTCGAAAATATCTATCGCGTAAGAAGGTTGATGTGAAGCTGGATCGCCTCGACCCAGGAGTCTATGGAAGCTTCGGTGATATACCTTGCACAGCGTACTGAGCAAATGTGGAAAACTCCAGTTTAGACTGTGCTATCAAAGGGAAGTGGGCACGTGGACTAAACAAAAAGTTTACCCACTTGCTACATAAGAATATCTGGACAGGCTCAAATTTACGCTCGGTAATGAAGAAAAAATTGCTGACGCTCAACGTGCCTCTAACCTTCAGCCATAGAAATTACGCCCGCCGGACCTTGTTCTCGATGAACTATGTGATGCAGCTGAATGTAGGATTTGAATCCGTAATTCGTTGGGAAGTGAATGGGTTCAGCATGGCTAGAATAATGGCTGACTTTAATCATAGAGTTGGCTCAAATTAGGTAGTGAACATCTAAAAATATAATAATAATCTAATTGAAAATAGCGAGGTGTGAGCAATAGGCTACGTACGTTTAGTCATTGGCGGAAACTGGCGTTTTATGCTTCTGACACCGCGCAAGGGCACGCAGCGCTACACTGCAAAAAAGACCGGTAATCAGGCTTGCCAGATGGCCGGTGGTGGCGGCGTTTTCATTTATGAATTCGCTATATATTAGCCCGGTTGCTATCACTATACACAGGGAGGCACAGAAGCCCCTAGGGAAGAGCGGGCGAAAAAAACAGTTAAATCCGATTAAAAAACCGCAAAGAGTATAAATACCGAATGATATGCCGCCACAACTACTCAATTCATGGGCACCCCATAAGTATTGAAAAAAAGCGCCGGAAATATTACCTGCAACAAAGATAAATATGCTCGCATATCCGGTAAGGGCTATACATAAAGGGCCGATTATTGCTAAAAAGAACACATTAGCCAAAAAGTGAAAAAACGAATAATGTAAAAAAGCGCCCGTGGCCAGCCGCCAGTATTCACCTTCATCTACATTTTCGTACATAACACCATATAAATAAAAGGCTGTACTGTTGTTACCAGAATAGCCTTCTAGTCCTCGTTGCAATAAGAAAAAAAGAATAGGAATGATCGCACAATACAAAACCGATCTCCGTGCTTTGTTATCGTTGAAAAACCAGTAATAAAATAGCCCTCGCTCCTTTAATTGGCGGATTTTTCTCATGCCATGTTTGTATTCATTAATGTATAACAGTGACAAAAGTAGAAAAATAAAAGACCAGGATAAAGCGATGCGACTAAACTCATAGTAAACGTTGAAAACCATAAAGAGCGTGAAAAATAATATATTCCCGAAAATCATAAAAAAGTATTTTTTTCTTAGCTTTTCAAGTATAGGTTGCTGATAGCAAGTACAGTAAATAGGAGGGACTTTCCGACGATATTGCGCTGAGTCGATGACAATATTTTGTTGCGGTTGCCATTGCTTATACATTTCGCAATTATCAGAGATTTCTAAACCTGAATTATAGACATGATCGCATTTTTCTTTTAATGGAAAAATATTATGTAAAAGCCAGGGGGGTCTTTTCATTTCACCCGATAACCTAAATACATGAGCGAACAGAGCCCAGCTAAGCGGGCTTTATCTGAGGTTGTAATCAGCGATGAGCTGCGACAGAGCGAGCCCTCCGGCTGCACCTATTGCAATACCACCAGTTATTATGCCAATTGGTGTGAAGAGTGAACCAAACCCGACCACAGCCATTACAGCCCCCGCACCCTCGTAACCGCTGATGCCTCCTCCTACACCTGCAGTTTCGTTTTCGTTCAACTTTGCATGCTCTTACTTCCTTGTTTAAGAATTAAATGTTTTGTGAGCCAGTAAATTATTGGTTTACAAAAGGCGAATAGCTAAGCCTTCTGTTGTAATAGATTAATAATAGACTTCCTATCTGTAAACGGCCGTAAGTTCAGTTTCGAGAGGGTTGCTTAGCGAGGTACTAAACAACGTGATTAGACTGCCTTTTGCAAAATCGTAGCGCCAGTGGATTTCTCAATCTCTTTGCGTATCCTTGCTTCGGCAAGCTCTGGTGCTTCCACAGTCAAATAAATGTCGCGCACAGGTTCAACTATCATGGCCATCATGGTCAGCCAGTTTACTGAACGATGAAAGGTGAGTTTGAGATTGGCCGTATCACCACGTCCAATTGTAACAGCATCTTCGAGGGCATCCTTCGCCCAGCGCCCCGACTCAACATGCGATATTTCGGCAAGGGGCGCGCACAGCATATTGAAAAAGGTGGCATTTATCATTAACTGGCCGTGACTTATATATATAGAATAGTGACGGCTTACCCTGTGACTGGCAATAAGTGAAACACTGCTCCAGCACAGTACTGTTGTAACGATTACAGCAGCAATCTCACTTAGCGGTACAATCAGGTAATAGCTCACCCCCGTAAGGGTTATAAGCAGAGCAAGTAAAAGAGAAATATGCCAGCGCGTTCCACTAAGAAGCATCAACGTTGCAACAGCGGGCGGGTGATTTTTTCGAAAGCCGGGGGATAGCGTAATACCAACTGGCAGGCTCACTGGCCGCCATTACGCCAACAGACTGTTTTTTATCATCGCCGATACACTCTTTTAAAGCATGCAGCCGCGGATCGCCGCTTAATTTTCTGGCTTTCCACAGAGAGGAGGTAACATGGAAAATGACGGCAAATTCGATTACCAGTATCACGGCAATAATGGGATAGCGCAGATAGCTGATAAATTCAAAATGACTGGCCAATGGCGCAGGCAACGTATATTTGGCCACCACAACACCAAGGCTTAACGGGATAACCAGCCGCCACAATTTCTGTCTTCCGCCCACAATTACCAGCAAATAAAATAAAACAGGGAGTGCAACGAGCAATACGCCCAAATAGACATAGCTAAGAAGAGGTTGATGCGGGTGCGTCATGGACTGAGGTAGCCAGAGAAAGCCACTCAGGTACGTTGCAATAGCAGTGCACAGATAAACTAGCCTGAGCTTTACGGGTTTTCTCATATCTTTGATTCCATCCAAGGCCCTGAAAACAATGACAGGGCAATCCTTGTTCGTTAGATTATCGGGTTACCTCCACCATCGCAACTACCTGGCTTCTAGCGGCGGTTTTAGTTAAAGCTCGGCATACCCGATGACTGTTCCTGCTGACGTTTTTGAGCGTATATATTTTTTCATAAGGTAATTCTCCCTCGCCTCATTATGGTGAAGTTAGCTGAGAATTTTAGTGAACCAGAAAAGGCGAGTGACTGATCTGATGTAGTGATCATGTGCATTTTGAATAAAAAAGTATTGAATGAGTTCAAACGTCTTTCTGGTAGTCGATTGCCTTAACATGCTTACATTTTTTAATTTCAGCAATCATAGAGTGATGACATGAAAAAACAGATCAAATACTACGTGGCCGGCTGCCATCTGTTACTGTTTTCGTCCTTAAGCACAGCAGCGGAATTTGTCTGCGACGACAATATTGATACAACAACGCAAAATACGAAAGAATCGCAAATACTGTGGCAACAAACGCTGACGTACCTTAGTGGAGTAAAAGAAATACTGACTAAGAGTCACGGATGCGACGTTGGTCCTTTAGCGGTAATTCAGACCAATGACGGTAGCGGCGATATCGCCAGAGACTGCGTAACCGACTATCAGGATGTTCAAGAGGTTATTAAGCATCTTAAACAGGTATTGGCTAATCCGGATGCAGCGAAAGCCTGTTTTGACACGCAAAAAAATTATGACGATTTTCCACTATATACAGCAAGTGAGAAGATAAAATCTACTTATGACGTGGCAGGCTGGCTCGACAGGCCCACGCTGACTGAGTTTTATAGCAAAACGTCTGGAGACATGCAGGAAGCAGGGTTAACACTGGCTAAAGCGTTTTGGCCTATTGTTACTCAAAGCCATATGCCGGATTACCTGGAAACAGATATTACCGCAAACGCACTACCAGAGTTGTGGGCCGCAGTGGGGTGGCTACCCCTCTACGCTGACGGCGACAAAGCGCATAATGAACGGTTTAGAGGGGGTTATGCCTATGCCGATGTGATGAGTCCGTGGGGCTTGTTACGCATTAAGTCGATTGATGGAGAAAGTGTGGGAGCAGAAATTGGTATGACTATACAGTTGCAGGACACTTTCTATCCTTATCACTTTCATCATCCGCAGGAGTTTTATCTGCCGCTCACCGCGCCTGAATGCGGTACTGAGAATCTTTTCTTTGCCGCCCATGCCGACAGCACACTTTTTGAGCATAGCAGTGAGGATAACTCGTTTATCATTGATGCGGACAAAGCAACCGATTTGCCAGCCTGGTTTATACAAAAATCCCCAAATGGCAATAATTTCACCTACTTCGAGCGCAATACAGTGCATGCATTTAATGCCGCTAAGCGTTGTGGTGAAACTCCCTCTGCCCTGGTTTCAGTATGGGGACGTACAACGTCTCGTAATAATGACCAAACTACACTGGTCTGTGAAGTGATAGAGCAACAGGGGGGCAGTCGCAATGCTGAGCCACACTCGCGCTTTCGCTGCACACCTACGCAGTGGGAATATTGATCAGACAAATTTAGCAGCGTCTGTAATACAGAAGTTTCAGTAGCGCTTGCCAGCTAAAAGAAGGGTAAGCCGATACAAAAAGCGGTTACAACGAAAAACGTTATAATCGCTTTTTGCTTATTCAGCTGAGTTCGGGATGGATAGAGTCCGACCATTTTATGTGCCTAAAGTCACTAGTAACGATAACGGCTGAGTTGCTGACGCATTAACTGTAGCTGTTCTGCCAGCTTTTGCGCATCAGCAACCACCGTTTTAGCAAAGTTGCTGTTGTCTTCGCCAAGGGCATGTATTTTTTCAATATGCTCACTGACCGTTCCTGAAACGTTGCGCTGCTCCTGCGCCATTTGCGCATTTTCACGGTTTAGCTCGCTGATGGTGGCGACCGCCCTTAGCGCCTCATTTAAACTTCTTCCTGCTTCCCGGGTGGTTTCCACCGTGTGAAATGCACTTTCTTTGTTATTCTGCATTCGTGTTGAGGCGTCACGACTGTTGTTTTGTAAGCGCTCAATCATAGTACGAATCTCTTCTGTGGAAGATTGTGTTCTACTTGCCAGAGAGCGAACTTCATCAGCAACAACGGCAAACCCTCGGCCCTGTTCGCCTGCCCGCGCTGCTTCAATCGCTGCATTGAGGGCGAGTAGGTTAGTTTGCTCGGCTATGTTTCTGATAACCTCCATAACACCGCTAATTTCTTCGCTGGCTTTAGCCAGTTCACTGATTACCTGTACAGACGCATCAACGTCAACGGCTTGCCGCTCGATATCGGCGATCGAAGTGTTCAGCACGGTGACGCTGTTTCGGGTATCAGTATCCGCATTTTGCGTTGCCTCATCAGCCCGCTGCGTGTTCTCTGCTACATTTTTAGCATTGCTCTGCAACTCGTTAACGGCTAAAAGAATATTATCTGTCTGACTGGTCATGCGCTTTATGGAATCATTGGACTGGCTCGCTGTAGTTTGCAGCTCAGCACTTTTGTCCAGTAGGCTGTTTGTTGTCTCACTGACTACCTGAATAGTCTGTTGAAGGTGGCTTAACAGAAGGTTGAAGCTTTTAGCCATCTTACTGAATTCATCATCTAAATTGGTATCAAAACGAAATGTCAGATCCCCTTCGCCAGTGGCGATGTCGCCTACCACATGGGTAAAGTGCTTCAAAGGTTTACCCACAATTTTCTGAACTAGTACATAAATCAGTAGAAGAAACACAGCTCCAGCGATCAGCACTTTTATCACAGCATCCAGAACGGACGTCCATAACATACTGCTGACCTCGCTGGTGGACGTGGCAAGAACAATATCATAATTCCATTTGGAAAAAGGCACGATAGTGACCTCCCACTTATCTTCGCTGCCGGTAAGAGCATCATTTACCGTGTCTTCATCAACGTGATCAGAGAACATTCGCACGGTGCCCTTTCCATCTCTGATAGCAACAAACCCTTCCTCTAGTATCCTTGCCTGAGAAATAGCCTTTTCAAGCGCTTCTAAATCGGCCGAGTAGCCAACATACCAAATGCCCACCGTGTCGCCGCTGTCGTTAAGCATAGGTTCATATCCGGTAAGGTATGGGCTGCCAAGAATATCGACCTGACCATAATATGCCTGTTTCTGATTGATTTTTTGCATCGCTTTACCGTCAGGTGAAAGTCTGGTGCCAATAGCTCGCTGACCGTCTTTTATTACGTTGGTCGATACCCTGATGTAATCTTCACCGGTCCGGCTGAATAATGTTGCCGTACCGCCCATTATATTTGTCAGATTATCTACTACATCGAAGTTATTAGCCTGTGGTACGTCGCCCAAATACAACTGAGTTGCCTGGCTATTGTTTACCATCACCGGCTCGCCCAGGCGAGGTGTACCTATAGCGCTACCGCGCTCCTTTAGCAGTTTCATACTGCTTTTTACCCTCTCGGACATCAGCGTATCAGTAACAGATAGAATATCGATCAGTTGTGCAGTAACGGAGGCTTTCTTATTGGCTACTTGCGCTGTGACTTTTGAGGATGCCCGATAGACATTAAAGCCGGTTACAATCAACGTAAATAGGATAAGAAGAACGGTGATGGAAATCAGAAACTTTTTCAGTATTGACATATTTTCTCCAGGCCAACAGAGCGCGTTACTCAAGATATATCAACAAAAACACTGATACAGTGTAGTTAATTTTTAAGCTTAGCAAAGAATAGAAAAAGAGCCGTTAAACAATAGTATTAGCTGGTTTTTTCAAAGAAGGTAAAAGGCTGACTATCACGGGATGGTCTGCTTTCAAACAACCTTTTATTTTTATATAGTACCGGCAGTAAAGAGCTTTGACTGGGCGATAGCCTTTTGACAGGACAAGCGGGGATGACTGATTTTTTACGGGCTGGCCAATAAAATTTACTTCGTTTCAATAAGTTTTACCCAGTGCGGCAGCGCGCCGATATTCTCCAGGATAATTTTAAAGCTCATTAAAATAGGCACTGCTAACAAAACGCCGACGACACCCCACAACCAGCCAGCTACAGAAAGCCAGAGTATAATAATAAGTGGGTTTAACTGCATGCTTTTGCCCAGCACCGCGGGGGTGACTAATTGTGACTCCACTATATTGATGCCTAAAAAAACCGCCGCAGGCAGAAATGCAGTGCTCACAAGCCCGAACTGTACAAGTCCGGCCACGAGCAGAATACTACAGCTGGCCAGCCCGCCCAGATAAGGCACAAAGTTCATCAATGCCACCAGCGCGCCCCATAATATAGCGTCATCAATATTCAGGTAAGAAAATACCAGCGCTGTAACCAGCCCCAAAAGCCCGTTGATTAAGCTAATGGTGACGATATAAGCGGACAACTCTTTTTGAATATAGTGGACCAAAACAAGTGCCCGTCGTTTATTACTTACGAGAGGAAAATCCCGTATAAACACTTTAAACAACCCCGGCCCGAAAACCAGCAAAAAGAAAATAAAAATAATGCAGGCAAATATCTGAGCCAGAAGCAGGGGCGCGTTGCTCAATACTGTAAATGCCATCTCTATGCTATTTTGTTTTAATTTGTCGGTTACGGCGCTTTCACTCTCTTGCGTTTCGACTTGTTCTTGTGGGGCGTCTTCATCGTCTTCATCGAACCAGTCAAAAAAGGAGTCGCTTTCTTTTTTCGGCTCAGCCACAGTATTATTCTGCTCATCAACAAGACTATCGCTTAGTTCGTCGATTTCATCGGTTATTTCAGTCGCCATTTTGGGCAGAGCCTGTATCCAGCGCTCTGCCGGTTCTGCCAGCTCTAGTCCCAAAAATGTAAATGGTGCAACGAGCAATACCATCAGCGCGGCGGCTGAAATAGTCCGGGGAATATATAGTTTTTTCGCCACGGCGATGAGAGGACTTAAAAGTAATGCCACAAAAGCCGAGAAAAAAAGCGGTATAAGAAGTGACTTTGCAAGGTATAACGTGTAGATGACAGCAAGCAACAAAAGCGTTTTCAACAGCTTGGTTTGAGGTACTTCTCTTGGATCAGGTTTTGAATCTGTCATTGGCTGGCCATCTTTCCCGGAAACTGTTTCGTGTATACTTCAGTCCTGCGGGAAGTACGCATTTCTGACTTGAGTTTAGAGTGCGTGTAAACATCAGTTATACGCGCAAGTATAACCCAGGTTCATTGCCGCGGTAAGATGTTTTTTACATTGCTGCGGTGGGGATTATTCTTCAAAATAGGGTTTGTGATAGCTTCGTTATTCTCGTGTAACCATGGTATGTCAGGGTCTTCAATTGAGTTGATAAAAAGCAATCATCCAGCCGTAAATTTTCTTGCTAGCCAACATTGTAGCACTAATTCAGAGCACGCTTTAACCATTCAAAGATGAACATCAATTAGAGTGTAACCTGGTTAAATCGTTATCTAATGTTGTGATTTTGTGAGAAATAAATCCGTGATTTTTTTAATAACTGACCGGAAAGCTGATGGAAGATATATAAAAAGGCTTTGGTAATTTTAACTGGTTAAATAGTCATTTATAAAGCTGTAACTAAGTTGTTTGCATCATAGGTAATCAACATGTCAACTTAATTGATGGTCTTTGTGTAGCGCTAATAATAGAGAAAACGTATGCGTTAAATCAAATTTAATAAAAAGTAGCGGTAATAATTTCAAGCTTATTTTCGATGAGTGTAAACTCAGTTTTTTATTTTTCCAGCAATGGATAGAAATGCATATATAGTTTTTATAGCCATTGATTTTTCAAGTCTTTCGGGAGAGGTTTGGCGTGATAATTTTTCAGCTCTAAATCAAGGAAAAACATGGGTCGTATAAAAAAACACCTGCTCGGATTCGAATTCCTCAAGGTTGGGACTTTTTCATTTGCGGATACCCCTTGTCAGTTAAAGACTTGGGTCTCTGAGATCGTGCTCAATTTAACAGATGTCAGATATGAAAAAATTGGTGAAACCCTTTATTTCATCACGAGGGGTGAAGACATCGTCTATATAGGGGAGTTTACTTATACCCTGAAAAACCGATGGCTTAGCAAAGGTTATGTTGTGCACCACATATACGACAAGCTTGCGGAAGCTCTTCGTGAAGGCACCGAGCTGGCAATGTGGGTTGCCGTTTCCCCTTACGTCGATATACCTCAAATGGGAGAACTTAATATTAGCAAAAGCCTGGAGCAAAAAATGATTAAACACTTCAAACCAGGCTGGAATAAGAGAAATCGGTATTCGGCTGATAACGAAAACTGGGTAACCAAGCACTGCCTACGTCTGGAAAAGCTGCTGGCCATGAGTTAAATGGAAATCATTTTGGGACGGTAGCGTACGATGCTTGTTGTTCCTTTACCTCGTTGTCTAGACATCTCAAACACACTGGATAAGCTAGCTAAAACATCGGTAACCTTTTTGCCACCGTATGTGCGGGGGTCAAAATCCGGCTTGGCCCGTTTCAGAAAGCTACCTGCAGGCCCGGCGTTTACCCAGCCATCTTCATTCTGATAAAGCTCCCAGGCTTTTAGGAAGGCGGGGATAAGCGCTTCAGCACCATTGGCAGAACTAATCGAATTAGGGCTAGTCACCGTTTTTTCTGTTTTACTACTTTGGGCAGAATCAAGGTTTTCGGTAAAAACAAAATCATCACAGGCATTTCTGAAGGATACTGGCGTTTTTTTCTCACCAACACCGAATACGAACTTTTCAGACTCTCTTAGCCTGGATGCTAGTTTAGTAAAGTCGCTGTCGCTGCTGACTAACGCAAAGGCATCAATACGGTCGGAATACAGTAAATCCATGGCATCAATTATCATCGACGCATCGGTAGCATTTTTTCCAGTGGTATAGGCAAACTGTTGGATGGGCTGAATCGCTAGCTCGTTTAGTGGTTTCTTCCAGTTCTTAAGTGTATCAGCTGACCAGTCACCATAGGCGCGTTTAATAAGTACATGACCATGAGCGGAAATCTCATCCAGAATTACTGAAAGCCTCGCTAGCTGAGCATTATCAGCATCTATAAGTACAGCCACCTTTTTATGAACATCTAAGTTTTTCATCATTTCTCCGTTAAAATCTATTGGGTGTGACGGCACTTTGGAAAGCTGGAACAACCTAAGAAGGAATTCCCTGCATTGATGCCACGCTTCGCTTGCCGTTCGACAAGCTCACTACCACACCTTGGGCACGTGGTCTGCTTTGTCGCTTCTACTTTCGGTTCTGTTTGCACATCATGGATAAGAGAAAGTAGTTCGGTTCCGTCAACGAGAGTTATTCGTTTGTCAGATGCGAAGTCGATTGCTTGCTGGGTGTACCGGCCTGAAGTAATAATAATGACCTTATCTGCATTACTTGCCGTGAGCACACCGAACATCTCACGTACCACGCTCACGCCTACTTTTTGCGCTTTCCACTGTTTACATTGCACAAGCGCCGACTCATCGCTTTTTCTCAACTCCAGGTCGATGCCACCGTCTGCACCGGACCCGCCTTCTGCCACTTGATAACCTTGTCTGCGATACGCTTCCGCGACTAACTCTTCAAAATTGCGCCAGTGCAGTTGTCGAATGCTCTCAATGTTCGTTTGGGCATCTAGTTGCCTGCCCTTGCGTCGTGAATTGAAAAACGACGCAAGGCGCGATGAGTACTATGAAAAGTGCGAAAAGCGGTGCAGGAACAGCAAAAGCCTTAAACACCACATCAATAATCTGGTTTTCGGTTTCGATAGAGGGTAGTAAGTGGCCCATCACAATATAGGTGACTGCTGCCGTTACAACAGAAACCCACCACGGCGCTTGCAATAGAAGGTCGGCAAAAGAAGTGTTTTTCCTTGGCATAATCAAACATCCTTGTTGAATAACCAAAGCATAGTAACCCAGCCGATATCGTCGTTGGGTATTGATTCCAGTCGTGTAGTATTGCCTAGTTTGAAGTGTTAATACCTGATAGAAAGGAGAGGTAAACATGGATGTGTTTATCGGTATGAAGTCACATATATCGAAGTAACACGGGACAGTCACTCATTCTTTAAAAGAGGCCTTCAGGTGTTAAAAGTGCAGGCCGATGAACGGGTGTGGTTCACCTTACCCATGCCGCGGTAGGGTCCACGGCTTTATAGCAATCATTTTGTCATTGTTCATAAACCACGACTTACAAGGTTCTGGTCAAGGTAGAGCAAAGCGAGTGAACAGCGAACCAATAACCAGATGCGCGGGTTTAACTACGTAGTTGCCCGTATGCTTTGATAATACGCTAACGCCATTTCGACCAGGCGGCTTTTTTTGCGGCGAAACTCAAATAACAACGCACCTTGTTGATAAAGTGAATCAAGTGCTACATCCGCGTGAAGATACATGACGACACCACGATCGTAGCATTCATCAACCAGACTGATAAAGCGGCGGACGGCGTCATCATTCACGCCCAAAGAAACCTGCCGTTCACCCGTTGCCCCGCCATCCTCGCTCACATCTTCCGTTCCTCTTGCTTTTATATGTTCGTAAGGTTCGCTACTTAATTGTGGAATATTGGAAAGCATCAGGGTTGGGAAGCGTTCTGCCAGCTCAATGTAATCGACGGTTGAGCGTGCTCCCTCGCATAACTCATGAAAATCAAACCACACTACCGATCGAGAACGTTTAACAACAGGAATTTCTCGCCGGTAAACAGAAATAGGTTCTTTGCTTACTGAGGTACTTTGCGTTTGTTGTTTAAATAACTGCTCGACTGGCGCAGGGTTGGCAACAAAATAAATTGGATTGTGAAACTGATGTCGATAACGATGATCACTACTTCCGTCCAAATGAATACCCTGCATATTTTTTTGCAACAGTACTATAGCAGGTTCAAAGCGTACCCTTTGTAACTGCTTTTGAAACAGGTCATTTATCGCGATGTTCGACGTTGCCACCATTACCACACCTTCCTCGAATAGTGCTTCCAGAAAGCCGCGCAATAGCATAGCATCACCAATATCGGATACAAAAAATTCATCAAAACACAATACCCGGCACTCGCCAGCCAACTGTTTTGCAATGTTTTTAAGCGGGTCTGCCTGGCCGGACGACAAATTCAGTTCTTTATGCAGGCGCGCCATAAAACGGTGGAAGTGAAGACGAAGCGCCACGCCCTCCGGTAAGGAAGAATAAAAAAGATCCATCAAAAACGTTTTACCGCGACCGACACTACCCCACATGTAAACACCCAACTTATGGGACGACCGACGGTTATCAGTCTCGCTCAATCGGTGGTAAAGGTGATCTAACGCTGCCAGGGCATCTTGCTGATTGTGGTCAAGGGTAATCTCATTTTTTTGTATTTTCTCTTGGTAGCGTTCGAGAGGTGATGGCATTTAACTGACAGATTGGTTGAAAGTGCCGCCCATGTTACTCCGCGAGTAGGTTTGAAAGAAACCATAAAGTGAATTGCGACTGATTTCTCAGGGATCACGTTAAGTATATTCATTTTCGTTTATGGCGTAAAAAAGCCTGAAACCGTTTCGATTAAACAGGAGAAAGGTGCTGACAAAATAATCGGCAAGGCCACCCCTCAATGCTAAATAAGGTAGAGAAAGTGACTGTCCTATAGAGGTTCCTCAGCCTGAAATAGCAACCTGTCTTCCTATCGGTGCCGACGATGTTCATGACAGCTGCCCATTTGCTTATCGTTGCTCCAAAATAATGTTCTGCGTACACAGCGAGACACACAGTGGTAGTAAGGGGTATTGATAGATTTAAAAGGTACTTACAGGGTCTGGGCATGAAGTTAGACAAAGTGTAGTTGGATTTTTCAATTGAGCAGGAGTTAGCTCAGAATCTAACTGTACATCAGCAGAGGAAGAAACTATGCTACTTGTCCTGAGGCCAATTAACGGGCGAACGGCGCACATAAAATGTGAATGTTGGGTTCAGCGCCTAACTTGGGCAAGTGTGGTGAACGGAAAGCCAAGTCGCGCTGTACACATGCAAACACTGTAACCTAAAAAAAGCTTCAAGTAGTTGTGAATGTCAGTAGTTAAAAGTTCATCGAAAAGGAGCCAGGCGGGCACACCCAAAATACACGTTGCGAGCACAGCTGAAAAAATGCTGACGGTTAACGTAGTGCCACAGGTTTGGCACGTAATTGTATCTTGTACTAATAGCTTCTTTTTCGCGGGCAGCCCGATATTATTTTTGCAACAAGGACAATGACTCTCATTTATACGCATTGTTAGGCTCCAAATATGAGCGCACGACCAAAGCCGTGCGCTATTTCAGCTAGGGAATCACTGACTTGGCGCCGTCGTACAAGGCTCCGCCAGCCATAGCTTGTGAAACAAACCGTACAGTTCTATACGAACGATAAGCCCATACTGCTCCCACACCTACCCAGTAAAGCGCGACTATTCCGCCACTAATATCATTCATTTCCTCAACAGCTAGTTCTCTCATTTCATATCCCTATTCATTAAAACTCCATGGGCCGCTAACTATATATTTATTAGCGAAATAAAATTTACTGAAGCTTAGGTATAATGTAACTGAACTATTGTTCAATATTTTGATTTTGGTTAATTCTGGTGCTAAATCGTACGACAACTATAGCTGTCGTTTGGAACTCCAGTCTTTCACCAGGAAGTTGTCTACTTCGTAAACCAAGCTTTTTTGCATTGAGAAGGTGAAACACGGCCTGTATAAGAACCCCGTTTTCTGGAATTGTAAAAATCTCCATAAAATTCCAAACAGTGATGCTGATTATCAAACCAGGGAAGGTTCACAGTAATTAGCCTTCAACGCACGAGAAGAACTCAGTCGAAAAGAACATCTTTAGTTGACGGTACACAAAAAATTAACATAGTATTGTAATATAATATCATGTTTAGGTTTGTTTATGAAAATGCTACGAATAGTCCTACATTGCTTATTCTTTACCTCTCTTTGTTTCTTTTCTATCGTGGCTTCGGCTACCAGTACATTGAACAGTGTTTACAGTCGAGATACCACCAGCTTAAACGGGGAGTGGCAATATATCGTCGATCCCTACAAAACCGGATTTTATGACTACCGTTTCAAGGAGATGTCGGAGGATAATCCGGCCGCTTACTGGAACATCAATACCTCGACCGACAAATCAAAGCTTATAGAGCACGGCTATAGTGATAGCAATACGCTGCAGGTTCCCGGTGACTGGAATTCTCAGGAAGAAAAGTTTTTATATTATGAAGGCACGGTGTGGTATAAAAAATCTTTCGACTACGAAAAAAAGCATCAGGATAACCTGCTATTTGTTTACTTCGCAGCGGTAAACTATGAGGCCGATGTTTACCTGAACGGTGAGAAACTTGGCAACCACGTGGGTGGCTTTACCCCATTTCAGTTTGCTATCCCGTCATCTCTGTTGCGTTCTAAAGACAACCATCTAGTAGTAAAAGTTGATAATGAACGAGCTAAAGATGCTGTACCGACAGTTAATACAGACTGGTGGAATTACGGCGGCATTACCCGTGATGTAATGCTGGTCGAAACGCCTTCTACCTATATTCAGAGTTACGAATTAAAACTTGAGCCTACTGACGAAACTGGCGCTCAACGTCGTAACGCGACTATTAGCGGGCAGGTCAGCCTGGGTAATGCCAAAAAACAAGAGCAGGTTACTATCCGAATTCCTGAGTTGAATTTAACTAAAAAAGTAAATTATCAAGGCGAAAATACGGCGTTTGAATTTTCCGTCCCTCACTTAACATTATGGTCAGATACGAACCCAAAACGCTACGAAGTGGCAATCGAAACCCAATATGAAACTATTAAAGATAAAATTGGCTTTCGCACCATTGAGGTGGTGGGAAATAAGATTTTGCTTAATGGCGAACCTATTTTCTTACGTGGTATCTGCCTGCATGAAGAAATTGCACCAGAGATCCGCCGGGCGAATTCCCCGGAAGACGCAGAGTTTCTGCTAGGGGCCGCCGAAGAGTTAAACGTCAACTTTGTGCGTTTGGCACACTATCCTCACAATGAACATATCGTGCGAAAAGCTGACGAAATGGGTTTGTTGGTGTGGTCCGAAATTCCGGTTTACTGGACGATCGATTTTAGCAGTGAAGCCGTGTTAAATAATGCAAAAAATCAGTTACGTGAGATGATATCGCGTGACCAAAATAGAGCCAGCGTTATTGTATGGTCAGTAGGAAACGAAACACCCGTTTCAGACACACGCACGACCTTCATGAAAGCACTGATTGATGAGGCTAGGGCACTGGACGACAGTCGTTTAATTTCCGCAGCTCTGGAAGTGCATTACAACGAAGGTATGAATACTATAAATGATCCTCTTGGCGAGTTTACCGATGTAGTCTCAGTTAACGAATATCTGGGATGGTATGTTGGGCTACCCGAAGATACCCGTACCGCAAAATGGGAATCAGTGTACGATAAACCATTGTTGATCAGCGAAACCGGTGCTGGCGCCAAGCAAGGCTTTCATGCTGATAAGCAAACTCGTTGGAGTGAGGAATTCCAGGCAGCCTACTACCGAGGTCAGATCGCTATGATGGAAGAGATGCCCGAAGGCTTCAGTGGTATCACGCCCTGGGTGCTTTTTGACTTTCGTTCACCGAAAAGGAACCACCCAGGCATACAGGAGGGCTGGAATAGAAAAGGACTGATTAGTAACGAAGGTGAGAAAAAGCAGGCATTTCAGATTCTAAAAAATTATTACGATCGCATCGAGAAGGCTTCTGAATAAATTAGAATAAAAATCGAAGGTTTATCCATACAATAAAGGCAGCTTAAGGTAAATATTTCCTTAGCTGCCTTTATTGTAAATTACATTCAAAATGTATCGGTTTTGTATTTTCACGCCTAATATATTAGTGGGAGAGGTCAAATAAGAATCACATTGTTTGCGGACGCTTACCGACAAATTCTCGTAGTCTGCAATAGTCACGGTTTCATGCAAATACCGGGCGGGCACGTAACTTCCCCGTCCTGAAAATTATTTGATCTCATATCCGCTTGTTAATGCGCGGTTTTCTCATCACCTAACCAAGAGTGGTGTATTTATCTGAATATGTAACTGCGCCTATTTTTTTCTGTTACTGAGGACAGGTGAAATATATCTTCAAGGCATATTAATATAACCCTGATGGCTTCAGTCAAAATGTGTCATCAGCGATCTAAGTTTCATTGTCTTTTAAATTATTAATGGATATTTATATGTTTAGGGAAAAAAGCGAACAGTGTGGTTTAACTAACAATAGAAATAACAGCATTTCATTCAAAGTTTTGGATGATGATGGCGTTGCAGCAGTTAGCGGTGGCATTAGTCAATCAACTCAAATTGCCTCACAAATGGCATTCGTTGGTAGCGGAATTGGACTTTACGCTGCGGGGATCGCGCTTGCCCCATTTGGTGCGGCGCTATTTGTAGGTACTAGTCTCGCCCTCACAGGCTCATACTTGTATCACAACTGGCCATAATTATTCATAAGCGCTCATGCTAGTTACCCGTTTCTCACGAAGCGGGTACATGAAAAGGAACCAACAGTGATTTTTAAGGAAGATGTTCAGTGCGTTGATTTTTCGAATCGGGATATAAAGCGCGCTTTTGTATCTGGGCTGATGATTGGCGTGTCTGGAGTTTTTATTCTGCTAGGTATAAAAGAGATGATAGTTTTGATACTTAGCTAATAACATGTGTCATGTTTACGTAAACTGCTAATTTTTGTCAACAGCAGCGTATATGCAAAACATCAATTAGGCGGTGGATTTTGGATGAGAAAGTGTCTTTTAGTGCCAAGCGGTGTAAATGATTTGGTGGAGTGGATAGCAAGAAACCGTGTAGGATTACGCTGAGTATTAATTTACATTTTTCTTGCGCTGCACCATTAGCTTTTTAAAGCTGAGGTGGCTTTAAATTCCGTTTCGATTCCGGAAGTCAATACACGTCGTTCAGCATGCTTATAACCTGAAAAGGCTCGAAGCAGGTTGCATAAACTCCAGACACAAAAAAACCGACCTACGTAGGCTTATTTGTCTCTTTCCTGTAGACTTGAAAAGAGTGGTACCAGTGGGCGGACTTTAGGTTGGTCGCCACGCGATGGGCCGACACTCGGACGCCACGCCCGAAGGCAACGGATTTTGAAACGAAAGTGTATATTTTAATTTTCGAAAATCAATAGCTTGTAAGTTAAAAAGAACACTTTTCAAATACTTTGCAAGCAGAAATGATTTCCTTTTCGTTAAAATCTTTCTATCCGGTTAGGGGGCCTTGGATAGTTTCCACACTAATTCTTCGGTTTTTCTCAAGTGTAAGGCTTCATGGCATCAACAACCTCTGTGTGAGTTAACGCGTTAGTAAAATCAGAGGTGAGTTTGAATACTAACCCTGTAAAGACTTCTAATGCTTGACGCTTGGTGTAGCCAGCACTTAAAGATTCATTTAATTTGTCGTCACCCATATGCCCTCGGTTGTCTAGAAGAGCTTTAGTAAAATCATGAAGTGCTTGAAGCTTAGTATCAGGTAATGCAGTGCCATTTCGCAATGCATCAATCGCTTCATCAGGTATTTTTGATGACTTCATCATCTACGTATGGCCTGGAACACAATAGCGACAATTACTTTCAAAGTTTGATGTCATAAAAACCACTTGCTGCTCAATTGGACTCAGCGTTGTGTCTCTCATGAATGCTGTAAATGTGTCGTTGTAACGCTTTATAGTTTACCGGTGCTTCAGGCAAAATTTTTTGCAGATTGGGGGTCATTCCAAAACCGGCTAAAGATTGCTTCATCAAAGGTTTTGATTCTTTCGGGGCCGTATCAGGCTCGAAATATGTAAACATAAATATTCTCTCTACTTTTTCACGTCAGTCTTAAAACGTTCTGCGTTTTCACGCTCTTGAGCTTCCACATCGCCTTTACCAAAGAAAGCCCAGAATTGCTTTGGAATTTCAAGAGCACGCTGTGTGGAGGGCCTCTCGTCAATTCTATCGAACCATGCTTGCAAGTCAGGCCTTACCAATTGTTACACTTTCCGGTTTCCAGTTGCATTTATTCATCTTGTGCTCAAATAAAGCTTATTATATTGTGCACTCGTTTTTAGAAGCATCAAATAGATAACGGTATTAGCAATATAAAAAGGATTTATTATGTTTGTTACTCGTACAGCCCTTTGCGTCCTCGCCCTAGCTACTCCTTCAGTTTTTGCCGAAACTAAGCCAATTAACCATGAAGTCAGCATTGGTTTCTCTGATGTCAGAGATGCAGACGATAATTTTATTGGTGCCAGCTATCGTCATTATTTTGATACGGTTAAAATCGGCGAGCAGGCTTATGCAATAAGTCCATACCTTCAGCGCAGCAACAACGTATCGGTAGACTATTTCGGCATTGATAATATCGACCAGTTTAATGTTACTGGGGAATGGTTTTCACAAGACGATTTAGTGGTAAGAGGCCGTTACGGAAGAACGACTGATGACTATAGAAATTACGATTCTACAGTACAGCGATTTGGAGTTGATGTCTCAAAGTTTGTTTCTGAAAATTGGGAAGTGGGAGCAGGCGTAGACTATTTCGATCTCGATTCAAGTTTCAAATCGTTTGATGGTGGAAGCGATGTGCAACGTTTTGGTGACTCTGAATTCAGCGCAAGTGTATTCGCTCGCTTTACAAGTTTCGGTTTCAACCCTTCTAGCTTTAAACCTGGATGGGATATTAAGCTTAAAGGCACTCACTTTGATGATGAGCTTACGTTAGAAATAGATGCTGATTACTATTTCAAAGCTAATTGGAGTGTGGGCGTTATGGCAATACATGAGAACAATGACCGTTTTGGGTCTGAAAACGTCATAGAGCTGGGTACTAACTATTGGTTTAATGCGCATTCATCAATTCGTTTTGGGGCTGGTGTTAATACCGATGAAGGCACACTGGGCTCATTAACGCTATTAGGTACATTTAGATTTTAAGCCTCACGAATTATTTTTCCTTCCTAAAGCCTCGCTAATGCGGGGCCTTTTATTGCCATCCGTCCTCCAGAACGTTGTAGTGGCATAGTGAATTTGGCCACCTAATTAGAGCTGCTATGATAGCAGCATAACAATGTTAGGTGACAAAATGGCTAAGAAGAAAGGCCCGAATTTCAGTTCAGAATTCAGACTCGAAACAGCACTATTGGTGGTCGATCAAGGTTATTCACAAAAAGAAGCGGCCGATGCGATGGGTATCGGGTACTCCACAACCTTCTTGTTGACGCAGGCAGGGATATTAATATTCTCACCGGCCAAAGTGAAAATTCCAACAGCAGTTCGCACTCAGAATCAAAAACCGGTTTAGCCGTAAGTGCAGACAGTAATACCGCCAGTGTATTTGTGGGCGACGACATCCAGGGTGGTACGCTTTCAGCGAACGCGTCCACCGCAGTAAGCAGTAACATCAGTGCAGGGAATACTGTTCAGTTCGACGCAGGTAATGATATTACCGTGGAAGGCAGCAATATTGTTGCGGGCATGGATATTTCCTTGGACGCCGTTAATGATGTCAGCATCGTTAGCGCGAAAGAAACGGCGTCACACCAATTAGAACAGGAAGATACCCGCGACGGATTAACCGTTAACGCCAATTACAATATCGGGAATACCGCAGAGGCGGTGGGCAATATTGGCGAAGGTGACAATGCTGTCAGTCAGGCAAGCTCGGTCATGCAGGCCGCCGATGCGTTAAACAATGCGGGCCCCAGTGGCAGCGCCCACCTGGGTCGCACAACGACCACCACCACAGAGTCAGGGCAGCAACAAAGTGCCTTGGCCAGCAATATTGTGGCGGGGCGCAACATAAGTGTTGATGCAGGCGGCGATGCCCTGTTTGAAGGCGCGAATGTCGATGCAGCAAACGATATCAGCGTGAATGCTGACGACATCAGTATTGTTGCAGCGCAAAATACCCAAACCAGTGATGAGAGCAGTGATTATCTTCAGGTAGGGGCAAACTTAAACGCCAGCAACGGTAATGCCAGTCTTACGGTGGGCTTCAGCCAGTCAGACAGCACGCAATCATCAACCAGCAGCAGTACCGAGGCCAGCCAGTTCAGCGCTGGCAATAACATGCAGCTGAATGCCGACAATGACCTGACCGTGGAAGGGGCTGATATTTCGGCTGACAACGACATGACCCTTCTTGCCGGTAACGATGTATGGACTTCCCAGACTTTGCTAGACACTTTTAACAGTTACAATTCAACTTCAAACAAGCTATTCATCAGTTCAGTATCAAATCTCACATGATTTAAATAGTCTGTATTGGTCCTTTTTCCAAAGGGACCAATACAGACTATTTAAATGGAGATTATTATCTTGAATCAGTTAACTTTAGAAGAGCTTAATAGCGTAAGTGGCGCCGGTTTGGACGAAAGCGTTTGCGTAGCCAGTTTTGGTGCATTGGGTGCGCTGGGCGGGTTCATCGGTGGTGGTATTGCTTCAGCCGGCATAGGTATGGGAGCTGGCGCAATTTGGGGCTTCGGGTTTGGAACGCAGATTGGCACAGCAGTGTGCATACCTTAAGGATAGCGAAATGAAAGAATTAGAACTTAACGAGATATCTCAAATTTCTGGTGGTGACTGCATGTCTATCTGGGCTGTTGGTGGCGGTATTGCTGGTGGAGTTATTGGTGGTGTCGCAGGCTTTGTGGGCGGCTTTGGCTTCGGCGCTGGTGCTGGCATCACGGGTGGTAGCGCTTTAGGCTCGGCAATTGGCACCATTGGTGGGGCCTATTTTTGTTATCCATAATTAAGAGAGGCATCAGCCTCTCTTTCTGGTAGATAAAATGACTGTACTATTTTTATTAAATTACACCACGACATTGTTTCTTGTATTTATATTCGCGGGGGCGATTGCACCTGAGAACCAATCTACGCGCTTTATTTTTTATACAACTGTTGTTTTAATGGTAACGCTGGTTTGCTGGATATGGGGCAGACACTCAATCATCAAGCGCGGAAATTATATCTATATCCAAACATTTCCTACTTTCACTAAAATTCGCGCAGAAGAGACTGAGAACCTTACCATTATCGAAAAGCATGTATTGGTTAATAAAAAAGATGGAAGTCAGAAGAAATATTATTTTATGTTTGGCCCGTCTGGCGGTATTCATGACTCTGTAACACCATTGATCATTAATCGGATTAAAAGGCTATAATCAACGCTTCCAAACTATCGCGATGAGCATCAAAACCGCCAAGCCTCCCATGCACACCTTTAAAATGGTAAAGGCTTCGGGGCGGTGAAGCGGAAACGTGTCACGTTCATTCCGCTCCCGTAAGTATAATAATAGGACAGTCACTTTTCGCATTTGACTGGACCGACACTCGGACGCCACGCCAGGGTGTGGCGACTTTCGTACAAGCAGCCACAAAAAAACCGACTTACGTCGGCTTATTGTTATCTCTTTTCTTTAGACTTGAAAAGAGTGGTACCAGTGGGCGGACTTGAACCGCCACGCCCGAAGACAACGGATTTTGAAATCTTTGTGTTTATTTTATTTTTTAATTATCAATGAGTTAAAATTTATAAAGCAAGCTTTGCATTTTCTTTGCAAAATGAATTGGCTTTTTATGTCCGACGTGAAGCTTGAGCTGTGATCTGAATCGAAATTAATTTCATGCATTAAAAAACCACATGAACGGTTGGTGCCTTAAAATATAAATTGTTTTTATTTCAGACGCTTAAATCTTTTTCTCCAAAAAAGAACTACGCAGCAGATGGTGACCTCTCCCCCAAGAATAACACCATGACATCGATGAGATTTCCAATAAACTGGAGACAACGGAGATCTCAAAATGAAGAAACGCTACAGCGAAGAACAAATCATCAAGGCCATCAAACAGCATGAGGCTGGTGCGAAGGTGGATGACATCTGCCACGAGATGGGTATCTCATCAGGCACATTTTATAATTGGCGCAGTAAATATGCGGGTCTAGAAGTCAACGAAGCCAAGCGCCTAAAAGAGCTTGAGTCTGAGAACAATAAGCTGAAGAAGATGCTGGCTGACAAGCTCTTAGAAGTGGAAGCGATGAAGGATGTGCTTTCAAAAAAGTGGTAACACCAGCAGCAAGAAAGCCTATCGCCCGTCACCTTATTGATGCGTTTAAGCTCAGTGAACGGGTTGCCTGCAAGCTTGCTGGTGTCAGCCGAACCGCATTCAGATATTTCCACAAGACAAAGCCAGATAGCGCAGTACGCTCGCGTCTGAAGGAATTGGCGTCACAATATCCAAGATATGGATATCTGATGTTACATAGCCTGCTTAAGGGAGAGGGACTTGTCGTTAACCGCAAGCATACGTACCGCCTTTATACTGAAGAGGCGTTACAAGTACGGACAAAGAAGCGCAAGAAGTTGACTCGACCAAGGCAGCCGCTTGAGGTGCCTACAGCGCCAGATCAGCGATGGTCTATGGACTTCGTATCAGATCAGCTTAGTAATGGCAGACGCTTCAGAGTGCTGAACGTGGTGGATGATTACTCCCGCGAGATGGTCGGACAGCTTGTGTCTGTCTCTATCAGCGGGCGTCAGGTTGCACGCTTCCTCAGTCAGCTCATTGAGCAACGAGGAAATCCAGCGAAGGTAATTTGCGACAACGGAACAGAATTCACCAGTAAAGCGATGTTCTTCTGGAGTAAAGAGACAGGTGTTGAACTAGGTTTTATCCAGCCTGGCAAGCCGACACAGAATGCGTTTGTGGAAAGCCTCAACGGCAAGTTCAGAAACGAATGCCTGAATCAGCATTGGTTTAGAACAATGGATGAGGCGCGCTACGAAATAGACCTATGGCGTGAACACTACAATCATGTGCGCCCACATAGCTCACTGAATTACCTGCCGCCTGTTGAGTATGCAAAACGGGCAGCATAATATGAAAAACCTCATCGAGAGATTGGTTCTAATCTCGGGGAAAGGTCAATGGGGCAACCGACCTTGCAAATTTTTAGTAAGAATTTTTTATGGCATGTGTGAAAAAATATACTAAAGTAATTCTATAGTCGGTATCAACCTTTGATGTAAAGAGGGAATTTTAATAATTTTAGACAAGGAATTTCGATATGAAGCCTGTCCCACTTGATTCAAGTCTTTTACTACATCCCCCCACCAGTCCAGAATGCGCCCCATCGATGTTGCAAATGCAACGTGATAGAGATGTGGAATTGCCCTGGCTAGATGTGCTTGATGAATCTCATCAAAAATTAGTCAGAGTCTTATCTCCAAATGAAGTTGAGAAAGATTATTTCAGTCAACAATTTGAGAAGAATAACTTTAAAGAATATTTCGAACGGTCTTGGGTAGATGCAAAAGGGTTTGATGCTGTTTTATACACTGATGGTGAAAAAGCTGTTCCTGTAGCCGTAGAGCTTGCTCAGTCTTTAAGTAGTGATCACAAGAAGGAGTTTAGTGATGATTTTATGATGGCTCAATTAAGTGGTCACTATTATGACCAAATGGAGTCAGGACATGATGCAAAAGTAAAGAGTTTTGACAGTAAGATTTGCGTTAAAGATTTGAGAAGTGGCCGGGTCTATTTACTTCTCAACATGGTTCTTGAGCCCATCGAGTATGAGAACACCGATGATAGTCAAAATAATGCCTATCACGAAGTTTGGAATAAGGTTTATACACTTGTTCAAGTAATGCAGCCGAATGAGTCTGATGCAGAGAATCCTTATGACCTTGATAATTTTAAGGCCCAGTTACCCAGAATGGAAGTCGTGGGAGCCCTACCACATCATATAGTGCAGGAGCATGATAGATTAGAGGCGATTAAAGTTTTTGCTAAAGAAGTAGGAAAGCACACAGGAGCAATTTTTACAGAACAAAAGGTATCGCAGTGGTGGAATGATGATGCTCTTTTCCAAAAAGATAAGATGCGTTATGCAGAGCTGAAAAGCTTGGCTGAAAATTGTAAAACACTTGAACAAGATTTAGCGCAACGTGCAAGTGAACATGGAATGTTTTTATGTATTGAAGATAAGACTATTCGACTGCCATTGAACGCAAAAATTGATGGTGTGCCTATTGAAACACTTAATAAAAAAATGGGAGGTAAGTTATGGGAAAAACAAGCGGAGAACTGGGTCCAAACACTTAAAGCAGGTGAACTTTACCAAGTATCAGAAGGAGAAGCGCGCTGGACGGTGACAATAACAAGAATGCGCACTGTAATAAAAAGAGGTCGCAGTGGTCGAGCCTCTGTGCGCAGAAGGAGATATATCGAGTATCAACCCCGCTCTAAAACTTTATTGGTTTATAGGCCAGTAAGGTTAGGCAATAATCCTATAGAAGATAAAATACACACCTTGAGAATGTTAGGGAAAAAAGTATTTGTAACGGATGCAACAGAAAACGGATATATCACGGATAGCGGAGAATCATTATCTGAAGTGATGCAAGCTTGTGAGGTAAATGATGAATTTAGGAAAAATGCTGTTGTTGTTTTTAGGGACTATGAAGAGCTAGTCACTAGTAAACCGTTAATGTTATCTGCGCGTTTTTATTATAATCCTTTACCTGCGATGTTTGTTACTGACTTCCCACAACTGGCGATAAGAGAAGAGCTTTCATACACTTTGCAATGGAATGGTTGTGAACTGGGACAGCTATTGGAGAGTATTCCGCTTTCGCCAGGTGAGGAGCGCACTGTTAGTGTCTCTACCAAAGCAACTACTGAAAAAAATCGCGCTGTTAACACCGTGTCTTCTCTAATGACCACCAGTGAAGAATCATCTGATTTTACTTCTGAATTTCATAATGAAGTAAGTAAAGAGTACTCAAAAGTGAAAACCAAAACTATGTCAGCTTCAGCGGGTGGTTCGTTTGGTGGTTTTTCAGCTAAAGCAAGCGGTGGGAGCAAAACAACTACTTCTCTAAAAAACTTCTCAAAGACAATGCAAAAAGTGGCCAGGAAGGCGGCACGTAAAGTAAGTTCAAATACTCAGCTAGAAACCAGTGTTGAAACAAAGGAAAGCTCGTATCGAGAAGACAGTAAAAGTGCTTCTTATAAAGTTAAAAACGTCAATGTTGGTGCAACTTTAAATATTATGCTTTACCAAATTAACAATCGTTATTCAGGTGGGTTGTATCTAGATGACTTGAAACTAGTTGTTACGCGTGGGAGGGAGCTGATTTTAGGTACAGGGATTTTTGAGGAGAAAGTATTTGATTTAAATAAGTTAGGAGATGTAATTCAAGAGTTTAGTCCCAGTCAGCTGCCTGTAAAGCTAGGTGAAAAATTCAATCAAAATGATTACTGGAAAGTGTTGTTAACGAGGTTGGTTGATGTACTGAGTCTCGAATATGAACACTTAGATAAATCAAATAAAGAAACTGCCGAATCTGCACTGATACTTGATAAGTATACTTTTTCACAACAACCAAGTAGTAATCAAGGTCAGTCATTTATGGACTGGCTAAACAAAAAGAACGAACAAACCGACTCTGTAGAAGAATTGTATTACGCTGTAGAAGAAGTATTGGAAACGGCGAAGATTAGTATGGTTCCGCTAGTGAGTGACTCGCTGATTGTTGCTAGCAATGGAGTTTATGCAGATTCATTACTAGGGATTGGTAAGGCTACAGAGCAGTATTCTGAAGATATGCGGGCAGCTGAGTTGCTAAAAGCTAAAGCGGAAGCTGCCAGCGTAGTAATCAAAAATAACTACAAGCTTTCGATGGCGAAAAACGTACAGCTAAATGGAAATGGTAGTTTTAAGGTTGAAAATGTTGATGGGAATATAATCACTATATCTGTTAATGAAGACATCCAAGATGTCGAATTAATGCGCGTGAAGCTTGGGGGGGTTGAATTAAATTCCACCATTAAACGTGAGGGTAAATCGAATAGGTATAAAGTGAAAGTCGAGCAAAATGATAACCTAGAATTATCTATTTTAGCTGATTATTCAAGTGCTCTTTATCTAGTGGATAATAATGGGAAGATCATCTCTACTGAAAACTAGGAAGAATTATGACTTATCGTATTCAGAATCTTCCCCTTGAGTGGGAGGGAGATTTTCCGAACTGCAAGTCAACTTCGGATATTTTAGATTTTCCCTCTACCGGTCAGCGATTTATAAGTCTCGTGCCAGTGGAAGATATACAAGAATCAACAAGTGATTTTAAGGGTGAAGTATGGTTGCCAATGGATTTAATAGAAAAATTAAAAGATGTCAACGCTATTGATGAGATCATTGAAGAATATATAACCAGCTGGCAAAGCTGGCATTTGGAATACGCGTCATTTTTACATGAATTACAAGAAGAAAAAGAAAAAGTAATGATGCACTCAGAAAGTGCAAGAAATAAATTGATGCGTATTCAGAGCCAGCTCCTTAAATTCAAAGAGGATACATTGAATATAATAGCCAAGGCAGGAGAGAAATCTAACTCAGCTAAGGCTGACTTTATTGCAGAATTAAATGCATTTAAAACAAAGATATTAGAAGCGGAAATTGCTCGATTCCAGTTAAATATTCTTCCGCCGAAATTAAATGTGAGATTTAAGCGTTTTGGTGTAATTGTCACAAAAAGCGTTAAAGATCATAGAGGTAAACTGCTTCATTTTAAAAATGCTATTGACTTAAGTTGGACGACGCTAAGAGCGAAAAGTAATGAGTTAATGAAAGCCTTATATAAGCACCGAGATGAAGTGAGTAAATTTACAAAAGCGATGAGGAGTGGAGGTAAAATATTCCTGTCAAAAGCATTTAGTGCAGCTCAGGCGATCGATATTGGAATTGATTTACGGGCGTATTACAAGGCCAAGACTGAAGAAGAGAGAGCATCAGCCTTAGATAAGTTACTGCTTTCTTCTGCGGCGCTAGTGCCAGGGCTAGTTGTGGCGGGAGTAACTGCTTCTGTTGGTGTTACCACAGCGTCCGTCGTGGTTGCGGGAGCGGCGGTTACTATAGCGGTTGGAGTCGTATATCTAGTCGCTGAAGATTATTTATTGACTGAGATAAGAGAAACCTCGGTAGGAGAAAATTTTGACTCTGTAGTTCAGAATGCTGCAAAAGGTGCTCGGAAAGCAATTAACGTGCTTCGAGATACAGATTATCAGCAGCTTTTTAAAAATACTCTCAAATCAATAGAGCTAGAAGGGAAAGATATTAAAAATATTCTTGATAATTATCAAGCCGATTTAATTAATATGGTAGGTCCAGCTTGAAGGATATTAAAGAATGCCAATCCAATATAAAGAACACTCTTAGTGACAATTACTCCCGCTGATACTGCACTCAAGCAAAGTATAAGTGATGTGTTAATAACGTTCTGATTTATTTAAGAAGCTAAAAATAATTTTCGCTGTTCGTTCTATAAAATTCATCGCTACACAAAGTTCCATTGTAAACCTCTCCTTATTAGTTTCACTTATAATTGGATAGAGACAAAGGCGTTGAAGCCAATGCGCCATAGTACTCCCATAAGTCCGCTCATTGAGACTTCTTCAATTCTGTATTGGTAGCATGAATGACAGCAGCACCTGCTCTGCGCCAGTCTAGCTTGCGGCGATAGAATGTCGAACGTCCAATACCAACTACCAGGTTAGATCACGCTTATATGTTGTCATTCTCATCCACTTTTTCTGTATATATTAATCTTTATTTTGATAAGGTTGTTTAAGGTATTGATGACCATTAATTAACGATAGATAAAGATGGTTGATTAGCCTATAATTTTTCAAATTTCTATTAATTCATTACACCAACATTTAAGTGCTACATCACACAGAGCACTGCCCCAATCTTGAAGTTCGGTGATAGTTTCATTGTTTAAGGCTTTTAATCTAGTCGGAACTTTGGCTAAGCTTTTCGTTGATACGCTATCTGTTAGAATTGGAGTTATATTTCTTCCGAACTGCTTCTTAGCAGATTCTGTATAGTCATTAATTTTATTTCCTATTCCGAAGTAAGTCCCTTTAAACTTCCCTTCAAAAATGTCCTCGATTAGCTTTCGTTTTCTCAGCGCACGTTGCTGATTTATCATAACTTCGGTCATTCTCGCGGTTTGACTTATCCAATTTGTCTTTGCATTTTCAGATACCTCGAAAGGAGCGCCTGCATCACAACAAATTACATAGTCATATTCTGGTTTCTTACTAGTTTTAGTAATCGCTTCTAACCCTAGGTTGTCATAAAGGCCTCCATCGGTAAGTACCATTTTCGATAACATTGATTTGTTATCATTGTGTGTACTGTATTTTGTTTTTATCCAATTACTAGGATTTAGTTGCAAATTCACGGGTGATAAAACAGGCGGGAATGCGCTACTAATGCCAACGGCCTTGCTCAGAGGAATGTCATCTTTTTCATTGTAGCCTAACCTCCAGTCTGAGATGTATTTTTGACTTAGACGGACACTGGCACCGGTTTGAAAATTTGTACCATAAAAAATGAAAAGTGGCGCACTCTCAAAAGAATTTATACCTTTTAATGTGAAACCTTCGTATAGCTTCTTATCATATGCCCTAGCTACTTTGTCACCGATTGACTCCCTGAATGAAATCAACCCACCTAATACCGACCTCATGTCGATAGATGTCATACAAAAACGCTGTAAAGGGTCTTCTATTTTTTCATGAAAATTAAGTGCGACACCGTGTTCATTAAAATTGAGGTATCCCCAATTTTTTGCCAGCAATGCAGATGTTATGCTGCCACCGGAGACGCTCGTTATCGTACTTACGCGCGAAAGCAAACCCATAGCGTTTAATTGTTTCAATGCACCTAGAGTAAATACTGTCGCTCGATATCCGCCTCCTGACAATGCGAGAGCTATCTTTAAGTCATTCTTGTCAGATACAGGTTTTGGCATCGCTATCTCCGGTTGGATTGTATTCATCTAGACAATATGTGGTTTCGCACTGTGGGCCCAATCGCGAGAGGGTTCCGTCAAAAAATAAATTTCCACTCGTTGATACCTTTAAGGCTTTAATTCCATCGGTTGTCAGTACTATATCTCCTGATACAAAACCAGCATTTAGCGTTTCTTTACCTGTTGGCATCGTATTGCAAGACTCTGATCCTAGGTCTGTTTGATATAACGCTTTGAATCTATTGATTCTAGGACATTGAGATAGAGACGAGCCAGAAAGGGATGTTACTTTAGGGACATCTTCAATCAGAGGTGAAAGAACATCTCTTCTTGGATGTCTGTATTTACAGTTTGGATTTCCAACACTTACGATACCCACTTCAGGTTTTACAAGCGACACATACCTAAGTGGGGTACTGCTTTCGCTGCCATGGTGTGCAATGTGCATTGCGTCCAGCCCGTTTTCAGCAGTAATTAATTTTTCGTTAAGTAGCGTTTTCGCAACAAATGTTTGAACATCGACTTGAGTTGTCTCGTGCCCACTGCAGCGTTCGGTACCTCCTCCAAGGTCACCGTCTATCAGATATTGAAAATTTTTATAGTTAATAAATAAAACGATTGAACGGTCATTTTCATCATTTACGTCGACCTGTGTCCCATCAAGTAGACGTCCATTCGCAGCGATAACATGCATTGTAGCGCCGTCGCCAAGAGATACTACAAGGCCAACAGGTATGGTTCTAACTTTGCCTGCCAATGTTTTTGATGCGGGTTCATACCAATTTCTGTTGATTAGACTGGAGTCTAACTCTGGTCCATCAGGCTCGAAATTCGCGACTCGAACATTGATATTGGCATCAATCATATCTTTGTAACCATAATAATGGTCTTTATGTCTATGACTAAGGATGGCGTAATCAATTTGCTTTTTTCCGGACAAGGCCGAGTGTAAATAGAGGACAAGAGCGATGTCACCGAACTTTACACCGAAATCGTAGAGGACTGATGTACCATCGGGACCGATTATGAGAGTAGAACCTCCCTGTCCGGTATTTATGTAGTGTATTTGCAAAGGTTCCATTGCAAAGGTGGGAGTTAGGCTTAATATTGTAAGTGATAAAAATAACCTACACACCATAAGTTTTGAGATCACTCTAGCGTTCCTCTTCAATATCAGGCTTCCTTTGTTCAACAGAACTGGGCTTTTTGTAAGAGGAATTCAGATTCAATTTTGCAGCAACTTCATCGACAGTCTTTTCAAGTGCTCCATAAACAACTTTTACAGCTAGCCCTACTAGAAAAGCTATCGTGTAGTCATCTATAAGGGATTCATCTTTTAGTTTTATTGTGAAGAGGTAGGGAATTATTCCGCCTAATACGGTGCCGAGTAGTACTCTTGACTTCCAGCCCCCGTAATAATTGTAGTTAAACACTCGGTCTGCAGATAAATCAGAAAATTTCTTAATTAAGAAGACACAACTACCTAGGCCCCCCCAAAAAAAAGGAGCTAAAGGAGAAAGGAAGTATACCTGGATTAGCTGAAGCCAGTCTCGCTCCGTATCAGTAGCTATTGGTTCATTGGCCAACTGAATTTCTAATATAAGGTTCGATAAAGCCAAAACGAGAAATAAAGCGCAAGCCCACCGGATTGGTGTGGCATAGCGCATAGTCCTATATTTATAAGAATCAATCAGGGTACTTCCCGTAACCGGCTTTGTGAGTTGACATAAAAGTGTATACGCCTGAATCACGCTCTCCGGTGATGGAGAGGAAGAAATTTTAACTACAACATCCTCGTTATCTTCATTTTCATCTTCTTTCGCGGATTCAACGAAGTTATCAAGAGGTGAAGATATCTCTGCAGGCAAAACGATTGCCGATTCAGCAGCATATTTGAGCAGTGCTCGAACTTCTTGCGTGGGAATTAGGTAGGTACTTTCTTTAAACATATATGCCTTCTCCATGATTTAAAAGGCGTATACTACGAGACGACAAAGCGGTGCGTTTTCCTTAGCCTGTAGACTAACTTTTGTACAAAAAAAAGTAAATGTAAAGTAAATATCGAAAATATTCTATCTCAGGTAATAACACTCAGGTACATGAATTGATTTGTAAACCTGAGTCGAAATATTGCCACGGTTAACTCATCTGTTGCATATGAAAAGAAAAAATACAATATGCGCTAAACGCTAGACTATTCAATGCGATACAAGTAATCTAGACGAAAATAATTATTCATTAGTATATGTTTTGTACACTTTTCTCTCTCAATTACCATTACCAACCATTGAATATTCAAGAGATAACAATCCTAATAATGGAAGCGATGCTGAGACAATGGCAGCTTCTAAAATAGTTCAAGCGACAAGAGGAGAAATTAGATGGGCATCAAGGGAAGAGGATAGCAAGAAAAAGGATCTTTATCTTTCTAGTCAGCATCCTTGGTATCCCACAGATAGACTGGAAATAAGTATTCAGGTCAAATCCGGACCTTCAAATGGAAGACTTATAGAAAATGGATTTAGATTAAAAAAGCAAGCGTACAAAGATTTAATAATTAAAAAAGATCCAACATGTCTATTATGGGTTGACTACGATACTGGTAGAACGTATTGGACTTATGTTCATCCTAGCAGCGATCTAGACTCCCATAATGAATTTAGCAATATTCACCTTGTTAGCCCTGCGACTATATATGACTTGGCAAGGTGTGCTGCAAGACACAAAGGTGAGCATAAAAGGGATGGTAGAGGAGTAAACATCAGCTCAAAAGATATAGATAAGAACTTATTAATAATAAGAGCAAAAGAAGCTATTCAGCGGTTTAAATATGAAGGTCAGCTATTTTGTCCTGTCTTGGGATGTATTGAATTTACAAGGACTAGTTGGCGACACATGTTCAGAGCTTCTAGAAAAAAGGCGAATAGAGAAAGTAGCTTAAGAGTGATCCCTCATTTGGCCGCGTTGCTGTCTCAAATTCCATCTACACATTTCATATCTGAGTACGAATTTGAAGAAAATAGAGATATGATAACTCGTTCCTTAAACCATATTATCAAATACACTAAGGCCTCTCAAAATAATAGACAAATTTCTGTAGTAATCAAAGTACAGGAGGATGTAAGGTATCCAGTTAATTGGCGAGAGCGAACTTTATTATCTCAGCTCGTAGAAAGAAAGCTTACTCTTATTAGTTGTTATACTAAAACGGAACAGTAGATTGGAACCTGGGACGATCGCTACTTGCAATCTCTGCCACTCCTCTAACTTTCGTTAAGAGCACTGGCATTCCTCTTCAAAGAAGAGGTGCGGCACAGTATGCCGTCCCATTGGTTGTTATACTATCAGACATATAATCTATTCAAAAGACATTTTTTGACCAAATCGTAACTGTTTCGATATCGAAAAAGAACTTGGATTTTACCTTACCGGCCTTGACCACAGCACGTCATACAAATTAAAAAACTAATAATAAAGTTAATAAACGCTGCCATCAGTTAGAGGCTAGCATCATATTTTAAAATGACTGGCCATTTTGAATATGAAAGCAAGGTTTTCATGGTAACCTTGAGCTAGTGTGATTGTCGGCCTATTTTATTGCTTAGATAGCTGGTCCCATAACGCATTTAGATTTTTGCTTTAAGGCGATTTCCACACTTTATGATCAATGTTAACAAGGTTATTGAGAGTAAATATGGACTTTATTACCAAATTTAGCGAAGAACTTGAAAATCCAGATACTCGGTACTTCATTTTTGATACAAAGGGAAGCGGTATTAAGCATGATGACGCGGACTTTATAAAATATTCATGGCGAACGAATATGTACGGACAGGTGCGACCTGGTGATATTTTCATCTATCGTCGACCTGGCAAAGCCTCAGAAACTAAGCAGTTTTACTTTTTTGGAGCGGGTCGAATTGATGCTATATCGCCTGCCAATGGCTCTGATGTCGACGATGAGACGCGCGTAAACGGTTCCATCACTAAGCCGTTTCCGTTCGAAACATTTCTGCATCAAGCCGATCTTGACCATTTCAACTGGCATTTTAAATCCCGGAAACATGGCTCTTGGGAGCATTTTTTTAACCAATACGGGATGAACCGTATTGATAAGCGTGACTTTGTTCAACTGATAACGCTTTCTCAGAAACATCTAGATTATGATTATGATGTTGAAATGGCGACATCGACCTCACAAGCTATGCAGCGTGGTAACTATCATGCTGATGATGAAGTAAGTTTCGCCAAACGTCGCACTAAACAAAGCGTGTTCTCTAATAATGTGAAAAATCTCTACGGTAATCAATGCGCACTTTGTAAGTTGAAAACGAAGGCGCTGCTGACAGGCTCACACATTGTTCCATGGTCTGCCAGAAAAGATATCAGACTGGATCCCGCGAACGGGATATCACTATGCGTCATGCATGATAAGTTGTTTGATGCTGGATACATAACCCTAAGTTCGAAATTAACTGTTATCGTTTCTGAGTCTGTCAAAGAAGATCCCGTATTAGCTAAAATTGCTGGTGAAATTGAGGGTAAAACTCTAAACAAGCCCAAAAACTTTGCTCCAAAAGCGGAATATTTACATTATCATCGTGCCGTAGTTTTCGAGAAATTTTTGAATAAGACGATGTGACAATAAATGAAAAATTAACTTAGTACAGCGTGCATCATGCATGAATACTTATTTTCGTTTTCAGTGATCGCTACGTATAATAGGAAGATTTTTAAAATACAAGGCATGTTGATTAGAGTTGTATAGCGGAACTACGCTCTACTAAGCCGAGTGTCGAATGTATATTCGATATGTGATCTTGAGCTTGCTGAAGTTGCTCTATGGCTGTTTCCAAAGATACTACTACATCTAAAATGGAGACCTTAAAACAATCTTTTTCTGGGTCTGTTAGGCCCATAAGATTAGATAGTATAACTTCGGTCCTATCAATAAAAATATTTGCTTTTAACCTGTCATCCATAGTTTTTAAATTTTTTCAACTCTTTGTATTCAGAGTATAGCCGTTATTCAGGCAAGAGTATGCTGACCCTCTGGCTAGTTTTTCATAATTAGCAAGAATAGTATTTTAGTCGTTCCATGCGACGGCTGATAATTTTCGCAACAAGTTAATTAAATACTGTGAAATTTTTATGCTCTTAAAGAGAGCACTACTATAATTGCGCATATTGCTAAAGTGGTAGGCCATGTTAATGCATATTAACGTGACATATTATTTTCTCCAAAGAAACAGATAGATATTTGTAGTTAGCCGTTTATACTCGTCGTAAGCGCAGTATTTATTCTTTGCAAACGGACAGCTATGGCAACTCAACTTGCTCGACATAACGTTGATGACTCCCTCTATGTATTTCTCCAAGACAACAGCAAAAAGTGGTATGCACGCTTTCAGCTATTTGGGACTTGGTATTGCAAATCAACGAAACAGGTAGATAAAGATGAAGCTATCGCGGCAGCGCGCTTGCTGCGTATGGAATGGAAGATAAAGGCGGAGACAGGTACTCTAACAAAGAGTAAGCGGTTTCGTGATGTCGCGAACCTCGCCATTACCAATATGGAACATGCGTTGTTGCACGGTGGTGGAAAAGTTAGCTACAAGGACTACATCGGCGCGCTGAAGCGCTATCACATCCCATTCTTTGACAGAACCTATGTCACATCGATAGACCAGCAAAAGATAAAAGAATTTGAAATCTGGCGGATCAAAAAAGCCGGTCGGCTACTTAACAAGTCAACGCTGCTTAATCACAATGCCGCATTGCAGATGGTCTTCAAGGAAGCCGTTGAAAAGCAATGGATGTTAGCAGTTCAGGTGCCGGTGCTCAGTGCCACAGGAGAGCGGGGCGCCAGAAGAGCGGCTTTCACACGTGAGGAATACGAGCAGGTATTAGAAACTATAGAGTCGATGCGAGATAACAGTCGAAAAGATAAGACTCGTCAGATCCGTGAACTGTTGCTGGATTACTCGGAAGTTGTGGTTAATACCGGTATTCGCCCTGGTACCGAGATGGAAGAACTGACCTGGGGTGACATTGAGATGGCACGAAAGGACCACCAAGTCATCTTCAAAATCAAAATCCGCAAGGGCAAGACAACGAGGTATACCGGTACAAGAACAGTCGTATGTAAAGATGATATAGTATATCCGCTCATGGAGCTTCGAGATCGATTTCCTAATCGAAAGCCCAATGACAAACTGTTCCGGCTTGCCGATGGGAGTACAACACGAGAATTGGGACGCACGTTTAGCGCTGCACTTGATGAATGTGAATTAAAAAGTAGTACTGATGGTCAGAGGTCGCTATATTCATTACGACATACCTATATCACCTGGCAATTGCTCAGCCGTCAACTTCGAATTGATGTTCTGGCAAGACAATGCGGAACGAGTACCGCAATGATTGAGCAACACTATAGTCACATTGTTCCAAGCATGTTTGAAGAAGAGCTATCTGGCGTTGTATTCGACAAACAGACCGCTCAAAAGAAAAGTAAACGAGCATTAGCTCGTGAGCAGAAAACTAAAGATGTGTTAGCCAAACGCTTTTCAGAATGGGAGGCGGAATATAATAGGCGAGGCTGTATTTAGATTGGTAGTAAGGTAAACTGAAGTTGACTGATAGTCATTTTGACTCATGTACTAAAAAGTCGAGGCCTAACCTGACAGGCAACATTACTCGGTATAAAGGCCATCACTACCGCGAAAAAAGTAGTCTGCAAAAGACAAAGAGCGGACGGGTTTTTTGTCAGTTATTGCAATCCCTAGGCCCAATGAGACGACTTTAAACTTGATTGTATTCAGAGTTTAAAAAACGCTTTAAGAAATTAACCATTAGACACTCTTTTATGCAAAGTGGTAATGTGCTCCTTCAAAACATCAATGTCGACTTCTGATAAAAAGCTGCTTAAGAGCACAATTGGTTTCCTACTATCAAGCGGTCCCACTCTTTCCTCTATGGACATATTTGGGATTGTATAAATTGCCGGTGATTCGCTACCATCCAAAATCAGCAGGCTTTTTCGCGGCTCATAGGCGAAGTCCAGGATCAGTTTCGATAAGGCAACATCGGAGAATCCAAATCCTGAAACAACCAGTACATCTATCTTATCAAGAAACTGATATAGACCTTTTTGCAAAGAAATATTGATGTCTTTAAAATATGACTCGGTCTTAGTGATTGAGCCTCTTAGCATCCAGGGGGCATAACAAGGAGTATAAGCAGTATCGTCAACTAGGATTCTAGAGAACGCCGCATCTAACGGATGAATTAGTTCATTATGTTTACCAACGATGTAATTATCTGCCAGAAGCGGATTGTCGCATAGAAACCAGTTGATAGAGCCATGCAATTTTATCAGGTTGGGTTTACGGGATTTAAAAAATCTAAACCGATAACCAACCTCCCATCTATCTCCATTGCTAGCTCGTACTTTTCTGCTGCTGAATCCATCATCTAGATTTAAACCGAGATTTGCGGCAATGTTTTCGATGTTTTGATCATAGTTAGTCGTTAGTATGTGAAACTTTTTGTTTTTGTTGCGAAGGCATATTAAGATTTTGGAAAATGCTTCATATCCATCTGGCTCAGGAATGTAGCGGATTTTATTTGCAATGCCCCAGCCAATGAACTCTTGTGTGGCCACGAGTTTCTCATGAAAAATTTCTGACTCGTAAAATTGGTAGGGGATATTAATTTTTTTTATCTTTTCACTAATATTCTTAACTTTTATAAAGTGATTCACGAACGGATCGTTGTCTTTCATAATCACATGATTAGATAATTTACTTATCAGTCCTGAGAGGTCCTCATAGTTCGGTTCAGGGGTCCAAATTTTTAATTTTTTAAGATTGTTAATAAAATTTTGTACTGATCGACCGTTTTTTTTATCTGAGGTTTTAATTTTTTAAATCGATTTTCCACATGCACTTGAACATGCGGAGGGCAATGTTTTAAATTATATTCACTTGACCAAACAGGGGATAAATTATACGTACGTGGCCGCATTCGGTCTAAATCATTCGTCGGAAAATCCCAAAAATTATCTACCAAGTAGAAATCATCATTTAAAATAGAGTTTGTGAGTGAAGTTACGGAAGGTTGACCAGAGGGAAAAGAACACCCTGAACCTAGAAAAAATCCGACGATCATATCCTTCTCCGTTGTTTTCAAAAAGGTGTTATGTTTCAGCTGAATTAATTACCTTAGCATCTTGACGAAAAACACCTATGGGGAAGTAATTGAGTCCACGAATTTTTTTAATTTATGAATCGTATAATCGTCTATATTTTTGGTAAGGTGAATGGTGAAATCTTCGAGTGTAGTAGGCATTCCTCTAGCCATAAAAGGGATATCATTTGCGTCACTGGCGATAATAAGAATTGGCTTTTTTAAAGCGACAGCATAACCTAACTCAATGAGTGCACTACTAGCGACCTTTTTTGGGTAGAATAAAAGAAATCCTGAACAATTCGTAATTTTTTTTAGATCCTCTATTACTGAATCCTCGGGAGAGTCAAATCCATTATTTTTTTTCACTTCGATTGCAGCACAATATGTTTTTAATTGCGTATTTTTCAATAGCTGATTTTGAACTCTTTCTAGTATAAATGTTAATTGGTCTAGTTCCACATCCGAAAAAGAAGAAACTGGTGATGAAATAAAAATCTCATTTTCATTTTTCATTTTAATCTGTCTCTTTTCTTAGAAAACTTGGCCCTTCACTTTCTATTATCGAGATTATCTCAGCTATATCCTTATATTCATGTATTTCCACAAAAGGCATTGCAGAATCCGCCTTACGAAGCATAAAAGGCAAGTCGTCTAAAGATTTAGCGAAAATTGTTGTTTGTTTTGATAGAGCTATAGCGTATCCAATTTCCACCAAAATACTACTCGGAATTTTTTTCGGGTAAATAAATAAATAATGTTCGCTTTCCTTCAGTATCTTAAAGTCTTTACGGATTGCAGTATCATATCTTTCGAAACTTCCTCTTTTGGGAATGTTTTCGCAAGGGCAATAAACCTCACTGGCGTTAGCAAACTGTATTAGCGCGCTCTTAATTTCTTGCGCAATATTTTTGATGTTACTGTACTCTTCATCATCATCAACGCTGGCCATTGGCACACCAATGAAAACTTTTCTTTTTATGATTTTAGATATTTTTTCTGGGAAGATAGAAAAATCACAATTCCCACTCTTCTCATTTACTTCACTTTTTATTTTTTGAATATTTTCTTCGAGCTCTGTGTATAGATGATCAATTATAAAGTCTAGGTGAGAGGGTGAATTAAAGTTTCCAATTTTTTTTATAGTTTCGACCAATCCTCTTGTCGACTCTTTATTAATAATAACAGACTGCAAGTGTTTCAATGGTGACGTTATTTCATGGCGATCAACATCGATTAAGAGTGGTATAGTATGTCTATCACTTGCATTTCCTATAGCCACAGCACCAGCTTCAAAATTGAGCCAACTGGATGAAATATTATCTTTTGTGATTACTACAATAGCAAGATCACAGTCTTTAACATTGCTCTTTATCTCAGCGAGCCAATCACTTCCTGCTTCAATACTTTTTGACGATACAAATGAATCAATTTCTTCGTCTAAGAATACTTCCTTAGCGATCCACTCTTGTAGAAACAATGCAACTTTTTTACTCAGTAGCCCGGACCAACTGATGAAAATTTTCATTGGCTTCCCTTACCAAAATGTACTATGAATACCTTAGCATAAGACTATCCATAGGCTTTTTTACCACATCTGTACAAAAAGTGCACAAAAAATGAAGCTGATATTGGTATATCGACGTTTGAATAATTGCTCAACATGAAGGTTTACGTACGAACTCAGTACACTTCCAGTACAATAACTAGTATGAGTTAGCCATTAAGCAGAACTAGCAGTAATCAAAGAAAAAATTGTGTTCGATTTCTGTCCGGTAGAATTCTATCAGCGACGAAAATTCATATTTCCATTTCACGAATACAACTGCCACCGAGAAGTAAGGTGTCAACTGCGGTTACTTACACATATCAAGATCAGAGAGTCATGACGGTCCGTTATTTGTCTGAAGCTGACCACCATCTTCGCGCTTATGAAACGCAACTACTCTCTGTTCTCTATGGTTGATCAAATTACTCCCCAACGACTACCTCATGTTCTTAGCCGCCGTAAGAATAATAGGTAAGTGAGAGCGAGTAGCCGCCGCTTCTAAAAAACATCAATAAATACGCGTATTCTGTCTGAGCGGAAGTCCTGCCTCTGGTAAGGCCTGAGATTTCCCGACACTTTTTATGGTAAAAATGTAACTCAAACCATAAGAGGTAAATCATGGGTAAAGGCATTCGTTACTCAGACGAATTTAAGCAGGAAGCAGTGAACCAAGTGGTGGTTCATGGCTACAGTGTTGCTGACGTAGCAGATCGGCTCGATATTAGTACCAAGAGTCTTTACGGCTGGATGAAGACTTTCTCAAAGCCGACCAAGCTGCGTAAAGAAGACGAGGACTTGCGTGCGGAAGTTGCCAGACTGAAACGCGAGCTGAAGCGCGCTCAGCAAGAACGAGACATATTAAAGGAAGCCGCGGTGTTCTTTGCCGGCGAGTCAAAGAACGGTACCCGTTCGTAAAATCTCGTAGTACCGATTACCCGGTGAGATTGTTGTGCCAGGCACTTGAGCTACACCCTAGTGGCTATTATGAGTGGTTGCAGCACCCTGAATGTCAGCGTGATAAAGATGACAAGCGCTTGCTCGGTGCCATAAAGCAGTTCTGGCTGGAAAGCGGGGGCCATCATGGGTACCGGAATCTTCACCTGGATTTACTAGAGGCGAATATTCTGTGTGGGCGTGACCGTGTTTTACGACTGATGCAGCAAGCCAATATTAAAGCCCAGCGCGGCTACAAAGCGCCGAAGGGGCGCTATGGCGGTAAACCGGATATTGTTGCTGCCAATACCCTGAACCGCGACTTTACCGTTGCGGCTCTGAATCAGTGGTGGGTCAGCGACATTACCTATGTTCATACTCATGAAGGCTTTTTGTTTTTAGCTGTTGTAATGGACTTGTACGCCCGGAATATCGTTGGTTGGTCTATGGGTGACAGGATGACAGAAGAGCTAGTGATGGACGCGCTAACCGCTGCCTACTGGCGGCGAAAACCGTCTGATACGGTCAACCTGCATTCCGATCAAGGATCTCAATACAGTAGCCGCAGCTTCAGAAAGTTACTCAATACGTTGGATGTTGAACCCAGTATGAGTCGACGAGGTAACTGTTGGGATAATGCGGTAGCGGAGAGCTTCTTTAGCAATCTGAAGAAGGAAAAGATCAGGCGTATCAAGTACAAATCCAGAGATGATGCGCGACAAGCGATGTTTCATTACATCGAAATGTTCTACAATCCGAAACGTCGTCATACTGCCAACGGACGTACGTCACCAACAGATTATGACAGGCAGTATTTTAGGGACATAGAAAGTGTCTAGGAAAGTCAGGCCTTACCAAAATGCTTTGTTCACTCCATGGAATAGGTATTCTGTTATTGGATGTCGGTGATTTATAGAACAGCCAAATTCTTATACCAGCAAAAGAAAAGTCAGATATTGACTGGGTATCTGCCAACCGTATCGTAGAAGAGAACCCTGATTTTATGAATTACATAAAGCAGGTAGGGATTTATCATCAAACGGGTGAGTTAATTCTCAGTGTTTGGAATAAATAGACACTGATCATTAGTTGATGAGTTAGTTTCCTCAAACTCTATCACTTTAATTATTAGAAAACGTACTAAGAATAATGTGAATAATAGTTCTATAGTTTTAAAGAAGTTACCCCAAGAAGAGTTCATTAGTGCTTCCACCCTTACTGCACCATTAGCAGGTGCATTTATTGGAAACCTGTTTGCTCCCGGTATAGGTGGGATGCTTGTGGGCGGCCTTCTAGGTAGCCTATTCAACACGGAAGAGAGTAAGAAAAATATGGCAAAGATACCTGTATTTTATAGTTTTCATTTTCAAAATGATGTCATGCGAGTCCAACAGATTAGAAATATTGGCTCTATTGAAGGGAACTCGGCTGTTAATCCGAATGAGTGGGAGAGAATTAAACAGAAAGGAAGCGCAGCTATTCAGTATTGGATAGATCAGAATATGAAATATAAAAGGTGCGTCATTGTTCTGATCGGAACTGATACAGCAAATAGACCTTGGGTCAAATATGAGATCGAGCGTGCTTGGAACCAAGGGAAAGCCTTACTAGGTATTCATATCAATAATATTAGATGCGCGCGAAATGGTACATGTAGAAAAGGAGCTAATCCGTTTGAGCAATTTACATTTAGTGATGGCAGAAAGTTGTCCTCATTCGTACCATGTTACGAGCCAGAGCCTACTTTCGCTTATAGAGATATAGCGCAAAACATCTCCGGATGGATCAACCATGCAATTCAAAGTAAGCGAAATTAGTTATGAGCGATGGAATTATTCAAGTAGACCCTGAAGCAGCTTCAATACAAACTCATCTAGGGATTATTCAAAATGTTGTTCAAAGAATGGCAACAAACAGCACAAACTGTAAAGCTTGGTGCGTTACTTTAGTTGCCGCAGTACTTGTTATAATTGCTGATAAAGGAAAGCCCGAATATGCTTGGATTTCGTTACTTCCAACAGTAGTTTTCTTTGCTCTCGATGCATACTATTTGGCATTGGAAAAAGGGTTTCGAAACTGCTACAACCAATTTGTAGCTAAAATTCGATCTGAAAGCTTGACCGAAAAAGATCTATATTTAGTCATGCCTATTGGGAACATGTCAACGCTTCAACTTGAAGCAATTAGATCATTTTCAGTTTGGGGCTTTTATATCTCAATGTGTGGTCTAATTGCAGTTACAAAGTTTATCGCTTTAGGTTAACACTTATTACTGTTGACGGATTCGAGCTACAAAAAAACCGACTCAAAGGTCGGTTTATGGTTTCGCAAAGATTTAGATGTATGATACCAGTGGGCGGGCTTGACTGGGCCGACACTCGGACGCCACGCCTGGGCGTGGCATTTACGGTCTTCCAGACACAAAAAAACCGACTTGCGTCGGCTTATTGTTCTCTTTTCTGTAGACGTGAAAAGAGTGGTACCAGTGGGCGGACTTGAACCGCCACGCCCGAAGGCAACGGATTTTGAAAGTATTGCGCATTAAAATATCAATTAAAATCAGCTTCTTAAATTTATCTTTCCATGCTTTGCAAAATCTTTGCATGCATATCTTGTCATATTTCAGAGTGTGGGCCGATTGAAAGTATATAACAGTATTAATATATAAAATTTCCATACGATCAAAATTTAAAAATGCTCAAAGGAAAATCCTGTCTTTAATGATTTTTTCTCCAAGAGGTAGTCAATTCATTCCCCTGACTTTTGCGCCGCCCCTTAAATTTTATTTTTCCTATATCTTAGACAGAGCAGTACAATCATTGACATCACGCATTTAATTTAATACTTTTAGTCCTGTCGTTTTCAAGGGTCCCTGATGAAAGTAAATCAAAGCAACACAAACAACAGCAAGGTGGTGATTACCGCCCTGATGCTGTTTGCACAGTTGTTTTTGTTTGCCTCAGATGCTTTTGCTTTTGATAGCTTTCTCGAAAACGCTTCAGAATCCCATCATGAAGTGTGTGTTCAGGACACCAATGTTTGTCAGCCAGATTATGATTCTGTAGATAACGCTGGTCCCGACAACTGTGACCACTGCTGCTCCTGTCACGGGCATTTTACCCATATCGTATTATTCCAAAATAGCGATAGCCAGTTAGGAAAACTTGGCGAGACGGCACTTGCTGCTCACCGCACATCCCCTCCGTCTCACCTGCAACCCGGTATCGATCGTCCTCCCAGAGCCTAAATCCTAGTCATTTTTTACCCCTTTAGTTACTGACCAGGATTTACAATATGAACTCATCTTTTTCGCGTACCTGTGAGCGTATGTGCATAGTGGTCGTGGGTAGCGTGTTGCTATTCATATCACCCGCTACCCTGAGCAAAACGATTACGCTCGAACAAGCTTCACGTTTAACATTGCAGCAACACCCAGATTTACGGCGATATCAGTCGCTGCTCACTGCTACAGAGGCAGATAAAAGGCTGGCTAATCTCACGCCGGCTTATAATGTGGGCGTTGAAGCAGAAAACCTGCTCGGCTCAGGAGATGCATCAGGCATTAATGATGCTGAGCTGACGGTCTCACTCTCTTCTGTCTTCGAGATGGGAGGCAAGCGCAATGCAAGGGTATCTTTGGCTGATGCCAATTTATCTTTATTGCAGTCAGAACGCTATGTCGCGTCGCTCGAGCTGTTAAGCGAGCTGACCCGACAATATGTAAAAACACTCGCGGCAAAAGAACGGCTCACATTGGCGAAAACGTCTGTTTCTCTCGCTGATGAAGCCTTATCTATCGTCGAACAGCGCGTAAAGAAAGGCGCAACCAATAAAGCTGAGTTTCTGCGCGCCAGAGCCGCACTCAATCAGGCTAAAGTCGACAAAGCATCCGCCGCAACGGCTTTGGCTATTGCCAAGCAGTCACTTGCACTGTTTTGGCAGGGAGATGCTGAGGCGATTGACACAGTATCAGGCTCGCTGAGTAAGCTTCCTCCAAAACGGCAGTATTCAGCTGTGTATCAACAGTTTCTTGAATCAGCAAATGTGGAGCGACTAACTCAAACTATCAATATAAAAGAAGCTGAACAAAAGCTGGTAGAGAGTAACGCCAGTGCTGATATTTCATGGCGTATTGGCGTGCGGCGCACTCAGGCGGTTCAGGATACGTCTGTTGTCGCTGCCATATCCGCGCCGCTTTTTGCTGAACGAAGAAACCAGGGGGCTTTGCAAGCTGCATTGGCGCAGAAAGAAGCAGCGGTCTTTGCCAGAGACAGTCAGATGCTGAAGATAAAAGCATTGCTCTTTAGAGCGCAGCAATATCTGAATTTCTCCGTTGATGCTGTAAAGCATATCAACGACACCGTTTTGCCCGACCTTGAAACAGCCACCACACTCGTGCTCGAAGGTTACCAGCGAGGGGCATACAGCTACCAAGACTGGATTGCATCCAGAGATGCGTTAATACGCGCTCGTGCAAAGGTCATCGAATTAAGCGAAAGCGCGTTAGTGAACCAGTCACTCGTTGAACAGTGGACCGGATTATCCGGTCAGGCTTCTCCTACTCAAGAATTCCGGAATACCCATGAATAGACTATTCGTTATCATCTCACTACTACTTTGTCTGACTGATGCCAATGCCGCAGCAAGTGGCAAACAATCCCATGCTGCTGAATCGAAAACATTTACCAATAGCAGCGTATCCCTGACATTACGCATTCAGGATACGAAAGAGGGGGCATATTTACTGGCAGAAAGCGCTGATCGCTCGCAGCCGCTGCCACCTGACGCTCTTAACGTCACCCTCAATCGTATGGGAGGGCGTCAGGAAAATATCCGTTTTGAAACCCATGAAAATGGCCTCAGGTCCACAAGTTTCATCGCTGAGCCGCACTCATTTCTCGCGAATATTACACTCTTACAGGGAGGAAATAGCTTTTCGTGGGAGTGGAAAAAGCACGAAGCCCGAACTGAGATTGATGACGCATATTCCAGTCAGGCTGGCGTTACTACAAAAATGGCTTCGGGCGGTGAAATAAAACAGCACACCGAGGTTTATGGTCAGCTGACTATACCGCCACAGCAGCGTGCCAAGGTTCACGCCCGGTTTACGGGAATTGTAGAGCAGCTCTTTGCTGATATTGGCCAGACCGTGAAAGCCGGTGAGACAATGGCGCAGGTGCAGTCGAATGACAGCCTCCAGTCTTACGATGTGAAAGCACCAATCAATGGCATAGTCGTATCGCGCAACCTGAATATCGGAGAACTAACCGGTACGTCACCACTTTTTACGATTGTTGATACCTCCGTTCTCTGGGCGGAATTAAAGGTGTTTCCATCCCAGCGCAGACAGGTTGCTGAAGGTAAATCTGTTCACATTATCGCAAATGGTCGTCAACTCGACAGTACCATTACCAGCATTATTCCTTCCCACGAAGAGCAACCCTATCAGCTTGCGTTAGTAAAAGTAATGAACAGGGAGGGTCTACTCTCTCCCGGCGATTTAGTCACAGGCATTGTCGATTCGCAACGAAAAACGGTACCGGTAAAAATCGAAAATCGCGCCATTCAAACTCTTAACAATAGGCCTGTCGTGTTCCTGAATGAAGGCAATGCTTATCAGGCTACACCTGTGACCTTAGGTCTGCAGGACGACAACTTTTCCGAGGTCGTCGCAGGGTTATCCGCCGGACAAACGTATGTTGTCGACAATAGCTATTTAATCAAAGCGGATATACAAAAATCCGACGCATCGCACGCGCACTGATGGGGGAGAGATAAATGATTGATAATATTGTTCGCCTGTCAGTCGAGCGACGCTACCTGCTTTTAACAATGGTACTTGTCATCATCGGCATAGGTATCTGGAGTTATCAGCGGCTACCGATAGATGCCGTGCCGGATATTACTAATGTTCAGGTTCAGATAAACACGGAAGCGCCTGGTTATTCACCCCTTGAAGCCGAGCAACGGATTACCTTTCCGGTTGAAACTGCGTTGTATGGTTTGCCGAATTTGTCCTATACGCGCTCTATTTCACGCTACGGACTTTCTCAGATTACCGTGGTATTTGAAGAAGGAACTGACATTTACTTTGCGCGGAACCTTATTGATGAGCGATTGGCAACGCTTAAAAGTGTTCTGCCGCCTGGCCTTGAGCCTGAGATGGGACCGATAGCGACTGGCCTGGGCGAAATCTTCGTTTACACGCTGGAGGCGAAAGAAGGGGCTAAAATGCCAGATGGCTCGTCCGTTACGCCTATGGCGCTTCGTGAAGTTCAGGATTGGATAATCAAACCACAACTCGCTCAGGTTAAGGGCGTGGTAGAAGTGAATACCATAGGGGGGTACGACAAGCAGTATCACGTGATGCCACATCCTGCGAACATGCTTGAGATGGGCGTGACTATGTCAGATATCCGCAAAGCGTTGGTAAGCAACAATGACAATGCTGGAGCCGGGTATATAGAGAACAATGGAGAACAGCTGTTAGTTCGCTCACCGGGACAGTTAAAAACCATTGAGGATATCAAAAACGTTGTTGTAGGAAGTAAAGGTTCTGTGCCTGTTTTAGTCAAAGATGTGGCCGAAGTAGGCTTGGGCAAAGAGTTGCGCACAGGTGCGGCAACCCGTAATGGCAAAGAAACCGTGATGGGCACTGTGATGATGCTGGTCGGGGAAAACTCGCGTGAAGTAGCAGCGATCACCAATGAAAAATTTAAGCAAATACAAACTTCATTGCCTGAATGGGTTAAGGCAGAGGTGGTATATAACCGTACTACGCTGGTCGATAAAGCCATCAAAACTGTACAAAAAAACCTGCTGGAAGGCGCACTGCTGGTTATTGTTATCCTATTTTTACTGTTAGGAAACATCCGCGCTGCCCTTATTACAGCAGCTGTTATTCCTATCGCGATGATGATGACTATTACCGGCATGGTTCAGCGGGGGGTCTCTGCCAACCTGATGAGTCTCGGGGCGCTGGACTTTGGTCTGATTGTGGACGGCGCTGTTATCATCGTGGAGAACTGTATTCGAAGGCTCTCAGAAGCGCAAAAACAACAAGGTGGCATACTGGCGCTTAAAGCACGCTTACAGGAGGTTAAAGACGCCACTATTGAAGTTATTCGGCCCAGCTTGTTTGGCGTGGGTATCATCACAGCGGTGTACTTCCCCATATTTACCCTTTCTGGCGTAGAAGGAAAAATGTTTCACCCTATGGCAACAACCGTAGTAATCGCACTGCTTTGTGCGATGGTATTGTCACTCACAGTTGTGCCTGCTGCGATCGCCGTATTTATGCGCGGAAAAATCAGCGAAAAGGAGAGCATCATTATCCGCGGGGCGAAAGCCATTTATCGACCTGCGCTTGAGTGGGTGCTTAAGTTCAAATCGCTTATTCTGGCAGGCGCGCTGGGTCTCGTTGTGGTTTGCTCATGGCTCGCCTCAACATTAGGCTCTGAGTTCATTCCACAGCTTGACGAGGGTGATATCGCGCTGCAGGCATTGCGTATTACAGGCACGGGATTAGAGCAGTCTGTTGAAATGCAGGAACTCCTTGAAAAAACCATTATCGACTTTGAAGAAGTTGACAAGGTATATGCCAAAGTGGGGACGCCAGAGGTGGCCACCGACCCCATGCCACCCAATGTCGCCGACACATTCGTCATACTCAAGCCCCGCTCTGAGTGGCCCACTCCGGACAAGCCTAAATCACAGCTCATTAAAGAGCTTGAGAAAGCAGTCACTGCGCTACCGGGCAATAACTACGAGTTTACGCAGCCTATCCAGATGCGCTTTAACGAGTTAATTTCCGGTGTCAGAGCCGACGTAGCAGTCAAAGTGTTTGGTGATGACCTGGATACGTTGCTGGCATCAGCAAATTCGGTTGCATCACTAACTCAAGGTTTACCTGGCGCTGCAGATACCCGGGTTGAACAGGTAGCTGGTCTGCCTATGTTATCGGTTATTCCCAAACGTGAAGTGATGGCGCGCTATGGCCTGAACATCGACGACATCCAGTCTCTGGTTTCGACCAGTATTGGTGGTCAGCAGGCAGGCTTGATCTATGAAGGTGACCGGCGCTTTAAACTGGTGATTCGCCTTCCGGAGCAACTACGACGTGACGTTCAAAAGTTGAAGGTACTCCCAGTCCCGACCTCCAATGGGTATGTGCCCCTTCAGGAAGTAGCCTCATTAGAAGTTAAACCCGCGCCAGCACAAATCAGTCGGGAGAATGGCAAGCGCCGCGTTGTCGTTACAACCAACGTTCGCGGGCGTGATCTAGGGAGTTTTGTCACAGATTTGCAAGCTACGTTGCGTGCAGAACTGGAACTACAGGATGGCTACTGGCTGGAGTACGGTGGAACGTTCGAACAGCTTGAATCGGCCAGTAAGAGGCTGTCCTGGGTGGTCCCAGTGACGCTGGCTCTCATCGTTGGCATTCTTATACTTGCGTTTGGTTCTGTGAAAGATGCGCTGATCATTTTTACCGGTGTGCCGCTGGCACTGACTGGGGGCGTACTTGCGCTGTGGATACGAGGTATGCCGCTGTCTATTTCTGCCGGTGTAGGGTTTATCGCATTGTCAGGCGTTGCAGTATTAAATGGCTTGGTCATGCTCGCCTTTATCAGGCAATTGTGGATTGAAAAAGGCGATCTCTACACCGCTGTAATTGAGGGTGCAATAGTCAGACTTCGTCCCGTTTTGATGACTGCCTTGGTAGCAAGTCTTGGTTTTGTGCCCATGGCGCTGAACACAGGCACCGGAGCTGAGGTCCAAAGGCCGCTCGCGACGGTGGTTATAGGCGGCATTATCTCATCAACTTTACTTACACTGTTCGTTCTCCCGACTTTGTACCAACTGGTACACAGGAAAGCGGATAAACAGTAATACAACGTAGCCCTGGGTCAAAGCCAGGGCGCTACAAGAGGGTTTATGGCGCACTCACATTCCCATAGTTCAGAAAAAATTGGCTGGGCTTTTTTCCTTAATTTTGGCTTCACTATCATTGAGTTTATTGGAGGATGGTTAACAAATAGTACCGCCATTATGGCAGATGCCGTGCATGACTTAGGTGACACACTCTCGATCGGCAGTGCCTGGCTTCTGAACAAACTCGGTACAAAAAGCGCAACGAAAGAATTTACCTATGGCTATCGACGGCTGAGTTTACTTGGGGCGCTGATAAACGGCATTGTTTTAATAGTTGGCTCTGCCTGGATCCTTTACGAAGCAGTGCCACGTCTGAGTAATCCAGAAATGCCAGAAACAGAAGGCATGATTGCACTGGCTATACTCGGGGTACTGGTCAATGGTTTCGCCGCTTTTAAATTACAGGGTGGTAAATCGTTGAATGAAAAAGTACTGAACTGGCATTTACTGGAAGACGTTTTAGGTTGGGTAGCGGTACTGATTGTCGCTATTGTTATGCAATTCAAAGAATGGCCTGTTCTGGATCCGATTCTGTCTATTGGATTTACGCTATTCATTCTGTTCAACGTTATCCGAAACCTCATCAGTACCGTGAAGCTGTTTTTTCAGGCGTCACCAGACAACAGGCTGTTGCAAAACGTAACTGACAAGTTGCTTGAACTTGATGCCGTGAGCGAACTGCATCACCTGCATATCTGGTCACTAGATGGTGATCATCATGTCGCGACCGTTCACGTTGTTAGTCAGTTTGAGTCCAAGGCTGAGTACCTTAAACTAAAAGAAAGTGTGTCTAACGCGCTGCAAGAGTTTGAGTTATTGCATACCACTATTGAAATCGAGCTGACCAGCGAAGAATGTCGGGATGCTAGTTAATTCGATGATGCAGTATTAATTAATGGGGGCTGGGACAACTTTTAGCCCCCACCTCGTTAGCTCTAACATCCATTGCGTTTGGCTCAATAAAAAATGCATTGATTATATTCACAGGCGTCCCTTGGTTTCGTGCCCATGGCGCTTAATGTCGGTACTGGCGCAGAGGGGCAGAGACCATTAGCAACGGTAGTGATAGGGGGGATCATATCCTCAACCTTGTTGACGTTGGTTGTATTACCCGTGCTCTACCGACTCGTACACAATAAAACCCTAGTTTAGCAAAAAGGGCTTTCTTATTAATGACGAAAGCTCTTATTTCGAATTACCCAGAACGGCGAAACTAAAATAATGTCGTGTCGTTCATTTTTTGACGGTGCAGGAAAGTATGGAACCTACAAGAAAAAGTGATTTAAAAAAGGCGAGAACACTTCAAATATTAAATGTCATCTATGATGTTATGGAAGTAATAGTCGCTTTAATAGCAGGGATAACTGCCAATAGTTCAGCGCTCATAGGATGGGCATTGGATAGCACAATAGAAGTGATAAGTGCTACCACACTAGGCTGGCGTCTACACGGTGAGCTTAAAGGAATTGATGAAGACCAGGTGAACAGACGGAAAAAAATTACCCTCTACGTAATTGCCGTATCATTTGCTTTGGTCTGCATATTTATATCTTATGATTCAGTTTCAAAACTTTTTAGTCAGAAAACTTCAAGCTGGAGCACTATGGGTTTAATCATTTTAGTTACTTCTTTGCTTATCAACCCTATTTTTATTTATTTCAAAAGAAAATATGGCCGAAAGCTGGATAGTCCAGCGTTACTTGCCGATGCCAAAGATACCTTTATCTGCTTATACCAAACTATCGTTGTTCTTGCTGGTTTGCTATTGGTAAATTGGTTTGGCTGGTGGTGGGCCGATCCCGTGGCGGCGTTGCTCATTGTACCTTATGCAGCAAAAGAAGGTTGGGAAGCTTACACGCAAGCAAGAGATATCAGCATTAATGAGAAATAATACCCGCATCCCCTTTAATAATTCATTCTCTTAGAACTGACTTATTCTATCGAGTATAAACCAAGTGCCCCGGCTTCAGTCATCGTGATACGGCACAGAATGTAATGATCCATGCATTCAATGGTTAAGATATTAATACTTAGGGATCTATAAAGCCCTTAATTGAATCGGCGATTGATTAACATTGTCTTAAAGGAGAGAACAATGAGTGAGTTTTTAACGCAATGGCAAGAGGCGGCTGAGCTTACTCGGGGCGCTGATAAACGGCATTGTTTTAATCGTTGGTTCTGCCTGGGTCCTTTATGAGGCAGTGCCACGGCTGAGTAATCCAGAGATGCCAGAAACAGAAGGCATGATTGCACTGGCTATTCTTGGCGTACTGGTCAACGGCTTCGCCGCGTATAAATTACAAGGTGGTAAATCGCTGAATGAAAAAGTTCTGAACTGGCATTTACTCGAAGACGTTTTAGGTTGGGTAGCGGTACTCATTGTCGCTATTGTTATGCAGTTCAAAGACTGGCCTGTTCTGGATCCGGTTCTTTCTATCGGATTTACGCTTTTCATTCTGTTCAACGTTATCCGAAATCTTATCAGCACCGTAAAACTGTTTTTTCAGGCGTCACCAGACAACGACCTTTTACAAAACGTGACTGATAAATTGCTTGAACTTGATGCTGTTAGCAATCTGCATCACCTGCATATCTGGTCACTAGATGGTGAGCATCATGTCGCGACAGTTCACATCGTTAGTCAATTTGAGTCGAAAGCTGAATACCTAATGTTGAAAGAAAGCATAGCGAATGCTTTGGATGAATTTGAATTGTCACATACAACCATAGAGGTTGAGAATGGTCTAGAAGATTGTCGTGACACCAAATAGCTAAAGAAGCGATAGGTCACGTTAATGTGTATTAACGTGACCTATTAATTGCATGTTGAGAAAGGGCAACGAACGCCACTGGCAAGCCAGATTAACGGCGCAAGAGCAGAGTAGCCCGAACGTGCAACAAAGTGCGGCTTTGGTGTGCATGCGGAAGGCCATACTCATACCTTAAGAGTTTCTGCTCAACGCTCATCAATGTCATTGTGTTCAAAGTGTAGTGGCAGACTAAACCCGAACACCATTTTAAGTGGTAGCATTACACTTAATAACGAGGTGTTCAATGAGAAGACAAAGACGGTCATTCAGTCCGGAATTTAAACATGATGCAGCCAGTCTGGTGCTCGATCAGGGATATAGCGTGATCGAAGCCGGACGTGCAGTAGACGTTCACGAAAATACTCTGCGCAAATGGGTTCAGCAGCTTGAATCTGAACGCAGCGGTAGTACGCCGAAGTCAAAAGCCCTGTCACCAGAACAGCAACGTATTCAGGAGCTGGAGGCTCGTGTGAATCGCCTGGAACGAGAAAAGACCATTCTAAAAAAGGCTACCGCACTCTTAATGTCCGACGACCTGAAGTCCACGCGCTGATAGACCGGTTGAGGGTGCATGAATCAACAGAATTGGTCTGTTCAGCGTTAGGTGTTGGTGTCAGTAGTTATTATGAACGACGAAAGCGACACCGGCTGATTGGTGCTAAACGGCGTATTCTGCGCGCCAGAGTGAAACGTCTGTTCGATAAGAGTCGTCAGTCTGCTGGCACACGAACGCTTGTTGATATGCTTCGCGATGAAGGCATCGTTATGGGCCGATTCAAAGTAGGTCGGCTGATGAAAGAACAAGGGCTGATGAGCAAGCAGCCGGGTAAGCACGCCTATAAAACCGTACAGGTTGAGCGGCCAGATATCCCTAATTTACTGGACAGGCAGTTCAGTGTGGAGCAGCCCAACCAGGCTTGGTGCGGCGATATTACCTTCATCTGGACAGGTTCAGCATGGTATTACGCAGCCGTCGTGATTGACCTACACACCCGCAGAGTTATCGGCTGGAGTATATCACACCGACCGGACGCGGAGCTTGCCGCAAGAGCTTTAGATATGGCTTACGAGCTGAGAGGTAAGCCAACAGGCGTGATGTTCCACAGCGATCAGGGCTCTCAGTACGGCGCTCGTAAATTCAGACAAAGGCTGTGGCGTTACAAGATGAGCCAGAGCATGAGTCGCCGGGGGAACTGCTGGGACAATAGTCCGATGGAGCGCGTGTTCAGAAGTCTGAAATCAGAATGGATGCCATCAGCCGGCTACCGTTTGCCTAATGAAGCAAAACGAGATGTGGGATATTACCTGATGAATTATTACAACTGGGAAAGACCGCATCAATTTAACAACGGGCTACCACCGGCAAAAGCGGAAGAATTAGCTAAAAAGGTGTCCGGGTTTTATTGACCACTACATTCGTTCACTAATTTTAGACAAGCTTTTATTCGCCCTATATGGCTATGGCGGCACTAAATGACTCAAGGAGTATTGCGTTGAATCGGAATCAAAGAGTAGAGCTAGCTTTTAATTTTATGCTAGCGAAAGAGAAAGCCGGAGAAGCTTTTACGATGGCTGAACTTGCTGAGGCATCTGGCTGGGCATTAAGTAGTTGTCAAACGTATCAGACTAAAAGGTGGCACCAATTCGTTCAAAAAGATGGTAACCAATACACATCTACAGGCCTTGTCTACCTAAGTAAAGAAGAGTTTAGTCTTATACACTCACAAAAACTCCTGGGCCCAAATAAAATTTCATCGAAAAGCATATTACTTCACAAAGCTCGAGAATTTGCTTTATTAGCTGTATCTACTTATAACAACCCGTATACAGAGTTCAAGACGTATGGCTTTATTGTTAATATAGTTATCGCCTACACTGCATTATTTCACGCTATTTTTGAAAAGAAATCACAAAACTATGTTTACATTGATGATGAAGGTAATCCAATACTGATTGACGGAGAGGAAAAGGCGTGGGAGTTATCTCGATGTTGCTCTGAATATTGGGGTGGAGATCACAATCCAGAAACTAAGAATTTGAATTTTCTTATCGGACTTAGAAATAAGATTGAACATAGAAGTTTACCAGCGGTTGATCTTGCTACTAGCGGTGAATGTCAATCTGCGCTTAACAACTTTGAAAACCTACTGGTCGAAGAGTTCGGAGATAGCCAAGCATTAATGGCAAAGCTAGCTATTGCAATGCAACTAACACGAACTTCTGAACAAGCTCAACTGGAAGCATTAAAACAATTTCAAACTGAGAACTATCGTGTTGTGCGTGAATACATGGAAACATATAAGAATGACTTGTCAGATGAAGTACTTGAAAGTCAAAAATACAGAATTAGAGCATTCTTAGTTCCAAAACTTGGAAATCATGCCAAATCCGCTGATTTATCCGTTGAATTCATTAATGTTAATAAACTGAACGATGATGAAATGACTAACTATGAACAGGGTGTAGCTTTCATTAAAGGCATTGAGTCACCATTTAAATTGAAGCCTAGTAAAGTTGTTCCTATCGTAAAAGAAAAAATTAAAGACTTTAATCCGACTCTACACATTAAATGCTGGAAGTTTTACAACGCGAGGCCTCGGGAAGTTGTTACTACATTTAAAGGTGAATATGCTGCATATGTTGAAGGGTTTGATGGGTACTTATATTCTCCCGAATTCAGATAATAAGTGCACCACTCATGGTTAAACGGTGAGGAGAGATCAACTGCCTGTTGGTGGTACTCTGTAATCGCCAAAAAACAAGAGTAGTTACCATGAGTTACAAGCAGTTGATCGAGGGACAACGATACCAGATCGAGGCCTACTTACGCGAGGGTTTCAGTTATCGGAAGATAGGAAAGCGTCTGAACGTGAGCCACAGCACCATCAGTAGAGAAGTAAATCGTAATCGAATTCGGGATAGCCACTATTTGCCGGAAGTCGCTCA
>NZ_KB899383.1:0-140294 GCF_000378185.1 Salinimonas chungwhensis DSM 16280
AGTGGTTATCCCCCTCGCAAAGGCAAGTTCCCAAGCATTACTCACCCGTCCGCCGCTCGTCATCTTCTAGCAAGCTAGAAATGCTACCGCTCGACTTGCATGTGTTAGGCCTGCCGCCAGCGTTCAATCTGAGCCATGATCAAACTCTTCAATTAAAAATCGAAAATCTATCTATGAATCGTCGGTTGACACTCTTAACGAGTGCCCACACAGATTGTCTTGTTATAAATTGTTAAAGAGCAATTTGTCAGTCAACACTGTTGCCTGACACGCTTTTCAGTACTTGCTAAAAGCAACCTTACTTCGCGTTTGCTTCAGGCTTTACCCCGAAGCGGATGCGCATTTTACGCATTTCACTTTCTACGTCAACACTTTTTTGAAATCTTTTTCTAAAAGGTAACTGCTTGAAAGCTATGTTCCGAATGTGCTGTTGCCCTCTCGAAACGTGGGGCGCATTCTACATGAGAAAATGTTCCCGTCAACACCTTTCTTACGATTATAGGACACTTCTTTGCAATCTTCGCTGAACGGCCTATTTTATCCACATAACTATTCACAATGTTACGTCTTTAGTCTACCTGTTAAACATAAAGTTGTTCTAATTGTTTCAAGTGAGTAAACTATGAGCAGCCTCCAAGTACTATCAATAAAAATTTTAAGGAAGGTTTATGAAAGTTGGCTTTATCCATTGCGTTGTTATCAGCGTGGTATTAGCTGCAGCCGGGTACTTTGTTTTCTCGTCTTCTGGTATGAATATGAGTTTACCTTTGTCTGTTGCAGCATCATTACTTATTGGTGGCATTGTTACGCCATGGTTGGCATCACTATTAAGTAATACATCTGATTCTCAGGAAGATACTGATATGGTTGCGAATGAAACCGCAACGTTATATGTCGGAAATCTGCCTTATAAGGCGAATGAAGAAGCAGTTAAGGATTACTTTAAAAGTTATATCAATGTGCAGTCAGTCCGACTTATGAAGGACCGCCGCACCGGTAAACGAAAAGGTTATGGCTTTATAGAAGTTTTAACCGATGATGTTGATTCAGCTATTACTCAACTGAATGACAAAGTTTTTCTTGAGCGTACATTGAAAGTTCGGCCTGCCAAGGAAAAAGGCGAAACTGAGCAATAATAACAAAACCCGGCAACTGCCGGGTTTTTACTTTCTGACACGCTTACCGTACCTCATTATCACAGCTGCACCATAAAACAACATTGGTTAAATACTTAACCCAACTCCGGTAAACTGATTGCAGCGCAAGATAATCCATCTACAATGCGTTGCTTCGAATTCTTACCCAAAAAATGATGTGGAGACATTCATGGCTGATCAGTCGCAACGACCAACAGAAGAAGCCTACCGAAAACAGCTAAGTGAAAAGGTTAAGCGTCTAGATGACCTCTTAGCGCCTTTTAATGCGCCTGAATTAACGATATATCCCTCCGCCACAGAGCATTATCGGATGCGTGCCGAATTCAGAGTCTGGCATGACGGCGATGATCTCTACCACATCATGTTTGATCAGCAAACAAAAGAAAAATACCGGGTAGATACATTCCCGCCGGCCAGTGAAACGATTAATACAGCTATGGCTGTGCTCATAGAAAAATTGCGCAGCAATACAGTACTCAGAAACAAACTCTTTCAAATTGATTATTTAAGTGGTCTTAGCAACGAGCTGGTGATCAGCCTGCTTTACCATAAGCCGCTTAGTGATGAGTGGCAGCATGAAGCCACCAAACTCAGACAGGAACTGGCAGACATTTTGCCCGTGAATATTATTGGTCGCGCCCGCAAACAGAAACAGGTTATTGGTAATGACTTCATCATTGAAGCGCTTCCTGTGAAAGAAACCACCTATTACTTTAAACATATAGAAAATAGTTTTACCCAGCCAAATGCCCACGTTAACTGTGGAATGATTGAATGGGCAATGGGTGTATGTGAAAAAAATCAACGTGATCTTCTGGAGCTTTATTGTGGGTCGGGCAATTTTTCAATTCCGTTAGCACAGCAATTTCGGCGTGTGATCGGCACTGAAATCGCAAAGCCGTCTGTCGCAGCGGCGCAATACAATATCGATGTGAATAAAATTAATAATGTAGATATCGTCAGGCTTTCTGCAGAGGAATTTACGTGCGCTATGCGTAAAGAGCGCGCCTTTAGTCGTCTACAAGACATTGACCTGGACAGTTATGATTTTGGAACAGTGTTGGTAGATCCGCCCCGGGCTGGGTTAGACGACGATTCACTCGCTATGATTCAGCAATATGAGCATATTATCTACATTTCCTGTAACCCGGAAACGCTCAGCAAAAACCTTGAAACATTAAGCAAAACCCATGATATAAGTCATGCAGCGTTGTTTGATCAGTTTCCTTTCACCCATCATATTGAAGCCGGTGTAAGGCTGGTAAAAAAATAAGTTACTCTGCACTATAAACTGAGGCCCCCAGCTGCACAAACCGCAGCTGGGCCTTTACTCGTTCGCCGATTTCGGCTCTAGAGCTGCGTTCTGCTTCGAGCGTTTCAGCACCAGCGCTAAACACCAGCCTTACCATGGCCTCTGCTTGCAGGCTGGCAATACTGTGTTCGGTTTTTTGCTGTTCAGCAATATAGTCCGTCAGTTCCTCAACAAAATGCTGGATTTCACGCAACACAGCTAAGCGATACGCAGCAGACGTTCCCGTATGCTCGCGTAATAACAAGCGAAAAACATTGCTATTGGCACAGATAAATTCAATAAACGTATCAACGGAGGTGTCAATGACTCCGCCGCCAGAGGCGATACGGCTTCTGGCCTGACGCATTAATTGTCGTAACGCTAATCCCGCTTCATCGACCAGGGTAAGTCCCAATTCATCCATATCTTTAAAATGGCGGTAAAATGAGGTAGGCGCAATACCCGCTGCCCGGGCGACTTCTCTAAGGCTAATAGCAGACAAGCTTCTGTTTTCATCAAGCAGTGAAAATGCGGCCTGGATAATACTTTGCCGGGTTTTTTGTTTCTGCTCCTGACGACTCAACATTCTCTCCCACTTGTTTATACTTCTCTATTCTAATTGAAACAGCATCTTTCGTCGCTGTAACTTTCACATCGTTAACTGCAAATTCGGTGAGTGCAATATTAAATTTCTTATACTTTTTCATTAAAATGCTGTCTGTAGCTTTACTAACCAGCCTCTAGCATATAAATTAGCGAACAGTTGTAAGCTGAGTTATGTTGAATGAAAAAACCACCTTTAATCCTCACAAATTTACTTGTCTTTATCATCACTGGCGCTATCGCGTTCGTGGGAGTCCCCCTGTGGGCTGCTTACATTGGTTTTGATACAGCAGAAATTGTGACCGCTATTGTTCTGTTTTATTTTACAGGCATGTCTATTACCGCTGGGTATCATAGACTCTGGTCGCACAAAACCTATGACGCCAATATTGTTGTGCGCGTTGTGCTTGCTATTGGAGGCGCAATGGCATTGCAAAACAGTATTTTACACTGGTGCTCTGATCATCGGATTCATCATCGTCACGTTGATGATACCGAAAATGACCCCTATTCGGCGAAGCGCGGGCTGTGGTTTGCTCACATAGGCTGGATGTTAAGAGAGTACCAGGCTCATCGCTATGGTGATTACCGTAATTGCAAAGATTTGCAAAAAGATTCAGTGGTAATGTGGCAGCATAAGTATTATTTACCTCTGGTATTGGCTACTAATTTGGGTATTCCTGCTTTTCTGGGCTGGTTAAACGGGGATATATTAGGAATGATGCTCATTGCCGGCGTTTTTCGGTTGGTTATGGTTCATCATGTAACATTCTTTATCAATTCTCTTGCTCATTTTTGGGGCCATCAGCCCTATACAGATGGTAATACTGCCCGTGACAACGGCATTTTAGCCTTTTTCACCTTTGGCGAGGGTTATCACAACTACCATCATATTTTTGAGTACGATTACAGAAATGGTATCCATTGGTGGCAGTTCGATCCTACTAAGTGGCTGATTCGCGGGTTATCGTTTGTTGGCTTGACTCGTAACTTACGTAAGGTCCCAGAAGAGCGTATTCAAAAAGCACGTGCAGCGATGCAATTGCAAAAAGCCAGTGCCAAGATATCTCATTTACCTAATGCCGATGAACTTATGCAAAAAATTCAATCGGAGTATGATGTACTGATGCAGAAAATGTCTGACTATTACGCTGCTAAGAAACGTCTGATGCGGGTACGTCAGGAATGTCTTAAACGTAGCGTTGAGCGACTTGAGTTAGATTATAGTTACAAGGAGCTTAAAACCGCTCTTGCCTTACAACAGGAAAAATGGGTAAGGCTACTTCAGCTAAACTTTTCAATGGTATGAAGAGAAAGCAGCCAAATGGCTGCTTTTTTTGTGCTAAAAATTATCCCTTTGCACTTTTTTTGTATAAAGTTAAACTCATAAATGCTTAAAGCCTGCATTAAACAATCATAATTTGAAAAATTGTTTTCTTGAATAATACTTTACTCAACAGCAGATTTTACGAGGTGGACCATTTAACGATGGCCGGCTTGCAAGGAAGAATCTAGAACACAGGGTTGATATGAATGATAATGAACTGTTTCAGTTTGCAGACGAGGAAAATGTCAGCTCGTACGCTGAGGATAAAAAACCCTGGATTGTTCTTAGCGTCGAAGACGATCCCGGCTATCAGCAATCATTATTAATTGGTTTAAAATCACTTATTGTTACATCCCGTCCGATTCGGTGTATAACGGCCTCTTCGGCCACAGAGGCAGCTGCCATTATCGCTGATCGCGCTGACATTGCGGTTATTTTGCTTGACGTTGTAATGGAACATGACGATGCCGGTCTATTTTTAGTTAATACGGTTCGCAACATATTGGGTAACAGTGAAGTTCGTATCATTTTGTTAACCGGGCAACCCGGAATGGCGCCGCGCCTGGATACTATGCGCGACTTCGATATCGACGAATACTGGAACAAAGTCGACCTTACTCAGGACAAACTGAGAACGGTGGTCGCCAGCAACATCCGCACCTGGCACTCTTTAACTCAGTTAACCAATGCCCGCCGTGGTCTGCAAATGATTGTCGATGCTTCCAGGGCAATCACATCCCGTCACGATGTTAATAGCTTCACACACACAGTACTTTTTGAGATTTCACGCTTGATTGGTGTGCCAGATAGTGGTGGCCTTGTCTGTGCTTACCTGTCCGGCAAGCAGCAATTGGAAGAGGGAAAGCTCATCGCTGCCACCGGTAGATTCAGCCGCCCTTCGCAGAGGTCTGTTAAAGCGCTTTTAAACAGCTTTCCAGAGGAAAAAGAAGAAATAACATTACTTTTTCAAAAAGCTGTAGCATCAGGTGAACATCAGTTTGATGGCACCTGGTCAGCGCTCTATTTCTCTACTGAAGATATTAATGAGCATCATTATCTGTTCTTAGTAAAATCCCCCTGCCCATTGAAGCCGAATGACGTCTCATTGCTCACAGTATTTAGTGAGAACATTGACCACGGCTTTACCAATATTGCTCTGATGGATAAGCTTTCTTCTGTGGCTTACAAAGATTCGGATTTAAATATTGCGAACCGCAACTGGTTGAAGCGAGAATTCCAGAATTCAGCTAACTTCGATCGGCAAAATACTGCACTTGTACTGGTAAAGGTCGCCGATTTTTCGACCTGTGAAATTCTACTTGGTGAAGGCTATGCTATCGGCATGCTTAATGAAGCTCTCACTCAATTGCGACAGCGTCTGTCGCCGTGTTTTGCCATTGCCAGATTGGAAGAGGACACGTTTGCATTTTTAATCCATCATTCTCAACTACCTGTTTATAGTGAGCTCGAGGAACTTACTAGCCTGTCGATAACCCTCGAAGGCATCACCCACAAGTCTGAGTGCTTTATCGCGGTACTGAATATGGCAGATATTGACAATAATGAACCCGAGCGTGCAGTGAAGCTGGCCGAAGCAACATTACGCGCGGGGCATGCTGCCGGTGTAACAGTCCGTTATTATTCACCAAGTCTGCGCACTGACCTCGCCGCCCGCTACTTGCTGTTAAAAGAACTTCATTGTGCACTAAAAGACAACGCCGGTTTAATAGTTAGGTATCAACCCAAACATGACATGCTAACGGGTAAAATCGTAGGCGCAGAAGCGTTAGTTCGTTGGCAGCACCCGTTAAGAGGAGAGCTTTCTCCAGGTATATTCATGCCCGTTGCAGAAACATCAGGCCTTATCAACAAAATTGATATTCTGGTAATGCAGCAGGTTGTTAAGGATATTCAGAGTCTTACCATGGACAACTTGTCTATTCCAATATCGTTTAATGTATCAATTAAAGATTTTGATACGCCGCTATTTATGGACTCATTTCAAGCCCTCATTAATAAGGGCGATATTGATCCTGCGTTATTAGAGATTGAAATTACTGAAACGCAGGCCATAGAAAATTACGAAAATATGGCAGAAATTTTAAAGGTTATATGTGCCAGTAAAGTACGCATCAGTATCGATGACTTTGGGACCGGTTACTCATCGCTGGCGCATATCTCTAAATTATCGGCACACACGTTTAAAGTTGATAAAACCTTTATCGACCAGTTAACAGGGGATAAACCCAACACGGGTTTAGCCGTCATCAGGATGATGAAAAAACTGGGTGAAGAATTGAGCATCGGTCTTGTGGCAGAGGGCGTAGAAACAGAAGCTCAAAAAGCTATTTTGGTTGACGCCGGGTATGAAGTTGCACAGGGCTTTTTGTTTTCAAAACCGATGCCGTTGTCAGAGTTGATAATGCTTTTAAAACACCAGCGACACCATTAGACAAAGTCAATGCCATCTTTAAAAAGCGTGCTGTTCACTCACTCCCGAATTTTATGGTGGGTTATATCCTTTGTCATTTTAGCATTTCTGGCCGGCTTGATACGATACGAAAGAAAAATTGATTCACAGCTTGCGCTACTAAACAACGAGCACCTTAATTTGCTTGCATTGGGCAATACTGAATTTAATCGTCAGCTAGGTGATATTCGAAACAGTACCCGTTTGCTTAATTCACATGTACACGATCTGTTAATACAAAACAAAAATTTGCAGGCAGAGAAAGTTTTTCTCAGAGTTGGTGCAACGCTGGACAATTTGTCTCAATTGCGCTGGCTTGACCTACAGGGAAACGAAGTCATACGGATAAACTATTCGGGTTTTACAGCCAAAAGCGTACCGCAAAAAAAACTGCAAAATAAAGCACACAGACCCTATGTAAATGCAATACGGTCAACGCTACCCGGCTCACTGCTGCTTTCTGAATTAAGCTTAAATAGGGAAAGTGGTCAGGTTTTTTTACCCTACCAGCCAACCATCAGAGCCATGCTTCATGTGCCCGCTACTCACCCGCTTGGAGAGGGATTTTTGATTGTTAATTACCGTCTCACTGAATTGATGGAATACATAAAGGATTTGAGATCCCCCCATGCTGCTCTGTATATGGCAGATGACACACCGCAGTGGCTGGTCTATAGCGACCCCGCAAAAGAGTGGTCTGGAACAGCAGGCGGGCCCCCAGTCGATATTCCTGATACCTGGCAACAGTTGGATAAAACCAATGCCGTATCGATTTATGTGGCAAGGAACCTGGAAATTTTCAGTATCAGCAAACTGTCCATCCAGCTCAGTGAGCGTGCTTCAGATATAAAAACGCTTTATTTTATCGCCAGAACCCCGGCAGATTTTTATCAAAACTTGCGCAAAGAGGCGTTGTTGCCCGCCCTGCTTACTGCTTTACTAATTCTGATGGTCGGCGCTGTTGTAGTTTATCGTGAGCTTCGCGCTAGTCAGCGAATACAAAGATTGAGCCACAGGCTTGCCGCAGAGAAACAAGAGCTACAGGCCGCATTAGCCATACAGAAAAAATTACAAAATGAGCTGGTCGAAATAGAAAAGATGGCCTCTCTGGGGATGCTTGTGGCGGGGGTTGCCCATGAACTGAACACACCTTTGGGCGCTGCAATAATGTCTATAAGTAGTCAGCAGCATCGTTTGTATGAACTAAAAGAGCAGCTCGAAAATGGATTACGTAAATCACAATTAGACCAATTCATCATGGATAATGATGCCTCATTGCAATTGGCCTTATCTAACTTGCAACGAGCCAGCGGCCTTATCAAGCGATTTAAGCGGCTCTCTGTAGATCGCGGCAGCGAACAGCTTACTCGCTTTCATCTTCGGCAGAACGTCAACGATATTGTCAGTGCTATGGCCCCCCAGATAAAGCATTCATTGGTCGATATTCGTATTGATATTTCGAATAGTATCTACCTGACTAGTTACCCGGGAATCTTGTCTCAGGTATTGCAGAATCTTTTAAATAACGGGCTAAGTCATGCGTTTTCAGCAGGCCAACACGGTATAATCACTATTCGCGCAGAACGGAGTCCTCAAAGAGTAAAATTGATGGTTGAGGATAATGGCAACGGTATTAGCAGCGAGGTGGCTGACACGTTATTCGATCCATTTGTGACATCTGGACGCGGTAAAGGCAACTCAGGTCTGGGACTACATCTTGTTTATCAATGGGTAACTCAAATATTGGACGGCCATATCGATGTAGTTGAGACGTCAGGAGGAGGAACCACATTTATCTTAGACCTGGCGCTAACAGCCAGCAGCTCCAATACTGTCAATACGCCGGTCGAGGACGATATGATCTGAGGTGTTCTGAGCCCGTAGATTTAGCAACAAGGTTAAATTCAACAAGAGTGAACAGGCATGACAAAAAAAGCGTCCGGTACGAGCAAAAAAACCGCCGACTATAATTTCGACGCTGTGGTGGTTGGAACAGGTCCTGGGGGTGAAGGTGCAGCGATGCAGCTGGCCAAGGCCGGCAAGAAAGTTGCCGTTGTAGAACGTTATAAGTCGGTTGGTGGTGGCTGCACGCACTGGGGCACCATTCCATCAAAAGCATTACGCCATTCAGTCAGCCGGTTAATTGAATATAATAACACTCCCCTCTTTTCACAAAACAATCTGAATCAGAGTGTCGAATTTCAGGATATTATGCGCCATGCCAGTGGTGTTATTCAAAGCCAAACAAAACTACGTGCTTCTTTCTATGATAGAAATCGTGTAGATATGTTTTACGGTATTGCCAGCTTCGTTGATAAAAATACACTTAAAATAGCCAATAATGACGGCTCTGAAGAAACAATCACCACTGCCCAGGTTTTGCTAGCCACCGGATCACGCCCCTATTGCCCGGACGATATCGATTTTACCCATCCGCGAATTTATAACTCCGATAGCATTCTTGCACTGAAACACCAACCCCGTTCTATCATCATTTACGGCGCGGGAGTGGTAGGTTCTGAATATGCCAGTATATTCAGAGGAATGGGGGTTAAAGTCGATTTGGTAAATATGCGCGACCGGCTGTTATCATTTCTTGATGCGGAGATTTCCGATGCGTTGAGTTACCACCTTTGGAATAATGGTGTGGTTATCCGCAATAACGAAATTTATAAGTCTGTTGAGGGTAAGGACGATAGTGTCATCTTAAACCTGGAATCAGGTAAGCGGATGCGAGCAGACTGCTTACTGTTCGCAAACGGACGCACCGGCAACACTGATTTGCTTAACCTGGATGCCGTGGGCTTAAAAGCTAACTCTCGGGGCCAGTTGAATGTGAATGAAAACTATCAAAGCGATGTAGATAATATTTTTGCTGTTGGAGATGTTATTGGTTACCCCAGCCTGGCTTCTGCTGCCTACAATCAGGGACGGTTCGCCGCTGAAGCGATGCTGCACGGCAAGGCAAATGCAGGCCTGGTGGAAGATATCCCTACCGGTATTTATACTATTCCGGAAATAAGTTCGGTAGGCAAAACGGAACAAGAACTGACCGAGCAAAAAGTACCCTATGAAGTTGGCCGGGCTCAGTTTAAACATCTGGCGCGAGCGCAAATTGCCTCTACGACGGTAGGAAGTCTCAAGATACTCTTTCACAGAGAAACAAAGAAAATCCTGGGTATCCATTGCTTTGGAGAGCGAGCTTCAGAAATCGTGCATATCGGCCAGGCGATTATGCAACAAAAAGGCGATGGTAATACGCTAGATTACTTTGTTAATACTACATTTAATTACCCGACGATGGCGGAAGCCTACCGTGTTGCAGCATTGAATGGTTTAAACCGAATTTTTTAAAGCTCAGAGACAAAAAAACCGGTCACTGACCGGTTTTTTTATGGGGAGCAATCTAATTTTTGCTGGTGACCCGATTCATTGCCTGCAATGCATCACGATGGGCAACGATATCAATCTGCATCTTACGGGGGTCAAACGTCATCGTTGCTATTGCATAATCACCCTGCGCTTCATTTGCGTGATTGATGACCTTTTGTTCGGCTTCTTTAAAACGCATGTTGCTGGTGATCTTACTGGACATACATTCGCTATTTACTTCAAACGTCGAACGATCCATACAATCAAAAAGCTGATTCTCGTTGGATTCCGCATGCGCAATGCCAGTAATTGTCAGCAGTGCAAGACCTAAAATTGATTTACGCATGTTCATCTCCTTACTCACTAATAGCTAAAGTAATAACTATTTATTACTGTATAAAATAGCATACGGTATTAACGAGAGAAGATCAATTAGAGATCATGCTTTTGTGACAACTTTGTGACAAAGGACGCAATTTTTGAAAAAAGAAAAAGAAAATTTCTCAAGTCTCATGGAGCGGGTACGTCAATGCACGCTATGTGCTGCTGATCTCCCACAAACGCCAAGGCCTGTGCTTGCAGCCTCTGAACAAAGCCGTATCGTTGTCGTGGGGCAGGCGCCTGGTATTCTGGCTCACGACAGTGCTACCCCGTGGAATGACAGAAGTGGAGATCGACTGCGAAAATGGATGGGTATTGACAAAAATACGTTCTACAATGAACAACTTATCTCACTTATTCCCATGGGATTCTGCTTCCCCGGTTATAAAAATGGTGCAGATGCGCCCCCACGCAAAGAATGTGCGCCGACATGGCACCATCAGCTTATGCACCGGATAAAACCATCTCTTACTCTGTTGGTGGGGCGTTACGCCCAGCAATATTATTGCCCGGGCTATAAGACGCTTACCCGTGCAGTTGAAGAAGAATCAATGAATCAGAGTCATTTAATAATTACTCCCCACCCGTCTGGACGCAACAACCGATGGCTGGTTAAAAACCCCTGGTTCGAACAGTCGGTTGTGCCGAAATTACAAAGCCGTGTGGCTGAAATTCTGGCTACTGAGTATCATCCTGCCTAAGATAGTCCAACAACTGAGGATAAGGCATGGGATGAGCAAAAAAGTACCCTTGTGCCTCATCGCACCCAAGTTTCATCATATAATCTGCCTGAATACGGTTTTCAACACCTTCTGCAATAGTTATCAGACCAAGCTTGTTACCTAAACCAACAATGGTTTCTGCAATCACGGCATTTTTGCCTGGTGCGATATCCCCGATAAAAGAACGATCCACCTTAAGTCTGTCCAATGGCAAACGCTGTAAATAACTCATTGATGAAAAGCCTGTACCAAAATCATCAATCGCTATAGCGACCCCATGAGCCTTTAGTGCGGCCAGAGCATCAATAACAATTTGCGGTTCATCCATTACTACGCTTTCGGTAATTTCAAGCTCCAGACTGCCCGGCGGACACGAAAAGCGATCTAACGCTGCTTTTACCTTTTCCACAAAGTATCTGTCTCGAAACTGAGGAATGGAAATATTGATCGCTACCCGCAAGTGTCCATAACCTTCGGCACGAAGCTGATTTATACGCCGACATGCCTCTTCCAGTACCCAGTGACCGACTTCAACAATCAATCCTGAATATTCCGCCAGGGGAATAAATTCTGAAGGCGGTATATATCCCCCATTCCCATCTGGCCAGCGCAATAGTCCTTCCAGACCGACTGCTTGCTCCGTTATTAATTCCACCTGTGGCTGGAACCATAGCTGTAATTTACTATCCGCAAAATCATTGCGTAATTTACGAATCATCCCTAGTTGCGTTGTGGTGCTCTCTTCTATCTCAGGCGCATAAAACGCGAAGTTTTCTATGTGATGTCGCTTGGCTCTATTGAGCGCAATGTTGGTCCGCTTGAGAACTTCAAGACCGTGGAAACATTCCTCTTTTACTTCACACATTCCGATACTGACGTTTAAAGGTATCGTGTGGTCAAGCGCCTGGAATGACGCACTGAAAATACTATTGATAATCTCAGGATTTACTTCCTTTGAAGGACCTACCAACGCAAATACATCACCACCAATTCGCGCCTTGATAACCTGCTCACTGGTCATCGTGTCCAACCGGCTGGCCACGGCCTGTAAAACCGCGTTACCGGTTTCCTGACCCAGCCCGTCATTAATATCTGAAAAATGGCTAATATCAATCAGTGCAGCACTTGCCCCCTGATGTTCCGGTCTTTTCTGATCCAGTACATTGATCAGCTCATTTCGGTTAGGCAACCTTGTTAGCCAGTCACGAAAAGCGGCATTTCTTAATTGATGGAATAGATGCACATTTTCATAGCCCACTGAAATGCTGGATAAGAAAACTTCCAGTAACTGACGATCTATATCACTGAGCTCTTTCTCCATGTTGATATACACAGCGGCTTCAAAGCCGGCTCGATGCAGATAGAGAACAGAAGTACCATTTTCGAATATATGCTGTTTCTGTCTCAAACATCTGGCAATATTTTCGCTGATTGCCGGATTGTTAAGATGGCTTACAGGCTGATTGATAAGGCGTGCGAATTCGCCAGCCGCCCCTATAACGTAAATTTCATCGCTATCTTTATCCAGCATAGAGCCGGCTTTTGCGCACACCAAGCCTTCTTCGTTTAAGCCAATCAGTGAACCCAGCTGGATAACAACACCCTCGCAAAAAGAATTTACAGAGTGTTCCTCCAGCAAATTTGATGCGGAATCAATGATTTTCTGTAGCCCCAAACGGCTTTGATTAATGGTGAGGATTTGCTGATAACAACGAATCGACGCAATCACAGTGGTGACCAGTTTGCTGCGAGTCAGCTCGGTTTTGGTCTTGTAATCGTTAATGTCGTAATCTTTGATAATAGTTTCTTCAGGCGCATAGCCAGGCTGGCCAGTACGTAAAACAATTCTTGGCTCTTGCAGCGCCATTGCTTCACGAAGATGCTTTACCAGGTTTAAACCCGCATCATCTGTCTCCATAACGACATCCAGCAAAATAATGGCGATGCGTGAACCGTATTCTGTTAATACGTCTTTCGCCTGCTCGGCTGTGTATGCGTGTAGAAAATTAAGTTTCCTATCGTTTACCACCAAGTCGGCCAACGCTAAACGTGTGACCGTATGTATTTCCTCATCGTCATCGACAACAAGAATATTCCAGTATTGATAGTTTTTTACCGGCGTATCGTTCTGAGTATCTTCGTCCAGAAAGACCAGCTCGTCATTTTCGTAAGATTGCGTCATTGTCGGAGGAGTCCTTACTACCGCATTTTTCAATCCTACTCCTTGCAGGTTAAATTGCAAAGCCTTGTTGAATCAGGAATTAACGAAAGCATTTAGCAGGTTTCTACTTGACGAGGCATCTACACCCTAATCCCTTCACATATCAATAAAAATTTATTTATAAGCCATTTTTTTGTGCACGAAGAGAAAATCTGATAAGACCAGTTACAAAAACACACTAGCCTAAAAATCAATCAAAACAGGTAGTTTGAACATTTTGCGCTTGAGCAAAATGCTGCTTGCGAACTAAATTAATTAGAATGATAGCGTCAAGGGGTGCTGGCGAGGTGAATGCCCAACTGTCTCACCTGAGTAATGACTCTGGCTCAGAGCAGAAAGGGCCGGGGTTAAAAACAAATAAAAACCGAAGTTTTTATGCTGGCTACGTCCACAACATAAAGAAGAATATCGGAAACATTTGCGTTTTAGTAAGACAGGGTTGTCGTGCAATAAAAAACCAGTGACGTCCGGGACATTCACTGGTTTTGCATTTGTACAGCGTGAAAGGAGCGTTAGCTCAGATCCCATCACCAAATTCATGGAGGCCACATTCACGTTTAAGGCCGAAAAAGCGTGTATCCTGTTCGCTCATTCCTTCCTGCAGCGATTGAGTGGTGTGCCAGTCGCCGATAGAAACATAGCCTTTCTCCCATAACGGATGGTAGGGCAAGTCATGTTCTTTGAGATAGTAGTGCAAATCCTTGTTAGTCCAGTCGATGATTGGATACAACTTAAACTGGCCCCCTGCTTTTTGCAGCACCGGCAGCTTTTCCCGACTGTCGGACTGATTGCGGCGTAACCCGGCAAACCAGGTTCCTGCCTGCAGTTGTTTAAGAGCCCGCTGCATCGGCTCAACTTTATTTATCTGATTATATTTTTCCAAACCTTCCAGCCCCTGCTCCCAAAGGCGGCCGTAACGGGCTTCCTGCCAGGCAGAAGATAAAGCAGCACTGTAAATCTGCAAATTGAGATTTAGCCGCTCGGTCATCTGATCAATAAATTGATAGGTTTCCGGAAATAGATAACCGGTGTCAGTTAACACCACCGGAATATCCGGTTTTTGGCTAGTGAGCAAATGCAGCATTACAGCAGACTGAGCGCCAAAACTGGACGAAACCACAGGATCATCTGGCAGATTTTCCAACGCCCATGCCACCCTTTCGACAGCCGTCATTGACTCCAGCTGGGCATTTATCGCTTCTATCTGTGAATCGCTGGCATCCAGCGGCAACGGCTGTTCGGTTGTAATATCTGCGTTAGTCATAAAAGTCTCTCGCTGAGTCAACCACGGGTTTTACCACGCCGGTGCGAATGACAAAGTCGCCAAATGCCTCCTCCGGCTGGCGCTCGTCTGCCCACTGCCCGACCAGGCTATCAATTTCAGCAAAAATCTCGTCCTCGCCGATATTTTCCCGGTACATTCTAGGAATACGTGTCCCTTCACGATCGCCGCCCAGATGCAAGTTGTACTTACCGGGGCCCTTACCGACCAGTCCGATTTCTGACAGCATGGCGCGCCCGCAACCATTCGGGCAACCCGTTATACGAAATATAATGCTTTCATCTGCCAAATCATGTTCTGTGAGAATATCTTCCATACGCCGTACAGCCTCAGGCAAATATCGCTCTGCTTCGGCCATTGCCAGCGGACAGGTTGGTAGCGACACACAGGCCATGGAGTCTAACATCTGTTGTGAGGTATCAGCCTCGATCAACCCATGCTCGCGCGCCAGACTTTCAATTACCTCTTTCTGGTCAGCAGGTACGCCTGCAATAATCAGGTTTTGATTAGCAGTCAGCCTGAAGTCACCCTGGTGGACTTTTGCAATTTCCAGACAACCGGTTTTTAAAGTACGATTTGGAAAATCAAGGATCCGGCCATTTTCTATAAAAACAGTAAGATGGTGCTTACCATCAATGCCTTCCACCCAGCCGAACCGGTCGCCGCGGGTGGTAAATGTATAAGGACGACTTTCTGCAAAAGTAACGCCCGCTCGCTTTTCAACCTCGGCTTTAAAGTTATCCACGCCAACACGCTCAAGCGTATATTTGGTCTTGGCATTTTTGCGATTGACCCGATTCCCCCAGTCACGCTGCGTCGTTACCACTCCCTCGGCAACAGCCAGCGTATCCTGTAATTTGATAAATCCGAAATCATCAGCTTTGCGCGGATAGGTTGACGTATCACCGTGGGTCATCGCTAACCCGCCGCCCACCAGCACATTGAAGCCGATAAGCTTGCCACCTTCTTCAATGGCAACAAAGTTCAGGTCATTGGCATGAACGTCTACGTCATTGTGAGGTGGGATAACGACTGTAGTTTTAAACTTCCGGGGCAAATAATTGTCACCCAGAATTGGCTCCACATCGTCTTCTGTACTTTCTACTTTTTCCCCGTCCAGCCATATTTCAGCATAAGCACGTGTTTTAGGCAGCAAATGTTCACTAATTTTTTTCGCCCATTCGTAGGCTTCCAGATGAAGCGATGATTCTACGGGGTTAGAGGTACACAAAACATTGCGGTTCACGTCACCAGCGGTGGCAATTGAATCGATACCTGCTTTGTTCAGCGTCTGGTGCATTGCCTTTATCTCAGGCTTCAGCACGCCATGAAACTGAAAAGTTTGGCGCGTGGTCAGCCGGATACTGCCATAGAGGGTATGATCTTCGGCAAACTTATCAATTACCTGCCATTGATCCGGCGTGATAATACCACCAGGCAGACGGGCTCTTAGCATAACATTATGCAAAGGCTCCAACTTCTGTTTAGTGCGTTCAGGACGAATATCTCTGTCGTCCTGCTGGTACATGCCGTGAAATCGAATTAACTGAAAATTATCAGCGGTGAAACCACCGGTCAGATCGTCTTTAAGATCTTGCTCAATAGTCCCGCGCAAGTGGCGGCTTTCAGCTTTCAATCGCTCGTTGTCAGACAGTTTGCCTTCAACGATGAATGGTTTTTTCTCATTACTCATTAATAGACATCCTTCTGATAACGTTTTGCTTTGCGCAAAGCCACCAAATAGGCTTTAGCGTCTTGCTCTGATTTGCCACCGTACTCCTGGATGATACTCAGCAACGCAGCTTCAACATCTTTTGCCATGTAAGTCGCATCGCCACAAACGTAAAAGTGCGCGCCTTGCTCAAGCCACTCATACACCTGCGCCCCCTGCTCCAGTAAGCGGTGCTGTACATAAACTTTTTCCTTCTGATCACGGGAAAACGCCAATGTAATCTTATCCAGCAAACCACTTTTCACATAACTCTGCCACTCAACCTGATACAAGAAATCCTGAGTGAAATGTGGATTGCCGAAAAACAGCCAGTTCTTACCCTCTGCACCCTGCGCATCTCGTTCTTGCATAAACGCTCTGAAAGGTGCAATACCTGTACCCGGCCCTACCATGATAACCGGGGTGTCCGGAGAATCAGGTAAGCGGAAGTTATCATTTTTTTCTACAAATACACGTACCTCACCGCCTTCTGCAACACGCTCGCATAAAAAGCCGGATGCGCCTCCCTGGTGTCGGGTACCAAAGGCTTCATAATCAACATGAGCAACCGTCAGATGGACTTCATCTTCCACCTCACTTTGACTCGAGGCAATTGAATAGAGTCTTGGGGTCAAAGGGCGCAGAGCATCAACCAGAACCTGCGCAGATAGCTGACCCGGATGATCGCGGACAATATCGACAATCTGCCGTTCTGCCATATATGTTCGCAGCGTTGCCTTGTCTTCCATCAACCCGGCCAGTGTTTTTGAACCTATTGCAGCTTGATATGCTTTGATGAAGTTAGGATAGCTTAGTGTTAATTCAAGCTTGTTCAGCAGTGCTTCTCGCAAAATCATCGTGTCGTCTGCCACTTTGACCTCTTCGGTGCCCGCTAATCCGGTCAACGACAAAAGTTCATCCACCAGCACTTCACTGTTGGCAAACCACACGCCAAGCGCATCACCGGGTGCGTAGGTAATACCCGAATCTTCCAGACTAATCTCGATATGACGAATATCTTTGGTTGAATCACGTCCGGTAATCTTCTGCGCCTCTAACAATGTTGCCGTAAAGGGCGCCTTTTTCGTATAGGCTGATTTTTCTGGCTGAGCGGCACTGCCAGTTTGTGAGGCCAGTGCCTGAGCAGGCGCAGCGGAGATAAGCTCATCTTGCAACGATGCCACTATTTTGTCAGCAAAACTTTCTGCCTGGGCATCGTAATCCACATCACAATCTTCTCGCGGAATAATTGCGGTGGCCCCCTGCGCAGCAAGACGGCTGTCGAAATCTTTTCCTGTCTGGCAGAAAAACTCGTAACTACTATCGCCAAGGCTTAGCACGGCATATTTTAAATCTGCAAGCTTAGGTGCCTTTTTGCTGCCCAAAAATTCATGCAACTCGATTGCATCATCAGGCGCATCACCTTCACCGTGTGTACTGACAAAAATAACCAGATGTGTTTCATTTTTCAGCTGACGAGGCTTATAGTCGCTCATACTGACTAATTTGCTAGTAAAGCCTGCTGTCTCTGCTTTGCCCTGAAAGCTTTCAGCCAGTCCTTTTGCATTGCCGGTTTGCGAACCATAAAGAATTGTCAGCGTAGGCGTGGGTGATGAGCCCACTGGCGCTGCGGGCGCAGCCGCTGAACCAGCGGGGGCTCCTGCCATGCCGGCAAAATAACCGCTCAACCAGGTAAGTTGATCCCGGTTCAGGCCAGACACAGCCTGGGTGATTGCATTGACTTGTTGCTCACTGAGCACCGCTGGCGGCGTAAAATTTTGATTGGAATTGTTTGACATAACTCGTTAGCCTCAATTTGATATGCTAAGGCTAACGAGTCTTGGGCAGAAGAGAAAAGAATTATTCTTACTTTTTTATTACTGAATGTGCTTAAAACCTTAGATTTTAATCTAGAAGTGTAATTCCAGCCCTACAAATGCACCGTCATAGGACATATCAGCATAGACATCGTCCAGGTCTTCAATGTCCATTTCCACCGCCCGATAACCCAGTTGCAAAGTCATATCTAACGCCAGACTCTCAATAAATGAGTAGGTAAGTGCCAGTTGATAATCGCTTAGCGTATGGTCATCAAAGGATAGGTAGCTACCTTCGGCATAAGCACCAAGACCAGAGAAAGGCAGACCAAACTGGACTTTTGAATAGGCCATGGGAACGACGCCGGAAAAGTCGGCATTGCCCTGAGTATTACTGGCCGGATCATTCACCAACAAGCTGCCATCAACATACTTGCCATTAACGCCGAGATCAAAGCTGACAATGTCGTTATCGAAAAGCTCGTAGTAAAGAATGAAGTCAGTTGTCGTCAAATCGACGCTGGTAAAGACATTACTTTGAGCGGTGTACAAATTTCCATCAAAGGTAAAGTTTGACTGAAGCTGCGTATTACCCTGAGTATCTAAAGTAGTATGCCCTACTTTGATGTTAGGAATGAAGGGAACCGGATGTTCAACAGCAATATAAGCCGCCCCCTGGGCGTCATTGTCAAAATTGAAATCAGCCGTAGCACTGGAATCAGCAAAACCACCATCCGGGTTAGCCTGCCATCCCTGTGCACCAACGTAAACACCGGCAATGGTGTCGCCATATACCGGAGTTACTGCAAATGCGCCTATCACTGCTAAGGCCGACATGCATTTTTTCATGGATTATCCTTGATTCATTAATTCGTTGAGTTCAATAAGAGCTGCGTTAGCGCGTGATATATAGTTTGCCATGACCAGCGAGTGGTTGGCCAGCATTCCAAACCCGTCGCCATTTAAAATCATCGGACTCCATACGGTTTGCTGTGTCGCTTCCAGCTCACGGATGATCTGACGCAGACTAACTAACGCATTTTTGTCTTCCAGTACATCAGCGAACTCTATCTCTACAGCACGAAGATAATGCAGCAATGCCCAGCTGGCACCTCTGGATTCATAGAAAACATTGTCAAGCTTCCACCAGCTGGTACGAACGTGCTTTTCTTGTCTTTCGGGCGATGTCTGACGCGCCTTGCGCTGGCCCGCCAGATCAGTATTAATACGCGAGGAGCCAACACTGGCACTTAATCGTTGCGAGTAGCTACCCAGTCGCTTTTCAACAAGCTTCAGCCATTCCCGCAGATTATCCGCACGGGTGAAAAACTGACTTTGGCCGTCAGCAGAATCGACCAGCTCGGCGCGATACTTATACAGCAAATCGATACCCTTCTGGTAGCTGGATTCTGCGGCAGGAAACATCCAGGCCTGATTGTCCATATTTAACTGGGGCACCGCTTTAGCGATATGCGGATTTTCGATTGACTGGGATTGCGAGCGGGAAAAATCTTTGCGCATAGCCAGCGCCAGGTCCCGGGTCATTTCAAGCACACCAAATTCCCAGCTCGGCATATTATCCATTAGTACACCCGGGGGTAACATGTCATTAGAAAGATAACCGCCGGGCTTGTTTAGCAGTGCCTCGCCGACCATAATCATGCTGGTGGTCATGGTGTACCCTGGCACATCTAAATGCGCGGCTTGATCAGCCTGCGCCGTGACGCGTTTTTTCACACTGAATGTGTTGGGCGTCATGCTCCAGTACCAACCTACCAGACAGAAAACAATAAGCAGCAGGCCAACTGCTGCTCCAATCCACTTTGCGTTGAGAGACTGTTTTATACTCAATGTTGTATTCCTTTTGATGGTCAGTTGTGCCCGTCAACCTGGCGGCTCACAATGGGTTATTACGGACATTCTGACGGTATTGATTACTCCTGCATGTAAGGCGAGTTACCGTAGTTACTGCGTTCAGCAGAGCGCTTATGATGGTGCCGCCATGCGATTACAAGAGCCGCCACCACCAGTACAGGCCAGAACATACTTATGCCAAAGACCAACAGCCCGGCTGCGCCTGCCATTAAACTGATAACTACTGCTCCGACCACACTAACTGCCACTATAAAGCCTACAACTACAAACACAACGGCCAGGACTAAAAATAACAACAGGTTTTCCAGTGGAGACAGTAATGATTCACTAAAATAAACGGAGATATCCAACCACTCCCACAATGCGCTTCCCAGGCCACTAACTAACACTAATGCAATTAAAATTGCTAACAGTAACTGCCTCATAAAGAGAGTCTCGGTAGCAGAACCACCGCGGCCAGATAAGCAATCACTGTGATGCCCGGTAACATGAACAGACTAATAACTGCTGCCACACGTACCCACATTGCATCTATACTAAGCCAGCGAGCCAGACCGGCACAAACACCACTGATGACAGATTCATGCATAATACGGTAGATGCGTTTTTCTGAATTAATTGTTTTCATTGTATATCTCCTGCCCAATATTTTAAGACGATAGCTACGCTACCTGTGCTTTTTTCATTCGAGCCAACTCTTGCTCTATATCGGCATCTTGCTCAAGCTGCGCAAATTGTGCGTTCAATGAGCAATTACCGCGGCCCAGTTCATAAGATTCCACTTCCGCTTCCAGGCGTTCGACCTTTTGTTGATAGGACTCAAACCGCGCCATAGCATGTTGTACCTGAATATGATGCCCCTGGTTTCTGACTTTAAGCTGGGTTGACAGGGCAGACTCACGCTGCGCCAGTGCTCTGGCTTTTTGTCGTGCATCACTGAGTTTTTGATAAAGTCGTTCGATATCATCAGTCAGCTTCGCCAGCTGTTCATCAATCACACTTACTTGATCATTGATTTGCTCACGTTCACGCACAACACGTTGCTTTTCACTCAGCGCTGCCCGCGCTAATTCGTCACTGTTTTTTGTCACGGCGAGCTGGGCTTTTTGGTGCCAGCGTTGCTCACTTTTCTGTAATTCCTGCGCTTTTCGGTTTAACTGTTTCTTCTGCGCAATGTACTGAGCAGAAATACATCTGGCCTGGGCCAATGCTTCTTCCATTTCCTGGACCATCAGACGGATCATTTTCTGCGGATCTTCCGCTTTGTCTAACATGGCGTTGATATTGGCATTAATAATATCGGTCACTCTTGAAAACATGCCCATGGCACTCTCCTTTTAAGTCAACATTCATTGTTTCACCTAAATATATTTCAATTGCCATACCAACTTAATAACGTACTGATTAAAAACAGGTTTTCATAAAACACCAGGTCCTGACGTCAGTAGTATTCATAAGTGACGTTAAAATTTCGTCAATTTAACTATTTACATGGTGTTTTTAACCAAAACTAAACGGCAGATACAAAAAAAGCAGCGTTCGCTGCTTTTTTCTCGCATGATTATTTACTGCACTTGTTCGTCTTCAGGGTCTTTCTCAGACTGTTTTGAAGCGGTCAATTCTGTAACTTTAACCGCACCTCCAGGCGCCATTGACGCATCAGGTTCGAAAAGATAAATAGCATTGGCAACAGCCTCATTGACCTCTGTTTTGATTTCATTGGCAGTGGTCGCAACCAGCTGATCTACCATTTGACTAACAGCGTCCTGAACAGACATAGTGTTGGCAGAAGCAGGCGTACTGACAAGTGCTGCGGTCATAAGGGTTGATACTAGAATGGCTGGGGCTTTCATGATAATTTCCTTGGCTTTGCTATCAATAATTAAGTGAAACTCGGTGAACACTTGTATGATAGCGAAAGCCGTGCCATGCTAATAAACCCCTTAATAATCAAAAACTTAAAATAAAACCCGTGATTATTGTCGAACTAAAGCCACTGCTTTGAAATAATATTTAGTTAATTTAACCATTAATAATAGTCATTTTAGCCAACTTTATTTTCGTTAAATAAAGCGATGTCTGATTGCGCGATCTCTACTTTTTCCAGTGCGTTTTTCAATAGATTTGGGTCCGGGGCTTTCCCCGTCCCGTTTTCACTAAGATATCGACGCCAGATTTTGCCGCCACCCTGACCGGAAAACAGCCCTAACATATGTCTTGCTACATGCCAGGGTTTAAAACCTGGCTCATCGATGGTCTCAATATAAGCCTGCATTTTCAGCACGACTTCCTGGCGCGTAAGCGGGGTATTCTGCTGACCAAAAATGAGTTTATCGACAGAAGCCAGCAGATAAGGGTTCGCATAGACCTCTCTGCCCATCATGACCCCGTCTACTAAAGCTAATTGCTCTGTCACCTGCTCCAGTGTTTTAAGACCACCATTTATACTGATATTCAATTCCGGGTAAGTGGCCTTCAATTGGTGAACCCGCGGATAGTTAAGAGGCGGTACTTCACGATTTTGCTTAGGACTAAGCCCCTGCAACCAGGCTTTACGGGCATGCACAATAAACGTATCGCAACCGGCCTGGGCAACGGTGTCTATAAACCTAGAGAAATCTTCGTATTCATCCATATCGTCGATACCGATGCGACATTTCACCGTCACCGGTATATCTACTGCCGCCTGCATCGCTTTTACCGATTCCGCAACAACATTTGGCTGAGCCATCAAACAGGCACCAAAACTGCCATTCTTTACCCGGTCAGAAGGACAACCTACATTGATATTGACTTCATCATAACCACGTTCCTGCGCCATAACTGCGCAGCGCGCCATGTCCGCCGCATTAGAACCTCCAAGCTGAAGGGCCACCGGATGCTCTTCTTCATTAAACGCTAAATAATCACCTTTACCGTAAATCAGGGCGCCAGTTGTTACCATTTCTGTATATAGCAGAGTGTTTTTGGATAATAAGCGCAAAAAATAACGGCAATGGCGATCAGTCCAATCCAGCATTGGCGCGACTGAAAATTTTCGGTGTATGGCAAGAGATTGCATAATGTATGAGGCCTGTTGAATACTTCTTTGATTGTTTTGCGGGAAATCATCCACGTCATTAAAGATTACTGCTGCAAGTAAGAGTTGGGGAGTTTATCACATATAAGACGAATATAACTAAACCCTGATATGGGTGTTGAGGCGGAAAGTGTGGCGCTGCCTTAGTGGTTTGTGTTGACGGTATACAGTGTAATCGTCATATGCATAATATTTATACATATCCCGCCGGTCTGGATGCATTATCCACAAACGAAGTCAGTGATCACGCGCTATACGGGATGAGCTCGTAGAAACAGCGCGTGATAATGGCTCTCGCTAATTTAATCAGTAAACAATACCGGTAGCATCCAGATCATAATCGGTATAAGTGTTGTATTCACCGGATAGCCAGAGAATCGCGTCTTTGTCCTCGCCGTGTACAATCAGCGGTCGGATATTGTCGCTTTCTTTATCGTGTGACAGCCGTGTCCACTGGATGCTCTCAATATCATCGGATAAGGTCATGTCTGCTCGATATATTTGAAAAGTCCCGTCTTTTTTCTCACCAGTGGTGGGATCTACGTTAGTGGCGATAACTACATGACCAGGATCTGACGGATCCAGAGTAATCAGTCCGGTATAACTTGCTTCTCTGGGATATAGGTGCTCACCAGCATGAGCAACTTCCCGGTCATGCCATTTTTCACCATCCCATGAGGCGATGCGATAGCGCTGGTCCTGATTATTTAGGTAAACGGAGTACGCAATGTGAGGAAGCCCGTTCTCATCCACAACCATAGAGCTGGTCCAGGCACTGTTCTTGGCGCTTAAATCCATGCCTCTGAACTCACCGCCGCTACCAGTAAAGATCTTTTCAGCCTCTGACGGTTTTAAGGGACCATCCTTGCTAAGATTTTTAATTAACTTTCCACCGGCAGTGTAGAAATTCCCATTGCGAAATGCCGCGTAATAAAGACTATTACCAAAATCTCTGGGATGCGCATCAGTAAATGAAATCCCAATGGTATCGACATTGTCTGATGCGTAGCGTGCATATGGGCGCTGTGTACCATTTAATTCATCCTGAATGAGATGAACCGTATCACCCCATGTCTTGCCGTTGTCGGCAGAAGCCACGAAGCTAGGATTCCACTGAATCCCCCGATAGAGATTGTAAAGTAAACCCTCTTCTTTAAGATGAAACAAATTCATGTAAGTGACAGGCTCGGACGCCTCAATTTTTTGTTCCTCACCCCATTCTAGGTAATCTGTGGTGTCTGAAATCCGAAAATAATGATGATTTTCAGTGCTATGACGAGCGTACACAGTAAGCAGGGAACCATCTGGTCTGGCATAAAAAACCGGCGAATTATGGTCATCATGATCAAAGTTAGTATGAAGTACTGAGGTACCTTGTATTTTCTGAGCCTCGGTATCAAATACACTGACCACCGCATCGCCGGTTCCGTTACCCTGTACACCACCGATGATGAGTTTACCGTTGTGCATAATCGCTCTGGGATCCTGAAACCAGCACCAGCCTGTATTTTCCATCATAGTTACCGGCGAAGCGGCTGCGATGGCGTCATTCCTTTCTGCTTTAAGCATTTTATAAAGTTCACTGCCTGCGGCCAAAAATGCACCGACACCGTAAACCTCAGTGTAATCGGGATAAGAATCGCCCGGTGCGGCGCCCACAGGCTGAACATAAGTAAGCATTCCCTCATGGTTCACGGCGAGCTTTAGCGCACGCCACGCTTTTTCAATCACAGGGCGATACTCTTCTTTGTCTAACAGACCATTATTAACGCCCCACGCCAGTCCAAATGTAAAGAATGCAGTGCCGCTGGTTTCTACTTCCGGATAGCCTTCCGTGCCACCCAGCAAGCCCATCGACCACGTACCATCGTCACGCTGAATCGTTTTTACTCTGGCTGCCATGTCTTTATACAGGTCAACATAAAACTCACGTCCCTCCCAGTCTTTAGGCAAATCAGGGATCATAAGCGCCAAACCGCCAAACACCCAGCCGTTGCCGCGGGACCAGAAAATATCTTCGCCGTTTTGCTCACTTTTACTGAAATAGCTCGAATCACGCCAGAATAGCTGGTCTTCTTCACTCCATAGTAAATCGTAGGTGGCGTGATATTCCTGATCCATGAACTCGAGGTATTTGTCTTCGCCGGTTAATTTGGCCAGCCTCGCCCAGACGGGAGGCGCCATAAAAAGTGCATCACTCCAGCCCCAGCGGTCATGAGCGTGTGTGTTTTCAGCTTCCCATTCCAATGTACCTTCTTTCGGATTTTGCAAAATCCAGTCAAAACGCTCCTTTGTAGGCATCAGCATGGATGAATCTTGAAATTCGCTGTACAAGGAAAGGTAAAACTGTCCGACAGTATGATCATCAGCATGATAAGGACGTTTGTGCAGTTGCCACTGATTTTTCTCGCCAATATCTTTTAACCAGCGGGTGTATTTAGCATCGTCCGATACCTTACGCCACTCATTCATTCCTGCGTATAGCGCGCCGTGATGCCACTCAAGATCGTGGTAACGCTCTCGGGTCGCCCAGTCTGGCGGATCGGTCGGTATCGCCCTGTATTCGCCCTGCTCTTCGTGATGCGCTATCTGCCAGTCAGCAACCTGCTTAGTTAACTGTTTAACCGACTGCATAGTGATGGCCGACGGCGCCTCATCCAGATAATTGGCAAGATATTGCTTCCACTGGAAATAAGTTGTTATATCCTGCGCTTTTTCCCACGCAAATCCGGCGTAATAGGTCAGTTTCCCGTCATCGTCGGTGGAGGTGACCAACACCGCGTTAGAGCGATCCTGCTGGTCGCTTTGTTGTTCGTGAAAGGTAGCAATATAGGCCTGAGGAAGGACAACCGCAGTGCCCACATGACTATCGTCTATTTTCTCCCAGGTACTGACTACGCTTCTATCATCGTTGACATCTACCAGTGCTTTACCATCATGTGTAGATACCCCCACCGCTACATCCAGCTTTATGGGTTTACCATTTTTGGTAAACTGACTTTGTGCCTGGTACAACTGGCTACCACGGCGCAGCGTGATCTGTTTGACTTCCTGAATTCCCTGATCTTCCCAGCGGTATGTCAGCTCAAAAGAGACTTGTTCATCTGATTTTTCAAGCACTTTAAAAGACTGATAAACATTGGGTTGAACCAGCTTATCGTCCTGCCCGGGTTGCCAAAGCGCGACAGCGCCGCAGCCTAATGAACTTCCAACATGGTAGGGGTCATACCCCTCGCCATGGTCCTCATGATAAGACTTTCCCTGAAAATGTGCTGCATACCACCTGTTGACCACCGGCTTATCGGTTCGTTTAAACCAACAATCTGTCCCGTTGTTCTCATTTGCCCTGGCTAATGCAGGCCCATAAACGCGAAATGCCACTTTGTCGTTCTCAAAAGCAAAATCATCTTTTCGCTCGGGAATCTGTCTTGCCTCGTAATTGTCCTTAATCGCTGCTCCCTGATTCGTACACCCTGCGATAACAACTGCCAGTGCAAGAGAAGGTAATAAGGTATGTCTGCGCATAGCTATTCCTTAAGAAAATACTGATATTATTGTAATACAATTAACGCAAACTTTACATTGTCTGCATTCTGTTCACAACCATAAATTAAAATTTTCAATGAGGGCGAAGCGAGGGACTAGGTTAGGCAATTCTGAGGTTTGCAGGCTTATCTATTATTCCATTTGTGTTCGTTTTAAATAAAAACGTATCGCCGCTTAACGGAAAAGCGAGTAAGTCCGACGGTGACAAGCCGGTTCGCGCTGAGGTAATAACGAGAAAATCCAATTCTGGGCCGGCAAAAGTGACACTGGTAATTCGTGGCACCGGCAGTGAATAACTTTGCACCAGGCTACCTTCCGTTGAATAGCATAACACCGCACTGCCATCCCAGGCACATACCCATAAATACCCGTTAGCATCCACAGTAACTCCATCCGGATGCCCCTGAGATTCGCTGAGTCGGATAAATGGTATTTTGGAAGAGGGTTGTTTATTGCACCCCAGATGCAGGGCGTACACTATGCGTGGTTTAGAGGAAACCGAGTAAATGATGTTCCCATCAGGACTAAATGCAGGGCCATTGCTCACTACATAGCCTGTATCTATTGGGATCGCGTTGTTGGGCTCATGAAGTTGGTAGAGTTTACCCGAGGCGTTTTTTTCTGAAATATCCATTGTGCCAAAATACAAATTGCCGTGGCGGTCGACTTTGGCATCGTTAAGGCGGTTACCAGCGGCGTCCCCTGGCAACTGCCATAATTTGTGTTGGGGTCTGCACTTTTCGTCGAGTATGAAAATTCCCGTTACGAATCCGGCAATCAGCTGTCCGGAGACAATTTCTTTTACCCAGCAAACGGGCTCTGGGGTAGAAAAGGTTTCAACACTATGTGAGTGCCAGTCCATTACGTGAATTTTGCAGCCATAGATGTCTACCCAGTATACTTTTGCCCGAGCCTGACTGTAAAAAACGCCCTCGCCCAGCTCGGCCTGGCTTGAAAAACTTTTTACTAACTTAATATCGACCATTTCTGTATTTGCCACTTACACGAAATTGCTACTTAGTAACACTAAAAGTGGCCGCCATGATGAGCACAAGTGCTGAGCAGCTGGCCACTAGCAAAATAAGTTGTCTGATTCGATTCTCGTTAATGTTTTGACTGACAAAATAAGACAATCCCCATCCGATGAGGATGGCAGGAATACATTTTAAAAAAAGCGTAAAGTCCTTTTCCGTAGCACGCCCGGTCCACCACAAGACAAAAATGCCGAAAAGATTAATATAAACAAAAAAGACGCTCAGATTAGCTTTAATCCGGCTTTGCTCCGCCGATTGATACAACAGGCCCATGGGTGCACCACCGGCTGATGTAGTAGTGCCCAAAAAACCAGACAACGACGACGCAATAATATTGGTAAACGCGGAAACTTTGGGGGTCATCCCCATGACAGAAAGGCCCACCGCAATCAGAATAGAAACCCCGAAAAGAAGCTGGTATTGCGCTGAATCGAGATAAAACATCACCGTCCCGGCGATAAGAACGCCAATCGTGCCACCAAACACTGAAAACCCTGTGTGGCGAATATCAATCTCTGCCCGGTGCTTAACCGATAGCAGTGAGGTAAGCAGTAATGCATTAAGAATCATTGGCGCTGGAACCAGTTCGGGCATCAGGAAATACACTAAAGGCGCTGATAACAACCCCAATCCAAACCCAATCACACCTTGCAGACATGCACCCACTATAAGTATGAGGTAAATAAAAAAAAGACTCAGCAACGCCTGCGGTTCCTCTAAAGTAAAATCATCGCCAACACCCCAAATAAAATATTATATTACCAAAGGGTTATAATATCGTTAACGAAATCTACCAATGCGTCAATGAAAATTACCATTGCGATGATTAAGAGGATCAGGTCCAGCCCGCATCAATCGTCAATGTTTGGGCTGTCATCATGCTGCTGTCATCAGAAGCAAGAAATAAAACTGCGTTAACAATGTGTCCAGGTTCCAGGGTTTGATGGATACATTGTTGTTGTTTTACTGTTTCTACAATATCCGGATCAAGCCAATGGCTCATCTGCCGCTCGGTCATGACCCAGCCGGGGACCAGGGTATTAACGCGAATATTGTATTTGCCGTAAGCACTTGCAAGGGAGCGAGACATACCTTCAATAGCAGCTTTAGCAGATGTGTAAGCCGGCATACAGCTTTGCTTAATACGCCAGCTGGCCGACCCCATATTGATAATCGATCCGCCATTAATTTTTTTCATTTGCTCACTTACAGCCTGTGCTGCAAAAAAGCCCGGTCGCAGATTTACGGCAAGTCTGTCATCCCAATATTCTACCGTGACCTCATCAATATTGTGACGCGTGTCGTCAGCCGCATTATTGATCAAAATACTGATAGGCCCCTGGGTTTCACCGGTTTTAGCAATGATTGTTTGCAGATGAGCAATGTCTCGCAAATCACAATATTTAAATGTTACATTATTATTGGCCAAATCCGCGACGAGCTGTTCGCTTGGTGTTGAGGCCTTATCCACAAATGTGACTCGCGCACCTTGTTCAGCAAAACGCTTGACCATAGCTGCACCGATTCCAGTGCCACCGCCGGTAATAAATACGCTTTTATCCCGTAGACTTGGATAGCATGCACTGTACTGATAATTTTCAGTCATTGATTACCTCTCGCCTCACTTCTCACACCGCCAGGAAAGAACCTGACGTATCATGCCTCGGCTATTTCTTTTTCAATCACAGTCATTGCCTCATCAATTAGATACATCATCATATTTTTGGCGCGCTCGGCCTGTCCCTGAGCAATAGCGTTATAGACTTTTTCATGCTCTTCAACAATGGCACTGTTATTACTTTTGGCGGGAGTCGTATGCTGAATACTGACATTTAAAGCGGTTGTGATAAATTCACGGAGCTGATAAAAGAAACGGTTGCCGGAGGCGTGTAAAATGGCTGTGTGAAACTGCAAATCGGCGTCATGTAAGCTACCTTGGCCCTCTTCCACCGCACGTCGCATTCCTTCAAGAGCAATGCCGATCCCTGCTATCGCCTCTTCATTTTGCGCGTTAGCAGCAAGTGCTGCAGCCTGGGGTTCAATGGCCAGGCGCATCTGCAAAAACTCTTTTAACACAAGTAAAGATGGGCTACTTTCCAGCATCCAGCTAAGGACGCTCGTGTCATATAGATTCCAATTTTCTGGCAATTCAACCCGAATTCCCTGGCGCGGACGAGAAGAAATAAGTCCTTTCGCTGCCAGCATTTTAACCGCTTCCCGCACTGCAGTGCGGCTGATACCATACTCTTCACACAACTTTGCTTCGGTTGGGAATGCTGCTTCGGGGCTATACCTGCCTTTGACGATTGCTTTGCCCAACTCATTAGTCATTCGTTGTGAAAGATTTAGATTTTCAATTCGAGCCATATTTTTCCCCTGCCGCCTCTGGCATCACTATACTACGATAATACCAGTGCGTCATTGATTCAGTTTGCGATGACGATTAACCTAATCAGATTGATTTTACTATACTTTCCCTTTTGAGTTTAACTATCTGTTAACACCCCCTTTTCTTTCTCACTTTTGTAATATAATATTTCAATAACAATTCACTGCTGCTAAGCCACAAAATTTAGTTGAGAAGAAATGGTTGATTTAAGCACTTTGGACTGGCTGGTTTTAGCCGGTTTTTTTGTTCTGCTGTTGGGCGTTGTAGTTATGTCCATGCGCCAGAAAGAAGAAGATACTGCAGACTACTTTCTGGCAGGTCGCAACGCGAGCTGGCTCGTAATAGGCGCTTCTATTTTTGCCTCAAATATCGGCTCTGAGCATTTAGTTGGTCTCTCTGGGTCGGGCGCACAGTCTGGTATGGCGCTGGCACACTGGGAGTTACAGTCATGGATAATACTGTTGCTAGGGTGGGTATTTGTACCTTTTTACTGGAGCAGTAAAGTGTATACCATGCCTGAGTTTCTGGAGCGCAGGTATAATTCTTCCTCACGTACATTCCTGTCGGTAATATCGCTGGTCAGCTACGTGCTAACAAAAGTTGCTGTGACCGTATATGCCGGGGGGGTCGCTTTCAAAACAATCCTGGGTATTGAAAGTATCTGGGGCATCGATTTCTTCTGGATTTCAGCACTGGGACTGGTGATTATCACCGGTATTTATACGGTACTTGGGGGGATGAAAGCTATCATGTGGACATCGGTGTTACAGACACCGGTACTGATTATCGGCTCGCTGGTCATTCTTGTGGTAGGCCTCGATAAGGTCGGTGGCTGGTCGGAAGTCGAGCGGCTCAACGCAGAGCAAATGCATCTGATCAGGTCAGCGTCTGACTCTGAATTCCCCTGGCCGGGGATCATCTTCGGGTCATTTATTATCGGTTTTTGGTATTGGTGTACCGACCAATATATTGTACAGCGTGTCTTGTCAGCTAAAGGGATAAAGGAAGCGCGTCGGGGCACTATGTTTGCCGGTTATCTTAAGCTTTTACCGGTATTTATCTTCCTGGTACCAGGTATGATTGCTTACGCGCTTAATGCCAAAGGTATCATTACTTACGATAGCCCTGATCAGGCTTTCCCCATGCTGGTTTCTGAGTTACTTCCTTCCGGTGTCAAAGGTATCGTAATCGGCGGTCTGGTCGCTGCCCTCATGAGCTCACTGGCTTCGCTGTTTAACTCATCTGCCACCCTGTTCACTATCGACTTTTACAAAAAGTTTAAACCTGAATCAAGTGAAAAGCATTTGCTTCGGGTTGGTCGTATCGCAACCATCGTGATTGTTGTGCTCGGTATTCTGTGGATTCCGGTTATGAGCTTGATTGCTGATGTGCTTTATGAATATCTGCAAAGTGTACAATCATTAATTGCACCGGGCATTGCTGCTGTTTTCCTGCTGGGTCTGGTAAGTACCCGTATCACGCCGGCAGCAGGTTTTACTGGTTTGGTCTCCGGTTTCGTGCTGGGTATGATCCGGCTGGTGTTACTGCCGTTCAGAGACAGTCTGGCCGGTACACCTTTTGAGTGGATCGTTACAATGAATTGGCTGTACTACTGCATGCTATTGTTTGCTTTGGTTGTCATTATCATGATTGTTACCAGCATGTTCACCAAAGCGCATTCTCGTGAGCGTCTTAGCGGTCTGACCTTTTCTACGCTTAGCAATGATACATTCAAAGAGGTCGTAGCAGGCCTTGATAAATGGGATTATATTCACACCGTCGGTATTTTGGGTATCACAGCTTTGATCTACATGCGGTTCTGGTAATAATCTACGCGCTTCTTTGTAAGCAAAAGGCCGCCTGCACTGGCGGCCTTTTTTATTCACTAAGCAGTAACGCTGCGAAACTTAGTCTGCAACAGAAGGGTTAAAAACCGGGAATCCTTCTGCATCCCACTGGAGGATCCGTGCGCGGGTATGGCGATTAGGATCGGTAAGTGGTGAGCCCTGTAACTCTTTGTAGTCCCGGCTATGATAAATCAGCAAATCGGTTTCTCCGTCGCTGGCCTTTACAAAGCTGTTATGACCGGGACCAAACCGACCAAGACTGGGGGCAGACTTAAATACCGGTTCCTCTTTTTTATGCCAGGAATCAGGGTCGAGCAAATCCGCATCTGCGTCCGCCCAGAGCAAGCCCATCGCATAACGATGATCAGTGGCACTGGCTGAGTAGGTCAGAAACACCTTATCATCACCTTCAATAAACGCCGCCCCTTCATTAACCTTATAGCCGCGAACTTCCCAGTCTAGCTTAGGCTCAGTTAATAGTGTGGCAGGTAGTTCAAGTGTTGTTGGCGATGTCATCCGGGCTATCCACAATGCTGAATTGTAGGTTTTCTCTTTATCCTGCTGCGCCCAGACATAATAGCGCTTGCCGTTGTGCTCAAAGGTTGTCCCGTCAAGAGCAAAGGAGTCCCACCCGCTATCAATTTTTCCAACCTCTTCCCACTTGCCCTGCATGGGGTCATCATGGGTGTTTTTGAGGGCGTACATTCGAATACTAAACGGTGTATCAGCCTCACCGGCAGCAAAATAAATGTACCAGTCACCATCTACCTCATGCAGTTCTGGGGCCCAGATATTTGCACTCATTGGGCCGTTCTTTTTTTTCTGCCAAATCACTTTTGGCTTTGCCAACTTGAGATCATTAAGCCGGCATGCCTGACGCAGCTCTATTTGGTGAAATTTGGGCGAAGTTCCGATAAAGGTATAGCAGCCTGTGTCTTTGTGCCGTACCAGCATAGGATCTGCTCTTTGTAGGACAAGAGGATTATCGATGGGAACCAATGAGTCATTGGCGTTAGCATCGGCGGCGTGCGCTTCAATAGTAGCTGCACTGCCAAGCAGTGCGGTTGTAAACAAGGCGATTATTGAACACTTTTGCATAAATTTATTTCCTTTACTGAATTATACTGACAGCACAATTGCCAATATATTGTTAATATTGTATTACATATTTAACACGATCCCTGATAAACTGTGCAATTGAAATCGAATGAAAAAGAGAGAATGACAATGGTCAACAAATTAAAACAACTTGCCTGGTCATCTGTTGTCATGAGTATAGTCGCGTGTAGTCCGTCTATCGCCAGGCAAGTAGAAGTGCATGACCCGGTAATGACTAAAGAAAATGATACTTATTATGTCTTTAGTACCGGCCCTGGTATTACTTACTATGAATCTACCGACCTGAAGAACTGGCAGCTTACCGGGCGGGTGTTTGCTGATGAACCAAGCTGGGCAAGACGCGTAGCACCGGGTTTTGGTGGCCATCTCTGGGCGCCGGACGTGTATGAAAAAAACGGTAAATTTTATCTTTACTATTCTGTTTCTGCCTTTGGTAAAAATACGTCGGGCATCGGTGTGACAGTCAACGAAACCCTCGACCCGGATTCAGACAATTATCGCTGGGTAGATCAGGGTATCGTTTTACAGTCAGTCCCGAATCGCGATTTCTGGAATGCTATTGATCCGGCCATTGTTGAAGATGACGACGGCACACCATGGATGAGCTTTGGGTCGTTCTGGGGTGGCCTCAAACTGGTCAAGCTCGATGACGACATGACGCGCCTTGCCGAGCCGCAGGAATGGTACACAATCGCTAAACGTCCTGGGCGGGATACTAATGATGATGCCAACCCAGGTGAAGGTGCGATAGAAGCACCGTATATCTTTAAGAAAAACGGTTATTACTATCTGTTTGTGTCTTTCGACAAGTGCTGCCGTGGCATGGATAGTACCTATAACATTCGGGTTGGCCGCAGTAAAAATGTGGAAGGTCCGTATGTAGATCGTGATGGTAAGTCATTGAATGAAGGGGGCGGGACACTTGTTTTAGAAGGCAATGAGAATTGGGTAGCGTTGGGCCATAACGCCGCTTATACCTTCGATGGCAAAGACTATCTGGTATTCCATGCCTATGAAACAGCGGATAATGCTGTTCAGAAGTTACGGATTTTGCCCATGCATTGGGAAAATGACTGGCCTCAGGTAAACGCTGAAGATCTCGACCGATTAACCACTAATTTAATCGAAAAATAGCCAGGCTCCGGAGTCCGTCTGAATAAGCAGACGGACTTTATGTCACAAAAGTTATTTTTAAACAGTTATCAAGCGCTTTTAAGCGGTGCACTGAGCAAGCTAATTACCCTTTCACAGTTGGTCCAACACCACCACATCCGTATGACCAGGCATATCCACAAGAGAGGCTTGTACACAGTTTGAGAGAACAATAATAGTTAACGCAGTTAAAAATGAAAATGGAGATTGAGATTTATGCTGTGTCAGTATCTATTAACCTGACATCAACAACCATCACTGCGTGAGGGCCGATTTTTTCGCCATTGCCCTTCTTTCCCCAGGCCAGTTCAGGCGGTATGACAAACTCATAGCGCGCCCCAATGGGCATCAGCATCAATCCTTCCTGCAACCCTTCTATTGCCTCGTTAAGTGCAAAGTTTTCGGGCGGCCCTTTTTTATAGGTATCATCAATAACACTACCGTCGGCCAGTAAAATACGCTGATGAACTTTTACAACATCATCGGCTGAGGGATGCGCACCCTCAGCATTTTCGATAATTCGGTACATGAGCCCAGAGTTTGTTATTCTGACATCGTCCTGCGTCAAATACCGTTCAATGAAGGCAGCAGTTGTATTTCGATTCTGCCCCGCCGAGCCTTTCGCCTGCTTGCGTTTATTTTTCGCCATAAGTTATCATTTTTTAGCCAGTTTCTGTTAGCCATCGATGCTATCAGCACCACACTACTGCAGCACCGTCTGACAATTATTCCGAAAGCAATCTGACGCCGTAGAGTCCGCCGGCAACCGAGCCCGCTTGCGCTTCAAACCTTATCGTAAGGGATTCAGATTTACGCATACTGTCAGTAAGCGGATAATCAACCGTGTAAAACCCCTCGGCATTTTCTTTAGCAGGCAAAGTTTCATTACTTAGTACTTCACCATTGATGTAAATAGTGAAGGTTCTGTCCTTATCACCACTGAAATAGGTTAACCGTATGGTTTGTCCGCGGCGCTCGTTATTATTCAACACGTAGCTAAACCATCCGGATGCATCTCGCCAATGATGCCCATCGTTAACACCAGCCTGGGTCTGTTCACCTTTAAAGTTGTGTTCAACTTCCGGCTGTTGTTCGCCCGGGCTTACAGCGTCCACGGTCATTTGCCGTAATTGCGTCTCACGCGCTGCTTTTTGCTGCGCATTGCTAACAAAGTCTTTAAAACCTGCCTCGCTAAGCTGTGGCCAGTACACTTCATACCGACTATCATGCAGACGGAAAAATGGAATAAGTGTCACACTTTCCAAATCAGGCTGATTGGCGATAGCAACGTTCGAGGAAGCTTTAAAAGCCAGCTGATCACCCTTTACCCTGGATAACCCTGCTAAAAACTTCTCAGGCTCGCCCAGCATCACGGGGAGCGCTTCGGGTGGACAGACAGGACCAGCTGCAATATGCCCCATGCGACTGTCATCGGCGACAAAATCCAGCGACTCGTTATTAAATGCCTGTACCTTTGTAGCCAACACAACCGGCCCGTATATCACCGAGTAGTAATCCTGCCCGTCAGGTAGCTGTTCAACCGTAGGGCGTGCAGGCAGTGAAAACTGAATCTTATCACCATCTTGCCAGGTGTGATTCAGTGTAACAAAACCATCATCGTTATCTTGTGCATTTACAGCCTTGCCGTTAATCCTTAGCTGCATATCACCAGCTAACCACGATGGCTTTCTCAGGTGCAGCGTGAAAGGCCTGGCTTTACCTGTAGTACTTAAGTTGATCGTAACTTTACTGTCATCAGGAAATTGCGTTTGCGCCTCTAACTGCCAGCCTTTTTCCGGCCATTCTAATTCAGAAGGAATGAACAGGTTGACCCAAAGTTCATCACCTTTGCGCGTATAAGCAAGCTCACCATACTTACTGTGATTTTCAATACCCGATCCGACACAACACCACATTGAGTGCTGGATAGAGGAATACATCCGGTAATGGCCCGGTCTCATCGATGTGAAATAAACCAGTCCACCATGGTCAGGGTGCTGCGAGGACAGGATATGGTTGTACATCGCGCGTTCATAAAACTCGAGATAACGTACTTCACCGGTGTGCAGATAAAGCATTTTGCTTAGCTTCATCATATTATAGGTATTGCAGGTTTCCGGCCCTTCAACATCTTCTACCATGGCCGTGAAATCATCTTTTTCATGAAAATGTTCACGTACACTGTTGCCGCCTATTGATACGCTTCGCTCCTGAGAAACCGTTTTCCAAAAGAATTCTGCGGCCTCTTCCCAGGCTTTATCATCAGCAGTCTCAGCAACTTTCAAAAAGCCGATAACCTTGGGTATCTGAGTATTAGCATGCAAACCAGTAAGTTTATCTTGCCGCTTTTTGAGTGGGTCTAAAAGAGTTCGGTGTGAAAATTGCCGGGCAAGATGCAAATAACGCTTGTCCTGACTAATCAACGCCATATCTGCAAATATTTCGTTAAGGCCACCATGTTCAGAGTAAAGCATTTGCTGTATCTGCTCATCACTGAGGTTTTCAGTGATACCCAGCATCCACTCACCCAAGGTAAGTAGCATGGTTTTTGCCTGGGTCATACCTGCTATTTCATAGGCGTCTCGCAGACCATGGAAAAGTTTATCGATATTGTATAGCGGTACCCAGCGATCGTTTAGCGAGAATAAATCAGCATTAATCTTTCCGTTTTCAATTTCCTCCCACATGGCTTGACCATCCGGAATGCCACCCAGATACCCGCCGTTAGCGTTCTGTGCACGGGCAAGTTCATCGAGCATGTAAGATAAACGTTCTTTAAGCTCAGTTTGGCCGGTTGCCGCCCAGGCTAAGGCAAGCGCTGACAAGTAGTGCCCGCCTATATGCCCATCCAGGCCAGAGTCTTCCCAGTTACCGTAATTATCAGCTTTAGGGGTTAGACCGGCTTCCCGTAAATAGGGAGCGAGCAGGCGGTCAGGCTTCATAGCCAGTAAATAATCTACATTTTTTTTCTGAGCATGGGCAAAGGGACCATGGGTTAAAGACACTTGATCCCGACTAAACATATTTTGCTGGTTTACAGTGGGGTTAATTTCATCGTGATGCCCCGCCGCATTCGTCTCAGACGAGCCACTGACTGATTGTGACTGCGCCTGATTACAACCACTAAGCAACACGGTGCTCATCGCAACATACAAAAGCGTGCGTCGAAGGCTTATCAAAGCGTTATTACTGCCCTTTCCCGCTGCTTTGTTTACTGAATTCATCGCTGCGTTCCCTCTGCCACACCCCCGCTATGTTTGAGATCATCGACCATGTCGGGATGTTCATTTACCGCATCCAGCGTTAATGCAAGACGCTGGTACTCTTCATCGGTGATGCGATAACGCTTCATCAGTAAACCCACGAGAAAATGAAATAGTCCCGGAATAACAGTAAGCATCAGCGCAAGACCAGTAAGGGTGAATTCGCTTTGAACCTGGTCAGCCTCATAGTTGAAGTAAGTCAGTAGCCAGCCAACCATCGCGCCAGCCAGTCCCATGCCGGCTTTCTGACAAAATGAAATGCCGCCAAACGATAAGCCAGCAACCCGCTTGCCTGATTGGCTCTGTCCGTAATCTACTGCCTCAGCAATCGCTGACCAGAAAATCGGTGCATGCAAATCGACCACAAATGAAATAAGAAAGTAGAGCACAAATGCCAGTAAGATATCGCTTTGACCGACACTGAAAAACATTATTGCGCTTAACAGCCCTACCGCCATCTGACTAAAACGGAATAACTTCACTTTGCACCAGCGTTTGGTGATCCAGGTGGATGCCACCATCGCCAGGATAGCAGCTACCACACCAGTAGCCATGAAATTGGCCTGCATATCGGGGCCGCCACCCAGGTAGTATTTAGCGTAATAAATAGCGACCGAACCACGCACAACGTAACCAATAGTGCCCAGGACACAGACACCACATAATGTCATCCACTGATCATTTTTTAACAGCAATTTGAGTTGTTCTTTAAAAGGCTTCTCGTCAACCTTATGTTCTAGCCTTTCCGTGGTGGTGAAAAAGCAAAAAAGAAGCATAAAAACCGCTAGTACAGCCATCAGTCCCATCGCGGCCCGATAGCCCTCAGCCATATTTCCATCCCAGTAATCTGCACCGGCCAGTTTAGGCACAATAATGGTTACCAAAAATGCAGCAACCTTAGCAAAAAACAGACGATAACCATTGGCGGACAGCTTTTCTTTAGGGTCAGCGGTCATCACGCCGATTAATGAAATATAAGGGATAGTCACTGCGGTGAACATCAATGTAACAAAGATATAAGTTGAGTAAGCCCAGACCAGCTTAGCGTTATAATCAACATCTGGAGTGCTGAATGTCAGAAAGACTGAAATACCGAACGGAACACATAAAAACAGAAAGTAAGGCCGGTACCGTCCCCAACGGGTAGTAAATTTGTCCGTAATGGTGCCCATCAGAGGATCGCTGACGGCATCAATAAAGCGTACCAACAAGAACATAATAGCGAGGTCAGAAGGTTCGAGCCCGAAAATGTCGGTGTAGAAAAACGTGATGATCAGCATCATCGATGAAATCACGACATTTACCGCCATATCTCCTGCGCCGAATCCGATTTTTTCTAATGTAGATAACTTATTTGAGGTCATACAGCCTGTTCCGGTTTGCGAACCACTCGCGCCAGGCAATGAGGTTCGAATAAAAGTTTTGACGATGGTCTCCTGACTCGACAGTCAGTGACGGCGGAATACAACAATTTGCAAACCAAATGTTAATTTTTAAATATACTATTATCATACCATTAGATGCGCAACCTTTGTCTTACATTTATCCGTTATCCCGCCCGAAGAATAAGCGTTAGTTCCTGAAAGGCCAACAAAAAAACCCGGCGTATAGCCGGGTTTTTTATAACATTGCAATTACATCCGATACCGGAAGCCTAGGGCAAAGGTCCGGCTGTAAAGCGCGCTACCAAAGTTATGGGTAGTTGGGTACTCATAATAGCTTTGATAAATTTCTTCTGTCAGGTTGGTTGCATCAAACGTAATTGTCAGATCTTCTGTTGCATCATAGCTTAACTGGAAGTCCATGGACTTTTCAGCCTCCCTATATACGCCAAGCGGGTTCGCGAACAGACGATCTTCGTAATTATTCAGGAAGTCGTCACGCCATACGTAGGATAAACGCATGCTCAGTTCTTCATTATCGTAGATAAGTACCGCTGAATAAGATGAATCAGACACACCAAAAATTGGCCGGGTATCATATTCGTCAATTCCACCGTCTTCATTGAATAGCGGAATGTCCTGCTCAGAGTCCAGGATGGTATAGCTAGCCTGTATACCTAAGCCATCAAGTATACCTGGCAGATTTTCGGGGAAGTAAACGGTACCAAACTCCCAACCATCCAGCTTACCATTTGAGGTATTCGCCGGTTTAGAAACAATATAAGTACCGGGTGCATCATCAGTTGGCGCCTGATATTGCTCTGCGACAATTGAATCAAAGACGATGCCTTCAATGTCCCGGGTAAAGTATGTTGCATATAGTGAGCTTTCCGGCGCAAAGTACCATTCAAGGGCAAAATCCCAGTTTTGCGATTCCACTGGCTCCAGGTCTGGATTTCCCCCAGTACCTGTACCATAACCAACATCGGTTATATCAGGGAAATACTGCGTATAGGCATTCAATTGATCAAACGCCGGGCGACGGATTGTTTCCGTGTAAGCAACGCGTGCCAGTAAATCTTCAGTAAGATGATACCGGGCCACTAAACTAGGCAACAATGTATTATCGTCACGTTCGGCAGTACTTTGTGGGGCGAGTGAAGCGTCTCTGGTAAAGAATGTCATATCCGCTTCGTTCATTTCGTAACGCAGACCAATTTGCCCATCCAACACTTTACCGAACAACTCAGTGTTGTATTCCGCCTCAGCGTATAGAGCGATGGTGGTTTCCTCGATATCGAAATTGGTTCTGTTTCGAGGCGCATCCTGACCAAATTGTTCCTGGTAGGTTCCGGTCAATCCGGATAGCTCACGATACCGGTCACGATTAGCAAACGCATAATAGCCATCTGCTGCTACCCAGGATTCAGGGAACGTGGCATTGCCGTCGAAGAAATCGCTGTTACGATATTGCAGGTTTTCATCGTAGTCACTCAACAAGCCACCGATTGCAGCGCCGGTAAAATCGTAGTTGCCCTGCTCGGCTGTACGACGGTCAACAAAACTACCAAACTGTACTTTGGTAAAAAACGCATTATCGACAAAATACTCTGCATCAATTGTCCAGGTAATCGAGTCACCTTCGGAGGTTGAACCATTTTCAAATGTTTCACCTACATTATAAATGGAAGCATTTGTTGGATCTGAATTCTCATACACCAGTGAAGGGATATCGTTGCCGTCGTTTGCTTCCATAAACAGACGCGACTGCGATGTCGTACCACGAACTGCAAAAAACTCCGTAGTGAATTCAGACTGTTGATAATAAACTTCTGATTTTACGTTAAAGAAGTCATTGATCTGCCAGTCACCGCCTAACGAGAACAAATAGCTGTCCGTTTCACCTTTCGTCACATCACCGGATGTGAAGTTGAACGCGTTGTTTACAAACCGCGACTCAATAATATTGGTGCCGTCAATCAGGCCGACTGGATCGTTCGGATCGACATTGCCCCAGGCATCGACGAATTGAAAGAATAATGAGTTGAAAGACTCCTGCTCATAACCATTATAAAATGCTTCAAAGGTATAGTTAGAATAGTCATTTGGCGCCCATTGCAGCGACAAGTTGACCGCAGGACGTTCGCGCTCACCCTGAAAATCAGAGCCAAAGATAGCATCACGACTCAGATAATAAGGTTCGTCTGTACCATTGAGATTCAATGTTGAACCGGCCGCAAACGGCAGGCCGTTTTCCATACCCGGTGTCCAACATTCTGGTGAACACTGGTCCGGAAAAATACGCTGCAAAGGCGTGTAGTCCGCACCACTTAACATTTGCGCAGAGGGATTTTCCGTTACAAACGGCAGCATTGCGCCCGCTGTAATACTTTGGTCACGGAAATTAGTCCGGGTATAAGCAACGTTCAGCAGCGCGCCAACATCACCGCCACCAACTTCCCAGGTGTCCGTAGCAAGGAAACTAAACTGTGGATCTGTTTTATCCGCCTGTTCCTGATGGATAGCACGACCTGCTAGTACAAATGTACGTTCGTCAAAATCAAACGGTCGTTGAGTTTTCACATCAATCTGACCGGCAATACCGCTACCAATTTGAGACGCCGAACGTGTTTTATAAACATTTACTGCTTTTAACAGCGCTGCTGGAATATCAGCCAGGGCAACTGCACGGCCAGATGCGGTAAACACGTTACGGCCATTAATTGTCGTTGTTACATCTGTCAAACCACGGACAGTAACAGTATTGACTTCACCTGAAGCACGATCGGTAACCTGTACACCTGTAACGCGTTGAAGTGCTTCAACCACGTTGTTGTCAGGAAATTCGCCAATATCTTCTGCAACAATTGAGTCAACAATCTGAACATTCTGACGTTTAACATCTATCGCTTTACTTAAGCTGGCACGTACACCAGATACCTCAATTATTTCAACATCTGAACCGTCCTGGGTCGATGTGGTCTGGTCATCCTGATTTTCTTGCGCAATCGCAAACTGGCAGGACATAGCAACGAGGACAGCACTGGCAAGGTGTGTTCGTTTAAACATACGTTTCTACTCCGGTTCTTATGGTCCTAGTCAACAACGTTCCGAACTGCTGATCAAGGCTACAGTTGTGAACTGACATTGAGTGTGTGAGGCCTGAGCCTCTCTGTTAATTATTTGTTATTCTCACTTGATATTATTGTATTACATTTGATGTGTCAATAATAAACCGTTAACGATTATTATTAATTTTTTACAGCGTAAGCCGGAGAGAAAATACGTTTTTGGCGGCGGTCCGTTGGTGCAAGGGTAAACAATCAACACTCCAAATGACAGCTTGAAAGTATTGCTAAACGGTGAAATCTTGCAGAGATTGCGGCAATGAGGCTCCCAAACCTCTTGCTAGTACGCAGCCAGACTGGGTGGTAGTCAAATTATTCGCATATAGCAAAAGTAATATTTCTTCTCTGCAATTTATACAAGTGTTGACGACGTGCCAAGACAACACCTTCATTAGAAGTGGAATATTGAGATTCATAATAGAACAGGATCCACTACCATTATTAATACAATATTACTCTAAACTGGTTTACATTCTGGCTGGCATTACAATAGTATTAAAGATCTGTTTACATTTTTGTGCTTTTTGGGCTGCAACAAATTCGCGTTGACTGATGAACTTCGTCAACAACAGAGCCTCGGGTGAGGCGATGATGGCAGCTTTGGACGTACATCAACATTTTGTGGGAAGAAACTAGCATGAAAAAACTATTGTTATCTTCTGCGGCGCTTTTATTAAGCGGGCAGGCTTTTGCAAAAAACCCAATTATCACCGATGTGTTTACTGCAGATCCAGCCGCCTTGGTACATAACGATACCGTCTATCTTTATACTGGACACGATGAAGCACCCAATAATGATGTGTTTTTTGAAATGCATGACTGGCTGGCTTTTTCATCTACCGACATGGTGAACTGGAAATCCCACGGCCCGATTATGAAGGCGACTGACTTCAAGTGGGCAAAAGGTGATGCGTGGGCCTCGCACATGATTGAAAGAGATGGCAAATTTTACTTTTTCACCACCGTTCGTCATAACGAGAAGAAACCCGGGTTTGCTATTGGTGTAGCGGTTTCCGACTCCCCAACAGGCCCTTTTAAAGATGCTATCGGCCACGCGCTTGTTACCAACGACATGACCACCCAAACGCCTAACGACTGGGACGATATCGATCCTGCCATTTTTGTCGAAGAAAATGGCGATACGTATATGTTTTTCGGAAATCTTGTACCTAAGTACGTCAAGCTGAAAGATAACCTCACAGAGCTAGATGGTGAGATCAGGGTCATAGATGTACCTAAATTTACCGAAGCGGCCTGGGTACACAAAAAAGGTGAAAACTATTATTTCACGTACGCCTGCGAGTTTCCCGAAAAAATCTGCTATGCCATGAGTAAAAGCATTCATGGACCTTGGGAATATAAGGGCATTCTCAATGAAGTGGCCGGCAATTCGGAAACCAACCATCAGTCCATTATTGAATACAAGGGTAAGGACTATTTTATTTATCATACCGGCGCGCTCCCCCCACAGGGCGATGAGCCAAGTGGCGGCCGCTTTCGTCGCTCGGTGGCCATTGACCCGCTTATTTATAACGATGATGGTACGCTCAAGCGCGTTGTCATGAGTACGGAAGGTATTACAGAAGCCGCACAGGAGAAATAGCATGAACTACAGGTTTATTAAAGCATCTTTGCTGAGCGTGGCGTTGTCGACCGGGATGGCCTCGGCAGCCCCCCATCAGGTCACAGTAACTGCAGACTTAGAGCAACAGGGTCCAGTCATCAACAAAGACATTTACGGGCAGTTTGCCGAGCATCTGGGCCGGGGTATTTATGAAGGACTCTGGGTTGGGCCCGACTCATCTATTCCCAACACCAAAGGCTTTCGCAACGATGTAATTGACGCGCTCAAAGAAATGAGCGTGCCTCTGGTGCGCTGGCCTGGTGGCTGTTTTGCCGATGAATATCATTGGCGCGACGGTATCGGTGCAAAGAATGAACGTCCTGTAAAGGTTAATACCCACTGGGGTGGCGTTGAAGAAACTAATGCCGTGGGGACCCATGAATTTTTTGATTTAGCTGAGCTGTTAGGGGCGGAGGTTTACATCAACGGTAATCTCGGTAGCGGCAGCGTTCAGGAGATGGCCGAATGGATGGAGTACATGACCTCGGACAAAAACTCTACCCTGGCTAACCTGCGTCGCGAGAATGGCCGCGAAGACCCCTGGGACATCAAATATTTTGGGATTGGCAATGAATCCTGGGGCTGTGGCGGTCATATGGAGCCAGATTATTACGTCGATCTTTATCGTCAATACGCCACGTTCCTGAAAACACCTCCGGGGAAAAAACCCCTATTAGTAGGAAGTGGCGGCCATACGGAAGATACGCAATGGACAGACGTACTGAGCAAAAACATTGAACGTAACATGGATGGTATCAGTTACCACTTTTATACGCTTCCCACCAGTGAGTGGGAGACTAAGGGGCATGCTACCGAGTTTGGTAAAGACATGTGGTTTGCGACCCTTGAGCGTACATACAGAATGGATGAATATCTGCAAAATAACATCGCCATTCTGGATAAAAATGACCCTGAGGGCGAGCTTGGCTTCTATGTCGATGAGTGGGGTACCTGGTATGATGCAGAAGAAGACCGCGAGCCCGGTTTTTTATATCAGCAAAATACCTTGCGCGATGCTGTAGTGACTGCCATCAACCTTAACCTTTTTCACAAGTACGCTGAACGCGTGCACATGACTAACATTGCACAAATGGTGAATGTGCTGCAGGCCATGATTCTGACCGATGGTCCGGATATGCTGAAAACGCCTACATACCACGTTTATGATATGTACAGTGTCTTTCAGGATGCCACTGCTATCCCTGTAGAGTTAGATACATCTGACTATACAATGGATGATAAAGCGCTCCCCGCCGTAACCGGCTCGCTGGCCAAGAGCAAAGATGGCAGTACTTATCTTGCGCTGGTCAATCTTGATCCTGAAAACGTAGCGGCCATTACACTGGACCTGGAGGGTGATTCGAATAAAACGCTCAAAGGCGAAATTCTTACTGCTAAAAATATCACTGACAAAAACACGTTTGAACAAAAGGATGTTGTTGCACCAAAGCCTTTTGAAACTAAAGCCAGCAATTTTCAATTGCCAGCTAAATCAATTGTTGTGGTAAAAGTTAACTAGTTTTTCCCGCAGGGCTGGGATGGTTTTTCATGTGGCCATTTCAGCCTTTTTATTTCACACTGCTGATACGCTCTAACAAATCCTTTTTTCTTTATTTCAAACATTATTATGATACTCCCCACCGGGTCAGCACCTAACGGCCTATAACGTCGAAACGGTTCCCCTGAACAACGTTAATAGTCCGTGGAGCGGTCTAATAAAGCAAAATCGCCACTAATTCAATTCATAACAGCCTTCACTCATTATTATCAATAACGACTAATAGCCCACAGTACAGTTGATAGCATCACGTGGCGCGATAAAGTATTTATGTCTTTAACCGACCCAAGACATAAATTAGTTACCATTATATAAGGAAGTGATATGCAAGTTATTGAACTATAAAGTAAAGACATGGATTTAGTAAGTGGCGCCGTTTTGCAAGGAGCTGCGTTAGGAGCAGGTGTTTACCTGTTAGGTTCGGCCTTTAATGGCAGCTTTTCGTGAGGCGGACTTGCAAGAGCGACTGCAACCGGGCTGGTTACAGGCGGGTTTTCCGCTTTAGCCGGTGGCGCCAGCGCGCCAGGAGCTTTGGGCAGAGGCGTTGTCGCCATTAATGGCGCGGCTATAGGCGGAACCACACAGCAAATCATAGACGGGACTTTGACTAAAGCGAAGTAACGTCTGAGTAGCCCGTTTATAGATTTGTCGGGCAGGCTTCATCAAATTTTAAGAGACTATAATGAAGACTAATTACGTTAAGTTTGTGGTGTCACTTCTGGCACTTTCTACTTTAATGTTCATTATATGGCTATTCGTGGCGGGTATTGAAAATGCCAGAGAAATGCTTTTTGTTATTACCGTATTTGCTGCCTGCATTTCAGCAAAAAGCGCTATCTATGAGGCATTTGAGCGTGGAAGAAATAAGTAATTTAGCGAATAAAGAAGACAGATTACGCCTGAACACTTCTCAGCACTGTTGAGTGTGGGCATAAACCTTGCCCATGTTGGAAAAAAGAGGCCAGAAAAAGGTACAGAAGATCCGCTTAAGTGTTGGGCTACTGTCCTGCTGTATTTTTCACCACTATCAGCTGCGTGGTACTTGCCCTTAAACGTTGATCATTTCTGTGCCACAAAGCGCGGCTAATTCCTGTAGCGTTTAAATATGAATAAACATGTTTAAGTAGGTGAGCTATCTAAGGTTGGTCACCCGATTTTCTCCCCCCGTGCGTAGTATATCGATAATTATTACGTCAAAACTTAATTTCAATCTATGTACACACCACCAAAATATACTATAGTATTACATTATAATGTTAGTGTGGCATTGGTTAGAGTGACCTTAGACGATAAGGTTGTTCAGATATGACTCCCACGGGGCAATGTGCACAGAGATGTGATCGCTTAAAAGTAGCAGAGAGGTCGCTCACTAGACTGGTTAATGACTAAGTCGGACGCTAATACCGAGCTTATTGGGTCACATATAGACGTTAACCATGAAGCTTTTGTTTAATCGATAAGAATAGCCACGCTTTGAAGCGTGCGAAGTAGTCCTGATTATCGACTATAAAATTTTATACAGTTTCTTGCGTAGCTGGAATGGTTTTTCATGTGGCCATTCCAGCTTTTTTATTGTTGATCAAAACTGATTCTGTCGAAGATAGAACCAAACTTCCCCATCCTGACTTGTGACACTTTCAGTTGTGTACTGACTGAACGGGTATAGTGTGACCTTCCTATGAGTAGCAATGATATCCCAGAACGAAGGTCTGCTTTTGAATTGATGGTAAGACGTCTTGTTTAACAGAGAAAAGAAGACATCTCTCGGTTATAGTGCTTAGCTATTAAATGTGCAGCGTGCAAACGGTGTGATAATCAAAACCCCGAAACATTTCTCAAAGAAAGAAAACTATGGATAGACTGCAAACTGCATTTTTTTATTGTCTGATTAATCTTCAGGGGGAAGGATTTTGCCGGAAATTAAATTAGTCGGGCTGTTTTTTCTTACCGCACTGGCCGAGATTGTGGGCTGTTATTTGCCCTATCTATGGCTTCGGGAAGACAAGTCGGCTTGGCTTTTACTCCCTGCGGCACTCAGTTTGGCCCTGTTTGCCTGGTTACTCACATTACATCCCACAGCTGCCGGTCGTGTCTACGCAGCGTATGGTGGGGTCTATATATTTACCGCTATCTTATGGCTCTGGTTTATCGACGGTGTTCGCCCAACATTCTGGGATCTCGTTGGATCTGGACTGGCGCTATTGGGCATGGCCATAATTATGTTCGCGCCGCGGGATGTTTAGCGTAAATAATTCAGATGCCGCTATCTCCCTATCTGTTTAGAAAACAACGGGCAGATTCGTCACAACGCAATCAGATCTTGGCTTGCCTAAAGCCAACGTCACGCACCCCTCCTGTAGTTTTATTCATTGGCTAACAATCACACAGCACATCATAGTTGGCGCGTCCTTCTCGAAAACGCAATGGTACTCGTCGGTGGTAGCTGTGCGTCCCCGGGAGCTTGCGTGTAAGTGAAAATCACTTAAGTAAATGTGAAGTCATTAGCGTTCGCAGCTCGCTCATACGCTCATTTCTCCACGAACAGCCTTTGCCCACCACGGTAAAAATAACAGTTTCATATCTGTTGCAACGCATCTTACTCAAGACGGTTCGAAAGCTGAGAAACCGCCTCTCCCACTTTTTGTGCCCCTTCATGAATATTGTTAATTGTCTGGCTGGTTTCCTGAATATGGTTCATCACATTCTCTGCGGTTTTCAAACTCTCTTGTATAGAGAGCACGGACTCACCGGTTAGCTTATCAGTTTGAGCAAAAACCCGAATAATTTCTTCGGTAGAGCGTGATGTACGCGAGGCCAGTTCGCGCACCTCGTCAGCCACCACCGCGAATCCTCTGCCCTGATCACCTGCCCGGGCCGCCTCAATAGCAGCATTTAACGCCAACAGATTGGTTTGGTCTGCAATGCCGCCAATAGAATTAACCATACTGCTTACTGATTTTGACTGTTCTTCCAACGAATTAATTTGCTGCGAAGCTCGCTCCATTTGTGAGGCTAATCCAGCCATCGCAGCTTCGGTATTTTTCATAAGCTGCTGAGCGTGAGACGCAAAGTCTCCGGTTTCAGACGATGTCTGAGCCGCAAATTCTGCCGCGTCATTGACAAGCATCTCACGTTGAACTTGCGCTGTAATATCAGTGGCAAACTTAACCATTTTATAGAGCTTGCCGTATGCATCGAAAATAGGGTTATACGAAGCCTCAAGCCAGATTGTCTGACCACTTTTGTTGACCCGCTTAAACCTGGATGCCACAAACTGTCCCTGGTTAAGACGGTGCCAGAAATCCTGATATTGCTGACTATTTTTCTCCTCTTCGGTACAAAAAATCCGATGATGCTTTCCTTTTATTTCATCGAGCTTGTAGCCCACTGTATTTAAAAACAGATCGTTGGCATGAGTTATATAACCATCGGGAGTGAATTCAATAACGGCCATTGAACGTGTAAGCGCCGAAATCATATTTTCGTTCTCACGGGAAGTTTCGATGGTCCGGGTTAGGTTACTACCAAAAATATCGATGGACAGGCATTTCCCACTGACATCAAATACCGGCTGCAGAATGATCCGAACCCAGTGGTTTTTGCCATTATCTATTTCAACGGCACCCGACCAATGTTCTTGCCTGTTGATTGCATCACACATTTGCTGATAATGATTGGTAGAGCGGGAACGTTCTGGCACCAATTGCGTGAATGTCTTACCGAGAAGCTCATTCTTTGAAAAGTTCAGCTCATTGCAAACCCATTCGTTTACTGCATTTATCTCACCGTGTGGCGATAACGTGAGATGAAGCATTTCACTTTTCAGGCTATCTATTATTTGACGGTACATGGCATTTTCATTCTGACTTGAAAACAATGCCTCTTTGAGTTTCTGATTGAACATAGGGGATCCCAACTTCATAAGTAATATAATTTATCGGCACCATATCTAGAGGCTTTAGTTGTAGAAACCTGTATGTGATACGTTTTCAGCATGATCGGGGTCGAGACTAAGTAATTTTACTTAACAATAAAAGCTAGTATTGTAAAACTTATATTTTGGCTGGTTATTACCATTGACGATGATTCTAGGTTTGCTAAATGGTCTTATTATCACTAGGTGTCATGCAATGTCGTTTTGTGCTTATGCATTGTTTTATTTTGTTTGTCGCTTATTTACCCGCCGGAATATTAGGCAAACTTTTTTGCCTTACATCCGTTAAGCAGGCGTCATCACCGAACTAGGCTGCACTTATAAGCCAAAAAGCCCGCTTTTTATGCGGGCTTGGTGATTACATGCTACTGACAGTTAGCGAGGCTCCCTGAAATGAAAGACTTGGCACTTTGTTTCCATGTCAGGTTGTTGGGCGATATTAGTTCCATTCGCCAGGCCACAGTCTGAGACGCCCATTGCCTGATTGTTGTAACGATTCAATAGCATAACTCCACCACCCTGCGCGGGACGTATCTTCCATTGCGCGGTAGACTGTGAGCATTCAACCATAGACAGGTTAGCGCCGGGCACTACTGCATTGTCATCGGTGCCAATACACATTTCATCGCCGGCATTAAGCTTCAGACTGACATAGCCGGTATTGGTAGGAGTTATCTGCCACTGCTGGTTTTGCGCATAGTTGAATGCCTGTTGCTCAACGTTACGATCTTCGTCTGCCACACTAACGGCCTTACCGCTTTGCTGGCTAAGTATAACCACCTCGCCTGTGGGGCGTAGTTGCCATTGTGTACAGGCACTGTCAGCATTCTGTTGCAAAACGGCCTGATTGGCAGAGGAGGAACATCCGGCTATCGCAATAGGCTTCTGTGAATAGCGGTTAGTGATGGTGATATTACCGTCACTGCCACTTTCCAGTTTCCATTGTTGGCAGAAGTTGTTGCGCCAGGCCGCTGACTGAACACGAGCATTATCTGCGGTGGCACAATCAGCAACTTCTAAAAACTTGCTGTCTTCCCGGTTGGCTAATCTGACGAATCCGTCAGTAGTAGGGTCGAGCACCCACTGCCCGTTAGTACCAGTACACTGACGCTGCATTGCCCGGTTATCCTGAGGATCAGAAGAGATATCCAGACACAGTTCACTGGTTGCATTGACCAACTGATAGCGCTGCCCCTGCACGCGGGTTACCAGCGGGCCATGTTCACCTGACGGTGGCGGCACTTCTACGCCTGGCGTTAGTGGTTTGCCAAAATCTGGCGTGCCATCCTCATTCCATTCAAACTTTTGCGCGCGAAGTGAGCGTGTGGCAGAACAGCCATGTTCGACAGAATCGTTGCCATGATAAACCAACCAGTCTTCTGAACCGTCTGGTGAGGTGAAAAAGCCGTTATGACCAGGGCCAAATACTTCTTCTGTACGTTCAAAAACAGGTTCATCAAATTTTTTCCAGGCGTTGGCGTCCATTGGGTCGTCGCCCACCAACTCCAGCAGCCCAAGTTTGTAATCAGGTGTATTACAAAAACTTGCTGAATACGTCATGAAGGTGCGCCCGTTATGCTGTAAAATTTCAGCGCCCTCTGTCACTTTACGACCACTGATTTCCCAGTCGAGCTCAGGACGTGTAATAACTGTATGCTCCTGCCCTTTTTTAAGGGTCCAGGGGTTCTCCATTTCTGCAATGATATTTAGTTGCTGATCGCCCTGCCATTGAGAGTAAATTACATAGAGTTTATCGTCATACTCCAGATAATTCCCATCAATGTTCCATACATCCGGCATTAACGCGCCTTTATACTGGTATGGGCCCATAGGATCATCGCCGGCGCTTTCCAGCACATTTAAATGTTGATTATCTAACGTACCATCCTTTCCGGCGGTATACATCATATACCAGCGGTACCCATTAGGGCCTTTAAGACGATGAAATTCAAACGCCCAAAAGTTACAGCACCGCTCCGGATCCGTTGATGACCATACATTCACGGGTGTCGCATCAGCGAGTCCGGCTAGTGTAGGCGCTTTGCGCATGACGAGCTCTGAAGTCCATGTGGTTGTGGTCAGGTAGTAATTCCCATCCCAGTACTCAAGCCAGGGATCTGCGCCATTGGGAAATAACGGGTTGCTAAAAGTGCCACTTTTACTAATGTCGCTTTGTGCCTGTAAATCAGAGGCTTGCTGGCGGCTTGCTGATGAGGACTGACAAGCTGCCAGCCCAAAAGACAACAGCACTACGGTAGCCATTGTCTGAATAGTTTTTATATTCATTTTCTTTCTCTTGATAACAGTAAATGGCTGGCCCCGCCGCAGACGTCGGCAGAGCCAGTTTTGCTGTATTAACGAGTTCCGAACTCGTAAACAATGCGGGTTGAGTAAACTTCACCCGGATTAAGCGTGGTGCTGGCAAAATCGGGCTGGTTTGGTGAGTCGGGATTATGCTGAGGCTCCAGGCAGAACGCGCTGCGCTTCTCGTGCACCATACCGCTTTGACGTGTATTTCCATCCAGGAAGTTGCCCGAATAGAACTGCACAGCAGGCTCTTCGGTCAAAACTGTCAGAGTTCGGCCTGAATCCGGCTCGTAGACATTTGCCGCTTCAACAAGCTCATTGTTCGGTGATGACTTAATAACAAAGTTATGATCGTAACCTTTGCCTCGAGCCAGCTGGGTATTATCGGCATCAATATCTTTACCCATTGCTTTGGGTTGCGTGAAATCAAACGGTGTACCTTTAACAGACTTGACTTCACCAGTAGGAATAAGCCCCTCGTCTACCGGCGTAAACGTGTCGCCATTAATTTGCAGAACATGGTCAAGAATACTGCCCTCACCCTGCAGATTGAAATAGGTATGCTGGGTTAGATTCACGATAGTCGGCTTATCAGTGGTCGCCATAAACGCCATATCAAGCGTATTATCTTTGGTTAGCGTGTAAGTTACCTGGGTGTCTAGCTGACCAGGATAGCCCTGATCGCCGTCCGGACTGATAAGCGATAACTTAACGCCGGCCGATGTTTTGGTCACAAAAGGTTCCATCTGCCAGACTTTTTTATCAAAACCCTGGATACCACCGTGCAAATGGTTGTCGCCGTCATTGGTTGCCAATTGGTACTCTGTACCATTTAAAGAAAATTTACCCTGGGCGATACGGTTGCCATAGCGGCCAATAATGGCGCCAAAATATGGATTAGCGTCGACGTAATCCTGCAGATTATCCATACCCAGCACAATGTTGCCAGCGCGACCATTAGCGTCCGGAGTAACCAGTCGGGTAATGATGCCGCCATAGCTAATTACATCAGCTTCAATACCATGGCCATTATTAAGGGTAACTTTATAAACTGGTGTGCTGTCAGGCATATCACCGTAGTGTGTCATTTTAGCTGACGGTTGATTATTCATATTATCGGCTCCGTGAGCGTGGGTCTGGCTGGAAAAGAACAGTAAAGAAAACGCCGCGGCAACGAGACTACCGGTAACGCGATATTGGGGGGCGAGTGCTGAAACAGGCATAACTTACAATTCCCTAATAAAATTTATACTTTTATATTACAAAGAGACTGTGTATTGCAAGCTTAGTCGCCCTGCCGCTTTACTTTACCGTCGATTACCAGGTAGCAATCCATACCTGCCCGCTCTGCAGCCTGACGGCCTATCTCTGTATCTTCAAACACGACACAGTCCTCTGGTGCAACATTCATCAGTTTAGCGGCGGTTAGAAAGGTTTCAGGATGTGGTTTGCCATGGGTCACGTCTGACGCCGTCACCATCGCATCCAGCTTAGACATCAAATCATGATGATTGAGTAAATGCTCAGCATGAGGACGCTCAGAACCCGTGCCTATCGCAACTTTCATGCTCGGTCGATAATGATGAAAGATATCCGCTGTCTCAGCGATAAGCGCCGGAATAAAATCCATGGTTTCCCAAACCTCTCGTTTGCGCATCGCAACATCAGCAGGTTCATGATTCATTGCGTACTTTTCATTAAGCATTTCAACGGTTTTTTTGGTGGGTACACCGCCCAGTCCGTGCATGTATTGCCGATCGAATGGGATCCCAAAACTGTCACAGGTTTGTTTCCATGCCTCCATATGTGCGCCCATGGAGTCTATGAGAGTGCCATCCATATCAAAGATAATGGCTTTGTACGCGCTCAGATCTATTCTATTTGCTGTCATTCTCCAGCCCTTCTTTCGCTGCTTCTACATCAGACTGTCACATCTTACACGGGGTAAAAACAACAAAACTGATCACATGGGATCAGTTTTGCAATATTCGGCAGACTGGACTGTAATTTATCAAAAGCCCGCTGCCTTAATTACTGCGCCTTTTACAAGCCTTGCTTAAGCATATAATAAGCGGCATTGTTGCGTAGCTCTGACTTAAAGTGGCGAATCGATGTATCGTCATCAATGATGACAGTCTCAACACCGGCCATCTCCGCAAAGTCGACCATCATGTCAGTAGTTACGGCCTGGCTGTAGGAAGTATGATGGGCGCCACCAGCATGGATCCATGCCGCCGCAGCCACAGAAAGATTTGGCTTAGGTTCCCACAGCGCTGAGGCAACGGGCAGATGCGGCAGATCTGCAGGAGGTGCCACGGTGTCGACCTCATTAATCAGCATCCGGAAACGATTACCCATATCAATTGGCGACACGTTGATTGCCGGGCCAGGTGCGGCAGTAAACAGCAAGCGGCCAACGTCACAGTTCACCCCGATTGTATGATTGTGAACTTCCAGCGTTGGCTTAGAGGCTGCGATACTCGGGCAAACCTCGAGCATGTGTGCGCCTAAAACCTGATCACGCTCGCCAAGGTTATAGGTGTAATCTTCCATAAATGAGCAGCCGCCTTTGCGACCTTCACCCATGACTTTCATTACACGCACCAGGGCGGAGGTTTTCCAGTCGCCTTCGGCACCATAGCCGTAGCCTTTAGCCATCAAACGCTGCGTGGCCAAACCCGGTAACCCGCTAAGGCCTGCCAAATTTTCAAAGCAGTTGGTAAATGCTTTGAAGTTGCCGTCATCTAAAAAGCGTTGCATGCCAAGCTCAAGACGTGCCTCGTTTTCAAGCATCGCTTTATTGTGGCTGTCCTGCCAGGTTGCGTCGCTGATAATGTAATCATTGTGATAGGCATCAAGCTGTGCAGCAACATCTGCATCGGACACCGAGTCAACACGCTCAGCTAACTCAGCTGTACCAAACGCATGCACTTCATAACCAAACTGGATTTGCGCTGCAACCTTATCGCCTTCCGTCACAGCTACTTGACGCATATTATCGCCGAAACGCGCCACTTTAAGGTTCTGACTTTCGTTCCAGCCAATCGCTGCACGACACCAGTCATCAATTTGCGCCTGAACATCCGCACGCTCCCAATGGCCTACAACCACTTTACGTTCTTTGCGCATGCGCGTGCCGATAAAACCAAATTCACGATCGCCATGAGCACTTTGATGCGTGTTCATGTAGTTCATGTTGATTGAGTCCCATGGCAACGCTGCATTAAATTGCGTATGCAAATGCATCCATGGTTTATTCAGCTCATTAAGTCCTGCAATCCACATCTTAGCTGGCGAGAATGTGTGCATCCATAAAATCAAACCAACACAATTGGCATCGTTGTTTGCCTGACGGCAAACATTATGAATTTCATCGGCTGATTTAACAATTGGCTTAAAAACAATCTCGGCGGGCAGTTTGCCGGCGCTGTTAAGACCTTTAACAATACCTTCGCTGTCCTGGGCAACATTCTCAAGCACCTTAGGACCATAAAGATGTTGTGAGCCTGTGACAAACCAAACTTCTTTCGTCATCGTGGTCATAAATAATTCCTCTTAGTTCTGCACGGTGCTTAGCTTTGCCCGTAGTAGGCATTTTTACCGTGTTTGCGTAAATAATGTTTGTCCATGACAGCCTGCTTTAGCGGGGCTGCTTGTGGATCTAACGTTCTGGTTAGATACGCCATCCGGGCAATTTCTTCTAGTAGCGCTGCGTGATAAACGGACTGAGCAGCATCTTTTCCCCACGTAAATGGCGCATGACCCGCCACGATAACCATTGGCGCTGCGTTAGGGTCTCGCTCAGCATAGGCATCTGTAATCTGTACACCGGTTTCTTCTTCGTAATCACCGTTAACCTGATCATCGGTTAAATCCCGGGTGCAGGTAATGTCACCGTGTACATAATCAGCATGTGTTGTGCCAAGACACGGGATACTCTGGCGTGCTTGCGCCCACGCAGTGGCATAGGTACTGTGGGTGTGGGTCACACCACCAATGCTGTCAAATGCGCGATAAAGGTGAGTATGCGTTTTGGTATCCGATGAGGGGCGCATTTCGCCTTCGACAATGGTATTTTCAAGATCTACCACAACAATGTCGTCGACCTTCATATCCTCGTACGCTACGCCACTGGGCTTAATTGCAACCACGCCCTTGTCTCTGTCGATTTGCGACACATTACCAAAGGTGTAAATCACCAGATTACGACGCTGAAGCTCCATATTGGCTTCAAATACTTCTCGCTTTAATTCCTTGTAGCTCATGGGTTTCCTCCATCTACAAATGCACCAAGCGTTTTGTATTTTTGATACAGCACATCGTACGTCGATGCGCGCTCAGCATCAGGTAAATATTGCTTACACACTGGGGAAGCCATCACCGTCTGCGCAGCTTCAACTGTATCGAATTCGCCAGCAGCTACTGCCGCCATAATAGCAGCGCCCAGTGCGCAGCTTTGTTCACTCTCCAGTACGTCAATCGGGCAATTCCAAACGTCTGCACAGGTTTGCATGACATAATCAGACTTTTTAGAAATACCGCCGATAGTGACCACCGAGTTGATAGGAACACCTTCATCTTCAAATCGCTCAGTTATGGCACGCGCACCGAAGGCAGTCGCCTCTACCAACGCTTTGAAAAGTTGCGGCGCATCAGTTCCCATTTTGATACCAGCCATTGCCATCGCAACACTTTGGTCGGCATCCGGTGTACGCCGGCCGTTGACCCAGTCAAGCGCCACCGCGTCGGATTCTTTAACCGGTAGCAATGAGGCTGCATCAGATAAGCGTACCAAGGCACTTTCTTCAATTTTTTCAACCAGTTCGCGCTGACCTGATTCGGTTAATTCGCTAAGTAACTGACGGGTGGGCCAGAGCACCACGTTTTTAAACCAGGCATAAAGGTCACCAAATGCAGATTGACCGGCCTCTAGACCAATCATTCCAGGCACCACTGACCCATCAACCTGACCACATATTCCTTTAACGCAGGTATCGCCTAATTGTGACTGAGAAGTCACCGTAATATCACAGGTTGATGTACCCATAACTTTGGTAAGCACACCCTGACGAACGTTGGCAGCAACCGCCCCCATATGACAATCAAAAGCGCCATACCCAATTGCGATACCCTCAGGCAGCCCCAATTTTTCAGCCCATTCGCCGGTCAGGTCACCTGCTTTTTCATGACTTGAATACGTATTAGGATTGATATGCTCGACTAATCCATCCAGCAGTGGATCAATTTGTGTGAAGAATTCGTTAGGCGGAAAGCCGCCCCATTGCTCATTCCACATCATCTTATGGCCTGTAGCACAGCGACCAAAGGTAAGCTCGGATGGATGTGTTTTGCCGCACATCAATGCTGTCATCCAGTCACAATGTTCAACCCACGCATGCGTCGCTGCTTTGACTGCTGCATCATTACGAAAGATATGCAGTGCTTTGGCCCAGTACCACTCGGATGAATAGATCCCGCCCATATAGGCCAGGTAATTAACATCATTATTGGTTGCCGCCTGGGTAATTTCATTTGCTTCGTGAAGTGCTGTATGGTCTTTCCACAATACAAACATTGCATTGGGGTTTTCAGCAAACTCTGCAGTCAATGCCAGGGGCGTTCCCTGGTCATTTATGGCTACCGGCGTTGAGCCAGTAGTATCAAAGCTCATGCCGATGACATTTTCAGCGGTGCCGGCAGGAACTTTTTCCCACAGCCCCCTGACAACGGCAATTAAACTATCAATATAATCCTGCGGATGCTGACGATACTGATCATTAGAAGGCTCACAGAAGCGGCCTTCTGTCCAGCGAGGATAATTTATTTGATGACTGGCGAGTTCGGCGCCCGTGCTTACGTCTACCAGAAGAGCACGTACCGAGTCCGAACCATAATCCAATCCCAGCGTGTAGCGAGACATAGAGACCCTTTTCGATAAACTGTTAACAAAAATAGTTACAACATTTATTTGTATGATAATATCAACAATACCGAATTGTAAAGGTAATATAAAAAGATTATTAACAGGATGGTCTATCCAGCTCGACATGAACTGAGAAAAACCCACCTTCAGTTCGGCTCCTCGGCTGTTATCTGTAGATAAAAGTCAGCGTTTAACCTGAGTAAATTATTTTGTGGAATGCGTATGCCTACTCAATTAGATCAACTTAAAACAATGACCACAGTGGTTGCTGATACGGGAGACTTTAATGCTATAGAGCGTTATCAGCCCCAGGACGCCACCACTAATCCATCCCTGCTACTTAAAGCAATGCAGTCTGATACATTCCGCCCTTTAGGCATCGATGCAATAAACTGGGCAAAGTCACAGACAAATACTCAGCATGCTATCGCCCTGGCGGCAGACAAACTTTCTGTATTAATCGGCTGCAAGCTGATGGGACAAGTGCCCGGTCTGGTCTCTACAGAAGTCGATGCACGCCTTTCTTTTGACACGATGGCGACGTTAGAAAAAGCCCTTTCCCTGATTGCCATGTATGAAGACGCGGGCGTTGACAGCTCCCGGGTCCTGATAAAAATCGCCGCGACCTGGGAAGGTATTCAGGCTGCTCATATTCTTGAATCCAAAGGCATTCACTGCAACGTCACATTATTGTTCTCTTTTGCTCAGGCCAGAGCCTGCGCAGAAGCGGGGGTCTACTTAATCTCACCTTTTGTCGGGCGCATACTGGACTGGTATAAGGCAAATGAGCCAGAAGGCGATTATACCGGCGCGAATGATCCCGGCGTCATGTCAGTAAAAGCAATATACAACTACTTTAAGAAACATGACTTTTCGACCATTGTTATGGGCGCAAGTTTTAGAAATATCAGCGAAATTCAGGAGCTGGCAGGCTGTGACAGGCTGACCATCAGCCCTGTTCTGCTGGAAGAACTGGCTCAGTCCGAGGCACCGCTGGAACAAAAATTATCGGATTCGGCCAGTGTTTCAGCCAGAGAACCCGTGTTGGATGAACAAACATTCCGGTGGCAGATGAACCAGAATAAAATGGCCAGCGACAAACTCGCTGAAGGTATCCGACAGTTTGCTATTGATCAGGAAAAACTGGAAAGCCTGCTTAAAAAATTGAGTGGCTAAAGGCGAAAATATCAGATTGCCAGAAACAACAAAGCCGGCAAAAGCCGGCTTTGTTGTTTCTGGCGGAATGTCATTTTATTACTTTAACAGAGCTTTTGCTTTTTTGACCACATTGTCTGTGGTAAAGCCGAAGTGCTCCATTAAGACGGCACCGGGTGCTGACTCGCCAAATGTAGTCATCCCCAGGATATCGCCTTCACTACCCACATATTTGTACCAAAAATCAGTGTGCGCAGCTTCAACGGCTAGCTTAGGTACACCCGCTGGAAGTACAGATTTTTTATACGCCTCGTCCTGCTGATCGAAGTAAGAAGTAGAAGGCATTGATACAACACGTACTGCTATACCCTCTTTTTCCAGTGCATCAGCGGCATCAACTATCAGGTTAACTTCCGAACCGGTGGCGATTAGTATGACCTGCGGGTTATCGCTGTCTTTTAGTATGTATCCACCTTTGGCAATGTCACGAACCTGGGTTTCGTTGCGTGAAATTGCTTTCGTTCCCTGGCGGGTAAACACCAGTGCGCTCGGGCCACTTTTGCTCAGAGCCTGACGCCATGCCTGGGCTGTTTCCGTCGCATCACAAGGGCGCCAGGTGGATAAATTGGGCGTCATGCGCAGATTAGCCAATTGCTCGACAGGCTGATGTGTGGGTCCATCCTCACCCTGCCCGATTGAATCGTGGGTGTACACAAAGATATCTTTTGCATTCATCAGTGATGCCATGCGCACAGCGTTCCGGGCATATTCCATGAACATCAGGAACGTGGCACCGTAGGGAACAAACCCACCATGCAGCGCAATACCATTCATGATGGCACTCATCCCAAACTCACGTACTCCGTAGTAGATATAATTACCGGCAGGATCGTCCTGTAACCCTTTCGCATCCGGCCACAATGTCAGGTTCGACCCGGCCAGGTCGGCTGAACCGCCTAATAGCTCGGGTAGCTCGCCGGCAAAAAACTCAATGGTATTTTGGGAGGCTTTACGCGTGGCAATATCTGCCATGTCATTTTGACAAGACTGTACAAAGGCATCAGATTTTTGCTCAAAGTCGTCAGGTAGCTTGCGGTCGATTACGCGACGCTGAAATTCTTTAGCTTGTTCCGGGTAAGCATCCTGATAGCGTGAAAATAAGCTGTTCCAACTTTCTTCTTTCTCTTTACCCGCGGCTTTGGCATCCCACTGCTCATAGACATCATCGGGGATCGCAAATGCTTCGTCTTTCCAGTTCAGAAATTCACGCATCTGTCTGATTTCATCAGCACCTAACGGTGCACCGTGACAGGAGTGACTCCCCGATTTAGTAGGAGAACCAAAACCAATGACAGTTTTACAGCTGATCAGTGTCGGTTTGTCAGACTGAGATTTTGCTTGTTCAATTGCCGTGGCAATTGCCTGGCTGTCATGGCCATCCACATTGTGAATGACGTGCCATCCGTAAGATTCAAATCGTTTAGCGGTATCGTCGGTAAACCAGCCTTCCACCTCACCATCTATAGAGATGCCGTTATCGTCATAAAACGCGATAAGCTTACCCAGCCCCAGTGTGCCTGCCAGTGAGCAACATTCATGGGAAATACCTTCCATCAGACACCCATCTCCAAGGAAGCAGTAGGTGTAATGATCGACTAGCGAAAAGTCCGGTTTATTGAACTGCGCCGCCAGTGTTTTCTCAGCAATGGCCATGCCTACTGCGTTGGCCACACCTGCACCTAACGGCCCGGTCGTAGTCTCTACCCCCGGTGTGTAGCCATACTCTGGATGGCCAGGTGTTTTTGAGTGCAGTTGACGAAAATTACTCAACTCTTCAATGGGTAAGTCGTAACCAGATAAGTGCAACAGCGCATACTGGAGCATTGAGCCATGGCCGTTGGAAAGTACGAAACGGTCTCGGTTTGGCCATTCAGGATTGGCCGGATTATGATTCAAATATTGCTGCCATAATACAGCCGCAATGTCAGCCATGCCCATCGGGGCCCCTGGATGCCCGGACTTTGCTTTCTCTACCGCGTCAGCAGCCAATACGCGAATGGCGGCCGCTGCTTTAGTACCTGTATATTTCATGAAGAACCTTATACGTAGTATTGTATTATAATTAATTGGGCCAGAATTTGGCCGCTTATTCAAGCTTTAAGATCGGAATTTGTAATATTTATGTGAATATTGCAGAAAGCAAAGCCAGCCACGTCGGTAACTCCAGACCTAAACATACTGATTTATAACTTTAATTTTATCTTAAGCTCGTGTATAAAAACGCACTGTATCAGGGTTTCACAAATCCAGATAACATTAACAATACGCCCTTTTTATTCTCGCTTTATGGAAGAAGCTTTTTGCCCGCATTTGTTCAGGTCAGGTTAAGCTGTAAGACGGCACGCTATTATCCGGTGACAATACCAGGAAAGTCTCGGTGTTGTAATTATGCGTTTATACTGTCGAGATATGTCGTCAGGACGGAAACAGGAATCGAATGATGCAAAGGTTTATCAAACATTCAATAATCCTCATTCTTTCATTAAGTACTGCTGTGGCGGGTTTGCCTGCCTTTTCCACAGAAGCGGAGCCCATTTATTACAGCGACTGCGCATATATCGAGTTTGAAGATATCGACAGTTCGACCATGACCCGCGAAGAACAATTGGCTGCGCTGGATGCAGACTTTGAAGATAGCCTGAACGCCAGCGAAACCTGTATGACCGACGCCGTTTCCAGCAACGCCGAAAAGCTGGCTAACGCTGGTGGAAATAGTGGTAGTAACGGGCAAGGTAGCAATACCGGTGCTGGCCAGGCAACGCAGACAGCCACAGCTTCACAAACCACTCAATCGGCGCAAGACCAGTCCACGACACCACCCTCGCGTGAGCACGTGACAGGTGGAGGTCAACAGGGTAGTTCAGCAGTTTGTGATGCGGTAAAACAGGGCTATGAATCAGCCACCACGGAAAATGAGAAAAAGCATTTTCAGGAACTTATGACTGAATATGGATGTCGTTAACTCGTTATGGGAGACAAATACGTGAAACGCAATGAAACTATCAAGGGACTGACACGCAAAGCAGGCGTTGCAATCATAACCGCGGCTATCGCCCTGGCCGGCTGCCAGAGTACCCAGACCAATGTTACCAGTGTGGGACCAACGTTGGGCGGTCCGCAAACTGGCAGTGAGCTTGGCAATGCCAAGAAGAGTTACAACTACACCTCTAATATTTATTTAGATGTGGCGGTACCGGTATTTGATCCAGGTCTGCCAATGGATGAATATGGCAATATTGATGATGAAGAAGTGGTTGAACAGGATATCTGGCCCCAGGTACGTCGTTTGGAAGCGAATCGATTTGCCATTAATACCAAAAGAGCCTTGCAGGAGACTAAGGCATTTGGGTCGGTAAATGTGACGCCTGATGCTAATGCCAGTGCTGACGTTTATATACTCGGTAAAATCAATTATTCGGACACTGAGACTGTAGAAATCGGTGTGCGCATCATGGATGCATCAAACAAGGTCTGGAGCGAAGAGGAATTTGAATATCGCGTTAGTGAAGGTTTCTACCGTGATGCATTTCGCAAAGATGGTAATCCTTATGCGCCGGTATTCGATCAGATCGCTGCCCATGTATACGATGTCTTAATGGAAAAATCTGAACGAGAAAAACGGCAGATCGAGCAAATTGCTGATTTACGGTATGCCGCTATGTATTCACCTGAAGCTTTTGCACCGTTCCTGGAAAAAGAAAAAAGCTGGGGATCTTCTCAGCCCCACTTTGAGCTAACGGGCGCACCCTCCCAGCAAGACCCTATGTATCAACGCGTTCAGCGCATACAGGCAAAAGACAATCAGTTTGTCGATTCGCTGCAGGACAGCTACGAGACGTTTTATGCCGAAACACAGGATGTTTATCGCACCTACCAGAAAGAAACGCTGCCTATCGCAGCAGACATTCGGCGTAAGAAAGAAAAACGTACCCAGGCTCAGGCGCTGGCAGGCATTGGTTTAGTCGCTTCTGTGCTGTTGGGGAAAAATTCCGGCTCGACGGTTGGTCAGGTAGGAGCAGCGGTTGCAGGGGTTGCAGCGGCGGTCTCGTTGGCAGAGGCCGTAAAAACCAATAAAGAACTGCACGCGGTAAGGGACATTCTGGAAGAAAAAGGCGAAAATCTGGATATAAAAATTACCCCTCAGGTGGTTGAGTTCAATGACCAGAATATAGAACTTACTGGCACCGCGTCAGAGCAACATACACAACTTCGGCAGCGCCTGTACGAAATTTATCAGGTCGAGTCCACGCCTGATCAGCAGTTGTAAAGCAACAGTAAGGACTTTCTTGTGAGCAGTATCGACAAGGAAATTGATCAGGACAAAAAAACGCACAAATCCACGCTGATAAAAGTCAGCGTGGGATTGGTGTTAGCGGTAGTAACTGCGCTTCTTCTGTATTGGATAACACCCTTGCTGCTAAGCGGAACATCCCAAACCACTTCCGCCCTGCCAGCCTCTAACGGTCAAACGGCTGAATCTGCTAAAAGGATGAGTGAACAAGCCAGAAGCGTATTACAACAGGATTTAACCGCGGTTAAACAACAGTTATCCGCCATGCAGCCTCATCAGCGGGACTGGCAGCCTGCAACGGTGAAAGCATTAGATGAGAGCCTGGAAACTGCCTATTCTCTATACGGTCAGGGCAAATTTCAAAATGCACGATCTGAGGTTGATTCACTCAGTGAAAACCTGACAGCCTACGAAACAGCATTTAAAAACGCCTACCAGGCAGCCTATGAGCGTGCTGAACTTGCCTTCAATAAAGGGGAAATCCACCCAGCGCGGGCAGCCATAGCGGCTTCTTTGCAGGTAAAACCTAATTTTGATAAGGCGCTGGCGCTGAAAAAGCGTATCGATGTTTTTGCGCAGGTACAGGCTCTGTACGAAACAGCACGTATCGGTAAAACAGAAAACAATTTGCAGAAACAGTACCAGGCACTGTCGCGGTTAGTGACGCTGGATCCTGAACAGGAGACAGCGCAAAAACAACTGGTCGCTATTGAGCAAGCCATCGCCAGTGCGGATTTTAGCAAAACCATCAGCCAGGCTCTCAGCGCAGTAGAGGCAAAACAATATGATGCGGCCAGACAATTACTGAAACAAGCCTCAGCCCTTAAACCACAAAGCCCTGAAATCCTTACCCTGCAAACACGTATTGAGCAAGAACAACAGGCCCAGGGGCAGGCAGGCCTCGAGGCACAGGTAAAAGTGTTTGCCCAGGCCGATGAATGGCGCACTGTTAAGATGTTGGCCGATAAAGGCCTGAACACTTACCCGGCCAGTCAGGTACTGCAGCTGGCAGCCAAAAATGCGGCAAAATTAATTGCCGCTGAAACAACGCTTAATGATTACCTCAAGCGCCCTGAAAGGCTATCTGATAGCCGCATTCATGATAATGCCCGCCTGGCGATAGAGAGCACCAAAGCACTCGCGCCGCTAAGTGCAACATTGCAGGCCACCATAAGTCAGTTACAACATGCGCTGGCGGACTACAGCTCTCCCTTACCAGTGACTGTTTATTCTGATGGCAAAACACTGATAAAAGTACTCGGTGTGGGGGTCGTCGGTAAAGTGGATGAAAAAACCATTTCGCTAAAGCCCGGGAATTACCGGTTTGAGGCGAGTCGCGAAGGCTATCGGTCGAAAATTGTATCGATAACCGTGAGTCAAAATGCGTTGCCCGTTTCAGTTCGACTGGTATGCGACCAAAAGGTGTAACACAGACATGAATAATCAACACAAGGAATACAAGCGGTGAGTCGCATCGATGCATCCATAGAATCTGACCGCAGCAAAAATCGCGTTGTTGTGCTATCCAGTGCCGTATTGCTGATTATTGCGTTAAGTAGCTATCTCGTCTGGCTTTTTTTGATTGAAGGCTTTACCGTCGCAGTGACTCCTGAGCAGGCTGGCAAAAGTGCCCACTATCAGGTCGACAACGGCACTGGCTTTTTTATTGATAACAAGCTTTATGTGTTAAGCCTGCCGGTCAAAATCACCGTCGGCGCGCCTAAATATCAATCTGAGTCAGTTATAATTAATAGCGATGCGCCATCGACTATTGCTGTTGGACTCACGCCTAAGCCAGCAACCGTGAGACTGAGTACCTCTGAAAATGAAGAGCAGATTGAGTGGCTGGTTAATGACACCCCCTATGCTACGGCTGAGTCTATCGAAATTTCTCTGCCACCGGGTACGCACTCGGTTACCGCAAGGCATCCGTCATACGAGACAGCAAGATTACGTTTGGAAACTGAGATTGCTCAGAAAATAGAAAAAATTATCACGCTTACGCCCATCAGTGGAACCCTGGACCTGCGCTCTGCGCCCAATGGTGCAGACGTGCTGGTAAATGGGAAGTCTGTGGGTAAAACGCCGATTAATCTGGCGTACGCAGGCGGTTCGCATGATGTGAAGATCCAGTTAGAAAGTTATGAGCCTGTCAACGACAGCATTAGTCTTACCGCTAATCAGCCTGTCGCCAGGCGCGATTACCAGCTTATACCGGTTCAGGCGACACTAAACATACAGACTCAACCCGCCCAGGGGTTATTGACAGTCAATAGTAAAACTGTCAGTGGCACCACCATGAGCATTGACGCTAATACTGAGCACGTCATTAGTTTCAGTGCCCCGGGGTACCAGACTCAGCGTAAAACTATAACTGTGGCACCGGGTAAATCAGCCACGCTGATGTTTGATTTGGCGCCCCAAACCGGCAAGGTAAATATCAGGGCAAATCTACCGGCTGAAGTATACATCGACGGCCAAAAAGCCGGTGAAACGCCGCTGACAACAGACCTACAGACGCTAGCTCATACCATTGAGGTGAAAAAGGCCGGCTACCGAACGATAAGCCAGAAGGTCACGCCAACTGTCGACCGGCTGACCTCAGTAAATGCAAAATTGCTTACCGAATTTGCTGCCAGACGCAAAGAAGGCCGGCCTTTATTTGCCGAAACCATAGGCATCTCACTTTTAATGCTTAACCCGGATACAGTCCAGGTAGGCTCAGCGCCGAATGAAGTTGGCCGCCAGCGCAATGAGCATCAGTATACGGTGCAATTCACCCGGCCATTCTGGTTATCCCGACATGAGATTACAGAAGCGCAATTTGCTCGTTTTAGTGGCCAGAATGGCGGCTCTGAAAAACCCGTAACCGGGGTCAGCTGGCTGGACGCTGCCAGGTTCACTAACTGGTTGAGCGAGCAGGAAGGATTACCTTCATTTTATATTATTGAGAATGGTCGGTTACGCGGTATTGATCCCGCGTCAAACGGCTACCGGCTGCCGACTGAAGCGGAGTGGGAGTTCGCCGCGAAACAAAACCGGCGGGCAGCGGCAACGAAGTACGTGTGGGGCAGCCAGGACAGGCTACGCGATAAACAAGGAAATTTTGCCGATGAATCTCTCAAGGGCAAGCAAACCTTCATATTAAAAGATTACAAAGACGGATTCACCGGTAAAGCACCCGTGGGTAGCTTTAAAGCCGAACGTGGTGGTTTTTTTGATTTAGATGGCAATGTCAGAGAATGGGTTCACGATTTTTATACCGTGCTGCCTCCTGAAAGTGATTCGATATCACCCGACTATCGCGGCAGTACCCCCACCTCATCCCACGTGGTAAAAGGTGCATCTTTTAAAACCGGACGTCTGAAACGACTGCGCGCAAGCATTAGAACTGGCGAATCCGAGCCTCAGGATGATATCGGCTTTCGCATCGCGCGATACCAGAACTAAGGACATAGCTGATGAAAAAGAAAATAATTCTCGCCGCCTTGCTGCTTGTGCTGACCGGCTCAGCAGCTGCGTATTTTGTGTCGCTTGATGCGCCGCAAGATTTTCCTATCAATATTTGATTGCACATAACGGCAGCCACTATGATTAAAAATACCAATGCATCAATGAACCCCGGCCTGCTTCCCAGCATAATTGTTCTGGTAGCGAGCTTCACCCTGGTTCATCTTTTTTACGCTGGCGTGGTGAGACCAGCCGCAGACAATATTCTGGCGAGTCAGGGTACCTCTTCACTCAGTTCCATATGGATTATTCTTAAAGATCTTGAGCAGCAAATTTGTATATCTTTATTGTTCTTCTGTATTTTTCTGATGGTCTTCAAGCTGTGGCGGCTGGTTGACGAAGAGCCCTTGTATACCCGCGATTTTCTAAAGGATCATGATAAGTCACAACCGCTGGATGTGGACGAAGCGTTGCGCGAGCTCAATGCTTCGTCCTACAGTGAAAATCCCGCCATGGCAACGTGGATAAACTGCATCCGTCGCTTTCGCAATACTCAGAATGTTCAGCACGCCGCGGATGCGATTGAGTCGTCGGTGGATAGCCTGGCCGCGCAGCTGGAAAGTGGCAACAATATGATTCGTTATATCATCTGGGCCATTCCCTCTATTGGCTTTGTTGGTACCGTTCGGGGTATCGGTCAGGCTTTAGCGCAGGCAGATGCTGCGCTTGCCGGTGATATCTCAGGTATGACGGCCTCATTGGGTGTGGCTTTCAACTCTACCCTGGTAGCCTTATTTATCTCTTTAATTCTTATGTTTTTCATGCACTTGCTCAATGCACGCCAGGATGCCATGGTGCTGCGGACGCAAGAGTCGTGTGAAAGACATTTGTTGTCTCACTTGCATAACTAAGTCAGCCCCATGAAGCTTAAACGTCGCACCGAAGATGGCTTTAACATGTCCTTTCTGGATGTTATGGCCTGTGGCTTGGGTGCCGTTATCCTGATTTTCATCCTGGTGGATTTTCAGGCGTTTACACAAACGCCTGCACCTGAACAACAAAAGCTGGAACAAGAATTGGCCGCGGCTGAAAACGCGGCTCAACAGTTGCAACAGTCTATCGATGAAATTAATCAAAAAATTGCTATGGAAGCTGGCAAACAGCAGGAATCAGAAGAAAACCAGGATGAAACAACCCAACAACAAGAGCAACTTTTGCAGGCTATCTCTGATCAGCTTGCGGTGGTTGCCGATCTGGAAAATCAACTGGCGGCAGTAGCCAGTGTGCCTACTCCTGATGCCAACATTGCATTAAGCGGCACCGGTGAACAAAACTACATCACGGGCATGCGGGTAGAAGGAAAGCACATCGGTATATTGATCGATAAAAGCGCGTCTATGATGGGCGACAATTTAGTGGATGTGCTGGGCAAACTTGCTCTACCGGACAATCAGAAAATCGCCGCAGCCAAATGGCGACGCACCCGACGTGTGGCTAACTGGCTGCTGGCCAGACTTCCACAAACCTCGAAAGTCTCGGTGGTCGCTTTTTCTGAGCAAGCCCGTGTATTAGGGATGCGGCCGGTCAACAGTGCTGGTGCAAGCGGGTCTTTGAAGGCTATTGCTAAAGATTTGGGTGGGATTGTCCCGGAAGGAGGAACAAACCTTCAGGAAGGGCTCTCGGCTATAATGACAGCAAACCCTGATCTGACGGATCTTTATCTGATTACTGATGGTCTTCCTACTCTTGGCAAAGGATTACCGCTCAAGTGTCGAAATTTTATCAGCAGTAAAAAATCCATATCCTCGGAATGCCGTCAGTTATTATTTCTGGAAACAGTTAAGCGAGGCCCACGAGGCGTCAGTGTGAATGTTATTTTGCTGCCTATAGAAGGTGATCCCTTCGCGCCTGCTCTGTACTGGAGCTGGACCAATAGTAACGGTGGCACCTTTTTATCCCCGGCTCCGGAGTGGCCCTGATGCGTCGCCTCAAACGTCCACCTATAGAAGTGTTCAATCTTTCTTTTCTGGATATCATTTCCTGCGCATTCGGCGCGGTCGTGATGCTGGTTTTGTTAGCCAAAAATGGTGAGCAGGAAACTGAAAAAGGCGCTGCAGATTTATCCGTGCTGATTGAAAATGTATTGGCTGCCCGTCAGTCAGTTGACAATCTGCAGGGCGCCTTATCAGACAAACAAAAACAATTACAGGCAGCAAAAGCACAATCAGCATCTGTCACGCAACAACAAAAAAACTTAGAGACCTCCATCCCGCGCGCTCAGCAGACCCTGGTTCAGTTACAGGATAAGGCCCAGTCTCTGCGAGAACAAGTTCGTCAGGAAAATGCCCGGCTGAATGTGCCTGACACTACAGATACGCCTGACGACGATGTAGGCGGTATACCAACCGATGCCGATTACGTGGTGTTTGTCATTGATAATTCCGGCTCTATGTCGTCAGGCAGTAGCTGGCGAAAAGTGATGCAGGTGGTTAAGGATATCATTCAGTCTCACCCGCAAATGAAGGGGTTTCAGATTATGGCAGCTGATGGTACGCACATGTATCAATCACAGCGTGGGCAGTGGCTCAGCGACAGTCAGTCAATGCGTGATAAAGCAGTAACCCGGCTGGCCGGGTTTCGTGGTGGTGCCAGCGCGCCTGAATTAGGGATCAATGAGGCGCTTGATCTCTACAGCAATACACAGGGAAAGGTCAGCTTATATGTTTTTGGCGACGATTACCGCCCCGCTAACCTGGACACCATTGTCGGCCAAATTACCGGCAAAAACACCGGTACCGATGGCAAGCCGAAGGTTCGGATACATGGCATCGGATTTAATCGCCCCCGTAACGGCAATGCCCAGCAGTTTGCGGCGTTTATGCAGGCTGTTGCCAAACGCAACCGCGGTGCATTCGTAGGGTTGTATTTTTAATTATTTTAGCCTGCGGCTCAGGGGCCAGCCATCGCAGGAGTGTGACGACTCCCCGATATCCGTTGAATCTAATAGTGAATCAGCGATAGCATACTCGTGTTTCAGTAAAACAGCATGATTATGACAGAATTTGAAAACGCAATTAAGCAACGGGAAAATGGCATCAGGCTGGTCGTTGCGGTAATTATTATGACTTTTGTTCTCATCGCAGCGCTGGGCGTGACAACCTACCAAAACTTCGACGATATATATGCTCAGCGTCTTAGTGCCTTTCCCACAGTCAGCGCCGTGGCCACCCTACCCAATGTGTTTGCCGCGGTGTGTTTAGTGCTGGTTAACATTGCGGCTGTGTCTAAGTTGCGTCGGGCCAACCAGACATTAGCATTAAAAGCATATTCATTATTGATGGACAGCGGATTTAGTGAAGCAGACCCTCAACAAGAGGCTATGAAGCAGCGATTTCTTAGTGCAGCCGGGTTACCTCAGAATTATTCACTGGCTCGACTGGCGAAAATGAAGACATTTCACTTTGTTAACGTAGCCAGCCCGGTAAGTCGTGCGATTCATAAGCAACGCGCAGCCTGGATAGCTCTTAGCCGCAAGGTTGAAAAAGAAGTATGAAGCAACGAGAAAGTGAGAGTCAAAACGCGCAAATAAAAAGGGGCTGATATCAGCCCCTTTTTTAGTCAGATAAGCCCAAGGTGACTGGCGTGAAATTGTAAGTGCTCTTCAATGAACGAGGCGATGAAAAAGTAGCTGTGATCATAGCCTTCATGCATATTGAGCGTAAGTTGCGTGTCAGACTGTTGGGCAGCGTTCACCAACGCCTCTGGTTTAAGCTGCTCGGTCAAAAACTGATCGCCGCGCCCCTGTTCCACTAACAAAGGAATATAATGCTGCTTTTGCGCAAGTAAGTAGGCAGCATCATATTGTTGCCAGTTGGCCTTATCCTCGCCCAGATACGCACTAAATGCTTTTTCACCCCATGGGCAATTCATGGGGTTAGCCACTGGACTGAAAGCCGACACTGAAACGTAGCGCTCAGGTTCATTCAAACCGACCACCAATGCACCATGACCACCCATGGAGTGACCGCTGACAGCCCGCTCGCCGGTCACCGGGAATTCAGATTCCACCAACGTCGGCAACTCTTTGGTTACATAATCATACATCTGATAATGATCTTTCCACGGTGACTGCGTGGCATTGACGTAAAATCCTGCGCCAAGCCCCATATCGTAAGCGCCATCTTCATCATCAGGCACATCGTCACCGCGAGGGCTGGTATCAGGGGCGACTATCGCCATGCCTAATTCTGAGGCAAGTCTCATGGCGCCAGCTTTCTGCATGAAATTTTCATCTGTACAGGTCAGGCCCGATAACCAGTAAAGCACCGGAACAGGATTCTCCTGAGAGGCAAATGGCGGCAGAAAAACAGCAAACGTCATTTCGCAGTTTGTTGAATCCGAGGCATGTTTGTAACGGCGGTGATGCCCGCCAAAAGCCCTGTTTTCAGAAATCAGCTCCATTAACTGGCCTCCACTTCATCAAAATACACTACTGTGCGGATGCTTTTTCCCTCGTGCATTAGGTCAAATGCTTCATTGATATCTTTAAGCTGTTTGGTATGGGTAATAAAGGTTTTTAACGGAATTTCGCCATTCAAATATTGCTCCACCATTCCAGGTAGTTCAGAGCGTCCTTTTACGCCACCAAACGCAGAGCCGCGCCATACTCGACCGGTAACTAGTTGAAACGGACGGGTTGAGATTTCTTTGCCGGCACCGGCCACACCGATAACGACAGATTCACCCCACCCTTTGTGGCAACATTCCAGCGCCGAGCGCATCACATCAACATTACCAATACATTCAAAAGAGTAGTCGACACCGCCGTCGGTCATCTCCACAATGACTTCCTGAATAGGTTTGTCGTAATCTTTAGGATTAATGACGTCAGTGGCACCAAGCTGTTTAGCCAGTTCAAATTTATCTTCGTTGATGTCGATGGCAAGAATTCTGCCGGCCTTAGCCATCGTAGCGCCAATAATTGCAGACAAGCCGATTCCGCCTAGACCGAAAATGGCAATGGTCGCGCCCTCTTCTACTTTGGCAGTATTAAGAACTGCACCTATACCGGTGGTCACGCCACAGCCCAGCAAACAAACCTCATCAAGGGGAGCTTCTTTGTTTACTTTGGCCAGCGAAATTTCCGGCAGCACGGTATACTCAGAAAACGTCGATGTGCCCATAAAATGGTAAATCGTCTCGCCATCTTTAGAAAAACGCGTGGTGCCGTCGGGCATCAGGCCCTTGCCCTGTGTGTCACGAATCTTGCCGCATAAGTTGGTCTTGCCCGACTTACAGAACTTACATTCGCCACATTCAGGGGTATACAGGGGAATAACATGGTCGCCCGGTTTGACTGACGTAACCCCTTCTCCTACAGACTCTACAACGCCGCCGCCTTCATGACCCAAAATTGAGGGAAACGTACCTTCAGGATCATCACCGGAAAGCGTGAAAGCATCGGTGTGACAAACACCACTTGCCAATACTTTAATTCTTACCTCACCCGCTTTTGGCGGCGCAACTTCTATTTCTTCTATAGAAAGCGGCTTGCCGGCCTCCCAGGCCACTGCTGCGTTACATTTAATTGGTTGACCTTCCATCGTTCTCTCCGGTGTTTATGTATTTGCTTATTACCAGTAAACGGTCTATCGGCTTTTGGTTCAAGTTCGTTTACACTAAGCGCCAAATAAAAGAGGTGAATGCCATGCTCAAAAACCTTAGCCATCATTTACTTGGCGTTGTTTCGGTAACAATTTATTTTATCAATACTGTTGTGTGGGCCACGCCCATTATTCTGTTTTCGGTTTGCAAACTGATTCCTGTGTCATGGTGGCAGCGGTTCATTACTTATCTGCTGGATAACTGTGCCACCGCCTGGATAGGCGTAAACAATTTGAATCAGCGTTTGTTAAGCAACACGACATGGCACGTCAATGGCCTTGATCAGTTGACGCTTCACGACTGGTATCTGGTAATTGCCAATCATCAGTCGTGGGTCGATATTTTGGTGCTCCAACGGGTTTTCAACCGCAGGATACCGTTTTTAAAGTTTTTTTTGAAAAAAGAGCTCATTTGGGTACCTATTCTTGGACTGGCGTGGTGGGCGCTGGATTTTCCATTCATGCGTCGTTATACCAAAACGTTTCTCGCTAAAAATCCACACATGAAAGGCAAGGATATGGAAACCACGCGCCGCGCCTGTGAGAAATTTCGCTATAAACCGGTCAGCATTATGAACTTTGTCGAAGGCACACGTTACACCAAAGCCAAGCATGATGCGCAGGCTTCGCCTTTCGAGCATCTGTTAAAACCCCGCGCCGGTGGTATTGCATTTGTGCTTTCTGCCATGGGTGACCAGTTGCACAAACTGGTTGATGTTACCATTGACTATCCTGATGGTGTCCCCTCTTTCTGGGACTTTGTCAGTGGCAAAGTAAAGCAGGTTCGGGTAGAGGTATCGGTGATGCCGATCAAAGAAATTGTAGAGGGCGGCTTTTTCAGTGACTCCTACTTTTCTGACCCTGAACAACGCGCACAGTTTCAGCAATGGCTCAACAGCCGCTGGGCTGAAAAAGACGCGTTACTGAAAACACTAAATTCATAAATATTATGTTAAGAGATGTACTTGCCCCTTTTATCTTCGTGCTTCATACCACGCTGCAAATTTTAAATCTGGCGCTATGGGGTTCGGTGATTATCGGCCTGGGGTTACTAAAGCTTTTAGTGCCCTTTAAGCGCTTTCGGCACGCACTTGCCAGCGTCATGCATTTTTGTATGTTTGCGTTTAGCAAAATAAGTGTCTGGATGATCTATTTTTTCAATCCTGTCACTATAGAGCGCCGCTTCAGTGCCCCAGTTTCATCGCAAAGCTGGTACCTTATTGTCGCTAATCATTTGAGCTACCTGGATATCATTGTGCTCATTGAGCTTGCCGCCGGTCGCTTTCCCGCGCCTAAATTTTTCCTGAAAAAAGAGCTTATCTGGCTGCCATTTGTTGGGCTGGGCGCCTGGGCACTGGATATGCCATTTATGCGACGTTACTCGCGAGACTATGTCGCCCGAAACCCGCATTTGGCCGGAAAGGATATTGAAACCACGCGCCGGTATTGCGAACGGTTTATCGAAACACCAACTACCGTCATTAACTTTGTCGAAGGCACCCGGTTTACGCCGGCCAAACATGCAGCGAAACAAAGTGTATATACAACATTACTTCCGCCTAAAGCCGGTGGTATTGCATTTACCATGGCGACAATGGGTGATCTGTTTACCAACATTCTGGATATTTCACTGCTGTACCCGGATAACCGCAAACATCCGATGATGGCTATGCTCAGCGGCAAAATGCGACGTATCGTTATTGACGTCAACGTGCTTGAAGTGCCACCACATATAAAGGGCGATTACTTTCAGGATGAACAGTTTAAAAGTCAGTTCCAAAGCTGGCTGAACCGGTTGTGGCAGGATAAAGACCAGCGTATTAAACAATTTATGGAGAAATAGCGTGGATTTAAGTGAATCGGCCCGGGATTTATTCCTGACAGTAATACATAAATTGTTGCCTTCGGTGACCCCAGATGACCCGCTTTTCAATCTGATTGCGACAGGTACGATTGTGCTTGCTGCCATGGCCATTTATCTGCCTATTCGGATTGTGTTTCGGCTTTATATTGAGCGGCTGGTTAAACGAACGCGCAGCGGCTGGGATGATGCTCTTTACAGGCATGGCTTTTTCAGACGTCTGGTTCACCTGGTACCGGCACTTATCATTTTCTCGTTCACACCCGTTCTGATTCAGGAAGAAAGCGCCTTTTTCGGACTCCTGATCAAGCTATCTTTGCTGTATATGATGATGGTGGCGCTGCTCGCGATATTTGCTGTGCTGTCTACTCTGGAAGACATGTATAACGCTTCCTACCTGGCTAACCGTGCGCCCATTACCGGCTTCATTCAGGTTGCAAAGCTTATCTTTACGATTATTGTGTTGCTGTCGTGCGTTTCCATCATCATCGAACGTAATCCACTGTTTATTTTATCCGGTGTTACAGCGTTGGCAGCGGTGCTATTGCTTATTTTCCGCGATACCATATTAGGTTTCGTGGCGGGTATCCAAATTGCCGCCAACCGCATGTTCAAAAACGGCGACTGGATTCAAATTACAAAGTTTGAGGTGGATGGCGAAATCAGAGAGATAGGCCTGACCAATGTAAAAGTACAGAACTGGGACATGACCATTTCAACGCTGCCTACTTACTCATTAACGAATGAAGCTGTTCGCAATTGGCGCGGTATGCAGGAGTCGGGCGGCCGGCGGATTAAGCGGGCGATCCACATAGATATTCACTCGGTGCGTCTTTGCGATAAAGCTATGCTTTCCCGCTTCGCCAAAATCCGCCGTCTTACCGACTATATCAATGGCAAGATGGAAGAGCTCAGGGCTTACCACAAAGACGAGAACATTGATGAAACCGATTTACTCAACAGTCGTAAGCTGACCAACATAGGGACATTTCGCGCTTATCTCACCGCGTATCTTAATCAACATCCGAAGGTTAACCACACCATGACCATTATGGTTAGGCAGTTACCGCCTACTGAATTGGGGATACCGCTTGAGCTGTACTGCTTTTGTACCGAAAAAGCCTGGGTGGATTACGAAAGCATACAAGCTGAAATTTTCGACCACGTAATGGCAATGTTGGATTTATTCGATCTTCGTGCCTATCAGCGGGACAGTCACTTACTTGCCTGGAACGCAAACCGGGCGATGCCGGCTAAACAACTTGACCAATACAAAATGACCGACGAGCCTGACAAGCAAAAGAGCGACGCGTGAACGCGTCGCGCTTCTGATCAGGCGAGTGCGTAACCCATAAGTAATGAGACCACCAGCCCTGATATACCAAAAAAACCATATTCGATCTTATGTTGCATACCTTTTGCGCCCGCTCCGCCACCCATAAATCCCATAATTATACTGGTCATGCCCAGTACAAAAGCCAGCAATCCTATACCAAAGCCTATGGCACCTATCCACTCACTCATAAATCTGCCTCACATGTAAAAGCACGACCAGACGTGCATCTAACTCATTAATATTGGTGCTTTATTATGCACTATCGTAGTTAATTTTAATATTTTACCGAGTGAAATCTTTATGTTTTTTGCGTTAGCGCAAAATTTCACAATTTAGTGAATTTGGCCAACTTATTCGCTCACTATCAACCTCTCACATTGAACAGAAACGTATACCTTTGATAATTATAGCTTTTAAATATGGCACGTCACGTGCTCTGTAATCCTGAAAATGGGTTTGTTAAAAAGGATATGAAATGAAACTTCGCACATTAACACTAGCGCTATCAACACTACTTTCGACTACCGCAATGGCACATGACAACGAATGTAATGTCGATATTCAGGGGAATCTTGAGTACAACGATAAACTGATCACGGTTGAGATGGACAATGGTCGCATTATGAAGATTTCACCCGACAATACGCTGACTCTGGATGGCCAAACGGTTTTATTGAACGACGATCAGCAGGATGATGTAGAAGACTATCGCGAAGCTATTGATGAAGCGGTACCCATGACCGTTAACCTTGTTTCAGACAGCATCGAACTGGCCGGCACCGCTGTGGGCGAAGTATTCGGCAAGTTGTTGGGTCCGGATGATTCAATGGTAACTGACTTTAAAGCAACCCTGAGCGATATGCGCAGTGAGATGGAAAACCATTTTTATACCGACAACGGCAGTATCCGGGTTACCAAAAATGATTTTGACGGCGATGGCTGGTTTGACAGCACCTGGGAGAGCAAATTCGAAGAACGTATTGAGGACATGGTTACTGAAGCCACCGGTAAGCTGCTAGTGGCAATTGGCTCTCAAATAATGAGTGGTGACGGCGACATGGATGATTTTGAAACACGCATGGAAAACTTCGCGGAAAACCTCGAAGAGCAACTGGAGAGCAAAGCTGAAACCATTGAAGACCAGGCTGAAACGCTATGTCGGGTACTGCGTGAGGCTGATAAAGCTGAAGGCCGCATGCAAGCCTCCATTCCCGGACTCGAAGAGCTTGATTTGCTGAATATCAAATACGACAGTGATCGTATGTAAGCAAACGCTGTAAACATGCTAGGATATCAGTACAACTGACGAGCGTTGAATAGCATGACTACACTCACTCTTTGCGGATGCGGCTGGCTGGGTAAACAACTGGCTGCCGCCAATCCTGATGCCACGCTGATTGGAACGACACAAAGTGCTGATAACTTTGCTGCATTGTCTGATTACAATGTCAGACCTTTGCAATTTTACTTAGGCGACAATTCCGCTCCAATTGCCCAGGCAGCCAGTGGTAGTACGGTGGTCCTCAATATCCCGCCTGGCGCACGTAAAAAGCATCTGGATCCGAATTTCCTGCCAGCAATGTTAGCCCTTATCGACGATTTTTTTTCCTGTGGCGCGCAACGTCTGATTTTCATCAGTACCACAGCGGTTTATGGGGAACAGGATACAACGGTCACCGAAGAAACTCCCACTGATGCGGTCACCCCTTCTGGCAAAGCCCATGTGGCTATCGAAAATCATCTTATGGAGCATTACCGCCAGCAATCAGCAGTCTTTAGATTAGCTGGTTTGGTTGGACCGTCACGGCACCCGGGCCGCTTTCTGGCCGGACGTCAAATGGACAAAGGTGAACAGGTAGTGAATCTTGTCCATGGTGAAGATGTTTGTCGGGCAATCAACCACTGGCTTGCTAAACCCCGCTATGGTGAGATATTTCACCTGTGTAGCAATGAACACCCCAAAAGAGGGGATTATTACCGCGATTACGCACTGCACTGGTCACTGCCGCCACCTGAATTTAATCCGGATTACAGCACATTAGCCCCAAGCGGTAAGACCATCGATGCGCACAAAAGCTGGCAGAAACTGGGGCTGACGCCAACATTTGCCAGCCCCTATGACATGCTTTAACTAAACAGTGACGAAATGCCTGCATACAACGAGTAGTCGAAGTATTTCAGACATACTGTGTTGATGAAAATGGCTAACAGTATTACCGGAATAAAGGTGCCAAGGGATATATCCACATAGCGTTCAAAAAGGCTACCTTTATAGTTGGGAGCGCCTTCGTGCAAAGCCTCATTGAAGTTATGGCGCTTCCATCGATAAATAACAAATATACATATCAAAAAGCCGTTGAGCGGTAAAATAGTGTCGTAGAAAACATCGTATATCACATCAAAAAATGATTTAGATGTTCCGGCATAGGTGGTAAATGAGGTAAAGAAATCCACAAAGCCAAACGACAGAGCGCAGAAGCAGCCAAGCGCTATCAGTAGGATCCCCAACAGACCCAATGCCTTTTTCCGACTCACGCCCTTTTCATCCATTAGAGCAGCAACCGGTACTTCAAAAATCGACACCAGCGATGTAATTGCGGCAAAAAATACCAGTAAAAAGAATACGCTGGCTACAATTGATGCGCCCAGATACCCAATACTGGTTTGCATCGCCAGAAATATCTTTGGCAGGAATGTAAAAATCATACCGATAGACGAGTCGCTTAATTCAGCAGGATTTGTGTCGGGATTAAAAGAAAAGATTGCCGGCAAAATCATCAGGCCCGCGGTAAAAGCTACCGCTGTGTCAGTTATCGCCACCAGCTTAGCAGAGTTGGGCACATCGGCTTCTTTAGCGATATAACTGCCATAAGTAATCATAATTCCCATACCCAGAGATAATGAGAAAAACGCCTGAGCAAGCGCCCCATTAATTACGGAGGCATTGATTTTGCTAAAGTCTGGAATCAGATAGAATTCCACACCGGCCATGGCGTTATCTCGGGTAAGTACAAAAATCACCAGCACCAATAGCATAATAAATAATGAAGGCATGAGCAGTTTGGCTGCTTTTTCGATACCTTCTTTCACCCCACCTTGCAAAATGAGGTAAACCACGCCCGCCACACCGGCCATGTACAAAAATATTTTGGGAGAGTTAATAAAGTTACCGAATGTTTCCGGGCTCGCCAATACATCCAGGTCGCCCGTGACCGCTTCAAACAAATAACCAAATATCCACACGGTAATAACCAGATAAAACACCGCGATCATGAAAGGCGTGAGAATTGATAGCCACCCGGCAATTTTCCAGCCGGTTTTGTTGCCACTAAGTTCATTGTAGCTGCCCAATGGGTCTTTGCGAGCATGCCGCCCTACGGTCATTTCGGCCAGCATTACGGGCAAACAAATAGCAAAAACAAATATGGCATACATCAGTAAAAATGCACCCCCACCGTTTTTCGCTGCTCCTACTGGAAATCCCACGAGGTTTCCTATGCCCACGGCTGATCCTGCTGCAGCAAGAATAAAACCGAGGCGCGATCCGAACTGTTCTCTGGCGCCGCTCATATACAGCTTCCCCTCAACGTTTGTTATTTGTTGTTTTGTTTTTCCCGGCCTGTTTTTTTGTTTTTAAGGATACGTCATTACTGGGCATACGCCCCGCAGGCTCGCTCCGGCCAGGTTGTTCAAAATGGTAACAGCAGTCAATGAAAAAGTCTTGAGTTATAGCGCACTCTTGGCGGCGCTAAGCGTATCACCAGGTTACCACTTTGTGGTCCCAGTCGAGAAAATAAGGGCTTTGCTCGGCGCTAAGGTCAGGCAATACAGACAACAGTTGGGATACGGTAAACGCAGGCGAAAACAGCTTTTCTGGCTTAACATTACGTTGAAAGGGTTCAGAAAGCCGGGTATCCACCGTGCCCGGATGATAACTCAGCAAGGTGGTAGATTTTGCCCGCCGCCCGTATTCAACCGCCGCGGTTTTCAACAACATATTCAGCGCCGCTTTTGAAGCCCGATAGCCGTACCAGCCGCCCAGCTGATTGTCACTTATACTGCCTACCCGGGCGCTAAAGCAAACGATCTGGCTGGTGTTATCACTCATACGATCCACCAAATGCTTCAACCACAGTGTAGGCACCACACTATTGACGTGAAAATACCGGAGCAGCTGGTCATTATAAATATCTTCCAGGCGCTTTTCCGGCTCTATATTGTGACCATCCACCTCACCGTGAAGGATGCCAACGGTACTAATAGCTGTCCGTACTTTTTCATTATTCTCATCTAAGCGACGACAAAAGTCGTCAATGGCTTTCTCGTCATCCGTACGCATATTGACGCAGATGACATTGCTGGCGACATCAGCAGATTGTGATTTGCGCGATAATGCATAAACAGGCGTGTCAGTGTGTTTTTCAGACAGTTGTTTCACTAGCTCGCGGCCAATACCGCCAGAAGCACCTATTACAATTATTACATCATTCATCTTTACCTCCACATTCGCATCCGCGTTTCTGGCCCGTTACCCAGTAAGAAATTTTGTAACGATGTTTGGCAAACAGTAAGTATGCCTTGTCCGCCACGTGGCGAATAACCGGCCAGCGCAGTGGTGCATACAGCCATCCCTTACCCACCTTTTTCCACGCAGCATGAGTCGCATCCAGCCCTTCTATCATAGTGCCGTCAGGCTGTCTGACATGGATTCGATTATTTAAATCATCCCAGTTTAAGTCAGGATAACGCTGGGTAAAGTCATCTTGTTGTATGTCTTCAAACTGAATTTCAGCGTGTTTGTCATGATGGCGTAAGTGGCGCATCTCGGTGCGACACAGCGGACAATGTCCATCGTAGAAAATTATCATTACCTGCACAGTTTTGGCGAAGTGGAACCATGTTATACGAATTAATTATTTGCCCGGATGACTTGTGAAGTAATAGGTTTGCCTCCACGTTGAGCGTAAAGCAACAGGAGAAATAAAATGGCAAATATTCAACAGGCAACGCTCGGTGGCGGCTGCTTCTGGTGTATCGAGTCTGCCTATAACAATGTAGAAGGTGTAGAACGCGCGCTCTCAGGCTATGCAGGCGGTCATACTGACGAGCCTACCTACAAAGCGGTATGCTCTGGTACAACCGGACATGCTGAAGTGGTGCGGGTAAATTATGATGCTGATGTAATCAGTTACCGGGACATTCTGGAAATATTTTTTGCTCTGCATGATCCCACTCAGCTTGACCGTCAGGGCAATGACGTTGGGCCGCAATACCGAAGCGTAATTTTCTATCATGACGATACGCAAAAGGCCGAAGCAGAAGCGATTATCGAAGAAATTAATCGTGATGAAATCTGGCCCAACCCGGTCGTTACCGAAGTGGTAGAGTTAAACAACTACCACCAGGCCGAAGATTACCATCAGGATTATTTCAAAAATAATCCCCAGAACCAGTATTGCGCCATGGTACTTGCGCCTAAGCTGGCGAAGTTTAAAAAGACCTTCGCCGACAAGCTACGTAAATAACGTCAGCTGGCTGCTGGCTTATCAAAGCCAAGCGCTTTCAGTGGAACTGAAAATAACAGTGGTGCCATCGCTTCATAGCGTGTTTGATTGCTTTGGCACTGCAAGTTTTTCATATAATTCACTTTCCAGGGATCGTTAATCAGCCATAATTTATCCTGCATGATGGTGATCCCTTCAATTGATGCATTATCCATGACCTCATGGGCGTCACACTGGTCGCTGAGCGTTGGCGCTGTAAACTGCATGGAAATTTTTCGCGGCATCTTTTCGCCCATGGGATCAAGCACCCACAGAACATCGTCATTGCGTGCCATCGCAAGCAAATAACCGCGCTCATCCACAGGATTATGATAGTACTCTAGCCCATTGAATGGATGGTTCCCCTGTTGCCATTGGGGCATCTGTATCGCTGGCTCATCGACACTGATAAAGTCGGTGGTGTCCCAAAAATCGTCATCCATGGTGACACTAAAAATACGTGGCTGCCCCTCGCTATCCTTCTCCAGCGCCAGATAGAGTGTGCCATTGGGGGCCAGAGCCATACCTTCAATGCCATCGTTAGGAAAATCCCCCACTTTCATCTGCCTGGAAAATTGCAATGGGCGCACCCGGGACATATACAGGTCGCCTTCACTGGTACGCTCAATCCTGACCAGTAACGTTGGATAATCGGTTGAGCCAGTATCCTTGTAACGCTTTTGACACCGGGGTGACAGAGCACCAGTGCGGGTGGCATCTTCGGTTACTGTATAAAAATAATCCGGCTGTTCGGGATCAGCGACTAATGCCTCAAGATCAGGCGCATCGGCCAGATAATCAGAAAAACAGCTGCGACGGACGCGACTTCCGATACGCATTTTTTCTGTTTTGGGTAACAGTGTGGCGTCGGCCGAATTGATTATATGTAACCTACGCTGTTGGTCACTGTCCGCGCTGGCGTCTGAAATTGAAACCAGCCTGCCCTGAGACACAGACAATCCTGAGGTTTGTGGATTACGCATGATCTGCCCATCGGCTTCGGTTATCCAGCGGCCTTGCACAGAGAGTGTTGACGGCGTTTCCGGGGAACTCGCCGACGCCGTTTTCGCCTGTTCAGGCTCTGAGCAGCCTGTCATCAGCACAAGGCCGAGCAAAGATGTAAATACCGAATACTTCATAGACATTGCTAATCTTAAATCTGAAATAATATTGATCATCGCCTTTTTCCGGCGTCTGCACAACCCGGACGAAAAAATCTTCTGAAAAGGCCTGCCAGCATCAGCGATGGTGCTCCTATGATGTAAATTTCGTAACATTATTAATGACATTGCCTGATGACAGAACGATGGCACTGACGGTAAGCTTCAGCAGTCTGATATTTTGTAAACGAGGAGCCCGGCTATCAGCAATTCATCCCTACCCTGTGTTGTCGCGGGGCCGATTTTGCGCCATGTAAGTCAGCAGTCGGTCACGGTCTGGCTGGTGACTTCTCACAGTAATGCGGCCAGTCTTACTGTCAGTGCGCAACAGACCGTGGCAGGCCAGTGCGAATCTCACCAGATAAGGGTGGGAGAATGTGCCTATATTCAACAAATCACAATGGTCATGACTGACCCACTCACGCCCGGTAAGTTGTATGAATATGCTATTTCATTTGCCGATAGTGAGGTCCAGCAACAGTGGCAAAAAGAATTGCCCGCTCTGCTTTATGAAAATCAACATGCTCTGAATTTCAGATTACAAACAACGCTTTCCAATGTGCTTCACGGCTCCTGTCGAAAACCGCATCATCCGGTTGATGATGCGTTGTTACGCGTCGATTCGCTGATTGCTGAAGAAAATGAACAGACCCCGCGCCCCGATATGCTGCTGATGACCGGCGATCAGGTTTATTGTGATGATGTGGCCGGCCCGATGCTTCAGGCTGTTGAACAGGTAGTAGAACGACTGGGGTTGTTTCACGAAGATGTAGACGGTGCGGTTATCGAAAATACCGCACAGCTGAATGCGCATCCGTCCAATTACTACGAGCGGGAAAAGTTGCTGCCGCAAATTGAGCTGAATACAGCCTTATCTAAATTATTTTTCGGGGCCAAGAAAAAGCCGGTATTTACCTCCACCAATGCGCACAACCATCTAATTTCACTCTCTGAAGTCATCGCCATGTATTTACTGGTATGGTCCGATGTACTGTGGAAAGATATTACGCTGGATAAGACCAGAGTTGCTGAAAAGTATCAAAGTCAATTTGCTGACGAACAGTCTGCAATTGAAGCGTTTGCGCAAGGGCTAAAACGTGTCAGAAGAGCCTTAGCGCACATTCCTGTCTACATGATTTTTGATGATCACGATGTCACTGACGACTGGAATCTGACACGCGGCTGGGAAGAGCAGGTTTATGGAAACCCGCTGTCTCGCAGAATGGTAGGTAATGCATTAATTGGCTATTGGCTTTGTCAGGGCTGGGGGAATCAGCCAAATAAGTTTGACGCTATCCTTACTGCAGCCAAACAGCAGTTTACCGACCAGGGGCTGCAAAATCATGATGACTTCATTGATACATTGCTGGATTTTGAACACTGGCATTACACCCTGAACACGTCACCACCACTATGTGTACTGGATACACGAACCCGTCGCTGGCGCTCGGAGTCAAGCCTGAATAAACCTTCCGGTCTGATGGACTGGGAAGCGTTATGCGAGTTTCAGCAGGAAATAATCGGTAAAAAGTCTGTGATCGTGGTCTCTGCTGCCCCCATTTATGGGGTGAAATTCATCGAAGCGGTACAAAAAATCTTTACCTTCTTCGGTAAGGCATTGACTGTGGATGCAGAAAACTGGATGGCGCATAAGGGTACAGCCAATGTGATACTGAATATTTTCCGCCATTACAAAACGCCACCGTCATTTATTATCCTGTCCGGCGATGTACACTACTCGTTTGTTTACGACGTGCGCCTGCGCTTTAGCCGAAATAGCCCGCATATTACTCAGTTTACTTGCAGTGGACTAAAAAATACCTTCCCTGACAAACTGCTGCAAAAGCTGGAAACGCTCAACAGCTGGCTGTACGGCAGACGTTCCCCACTGAACTTCTTTACCCGGCGCCGGCAAATGTCAATCCGTCCACGGGCGCTGGAGGAAAAAGGCGCAGATACATTGCTAAATCACAGTGCAGTGGGCCAGCTCATTTTACAAAGCGACGAAGAACCCGTAATTTGCAGGGCTTTGTGTGGCGACCAGGACACGGTAGAATTTCCGCCTGGCCACGACAGCGATTAACAATTAAAGAGAGAAAGATAATGAGCGAACCTGCCCTTTCTATCGGTTTATTTTATGGCTCTACCACCTGCTATACAGAGATGGCCGCGGAAAAAATTCAGGCGCAACTCAATAGCCTGTTTGATGAACAAGTAGTCAGTATTCACAATATTCAGGAGGTGAATCTCAACAAGTGTGAGCAATACGATATTCTCATATTTGGCATCTCTACCTGGGATTTTGGTGAACTGCAAGAAGACTGGGAATCTCATTGGGAAGAAGTTTATCAGCTCGCGCTGGGTGATAAGATTGTGGCGCTTTACGGTCTGGGTGACCAAATTGGGTACACTGACTGGTTCCAGGATGCGTTGGGCATGCTACACGATGCCATCCTGCCAAGTGGCTGCACTATTATAGGCTACTGGCCAAATACCGGTTATGAATTCGCCCAGTCCAAAGCCCTTACTGAGGATAAAAGCAGTTTTGTGGGTTTGAGCCTGGATGACGAAAATCAGTACGATTTAACTGACGAACGCATTGAAACCTGGTGCCATCAGTTACTTGAGGAACTGGGACAGTAGTGAGCGTTTCAGGTCGCCTGCATCGCGAATATTTTCGCAATGGCCCTTCCCACCGGGATGGAGCGGATGTCAGTTTTCAGGATATTCGAAAACTGTTCAACTTTGCCAGTATCACCGTTGGACGCTGGGTAACGCCTCAGGAACAGCAACTTGCGGCCAATTTATTTTTTGATGCTCTGTATGATTTAGCCGATATTTTGCAAGTCTCCGAACCGGTGATATCACTTAATGGCTCACTTGCACTGGCATTTGGTAGCGGCGGGCAAAAACACAGCAGCGCCCATTATAATAGCCAGAAGCGCCAGTTGGCTCTGGCCAAAAATGCCGGCGGTGGTGCATTGGCACATGAGTGGTTTCACGCCTTTGACCATTATATTGCCGGCAAGGTCTTTGCGGGCCTCGACCACGGCCATTTCGCTTCTCAATCCTGGTTAGACGATGTACAAGTGGTTGACCATCCGCTTAATCATTTACTCTGCGGCTGCTTCAAATTATTATTTTTAAACGATCAGGGATCCCCCAGCGATTATGTAAAGCGATCTATGGAAGCTGACCGCGCGTTAAAAATATATTATTATGCTATGCCTCAGGAGATGGCGGCCCGGGCGTTTGAAGCGTGCATTCAGGACCAGTCGGTTAAGAATGCGTTTTTGGTTCAGGGCACAAAAATGTCAACAGAGGCTAGACTTGGCATTTATCCTCATGGTAATTTGCGATCTCAGGTAAACCAGCAATTGATGAGTTACTTTTATCAGTTGGGTAAAGCGATAGCCCGAAAACCTTCATAGAGTGTTTACAAACGGGTGTTAGCCAGCAACAAGTGTTAATCAGACACACAAGTTTTCACAAAAAGGTTAAAATTTTTGTGAGCAGGCAGTATACTAGTGTGTTCAAACTTTAGAGAAGAAAGAAGACAAGATGAAAAGAAAAAAGCATACATCTACTGAGGACGAGGCTCAGGTTGACATGACCCCCATGTTGGACATTGTGTTCATCATGTTGATCTTCTTCATTGTTACCACGTCTTTTGTTAAAGAGAAGAGCCTGGACGTTAGCCGTCCGGAAGACAACCAGTCGAATAACAACGAGCCCTCAAAATCGCTTTCTATTCGAATAGACGAAACCGGTCAGATTTTTATGGGTGGCCGAGAAGTAGATATTCGCCGAGTGGTTGCTAATGCGCAAACATTCCTGGCTGAAAATAATACTGACACTGCTGCTATTCAGGCTGCAGAAGACACCGAGGAAGGTGTGGTTGTTGAAGTGATGAACCAGGTGAAAATCGCGGGTATAGACAAAATTTCTGTACTGGTGAAAAAAGGCTGATCTTAGCTTTTATAACCTGCAAAAAGCGCAGCCAAGGCTGCGCTTTTTTTGTTTATACTGATTAAAAAATCTGGCCTTTCATCTACTTAACTATTAAAATCTCAAAAGCTTAAAATTTGTACGCCGGCTGATTTTATCTCAGCGGCAGGGAGTTGTTATGAACGCTTTTAAACAAGGGATCGTTTCTGCGGCGCTTGCCTTGGCCTCCTTTACTGCATCAGCCAGTCCGTTTTATTTAGGTGAAGCCGCTGACTTCAATGCCTATATTCTTGAAGATATGCAAGGATATTCATCAGATGTAGAAGGCCGTCTCGCTGTAGGTGGTAACCTTACTCTTAAAGATTACGGACTTGGCCTACAACTTTCTGATAACAGCTCAAAACCGGTTCTGGTTGGTGGTGGCGATGTTACAATGCGGAACGCCCGGATATACAACGGCGCCGCCACTGCTGCTGGCAATATTGATATTGATGAGTCCGTAGGTCTTTATAACGAACCGGGCACGCCCGGCACTCAGCAATTTTACCAGTCTAACGCTTTCGATTTTGCCGCAGCAAGTGCTGAGGTTGTGTATAAATCGTCGTTGTGGGGAGCTTACAACACCACCGCTGATGTGATGGTAGGCGCTAATGGCGACGATGTTTACGGTCTTAGTTTCAGTGGCACTAATGATATTAATATTTTTTCCATCGACGCCCGGACGCTTTCAGATCCAAACAAACGTATTATGATTGATGTGCCTGAAACCAGTTACACCATTATTAATGTTACCGGCGAAATGGTAGAGCTCTTTAATACCGGCTTCCACTTGAGCAATGGCAATAAATTTCCGGATAATGATTCCAATGGTCCGGCGAGTGAGCGTCATAGCGGCCTGTACAATGAGAGTGTCTTATTTAACTTTGTCGATGCAACATCTCTGGTTATGCATGGTATTGGATTTAAAGGCAGTATTCTTGCTCCCCTGGCGGACATGACATTTTATAATGGTCATATAGACGGCAATCTTATTGTGAAAAGTCTGCGGTCGGATGCTAATCAACAAACCGGACAAATTAACAACTACAGCTTTTTGGGTTTTAGTGAAATAAATGAGCCTGCTACGGCAGTAATATTGATGGCTGGCGGAGTCTTATTGTTGCGGCGCAAGAAAAAGACAGCAATTTAAAAGCCAGAATATTTAGAAAACAAATCCGGATTCTGCCGGGTCGTTAAGTAGCAGCGTGTCGCTGGTTACCCCCTGGACGCCTCCGGCATGCCAGCGGATCTCTACGCCGGCCCGGGTAGACTGATAGGCCACTGCATGAGCTCGTTGCAGATAACCTGCCACCAGCCAGTGAGGCGTAATCTGATACTGCCCTTGCGCAGTCAACTGCCCTGCCATTCCCTGGCTTGTGTTTTTTTCGATTACCCGCTCCGGCATTTTGGCTCTGGTCTGGCGCAACGGGAAACGTGATGCCTGCGCTTCGGTTATCCAATTGTAGCCAGCATTAAGTGAAAGTTTGGCCTGCCACTGTTGGCCTTCTGTCGTGAGTAATTCTGTGAACAATCCCACGGACCATAGATTCCGGGGACTGAAATATCCTCCGTGTCCCCGTGTAAACCCTGAGCGGTTTTGGTCAAAGCCAGTCCAGCTTACATAGGGGCCCAACCTGAAATAATCGAGCTTCCCCGGAGCCAGAGCCGCTAAGTTCCTGCTTATGTCTAAGCGCAGACCATTATGTGTATTGGGGCGTGAGTACTTTCCCTCATACTCATCCCAGACAGCGCTTACCGACACCGCGTAATCAGGCTGTACCTGTTGCGAATAGAGCCATTTGGCCCCGGTTTTGTGGACGCCGCCAAATCCATTATCAGATGACTCTGTATAGGTTGACCCCATACTTAACAAACTATCCTCCACACGCAGGCGATAAAGGTTAACTGCGGTGACTGCTTCTGCTAAAAACCAGGTTGCCGATAATTGCCCTGTGACTCTGGCGGGGACAGGTTGTGAGAACAAAGCGTAATTGAGTTCCCCATAAACAGTTAAGTTCGGCATCTCATGCTGAACACTGGCGTGTAACCCGGTGTCTTCGAAACCAGAGATACCATTAAAAAGGGGCCCAGAGGGGCCATCTCCAAACCAGCTACCCGCCTCAGGCGCACCGCTGTATAACTGCTCATAGTCAAGCCGCACATCCCATCGCCACTGATTGAGTGTATCGCCAAAACCAATATTCCCCTGCAGAACACCGAAGTTACCAAGCCCCGGCCGCCCGGAGCGCTGGCGTGCGCGAAGACCAGAATACACCGTACCCCCATGATGAGCTGGTGTGGTAACAGGCCCAGCATCGTATTGACCGGCCAGAATAAACTGTTTTCGCGCCCAGGCTTCATTGCTACGCTGTTTTTTTACCAGATGCTCAATCAGCGAAAAGCGATTAGCTAATGCTGGCACCTGTGCAGGCGCTGTCACATTGAGCAACGCCTGGGCAAAATCGTGGTTGTCAGGTTCATCTTCTAATAGATGTGTAAATGCATGGCGAGCTTGTTCAGCATCACCGGCCTCATAGGCCGCCCAGCCCACAAGAGCTTGCTCTGAGGCAGTCAGCGCTCTGATCTGTGCTAACTGTTCAGCAGGAGCCAGGCTAGGTTTGTAAGCACCGCGTTCGAAAAGCGTTGCCTGCTGACTGGCCCAGTAGTTTGCACATGTGGTAAGTAAGGTGGAATTACTGGTATGTTGGCAAGCCAGCTTCGCAGCCTGTAGCGACTGGCCTGAGCGCTCCAGACTGAACACCTGACCTTCTATGTAGCCAGACAATTGAAACAGCGTTAGTGCTTGTGGATAGTTGCCATGGTTAAACAGTTGCCACGCCTGACGGTTGATTTTTTTGTTGATGGCCAGAGCTGGATAACGGTGCCTAAGCGCTTTTATTTTTTCAACATCAAATTGAGACAAAGCCTGACTAACCAGCCCCATTACCGCCAGTGTAATGCCTTCACGAGACTTGACACCAGCTGTGAGGTGCAATGCCGCCTCGAATTGGGAAAGGGCTAAGTTAAACTGCTCACGGGCCAGGTATGTCCACCCCAAAAGATCATGCGCCTCAGCGTCGTCGGATACACTAGCCTCCTCATTAATCTGGCGAAGCATGACGTCATCTACATTTATTCGTTCTTGCGCAGGCATAGCTGCCAGTTGCTCAAACATCGTTCTTTTTGTCTGCATGCTCGCCTGCCCAGTCCCGGCCTCTGACCGTTGCTTTTCCGGCGGACTTTTAAGAATTGCCAGCGCAGTTGTAATGTCCTGAGAGGGTTGCCAGCCAGGATGCATATCAACCAGGCGTTCAAACTCCCGGACTGCAAGACGTTGCTGTTGCTGTCGAATGTGATACCACAGTCCGGTGGTGTCCGGCTCCTGGGCAACATTTTTTGCTGAGACTGGTGTGCTTTGATCTGTTATTACATTATCTTGCTGATAATCGGTTATAACTTGCGCAGTGCAAGGCTGTACGGCCAGCCATAGCGAAACCGCCACCAGGCAGGGGCGACTCATGGCGATTCCGTATCCATCAGCGCCAGCTGGCTGAGCATAATCAGACTGGCTGAGTAATAATCCTGCTCATCGCCAAGCATAATTTGCGGCTTCCTGACTGATTTTCCTGCCCGATAGGCAACCACGTCGGCCACAGTAGCCATACCTTTAGACCAGCTATGATCGGCGGTGTTGCCATTTTTGACATCCACGGTAGCTGGCACGGCTTGCTGATCGTAAAAATTTAGAAAAGAGCTTAACAGTGAATTATCAAACTGTTTTTGCCAGACCACATGCAATGGGATGCGACAGGCGTTATAACCATAGTCTGTATGCAGGGTGTTTTGCAGATGCAGCTCACCGTCTTTATAGCTGACCCAATCAGCCGGTAATTTCCAGTTGCCCCACCGGGCCTGCTTTAACAGGATTTGGCCCTGTTCACTGAGCTGCTGCCAGACTGGCTGGTTAGTAAGTGCGTAAAAGTCGGAAAATGCAGGAAAAATCCAGTACGACAAGTTCAGTTGCAGACCATCATCGTTCATAAACCCGGCTTCACCAGGCAACAACAAAGGTTGTCCCTGCCGGGTCACTATCAATTTGTCTTCTATGGCATTAAGGATCGTTATAGCCTGTTGGCGATAGGTTTGGCTCCCCCATACCTGGGCGGCACGGTAGAGGGCCCAGGCAATCAGCACATCGCCGTCGCTGGCGTTATTCGGATCATCCACGCAGGCTGCGCTATACTCAGGACAAGGCCGGTATCGCCAGCTGAACAGCCCATCATCACGTTGCAGGGTGACCCGTGTCCAACGCCATAGTTCATCAAAGCGGGTTTTATCTCCGGCAACGGCGGCAAACAGCATTCCATAGCCCTGCCCTTCACTATGGGATATACCGTCATTCCCCGTATCCACAATTCTGCCGTCTTCATAAAACCGCTGCGCAAATACCTGCCAATCCTTGGCAAAGGGCGTTTGGTTTTTTTCACTGCAACTAGTGAGCACGAGCCCGGCAATGATGATCAGCGCATAATTAAGCAACCGCATTACCACTGCTCCGTGATGGTCTGGTTACGTCGGCGCAGCAATACGGCGGCGATAAGTGTACTAAAAATAATGATGAGAGCCACACCGATTAACCAGTACCAGGGATTATTCGACATCCACATCCTTAATGCCAGCCAATCACTTCCCGGTTCACCCACTTCGAATTGTTCAGCAACCTGCATGGCTAGCAATGGCCTGTCCGCACTTCTCCAGCTGAAAAAATCACCGGCTAGTTGCCCCCATAAGCTCAGGCTCACCAAGTCATCGACTCGCTGAGTAAGCACAGCTGGTGTTTCTGCAGCAATAATATACACACTACCAGGGTCATCGGCAGCCGGGTTTTTTTGCGCCACCAGCACAGCCATATCGTTTAGACCGCTTTGTTGTTCTGTCATTCCCTGTATCCGCAGCGGTGAATGGTCGGTATCTTTTGTAACTTCTCGGATCCGGTTGTGCAGCTCGTTTTGCAAACGATAGGGCCAGCGTTTGGTAGCCGCTACTGACGCGTTATAGGTTGATGAAAAGCTATCGGGCAGTGTATCTGGCGTGGCCAGCACAATAGCATTACTGGTCAGCGTTTTCGGGAACTCAGCAAAAAGCTCAATATCAGGTAGCGGCGTGCCGGCGGTTTGAGCCAATTTAGCGATAAGTGTCAGCGCCGCGCCGGTCATGGCTTGATCGGTGAGATAAACACCAACCTGATTGGGATCGTTATATCGGGCAAATGGATAGGCGGTATCTTTAAACAGCTTAAGACTTGGCTGTGTGGCTACCTGACCAGCCGCCGGCAACGTGACGGAGGAGCTGTTGCTAATTTGAAAAATCAGGTGAGAGCCACTGATATTATCGCACGCCTGGCCGGTGACGGGCGCACGCTGAGTAACCACGAACGCAATATCGTTCATCCCGCCGTGCAGATGACGGGCCGGAACAGTCACTTGATAATCCTGAAAAAACTCACCATTAGGGGTATCTAGTGTTAATCCATGCACCAGTTCATCGTTTACCAGAATATTCATCATAGAACCTGGCCCAAACGCAGCGCCGTAACCAAAATCAAGGGTAAGATCTAAGCCAGCGTTTTCTGGTACGTAAAAGTCTGCCGGCAGCAATAGCTTAATGTGCTCAGAGAAACTGTTCTCACCGCGCATCGTAATATCGGCCTGCCCCAGCCGGGCGAATGTATAGGTAAAGCCAGGTTGTAGTATGTTGGTAGGCAGCGGCGATATGTCGGTGGTTTGTCTTAAGATAGTGGTATCTTCATCGGGGTTCAGCGTATCGTCCATCAAACCCAGCGTAAGCGCAGCCTGTTGAACCTGCTGAGCATTTTGACCCGAAACCACCAAACGGGTGGACGCTGCAACCAGTGTCTGGGAGCCGACTTTCAGCGCAGGTGTCTTTTCGATGCCTACAAATGCCCCGGTGATTCTTTGTTGAATTTCATTACCCAGGAAGGGCTTAAGGGCAGCCTTGGTGCCTATCAGTACATGCAGCCGCTCACCAGCCCCACGATTCCCCAGGTACCAACTGCTTTGGTAGTAGTTTTGAGAAAGCGCCTCATCCCATTGTCTGTCACCTGGCAGTTCAGGCGCCGGCGACGTTGCATCGACGCGCTGATAGCTGACCTTTAATGGCTTATATTGATTGCGTAGTGCCAGAGCCTGGGCAACCAAAGGTACACTCTGCGTGTAGCTTGCTTGTGTATCCCCCGCGGCGGTTACTAAAGTGACACTCTCCTGCCCCCCAATACCCGGTGAGAAAAACCCTGATAAATCCCTTAACAAAGGTTGCTCAACAGTATTTTCAGTAGTAATCGATAATGATGAGGCGTAAAGATTAATCTCACTCCATAGTTCCGGGGCGGAAGCGTCTACGCACTGATTCCCATAATGCTGGCTGACTGCAAAGGTCAGTGCGTTGAACCCTGACCGCCACAATTCTGTGGGGATAGCGACATCTGCACTGATATTGGGGCGCTCTGGATCCATATTGATCTGCCCGATAGTCGCATTATTAAAACGGACATTTAAAATGGAACGCGGTTTAATCAACGCCCGGGAACTTACTGCTTTAATTTTTATCGAGCTGGTGGTAACCGACTGCCCGGCCGCCAAGGGTATCGATAAGGTTGCAGCGGCCTGTTGTCCCTGTAATCGTAGCGTACTGTCTCCGGGGTAAAATGAAGACAGACGCTCTGATATAGTTTGCTCAGCAGCGGCGGCAAAACTCATCCACACCGCCAGTAACGCCCCTGTAAGTATGACTTTCATTTATTTGATCCCTGCACTTCTTTGTTTTGCGTCCAAAGACGCCTGAGCTGCATCCAGCTATGTTGAATGACAGGCCTGAAGCTTACTTTAAGCACATGTCTGAACCCGAACCAGTAGGAAATGGGACGCATTCTGCGCCGCTGGAAACTCTGCCAGCGACGGCTGTCCCCCATGGTATAAGCGATAATACTGTCCCATATTTTATCTGACTCACGGATAAACTGAAATCGCACGATGCCCGTTTCTCTATCATAAAATAGTAACTGACAGGGCAATATAACATTGGCTCTGGCCGATTCAGACCAACTGATGAGCGACACAAATTCAGGTAGCTGCTGCCATTTTGCCTGCAACCTGACTCTGGCTCCGCCTAACGACATATCCTGAATGTGCCCTACCCAGGCCCGCCCATCTTCACTTTGCAGCGTGACCTCGTCACTTGCTGGTAGTCGGGACTGTGCTCTGACCTGGCGGCGCTCCACCAGCACCCCCAGCACACTGATTAACAATATCAGATTGAACACATTCCATAGTAATACAACAACCGTCAGTTCCCGCGTGAGTGATTCATTAATCAGCTTATCAAGCCCGGCAACCGTGCCGGCCAATGTCAACGCTATAAGGGCATAAAATACTGAAGACAACGGCGAGATAAAGTTATCTTGCAAGCTGGCCCCTTTCGGCGTTACCACAAAAGAGGGCGCCTTACGATTGCGGAATACTTTGGTGAGCGCCCGAAAAGTGAAGATACACTGAAGTATTTCATAAAGCTCTGATACCAATGGCCATCGCGTGCGGCCAAAAAGTAAGGTCGACAACTGATAAGTCGCAATCACATGGGGAATTGTATAAGCCAGTATTTCCATCAGCGAGGCGCGATATATTTGTAATCCAAACACCAGATAGGCCAATGGCATGAACAAAAATATGATACGAGCAAAAGGAAACAGCCAGAAAAGAATCGAACTCAAATATCCAAAACGCTGAAACCAGGATAACCCGGTCGCGTTGTGAGGCTTTTTAAGTAGCAGAATTTGTGTCATGCCTTGCGCCCAGCGCATGCGCTGCTGAATAAATGCATCGAGGGTTTCGGGCGCCAGGCCACTGACCATTGGACGGTTAACATACACTGATTCATAGCCCCGGGCGTGCAAATCAAATGCGGTTTCGGCATCTTCGGTAACCGACTGACCAGACAGGCCTTCGACTTCATTCAGATGCGCCCGGCGTAGGACTGCCGCCGAACCACAAAAAAAAGACGCGTTCCAGAAATCGAGTCCACGCTGTATGGTCCCGTAAAACATATCGTTTTCTGACGGCATGCGCGTGAATGCGGAAAAATAATTGCGCTCAACCGGATCCGGATTAGCCATAAAATGGGGCGTTTGCACCAAAAATGTTTTCGGATTAGAAAGCATCCACGGCACGGTATAATTCAGGAAATCTGCGGTAGGAACATGGTCAGCGTCCAGTATGACGATTAGCTCACCACTGGTGAAATGCAGTGCATGGTTTACATTACCGGCTTTGGCTCGCTCATTTTTATCACGGCTCAGATAATTCGCCCCCACCCGCTCACACAGCAGTTTTAGTTTTTCTGCCCGCTGCGTCGCTTCTTGTGCAGCCATTTCATTTTGCTGTGAACGCTTTTGTAATGTTCCGCCATCATCCAACAGATAAACACGCAGCTTATCCGCCGGGTAATGCATTTGCTTCGCTGCCCGCAGCGTCACTTCAATGATATCTTCAGATTCATTATAAGTAGGCACCAGAATATCCACCGAAGGCAAGGTCTGTGGGTCTGTCTGGTCAAGAGTTTTATCTGGTCGGGCAAGGGGGTGAATATTGACCAGACAACTGATAAGGTGGGTAATCCCTGCGTATATTTCAGCCAGAAACAACAACCACATCCCAATCATGGAAAGAATGTCTGTCGTTTCCAGAGAGTAAAGTCCCCGCCACATCAGATAACGCAGCGTTAATGACAGACCCACCAGCAACGCAAACAAACGAAAATAGTGGCGATATTTATGGTAATGAGAGGATTCGATAGCGCAGAAATGGATAAGTAGTATCAGGCTGTAAGAAGCCACAATTTGCCCTGTCGAATCCATGGGAATCAACAACGCGATACTCAATACTATAAGGCAGAAAAGGAAAAACACATTAAAGCTTAAAAAAGCCTGCTTTCCTTTGTGGCTTCTTACCAAATCAGATGTCCGTCAGTAACACCCTGGTAACCGTCGTGTAGGTGCTGCGATTGATAAGCACAAGCGCGTCATCTTTATATTCAACTTCGTGATTGCTCTCGTAAAATTTACGGGACAGATAATCACGATGGCGGCGGCACTCCTTGCAAAAATAGAGACTGGCAGGCAGTGTAAGTATTCCCAGCAATATCACACTAACCTCTACAGCGAATACCCACGGCGGCAAAACAGGTGCTGTGTAAAGAGAAAAACTCAGCATTAATGTGGCTATCACTATAAGGGTGAGTGAAAATGCACGCAAGCGATTCGCCCGGTGGAGCGAAATTTCAGCCTTTAGTAGTAGGCTTAGCCTGCTTTTCCACCGCTGTTGAAGACTTTTCCCGGATACCTGACCATCATGCAGACGCACCCGTTCGCGGCGAAATAATGGTGTAACATTATTTGGCGATGTTACCGGTGTTGAATGCGATGTTCCATCACGTTGCATGAAGAAGTACCCTGACTTTACCTGCAACAAGTTTAAAAAAGATCTGGCTGACTATAAATTGCACAGGCAATACGCGGTTATAGCTTTCTATACCCGATTACTACCTTTGATGTATTGCCCTGTTGAACGCATCATAGCGGTTAGACGAATGATGGCAAAAGCTGATAAAAAATCAGAATTGTGACCCGCACAATCAAATAGCTGAATGATAAGTCATCTAAGTGTATGGCGCTAACCAAGCCGCTAACAGCCCGTCACTGCCTACTCAAAAGGCCAGATAAAATGGCTGACAGAGCGTTTTATATTGCTGCGTATACTGTCCGTTTTCGTCTCTTATGATCAACACCTCATGCTGCGGGATAGCCAGCTCTTTGCTAAAGCGATAGGCGGTCACGTGAGGTACAGCTCCAGCGTGATTATACACTGTCAGTTCGCGCGTTAAATGCCAGCCCTCTTGTTGTGCGGCCGACAATGTAACGGCACGCTGAGCGCAAGGGTATAAACAGTACAGACTTGCGGTTGGCATAGAAACACGTGCAGCATGGGCAAACAGCATTTCGGGAGTAAGGCTGGGTTGCTGGCGTGCCAGCTGTCGCTCATGTGATTGGCGCAGATGAGGTTTAGTGCCTGCATTGGTATCACGGAAATAAGGCGGATTACATATGATGGCATCAAAAGGTTCATCGAATACCGCATTTTTAAGATCGCACCGAAAGACTGAAATACGTTGCGGCCACGGACTGTTACCCACATTCTGTTTAGCTTGAGTGACCGCGTTATTATCAATATCTATAGCGGTAATATGGCGCCGCTGGGGGTTTTCCTGGCAGACCATGAGAGAGAGAATTGCTGTACCACAGCCAATATCCAGTACCCGGCAGGTAGGCGGCATCGTCGCCCAGCTTCCTAAAATAAGGCTATCTGTGCTGACCTTCATAGCACACATATCCTGGGCGATAGAAAACTGTTTGCAGCGAAACCCCCGTCCCATGAACTAAAACCGGTGTAATTGAATCATCTTTGATGCTACCTCTGGCGCATAGGCTGGCCGGTACTTTTTCAACCGCCCCACCAGCAACCTGCGTAGCACAGGCGCAAACCTTTGACCCCAATCCTCCAGCCGGCGAGACTCTTCGCGCTTGCCAAGCAGAAGTGAAGGGCGAACGGCAACCGCGTGGTTAAGTTGTGGCATACGCATGATGGCATTTTCCAGCTCGCCTTTCACTCTAAGATAGAAATGCTTACTTTTGGCATCTGCGCCTACGGATGAAATCCAGACAAAGCTCTGGCAACGCTGGGCACGGGCAAGTTGCGCGGCAATATGAACATATTCAAAGTCGACTTTTCGGAATGCCGCGCGGCTCCCTGCCGCTTTAAGCGTAGTACCCAGGCAGCAGTACACATGATCGACGCTGAAGTACCCCTGATAATCCTGTAACGCGGCGAAATCAATAACTATAGGTGTAAGTTTTTTGTCAGGGTCATCAAAAAAACGATCGGACAGTGGCCGCCGCACCAGACAAATAACCTGTTCGTAGCGGCTGTCTTTTAAGAGTTGTTGTACCAGGGCCCGGCCAACTAAACCGGTCGCGCCCAGTACTAAAGCTGTTTTATTGCCACTCACGTTATGTCATCCTGTATCGCATCAAAAACCATCCACAGCGTAAAGCGTAGATAATAATGAAAAAAGCGTTAATGATTGGAGCCATTATGCTCAGTAGTGCCGTTTCGGCTAACACGCTCACTATCGAGCGAATTTTTGAATCACCGTCTTTAGATGGTAATGCCCCTCGTGATCTTAAAGTATCTCCTGACGGACAGCGAGTAACTTTTTTGAAAGGCAAAGAGTCGGATTACGACCAGCTCGATTTATGGGAGTATCATATTAAGTCGGGCAAAACACAGATGTTGTTTGATTCTCAGTCCTTACAGTCTGGCGATGAAGAGCTCTCTGACGAAGAAAAAGCGCGGCGCGAGCGTATGCGTTTGTCTGGCTCAGGCATTGTCAGCTACCAGTGGTCACAAGACGGCAAGGCACTGCTTTTCCCTCTTGGCGGAGATGTTTACTACCATCGGCTGGGTGAAGAAGGCGCAAAACAGCTACTTAATACGGAAGCGTTTGAAACCGATATTAAGATCTCTCCCAAAGGAACATACATCTCGTTTATCCGCGACCAGAACTTGTTTATTAAAAATGTTCGCACCGGTGAGGAACGCGCTATCACCACCGAAGGCGGGGATACCATAAAAATGGGCATGGCGGAGTTCGTGGCGCAGGAAGAGATGGGTCGTATGACCGGTTACTGGTGGGCGCCGGATGAAAGTCATATCGCATTTACCAAAGTCGACGAAGCCCCCGTTGATGTCATCACACGTTCTGAAATTTACGCGGACGAGATAAAAACGATAGAACAACGCTATCCTAAAGCCGGCACCGATAACGTAAATATCAAACTTGCAGTTGAAAATATTAAAACAAAGAAACGGCAGTGGATCGATCTGGGTGAGGATGAAGATATTTATCTGGCTCGCGGAAAGTGGATGCCTGACAGCAAAACATTTACCTACCAGTGGCAAGCTCGCGACCAACAAACGCTTGAACTTCGCGCGTATGACGTGAGCACCGGTAAGCAAAATGTCCTGTTAACTGAATCCAGTGACACCTGGGTCAACCTGCACGAAGATCTGACCTTTTTGAAAAATTCTGATCAGTTTATCTGGGCCTCTGAACGTGATGGGTTTAAACATCTTTATCTGTATACAAAAAGCGGCGAGTTAGTAAAACAGCTTACACAGGGTAACTGGGTAGTCGATAAAGTTCGGGCAGTGAATGAAAATGACGGATTGATTTACTTTACCGGGCGCAAAGACACCCCACTAGAACGTCATTTGTACTCGGTCGATTTGCAGGGTAATGATGTTAAACGTATCTCGCGTCGCGATGGTTATCATGAGATAAACTTTGCTACCGACGCGTCCATCTATGTTGATGAATTCTCTACGGCAAATCGTCCGCCTCAGGTTAGCTTGCATAATGCCAGCGGCGAACAGATTACGTGGCTGGAAGAAAATAAACTGGACCAGAATCATCCGCTAACCCCCTATCTTGACAGCTGGAATGAACCTGAGTTTGGTACCCTGACTACCGATGATGACGCAACGCTGTATTACCGTCTTTACAAACCGGCAGATACCAGCAAAAAACGCCCGGCGATTGTCTATCTGTACGGCGGCCCGCACGCGCAGGTAGTTACCAATAAATGGGGCGGTAACCGTGGGTTACTCATGCAATACTGGGTAGATCAGGGATACGTCGTCTTTTCGGTGGACAATCGCGGTTCAAATTATCGCGGCAAAGCCTTTGAGGATCCGATCTATAAAAAAATGGGTACCGTTGAGGTAGACGATCAGGTGGCCGGCGTAAAATTCCTGCGTTCACTTGACTATGTCGACCCTGAACGTATTGGTGTTCATGGTCATAGTTACGGCGGCTACATGACCCTTATGACCATGTTCAAGGCTGGTGAATACTTCAAGGCCGGCGTTTCCGGCGCCCCGGTAACAGACTGGCGGTTGTATGATACACACTACACTGAGCGCTACATGGGTAACCCGGCTACCGATGAGCAAGCCTATACTGATTCTTCTGTTTTTCCCTATGCTGAAGGGCTTAGCGGGCCGCTGCTGATATATCATGGAATGGCGGACGACAATGTGCTGTTTACGCACAGCACACGTCTGTATAAGCATTTACAGGATATGGCCAAGCCCTTTGAAACCATGGATTATCCGGGTAAAAAACATAGTATACGGGGCAAGCAAACAGGCACGCATCTGTACAAAACAATTACCAACTTTTTCAACCGGAATTTACATCCTGAGAAATAAATTTTTCTCTTTTCAGGAAAAAAGGCAAAGGCATCACAACCTTTGCTTTTTTTTTGTTGTAAACAATACACTTATCATCATATTAGATCTTTTGTACTTGCGCCTTCCTGCATGATTCCATTATGTTGGTTATGGGATTCACCCATCGAAGTCATTCGGAAACACAAATAAGATCGGTCTGAGCCGGCACCCGTTTGACGCAATTCAATAAGTGAAGAAGAAAAATATATGTTTAATAAAACAATCAAACCCACCCTTGCAGCATCATTAGTTGCGCTTAGTTTTTCAGCTCTGGCGAATAATAACGATAATGAAAGCCGCTACATCATTCAGGTTGACAATAACGGCAAGGGGATCGTAAAAGCGCTGGCCAGGCAGGCCGGTGGAGACATCAAGGTTGATGCAGACGGCTTCATTGCAGCTACATTTTCCGGTAAGTCTCTTGCTGAGGTAAAAGGATTATTAAACAACCCTCACGTGAAATTGATAGAACAGGATCAGGTTCGTCGCCCTATGGCATTATTCAATGACGATGCAGGCGACCCGTCGGCCACCCAAATTACGCCTTACGCTGTCTATCAGGCTCAAGCAGACCAGGTGACTTTCAATGCCAGTGCTGGCATGAAAGTCTGTGTTATCGACTCCGGTCTGGACAGTTCCAATTCTGATTTTGTCTGGTCGGCCATCACAGGTGATAACGATCCTGGCACAGGTAACTGGTATGACAATGGCGGCCCTCACGGTACCCACGTTGCAGGTACCATTGGTGCAGCCGATAACGGCTTCGGTGTGATAGGTATGGCACCTGGCGTTGATATGCATATCATCAAAGTTTTTAATGAAAGCGGCTGGGGATATTCTTCAGACCTGGCTTATGCAGCACAAAAATGTTCACAGGCTGGTGCAAATATAATCAACATGAGCCTTGGCGGTGGCGGTGCAAACAGCACTGAAGAAAATGCTTTCATCGACTTTGTTCAAAACGGTGGCTTGGTCGTAGCCGCTGCAGGTAACGATGGCAACAATGTTCGTTCATACCCTGCTGGCTATCCCGCGGTGATGATGATCGGTGCTAACGATGCGGATGACAATATTGCAGATTTCTCTCAATACCCAAGTTGTACAACTGGCCGCGGCAAGAAAGTAACCACTGATGAAACTATCTGTGTAGAAGCAACGGCTGGTGGTGTAGATACACTTTCTACTTACCCTGCAGGTGGCGCAACAATGGCATCATTAACCGCAGACGGTGCAGGCGTTGACGTCTCCTCGATGGAAAATGGCGGTGATGCCTCAGGCAGCGCCTATTTCATGGGTATCGGCGATAGCGTAGATACCAATGCAGCAGGTAAAATCTGTGTGATTGACCGGGGTAGCGTCAGCTTCTATGACAAAGTAAATAATTGCGAAAGCTCAGGCGGTATCGGTGCTGTCATTATCAACAATGAGCCAGGCATACTTTACGCAACGCTGGGTGAGACTAATGATACAACTATACCGGCAGTAGGTGCTGCTCAGGAAGATCGCGATACATTGGTTGCTGCGAGCACTATGGATATTAGCATTGGGACCAGCGATTACGGCTTTATGAGTGGTACGTCAATGGCCACACCTGCAGTTGCAGGCGTGGCTGCACTGATATGGTCTAACCACCCTCAGTGTACGGGCGAAGAAATCCGTAGTGCGCTCAAAGCAACTGCACGCGATGCAGGTGCGGCGGGTAAAGATGTTTATTTCGGTCACGGTATCGTGCAGGCCGCAGACGCAAGTGCTTATCTGACAGCTAACGGCTGTTCAGGCGGTACTAGCGATGGTACTGGTGAGGAACCAACGGGCGGTGATCTGTCATTGTCAGCGACAGGCTTTAAGTCTAAAGGTACCAAGTACGTTGATCTGGCTTGGGGCGATGCAACCACCAGTAACGTGGATGTTTATCGTAACGGCACCGTAGTTACATCGACAGCTAACGATGGTGCATACACTGATTCTATCAACACCAAGGGCGGTGGCACGTATCAGTATCAGGTGTGTGAAGCATCCAGCACGGTGTGCTCTGCAACGGTTACTGTTACGTTTTAAATTCAAAGTCGCTTATAAAAAAGGCCAGCATTATGCTGGCCTTTTTTGATTACCCAAACAGACGATTTGCCAGGGTATGCTGCACACCCGCAGCGGCTTTTTTATTTAGCTCAATAGTAACCGGGCCATCCTGCCCTGAAACCCACACCCGCAATTCTGAATCCATGTCAAAATGTCCGGCGGTTTCCACGCTAAACTGGGTGATGGACTTATATGGAATAGAGTGATAGTTCACTTTACGGCCGCTTAACCCCTGCTTATCAATAAGTACGATTCTGGCAGTGGTGAACACGATCAAATCCCGTACCAGCCGGTAAGCCGTTGATACTGACTCATTGTCCGCCAGCATAGGCGCCAGTTGCTCCTGAATTTCTTCAATACTGACCTCGCTGGCATTACCCATTAGTGCATCTAATAATCCCATTTTCATCTCCCTGCGGTAACTAAAATATCTAATTGAATTAACGTTATTACGGCTACCAGACAAATTAAATTCACCTGATAATCAGCAATATTAAGCGTGCCCTGGTCAGGCCTGAAATCTTGCCTTGCAAAGGTCAAAGCACCGGCAAAATAAAAAGACGGCCAGAATTATCAACATGCTAACTGCTAGTATATAAATCTTTGTGAAGTCACGCTCGGTCAAGTATCACTACTTAGCCTGTTGGGCGGTGGCAGCTTATATTTACTGTGTGACTGTATTTAGGAATTCGCAGCCGGGCTGCGACAATGGTAAGGTTGGTAAATTATCCTTATTAATAACGTATTTATGAATTTACCGACTTTTGACGATGTTCTCGATGCAGCAAAACGCATTGAGGGAAAAGTACAAAAAACACCGGTGGTTGAGTCTTCATTACTGAATAAGTGGTTGGGACACCGAATTTTATTCAAAGCTGAATGTTTGCAAACCGTAGGTGCATTTAAATTACGTGGGGCGGTTAATGTTCTGGCAAAACATGCGCAAGAAGGTACGTTACCCAAACGTGTTGTCGCCAACAGCTCCGGTAATCACGCGCAAGCGGTGGCCTGTGCAGCAGCACTCTATAATATACCGGTGACTATTTTTGCCGCCGACAGCATATCGGCCATCAAGGCCGCCGCCACCCAAAGTTATGGTGCTGAATTACGGCGATTTGACACCCGCACCGAAGCAGATAAGGCGGTTAAAGCCGCGGCGCAGGAAACCGATACCTTGTGGATCCCGCCATTTAATGATCCCGATGTAATTGCTGGCCAGGGTACCGTAGCATTAGAAGCGATTGAGGAGACCGGCCCGGTTGATGCTGTTTTTGCCCCCTGTGGCGGAGGTGGTCTGCTTAGCGGTACTTTTTTAACAACCCGGGCAATGTTACCTGATGCCCAGGTCATCGGTGCCGAGCCTGCCAACGCAAATGATGCAGCCATGTCATTGCAAAGTGGTGTTATTGAATCACTTCCCGGACCTGCGCAGACGCTGGCAGATGGCGCGGCGACGCCAAGCGTGGGTGAATACACCTTTGCTTTTTTACAGCAGCTTGATGATTTTTATGAAGTTGATGAAATTCAGATAGCCTACTGGACACAATGGCTGCAGCATTTACTTAAACTGCATGTGGAGCCTACGTGTGCCATGTCCATGGCTGCAGTCGCCGCCTGGGCGGTAGAAAATGAAACACCGAAAACCGCGTTGGTTATGTTGTCCGGCGGTAATATCAGCGCCTCAAGCATGCAAAAAATTTGGCAGCAGGATTATTTGCTGCAACCCCCGATGATTGGCCCACAGGAATAAAACACTAATGAAAAATGTTTACACCAAACTGCATATTGCTGCTGCGTTGATATTGAGCGCATCGGCTGCCATGGCAGACACCTTACTGGTAAAGAATGTTAATGGTTACACCTTAGATGATGACGGTGAGCTCATTACTTTTTCGTCAATAGCGATTGATGACGGTAAGATCTCCGCGCTGAATCCTAGCAAGAATACCGATTATGATCGCACCGTAGATGGTGAGGGGAAAACCCTGTTACCCGGTATGATTGATGCCCATGGCCACTTACTGGGCCTGGGAAGTAATCTGCTTGAAGTGGATTTACGCGATACTGCCAGTAGTCAGGAGGCTGTTTCACGGGTCGCAGAGTATGCGCTGGCCAATAGTAAAGGTCTGTGGATTACAGGACGAGGCTGGAATCAGGAGTTGTGGTCGGACAGAGCCTACCCCAAAGCGGCTGACTTGGATGCGAAAATCAGTGACCGCCCAATCTGGCTGACCCGCGTGGACGGGCATGCTGGATGGGCCAATACCCGCGCCCTTAAAATGGCCGGTATTGATAAAAACACAAAATCACCGAAAGGTGGCCAGATCATAAAGGATGACCAGGGCAATCCTACGGGAGTGCTTATCGACAACGCCATGGCATTGGTTGAAAAACATATTCCGGATACCGGACCGGAGCAGCTAAACGCGCAGCTTAATGCTGCTGGTCAGCATTTACTTTCCCAGGGCATCACCACAATGCACGATGCTGGGGTTAGTCAGGCAGTTTATAATTTTTATCTTCGACGCGCTGTTGAACAAACCTTGCCAGTACGCATCTATGCAATGATCAGCGCCACCGATCCTGATCTGTCAAAAATGTTGGCGGCGGGTCCGGTTCGGGGTAAACAAGACTACCTGTTTATTAACAGTGTTAAGGCCTACGGTGATGGCGCACTGGGAAGCCGCGGCGCAGCGCTACTGGAACCCTACAGCGATGCGGCCCATCAACGTGGTTTAATGGTGACTCAACCAGAAGACTTTGAGGCATTATTTAATGAAGTAATCAGTGCCGGGTTTCAGCTGAACTTCCATGCTATTGGCGATCGGGCAAATCGCCTGGCGCTAGATCAGTTTGAGGCAACCTTCAAAGAAAAAGGTGGTAAGGCATTACGCAACCGCATAGAGCACGCTCAGATTGTGGCACCTTCTGACTTAAAACGATTTTCCTCACTGGAAGTATTGCCCTCTATGCAACCCACCCATGCTACCAGTGATAAAAATATGGCGGAAGACAGAATCGGTAAAGAACGCATGGAAGGCGCCTATGCCTGGCAGACGCTACTGAAATCAGGTATTGCGGTACCTCTTGGCTCTGACTTTCCGGTGGAATTAGCCAATCCTTTTTTCGGCATTCATGCTGCTGTAACACGTCAGGATCGTAATAATAATCCGGTAGATGGATGGTATGCCCATGAAGCGTTAAGCGTCAGGCAGGCCTTCAAAGGCTTTACACTGGATGCAGCATATGCCGCTCATATGGAGGATTCTCTGGGAACGTTAACACCCGGAAAATGGGCTGACTTCATACTGGTCGATCAGGATATTTTTGCCATTGAACCGCGTAACTTATGGAAAACCAGTGTCGAACAAACCTGGGTGGCTGGTGAAAAAGTCTTTGAAAAGCAATAAATTCAGTTAACGATAGCGTGGCAGCATCACTTGTTTCCACCACTTGGGGAAAGTACCTGGTTGTTGAATATTAATCACTTCACCAAACCGTGGGGTTAGTAATGCAACTCTGGCTTGCTGCGCTTTATCACTGACTTTCTCCAGTGGCTCAAACCATGGATGAAATGCCAAATCGAACGTACTATTGTGGATGGGTACCAGATAGCGACTTTTGGTATCCAGCGCCGCCTGGACTGTTTCTGATGGGGTCATGTGTACACCTGGCCAGTAAGCCGCATACGCACCGTTTTCTATAAAGCCCATATCGAAGGGACCGTAACGCTTTCCTATCTCTTTGAAGGTATCAAAATAGCCTGAGTCTCCACTGACAAACAGCCGAGTATCGTTTATTTGCAAAACCCAGGAACCCCACAGGGACTTATTTCTGTCGGTAAGGCCTCTGCCGGAGAAATGCTGCGCCGGAGTAAAGGCAAGTTTCCCATTAGATAATGTTTGTTCATCCCACCAGCCAAATTGATTTATCTGCTTCGCTGGTACCCCCCAGCTCTGCAGCTCTGCGCCAACTCCCAGGGGTACAAAATATTGTGGGTCAGCGGCCTTGAGCGCCTGAATGCTCTGCCTATCCAGATGGTCGTAATGATTGTGCGTAAGCAACACATAGGAGATTTCAGGTAACTGACTAAGCGAAAGCGCCGGTGCATGAAAGCGCTTAGGTCCAATAAAGGAAAATGGTGAGGCCCGGTTTGAAAACATCGGGTCGACTAACCAGAATTCGCCATTCATCTTCAGCAGTAAAGAAGAATGTCCCAGTTTTACAGCAAACATGCCATCATCCGGCAGGTCCAGCAGATTTGCTTTGGTTAGGGCTACCACCGGAATAGGGTTAGCAGGCCGGGCCGCTTCTCGCGGCTGGGTAACTCGTCGGTACAATATTTTAAAAAATGTGAATGGTGAATCTTTATCTAAATTTGGTTGGTTTACAAAAACGTCGTTCTGAAAATAATCCACATCATAGGAGCGATTGGCGACAGTCACCAGCGTATGGTTGATAGCAACTCCGATAGCTGTTATTCCAAACACCACTATTAGTATACACAGGACAGTTTTTCTCAGCAGCTTCACGGTTTATTACATACCTGAGCCAGCACACAACGCCAACGCATGATTAGCCGTTGTAAAGGGTGCGGATCCATTTTTCTTCATTTATGAAACCCCAGCTCCAGGAATTAAATTTGTCGGTCAGCCCTTCTTTGACCACCTCTTCTACTGACATACCGTTTTGTTTATGGCTATCAACTATGTCGCGGGTTTCTTCCAGCATAGACAGAAAAGCCTCATAATCTGCCTTCGTCGCTAATGGTCCATGGCCAGGAATAATGGTCGTGTCACTGTCAATTTTTTTCAGCAAAGACTTTACAGCACTTATATAACCAGCTACTGAGCCACCTGACTGAAGATCAATAAAGGGAAACCGCTCGTTAAAGAACAAATCCCCGGTATGTAAGACATTTGGCTCTTCAAACCACACGACTGAATCACCGTCTGTGTGACCATTGCTAAGATGCCATACGTGGAGGGTTTCACCATTAAAGTGAAGATTGACACCCTCCTGATAGGTAATTACCGGTAAAGCCGTTTCATTGTTTTTATCATTACTGAGTAATCTTACTCTCACATTTTCATGAGCAAGGATCGTGCTATCTTTATTTTCATGAAACCATCCATTACTGCCGGTATGATCACCATGAAAATGGGTATTGATAATAAATTTGGGAGCATCTGAACCCAGCTTGCCAAGTGCGGCAGCAATCTTTTCGGCCAGGGGCTCAAACTGATCATCGATAATCAAAATTCCATCTTCACCGGCGGACACTCCAATGTTACCGCCCTGCCCCTGCAGCATATGCACTGAACCGGCCAGCGCAGTATTTTTCATTGTAACGTCGTCAAAGCGACTCTGGGCCGGAACTGCCATACTCGCACTTAGTGCTATTGCACCAATCAGATAGCTAATTGAAGATTTAAACATACGGATTCAGATTCCTGGTGTGGTGTAACCTGTATGTGCAGAAACTTTAAACAGATCAATCTTATCTCAATCTGAAGCAGGCTTAATATATTTGAACCTTGGCAAGCTTTCTCCATTGACCTCGACCGTGTCACAAAACATGGTCAGCGGGCGTACCCACAGTCGCCGTTCGCCGTAGTCGGGGCGATACACAACATAAAGTGTTTCATCTTCAGAATGTTGGGCTACTTCATAAACCCGATAGTACTGGCCTTTATAATGCAGATATATGCCAGGTTTGATGGTGTTTTGCATATTAGTCATCCAGGGGTAATGTAAGTTGTTCTACCGGGGTCGCATCGGCTAAACCAATGTGTACACCGACTAGTCTGATCCCTCTGCCTGCTGCGCGTAGATAAGCCTGCTGAAGCAGTTCGTCAAAAAAGGCTTCATCCAGTTTGTGATGGCGATTTTCCACCGTGGTGAGTTGAAAATCATTGAATTTTAACTTAACGCCCTGTGTTCGAATTCGCACTGCCTTACCGCGGGTATGTTTGGCCTCATGGGCTTTAATCCGTTGGTAAAGCTTCTCCAGCAGTGTTGGCAACATGTCACGGCAGTGTTGTAATGAATGAATATCCTCATGCAGCGTTCTTTCTACGCCGATAGACTTGCGTTTGCGGCTAACATTTACCGGTCGATCGTCCACCCCATGGGCACGGTCCCATAACACAGCACCGAACTTCCCTAACTCTTTTTGAATGCGCTCAAAAGGATATTGTCGAATATCTCCGCAGGTGTTCAGGCCCATCCTCTGCAACTTTTGTAAGGTTACTTTGCCCACGCCGGGAATTTTGCCCAGAGGCATTGTTTTCACAAACTCATCGAGCTTATCCGGAGTAATGACGCAGATACCATCCGGCTTATTCTCATCGCTGGCAACTTTTGCCACAAATTTACACGACGCAACCCCAGCGGATGCAGTCAACCCAAGCTCAGAATGGATACGTCGGCGAATCTCTTCAGCGATGAGCGTTGCACTGCCATTACAGTGGGTAGAACCTGAAACATCAAGATAGGCTTCATCTAACGATAAGGGCTCAATGAGATCGGTATAGTCAGAAAATATAGCTCTTATTTTCTGTGATTCCTGGCTATACAGCTCCATACGCCCTTTGACCAACACTAGGTCCGGACACAAGCGCAGAGCATACGCGGTCGCCATCGCCGAGCGAACACCGTATTTGCGGGCAGGATAGTTACACGTAGAGACCACTCCCCTGTGTTCTGAACTGCCTCCAATGGCAATCGGAACATCTCGCAAAGCAGGATTATCGCGCATTTCTACGGCAGCATAGAAACAATCCATATCTATATGAATAATTTTACGCAAGACAAAGCACCAGACCTGTATAAATAGACAGCAATTGTATAACGAGTGGGGTTACATTGCATTATTCAGCCAGACAAAATTGGAAAAGAAATAAGCGCCGGGCCCATTTCTACGAGATTGGTGAACTCAAGCGGAAGCTGTCGGGTCATTCATAACGCACTACATTAAACGCGAATCAGCTCCGGCTAAACTCTGGGTTGGCGGCCATTTCGAGCTCTACGATACGTGCATATTGCTTTAACCGCTCTATTTGCGCCTCACTGTAGTGTTTTACATCGTCATGTAATAAGCAAAACGTACCGATTTCATAGCCGTCCGGGGAATGTAGGATGACCCCTGCATAGGAACGAATGTAGGGCTCCCCGACCACAAGCTTATTATTTTTAAAGCGAAAGTCGGCGAGTGCATCCGGCACAATAAGGTATTCTTCTTCGGCAATCGCATAGGTACAAAACGAAATATTTCTGGGCGTTTCAGTGTTACTCAATCCCTGTCTGGATTTGAACCACTGACGATCTTCTGCAACCAGACTAATTAAACAGGTTTTGCAGTTAAATTCTTGCATGGCCTGGTGAGTTATAACATCAAACCGTGCTTCAGGGGGGGTATCAAGAATATTCAGATTTCGCAAAGCTTCAATACGTTCAGCTTCGTTGGGCATTTGAGGTATTTCAGACATTGAATATAGATCCTGAAGAAGTTGCGGCGCCGGCAACGTCTTTTAAACCAAAAATATAACTACTAAATGGATACCAATACGCTTGAAAAAGAACACAAGCAAACCTATACAAGCGAAATACTAACTGTTCATCAAACACAATGGACTGCACTGTACAAGGCGGGCGAACCCGCTCTTTGGATTACAGAATTTGATTCTCTCTCCATTCCTGGAGCTTTTTCTCTCGAACTGCCTGCTTCTCCTGTCGTGCTTTTTTGCGGTCACAGGCTTCAGGACAGTCACATGCTTTCTCAATTCCCAACGCCCCTAGTCCACCGCAACTGCCAGAGATAGTTTTACGCTGTACCATGTAACCTACCGCCATGGCTAACACCATAGCAAGAAAGAATACAAAGGCTAAAATAAAGGTACTCATCATTACACCTTTTACCTTCTGTTAGTTTCTGACGTCAACCACCTGCTCAAAGGCAGATGATGTAAATTCTTCAAATCCGTTTTCCGTTTTGCGAATCAGCAAGACGGCTAACGCTTCTTTTTCAGCAAGTGCTTTCGCCTCATCCCATCCCATCACAATAAGGGCTGTAGCAAGTCCGTCTGCGGTCATTGATGACGGTGACACCACGGTCACTGCCACCAGGTTGTGATTGATCGGTTTACCGGTTCGCGGGTCGATTAGATGGGAATACCGTTTGCCATCCTGTTCATAATAATTGCGGTAATCACCTGATGTGGCTATCGCATTGTCACCCACGGATAAAATCTTTTGCACTGCACGTTCCGTGCTCACAGGTTTTTCGATTGCAACCAACCAGTCATCACCATTTCCGCGATGCCCTCTGACGCGCATCTCTCCGCCAATTTCGACAAGAAAATTATCAATTCCTGCTTCTCGGAGTAAATTGGCGACTTCGTCTACGCCATAACCTTTGGCAATGGTAGATAAATCTACATAAACCATAGGGTGAGATTTTATTAACGCATTCTGCGTAGTGGCTATTTTATCAAGCCCTACGTATTCTCGCACGTTGTTTATTTGCTGCTCAGTGGGCACTGTTTCAGGCCGCTTATTGGGGCCGAATCCCCATAAATTAACCAGTGGACCCACGGTGATATCTAACACACCGTCGCTCATCTTACCCAGTCGCAGCGCTTCATTGACAACGGTCAGTGTATCTTCAGACACCGGATACGATGTAGTGTAACGATTCTGGTTAAATCGTGAGAGTTCAGAACCCGTGTCATAGGTAGACATCAATGCATTTATTTCATTCAATCTTTTATCAATTTTCTGCTTCAGGCCGGCCTCAGGCTGGCTATCCTCTGGTACTACATACTTAACATTATACGTTGTACCCATAGTTTCGCCGCGCAAATGCACCACTTGCTGCTTATCATCACTGCAGGCAAAAAGCACTGTCACCATGATCAGTAACATTAACGAATAAACTGACTTCAACACTTCATTTCCTCAAACAAAAAAAGGGGCGTCGCCGCCCCTTTATCACTTCAGTTGTTCGACCTACCCGCCGAAATCATCAAGCATGATATTTTCGTCTTCAACACCCAGGTCTTTTAGCATATTAATAACTGCTGCATTCATCATAGGTGGACCGCACATGTAATATTCACAATCTTCAGGCGCCGGATGGTCCTTCAGATAGTTTTCCAGCAATACCTGGTGAATGAATCCGGTGTCGCCTTCCCAGTTATCCTCTGGCTGAGGATCAGAAAGCGCTACATGCCATTCAAAGTTATCATTTTCTTCGGCGAGTTCATCGAAATCTTCACTATAGAACATCTCGCGCAATGAACGAGCACCGTACCAGAATGAAATCTTACGATCGGTTTTAATCCGACGAAGCTGATCGAAAATATGTGAACGCATTGGAGCCATGCCTGCACCCCCGCCCACGAAAATCATCTCATTGTCAGTATCTTTGGCATAAAACTCACCAAATGGGCCTGAAATCGTAGCTTTATCACCTTCTTTCAGGCTCCAGATGTACGATGACATTTTACCCGCCGGCAAACTTAAGTTATTTGGCGGTGGCGTAGCAATACGCACATTCAGCATTATGATGCCTTCTTCTTCGGGATAGTTCGCCATCGAATAAGCGCGAATTACCTCTTCATCGACTTTTGATTCAATGTCGAAGAAACCAAAGCGTTCCCAGTCGCCATGATACTCATCAGGAATATCATAATCTTTATACTTAACATGATGGGGTGGCGCCTCGATCTGGATATAACCACCGGCACGAAACGGTACACTTTCACCGTTTGGAATCTTCAGCTTCAATTCTTTGATAAAGGTAGCCTGGTTTTCGTTAGAAATAACTTCACAGTCCCACTTCTTAATACCAAAGACTTCTTCTGGCAGTTCAATTTCCATGTCTTGTTTGACTGCAACCTGACAGGATAAACGGCAACCTTCCCGTGCTTCGCGTTTAGTGATGTGATCAAGCTCAGTGGGCAACACATCGCCGCCACCTGACTTAACATCTACCCGGCACTGACCACACGAGCCGCCGCCGCCACAGGCAGATGACACGAAGATACCTGCTTCAGCTAATGCCCCAAGCAGTTTACCACCTGGTTGTGTCTTGATGGCCTTGTCCGGATCATCGTTTATCAGGATTTCTACATCACCACTGGGTACCAGTTTTGACTTGGCGAACATGATGATAAAAACCAGCGCCAGTACGATGACAATAAACATGCCGACACCAAGGAATATTTCAATACTCATCTTTACGCTCCTTAGCTAATTACAGCGCTATACCGGTGAACGACTGGAAGCCCAGCGCCATCAATCCGGCAATCATAAATACGGAGCCAAGCCCGCGCACACCTTCAGGCATATCCGCGTACTTCAGTTTTTCGCGAACTGCAGCCAGCAGCACGATAGCAATCGCCCAGCCAACACCAGAGCCGACACCGTAAACCACACTTTCAGTAAAGTTGTACTCTCGCTGCACAGCAAACGCCACACCACCAAAGATAGCGCAGTTAACCGTAATCAGGGGCAGGAAAATACCTAATGCGTTATAAAGCGCAGGGAAGAACTTATCCAGACTCATTTCAAGAATTTGTACCAGCGCAGCAATAACGCCGATAAAGGTAAGAAAGTTCAAAAAGCTAAGGTCTGCATCGGGAAAGCCAGCCCAGGCCAGCGCGCCTGGCGCGAGGATATTTACATAAATAACCTGGTTGACCGGAACCGAGATACCCAGCACTACAACAACTGCCGCGCCAAGACCCATGGCTGTTTTCACTTTCTTGGAAACCGCCAAAAATGTACACATTCCAAGAAACAATGACAACGCCATGTTTTCAATAAAAATTGAGCGAACAAATAGAGAAATATAATGTTCCACGTTTTACTCCTTAGGCTCTACTTGCTCTGGACGGATTGTGCGGATAAACCACACCATGCCACCGATCAGGAAGAACGAGCTAAATGGCAGGATTAACAGACCATTACCCTGATACCAGCCACCATTTTGGACAACCGGCAGAATTTCAAAGCCAAGAATCGTACCAAAACCAAACAGCTCTTTGACTATCCCGATACAAATAAGTATGAACGAGTAGCCCAAACCGTTGCCAAGTCCATCCAGGAAGCTTAAAAGAGGCGGACTCTTCATTGCGTAAGCTTCAGCGCGTCCCATAACAATACAGTTAGTAATGATCAAGCCAACAAATACAGAGAGCTGTTTAGACACCTCGTAGGTATAAGCCCGCAGTATTTGATCCACCACAATTACCAGCGACGCGATAATCGTCATCTGAATGATGATTCGAACGCTGGATGGTATCTGATTTCGAATAAGCGAAATAAACAAATTTGAAAATGACACTACGGTGGTAAGTGCCAGGGACATCACTAATGCTGTTTCAAGCTTGGTCGTAATCGCCAATGCTGAACAGATACCCAATACCTGTAAGGCAATCGGGTTGTTGTCGAGAATCGGTCCAAAGAGGACCTTTTTCATTTCTTTTGCGTCTGCCACGATAATACCCCTTATGACCGCCAGGCTTGATTTTTCAGAAACTCACCAAAGCCTTGCTCACCAGCCCAGTAACGAATTGTATTTTCAACGCCATTACTTGTCAGTGTAGCGCCAGATAATGCATCAATTTCGTATGGGTCGCTTGGGTCAGCGCTTTTAGTAACATCAATGGCTACTTCACCGTTATTATATAGCTTTTTGCCATCCCACTGTTCCTGCCAGCTTGGGTTTTGTACTTCACCACCCAATCCCGGTGTTTCAGCTTGCTGGTAATAAATAAGTTCTCGGATTGTTTTGCCATCAGCATCGACTGCCAGAAAGCCATACATGAGATCCCACAGACCGCTGCCGTGTACAGGCAGAATCACACGAGTCACATTATCGCTTTCATCTTTTACCAGCCATACACTGGCAACGTTCGCCCGACGCTGGAAACCCACATTACTATTTTCAACCGTTTTGCTCATTTCAGTTTGCTTAGCGGCCTTGTACATATCGTAATCAGGAGCTGGTTGGTCAGTAAACTGGCCTGTCGCTAAGTCAACATATCGACGCTCAACCTTTTCCTCATAGGTAGAGCGGATTGTATCGCTGCTCATCCCTGATTCATATAAACCCGCTGCAGTAAGAATGTTGGTTTGTTTGTCCAGTTCTTTATTTGCCTGTTGTATCTGGCGCAGGCCTACCGCCGCACCAGAAACCACAATAGAACACACCAGACAGACCGCAACAACTACGCCTACGGTCTTTGCAAGAGATTCTTTTTTAGCTGACACGAGCTATCCTCCGCTTAATATTGCTTTGCGCGACAAAATAGTCGAACAGTGGCGCCCATAGATTGACAAACAGAATCGCCAACATAACGCCTTCCGGGAAGGCAGGATTCAACACACGAATCAATACCGTCATAAACCCTACAGAGATACCAAAGGCCCATTTTCCGGTGTTGGTAAATGCAGCAGAAACCGGGTCTGTGGCCATAAAGAACATTGCGAACGCCAGGCCGCCAACCACAAAGTGGAAATGTGCCGGCATCGCGAACATGGCATTGGTATCACTGCCAATAAGATTCAGCAACGTAGCAAAGAAGGCAACTCCCAACGCCACCCCTGAAACAATTCGCCAGCTGGCTATGCCCATATAAATGATAACCAGACCACCAATCATGATAGCAAGCGTAGAAACCTCGCCCGCTGAACCAGGAATGGCACCAAGGAAAGAGTTCCACCACAAATCCATATTGGTGTAATCCATTTCACCAGAAGCAGCTTTATTCAGCCAGGTCGCGCCTGAGTAGCCATCTGCAGCAACCCATACTGTGTCGCCGGTGATTTGCGCAGGGTATGCAAAGTACAGAAAAGCGCGCCCCGACAAAGCAGGATTCAGGAAGTTTCTTCCGGTCCCACCAAATACTTCTTTGGCTATAACCACACCAAAAGTAATACCCAGTGCTACCTGCCAAAGCGGGATAGTCGCCGGTAATGTCAAAGCAAATAGCACTGAGGTAACGAAGAAACCTTCATTTACTTCGTGCTTACGTACTGATGCAAAAAGTACTTCCCAAAAGCCACCTACAATAAACGTAGTTGCATAGATGGGTAGCCAGAAACAAGCGCCGTAAAACATCAGCGTTGCCCATCCGGCGTCCGGGCCAAGCTGGCCACCCAATGCCGCGAATAATCCAGCCTGCCATGCGTCAGGCAAGGTGCCTGCACCGGCGGCGATAGCTTGGTTCGCCTGGTTACCAATGTTGTACATGCCGTAGAACATTGCCGGGAATGTTGCCATCCAGACGGTGATCATAATTCGCTTCAGATCGATACTGTCACGAACATGAGTGCTGGCTTTATTAACTTTACCTGGCGTATAAAAAATAGTTGCTGCTGCTTCATACAGTGCATACCATTTTTCGTGTTTTCCGCCTGGCTCGAAGTTTGGTTCGATTTTTTCTAAATACGCTTTCAAACCCATGACTTAACCCTCTTTCTCAATAGTGGTCAATACATTGCGTAGAATCGGACCATAATTATATTTGCCAGGGCACACATAGGTGCACAGTGCTAAATCTTCTTCATCCAACTCAAGGCAACCCAACGTCTGAGCACTGTCTGTATCACCTGCTATTAAATCTCTTAATAACAAAACAGGCAGGATATCCAGAGGCATAACGCGTTCATAGTGACTACCAATCGGCACCATAGAACGCTCGGAACCGTTGGTGGTTGTTGTCATTGCAAACTTCTGATTTGTGACGTGACCGGCATAGGCACGGGTAACAGAATGCTTATCTTTACCAGGTGCCAGCCAGCCAAAGAGCTTTTTCTCGCGACCTTCTCTAAGTGCCGAAACCTGGGTGTGGAAACGGCCCAAAAAGGCGTGAACACCCTGTGCAGTGGTGCCGTTGAGTACAGAACCAGAGATGACCCGTACTTCGCCATCGTCAATCTCATTTGCGGTTAACTCGTCAAGGTCTGCACCAATTAAGGTCCGGACCAGACGCGGCTTTTTCGCTCCTGGACCACCCAGGGCAATCACCCGGCGATTATCCAGCTCACCGGTGGTAAGCAAAGCGCCAACGGCCATAACATCCTGGTAATTGATATGCCAGACTGTTTTAGCGTTACCCACTGCATCAAGATGGTGGATGTGTGTGCCCGGCAGACCAGCCGGATGTGGGCCGCCGAACTCTTCAACATCTACTTTTGCATTGCCGGTAGCAACATCTGCTCCCGGTGCTTTGCATACAAACACTTTACCACCACTTAACGCAGTAAGTGCCTGTAGACCATTGATAAAATCCTCTTCGCGCTCTTTAATGATAATCTGCGGATCAGCAGCCAGCGGGCTGGTATCCATTGCAGTTACAAAAATTGAATGCGGCGTCGAGTCTAACGCGGGCGACTTGCTGAACGGCCGGGTTCTGAACGCTGTCCACATCCCGGAATCTACCAGTACCTGCTGTAGATCTTCCCGTGACGTTTCGGCCAGTTTATCCGCTGGAATCTTGTCAAAGGTAACCGCTTCGTCACCTTCAACTTTAATTACAACAGACTGAAGAACGCGCCTGGCACCACGGTTTACCTCTACCACCTCACCGGCAGCCGGGGCAGTGAATTTAACACCAGGATTCTTTTTATCCTCAAAAAGAATCTGGCCCTTTTTCACTCTGTCACCCGTCTGGATGTGCATGGTAGGACGCATACCCACATATTCTTCGCCCAGAATGGCGACGCGCGTTGCAGTATTTCCGTCGGAAATTTTCTGCTCTGGCGCCCCCTTAATTGGGAGGTCGAGACCTTTCTTGATTTTAATCATATGTAATCGCACTACTCTAATAGAAGAACTCTTTTGCATGACCGAACAGCATCGCACCCTTCAGTACGCAACCATGCAAAAGAACTCTGTGTTACCGCTCTAAACCGTGCTCTACATGCACATGCAGCACTGCGAACAATGCTGGTAACCGTCTGTTTAATAAAGATATTGTTATTATAGAGCCGGCTCTGAGAACAGGTAACCCGAGAGACCTGTCGCCCGTGACCGTGAAGCAAGGGTAGAATAACCCCCACCTAATTTCGGGATTTTAACATTATCCACCCACGTTTCGCTACGCATATAATGGATAAACCAGAAATTTTGTTAAAAATGCCCGTAAATTTATCGCTTAATGATTATACAACAAATGCTTAGCAGTAAAAAAGCCGACATTTCTGTCGGCTTTTTAATGTTTACCACTTTAATTGTGGATCCACGTCCTGGTCGTAATCCACGGTTTCCATGTCAAAGCCGAATAGCCTTAAGAACTCGTGGTGGTAACCTTCGTAGTCACTGATATCATGAAAGTTTTCCTGAGTGACCTTATCCCATAATGCCTTTATTTTGGCCTGGGTTTGTTCATTGGTTTCTTTTGTATCCATGCGATAACGATTCGCTTCATCCAGAACCGGCTCGTTACCGTAAAGACATTGAGTAAACAAACCTTTTATCTGCTCTATGCACCCTTCGTGTGTACCTTCATCTTTCATCACCTGATACATCAGCGAAATATACAAAGGCATAACCGGAATCGCTGAACTGGCCTGAGTCACCAGTGCCTTTAATGATGAAACATGTGCATCGAGCAACAATTCGGCATGCTTTCCATTGATGGCCGCCGCTGCACGATCAAGATCTTCTTTAGCTTTTCCTATGGTTGCCTGACCGTAGATAGGCCAGGTTAATTCTTTGCCGATATAGGTATATGCAGTAGTTTTGCAGCCTTCGGCTAGTACATCCGCATTGGCCAGAGCGTCAATCCACATTTCCCAGTCTTCGCCACCCATCACTTTGATGGTGTTGAGAATTTCTTCGTCGGTGGCCGCTTCCAGCGTTACATCATGAACGCGATCTTTATCGGTGTCATATGTTTTGGTGGTGTAAGCATCGCCTACTGGTTTTAGCGTGGACTTATAGGTAATCCCACTTTTTGGATCAGTGCGCTTGGGTGAGGCCAGGCTATAAATAACCAAATCCACCTTGCCTATTTCGGCCTTGATGCGCTCAATTACATCTTCCTTCAATTCCATTGAAAATGCGTCACCATTTAGCGTTTGAGCAAAAAGGCCGTTTTGCTGAGCATACTTATGAAACGCAGCGGTGTTATACCAACCTGCAGTCGCAGTTTTGCGCTCGGTGGGTGGTTTTTCAAAACATACACCCAGCGTCTTCGCGCCGTAACCAAATGCAGCAGTTATCCGCGACGCCAGGCCGTAGCCGGTAGAGCAGCCGATAACCAGTACATTTTTGGGGCCACCGGTGAAGTTACCCTGCTCTTTTACATAATCGATTTGCTCTGCTACCGCAGCATCACAGCCCACCGGATGGGCATTTGTACAGATAAAGCCTCTGACTTTTGGCTTGATGATCATAATCTACGTCCTTTACTCAGTGTGCGAGTATTGTAAACACGTGCTGCCGTTTAACAACTCGGAGCACCTGACTGGCACATTTTTATCGGGGTATGGAAGAACAGTATATACGAGTAGGCGGGTGGGTAAAAATAAACAGAAACGGCTGCGAGCCGCTTCTGTCAGTTGCAGACTATTATGATAATACGTCTAACAGCTCTACATCGAAGACCAGTGTGCTGTAAGGAGCAATCGCACCACCTGCGCCCTGCTCACCATAAGCAAGTTCGTGGGGCACATATAAGCGCCATTTTGACCCTTCAGTCATCATTTGCAAGGCTTCTGTCCAGCCTTTAATCACACCATTTACCGGGAACTCAGCAGGTTGCCCACGCTCATAGGAGCTATCAAACATTTTGCCGTCCAGTAATGTGCCGTGATAGTGAACACGCACTGTACTATCCGCTTCAGGCGATTTGCCTTCACCCGTTTCAACAACTTCGTACTGCAGCCCTGTGTCCGTTACAGTGATTTCTTCGCGCTGAGCATTTTCTGCCAGAAACTTTTCACCTTCTTCAATCAAAGCTTTGCTCTGTTCAGCTTTGGCGGCTTGCATACGCTCATGAATTTCACCAAAGGCATTGCGTAATGTGTTGTTATCTACGTGTGGCGTTTCACCGGCAAAAGCATGACGTAAGCCTTCTGCGACTGCATCAATATCCATGCCGTCAAAAGGGTTGGATTTAAGCTGTTCGCCCATTTGAAAGCCAACGCCATAACTCGCCTGGGTTTCAACCGTGGTATATTTATCGGACACAATTTCTCCTGAAAGTTAATTACAAGTTTTGCTCGCTTTTTACACAGCAATAGACATTTTCACCATTTAAAAAGCGGTAACGCGATAATTGTACCATACCGTGTGTTTCCTTGCTTCAGGGTGGTATTTTTTGATAATGATCGCTTTAGGCAAAACATCTTTATAACGTCTAGAGGTTAGACAAGCGGGTCGCTACGCAGTAAGGTGACAAGCATGCAAGCAGGAGGATGCCATGCAATCACACTATGATTCAGAACTTAAAGATACAGTGAGATACCTGGGAACGGTCCTGGGTGAAACCATCAAATCAGAGCTAGGCCAGGAGTGGCTTGACCGGATAGAACAGATCAGGCTGGACGGTCGCGCCTCTTATCAGGGCGAAAGCAGTAGCAGTGAAAATCTGAAAGAAACTTTCAGAGATTTATCAGATAAAGATCTATTGACCGTAGGCAGAGCGTTCGCACAGTTTCTGAACCTGGGCAATATCGCTGAGCAGGAATTCAACAGCGCAATGAATGTTGATGCTTCCATGGATGCGTTGTTTGAACATTTGGACAAAGCACAACTGTCGGCAGAAAATGTTCATAAAGCGGTCAGTAAACTTAATATTGACCTGGTACTGACTGCACATCCAACAGAAGTAACCCGTCGCACCCTTATTCACAAACATAAAGAGCTAGCCAGCTGTTTACAGAGCATTCATCAGGAAAGTCTTGGTGAACACGAGCGGCAACGCGTAGAGACTCGCATTGCCGATCTCATCAGCCAGGCCTGGCACACCGAGGAGATTCGATCTGAGCGTCCGACGCCGGTAGACGAAGCACGCTGGGGTTTTTCGGTTATCGAAAATTCGTTATGGGAAGCGGTACCGGAATTCCTGCGGGAGCTTGATGAGCGCCTGCAAAAAGATTATGACGTAAACTTGCCGCTGGACTCAGCGCCGGTGCGTTTCGGCTCGTGGATGGGCGGAGATCGCGACGGTAACCCGTTTGTGACGGCAAAACTCACCGAACAGGTTCTTTATCTGGCGCGCAAGCGCGCTGCAAAGTTGTTTGCACAGGACTTTGACCGTCTCCAGGTTGAACTGTCTATGTTTGACTGCAGTGATGAGATGCGCGACGTTGTAGGTGACTCCAATGAGCCTTATCGAGCATTGTTGCGACCGCTGGTGCGTCAGCTTACTGCTACACGAGACGGCATTAATGACTTTTTGGCGGGCAAAAATGTTGACCAGAGCCAGTGGATTAGCGATAACGATGAACTGCTGGATCCACTCCTGCTGTGTTACGACTCATTGTGCAAATGTGGAATGAAAGTGACGGCCGACGGCCTGTTGCTGGATACTATCCGTCGCATTCGCTGTTTCGGAGTACACTTGTTGCGGCTGGATGTTCGTCAGGATTCAGAACGTCACGCAGATGTATTGAGCGAAATAACCCGCTATCTGGGACTGGGTGACTATGCGCAATGGAGCGAAGATGATAAGCAAGCATTTTTGCTTCGAGAGCTATCTTCCAAACGCCCGCTCTTCCCCGCCCAGTGGAACGCATCTGACGATGTTAAAGAGGTGCTCGACACCTGTAAGGTTATCGCAAAGCACAGTAAAAATGGATTTGGCATTTATATTATTTCTATGGCCAGCGAGCCGTCAGATGTCATGGCCGTACAACTGTTGTTGCAAGAATCTGGCGTAGACTGGCCGATGCCGGTCGCTCCACTTTTCGAAACCCTGGATGACCTGAATAACTCGCCGGATGTTATGCGCAAGCTGCTATCCATCGACTGGTATCGTGGCTATGTTAAAGGTCGTCAGTTTATCATGATAGGCTACTCTGATTCGGCCAAAGATGCGGGAGCGCTGGCTGCCGGCTGGGCCCAGTACGAATCTCAGGAAGCCCTGGTAAAACTTGCCGAAGAGTTTGATGTTCAGCTGACACTTTTCCACGGCCGCGGCGGCACCATTGGACGCGGCGGACTGCCAGCACACGCAGCCATTCACTCACAACCGCCGGGTTCACTTGAGGGCGGTTTCAGGGTCACCGAACAGGGTGAGACTATCCGTTATAAATTTGGTATGCCCCGACTGGCTAAGCGCAGTCTTGGGATTTATGCCAGCGCCATTATCGAAGCGATGTTGTTCCCGCCCCCGGAGCCCAAGCCAGAGTGGCGCGAGCTGATTACGAAAATGGCGGCCAAGGGGCGTGATAATTATCGCGGCACAGTCAGACAGGATGAAGATTTTGTACCCTATTTCCGGGTCGCTACCCCGGAACAGGAATTGGGTAAGTTGCCGCTTGGAAGCCGACCTTCCAAGCGTAAACCCCAGGGCGGTATTGAGAGTTTACGCGCTATACCGTGGATTTTTGCATGGGCCCAAACCCGTTTAGTCTTACCTTCCTGGTTAGGTGTCATGCGTGCTATCGATGAAGTGAAAGCTGAATCCGATGAGAAAGTTGTGGCCGAGATGTTTAGTGAGTGGCCATTCTATCGCTCGCGACTGTCCATGCTTGATATGGTATTTCACAAAGCCGACCCACGTATCAGCGCGGCTTATGATGAGCGGTTGGTGCCGCAGGAGTTGGCCCATTTTGGTAAAGCACTGCGTGAGGAGCTGTCCCAAAGCATCGATTCGCTGTTAAAGCTTACGGGTCAGCCAGATATCATGTATCAGGACCCTGAAGGCAAAGAGTCGATGAACATTCGTGCTGCTTATCTGCAGCCGCTGCATTATTTGCAAATCGAACTGCTGGATCGAATTAGAAAAGCAGGTGATGACGCTCATAATACCTCACTGGAACAAGCCATGATGGTGACCATTGCAGGTATTGCCATAGGTATGCGCAATACGGGTTAAACCTGATTTACGTTATTTTCAAGCCGGCCTTAGTGCCGGCTTTTTTTATTTTACACCCCGCTCATGAACTTTTTGCCTGTTCCCACGGGTACATAGTGAGTAACTAATAAAAAAGGAAACGCAAATGATTAATGCCTATGCCGCCAAAGAACCGGGTGGAAAGCTTGAAGCATATGACTACGATCCCGGCGAACTGGGACAATACGAGGTTGAGATTGAAGTAGAATCCTGTGGGTTATGTCACAGTGATATCAGCATGCTGGATAATGAATGGGGATTAACAGAATACCCATTTGTGCCGGGTCATGAAGTTATTGGCCGCGTGGCCAAGACAGGCAGCCAGGTCACTACATTAGAAAAAGGTCAGCGAGTTGGCCTGGGGTGGCATTCCAGCTATTGTGATAAGTGTAACACCTGTCTTGAAGGAGATCACAACCTGTGTGGCTCAGCACAAATGACCATTGCCGGCAGACACGGCGGGTTTGCAGACAGAGTGCGGGCTCAGGCTACGGCGGTTATTCCTTTACCTGACTCTATCAATCCGGATGTAGCCGGCCCGCTGTTCTGCGGCGGTATTACGGTTTTTAACCCACTTACCGAATTTAATATCCCGCCGACCGCTAAAGTGGGGGTAATTGGTATCGGTGGCCTGGGCCATATTGCCTTGCAGTTTTTAAATGCGTGGGGCTGTGAAGTCACAGCGTTTACCTCCAGTGAAGAAAAGCAGAAAGAAGCTAAAGAGCTAGGTGCCCATCACGTTCTGGATAGCCGAAGTGATAAAGCACTGGAAGATGCGGCCGGACGCTTCGACCTGATTATCTCTACGGTAAACGTCAAATTAAACTGGGACGACTACATTGCCACGTTAGCCCCTAAGGGGCGTTTACACTTTGTAGGTGCAACGCTTGAACCATTAGATATCGGCGTATTTGGTCTGATAATGGGACAGCGTTCGGTATCAGGCTCTCCGGTCGGAAGCCCCGCTACTATTAAAAAGATGCTGGAGTTTGCCGCACTTCACAACATCGAACCAGTTACGGAAACCTTTGGGTTTGATGATATAAACAGTGCAATCGAGCGTTTGCGCGACGGCAAGGCACACTATCGTATTGTGCTAAAACACGATAAATAACGAAAACTTAAGTTAATTCGTGAAGATAATAAAAAACCGGGCTATAACGCCCGGTTTATATTAACAGCTGCTATTGATTTAGCCGTTCACGAAATCGATACCAGTCTGGATATCGCCACGCAGCCCTTCAAGCATGTCATCTTTGGCTTTTTGCTCGAAGTCGCTGAGTTCACCGTATGGCAGGATTTCCTGCACACCATTTGCGCCCATGCGTACAGGGTGAGCAAAGAAAGCAGCGTCGTCGCTCTCATCGGTTTGCACATAAGTGTATTCAACCACATTTTCGCCCTGCATCGCAGCCACCAGCGACAAACAAAAACGTGCCGCTGCCTGACCCATGGATAATGTAGCCGATCCATCACCCGCTTTGGCCTCAACCACTTCAGTTCCCGCATTCTGAATGCGCTTGGTAAGACTGGCAACTTCTTCCTCAGTAAAGCTCACGCCTTCAACCTGAGATAGCAATGGCAGAATTGTCGTGCCTGAATGGCCGCCAATAACTGGCACATGAACATTCGCCGGATCAAGATCTTTAAGCTCGGCCACAAACGCTTCTGAACGGATAACATCAAGGGTAGTCACGCCAAACAATTTGTTTTTATCGTAAACACCTTTTTCTTTAAGCGTTTCAGCTGCAATGGCCACTGTGGTATTCACCGGATTCGTGATAACACCTATACAGGCCTTCGGACAATGCTCAGCGACACCTTCAACCAGGCCTTTAACAATGCCGGCATTCATATTGAACAAATCGGAACGATCCATGCCTGGCTTACGTGGTACGCCGGCTGGAATTAAAACTATATCACAGCCTGTCAGCGCATCGCCCAGCTCATCTTTTCCATGGCCGGTAACCTTAACGGCAGTTGGAATGTGGCTCAAATCTACGGCAACACCCGGGACAACTGGCGCTACATCGTAAAGTGCAAGTTCAGAGCCTGCCGGAAGTTGTGTTTTCAACAACAGTGACAGCGCCTGACCAATACCACCGGCAGCACCTAACACGGCTATTTTCATTTGATTTCTCCTATTGGAAATTTACGTTAATCAGCGTCAGCGTAAAGCAACGCCGAAAAAAAGACAATTACCGGATGGTCTTAGCTCAAACCGGAAAATTGTTTATCTCGTATGCAATTGGTTGCATGATTATGCAATTAAATTGCCTAAAGTCCAGCCTTACGGCACAATAATACCTCTTCATGACCATTCTACCAACAAACAGCAGGCGCTATGGCAAATCAAAAACAAGAACAACTTATCAAAGCGTTCAAGGAAATTCTTAAAGCAGAGAGTTATGGCTCCCAGGGCGAAATTGTCGAGGCGCTTAAGGCGCAGGGTTTCGACAATATCAGCCAGTCAAAAATCTCGCGTATGCTCAGCAAATTTGGCGCTGTACGGACCCGTAACGCCCGTGGCGACATGGTTTACTGCCTGCCCCCTGAGCTAGGTATGCCGACAGCGAAAAGTCCATTGAAACAGCTTGTGCTGGACATCGTACATAATAATGTCATGGTTATTATAAGAACCAGTCCGGGCGCTGCCCAGCTGATTGCTCGACTGCTCGACTCTTTGAGCACCAAAGATGGGGTGCTGGGCACCATCGCTGGCGACGATACGATTTTTATTGCGCCTGCAGATGTCAGCAAAATTGAAGCTCTACGTCAGCGGGTCGAAGATCTTTTTGATAATGTCTAAGAAAAAGGCCACGCTATGTGGCCTTCAAAGAGTAGTTAACTCAGCTTTTTAATCATCGCCTCGGCGGCTGGTTTAGATGATGGCGGGTTTTGACCGGTAATCAAATGGCCCGATTCAACGACATATGGCTGAAAATCATCTTTTTTGGTGAATTCACCGCCGTTTTTTACCAGCTCTTCCTCCACAAGGTAAGGCACCACGTCAGTCAGACCTACAGCGTCTTCTTCTGAATTTGTGAAACCCGTCACAGAGCGACCTTTAATGTACGAGTCACCATTGGTGTCTTTTACATTTTTCAGCACAATCGGTGCATGACACACTGCCGCCACTGGCTTTCCGGTATGCAGCATTGCCTCAATAAGCGCCTTGGAATCTGCATTATCCGACAAATCCCACAGCGGACCATGCCCACCAGGATAAAATACCCCATCGAACTCATCCGCTTTGACATCTTTAAGCGGAATAGTTGAAGCCAGTGCAGATGCAGCATTCTTATCTTCTGAAAAGCGCTCGGTATCGTCTGTTAAGGCATCTTTTTCAAGACTCATCGGATCAATAGGTACTTCTCCGCCCATGGGAGAGGCCAGCGTAATGGTGTAGCCTGCGTCGACAAATGCGTAATACGGTGAAGCAAACTCTTCCAGCCAGATACCGGTTTTTTTGCCCGAATCGCCCATAATATCGTGGGAGGTCATCACCATCAGTATACGTTTAGACACAAAGTTTCTCCTTAGTTGAAGTAGTAAAGTTAATACTGCAGGAAGCCGGTCAGAGTTTATTTGATTTAAAAAGAAAACGAATAGGGCAATGTGTTTGCTCGAAATAGAGCCAATAATTCAGGCAGGCGTAGAACATCGTCGGCAATCCAGAGAAGCCTGGAATAATAACCACTTATTAAAGGTCAGGCATAAAAAAGGCCGTATCCCACCGGACACGGCCTTTTAACTACTGTTTTATACTTCTTAGAAGTTGTAGCTGATACCTACGCGAACTTCCCAAAGCGAAGGTCCACGTTCCAGATTTTGTTCTGGCGCACTAAATGCACTGTATTCATACTGACCTTGTTCGTTAAAGTCAGCTTCTACAACCGAATCACCCACAAAAGAACCCTGACGGAAATCACCCCAGTCATCGTTCAGCAGGTTGGTGAAGTTTTCAACCAGAATGAAGGCATTCGCTTTATGATCATCCATAAAGCCTGGTAGTTCCTGCGAGATACGAATATCTGCTTTTACCCACCAGTCAGCGGTTTCGCTGTTACGGTTAAGCGTTTCGCCACGGGTAAAGCCGTTGCTATCCACCCATGCATTGAAATCAGCTTCAGCTGCCTCGGCTGTTTGCACAACATTTCCATCGTCATCTACGCTGTCAACAAAGACCACATTTGCATCATTAACCTCTGGAATATACAGAAGCTGACGTGAACGCGCATCATCCCAAGGGAATGCATCATTATTGCCATAAACGTAAGAGAATGGCTTACCTTCGTTAGCAGTGGCAAACAGATTAAAGCGCGTGTTGTAACCGTCAAAGAACTCGTGTGTATAGCTCAATGACAGGTTAAAGCGATTGCCTACAGCATAATCTGAAGTAGCGGCTGCCGGATTGTTAATATCGCTAGTAGCAAAATTCGAATAGTTAGAAAACGCTACTGCGCTGTTCATTGGATTGGCATCTTCTGCATCAACATACGCATAAGACAATGAACCCTGCAGACCATTCTGCCAGTCTTTATTTACACCCAGTGAGAAGATGATTGAATCACCATCGCCCTGATTAACGTTACCCAGTACAAAATCCTGGGCTACGCGACGTTCAGGATCAACTTGTTCATAAATTGGACGGCCATCAAAACGTGTTTCGCCGCTGTATTGAATGTTCGCATCGCGGATAATTGCAGAATCCTGACGATCTGTGTAGATAACATCAGCTGTTACTACATACTCATATGGCGCTAAATAGGTCGCACCAAACGCGTATTTCCATTCAGACGGAATATCGAAGTCAGGGTCAGTGGCGTTAGTTTGGCCATCACCATCGGTAAGGCTGGTATTTGCCACTTCATCAAACAGCGCCTGAGGGATATCGTAAATAGGTTGACCATTACCAGACAATGGTGTGTCAAATAATGAGCTTTCGCCACTTACCCAACCAGGGATATCGCCTTCACGTGTACCGATATTAGTAACACCGTCATTGGAGTAGGCGTTAGAAATCCATACGTTAGGATTACCGCCTGAATACAGACCAATACCACCGCGCAGTTCAAGATCGTCGTTAACCGTGTAGGTCAGGCCAAGACGCGGCTGCAGTAGACTGATGCCATCAACGTTAGCAGTGTTAGCAAAGCCATAACGCTCCTGGAAATTCTCATTCAGGCGTGGTGTATCATCAGAGCCATACGTGTCGTAACGCAGACCAACTTTTACTTTTAAGTCGTCAGTAGCGTAAAACTCATCTTGGACGTAAAACGTTGCTACGTCGTAAGAGAATGATGCCCCGGCATCATCAGGGTTATTGGTACCCGCTGAGTTATTGTAATAAATGCGGTCTGGACGGCCAGCTTCAAAATCCGCTAATGTATCGAAGCGATATTCACCGACAGTATGCTGCATGAACAGGTTGAACACGTCAGTTTTTTCGTATTCAACACCTGCTGTAAGTGTGTGCTCGCCCAGATAGTAAGTACCGGCCAGTTTAAGCGTAGTCACATCGTAGTTAAGATCATTTGACTGACGCGAATCATCCGGACCAATGTAAATAGTGCCGCCATCTGGAGTATCAATTTGTACTTCAGCAAAACCTGATGCTTCATCAAGAGATTGCTGTCGGTTATCCAGCTTAGCATGACCCACGCGTAATTCGGTCGCAAAGTCAGGTGTCCAGTCCGAGAATACAGACGCCACAAAGGTTTCAAATTCTGCGCCGCGCTCGTAGAAGTGGTTACTAAATGGTAATTCATCTGAATCGGCATCAGATTGGCTGATACTGCCACCATCATTCCAGTTATAGACTAAGGAAGCACGGTGATTGGCATTGATGTTCCAATCCAGTTTGATCAATAGCTTCTCATCTTCGATGGGTGATGAACCAGGCAGGCCGCCCACGTCATAGCCATACACGCGCTGTGCTATTTCAGCAGCAGAATCTGCATCTTCCTGAGAGATACGCGAGTTCAACCCGTTATAGTTGAACAGCTGTACACCTTCCAGCTTTTCGTAAGTTGTGAATAAGAAAAGTTTGTCTTCAATTAATGGCAGACCAATATTAAAGCCATAACGTTTTTCATTGTAGTTACCGTTGTCCTGCTCAACCCCGCCAGCAGTGTCTCCACGTAATGAGTCGTTGGTATAATCGAAGAACACGCCACCGTGAATTTCGTTGGTTCCAGATTTGGTAACCGCGTTAATGTTACAGGCTGTGAAGCCGCCGTACTCTACATCAAACGGGGCCAGCTCAACCGCAACTTGCTGAATCGCGTCATAAGGGAAAGGCATACGCTCAGTCGGGTAACCGTTGCTGTTCAGGCCGAATGCATCATTCATTCGAATACCATCGAGCGTCAGGCTATTAAAGCGAGGGCTTGAACCACCACAGCTGATTGCATCATTGAAGCTTTCATCAACAAAAACACGTGGATCGGCACGTACGATATCCGTAATACTACGGTTAATAGCCGGTGCATTTTCTAAATCTTCCAGACCAAAAACAGTTTGCGGACCGGTACTACCAAAATATTGTGCAGTCATCGCGCTGCCGCTTACTGAAATAACCTCTACATCGGTCGGCTCTTCAAGCGTTAGCTCAAGGCCATAGGGGTCACCCAGGTTGATGTACACATCGTTGATAGTTGTATCCTGGTAGGTATCAGAATCAACAACGATTCGATAAGGACCACCAACTCGCAAACCGCGTAAATTAAATGTGCCATTATCACCGACGATCACTTCTCGCGTTGTTCCTGACGGTACGTGAGTAACTGTTACAGAGGTGCCCGTAGCAGGTGTACCGGTTGGTGTAGTGATTCGACCTTTAAGTGCAGAAGCGGTTTCCTGTGCCATTGCTGCAGAGGACATGCCTACTGACAACGCCACCGCGACCGCAACGCGACTGAACTTAGATTTAGAGATCATGTGTGTTTCCCTTATTTCTTATATAAAAGGTATTACCTATCAGCGGACTGACTTCATAACCCATGTGTTGAATGTGATCGCGGCAGATTGTTAAGCAGGAATGTTGCAAATATATGACACTTTTTTATTTTTATTACGTATATATATGTCGGGCGATATCTTTATAACTCGTATATGTTTCACACGAACCGACATTCCCACAATCCACCAGCGCCTGTTCATACTCATTGAAGGCGGGCGCTATTCTTACCCTATGAACATCTAATAAACAGCGTTTGTTAACATTCAAATTTATTCGTAATATCTTATTTAAAATCAAAATCTTACCTGTTTAAAATAAGATTACCTATTGCATTAAATAAGCTTAACTGGTCAAATCAGCTCTATAAATAAAACTAAAAAACTGGCTCGTTTTGCAATTTCACATGTTTAAAGTTAGAAAATCTGCACTGATAGCTGTCGTCGCCGGATTATGTCTGGTCGCTGGTTTTTTTTCGCGCATAGTCGCTATTTCTCCTGTCACACCACAGATTGGCCAATTTTTAACCTGTAGCGACGAACTCTCTACCAATAAAGACTTTCTTACTGTTTATCTTACAGAAAATGCTGTCGCCAACTCACTACGGAACTCGCTATGTAGCAACCCTGTGGTTGCAAGGCAATTCGGCACAGTTCGACTCATAGTTGGGCATAATGATTATGATACGTTTCGCTATATCAACCACGGTGTAGCTGATTTAGCGCTGGTAAAAAGCAATGTTATCGAAGCATTCAGGGCAAATCTTATTTACGATTATGAGGTAATTGCTGCGCATGATAATTACAGTGCTTATTTTATCGCGCTGCGCGAGAAACCTCAGTTGACCAAAGAATATTTAATTGGCAAGCGAATTGGTATTCTGGATTACCCCAGTAGTCGCTCTGGCTACATCATTCCGAAAACGACACTACAGTCACTGGGACTCAATGATGAGAATGTTTCACTCAGTCACTACAGTTCTCATGGCGAATTGCGAAAAGCATTGTTATCTGGTGAGGTTGATTTAATTGGTTCCTACTGGGCCGAAGAGGACGAACAGTCTCTGTCACGCAGTTATATTACCGCCTTAGATAAAGATGTCAGTGGCATGCGCTGGTATTTAAAAATGCAAACCCGCAACACGGATTTACGCTGTGCGCTGCAAAGTGCCATTACCGATACCGCTAAAGCAAGTAGTAACAGCTACTATCAAAATATTGATCTTATTGACAGGTGCCCTAATGAAGCAATTTGAATCAGCCGGGAACATCATGCAATGGCTTAAGATTTCGGGCATAGCGTTACTATTATTTGTAGCATTTCAGTCTGCAATAGGCATTGGTCAGTCATTGGGTACGTATATCTCTGTACACCGCGCGGTTGATCAGATTGAGCGTCGCGTCAGCCTGGACTCTGCTTACCTTGATGTTGGTAATAAGCTGTTGGGAACGCCGGTCGACCGCGGTGAAGTTGCAAGGTATATTCAAAGACTTAATCAGGCGATAAAAAAGGCTGGCTATCCGGTGCAGGTTGCCTCACTTCAGGGTGTGAAAGCGGTTTATGAGGAAACAGTTCCCAACCATAGTATTTCCACCATTACTATGGAAACCGCAGAACAGCAACTAGAACTACGGATCGCCACAGCGCCGTGGTGGCATGCACCTTCTTTCAGTGTGCTTGCATTAATCGCGACTATCGCCGTCACCCCTGTGATTATTAGGATAAGACAAAACAAAAAACGGCGAATTGCCACTGAACAAGAAGATATCGCCAACATTATTGTGCCGCATCTGGTTATCGATCTTACCCGCAAAACGATCCGCAATGGGGTGGATGAACGCGAGGCCACGATGCAGAACAAGCCATTTTGTTTTTATGTTGCGCTGGTTAAATATTGCATTGAACACCCTGATACAAAACTTCTGCACCATAGTGATATTCCCCAGGAACTAACAACCATGGCTAACGGGGTTTTCAGTCGTCTTATTGAGTTAGGACATACCAAGCGCAAGCGCCCGGATTTCAATGCGAACCTGGACAAGACTTTGAGTGAAATCCGCTCAACTCTGGAGGACGTCTTCGCACCCTTCGCCGATGCGAAAGACAAATTCTATCCCCCTCGCGCCCAGGGGGAAGGATCACGGTCTAAACAACACTCTTTTGCACTAACAAACATCAGCCTGCAAGATATTGAAATCATTGGCAACTAAAAGCATCAATCCGGCTTAACTGCTGCCTGGACGAGTTGGCGGGCATGATTCAAAAACTGAGCCACTGTGAGATAAATACCAACTTAAGATTGATTCGTACGCGCCAATTGCGTATCTTTGCGTCAGGAAAAACAGCCCCCTATTGTTATGCAGTCTCCATTAATTATTGCTATATCCGGTGCCTCAGGTTCCGGCAAGTCACTTTTTACCGAAAATTTGCTTAAAGCATTCTCGGTGCAGGGTCAGCCTGTGCAGATTTTGCGTGAAGATCATTATTATCGTGCTCAGGACCATTTACCGATGGAGGCGCGAGAAAAAAATAATTATGATCATCCCAACGCTTTCGAACATGAATTGTTAAAGGCTCATTTGCAGGCGCTGCGTGAAGGCGAAGCGATCGCTTACCCACATTATTGCTTTAAAACCCACACCAGATTACCAGAGACGGAACGGCTCATGCCGGCACCCGTGATTATTCTTGAGGGTATAATGTTGCTGGCCCGGCCTGAATTGCTACCGCTGTTTGATGTGAAAATCTTTATTGATACTCCGCTGGATATATGTCTGATGCGACGCATGATGCGTGATGTCAGAGAGCGCGGCAGAACCCTTGAGTCAGTAGCCAATCAATATGAAACGACGGTGAAACCAATGTATCATCAGTTTATTGAACCAAGCCGGTTTACAGCTGACGTCGTTGTTACCCAGGGCGGTAAAAACCAAATTGCGCTGGATGTTATAAAGTCTCATATTCAACAAGCGCTATTATAATAAAAAGGGACCCCTACTATGGTTAGTTTACTGGGCATTGTCTGCCTGCTCGGCATTGCATTTTTAATGTCTTCAGCTAAACGCAGCATCAGTTGGCGCACAGTAGGCGGAGCCTTCGCTGTTCAGGCTTTGATCGGCGCATTCATTTTATATTTTGAACCCGGTATTCAGTTTCTTCATGGCGTCACTATTTTTGTCGGAAATATCATTGGCTACAGCCAGGAAGGCATCGATTTTATTTTCGGCCCAGTGGGTAATCAGAGTCTTGGCTTTATCTTCGCGTTTAATGTATTGCCAGTCATTGTCTTCTTCTCTTCACTGATTGCTGTACTTTATTATCTGGGGATCATGCGCTGGGTGATTCGTCTTATTGGCGGATTATTGCAAAAACTGCTCAAAACCAGCCGCCCCGAATCCATGTCTGCTGCAGCCAATATTTTTGTAGGACAAACTGAAGCGCCATTAGTGGTACGCCCCTTCATTCCGCACATGACGCGTTCTGAGTTGTTTGCCATAATGGTAGGTGGTCTGGCTTCCATTGCCGGCTCAGTGATGGCCGGCTACGCCGCTATGGGCGTCGAATTAAAATACTTGTTAGCCGCCAGTTTTATGGCTGCTCCGGGTGGCTTGTTAATGGCCAAGATAATGTTGCCGGAAACCAAAGAAGCCAACGATGAGTTGACCGACATCAAAGCAGAAGACACCGATTATGCTAATGTCTTTGATGCAGCGGCCAGTGGTGCAGCATCCGGCTTGCAGCTGGCATTAAATGTGGGAGCCATGTTGTTAGCTTTTGTGGCACTCATTGCGATGTTAAATGGCATTATAGGCTGGACCGGCGAGCTATTTGGTTATGAATCCGTTTCTTTCCAGGGAATTCTTGGCTATTTGTTGCAACCGCTTGCATGGGTACTTGGCGTGCCATGGAATGAGGCACAGCTGGTGGGCAGTTTTATTGGTCAGAAAGTCGTGGTCAATGAATTTGTCGCCTACCTTGATTATGTGGCGAATCAGGACGCATTGTCTCCCGTCTCGCAAGCCATTGTGACATTCTCATTATGTGGGTTTGCTAACTTTTCGTCCATTGCCATCTTGATGGGTGGCATAGGTGCGATGGCACCTACCCGGCGTAAGGAAATTGCCTCGCTAGGGTTAAAAGCGGTAGTCGCTGCTACGCTATCTAATTTGATGAGCGCCGCACTGGCCGGGTTCTTTTTATCCCTGGGCTAGGCGCGCGGAATAACTGAACAATATAATCAGCTTTATTTTAACAGCCCGTTTTAAACGGCGACATAATGTCGCCGTTTTTGTATATTGGGATAACCTTATTAACCTTCCTTGCTTTACAGGATACAGTTATGCAATTAATTGCTGTTGATTACACGTCCGAAAATGCTAAAAAAGAATTTGTCGAATCACTTCGCGAGACAGGTTTCGGCGTACTTAAAAATCACCCTATCCAACAGTCTGTAGTCACCGACATTTACGCGGCATGGCAGGCCTTTTTTGATAGTGAAGAGAAGCACAAGTATGTGTACAACAAAGGCACTCAGGATGGCTTTTTCCCCCAGAGTGTCTCTGAAACAGCAAAGGGATTTACCAAAAAAGATATCAAAGAATATTTTCATTTTTATCCCTGGGGCCAGTGTCCGGACCATCTCAGACAGCAGCTTGCTGACTATTACAAAGCAGCTAATGATCTTGCCCGCGAATTATTGTCGTGGATTGAAGAATACTCACCCGAAGATGTCAGCAAACACTACAGCCAGCCGCTGTCGAAAATGATCGAGCAAAGTGATCAAACTCTATTACGTGTTTTGCACTACCCGCCACTAAGTGGTGACGAAGAACCCGATGCTATTCGGGCAGCAGCCCACGAAGACATAAATCTAATTACAATTTTGCCGGCTGCCAACGAACCAGGTCTGCAGGTCCAGCTAAAAGACGGCACCTGGCTGGATGTGCCCTGTGATTTTGGTAATTTGGTAGTCAATATCGGTGATATGTTGCAGGAAGCGTCTGGCGGCCACTTTCCATCCACCTCACATCGTGTAATCAATCCAGAAGATGCGGATATGACGAAGTCACGGATTTCCTTGCCTCTGTTTTTGCACCCCCGTCCTGATGTGCAACTCTCGGAACGCCATACTGCTGGTTCGTACCTGCAAGAGCGGCTGAAAGAGCTTGGTGTAATCTAATTAAGGGGCCATGAATTCATGCCCTGTTTTGAAGTACTTATCACAACGACCTCAATGCCAGAAGTTTGCTCTCATAACGTGTTTTTATATCATCTCCGATAGCAAGCTTTCTGGCTCTGGCCAGAAACTTTTGTGCTTTTACGTCATTACCCAGGGCCAGATACGCCTTAGCCAGACCATGATAGATTTCATGTTGATACCTGTCACGTCGCACAGCTTCTTGAAAGTGCCGCAATGCCTGTCGGGGTAACTTTCTCGCCAGCGCTTCTTCACCAAGCATCATATGATAAAACGGGTTGGCGTTGCGCTCTCGGTCCAGTTTCGCCAGGATCTCGTCACCTTCGGCGGCCCGACCCGTTGCTTTGTATAAAATTGCCAGATTTTCCCAAGCAGTCAAATGCCGCGGATTGTATTCCAACGCTTTGTGGTAGCTTGCCAGTGCAGACCTGTTTTCTCCCAGTCGACGGTAGAGGACACCTAGATTAACCCACCCCTGTGAGAAAGAAGGCTCGGTAGTAACCGCTGCCCGAAAATACCGATAGGCATCGCTGTAACTGTTTGCCAGCAGCGCATCTGCGCCTTTGTTATTGTAAAACATAGCAATGACGCGTTGTTTGGAAATCGGGTGCCGGCTAAAGCCGGCCCGCATATCCTGGGGATCGAAGTCCACATCAGCAAATGCCTCAGCAAAAATCAGGTCATTATGTGCCCTGGCCGGGCTGATTCGTAAATTTATATGCCCGTTCAGCAAATTCACACCTTCCCTGCGTGTCCAGTATTCCGGAATATCTACCTGATAAAACTGCGGTGAAAGTCCAGCATGTCGTGCCATTGCATAGGTCATTATGGATAAAGACAGGCAGTTCGCTACACTATTTTCAAATGTCGCACTGGCATTGGTATTTGCTGTACCTCGATAAGTCACTCCCAGCGCAGCATGATCGAAAATCTGCTCGATAAGCTGCCTGATCTTTTCTCGCTGGTTTTTTGCTTTGGATTGGGTGTTCTCAACAAATGACTGAGCCTGAGGCGTGAGAGCGAATATTTCCTGGCCTGATTCTACGGGCTTTAGCATATACGCCGGAAACAAATCTTCTCTGAGCAGGTTGTCAGAAGCCTGCTGCTCCACCACGCCAGGATGCTGAGCGCAGCCCCCACACAATATCGCCAGAGCGATAATTCGCATTTTACTCAAACGGCTCATCGTTGCCTCCCGAGCCTTTCCTGGCCTCACCTTACAAGCACACTCTATGAGTATAGACACAGTGGTTAATAAATGTTCATAATCTTTCTGATAGTGCTCCACGTAACTATCTGGCATTTGGTAGTAAAACCTAATTATTCTGGAGCATATTATGAAAATGTCTTATGTAGCAGGCGCCGCCCTGACAATAAGCGCCCTTACCCTTGCCGCGCCATCATTGGCAAATCACCACAAAAAAGATGACTTAAAAGATATCGTAGCCACTGCAAAAGCTAATGATCAGTTTTCAACACTGGTATCGGCAATACAGGCAGCCGGCATCGCCGATACATTGAAAGATTCAGGCAACCTGACTGTTTTTGCACCCACCAACGAAGCTTTTGAAGCGCTTCCTGAAGGAACGCTGGATAAATTACTTAAGCCAGAAAACAAAGCAAAATTAGTTGATATTCTTACTTACCATGTGGTGGAAGGTAAGGTACTAGCTGCCGATGTTATGGACATGGACTCAGCAACTTCACTGGAAGGTACTGAACTGAATATTTCAGTAGATGGTGAAACGGTGATGATCAATGAGGCAAAAGTGATCAAAGCTGATGTACAAACTTCCAACGGCGTCATCCATGCTATAGATGCTGTTTTGTTGCCGACTAATCAGTCTGACAATAGTTACTAAGTATCGTATGCGTCACCACACTGCAGATATGCTGTTCTGCAGTGACCACGGTGCCACTAAGAAGTTATTTGATTAATGCTATTATTTCCTGGCCGATTAGCGTAATCCCCAATATACACAATACACTCCCCGCCAGTATTTCCTGCCAGTAACGCAGTGATGTTTTGGCATTAATCATTTTTCCAAACCAGCTCGTCATGGCCACCATCAAGATATCTGATCCGAACGCCAAAACCGTGTACAACATGCCCAAAAGCGCAAACTGAAGTGAGATATTCAGGCTACCCATATGGGTGAATTGTGGTAAGAAAGCGATAAAAAACAATATAGTTTTAGGGTTGGTAAGTTCAACAGTCAGACTTTCGCGAATGAGATGGCGCTTGGAAGGAATGCTTGCTACAGCATGCGACGAAGCACTCGCTCCATGCAAAGTTACTGCGCCAAGATACAGTAGATATACCGCGCCACATACTTGAATCGTTACAAATACCTCAGGGTGATGTAGTACCAGTGCTGACATGCCAACAGCCGAAAGCATGACATAGATACAGCTGCCTATTGCCATGCCCAGGGCCGCGTTTATACCAGCGCGAGGACCATTGTTTAGCGTGCAGGCCATGATATATAAATTGGAGGGGCCCGGTGATAGGGTAAGCACCAGCGTGGCAGCAACAAAAGCGGCAAGCAAATGCATATCAGGCATAATAGTTTTTCTCCCCAAACTGCCCTGTTAATGGTTTTTCGCCGTAGGCATTGAACAACAGACGCTATTTCTCATTTTTCACTTCGACCGGCTCATCAGGAGCACCCATGATTACGCTCTATCAATATCAACACTGTCCGTTCTGTGTAAAAGCAGATATGGTGGCCAATTACTTAAACATTCGCCACCAGAAAGTTTATTTACTCAATGATGACGAAGAGACAGCCATGCGACTGGTCAATCATAAAGGCATCCCTATTCTTGAACGTGAAGATGGTGTCACCACATCCCGCAGCGATGAAATTATTCAGCAGCTGTTATCCATGGCTGATCAAGGCTACCTTTCCGATGAGAGAAAATACGATTTGCAGATTACAGCGCTTGATACAATCGCTAACGATATAAACGCGATGGTATTTCCTCGCTGCATCATGATAAAACAACCAGAATTTTCAACACAGTCTGCCAGAGATTATTTCAAACAGGAAAAAGAAAAAAAGCTGAGTATGAGCTTTGCGACCGCTCTGGAAAATTCTGAAATCTATCAGGCCAGCATTGAAAAGACCCTCTCTGAATTACCCCCGATCAGTCTGCCTTCGCAAGACGACAACACCTTAGCGTGGGACGATCTAAAGTTGTATCCGACTTTGAGGAATCTGACGATGATAAAGAATATCCGTATGAATGATAATCAGAGAGCTTACATGGACGAAGTAGCCACACTGACCAATACTATCGGCTACAGCGATCGTGCTCAATAATTAGGTGGAAGCGGAGCGTTATCTAAACTATTGCATGGCATAACACGTTTAACCCTTTATAAGCAGAATCAAAAGGATAATCATGATTGAAAGTTATTGGTGGACTATCACGGGTCTGTGGTTAATTCTACTGACCGTTTTTATTCAAAATTTTGTGGCTGCCGCCGCTCACGGTAAAGCAAAAAATGCCGTGCCGGGAAAATTGGATGATTCGCTGGGTCATGAATCATTTATTTTTCGCTCCCATCGTACCTTTCATAACTCGCTGGAAAATTTATCGCTCTTTGTATTACCTGCACTTCTTTCCATGTTTGTCGGCGTGGATGCTGCACTTCTGGGGGGCCTGGCCTGGACATACGCGCTGGCCAGAATTATTCATATGGCACTCTATTACGCCATCGCCACTAATAAAAATCCCAGCCCGAGGAGTTACTTTTTTCTGGCCGGCTGGCTGGCGACTGCCGCGCTGTATGTCATTTTAGCAATGCAGCTTTTTTGATAACGCGTATTTGGCTAAAACGTAGGTACACCTTCAGATAACCACTTTTTGTTTGAAAAGCGGTTATTTTTATATAGAGTGCAAGCTTCACTGTTAAAAACGTGCCTAATTAAGGCCGTTCACTTGATACACCAGTGAAGCATTGCAGATGAGGAATACCCGTTGTTATTAAGACAAAATGCCGAGCAGACAATCGCAGACTGTACCGTGCTGATCGTCGATGACCAGCCTACCAGCCGTCTGATTATGACAAGCTTGCTGGAAGATATTACACATTCTCATGCTGTGACCGGGGCCAACGAAGCGTTAGACTTTTGTCTTGCTCAGCTACCTGATTTAGTAGTAAGCGATGTCAGCATGCCTGAAATGAGTGGCCGGGAATTATGCCAGGCCCTTCGCAGCAATGCCAAAACGGCGGGTATCCCTGTGATGTTTGTCACCAGCTCTGACAGCGATGAAGAGCAGGAAAAGTGCTGGGAATCAGGAGGTGTGGATTTTGTCACAAAACCCATCAACGCCACTACCTTTCGTAACCGTGTAAAGTCCCAGTTATCTCATAAGTTAAAAGCGGACTTGCTGGAACAACTTATCTATACGGATCGGCTTACCGGGGCCTTTAATCGCCATTATCTGGATGAACGCCTGCCTTTCATCGTCAAGGAATGCGACCGCGAAGTAAAACCTCTGGCCATTGCGATTTTCGATATTGATTTTTTTAAGCGGTTTAATGATGAATACGGCCATCTGGCTGGCGACAAATGTCTTTGCCGACTGGCAAAAGCGATCAATGGCGCTATGTTAAGGCCCATGGACCAGCTGGTACGCGTGGGCGGTGAAGAGTTTCTTATTTTAATGCCTAACACCACACAGCAAGGAGCAGTTGTTGTATGCCAAAGGATACTGGAGACTGTCAGGCAGTTGCACATACCACACATTAAGTCAGATGTCGGTGAAGTAACCGTTAGTATGGGGCTGTCAATGTATGAACCCGGCGAATCAAAAGACCCGTTCGAGGTTATTAATGAAGCCGATAAATACTTATACAGTGCCAAAAATTCAGGCAGAAACAGGCTGGTGTACGAATAATGAGTGACCATGTTGATCAAAGCCCGGCACCTGTATGGAATAGACAAAGCGCCCTTCAGCGCCTGATGAACAATGAAGCCTTGTTAAACCGGATTTTGAAAATATTTTTCGAACAGGCAGAAACGCATTTAACAGCCATACGCGACAATATTCAGCAAGGCAGACTGGAGGAAGCCCGGGCGGCAGCCCATGCACTTAAAGGCAGTGCCGGTGAAGTGGGCGCTGATCGTATGCATCAACATCTTGGTCAGCTGGAAAATGCGTTGGTTTCAAAGGCCGCGCAGCAAGCAGCAGACATTTACAAAGTCGTGGTTGTTGATTATCAACAGGTTTGTCAGCAGGCCAAATAGCCTGCTGTTCTGGCTAATTAATGCTGGCCCACTAAGTCAAGGGCTTGCGAGCGTTGTGGTGCTGACGGCTGAATATTGAATATAATAAAGAAAATGAACGTTGAGTACAGAGCGCCTGCCAGCAGAAACGGTGCACTGCAATCGATGTTGAAAAAGATACCTGCGGGAACAAACTGAGCAACCGGCATAAATGCCAGAAAAGACTTGTGATTAAGTAATAATCGTTGCCAAATCTGCTCACCTTGCTGGCGTGACAGCCCCAGCCCGTGACAAAAATAAGTCAGTACCAAAGGTAAAATCTGACTGACACAAATTGCGCTAGCGGCCATAATGATTCCACCGACAGCAACGCCATTCATCGACTCGCCAGCACTGGTTGTGTCACCTGCTGATGCAAGCTGTATAACTTCAAACTCAAGTACTATACCTGCCGCCGCATACCCGGCCCAGCTTAAAATTGTTACTCCAAGCATTACTGACAAAATGATTTTTTGCTGAAATGCCAACTCCTTTAATAATCCTTTAAGCGAGCCCGTACGGTACTGTGTGGTAACCACGGCTACAGACAAGCAAATAAGTAAGGCAAAAGCCGCCATCTTCAATGGAAATGCCGCAAATGGTACGACAGAGACGCCGATACATAAAAGCGCTAATCCGCCGGCAATGACGGGCTGATGGCACAAAAATGTTACCAACTCTTTGTACGCATTCATGTAATCCTGTTTTGTTAGATCTGTATTAACCTGCATATTACTACCCCGCTTTACGTGGGTTTAAATATATCTGTCAGGTGAAAAAATTGAAGCTGATTAGATTAAACAAAGGTATCACGGGTCACCAGGCCGTATATTTTGCAATACGCCGAGGACTTAGCGTGTAAAAACGGAAAACCTCTGAAAATTAACGCGATAGGAAACATTGTTGGAAGAAGTAGTTCATCCAAATAACAAAGCGATTTCGAGAAATGATTGGCGCGACTGATAAGCGTCGACACGACAAACGTCAGCAAACAGGTATAGGTCGAATTGGACTGTAATAGCTGATGAATCTGGCTGGATTAGTCCGCCGACACGTTCAATTGAGTAGTGTGAGCGATTCTATTAACGAGAATAAATATTGAAATGAATGGTGCCCAAGGGTGGGTGAAACAAGCGTTTTATGCAAAGCATCGCGTTGCGCGCTGTTGAACGACAAAAATCTGTGATTTTTGGCTGGATTAGTCCGCCGACATATTCAATTGAGTATTGTGAGCGATTCTATTAACGAGAATAAATATT
>NZ_KB899383.1:140671-158569 GCF_000378185.1 Salinimonas chungwhensis DSM 16280
TTGCGCGCCGTTGAACGACAAAAATCTGTGATTTTTGGCTGGATTAGTCCGCCGACATATTCAATTGAGTATTGTGAGCGATTATATTAACGAGAATAAATATTGAAATGAATGGTGCCCAGGGGCGGACTTGAACCGCCACGACCGTGAGGTCACTAGCACCTGAAGCTAGCGTGTCTACCAATTTCACCACCTGGGCCAACAATAACAAAGTGATAACTCTGTTTCGCTGTGGATGCGCAATTTACGCAAGGTTCGTGATCTTGTCAATGATTTAGCGGTGTTTTTTACCAACTTTTTTCACTATCAGCGCGCCGGTGTGTGACAAGCGGCTTATCGGGTCTTCAGGACCAATGCCAAGCTCACAGGACTGCGCCAGCCACAACTCATAGCAAGCCTGAGCATCGGCCAGGGCATCATGCTCAGGGGCATCTGGCAGGCTGTATCGCTTCCGGCAAACACTGAGCTTAAGGGAATTATGACTTATTACGGCGCCTTGTTTTAGTAACAGGTACCGGGCCACCTGCATCGTGTCAATAATAATTAAAGTGCTGGTATCCAACCGAAACGAAGCAGCCAGCTTTACCAGCATCCCCTGCTCTAACAGAGCATGGTGACAAATGATGATATGGCTGTTAATCAGCGGATAAACTTGCTGCATTATCTTACGGACTGGGACACCCTGGCGAATAACCGGGGCGGTCAGACCATGGATCACCGGGCTCTGCTCTAAAGAGCGTGAGGTCTTTACCGTACTGTAAAAGCTTGTGGCTGGGGAAATACTCACGCCTGTCCCTTGCACCCAACCTACCGAAGTAATATGCGCATTAGCAGGATCCAGCCCGGTAAGTTCAAAGTCCAGCCCCAAAATTGAAGCTGTGCGCAGCGGCTGTTCAAGACGGCTGTCAGGCGCGTTACCGTAAACCCCGCTACGCCTTAATAGCCGCTGTAGCCAACCACTCATCCCATCCCTCCACTAAAATGCATCACTGCCGCCTGTTGCGCCCGGTCAATCGTTTTAAAAGCAGCTTTAAGCTGATGTTTTTCAATGGACGAGAGCTGATTGATTCGCACAAAATTATCGGTTGTATTATTCATTAACTGATGGCGCCAGCGCAATCGCCCCAGAAACAACCAGATTTCTTTTAAATTGGAGGCATCGTTTTTCGATAAAAAGCTTTCCTGCGGCAGAGAGTTGAAACGATTGACGGTGCCACTTTTAGGCACCTGTGCGGCAAGCGCATACAGGCGCGCCAGATTATTTATTATTGCCACAGCTCCGGTTTTTATATCAATCGCCTCTTTGGTCGGTGCATTTTTAGCGTACACAAACTTCTGAAACATCGACAACGGTACGGCCAGTTCGCCTGTACTTCGCGCCAGCGCGGCCAGAAAGATACTTTGGCTGAACAGCGGCAACCGGTGGCGTTGCATTTTATCGAATAACGCTGTATCACCGGCTACAGGCCGTACGTCCAGAAATATATTGAACTCAAGAATGGCAGCCGTGGTCGGTTGCTCCACCCAGCGACGAGCTTCATCAATGGCCTTATCGACAGACAGCCTGAGCGCAGGGTTACTGGCCATCATATTGCCGCTACACAGTTTGATGCCGCACTTGGCCAACCCCTGACAAACATACTCGGCCATACCGGCAAACCATAGCGACTGAGCCTCGCTGGGCGTATCTTCCAGCAGCAAGCCGTTGTCCTGGTCTGAGCCCATGGTTTGATCTTCGCGCGCTTGCGACCCATACACCAGCCAACACCACTTCATTGGCGCAGCGCCATGTTCTTCGCGGTAAAACTCGATGAGTTTGCGCGTCATAATATCGGTAGCCTGAGACAGCACTTTCCCCGCAATATCAAAGTCACCGGGCCGTTTTGCATGGGACGAAAAATAATGTGGAATCTGCCAGGCAAGCCTGGAAAGTTCGTATAAATTGGCCGCTTTTACTAAGGCCCCTATTATAAAAAGAACGTTGGCACGTTGCATTCGAATAACATCTGATGCGGTAATAATCCCCACTGGCTGCCTGCTGCCATTCTTGGTGACAGGCAAATGATGCACATTGTGTTCACTCATCAGGGTCATGGCATCAAACAATGTTTGTTGTTCACTGACCATCGCAGGGTTAGCGGTCATGATATCCGCCACTGGCCGGGCTAAATCCAGCCCTTGTGCGACTACCCGATTACGCAGATCACGGTCGGTAACAATCCCCACCAGTGCATTGTCTTCAATAATAATCAGGGAGGACACGCCATGGGTCGACATAGTTTTTGCCGCTTCCTGAACAGATGTCGAGCTGTTTGTTGTGATTGGCTCTTGTTTGAGCGTTTCATGCAATGGCTTATGCAGCCAGATGGAATTTGAGCTTTGCAATGCCTGACTTTGCAACGTATCGCTTTCCATGGTCCGAAAAAAAATTTCCACTGCGGAAAACTGTCTCGCTGTACGAAATGTCGCTGCGCTTATCACATAAACCAGACCACCTTCATCTACGGTGATATTCAGTGGTTCGTCGTTATCATCGATTATCGCTGAGTAATTAAAATAATCTCCTTCAGAAACATGACGAATCGTGTTCTGGCCTTTTTTAATCGTAAACTGGCCGCTGGAAATCAGATACAAGTCCTGACTACGGACATCGATCATTGAGGCTACATTTTCCGGGGAAAGATAAACCATTGTAATCCCCTGCACCAGCGTGTTCAGGGCCGACTCACTCAATGTATCAAAAGGCGCCGAATGAGAGAGAAAATCAATAACCTGTTGCGAGGCAACCTGCATAGTAAGACTCCTTATAAAGGTAAAAGCCCACCTTAAAAGGTGGGCTTTGGCCGTTTAGTGGGCTGAAGCAGCGCCGGAGCCTTTTGGATAGCGTATGCTTTCCACAAGTTGTTGTATTTCCTCCGGTGCATCTTTTGTGCATTTGAACACTAAGAATGCCACCACAAAGTTCACCACCATACCCAGGGTACCAATACCTTCAGGCGATATTCCAAACCACCAGTTCTCCGGTACGCTTGCCGCCGGGTTGATGAACTTAAAGTAAATGATGTAGGCGGCGGTAAAGGTTATTCCGGCCAACATACCAGCCACTGCTCCTTTATCATTCATGCGCTTGCTAAAAATGCCCATGATGATAGCCGGGAAGAAGCTGGATGCTGCGAGGCCGAACGCAAAGGCGACCACCTGCGCCACAAAGCCGGGGGGATTAATTCCAAAGTAACCGGCAATGAGTATCGCGATGGCTGCAGCCATCCTTGCGTAAAGTAGTTCTGCCTTATCCGAAATATTCGGCGCGAAGTTTCGTTTGAGCAAATCGTGCGAGACCGATGTCGAGATTACCAGCAAGAGGCCGGCCGAGGTCGACAACGCGGCAGCAACGCCACCGGCAGCAACCAGTGCAATTACCCATGCTGGTAAATTCGCGATCTCCGGGTTCGCCAGAACCATAATGTCGCGATCCACCTGCATTTCGTTGCGCTCATCGCCTGAATAAAACATTTTGCCATCGTTGTTTTGGTCGTTCCATTCAATCAGGCCGGTCTTTTCCCAGTTTTTGATCCACATGGGCGCTTCAGCATATTCGGTGCCCTGCATGTCCGGCCCGTTGATAGTATCTATCATGTTGGTCCGCGCAAAAGCGGCGAGGGAAGGCGCTGTGGTATAGACGATAGCGATAAAGGCCAATGCCCACCCTGCACTCTTACGCGCATCACTCACCTTAGGTACTGTGAAAAAGCGCACGATAACGTGGGGCAACCCTGCGGTACCCACCATCAGAGCAAAAGTGATGAAGAACACATCAATAGTACTCTTGGTACCGGACGTATATTCATTAAAGCCCAGGTCCACCAATATCCTGTCGAGATTTTCCAGCATATATACCCCCGACCCGTCGGCAAGCGTGGCCCCAAAGCCTGTTTGCGGCAGAATATGACCGGTGAGCATAATGGAGATGAAAACGGCCGGTACCACATAGGCAAATACCATTACACAAAACTGTGCTACCTGAGTGTAGGTAATGCCTTTCATGCCACCCAGTACCGTGTAGAAAAAGACAATGGCCATACCTATCAACACGCCAGTTACAATATCGACTTCCAAAAAGCGGCTGAACACCACGCCTACGCCGCGCATCTGGCCGGCTACATAGGTAAAGCAAACAAAGATGGCACAGAATACAGCAACGGTGCGGGCAGTTTGCGAGTAGTAGCGGTCACCAATAAAATCCGGTACAGTAAATTTACCGAATTTGCGCAGGTAAGGAGCCAGACAAAGTGCCAGTAGTACATAGCCGCCTGTCCAGCCCATCAGATAAACAGCACCGTCGTATCCCATGAAGGAAATCAGTCCTGCCATGGAGATAAATGACGCTGCCGACATCCAGTCTGCCGCTGTAGCCATACCGTTTAGTACCGGAGGAACCCCACCGCCTGCGACATAAAAATCATTGGTAGATCCGGCTCTGGCCCAGATCGCAATCGCTATGTACAACACAAATGTGGCACCCACGATTAGAAATGTAAGTGTTTGAATATCCATGGTATTATTCCTCGTTTACGCCGTACTTTTTGTCCAGCGCATTCATTTTTGCCATATAGACAAAAATCAGTGCCACGAACACATAAATTGCACCTTGCTGGGCGAACCAGAAGCCAAGTTTAAAGCCAAAAAACTGAATCTGATTCAGCGCATCCACAAACAGGATCCCCGCACCAAACGATACGACGAACCAAATAACGAGCAGCTTTACCAGAAGAGAGAGATTCTCTTTCCAGTAAGCGACTTTGTCATCGTCATTTCTAAACGCCATTGTCTTTCCCCTCTTACCAGGTTAACTAAATGTTTATTTTTTACATTATTCCAACCAACGATTCTTTCTGTTATCAGTAGCTGTCTGAGACTAAGTCGAATAACAGAAAAAACCTTTGGCAGGAAAGCCTTTATATACTCTAGCCCTGGTCAGTAAATCTACAAATGCGACGATGGTCGTAGGTCGATGCCATACTAAACAGGATATTATTCACATAGTAATGTTAAGCAGGTGTAAACAATTATGACGTTTGGGTGGATTGCGCTGGCGCTGTTTTATCTGGTGGGTTTGTTTTATATCGCCCGTTGGGGAGACCGTAACTCGCCAACCGCAAGATGGCTGACTTCGCATCCTGCGATATATTCTCTGGCGCTGGCCATTTACTGCACCGCCTGGACATTTTTTGGTGCGGTAGGTCAGGCTAGTCAGTATTCATGGGATTATCTGCCCATTCTACTGGGCCCTATTCTGGTTTATCTATTTGGCTATCGGTTTATCAAGAAGCTGACTGTGGTCAGTAAAAAACAACATATTACAACGGTGGCTGACTTTATCGCCTCGCGATACGGCAAGCGGCAAACCGTGGCGTTACTGGTAACATTGATTGCGCTATTGGCGACCATTCCTTATATCGCTTTGCAGCTGAAAGCCATCGGCTCAATGTTTCAGTTGCTAACCCAACAGCCTGATACTCATCTTATCATTATAGTCGCGACACTGTTTATTGCGGTATTTGCGATTTACTTCGGCACCAAACAAACTGATGTGACAGAGTATCGGCGTGGTCTCATGCTGGCTATCTCGTTTGAATCGTCCATCAAGCTTTTAGCCCTGGTGCTTGTGGCTGTAGTAGGTTATTCGGCATGGAATAGTGAACAGACTATCTCTGTGTCCAAAGTGTTTTTTAGTAAAGAAGCCTTAAGCCAGTTCGGCTCTATGAGTTTTATTGCCCAGACCGTTATGGCCGCTGCCGCGGTGATTTGTTTGCCCCGCCAGTTTCACGTTGCCATTATCGATAATCTCAGCCTGAGCCACCTGAAAACAGCCCGCTGGTTATTTCCGTTGTACCTGGCGATTATCGCCACCGTTATTCCCATTATCGCAGTAGCAGGCAATATTTTATTCGACCAGAACACTGTTGAGCCTGATACCTATGTGCTATCGCTGGCGATGTACTCGGAGTCTTTATTCCTACAAGTTATTGTGTTTATAGGCGGACTATCTGCTGCCACTGCCATGATCATCGTGGCCACCCTGACGCTGAGTACCATGTTGACCAACGATGTGATTTTGCCTCGTATATTTGCATTAAGAGGCGATGCCCATAACACCCGTGACTACACCCGTAACATCAGACTGATGCGCCGGCTGGTGATTGGACTCATTCTGCTACTGGCTTTTATCTACCATCAGCAGATGACCTACAGTCGTTCACTGCACTCCATCGGTCTTATCGCATTTTCGCTGGTTATTCAGCTGTTGCCGGCAATCGTAGGCGGGTTGTACTGGAAACGAGGTCATGCCCATGGTGTGTACGCTGGCCTGCTGGTTGGACTGACAACCTGGATTCTGTGGCTGGTGCTGCCTCTGCTTAACAGCGATGCCCCCAGCCAGGCCCAAAATGCTATTTACAGTCAGGGCGCGATGATCAGTTTACTGGCAAATATTGTTGCCTATATTGGCTTTAGCTTATTCGCACCGCCAAGGTTGATTGACAAAATTCAGGCGGAAGCCTTTGTCGCCCCCGCTGACGCGAGGCTTACCAGCCGCGGTAAACTGGCAGTAACCACCACTGCTGGCGACCTTATCACGCTCTTGGCCACATTCATGGGCAGCGGCCGGTGTGAGCAGTTAATTGCAGATTACGAACAACACAACCACCTGCAAATAGCCCGCAGTTCATTGCCTGATGATGACTTCATGTCTTTTTGTGAGCGCGCCCTCGGTGGTGTTATCGGCGCCGCCAGCGCTAAAGTATTGATCGATAGTATCACGCGGGGGAAAAAGCTGGACTTTGCTGAGGTAATAAACTTTTTTGACGATACCACCCAGGCGATGCAGTTTAATATGACTGCCCTGCTGACCTCTCTGGAGAATATTGATCAGGGAATAAGCGTAGTGGATAAGCATTTAAACATGGTCGCCTGGAACAAAAAATACACTACCTTGTACCCCTATCCTGAAGGCATGTTGACGGTAGGCACGGCGGTAGAAAAGCTGGTGTATTACAATGCCCAGCAGGGTGAGTTCGGACCTGGAGATATTGATGATCAGGTAGAAAAGCGCATGGAGCATTTGCGGGCCGGTACCCCGCACCGGTTTACGCGTCAGCGTGGTGACGGACGGGTTATCGAAATGGTAGGCAACCCGCTGCCTGGTGGCGGGTTTGTGACCAGTTTTACTGACATTACCGGCCACATCGAAATTCAGCAGGCGCTGGAAGAATCCAATATTGATCTGGAAGCGCGAATCAAAAAGCGTACTGAAGAAGTTCACTCAATAAATGCAGAACTCAGGCTGGAAATAGAGCGGCGTTCAGAAGCGGAAAAAGAGCTGATTCGTGCCCGCAAAGCGGCAGAGGATGCCAATGCCAGTAAAACGCGTTTTCTGGCGTTAGCCAGCCATGATGTTTTACAACCGCTAAATGCTGCAAAACTCTATGTCAGTGCACTGGAAGAGGGAGAATTACCCGAATCCATGCAAAATATCGTGCGAAAGCTGTCCCACAGTGTGTCATCCAGCGAAACACTTATTGCAACATTGCTGGACATTGCTCGGCTTGATCAGGGAGAGTTAACACCCTCGCTTGAGCCTGTCCACCTGCCCTCACTCCTTGCTCCTTTGCTGGATGAAATGGCAATGCGTGCAGAAGAGAAAAATTTGCGCCTGAAAGCCCGAATGCATAATTGCTGGGCGATGGCAGATAAAACCTATCTGTACCGTGTGATTCAAAACCTGCTTTCAAACGCTGTAAAATACACAGAGACAGGACGAATTCTGTTTCGGGTAGTGGTCAGCGATAAACATGTGATTTGTCGTATCTATGATAGCGGGGTGGGCATATCCGAAGAGCATCAGGGTTTGATTTTCAGCGATTTTTATCGCACTGATGAAACGCAGGGCCAGGGTATGGGACTCGGTCTGGGCGTAGTACGACGACTGAGTAATCAGTTAAAAGGGACCATCACGGTGGACTCGGTACCGGGCCGCGGCAGTTGCTTTGCGTTGACTTTGCCCCAGGCGTCACAACGGCAGAAAAACTTGCCTAACCGTACTCACCGACCTGCGCAGTTTCAGGGGTTGCGGGTATTATGCGTTGACGACCAACAGGAAAATCTGGATGCGCTGAGCATTTTGCTGGAAAAATGGGGCGTAAAGGTGGTGACCGCCAATAGCTGGCATGAAGCGATTACCCAGGCAGAAATTTTTTCCCCACAGATTTTGCTGATGGACTATCAGCTCAGTGAAAATCACAACGGGTTAGATTTGATTGAGGCCATACGCGCCCACCTGAATATAGTATTACCCGCCTCACTGGTTACGGCAAATCAGGAAGACGCTCTGCTGGCTCAGGCGCGTGAACAAGGCGTCAATTATCTTAGTAAACCTATAAAACCGGCAAAACTACGGGCCTTGCTGCAAAGCATGACCCGCTATATTAAAGAAGCCAGTACGAAAGAGGCGGCGACCAAAGCGAATAAATAAAATTATACAGTCGTCACTACAAAATTATTTTACTTAGCAAGTCGATGCCGTCATGCTACCTTCGAACTTTTGTATTGCCAGGGCAGTACAAATCATAACCTACCTATAAATTAAGGATTTTTGCGATGCGTATCGCAATACTGTCAAGAAACCCGAAGCTTTATTCGACCAGACGTCTTAAAGAAGCCGGCCTGGAACGCGGCCATGAAGTTGAAATCATTGATACCATGCACTGTTACATGGATATTACCAGTGCCAACCCGTCCGTACGTTACAAAGGTAAGCGCCTGCCTAAATATGATGCAGTGATTCCGCGCATTGGCGCATCAGTGAGCTTTTACGGAACGTCGGTAGTCAGACAATTTGAAATGATGGGCACCTACAGCATTAACGAGTCTGTTGCCATCAGTCGTTCACGAGACAAGCTTCGTTCATTGCAATTACTCTCCCGCAAGGGTATCGGCATGCCTCGTACAGGGTTTGCTCACCACCCGGATAAAATCGACGATCTTATAAAGAATGTCGGTGGCGCTCCTGTAGTAATTAAGCTGCTGGAAGGTACGCAGGGAATTGGCGTAGTGTTAGCCGATACCGCGAAAGCAGCAGAGTCTATCATCGAAGCGTTTATGGGGTTGAACGCTAGTATTTTGGTGCAGGAATATATCAAAGAAGCAGGCGGCTCGGATATTCGGTGCTTTGTAGTAGGCGACAAAGTTGTGGCCGCCATGAAGCGACAGGCCGCACCGGGCGAATTTCGTTCAAATCTTCACCGGGGTGGTTCTGCCAGTCTGGTCCGCTTGTCGCCCGAGGAACGCAAATGTGCAGTGGATGCAGCCCGTACAATGGGTCTGAACTGTTGCGGTGTAGACATCCTGCGCGCTAACAGCGGGCCGGTGGTTATGGAAGTAAATTCGTCGCCGGGTCTGCAAGGCATCGAGACATCAACCAGTAAAAATGTGGCAGGTATGATTATCGAATTTATAGAAAAAAATGCCACGCCGCACAAAACAAAGACACGAGGTAAAGGTTAGTGTCAAATGCTGATTTAGTCATTGGGGGTATTGCTGTTGCCCCCGGAGAAACGACCAAAATTCAGCTGGAAATGCCGCCTTTATACACTGCTACAAGCATGAGTATTCCGGTTTACGTAAAACGCGGTAAGCGTCCCGGCCCGACCATGTTTGTCAGTGCCGCCATTCATGGCGATGAGCTCAACGGCATCGAAATTGTGGCCCGCCTGATACGTTCCAAATCTATAGAACGCATGCGTGGCACGCTTATCGCTGTGCCCATGGTTAATGTTTATGGGGTACTTAACCAATCGAGGTATTTACCAGACAGGCGGGACCTGAATCGCTGTTTTCCGGGCAGTAAGAAAGGCTCTCTGGCTGCGAGACTGGCAAACCTGTTTTTTACTGAAGTCGTTTGCAAATGTGATGTAGGCATTGATTTACATACCGGCGCTATTCATCGAAGTAATATTCCTCAGATCCGGGCCAACCTGGATGATGAGGATGTTATGGAGATGGCCAGGGCTTTTGGTGTGCCTGTTGTACTCAATGCCGATATCAGAGATGGCTCGCTTCGTCAGGCAGCCAGTGATGCAGGCGTCAAAATGCTGCTTTATGAAGCCGGTCAGGCGCTGCGTTATGACGAGTTTTCGGTAAGAGCAGGAGTCAAAGGCGTGATTAACACTATGCGTCATTTAGGCATGCTTAATAAACGTAAAAGTAAAGGTCACGACATCCAGCGTTTTATTGCGCATCAGAGTGGCTGGGTGCGCGCTCCGGAGAGCGGATTTGTAACCCATATCGCGCAGCTGGGTGATCATGTAGAAAAAGGTGACCGGCTGGCGGTTGTTGCTGACCCGTTTGGAGAACCGCAGGCAACCATTATTTGCCCTGCTGAAGGCGTTGTTATTGGTAAGCAGAATATTCCCCTGGCGCAGGAGGGTGAAGCTATCTATCACGTTGCTTATTTTAGCCGTGCTGAAGCGGTGGCTGAACATGTGGAGTTACTTCAGGATAGTCTGGTACCCACTGAACAATCAGATTCCGAGTAAAGGTATAAAACGTTGAGCAATTCGAATATAGAACATAAAAGTATTGTTGGCGCGCTGGAGCTTTGCAATTTACCCGATCTTGCCATTACAGATTTGCACGTGCGGGTAGACAGCGGGGCAGCGACATCTTCACTGCATGTGGATAATTTGGAAGAGTTTGAGCAGGATGGCGAGCTTTGGGTCAGTTTTGACATCCATCCGGACATTCATAACGTTGAGACGGTAACCCGTCGTCAGTCGCCGGTGTTGGGGCAAAAGCGCGTCAAAAGTTCCACGGCCACCCGCGAACGTCGGTACGTTATCCAAACGCCAATTGAAATGGCGGGACAACGATGGGACATCCAGCTGACACTAACGGACCGCTCAGAAATGACTTACCTGATGTTATTGGGGCGTGAGGCAATGTCGGGCCGATTGATTGTCGACCCGGAATTTGACTATCTTTTGTCGCCTGAAAAAGCCTGACATAATTCGCCGTCAGGTTTGTTTTTGAACCGGCGGCTCTAATTCCAGTTGTGAGGCAATCAGTACTGCCTGAGTACGGTTGTTAATACCCAGCTTTTTGAAAATCGCGGTAACATGGGCCTTCACGGTCGCTTCTGCAATGCCCAGGTTATAGCCAATTTGCTTGTTAAGCAGGCCATCCCGCATATAGCATAAAACCTTGTACTGAGAAGGCGTAAGGTTGGCAACATTATCTGCCAGCTCACTGAAACTCTCATCGACTTCTTCCAGATGCCCGGTGACGGATTCCGGTACCCATATATCGCCATCAAGAATCACCTCGACAGCTTCTGCTATATCGCCAGAGCTGGCGGTTTTTGGAATAAAACCCAATGCACCTACTCCGACAATTTTAGAGATAATTGTGGCATCCTCAGTACCTGATACCACTGCCACTGGCAGGCCGGGAAAAAGCTTACGAATATGAAGTAGTCCAAATAAGTCATTGCTGCCGGGCATATGTAAGTCCAGCAGCAACAGATCAACATCTTCACTTTGTAAAAGAGAGACAGTCTGGTTGAGATCCCCGGCTTCCAGCACGTTTAGATCTGGCCAGTTTAGTGATAACGCGCCCTTCAGGGCATCCCGGTACAACGGATGATCGTCAGCAATGAGCAGCGTTATCATTAGTATCCCTTATTTATTCAGCCTCTGCTCGATGAGTGTATCAACAACTGAGGGATCCGCCAACGTTGAGGTGTCACCTAGCTGGTCATGCTCATTGGCGGCAATTTTACGCAAAATACGCCGCATAATTTTGCCGGAACGAGTCTTGGGCAGCCCCACCGACCATTGGATCATATCCGGTGTAGCAATCGGACTTAGTTCCTGCCGTACCCAGTCACGAAGCTCTTTGGTTAGCGCCTCATCGGGCTCTACGCCTTCGTTGGGCGTAACATACACATAAATACCCTGCCCTTTCAGATCATGCGGGAAGCCAACTACAGCGGCTTCTGCTACTTTACTGTGGGCCACTAGTGCGCTTTCAATTTCAGCGGTACCCAGGCGGTGACCGGAGACATTCAACACATCATCCACCCGTCCGGTGATCCAGTAATACCCGTCCTCATCACGCCGCGCGCCATCGCCGGTAAAGTAAACGCCTTCATAGGCACTAAAATAAGTATTAATAAAACGCTCATGGTCGTTATATACAGTTCGCGCCTGACTTGGCCAGCTGTCTTTAATAACCAAATTACCTTCCGCTTCGCCATCCAGCTCATTCCCTTCTGCATCAAACAATGCCGGCTGAATACCGAAAAATGGTCGGGTTGCAGAACCAGGCTTTAATGACGTTGCACCCGGTAGTGGTGTAATCATATGTCCACCGGTTTCCGTTTGCCACCAGGTATCCATAATCGGGCACTTACTCTGCCCTATGACCCGGTAATACCACTCCCATGCTTCAGGGTTGATCGGCTCTCCTACTGTACCCAGAACCTTTAATGATGACAGGTCACATCCCTCAGCGGGCTTGTCTCCATGGGCCATAAGAGCCCGAATTGCAGTAGGCGCGGTATAAAAGCTATTTACTTTATACTTTTCAATAACCTGGGCGATACGACGTACATCCGGGTAAGTCGGTACGCCTTCAAAAAACACTTGAGAGGCCCCGTTAACCATCGGGCCATAAACCATGTAACTATGGCCGGTAATCCAACCTACATCCGCTGAACACCAGAAAATATCTTTGTCCTGATAATCAAACGCATATTTGAATGTCATAGCAGTATACAAAAGATAGCCGCCCGTGGTGTGCACCACGCCTTTGGGTGTACCAGTGGAGCCTGAAGTGTATAAAATAAACAGCGGATCTTCAGCGTTCATTACTTCAGGTTCACACTGTGCTGAGCAGTCTTCGACCAATTCTTCCCAGACCACGTCGATATCATCATTCCAGGCAACATCACCGCCGGTGAGTTTATGGCATATCACGTTTGTGACGGAGGGACATGCGCCTTGGGAGAGGGCTTTATCGACATTTTGCTTGAGTGGCACGCTGCGGCCGCCACGGCGACCTTCATCACAGGTAATAACCACTTTTGCCGAGCTGTCGTTGATACGGTCAGCGATAGCATTAGGCGAAAAACCACCAAAAATCACAGAATGAACTGCACCGATTCTGGCACAGGCCAGCATCGCGTAGGCAGCATGCGGCACCATGGGCATATAGATCGCAACCCGATCCCCCTTACCGACGCCTAAATTTTTAAGCCCGTTGGCCAGCTTACACACTTCGTAGTGAAGCTGCTGATAAGTAATTTCTTCGCTATCTTCGGGAGAATCTCCCTCCCAGTAAAGCGCAACTTTTTTTGCATTGTTGGCCAGGTGACGGTCTATACAGTTGTAGCTGGCGTTAATCTCGCCATCTTCAAACCACTTGATAGAGACATCATTTTTCCCAAAATGCGTATTTTTGACTTTGGATGGTTGGGTATACCAGTCGAGAAAATCGGCGTGTTTTCCCCAAAATCCAGACGGATCCTCTACCGATTCTTTATACATTTGCGTATATTGCGCTTCGTCCAGATGGGTGGATTGCTTAATTTGTTCAGGAACGGGATACGTCTTGTTGGCAGTCATAATTTGCGCCTCCGGTGTAAAATTTTAATTTCAGCTTACTGATACATCAATGTAGCGAGTATTGATTAAAGCAAAATGAGACTTTGGTCTTACCGCGACATCCTGGTCAATCCAGCGAAAAAAGATCTACGACTATCGTCTTATGCGACTATCCGCTTATTTTATATAGTCGATACTTAGTCCACCCTTATGGGAATTCACGATTAATTAACATTATTATAACCAAACACACTCACACGGGACAGACTGATGAAAAATACGTTGAAAAAAACCGCCGTGGTTTGCGCAATGTCAGCAGTAGGCTTAGGCGTAAATGCCGCCACACTCGACGATACCAAAGTATCTTTCTCCGGCTATATAAAAACTGACGCACTGATTTCAGATTATTCTGACGGAACCCTTGCTTCAGGCAGTATCGGGCGGGAATTCTACATCCCTTCACTGACGCCGGTGGGTGGGCCCGATGAGGATGTTCAGTTTGATGCGCATATTCGTCAGTCACGTTTCAGATTTACAACCGAAACGCCTGCGGATGGAAATGAGACAATTAAAGGCGTACTGGAACTGGATTTTCTGGTTACCGACGGTGGCAATGAGCGGATTAGCAGTTCCTATCTCCCCCGCGTGCGACACGCTTATATCCAATACAAAAACTGGTTAGTAGGCCAGACATGGACAACCTTCATGGATGTTTCGATTCTACCCGAAACACTGGACTTTATTGGTGTGACAGATGGTATAACCTTTAATCGGCAGACGATGCTTCGATACACTAATGGCGGGCTGCAGATTGCTCTGGAAAACCCGGAAACTACTGTGACCCCATTCGGCGGTGCCGGACGGATTGTGGCAGATGATAACTCTGTGCCTGATCTCATCGCGGCGTATACCATGCAGGATGACTGGGGACATGTGAAAGTTGCAGGTCTCGTGCGTCAGCTGTCTTATAATGATGGTGCATTAATTGACGACGATGAAACTGGCTACGGCATTGCTATTTCGAGCAAAATCAATTTAGGCTCAGGCGATGATATCCGCATGATGTTCAATACTGGTGTAGGCATGGGCCGCTATTCATCGCTTAATACCGCCAATGGTGTTGTGATCACTCAGGATAATCAGCTTGAGACCATTGATTCATACGGATATTCTCTTGCTTACCGGCACATGTGGAGTGAACGAGCTCGATCATCAGTTACTTTCTCGGCACTGAATGTCGACAACGATACCGCACTAACCGGTATGGGTGTAACAGAGAGCACCTATAGTACCCGTGTTAACTATCTTTACTCGCCTACCAGTGCAATCACTGTAGGTGCGGAATACACATTTGCTAAGCGCGAAATTGAAGCGGGACTTGAGGGGGATATGAACCGTATCCAGATTTCTGCTAAGTACGCGTTTTAAAGACAACAGGATAAAAAAAGCGGACTGTGTCCGCTTTTTTTATTATTTTCAATATATGACTAAAACGCAAGCGGATAGCGCTGTAATGTACGGTCTATCGCCTCTGTCGCCTCGGCAGACAACACTTTAGAAAATGCCTCGATATTTTCCTGCAACTGCGCCGTCGACGTCGCACCAATGATTGTAGAGCTTACACCTGGTACATTTTTGCACCATGCTAATGCCAGTTGCGCTGGTGATATACCTTCCTTACGGGCAATATTGGCGTAATGGGCTGTAGCCTCATTCGCCATTTCGGTATCGCGAAACAAACCCTGTCGCTGAACGTAAGTCCAGCGAGAACCTTCAGGACGGGCTCCGTTTTGATATTTACCGCTTAACATTCCTGTGGCCAGTGGAGACCAGGGCAAGTAAGCAATATCCTCAAGGTGACACATTTCAATCAGATAGGGCCAATCTTTAGCGTGCAGTAAGCTGAATTCATTTTGAATGGATACCGGCCTGGGCACGTTAGCTTCATCACATAATGTCAAAAACGTATGAATTCCCCAGGGCGTATCATCTGATAATCCCCAATGCCTGATTTTACCGGCCTTTATCGCTTCACCCAGCGCCAGGACAATGCCACGCATCTGATGAATTTCATGTTCTTTATCAATCTGCGTGGGATTAGTCATGCCCACCCATTGCTTGCCGAAATGGGGCGTAGGACGGTTAGGCCAGTGGAGCTGATAAACATCAATATAATCGGTCTGGAGTCTTTTTAATGATGCATCAATTGAAGAGGAAATAGCTTGCTCTGTTATGCCAGCACCGTCACGGATCCAGGAGATCCCGCCACCCGCAATTTTAGACATGATAACTAATTTTTCACGCTTGCTTTGATGCCGGCTTAGCCAGTTCCCGATAGTGCGCTCAGTGTCGGCGTAAGTTGGAGCATTGGGCGGTACCGGATACATCTCTGCCGTATCCATTACATTGATCCCCGAGTCCAGCGCCAAAGACATTTGCGCATCGGCATCTTGCTGGGTGTTTTGGATCCCCCAGGTCATAGTTCCAAGACATATCTCTGAGACCGATATTCCACTGCTTCCAAGTTGGTTATACTTCATTCTGCTCCCGGTATTAGCTATAGATTGCCAGGTTGTTTTTTAACATTATTTTTATCATCCAATGCTGCTTGTGTTTTTGCCAGGCGTTCCTCCGTGGATCGCCGGGATTCCACCATTTCGTTAGCAAGTTCTGCCAGTGATTTAAACTCTGCAAACCCAAGCTGTTTAGGGTCGATACGCTGATACTCCCGCTTGCAACGGTAGAAAAACATCACAAAGTTAGCAAAAGCCCGGTGAAATGTCGCGAAGCTTTTGATCAGCAACAGAATCAAAACAGCGCTGGTAAGTATCGCTATCACCAGACTATACAGCTTAACTTGTCTGGTTTGCGTGATAATAAGCGGTTGTAGTGCACTATCAATTTCCCTTAGCAGTTCTTCTACCTCATGGGCCTGACGGCGAAAACGACCTCTTAAGCCGTCACTGTGTGTCAGTCCCATGGTTTTCATGGCGCTAACAAGCTGTGTAAACGTAGCTTCGTAATCATCTAACACCGCTGCTGAGCGGGGGGACGCAGCGTCTGCTTTTGCCTGGCTGACTAACCGGTAAAACTGATGTATTGCATCGGGATCCTGAAATAGCATAAACTCCCGGGCTGATAAGCGGGCTTTTGCAAATAGCCCGTCTGGCATGCTAAACATTGCCATTTGTCTTTCGCTTTCAGCCAACTCGCCGGTGAGACCCAGCGATGCAGACAGACCTATTTGGGTCTGTAATTCAACTACCTGCTCAAACAAGCGCGCGTAGTCTTGCATACTTTTTTTCAACTGGGTGGGAATTTCTCTGGCAAAACCATGCTTGGTTAACACTGGAGAGAGCTGGTCCAGTTGTTGATGAAAATGGCGCGCACGAACTGTGAAGCGGTTGTAGTAATCAATCTGATGACGAAGCAGGAAATCTTTTTCATGCCGGCGCATTTGCAACAAATCCTGGCCTAACCTTAATAACGAGGCGTGTTGCTGATGCAGTGATACTAGTTTCTGGGTAAAAAATTGCTGACTTATAATCAGTAATGACATACCAGTAATACAGATAAACAGCATCAAAAGCATGCGCGACTTTATAGAGTTAAATTTCATAGGGCTGCTACGTTATTATTTTTATATATAATAAACGCCGATTATGACTGTCAGATTGCAGGTTAACGCTGTTTGAACAGGTGAATGGCCACGCCCTTACTTTATAAAAGCCCAATAAATGTCAGCGTTAGTTTATTGTAATTGCCAGGCGTTGGTGAGATTAAATTAATAGATGTAGGGAAATAAGGGCAAAGCAGCGGCAGGTTGCCCGGGGCACTACGGGTCACTCAGGTTACTTAAAGCGATAAGCAGGGTTAGACGGAAAATACAGCACATTTACGTTGTCATGGACTGACAGGCCAGATATACCTATTCAGGACGGATCACAGACACAAAAAAGGCCGCTTACGCGACCTTTTTTCTTGTTAGCTCTAAGTGTGTTTCAGATTATTCGATAATCTTAGAAACAACACCTGCACCAACAGTTCTACCACCTTCACGGATTGCAAAACGCAGACCTTCGTCCATCGCGATTGGCGCAATCAGCTCAACAACAAATTTCAGGTTGTCGCCTGGCATTACCATCTCTACGCCTTCAGGCAGCTCAACAGCACCTGTTACGTCAGTGGTACGGAAGTAAAACTGTGGACGGTAACCTTTAAAGAATGGCGTGTGACGGCC
>NZ_KB899384.1:0-1368 GCF_000378185.1 Salinimonas chungwhensis DSM 16280
ATGAGTAATCACACCCATGTTGTCTTACATGTTGATAAACACAAAGCGCTGAGCTGGACGACCGAAGAAGTATTGCATCGCTGGCATATGCTGCACCGGGGAACAATTTTGACCCGCAAGTTTTTGAGTTTGTCGCAACGCCAGACAATGTCAGAAGCTGAGATAAAAACGGTTGGACAAAGCGCAAAGATATACCGGGAACGTCTTTACGATATCAGCTGGTTTATGCGTTTGCTAAATGAATATATAGCTCGTCAGGCCAATAAAGAAGACGATTGTACCGGTCGTTTCTGGGAGGGGCGCTTTAAGTCTCAGGCGCTAATGGATGAAACAGCGTTGGCCGCCTGCATGGTGTATGTGGACTTAAACCCTGTACGCGCGAATATAGCCGCTAATCCGGAACAATCAGATTACACCAGTATTCAAAAACGTATCGAAGCGGCAAGATTGCATAAGCAACCCCGTGACCTGTTCCCGTTTACCGGGCCGAAGAACCAGCGCACAGGCCATGCAATACCTTTCTGTTTACAGGATTATCTTCAATTAGTGAAGGATACCGCCCGTCATTTCGACACTTCGAGGTTTGGCAAAGCCATAGAGCACACAGATATAAATAGCCTGAGGGGACTAAATCAAGCAGCGCTGAGTCCTGGAGACTGGTTCCGGCTTATTACCGGTATTGAAACTCGGTTTTCGTCCCGAATTTGCCTGTCGACTATGAGACACAAGCTTGGCCAGCTTAAGAAGAACAAATCGGTATAGTCAACTGCTTAAAGTATCTATCACCAGCCGTGTTACCCGTCTGGGTGAGTGGAATATAAAATCGCTCCACTAAAAGCCATCTTGTCAATTCGTTAACTTTTTTTCCGCTTTGAGATTCATTGGTTTGCACGCTATCGAATTCTAGTTTCTCTGTAATGATCAATACAATACCAAGCAGGAATAACTTTTCTTGAAGATACTTAAGAGATGGAAGCCTTTGGGTGTCTAAAGATAGTCAGGAGCGCCTTAGCATTACTAATATTTCAGTAAGCAGCTAAAAAATTTCGCCGGGCTCGTGAATAGTTCACTAACTTTATCTGTTAAATATATAAATTAATGGATGTCCAAATGGAAAAGGCGCAAATGGAAAAGGCGTAGTGGACTGTAGTTGCCCAAATCAAGAGGGAACTTATGATTCATAATGACGTTGTTGGGTGAGTGACCCTCTAAACCAGAGCTGAAAGGGTGGTTGGCAATACTACAATCCTAAAACAGGTACTGAGATATTGGATGTATTAGTAGAAAAGGAGTGGTGGACGCTACTGGACTTGAACCAGTGACCCTCGCCTTGTAAGGGCGATGCTCTCCCAACTGAGCTAAGCGTCC
>NZ_KB899384.1:1738-3874 GCF_000378185.1 Salinimonas chungwhensis DSM 16280
AGTGGTGGACGCTACTGGACTTGAACCAGTGACCCTCGCCTTGTAAGGGCGATGCTCTCCCAACTGAGCTAAGCGTCCTTTGACTTTCCCTTGCCGTCTTGGGCAAGTGGGGCGGTATTATAGAGTCGCCTCATAAACTGTCAACAATAAAATTAACCCCAATGAACTGTTTGGATAAAAAGTCATCAGTCGGAATATTTTAATCTGACGTTACTTGCGCAAATAATTACATCGTCAGCGTCGCGAATGTTTTGCCTCAGCGCTAACGCTGATAGAATGGGCGGATTATCTAACATCTATTTTTCACAGAGAGAATTTATGTCGGTTGTAACCAGATTTGCGCCTAGCCCTACTGGCTATCTACATGTTGGAGGTGCGCGCACTGCACTTTATTCATGGCTTTACGCCAAAAGTCAGGGTGGGGAGTTTGTGCTGCGTATCGAAGATACAGATATAGAACGTTCCACCGAGCAAGCGAAGCAGGCGATTTTGGATGGCATGCAATGGCTTGGGCTCAACTGGGATAAAGGGCCGTATTTACAAACCGAACGCTTTGACCGCTACAAAGAGTTGATTCAGCAATTGCTGAACGAAGGGAAAGCTTACAAGTGCTTCATGAGTGCTGAAGAGCTGGATAAAATTCGTGAAGAACAAAAATTACGTGGTGAAAAACCACGATATCCAGGAACTTGGCGTGATCGTACGGATCACCCTGAAGGTGAAAGTTTTGCAGTTCGGTTTAAAAATCCTCTGGATGGTAAAGTTATAATTAATGATCACATCCGTGGCAAAATAGAAATAAGTAATACGGAACTTGATGACCTTATCATTCAACGCAGTGATGGTACGCCTACGTATAATTTTTGTGTGGTGGTGGATGACTGGGATATGGGAATTACCCACGTTGTCCGGGGCGAAGACCATATAAATAATACGCCCCGCCAAATTAATATTCTTGAAGCGTTGGGCGCACCAATCCCACATTATGCTCATGTATCAATGATCCTCGGGGATGATGGCAAAAAGTTGTCTAAGCGACACGGTGCCGTTAGTGTAATGCAGTATCGGGATGATGGTTTTCTTCCTCACGCAGTGCTTAATTATCTGGTTCGCCTGGGGTGGGCTCATGGCGATCAGGAAATTTTCACCCTTGATGAAATGATTGAACACTTTAGTTTAGATGCTATTGGTCAGTCTGCATCTGCCTTTAATACTGAAAAGCTTATCTGGCTCAATCAGCACTACATGAAGTCGTTACCAGTTGATGAGGTATCCGCTCATGCGAGGTGGCATTTTGAAGAGCAAAATATAAACCTCACCGATGGCCCGGCGCTGGAAGATGTAATTGCTATTCAAGCAGATAGAGTGAAAACCCTTAAAGAGATGGCACAAATTAGCGGTTACTTTTACGAAGATTTTGCTAATTTTGAAGAAAAGGCCGCAAAAAAACATCTTCGACCGGTAGCCAGGATCCCCCTGGAAACGGTTAACGATAAGTTACAAGCGATTGTGGACTGGAATCCGGAAAATATTCAAAGGGCAATAAACCAGACCGCTGACGAGCTTGATATTGGAATGGGCAAAGTCGGCATGCCACTACGAGTAGCGGTGACAGGAGGGGGAAATTCTCCTTCCTTAGATTTGACGTTAAACCTGATTGAAAAAGAGAAAGTTGCGCAGAGAATAGCCAAAGCGCTTACTTTTATAGCGAACAGAGAAAATTCCTGAAAAATCTCTAAAAAACCGTTGACAGGGCAGTGGGGGATGCCTAGAATGCGCCCCGCTGTCACGGAACACTCCTTCTAATTTTGCAGGAATTGTTCACATGTCAGGGGCCATAGCTCAGCTGGGAGAGCGCTTGCATGGCATGCAAGAGGTCGGCGGTTCGATCCCGCCTGGCTCCACCAATTTTACTAATCGTTTCAACGGTTAGTAAAGGTCAGAAAAAGCACTTTTCTGACCTTTAATATCTTAGGTAAGGCTGATCGTTTACTAATGTAAATTCGTCTTACAGAAATTAAGTGAAGCATACTTCACTGAAATAATTTCTGTCCCCTTCGTCTAGAGGCCTAGGACACCGCCCTTTCACGGCGGTAACAGGGGTTCGAATCCCCTAGGGGACGCCATTTATACCGC
>NZ_KB899384.1:4319-147512 GCF_000378185.1 Salinimonas chungwhensis DSM 16280
TTTACTGTAAAATTTCAGTCCCCTTCGTCTAGAGGCCTAGGACACCGCCCTTTCACGGCGGTAACAGGGGTTCGAATCCCCTAGGGGACGCCATTAATAGAAAACCAGCTTTCGGGCTGGTTTTTTTATGCCTGTTTGTTGGCGAGAAACCCTTCCATGACCTTTTCGGAAGTACTCTTAAAAAAACAGCGTTAGGGGCTGGTTTCTTATAGATGACTCTTAGGGGGGCTTTTAAAAGTGTCTTTAGAGGTATTTTTTGGGTGACCTATAAAAGATTGATGGGTGTCCAATAAAAGAGTGCAATAAAAGAGTGCCATGGGTGTCTTTTAAGAGCGTCTCTTTTAAGAGCGTCTAGAGCGTCCGTGGGTGCCTTTTAAGAGCGATGTTTTTAATAGTCCTTAAGAGTGCCTGTCTGATGCAGCTAAACCATGTAAATTATATCCGTGGCGCTGGAACTGGTTTGTCTACTACCCTATATCGCTCTAATCGCTGCTATTCGTTTTTTTCATTCATAGGTAAACGCCCTTCGCTCTATGATACACCTATCATTATCTCAGCACATTGATGTCGGTCCCCCTCTTTCATCCAGCCTTACAATTGCTTGTACTAAAGAACAATGGACGGAGTATAAAATATAGCTAAAATCCAGCCATCAAGTATTAATAGCAGTTTCAATGAACTCGAATTTTGGCTGGGAAAATGTTGCCATAGGCAATGGCGTCATGGATGGGTTGTCGGCGTTTTGTTATCAACAAAGGTTGTATGTAAAAGACGTTATTCGCTGGGAAAAAGATAAGCATGCGTTAGCACGATTAAGCGATAACGCATTGATTGACTGTTCGGCTCAGGCTCCGGGTGTTGTTTTTATTTTAAAAACCCTTGGTGACCAGCAAGTTCGCTATCGGCTGTGTAAAAATAAACTCAGCTGGCACCTGACGACAATTACCGGCGACGTGTAAGATAGGCTTATATTGTCGCCCCAGTACTGCCTGGGTGTTAGTTTTTGCCTAGGTAACCATCCACGATATCCTGCCACTCCTGTGTATTAATAATTCTGAGCAAAGACGTATTAAAAGTTTCCCGTTGCTGACTATTTTCGGGCAGCCCTATAGCGTAATCTTGTCTGTCAATAACTTCTGGCAGAACCGTAATATCATCTTCGAAGCCTCGATGAATAAAATACTCGAGTATGGGTTTGTCGTAGACGAACGCATCTGCTTTACCATTTTTTAAAAAGGCCAGGCCGCCTTTAAGGCTATCAACAGTGGCAAAGTCGATGTCTTTGTTACGAAGAAACGCTGCGCTTGCAGATCCTGGTAAAGTCACAACTTTTACATCCGGTAGGTCGTCAACACCTTGCACTCTGGTCTGCAACTGACTGACGGTAAGGCTCGTGGCGATGGCGGCGGTGAAGCTACTGATTAAGATAATTGCGGCAAACATCCAGATAAATCCGACGATACGCCCGGCTATTGTGACCGGCGATTTATCCCCATACCCGACTGTTGTCATGGTAACTGCAGCCCACCAAAAGCCAGAGCCGATTCCTTTGGCTGTGGTTCCGCCAAACTGTTCCTGATTGCCTTTACGTTCTGCAAGCCAAACAATAACGCCTACCCCTAGTAGCAGTAAACACAGCCCACCCAGCGCCGCAAAAAATCGCCAGGAAAAAAGCCAGAAACCGCACCCATCAACCGGCTTTCATCTTTGGGTACTGCGATAGCAAGCCCTGTAGTATAAAATGGATGGGTAAAGTCGATACGTGACTCTCGGTCGGCATTCACGGTTAAAGCTGCGATCGATGCGTCATATTTGCCTGATTCAAGACCATCGATCATATCTGCCAGCTCGGTTTCCTCATAACGAAATGTCAGGTCACGGGCTCGCGCTATCTTTTCGAACAGCATGATACTGATGCCTTCAAATTCACCATTTTCCTTTTCGATGACAAAGGGGGGTGCTTCTTTAGTGGCTACAACCATTTCTTTGTTCTGCGCAAAGCCTTGCAGTGAAAAAATGGCACCGATTAGAGTCATTAAAAGAACTGTCAAACGGGGCATAGCCAAATCCTTGTTGTAAATATTGTAATCTCCTTACTATTCGTTGGTAGCTTAAAAAAAGATCGTCCGCTCTACATCTGATGTAATCATAAATTTCCAACAAAACGTACCCAATCGACTTATCTGTTCAACTGATTTGCCTAGCTCTGCGTAGGCACAGCAAGATGCTTAACACAGCAACTTACCAATCCACTGTGTTAAGATATTTATTTTTTATCGTAATGCGGAAACTCATTTATGCAAGATTACCCTATAGGGACACCAGGTGAACCCTGGACAGAAAAAGAAAAAACGCAATGGAAGGAACAACAAACAATAAAGCGCAGCTACCGAGAAGAGGTTCTGGAGAAATTACCTGACCAGCTTGATGGCTTTTCCGTAGTGCAATATGGCGCGCTGCCCTACGATGAAAGCAAATATCCGCTATATGCAGTGGTAAGCGATCCCGTTTCACAGACGAAGCCGACCATTTTAATTACTGGTGGCGTGCATGGTTATGAAACAAGCGGGGTGCAAGGTGCGCTGCAATTTATAAAAAATGATGTCACACGCTATAACTCCAGGTTCAATTTTGTCATCGTGCCTTGTATCAGCCCATGGGGTTATGAAACCATTAATCGCTGGAATCCCATGGCAATGGATCCAAATCGCTCGTTTTTTGACAATAGCCCGGCGCCGGAGTCCGCGCAGGTCATGGCTTTTCTGGACTCTCTGAACGTGCCTTTTTTAATGCACATCGATCTCCATGAAACGACTGATTCAGATAATAGTGAATTTCGTCCGGCGCTGGCGGCGCGAGAGGGAACGGTGAATACTAACTGGAATATTCCAGATGGTTTTTACACCGTCGCTAATTCTCAGGCACCTCAACTGGATTTTCAAAAAGCAATTATCGAGGCGGTACGCGACGTGACCCACATAGCGCCAGCGGATGAAGAAGGACGTCTTATCGGCGAACAAATCCAAAGTGAAGGGGTAATTTGCTACGATAAGAAAAAACTGTTTTTGTGTGGTGGCATGACTGACGCCAATTTTGTTTCCACCACCGAAGTGTATCCGGATTCTCCTCAGGCAACACCTGAGCAATGTAATGACGCACAGGTTGCCGCTATCAAAGGCGCGTTGGATTATTTGATGGCTACAAATCTATGACTGTATTTAGACGTTTGAATGTTTAGACGTCTAGATGTATATTTAAGGCTTCATGAATCAGTGAGGCCTTTTCTGTGTATCAATATACTGCGTTTATTTATGCGGATAACAAACAGCAACTCGTGAACCAGCAAGCATTATCTGACCAGGAATTTCATCAGCATCTAATGGCACGGTTCGGGATTTATGTCTGTCTTTGGCAAACACACCACTCCCCGAATAATTGCTCATCCTCTGTCCATCAATCATAAGACGCTATGATGCATCCCATGCCTCTGGTAAAATTCGCGCCCGTTTCAACCGCGATACCAATGTTATGAAAGTAGTCCTGGCACCGATGGAAGGTGTGGTCGATCATCTGATGAGAGAAATGCTTACCCAGGTGGGTGGTTTCGATCTGTGTGTGACTGAATTTATTCGTGTGGTTGATCAAAAACTCCCGCCCAAACTTTTCTACAGGCTTTGCCCTGAACTGAAAAATAACGGTAAAACTACCGCCGGTACGCCGGTACGCGTGCAGTTGCTGGGCCAGCATCCGCAGTGGCTGGCGGAAAATGCACAAACAGCGGTGGAATTAGGCTCCCCCGGTGTAGATCTCAACTTCGGCTGTCCGGCCAAAACGGTCAATAAAAGCCGCGGTGGTGCTGTACTGCTAAAAGAAACGCAGGCGCTTTACGATATTGTCAAAGCTGTTCGTGAAGCCGTGCCTTCAGCCTATCCTGTAACTGCCAAAATAAGATTAGGCTTCGACGATAAAACAAAGGCGATTGAAAATGCGCTGGCGATTGAAGAAGCGGGTGCCAACGAACTGACCGTGCACGCCCGAACTAAAACTGAAGGCTATAAGCCGCCGGCTTACTGGGATTGGATAGCTAAAATCCGCAAACACACCACACTGCCTGTTATTGCTAACGGAGAAATCTGGAATGCTGAAGATGCAAGACGGTGTCAGCAGCAGGCATTATGTGAAAATATCATGATCGGTCGGGGCGCGCTGGCGTTGCCCAACCTGGCCAACTGTATCAAGTATGATGAAAAGCCGATGCATTGGGAGCAGCTAACTAAATTGCTTATCCAGTATTCCGGATACGAAATATATGGTGATAAAGGGCGCTATTACCCCAACCGAATTAAGCAGTGGTGCGGTTACCTCAAACGTCAGTATCCTCAGGCTGAACATCTCTTTAACAGTATACGGCGACTACAAAATGCCCAGGACATTGTCACTGTTCTTCGTAGTCAGTCTTCGCAATAGTCGGGCAGCTAGTCTCAAAAACTTGGTTTTCCATCGAACCTGGAGTAGCGTATTGCTAGTATAAAGGTGTGATTTTTTAAATGACACCCACTACATATAACAATACGCAGGTGATTAACACCTGTTAATACAACAAGATGGAAACACAATGGCACTTACCCGTTCTCGCATATCTATTGCGCTGGCCTTTTTTATTCCTGCGTTTCTCAGCGGTTGTCAGTCTACCCAGTCATCGGGCAAAGACACTGAGCAGGCCGAAAAAGTCAGCATCGATTCTAATCCTTTTCCCAGTACTTACACGCCTATTGAAGGTCAGCCGACTGTTATTACCAACGTCACTGTAATTGATGGTATCGGAAATAAAATCGACAACGGCATGGTGTATTTTGCCGATGGTAAAATACAGGCTGTAGGAAAAGACGTTGATTATCCTGATGGCGCCACCGTCATTGATGGACAGAACAAATGGGTCACACCTGGCATCATCGACAATCATAGCCATTTAGGGGTGTACCCTTCGCCGGGAATTGGCTCGTTGTCAGATGGCAATGAAATGACCAAACCGGTTACTCCCGGGGTATGGGCAGAGCACTCCGTCTGGCCTCAGGATGCTGGCTTTGCCCGCGCTCTGGCGGGGGGTGTGACAACCTTACAAATTCTCCCCGGTTCGGCAAATCTGTTTGGCGGGCGCTCGGTTGTGCTTAAAAACCTTCCCAGTCGCACCATGCAGGATATGAAATTTCCTGATGCACCTTACGGTATGAAAATGGCGTGTGGCGAAAACCCCAAACGTGTATATGGTCAAAAAGGTGGTCCTATGACGCGTATGGGCAACGTAAGAGGGTATCGCCAGGCCTGGGCCGATGCTCAGGATTACATGCGCAAGTGGGAAAAATACGAATCGGAAACGGCCGCGGGTAAGCAGTCCAAAGCACCTAAACGGGACTTAGATTTGGAAACGATGGCCGGTGTGCTGAAGGGGGATATTCTGGTGCATATGCACTGTTATCGCGCTGATGAAATGGTCACTATGATGGACATGATGAAGGAGTTTGATTATCAGATCAGCTCCTTCCACCATGCGGTAGAGGCATACAAAATTGCCGACAAATTAGCGCAAAACAATGTGTGTGCATCGATGTGGGCAGATTGGTGGGGCTTTAAAATGGAAGCTTACGACGGTATCCGTGAAAATATTCCTATGGTGGATAAAGCCGGAGCTTGTGCCATTGTTCATTCCGACAGCGACATAGGCATTCAGCGCCTGAACCAGGAAGCAGCCAAAGCCTGGTCTGATGGCCAGCGTGCTGGCATAGACATATCAATGGCGGATGCCTGGACCTGGTTAACAGCAAACCCGGCAAAATCACTGGGTATTTTTGATAAAACCGGCTCACTTGAAGAGGGCAAAAACGCAGATCTGGTGCTGTGGACGGGTAATCCATTTTCTACTTACACCAAGGCTGAGAAGGTATATATAGATGGCGGTCAGGTTTTTGACTTAAATGACCCACGTATGCAACCTCAAAGCGATTTTGAAGTTGGTCAGTCAGCTCAGGGAGAAAACCAGTGAAAAATTTAATAATTGCAGCAGCGCTTGCCAGCGCAGGCTTTGCCGGTAGCGTATTGGCTCAGAATATCGCTATTACTGGTGGTAAAATTTATACCCAGACCGATCAGGGCGTTATTGAAAATGGCACCGTATTAATTCGTGACGGCAATATCGAGAGCGTTAACACGGGGTCAGCTGTTCCCCAGGGATACAGACAATACGATGCGCGCGGTAAGGTGGTCACGCCCGGTTTGGTAGGCGCAATGACTTCACTAGGCCTGGTGGAAGTTGAGTCCTGGGCTGGTTTGGTTGACGCATCAGTAGGGGATGCATCAGTTTCTCACAGCGGTGCTGCCCTGGACGTAAGTTATGCCATTAACCCTGACTCTACGGTTATAGATGTATCTCGCATTGAAGGGGTAACATCCGCAGCGACCACCATTTCTTATACCGATTATCTGTTTCAGGGGCAGGGCAGTGTCATTTCCCTTAATGAAAGCGCCGAAATCATTCGTCCCAGAGCGTTTACCGTGCTGGATGTCAGTGGTGATGGTGCAGAGCAATCAGGAGGCTCACGCGCTGCCTTATGGGTTACTCTGGAGCGGCTATTTGATGAGGCTGCAGCGCTCAGCGAAGTACCGGGGCTTAACAGTGTGTGGGAAGGCCTGAATACACGCGCAGACTTAGAAGCTCTGCAGCGTATTTTAAGTGGCGAAATGCCGCTAATTATGGAAGCCGATCGTAAATCCGATATATTGCAAATCCTGGCGTTTAAGTCACGCCATCCTGAAATTGATATTGTATTGATGGATGCTGCCGAAGCCTGGCGCGTTGCCGACCAGCTGGCCGAAGCTGATATTCCGGTAATAATGAATCCGGAAATGAATCTGCCTGACAGCTTTGAAGCCATTGGTGCAAGCATTGAAAATGCAGCCAGACTGGCGCAAGCCGGCGTGCGGATTGCGGTGGGCATGGAGACGCATAACATTCGGCTGGCTACGCAGCATGCAGGTAATGCAGTGGCAAATGGCTTGTCTCATGAACAGGGCATCGCCAGTCTCACCAGTCATCCGGCGAGCATTCTTGGCGTATCAGACCGTGTGGGGTCACTGGCCGCCGGCAAGCAGGCTGACGTTGTTATCTGGAGTGGCGACCCACTTGAGGTAACTGAGTACGCTGAACAAGTATTCATTCAGGGGCAGCCCATTGATATGGAAAGCCGTCAAACACAGTTGCGCAATCGGTATCAGAATTTCTACGAGCAAGAAAAAAATACCTCGCAGTATATTCAACCCTAATCGTAAAAAGCCTGCTTCATGCAGGCTTTTTTACTTCTGGCGCTAGTCAATAAGAGGACTAAGCTTCGTGTCCATATATTCGGCAATAAGTGGTTGTGCCTGCTTATTTGGATGAATGCCATCGCGCTGCATGAGTGACTTATCCAATGCAATGGACGCTAAGAAGAACGGAATTAATGGAATATTCTGCTTCTCTGCCACTTCATCAAATGCATCGGCAAACATGCTGGTATAGCGCTTTCCATAGTTTGACGGAATTTCCATATCCTGCAAAAAGACGGTAGCACCACTGTCCTGCGCCAAATCGATCATGGTATGTAAATTATTTTTCATTTTTGAAATGCTGTGCCCCTGTAAGCCATCATTTCCACCAAGCTCGATAAGTACGTGCGAGGGATTGTGTGTGTCTAGCAACTGAGGAAGCCTGGACAAGCCACCATCAGTGGTGTCGCCGCTAATCGCAGCATTTATAACCTCGGCCTGAAGCGGTTTTTCATTCCATCGCTTTTGTAACAGACTAACCCAGCCTTCATGCTGTTGCAGCCCGTAAGCCGCACTAAGGCTATCGCCCAGAATAAGCAAGCGGGTAGTTTCATTTTCTGTATCCTCCGTTTCTGCAAAAGATTGATCTGCCAGTAGGATCAGAGGTAAAAATAGAATAAGCATCGTTTGTCTGAAAACATAACGACTTTGAATAATAAACACGACCGTGGTGACTCCTCTATGATAAAAACCAGCCAGTTAACCAAACTAGTTAGTACGAACGAAGGTGAACTGGAGATTCTTAAACCCATCTCCTTTGAAGTCAAGTCGGGTCAGACCGTTGCCATAGTAGGTGCGTCAGGCTCAGGAAAATCCACTCTGCTGGGATTACTGGCAGGGCTGGACCAGGTGAGTGATGGTGAGATATTTTTAGATGGTGAACCGCTTCACACCATGGACGAGGAAGAGCGCGCGCAGTTACGTGGTGCCAAAGTAGGATTTATTTTTCAAAGCTTTATGTTGGTACAAAGTCTGACAGCTATTGAAAATGTGATGTTGCCCGCGGAAATTGCCGGTTTCAGCGATGCCAAAAAGCAGGCGCAGAATATTTTGCAGCAGGTCGGGCTTGATCACCGGGCGCACCATTACCCCAATCAGCTTTCCGGCGGCGAACAGCAGCGGGTTGCTATTGCCCGGGCGTTTATCGGCAAACCCAAGATACTGTTTGCTGATGAACCTACCGGTAACCTGGATGCTGCTAACAGCGAAAAAATTGAAAAACTGTTATTTAAGCTCAACAAAGATCTTGGTACCACACTGGTGCTGGTGACCCATGATGAGAAACTGGCAGAACATTGCGAACGCCAGTTCACTATGCAGGCCGGCACGCTTTCAGAAAGTAAAAACAGCGCACCGCTAAAGCAGGATATCGCCTAGATGAGCACCGTATCAAATCTGGCCTGGCGGCTGTTCAAACATGAAGCCCGTCGTGGTGAATTAACCATTATCCTGGCGGCTATTATTTTATCAGTGGCCGCTGTGCTGTCTTTATCTCTATTCAGTGAGCGTTTGCAGGGCGCATTAACTGAACGCTCGGCCAGCTTTCTGGCGGCGGATCGTCAACTGCAGGCCCGCCAACCACTAAATGAAAAGTGGCTAAGTGCCGCTCGAGAACAATCGTTAGCTACGGCGCAGCAGGTTCAGTTGCGGTCTATGGTATTTGGACCGCGGGAAATGTCTCTGACAGACTTACGTGCGGTGAACAGCGATTATCCCCTTAAAGGCAATATTATCGTTGCTGATGAGCCTTTCGGGGAAGAGCGCAGCGTTACTGGCGTCCCTGAACCGGGGCAAGCCTGGATAGACTCCCGTCTTTTTCAGCTACTTGAAGTCAGCATCGGGGACGATATTGAAATTGGTGAGGCTACCTTTACTGTCTCACGTGTGCTTTCGGAGATTCCCGATGCCGGTTTCAGTTTATTTAGTACTGATCCCATCGTACTTATCCGCCAGGCAGATTTAGAAGAAGCCAATATTACCGGGCCCGGTAGCAGGGTGTCATACAAAGCGTATTTTACAGGTGAAGCGTCGCAGCTTGAAGCATATTACGAGTGGTTGAGACCACAACTCAACGATGAGATACACCGTTGGGAGTCGGTACAGGATGATCAGTCGCCCATTGGACGTTCCGTAGCCAGAGCCGGCCAGTATTTCTTGTTAGCAAGCTTACTGGCAATTGTGTTGGCAGCCGTATCTATTGCAGTGGCTGCGCAGCGTTATAGTCATCGTCATTATGACCCCGTGGCAATTATGAAGACCCTCGGCGCCAGTAAAAAAATGATTCGAAAAGTCTATATTTTACAGGTGATGTTCATTGCGATACTGGGCATCATCATTGGCATCGCTGCCGGGATGCTTATTCAGCAGGCAGTGGTCAGTGCACTGGCCGACCGGGTTGAGGTAAGCCTTAGTGTGTGGCACTGGCGGCCTGTATTGATAGCGGTGTTTACCGGTGTCATCTGCGCTGTCTTGTTTTCGATGTATCCGCTGCTTCGGCTTTTCTCGGTTCCACCCTTACGGGTTCTGCGTCGGGATCTGGACTCAAGCCTGAGCTCCAGAACCTTTCAGTTTGCCATATCCGGCACGGCGGTATTCGTGTTGATGTGGGCATACAGTCAGAATCTTAAAATCAGCGCCATTTTATTTGTTTCCGGGATTGTGCTGGTAGCCGCACTCATTGGTGTCACGTTTGGCTTGATACGCCTGGGGCGTTGGCTGGGAAGCAGCAAAATGGGGGCGTGGCAACTGGCCTGGGCGAGAATAAGACGTCGGGCCATGGATAACAGCGTTCAGTTGATAAGCTTTTCAATCACAATAATGTTGTTGTTAATCGTTCTGGTGATGCGCAATGATATGATTGAACAGTGGCAGGCTCAGCTTCCTGAGGGGACGCCCAACTACTTCATGATCAATATTACCGAAAATGACCGTGACCGGGTTGAGTCTCATTTTGCTGACAATGATGTTCAGATCGAGCGCTTTTACCCCGTCGTCCGTGGGCGGTTTGTTTCTGTAAACGGCTCCCAGGTAAACACGGAGGTGACTAAAGAAGATGATCGCGATGAGGATGCAGAAGACAGTCAGGATGGTCTGGGCAGAGAGGCTAATCTAACCTGGACAAATCAACTGCAAAAAGAAAATGAAGTTGTTGCGGGAAGCTGGCATGGGAATAACCAGGCGGATGAAAGTCAGCCCTACGAAGTTTCGGTAGAAAGTGAAGTCGCCGACAGGCTCGAAATAGAAATGGGTGATTTGCTGACATTTGATATTGGATCGCAGATGGTAGAGGCCAGAGTGACCAGCTTAAGAAAAGTAAACTGGCAAACTATGCAGCCTAATTTCTTTTTCATTTTGTCACCGGCGGCAATGACTGATTTTACACCCACCTACATTACCAGTTTCTATTTGCCTACAGCACAAAAGGCAGAGCTAACCAAACTGCTGAAGCCGTTTCCAGCGGTTACGCTGTTTGATGTGGATGCCAGAATCAATCAGCTTCGGGGCATCGTAGACCAGGTATCGCTGGCTGTGGAATTCATACTGATACTTGTATTAGTTGCCGGCTCGCTGGTGCTTATTGCCCAGGTACAGGCCAGTATGGATGAGCGTCAACAGGAACTGGCCATTTTACGCACCCTGGGCGCCAAAGGCCGTCTGATTCGTTCCAGCGTTATTCTGGAGTTCGTGATAATTGGTGTAGTCGCTGGATTTATGGCTGCGCTGGCAAATGAGTTCAGCCTTTACCTGCTACAAACGCAGTTATTCAATATGACGCCTTCAATTCACTTTAGCTACTGGCTGATAGCACCGGTCACTGGCGCGCTGGTGGTAGGAGCTCTTGGCGCAATCGGATGCTGGCGTTTACTAACGCTCAATACCAGTGATTTGCTGCGAAAAATCATGTAATAAAAAAAGGGGCTACAAGCCCCTTTTTTAATGCTTTAAGAGAATTCTTGCTTCAATGCACTTTCCAGTAATGGATATTCAAAGGTAAACCCGGCCTCTTGTAGTTTTTCCGGGATCACCTTCTGGCCTGTAAGAAGCATTTCAGCGGCTTCTCCCATTGCGGCTTTAAGCGCAAAAGCCGGCACAGTAAAAATGGCAGGACGATTTAACACATCGGCCAGTGTGCTGGTGAACGTTTTATTGGTTACCGGATGCGGTGCGGTCATGTTAAACGGTCCGTTGCAGTCAGCATTTTTTAACAGAAAAATAATCGCCTGCACCATATCGCGAATATGGATCCAGGACATATACTGTTTTCCATTGCCCATTTTGCCACCCAATCCGAGTTTGAAGGGGAGCGCCATCTTATCCAGCGCGCCTTCGCCTTTCGCCAGGACAACACCCGTGCGCAATAGGCACACACGCGTTACATCAGCGGCCTCTAGCGCTATCTCTTCCCACTTTTTACAAAGTTCGTGAGTGAATTCATCATGCACATGATGTTGCGCTTCGGTTACCGTCTTATCACCCTGACGACCATAGAAGCCAATCGCTGAGCCAGATAAAAATGTAGCAGGCGGATTTTCTGTAGCGTTGATTCGATCGACCAGTTCGCGGGTAATTTCCCACCGACTTTCGCAAATACGCCGTTTTTGCTTAGCATCCCAGCGACTGTCAGCGATAGGCTCACCCGCCAGATTGATAATTGCATCCAGCGCGCTAAAATCAGAAATTTCTGTTAGCGCGTTGATGAGAGTAATATTCTGTGGCAGAGCAGACCCTGCTTTGGACTTATCCCGGGTAAGCACAGTTATATCATGGGTAAGATGTAATGCATCTATTAAGTGTCTGCCTATAAAGCCTGTACCGCCGGTAATAAGTATTCGCACGTGTGCTCCTTATTTATAACAAGATAACGTCAGTGAAACCGAGTCAGAGAATCGCAGTGCATGGGGCTTATCCACTTCCACTTCGGCAAAGGTCACCCAATGATGCTCTGATGCTACAGTAAGTAGTTCTGCAGTTAATTTTTCAAGCAGTGAAAACCGATTGCCTTCGACCAGTTTGATCATGGACTTTGTCACGGTTTTGTAGTTTAGTGCATCATCCACATTATCGCTGTCACTGGCACGTTCAGCGTCGTAATGTATTTTGACGTTTACAATAACGTCCTGTTTATTCTTAACCTCATCTTCATTAATGCCAATGTAAGTGCGTAAGCGTAAATTCTTGATTTTTATTGTAGCCTGATTCAAATTCATGAAAATCTTCGTTTTTATACATTGAAGTTTAGAATAATGAGCGTATCAAATTTGTACTCAAAAATCGGATTAATTGTTTATTATGGAACTTAAATCGCCAACTGCAAAAGCACTGATCGTTCTGGCATGCCTTGTGGTTGTTTTGGCGGGAATTAAAGCAGCGTCAGCCATAATGGTGCCATTTTTTCTGTCAGGTTTTATTGCCATTGCCTGTAGTCCCCTAATCAACTGGGCTTCCCGTCACCGTATTCCAAAGTGGCTGTCCATCAGTCTGGTTATTGCGTTAATTGTGGTTATTGGTTTTTTGCTGGCAGGGCTGGTTGGTCAGTCCCTGGCCGATTTCAGACAAAACCTGCCGCAGTATCGTGAGCAGTTAGATAGTGAATTCGATTGGGTAATAAATAAGCTCGCTGCGATTAATATTCATGTAGACCGCGAACTTATTACCTCGCAGCTGAATCCTGGAATGGCTATGTCGCTGGCAACTAACTTTATCAGTGGTATGGGTGGGGTGTTGTCGAACCTGTTTCTTATCTTACTGACTGTGATTTTTATGCTTTTTGAGGCCGGAAGTATTCCGGCCCGTTTGCATACCGCGTTAGCCGATCCAGATATGAAGATGCAGCATATCGACCGCTTTATCCGCTCGGTGAACAGCTACCTCGCCATCAAAACGGTGGTCAGCCTGGCGACCGGGCTGATAATCGGTACCTGCCTGTATATCATGCAAATTGACCATTTTTTACTGTGGGCTGTGCTTGCCTTTATGCTCAACTATATTCCTAACATAGGGTCTATTATTGCTGCGCTGCCCGCGGTACTGATCGCGTTTGTCCAGTACGGATTTGCATCAGCAGGCTTGGTAGGGCTGACCTTTTTAGTGGTGAATACAGTGATGGGAAATCTTATTGAGCCACGACTGATGGGGCGGGGCATGGGCCTTTCAACACTGGTGGTTTTTTTATCCCTGATTTTCTGGGGCTGGTTACTAGGCACGGTAGGAATGTTGCTGTCGGTGCCCCTCACCATGGTAGTAAAAATCGCGTTGGAGTCGCGTTCGGAAAGCCGCTGGCTGGCGGTATTATTATCCAGCGCCGATGACAAACGACCCCTGGCTTAACCTGCCGGTCGGATGGGAAAGCGTAGCGTTATTTTAGCGCCTTGCCACTGGCCGCTGCCAATGGCAAGTTGTCCGCCATAGATAGCCACTAAGTCGCTGACTACAGCCATACCAATACCTTGCCCTTCCCCGTATGTATCGAGTCGAATGCCCCGGTCCAGTAAGTGTTTCTGCTGCAACGGATCGATACCCGGCCCATCGTCTTCCACTTCGATTTCCAATATTTCTCCGGTTCGGTGTATTTTCAGCATGACGTTTTGTTGCGCCGCCTTGCAGGCATTGTCGAGCAGGTTGCCGAGTATTTCAAACAGGTCGGTCTCATCGCCATTAAATGCAGCATCGTGCTGAACCGATAATGATATCCTGAGTGGTTTGTCCCGATAAATAGTTTGCATACTGCTGATGATTTTTTCGGCGACGCTATCTGTTCGTACCGGTGCCTGCCAGCCGCTGGACCCCGCTGTGGCGCGTTTTAACTGACGCTGAACAAGTAAGTTGATTTGTTCCATGGATTCTCTGGCCGAAGGAGGCAGGTTAGCGGTGCCCATGGCTACCGCTAACGGGGTTTTCAGGCTATGAGCCAGATCGCCAAGGCTGTTTTTATAGCGGGCGCGCTGTTCAGACTCAGTGCTTATCAAATGGTTGATGCTGCGTTTAAGACCGTCAAATTCTTTGGGATAGGGCGCGGAGATACCTGATTGATGGCCTTTACTGGCTTGCTGAATTTCTAAAATAAGCATACGTACAGGGCGCAGAATGAGAAAATGCCCTGCACTTAACAGTACTAATAGTAGTGCGCCAAGACCCGCGAGGCCCTTCCAGACCGTGTCGAGAAACTGGCTGCGCCTGGCGCTAAAAGCAGCCGTATTATTTAAAATAATAAAATGCACCGGCTCAAACTGATTGTCGCTGGCAAATTCAGCCGTAAAGGCAAATAAAAAATAATCATGTTCTGGCGTGGTGGCCAATTCGAAGTCCTCATAAAATACGCTTTGTCCCACCGGTGGCACCGGCAGCTGCGTATCGAGCGCAACATTGAGGGCCGAAGCTGATTGCCAGACCACCTCATTACGAAAAATTACTACGCCTACATACCCAGACTGAGGCAGATTCAGTTGTTCATCGTAAAGCAAGTCTGGCATGGCTGGCCCTGTTGGATCTAACTCAAATTCGGAGATAAGAGCCAGATTCATCAGTTTGAGCTCATCGACTTTGGCCTGCGTGAGGCTGCTGGTGTAGGCGCTTTCCAGCACATAGGCCGTTACTGGTAAGAACAGAGATAATGCGATGATAGCCAGTAGCAGGCTGCGTAGCCTTAAAGACAACCGACTCATAAATTGGGGTTAATACGATATCCGCGGCCACGTCGGGTTTCGATAGGTTGCAGCGAACCAGCCGGGTCGAGCTTTTTGCGCAACCGCCCGATAAACACTTCTATCACGTTACTATCCAGATCAAAGTCCTGGTCATAGATATGTTCAGTAAGCTCAGTTTTGGAGATGATTTTCTGCGGATTCAGCATCAGATATTCCATCACACGGTATTCATAGCCCGTTAATTCCAGCACTGTATTGTCGACACTTAGTTGCTGGGCAACGGTATCAAGGCTTATCGGGCCGGCGCTTATAACCGGGTTAACCTGACCGGCTGCGCGACGAATGAGTGCTTTGACCCGGGCCAGCAGTTCCTCATTATGAAATGGTTTGGTAAGATAATCATCTGCGCCGGCATCCAGACCCTGAACCTTCTCGTGCCAGCGATCCCGCGCGGTTAAAATCAAAATAGGTGTTCTCACATCTTGTTGTCTTGCTTTTTGAATCAGGCTAAGACCGTCAAGCCGGGGCAGTCCAATATCAATGACAGCAACATCGTAGGGGTGCTCGCTGAGCATAAATAGTCCGTTTTGACCATCATCCGCTAAATCCACGCTGAAGCTATGCTGTTGTAACAATGTGTCTAACTGGGTAAGCAGACGGCTATCATCTTCAACTACTAATACACGCATTATCGCTTCTCTTTTTGCTGGCTTGTTCTGACCTGGCCGGACTTTTTATCAACCTCAACAGAGACTACCCGCCCCGATTTTTTTAACATCTTGACGCGATAGCTTTTTGCAGTAGGCTCAACTTTAAGCACCCGACCATCCACCTGCTCGCGCGCCTTAACGGCTGCCTGTTCCCTGTTTACCGATGATATTTCTGATGGCGGTGCTGCCTGCTGTTGTGCCTGAGCTGGCAGCGCAATACCAAGCCAGGTAGCTGTCACTATCAAAATCAGCGTTTTCATTGCGGTAAGCATCCTCAGTTAGAACTTTTCATAATGTACTGTTTCTGATCTGAAAATACTATAAAGAGCATGAACCCGTCCTGAATAACAGACCCATTTTATCTGCGATGTACTTTGACCCGATGAAAACATTTTGCACCCATTATGCATTCATTACCGGTTGATAGTAGAAGTTGTGCGAGATGTATTGGTAAGTCTCTGAATTTTAAAATTATTATCGATGGTCTGAGGGTTGCATAGGATAGTCCAGGTTATACAAATGTACAGGGTTATACCACTGCTTAATTAGCAGGTTACCCGCTATTTTGCGCAAGACGCAGCAATCCAAGGAGATGACATGTCTACCGATATTCGTACAAAAATGTGGAAAGCGATGGCTGACAGCCCTAATGTTATGCTGAGCCTGACAGGCACTGATGAGCCTTCCGAACCTATGAGAGCGCAACTGGACAAAGATGCAGATCATGAATTCTGGTTCTACACCACCACATCAAATCGCGTTGCCGCTGGCGGTAAAGCGATGGTACATTTTTCCAGTAAAAGCCATGATGTATTCGCCTGCATTCGCGGCACCCTTGTTGAAGAAACGCGCGAAGAGATTATCGACAAATACTGGTCAAATCCAGTCGAGGCCTGGTATGAGAAAGGCAAAGATGACCCATCGCTTAAAATGATGCGGTTTGAACTGGATGATGCAGAAATCTGGGAGGCGGACCCGAGTCTCAAGGGCATGTATAAAATGATGTCAGGTAAAGATATTAAACCCGATGAAATGGGCGAACACGAAAAAGTGAATTTGTAGTTAGCAACGCGCAGAAAAAAGCCGGATGAAATCCGGCTTTTTTGTGTCACTTAATCAAAGATTCAGGGCAGCACCATTTTGTAAGGTTTCACCAGTACGCTGGCGTATACGCCGGCTTCGATATAGGGGTCTTCGTCGGCCCATCGCTGAGCGGCCTCGAGCGAATCAAATTCTGCTACTACCAGCGAACCGGTAAAGCCGGCAGGCCCTGGATCCGGGGAGTCGATAGCAGGAAAAGGGCCAGCCATTATCAACCTTCCTTCCTGTTTTAATGCTTCCAGCCTTGCCAGATGCGCAGGCCGGGCTTTAAGCCTGGCTTCCAGGCTGTTTTCAACATCTGTGGCGCAAATCATATAGAGCATCAGCTGTTCCTGCTGGTTGCCTGCTTCATAGCACTGACAAACTCCCCCAGCTTAGATAGCATGGTTGCAGTGTCCTGAAGGTTCTGAGCAATAATGTTAACTGTCGCAGAGCCACTGATAGCGCCTGCTGCACCGGCTTCTACAGCAGCTTTAACCTGATCTGGTTTTGAAATGCCAAAGCCTAGCAAGGGCGGTGCACAGTCAAACTGACTCAATTTCTTGACCAGCGAGGCAGCGGGTATTTCAGCCGCTGTTTCTACACCCGTGACACCAGCCCGACCCAGCAGATAGGTGTATCCGGAGGACAGTTTTCCTATTTGCGCCAGTGTGTCATCGCTGGCATTAGGCGGTGCGATGAGGATCTGCTTGATTCCATGTTTTTTCGCCGCCTCGATGAATCGATCCGCTTCGCGTAGCGGGACGTCCGCAATCAGCACAGAATCGACACCAGCATCTGCCGCCCGTTGATAAAATGTATCAATGCCACTGGCCAAAACCAGGTTACTATAAAGTAACAAGCCAACGGGAATGTCCGCGTGGCGATCACGAAATCGGGTAAGTATCTCAAAGCAATTCGCTGTGCTTACGTTGCTTTTACGAGCCCGGATACTGGCAGCCTGAATGGTCGGCCCATCGGCGATAGGATCGGAGTAGGGTAATCCCAGTTCAAGTGCGTCAGCCCCGCTATCGACCAGCGTATCGAGAATTTTTTCACTCGTCTGAATATTCGGATCGCCCAGCGTCACAAACGGTACAAACGCCCCTTCATTACGCTGGTTGAGGCGATCGAACATTGTCTGATATCTATCCATTTATTTCATCTCCCAATATATTTGTGACAACGCCAATGTCTTTATCACCGCGACCGGATAAATTTACTACCAGGATAGTTTCGTCTTCTGCTTCATCTGCCATGTTCAACGCATGGGCAAGAGCATGGGCGGTTTCCAAAGCTGGTATAATGCCTTCTTTTCGTGCCAGTAATTTAAATGCGTTAAGGGCTTCATCGTCAGTTACTGACACATATTCAGCGCGGCCGGTATCGGCCAGATGGGCGTGCTGTGGGCCTACTGCCGGATAATCAAGCCCCGCTGAAACCGAATAACTTTCTTCTATCTGGCCTTCTTTGTCTTGCATAATATAGGTGCTTGAACCATGCAAGATACCTTTTGAACCGGTGCAGATGGTGGCGCCGTGCTCTTTGGTATGTAAACCCTTCCCGGCCGGTTCGACGCCCACCAGTCTGACACTCTTCTCTTCAATAAAATCCGCGAACATGCCAATTGCATTGGAACCGCCACCGACACAGGCGATCACAGCGTCTGGCAGGCGGCCTTCTTTTTCCATAATCTGTGAACGTGTCTCCTCGCCGATCATTCGGTGGAATTCACGTACGATAGTGGGAAACGGGTGAGGGCCGGCCGCGGTACCCAGCAAATAATGGGCTTTATCGTAGTTTGCTGACCAGTCACGCATGGCCTCATTAACCGCATCTTTTAATGTCCCTGAGCCTGCATTTACCGGTATCACTTCTGCGCCCATCAAGCGCATTCTAAATACATTAGGAGCCTGCCGTTCAATATCCTTAGCGCCCATATAAATACGGGCTTTCAGACCAAGTAATGCACACGCTAAGGCCGTAGCTGTACCGTGCTGCCCGGCGCCTGTCTCAGCGATAACCTCGGTCTTGCCCATACGTTTGGTCAGCAATGCCTGACCCAGCACCTGATTGGTTTTGTGGGCGCCACCGTGTAACAGGTCTTCCCGTTTGAGGTACAGCTTAACCTTGGGATTACTGACCAGATTGCGGGTTAGCGTCATCGCTGTGGGACGTCCGGCATAATCTTTAAGTAAGGCCTGAAACTCTTTGTCGAACTCAGGATCGTTACGTGCGTCGATAAACGCCTGCTCTAACTGGTCGAGCGCAGGGATAAGCAATTCGGGAACATACATCCCGCCATACTCTCCAAATTTTGCATCTAATTGGTTCATCTAAGTTCCTGTTAAAGTAAACTAAAACTAAAAGTGACGTGTCTGGGCAAACAGCGCCTGAATTTTTTCCGGTGACTTTTGGCCAGGTGCTGCTTCAACGCCAGAGCTGACATCTACCATAGCGACACCGGTTTGCTGAGCCTGCGTGATACTCTTCGGATCAATGCCCCCGGCCAGGATAATTCTGGATTTATCATCAATCTCACTGAGTAAAGACCAATCGAACTGTTGACCTGTGCCACCGCTTTGGTCACCCACTTTGGAATCCAGCAAAACATAATCAACATTTTCATCGCGCAATAAATCTGGCAGGGTCTGCGGTACAGAGTCAGCGATGCCGACTACCTGCCAAATCTGACAATAGCTGGGTAACTTTTCCCGCAAGGCCTGGCGATAGGCCGCATCTTCCTGACTGTGTAACTGCACAGCCGATAGTCCCAGTGACGATGCTATATCGCTCACTTCATCCACATCCGTATCAACAAACACCCCTGCATAACTGCCATCAGCCATTTCCACAATTTGTCGCGCGGCATCTACAGTGACTGCACGGGGGGATTGAGCGGCAAAAATAAGCCCTGCAAAACTGGCTCCCTCGCGAAAGGCTGTAGATGCAGAAGCCGCATCAGTGATTCCGCATACTTTGACAGGGCCGTATATGATGGATTTCACCGCGCGGCGCAAATCGGCCTGGGCCATCAGCGCACTGCCGACCAAAAATCCATCACAATAGGGTGCCAGCCGAAGTACATCGTTGTGGGTATAAATACCTGACTCAGATATGACAACAAAGTCATGATCGGCTTGTTCAAGCAGGGGAACCAACAATTCAGTGCGGGCCAGATCAGTACTCAGATCGCGCAAATTACGATTGTTTATGCCAATAATACTGGCCTGCAGATGAATAGCCCGCGTCATTTCCTGCTCATTACTGACTTCGGTCAGAATATCCAGCCCCAATTCGTCTGCCACGGCCGCCAGCGTTTGATATTGGTCATCTGTTAACACGCTTAGCATAAGTAAAATCGCGTCGGCCTGATAATACCTTGCCAGATAGACCTGGTAGGTATCGATAAAGAAGTCTTTATTTAACACGGGCTGCTCAACCCGTGCAGTTACATATTGCAGGTTTTCATAACTGCCCTGAAAATAATTTTCATCGGTAAGTACTGAAATAGCAGCTGCATGAGGCGCGTAGGCCTCGATAATTTCATCAAGGACGAAGGGGTCACGGATTAATCCCTTGGATGGCGAGGCTTTTTTGCACTCCAGAATAAATCCGGCTTCGGGCAAAGACAGCGCCGCAAACAAGCTTTTATGGGAGCGTGTCAATGCATCTTTAAACGCGTCCAGCGGGAGCATTTTCTTGCGTGTTTCGAGCTCTTGTTTTTTATTTTCGACAATCTGTTCGAGCACATTAGCCATTTACATTCTCCTGCTGACTGATGGTTGCTACCTGGTTAAGTACATTCAATGGCACGCCTTCCTGCATTTTCGACATTGCCAGTTCAGTGCCCTGGGTAAACGTGCTAACGCTTCCGGTCACTTTCAACAGCGCAGCGCAATTCATTGCGATAGCCGCCCGGTGCGCTTCTGCCCCTTCTCCTGCCAGAGCCGCCTCTATCATCTTCTTATTGTCGTCCGCATCGCCGCCTTCAATGGCTGACAGCGGGTATTCAGGTAAGCCAAAATCTTTCGGCGTCACGGTGTAATGGCGGATATCGCCATGCTCTAAATCGACTATTTGCGTAGGGCCATGCAGCGCCAGTTCGTCCAGTCCGCTGCCGTGGACTATTAATGCTCGGTGCTGGCCCAGCAGCATCAAGGTCTGGGCATAAACATTAAGCAGTGTCGGCGAGTACACACCAAAGACGCCATAGCTTGGCCCGGCAGGATTCGCCAGTGGCCCCAGTATATTAAATAATGTGCGGGTTTTAAGCGCTGCACGAACCGGTGCAGCGTGTCGCATACCTGCATGATAGACCGGGGCGAACAGGAAACAGAAGTTGGCTTCATCCAGACATTGTCTTGCCTGATCAGGCGATATTTCCAGGTTAACCCCAAACTGCCTGAACAAATCAGCAGAGCCTGAGCGAGAGGAGACGCTGCGGTTACCATGTTTGGCGACTTTTGTGCCACAAGCAGCAGCTACCACGCCGGCGGCGCTGGAAATATTAATTGTGTTATGGCCATCCCCGCCGGTGCCGACAATATCTGCAAAAGGATAACTGGGTGATGGAAAGGGCAGGGCGTTAGATACCATCGCGCTGGCGGCGCCGGCGATTTCAGCTGGTGATTCAGTTTTCATTTTAAGTGCCGTAAGCACTGCAGCCACCACTGATTCAGACTGCTCGCCATGCATAATACTGTTAAACAGTGCAAAGGACTGCGCCTGAGACAACGATTCACCGGCAAAGAGCGCCTCAAGCACGCGCGTCGAATCAAACATGGTTTACTCCTTGTTCAGTGAGATAATAAATACTTTGTTGCAGCAACTGACTGCCCTGCGCGCTCAAAATAGACTCCGGGTGAAACTGAAAGCCCAGCATCTTATCGTCGTCGTGGCACACCGCCATCGTTAACGCTGCACATGTTGCTACAGAACGTAATGTCGGCGGCAATTGCGTGGCAATCAGCGAATGATAGCGCGCGACTTGCAGCGGTTGGGGCAGCCCGTCAAACAGTGTGCTGCCATCATGGGTAATCATTGATGATTTACCATGCATTACCTGCTCTGCGCGCGCTACTGTCCCGCCATAATGCTCTACAATTGCCTGATGCCCCAGACAAATGCCCAGTACCGGATATTTACCTGCAACACGTTTTAACAACTCTGGCATGCAGCCGGCTTCATGAGGTGCGCCCGGTCCGGGCGATAATAAAAGCAAAACAGGGGTATGTCTGGCTTGCTCGTCCATACGGGCTAATAATGTCTCGGCGCTTACCGTGTTGCGATAAACCAGAATTTTAAAATCCAGTGTCCTGAGCTCGTCCACCAGGTTGTAGGTAAATGAGTCAACATTATCCAGCAAGAATACCGTAACTGGTCGTTTCATTACACCGACTCCCTGAATGATTGCGCATATTTAACCGCGTTGATAACAGCTTGCGCCTTACTGCGGGTTTCATTCGCCTCACTTAGCGGGTCTGAATCATAGACCACCCCGGCGCCAGCCTGGATATATGCGGTATTGTTCTTTACAAAGGCTGAGCGAATAACGATGCAGGTATCCATGTCGCCGTTACCATTAATATAGCCCACTGCACCGCCATAACTGCCTCTGCGTTGTTTTTCAACTTGTCTGATGAGGGTGGCAGCACTGACTTTGGGCGCGCCTACCAGCGTGCCCATATTCATGCAAGCCTGATAGGCGTGCAACGCATCCAAATCTTCCCGTAACTGGCCCACCACGCGGGAGACAAGGTGCATGACGTGAGAGTAGCGATCCACCTTAAGCAAATCCTTGACGTAGCGGGTACCTGGCGCGCTTACTTTGGCAACATCGTTGCGGGCCAGATCGACCAGCATAATGTGTTCTGACTTTTCTTTATCATCTTCACGCAGGTTAAGCTCTATACGGCTATCCAGATCATTATCTATCGAACCGTCACTGCGCCTGCCGCGCGGACGGGTCCCCGCGATAGGATACACCTCCACCTGATTACTTGTTTTATCGTATTTAAGCGCTGACTCAGGTGAGGCACCGAAGATGGTGAAATCAGCATCCTGCATATAAAACATATACGGGCTGGGGTTTTGTTTTTTCAACGCTGCGTAAGCGTCAATTGGTGAGGGGCAAGGCAGTGAAAAGGTTCGTGAGGGAACGACCTGAAATATATCGCCGGACAAAATATGCGTTTTGAGGTAATTGACATTGTCCATAAATGCTTCATCAGAAGTATCGGTGTGAACCTTTACGTCGTCAGTTGCTTCAGAATACAAGGCTGGCGAATAGTCAGGCAGCGCTGACAGTTGTTGCTGCAACTGCTCTAGCCGCTGTGCTACGGTGAAATAATTGGTCGCTACATTAGGGCCGGAAAATACACTGCCAAGCAATTCTGTGGTGTTTGATTTATGGTCAATAGTTAGCAGCGTTTCGGCAAGATAGAAAACAAAATCCGGACAGTCATTCTGGCCTTCTGCAACCTCGGGCAACTGCTCAAACGTTGCCAGTAAGTCGTAGGCCAGAGCACCGCCTAAGAATACTGCCTGAGGGTGCTCGCGCAACGGCGTCAGGTGATTCACCACCAGCCGTAATGCATCAAAAACACTGGCAGCTTTTAAGCGGGCATCTTCATCAAGTGCCTCTGGCGCTGGCGAAAAACGCATTACTGCTTCGCTGTCGTTTGTATCACAATGTGCCTGAGCCGGACAAAAAGTCTTGAATAAAGGCAGGGTAGCTTTGCCGTTATCACTTAACGCAGTAATTGTGACCGTATCATTCCTGCATTCAAAGCGAAGGGCTGCGTCAACCATCAGTAAACTTTGTAAGTCATCCTTGCTGTCAATTTCCGCAGATTCCAGCAACAGTGAATTAGCACTATTGCCACAGACATGGGAAAACGCAGCCAGCGGATCCGACAGGTAAGGGGCCTTCTGTATGATGGTTTCGACTATTCCGGGGGTGTCCCCCAGTTCGGCTAAGCTCATTAAACAATTTCTCCTGCTGCAAAAAAAAAGCCCGTACAAGACGGGCTTTTTTCTGTGTTTATTTACACGCACCAATGCGCACACCGCCCGTTAAGTGAGGGAGTGCCACCACCAGATAGCGCGCTGAAGCGCGATTTGTTGAGTAAATTCAGGCATTGGTGAATAAATTCCGAGTAAACTTCGTTAGCCAAGAATGGCGTATAAACTGTATAGTGTCTATATAGAAGAAAACAAATCACGTCGCGTGTCAACCGTAATGAGAAAAATTCTTGAAAATTGACTTACATAGCCACACCACATTCTCTGACGGACAGCTTACGCCCACCGAACTGGTGCAACGTGCGCAAACGATGCAGGTGGATGTGCTGGCCATCACTGACCATGACACCGTCGCAGGCCTGGAAGAAGCCCATTTAGCGCAGCAACAGCACAACCGTGTGATGCACATTATCGATGGCGTGGAAATTTCTACGCTCTGGCACAGTTTCGATATTCATATTGTCGGGCTTGGCGTTGATAAGAACGATGATCGCTTTTTGGCATTTTTGACAGAGCAGGCAAAACGGCGCGAAGCACGTGCTGTTAAAATCGCTGAAAAGCTAAGTATGTGTGGTTTTGAGGGGGTATTGGAAAAAGCGCAACGACTCGCCGCCGGTGGTCAGCTTACCCGCGCTCATTTTGCCCGCGTGCTGGTCAGTGATTATGGCGTTCACTCAATGGATGCGGTGTTTAAAAAGTTTCTGGGAAAGGGCAAGCGTGCTGCGGTAAAAGCGCAGTGGCCATCCATTGAAGCGGCGGTAGCGGCAATTCAGAACGCTAACGGGCAGGCTGTGCTCGCTCATCCGGCCCATTATGATATGACAACCAAGTGGCTGCGGCGGCTGGTAGCAGAATTTAAGCAATGGGGCGGCGACGCCATTGAGGCCGCACCGGCGGCGATAGGTAAGCAGAAAGAAACCCTTATTTACGAACTTGCACGGGCAAATGCATTAAAGCTATCAACAGGTTCCGACTTCCATTTTCCATCTCGCTGGCGTGAACTGGGCCGAAGCCCGATGCCAGCGGATTCCTTTCCCGCTGTCTGGGATGAATGGGACCTGTCGGTCACCCGATAATTACAGAGTAATCACCATGAGCCAGTTTTTTCAGATACACCCGGAAAACCCGCAGCCTAGGCTATTAAAACAAGCGTGTGAGCTGATTCGCCAGGGCGAGGTTATTGTCTATCCAACCGACTCTGGCTATGCCATTGGTTGTCAGATGGACGATAAAAAAGCGCTGGAAAAGTTATGTCAGATCAGGGCAATTGAGAAAGACCATAACTTTACCCTGATGTGTCGTGATATGTCCGAGCTGTCATTTTACGCCAAAGTGGATAACGTCGCCTTTCGACAGATAAAAAATAACACGCCCGGTCCCTACACGTTTATTTTAAAAGCTACGCGTGAAGTTCCCCGCCGTTTGTTAAACCCAAAACGAAAAACCATCGGCATCAGGGTTCCCGACAACATTATTGCACTAAAGCTTTTGGAAATGCTTGACGAGCCGCTGATGTCGGCTTCACTGATCTTACCGGGGGAGCGGATGGCAGAATCAGAGCCTGAGGCCATCCGAGATAAGCTGGAAAAGCGTGTCGGGCTTATTATTGACGGCGGTGCGCTGGGTGAACAACCTACCACTGTGATCGATGTATCAGATGGTCCTGCAGTTATTCTGCGTGAGGGCAGTGGTGATACCGCCCCTTTCGAATAGTCCCGGAGAGATCCATTGAGTGAGTTTAAGCCGTCAGGCCCGGTCCAGCAGCCATTGCCGCTGGCATTTATTAATGGTCAGGCGCTTATTGAAAAACCTCAGGATTTATATATTCCGCCGGAAGCGCTCGAAGTTATTCTGGAGAGTTTTGAGGGGCCCCTGGATCTGCTGCTGTACCTGATTAAAAAACAAAAATTCGATATCACCACCTTGCCTGTGGCTCAAATTACAGCACAATACATGGAATATGTGGAGGCCATGACAGCGCTGAAACTAGAGCTGGCAGCGGAATATCTGGTAATGGCTGCGGTATTGGCAGAGATAAAATCCCGGCTTTTACTGCCCAAACCTCCAGCCGCAGAAGAGGATGAAGAAGATCCTCGCGCCGAGCTTATACGCCGGCTCAGGGAGTACGAAGTCGTTAAACAGGCAGCGCAGGATATTGATCAGCAGCCGAGAATGCACCGGGATATACATCCTGTTCAGGTTAGTGTGACAGCGTCGGTGTCGCCGGAAAAAATTGAGCCTGATGTGGCGCTTGATGAGCTGGTACTGGCCTTTGGCAATGCGATGCAGCGTGCCGCTGCGTTTGAACATCATACAATTGAACGAGAAGTATTAAGTACACGGGAGCGCATGTCGCGTATTCTGAATCAGGCGCACGCGGATCATTATACTCCGCTTGAGGCATTATTTACCGTCGAAGAAGGGCGAGCTGGCTGTGTCGTCTCATTTCTGGCTATACTAGAGCTGGTAAAAGAACAGATGATTGTGTGCACTCAGGCAGGACCCTTTGCAAGAATTTATGTAAAATTGGGTGCGTATGAAAAAGATTAATCGTGCTCAGTTAAAACAGCTGGTGGAAGCTACCATCTTTGTGGCTGAAAAACCGGTAAGCCGCGCACGATTAAAAGACACTACACTGGCTGATTTTTCAGTAAGTGATAAATTGCTATCCAGTGTTATTGAAGAGTTGATACTGGATTACCAGCCCCGGGGGATCCAGCTGGTGGAGGTTGCCAGTGGTTATCGGTTTCAGACCTTAGATAGTCTGGCTCCCATGCTCAGTGCATTATGGCAGGAAGCCGCGCCCCGCTACTCGCGGGCCATGCTTGAGACGCTGGCGTTAATTGCTTACCGTCAGCCTATTACCCGAGGGGAGATTGAGCAGGTTCGTGGGGTGGCCGTGAGCAGTAATATTATCAAGACACTCACCGAACGGGAGTGGGTCAAAATTGTGGGGCACAAAGAAGTGCCCGGCAGGCCGGCCTTGTATGCTACAACCCAGACATTTCTGGACTACTTTTCGTTAACTTCACTGGCGGATTTGCCCTGCGCCTCAAAGTTTGATGCCCTGGCTGATAAAGTCAATGATTCCAAAGAGGTACCGTCTGCGCAAACAGACCGTACGAACGATAAATCTAAACCTGAGAGTTTACCCACCAATGAGTGAAAAATTGCAAAAAGTTCTGGCCAATCAGGGTCTGGGATCCCGCCGGGAAATGGAGCGTTGGATTGAACAGGGGCGCGTGTCAGTAAATGGCAGTCTGGCCACACTGGGAGACAGAGTGGAGGCCGATGAACAGATTCGCGTCGATGGTCATCTGCTTTCCCGCCAGACCGAAAAGCCGATCTGCCGGGTGCTGATGTACAACAAACCCGAGGGTGAGCTGTGTAGCCGTCATGATCCGGAAGGCCGGCCTACTGTCTTTGAACGCTTGCCTGCCATACGTCTGGGTCGCTGGATAGCAGTAGGAAGGCTCGACATTAACACCAGTGGACTATTGTTATTTACCAATGACGGTGAACTGGCAAATCGTCTGATGCACCCTAAATGCGAAATCGAACGAGAATATGCGGTTCGGGTATTTGGTGAGGTTTCCAAACCCACGCTGACAACGTTGCAAAAAGGTGTTGAGCTGGATGACGGAGTGGCTCGGTTCACCTCCATCAAACCCCGCCCGAACGACGATGAAAGTATGAACCAGTGGTATAACGTTACGTTGTCTGAGGGCCGCAATCGCGAAGTACGTCGCTTGTGGGAGTCACAGAATGTTCAGGTTAGCCGTCTTATGCGGGTGCGTTACGGGCCGGTAGAATTGCAGAAGCGACTCCCTATCGGAGCCTGGGTGGAGCTGGAACTGGATGACGTCAATGCATTGCGTAAAATGGTGCAACTGACCGATGAAACCCAGAGTATGGTGGATGTCAGACAAACAAAACTCGATCATGCCCGGTTAAGTCGTATGCGTCGCTCGGTGAAAAAACATCGTGCCCGTAAAGAAGGACAAACCAAAAGACGTTAAATTACGACTCACTCCTCTATATGATTTTCAGCGGACAGCGCTTTTTTAGGTTTGTCCGCCTTGCCTCCCTTTTTACAAGTTAAGCGCCAACGCTATTTACTATGCAACTTGCATGTGTGTTTGTCTCACTGGCTTCCCTCTCAATCATTACGATCTTATTAATCATTCGCCACGTAGCACAAAGATGTAAAAACAATGCTGGGTAAGCGCTATAGCGTATTTTCGCTGACAGCATCACATGTAATCTGATAGGAGTTAATTATGCAAGACATGCCACAGTTAGGCATTGGCACGTTTCGTTTAGAAGATGATACCGCACATAAAGCCGTCGTAGATGCACTAAAAGTTGGTTTTCGCCATGTTGATACGGCACAGATTTATGGCAACGAAGAGCAGGTCGGTGATGCTATTCGAACCCAGAATATAGACCGTGACGACGTCTTTATTACTACAAAAGTCTGGTTTGATCATTTTGGTAATGATAGCTTTATTGCAAGTGTGCATGAAAGTCTGGCGAAACTTAAGGTTGATTATGTAGACCTTTTATTGGTCCACTGGCCGTCGCCCCATGACAAAGTGCCGATGGAGCAGTACCTGAACAGCCTGAAACAGGCAAAAGATGAAGGTCTTACACGTCATATCGGTGTGTCCAATTTTACGATTGCACAAATGGAAAAAGCTGTAGAGATTCTGGGCGAAGGCGAAATATATACTAATCAGGTGGAACTGCATCCGTACATGCAGAACCGTGGTGTCGCTGAGCGCGCTGAAGAGCTGGGAATGAAAGTGACCGCGTATATGCCGTTTGCCGTGGGTAAGGTGATGGATAGCGACGTATTGAAAGATATTGGTAACAAGTTCAATGCAACGCCGGCGCAGGTCACTCTGGCGTGGATGAAAAATAAGGGGTATCACACTATCCCGTCATCTACAAATCCTGATCATATCAAAGATAACTTTGAATTCGATAAAGTGAAATTATCAGATGAGGACATGGAACGTATTGGCGAATTAGACAATGGCGAACGTATCGTTGATCCTGACTTTGGACCAGAATGGGACTAAGTCTGAGCTAATATAGAAGTACGTATTTGGGTGTTGCAGGTATTGCCTGCAACACCTTTTTTGTATCAGGCATTCGATTCGCGCATACGTTCAAGTGTATTAGCGCCTGCAGGAGTTGGGGTTGAAAGAAAAACAATTAGCCAGAGCAAAGCGTATTGCCCTATTATGGTTACTGGGCGCCGCAGTTCTGTTCATAATTGCCACGGTCGGTGAAAAGATACCGGCGCTGATGCCATGGTCAACGCTGATTGGCTTTATAAAAATGGTCAGTGAAGCAGCTTTGATTGGCGGCCTGGCTGATTGGTTTGCAGTGACAGCATTATTTAAGCCCATCCCCCCGCGTTACCCAATCCCGCATACCAATATCGTTGCGGCGAATAAACATACCATTGCGCAGAATCTCTCCGAGTTTGTGCAGGAGAAATTCTTTCATCCCGAGGCAATCGCTACGCTGGTCAGACAAAGTCAGCCGGCGCAGGCTGTGTCAAAATGGCTATTGTACCCCGGCAATGCTGAGAAGACTGCACGGTTTGCCGGTGATACTGTGCGCGGCGCACTAACTCTGGTAAATGATCAAAAAATCAGCGATTTATTCACGACAAATTTAAAGAAAATGCTGAGCCGTATTGACCTGTCCCCTTTGGCTGGAGGGACGCTGGAAGTATTGACTCGTGAAGGTCGACATCAGCAGTTGCTGGATCAGCTCATCGCGAAAGCGGCAGCATTGTTGCAGCGTCCTGCGGCACAGCAATTTATAACTGAAAAACTTCACCAATGGCTGAAGACTGAACATCGCAGACTGGAAAGGTTTTTGCCTACGGCCTGGCTAAGTGAACAAGGCGCGCGGGTGGCGACGCAAGCCATTGTGAGTACTATTGAAGATATTAACGCCGATCCTGATCATCCTCTGCGCAAGCGATTTGATCAGTACGTGGCGCAGTTGATCAATGATGTCGAAAATGACCCGGCGCTGGCAGACAAACTGAACAGTATCAGAGACAGGCTTCTGGATAATGCGGTATTACATAATTACATGTCGCAGATTCTGGACGATTTACGCCAGCGGCTGGATGCTGATTTGCAAGCCACAGACAGCAGGCTTCAATCCCACATGGTTACCATGCTACATGACATGGCACATACGCTGGCAACAAGAGAAGAGGCCAGTCACACTGTCAATAATTATATCACCCAGGCGGCGGCTTACGTTGCGCCCCAGGTAAGTGAGTTTTTGACCCGTCACATTCGCACCACAATCGAAAACTGGGATGAGCAGGAGATGGCGGCGCAGATTGAACTGAATATAGGTAAAGATCTGCAAAAAGTACGCATTAACGGAACGCTGGTGGGTGGACTTATTGGTGGTATTTTATTTCTGATCGAGCTGGGAATCGGCCAGGTTCTCGTGGCCTGATTGCTCTATGGCTGCATCGTTTACAGCATCAATGAGGGTGGGGAAAAAGTTTAAAAAGGCCTGTTCCAGCTGCAGGTAATTTTTCTCAACTTCTTTAATACTTCCCGAGAATTGATTAGGGAACCGAATTCTTCTGGCGGTGTTATCCAGAGCGCGGGCGAGGCCGTCCATATCTTTGTATACAGCGAGCCATTTGTGCTGCACCATGCTGGTGACGGTTTTTTGCATGGGCGAGGGCATCTCAGCCAGACAGCCAGTTAAGTCGTCGTATACATTCTCACAAAATATATCCAGCGGTACTTGTGAATAGTTTTTCCAGTGTTTGATGAGAAAGTGATCGAAGGAGATATCTGTAATGATTCCTGCAAATCGTTTTCTCTTAGGACTAATAAGCTGTTTCGCGGCGCTCACCTGCCCGTGTGTGTCAGTAAACCTATCTACCCAGCGGTGATTCGCCAGCCCCTTTCTTACCGGCAACGGATACATACCGGGCTGTGAGCCCCGCATGAAATCGCCCAACAAGTTGCCAAAGCGGGAGGCCGGAACTGGCCTGGCAAGATACATGTGCGCCAGATAGTTCATCAGGCTACCTGCAGTTATCCGGAAACAAACGCGCAGAGACAGTAGACGCCGAGCAATCCCAAAATGTCTGCCCCTCTACAATCACCGGTTGCATGATCAGTTGTCCTCCAGCGCGCGCTGATGTGCTCTGGTAGAGTAGTTTAATACGGCCATTTTCAATCTGCAGACGTGTCGCGTAATCTTCTTTGAAATTGGCGGGAAGATCCAATTGTGACAGACGCTGCGGCCGCCGACCAGTCCGCATGATATAGTTTTGCGCAGACGTGGATGCAACCTGCGCTGCGTTAATATCCGACTGCATATTGGCCATGCCAGAGAGCATTTTAAAAGGAATATATGCTGAAGCAATGAGCGCGGTAACTGCCAGCATCGCGCCGATAATTAAAAATGCAGCCAAGACTTTGGCACTTTCACGCCCATTGCTGACACCACCGTTATGTTTTTGATTCCATCGGGGTTGATCGGTGGCCATAAATACCACGCATTCAATCAGCGCCACCAACCAGGGAATGGGGGTCCAGCAAAAAAACAGATAAAACAGCCCGCGCCATTGACCCAGATAAAACCTGTGCAGTCCCAGCGCACCGCCAAATAGTGCCAAGGCCGCCGCCGCAACCCGGCTTTTATAAATTATATCCACCGGTTCAGGATTTTTATCCCGGCACGACTGAGAATCCGTAGAATCGCAGGTTTGTAAATAATTATCGCTATGCTCAGATGTGCTCATGGGAAGAATGTATCTACTAAATGAAAACCTATTGTGTCACAGGCAGCAGTCAGTCTGAAAGGCCGTTACACGCAATAGTCTGCTTTTTCAGCTTAACTCTGTTTTTATGCCAACCTAAGCTCACGCTACTCAAGATTAATGCGTGCTTCATGATGTATAGGTTTGCCAGACAGAAATCGCTTTATGTGCCCTACACGTATAGGTTTATTGTGTCACTTTTGTGTCACTTTTATGACATAAAGGTTGACAGTCTTTGACTCGCGCGTAGACTTCGCGCTTCGCGTCTATCACTCCAAAGACGCTTATTGCCCGGTCATTAACCGGACACCCATAACAGGCTTTTTTCGGAGGTGAATTTGCAACGGCCTTTAACCGCTTCTTTACTATGCTGTTCGGTAGTTTTTTTTGTTTTTCCTTTGAGCGCCGAAATTTATCGTTCACCATCTATTAAGATTCCCGGGAAAAATGGATCTGGGATTCTGTTTGGTGATGAAAATGGCAATTTTTCCATGCAACTTAACACACGCTGGCAGTTGCGTTACTCATCAAAGTTTCCGGACATTCCCCGGGCTCCTGATGAATATACCGAAGCAGAACAAGATAAATTTCACGTCAACCGCGCCAGGCTAAAAGCAAAAGGTCATGCAGGTTTGCCATGGATTACCTATTCCTGGGAATATGAACTGGCTGATGATTTTATGTTGGACTACCAATTTAGGCTGGAAAAGTATGACGCGGTAAAATTTAAAGTCGGTCAGTGGAAATTGGAGTATTCCCGCGAGCGAAGTATCAGTAGTGGCGGACAACAAATGCTGGATAGATCTATTATTAACCGGGTTTTTACTATCGATCGGCATAAAGCAGCCTCGTTTTACGGTCAGTTAAATGAGGGAACATTTTCTGATATCAATTACTGGGTAGGTATTGGCAGTGGCCAGGGACGGGGTGGCGACTTGTCCGGGTCGGGACGGCCTTTATATTTTGCACGATTGCAGTGGAACCCCACGGGCGAAGGCGTAGATTTTGTCGGTAGTGATCTTTCTTATCATGACGAATTAGCGCTATCCGTCGCCTATGCGTGGGCCGATCATGAAAGTCGCTTCAGTCGTTTTTCGTCATCCGGTGGCGGGCAGTTAAAACGTTGGGTGAACAATGACCAGCAGATTAATAATATCAGCCAGTTTAATGTTGACTCGGCGCTCAAATATAAAGGATTTAGCTGGCAGGGTGAGTATCACGAAAAAGAAGTGAGCGCCCCAGCTCAGGCCACGTTAGACTTAGATGGTTTTTATGTTCAGGGCGGATATTTTCTGCACCATACTGTGGCATGGTGGCCTGAGAATATTGAAGTAGCTATGCGCTATGCCGCCTATGAGTCGCAGGTAGATTTTTCGACACGCAAGAATAGAGAACGAGCACTGGCAGCTAACTGGTTTTTAAACGGTCACAACAATAAGTTGACTGTAGATATAACAAAATATGACCTAAGTAGCTCTGACTATCCAGATTATGACGATACCCGTGTGCGCCTGCAGTGGGATGTTACTTTTTAATAATACATACAAAAAAGGCTCCCACCATGAAAGTGGGAGCCTTTTTTGCTTGGCACGTATAGCCCTGTTGATATACCGCATGGCAAGCTTGAATGCTGTGTCAATCATCGAGCGGGGCGAAAATGTTTCAACCACTTTAATAGTTAAAACCAAAACGTTATAAAGTTAACGTCTTAAACGTGCTGGCTATTGGATTAATTGCCTGAAAAGAGTTCAGATTTCTTCTTAATCTTACAGTCAAAAATCTTCTGAGTGTTTTTTCTTCCAATATAAAAAGCCACTGTGTATGGGTGTTTACGCTGAAAGAACTTCGCTACAGACTTAAACATAAATCCTCCTGTTCTTCTTTTACGATTCTTATACTATATCAATATCTCGCAAGGATCCAATTTATTTCATACAGCTGTAATAAAACTGAAATATTTTAGTGCTAGGCCGTGTGCCGGAATCAAAATAATTGAACTGCTGGCAATTTGAGGGCGTAACATGAAGAAGCACCAACAAATTGCAGCGTGCAAAAAGCAGCCCTTGCGAAGTGTGTATCCACACAGTGCAATTAATGCATAATTCTTGCCACTTTAATGGTTTGTGAGGTAACTAATGACTAAGCAAGATAACGAGAAAGACGATACCCAGAAAAAATCCAGACACGATGATGAGATAATGGATGAAAAGGAGGCTGAGGCCAGCGCGCCGGATGATGAAAGTATAGCCGGAGAAGAAGACCCTGGGGCAGCGATTGAAGAGTGGGTAAAAATGAATAAAGAGTACGAAAAGCGGCACCCAAACGCTAAAAAGGAGAAAAAGGACGAGTCTGACTAACGGACTTAAAATTTTATGGTATTTGATTGTCAGGAAGCATTGCTATGTGAGAGTCATGTAAAAACGCGGCGTTAATTGAAAATCTTACCTCACCATCTGGTAGCGCTTTGCTTAGACATACCCAGTTATACCTGGTTTTGCAAACACCTGATGATACATAAATTTATGTCTTCAGGTGTTCATAGTATCGCCGAATCGTGTTGTTTTATTCGCTCTTGTCGCTAAATTGCTCAAAAGCCTGCATAGCATCCGCTGCGTACATAAGCGATGGTCCACCCCCCATATAGATAGCCATTGCCAGAGTTTCCTCAACTTCCTGCTGTGTCGCGCCCAGTTCAACCAGCGCCTTTGTATGGAAACCAATGCATCCATCACAACGGGTGGAAACACCAATGGCCAGCGCAATAAGCTCCTTGGTCTTTTTATCCAGCACACCGTCTGATGTAGCGCCCTTAGCCATGGCGGAAAAGCCTTGCATGGTATCGGGAATATTGTTGCGTAAATCTTTCATATTAGATGAAATACGCTTGATAATTTCGGGATAGGATTTACTCATTTTAAGTCCCTCGCTTGATTGAATATAGTCAGAGTACCTGTACTAATTCGTAGCTATCCTGGTTTCGATCAATTTTGATGCAAAAGAGCGCCCTGAAAAGACGCTAATCTTCAGGAAATGTCCTTTGCGAAAATGTTTAGCTGCCAACCCCATTTTAAAGCGCCAAGCCGCAACGTAACCGTGGTCAGGAAGGAACCGATGATACACCACAGATAGGGTGCACCGGCATAGAGCAATCCTGCATAAACGCAGCCTCCGGCAATACAGGCGGTGGCATACAGTTCACAGCGCATAACCAGGGGTACCTTGCGGGCGATAACATCCCGCAATAGCCCGCCAAAAATCGCGGTCACAGTGCCCAGCGTGATCGCTATAAGCATATTGGTCTCATTAATCAGCGCTTTCTCAATTCCGATGATGTTATAAAGAGCCAGACCAAACGCATCAAATCCCATCATTAATCTGTTGGATATCCCTGAGTTCAGTTTTATCAGAATGATAGTAATTACGATGGCTCCATACGTAGAGTATAGATAGTCTGGATTAGCTATCCAGAAAACGGGCTCATCCAGTAGTACATCCCGCAAAGTCCCGCCGCCAATAGCAGTTATCACTGCTAGCACCACCACACCGAAGCTATCGACATCTTCTTCATAAGCTACCAGTGCTCCGGAAATAGCAAAAAATGCGATACTGACAATATTGAGAAGATGAAACCAATCAGCGCTCATACGATTGCTCCCGAAACGCGGTTATTAGGTATTACTTATTTGATGATTAAAAAATATTTAGATCACATGGATTCAGATTTTACAGGGATAAGGTGATAGATAGAGAAAAGTGACTATCAACCGGTAAGCTACTATTCTGAAGAAAAGCAGAGCGGATTAATTTTCTGTCACATAAACACCTTAATTTATGACCGTTATATTACATCCATGCGTATGCAAAATATCATTCGTACTTGCCAGTATTAACCAGCAACAGGTTTAGTTATGCCAGCTTCAAGACATTCCCTATTATCGATACCCAGCGATGCACTGGATGCATTATCGAGCTTTTGTACGCTTCGTCATTTATCGGTACATTCATTAGAAATGGCTGCGCACAATATAGTGGCGCGTCTTAATGACAGTGTGTCGTTAGAGGTAATACTTTTAGGCAAGAATAAAGTACAAATGATCCTGCAATATCCCCATCAAACTGAAAATGTTTATATGTCCAGAACCAACGGCCGGTGGGAACATCGCACGGGTTAATTAATAAACGTCGTCAGAGTGTGTTTACTGCCTGGTAAGCACCGACATTTCAGCTAGGCAGTTCCCTGCTAAACCTAATTTTTCTCTTCTATGACAGAAAGTTAATATTTCTTTGCATCTGTTTCACAGCGTTTAGAGTAATGCTCAGTTAAAGTATGTTTTTATTGCATGCGCAAAAATAACTTGGACGGTGGCCCGGCGAACCCGTCGCTACATCAGCTCAATGTTAAGTCGTTGAGACTGACGAGTAATCGCTACGACAAAACCTATGCGACACCAAATAACCACCTACATGTGAATATTGTTGGTTATATTTTTCTGTCAAGGATGCCCAAATGAAAAAAAAGATTTTAGCCATCACCGTTATACTTTTCTCTTCAGGCCACGCATTAGGAAAGGCGCATCCAGAGCTTGAGCGTATCGAGATAAAAAGCCGTGAAATGAATCTTGTCGGAGATGCAATATCCGCCGCTGAGGGTGTGGTTGGTCAACAGGAAATAAGGTTACGACCAATATTCCGGACAGGCGATATTTTGGAATTTGTACCTGGTCTGGTTGCCACTCAGCACAGCGGCTCAGGTAAAGCGAACCAGTATTTTCTACGGGGTTTTAATTTAGACCACGGAACAGATTTTGCCACGATGGTCGATGGAATGCCGGTTAATATGCGTACTCATGGGCACGGTCAGGGCTATACCGATCTGAACTTCATTATCCCCGAAACGGTTCAGTCGCTGCGCTATCAAAAAGGGGTTTACTATACCGAAATCGGCGATTTTAGTGGCGCAGGCAGTGCCCAGCTATCCACTATGAAGGAAGCGCCAGCACCTGGCGTTGAGCTCGCCCTGGGTGAATACGGTTTTCAGCGGCTGGTGGGGATAGCAAATGCTACCACCGATAATGGCCACTGGCTGGTAGCAGGAGAAAGACAATTTTATGATGGCCCCTGGCAAGATATTAATGAGGATATCAACAAAACCAATGCCCTGATCAAATGGTCTGATGACTTGGCCGGCGGAGAAGTATCCGTAAGTTTTATGGGCTATGACAATAGCTGGAATAGCGCCGACCAAATTCCACAGCGCGCTGTAACAAGTGGTCGCATAGATGAATTAGGCTCAATCGACCCAAGCGTCGGTGGTGAATCCCATCGATACAGCGTGAATACTGACTGGCAAAATGATAACTGGCACTTTTCCGCGTACGCGATCGCTTATCAGTTGAATCTCTGGTCTAATTTTACATACTTTCTGGATAACCCGGAGCAGGGTGATCAATTTGAGCAGGTGGATGATCGTACAATCTATGGCGGTCAGCTGGACTATCAGTTTTCACATGCTGTTTATTCTAAACCTTCCTCTACAAAGGTTGGTTTCCAGACCCGGATAGATGACATCGAAGAGGTAGGTTTATACGCTACGCGAGATCGCGTCAGGCTTGGTGTTACCAGAAGCGATGAGGTGCTACAAAGTAGTATCAGTAGCTTTATTCGAAATGAAACCCAATGGACATCGCAATTTCGCAGCGTATTGGGAGCACGGTTCGATTATTTTGACTTCTCGGTCGACGATCAGGTTGGTGTAAATCGGTTTGGCATTGACTTATCGCCCAATAGTGGAGACGCCTCAGATGATATAACCTCGCTGAAAGGGAGTCTGATTTATACACTTTCCTCAATGTGGGAAGTTTATGGGGCAGCCGGCCAGGGCTTGCATTCCAATGATGCCCGCGGGACCACTATAGCGGTTGATCCCGCATCCGGGGAACGTGCTCCACAGGTTGATCCCGTTGTCCGGACTACCGGTTTTGAAACCGGTGTTCGTACTTTTATACCCGGTAAATTAAATGCGTCGATGTCCCTGTGGCAACTGGAACTGGATAGCGAACTTTTATTTGTTGGCGATGCCGGTAATACAGAAGCAAGCCGACCCTCCCGGCGTAAGGGAGTAGAATTAACTGCTTATTATTACTTTCTTCCAGCATGGGCTCTGGACGTTGAATATGCGTATACCGATGCGCAATTTACGGATAGTCAGCCTGCTGGCAATCAGATACCCGGGGCAATCGAGCATGTGTTACAAGCCGGATTGAGTGCCGACTTTGAAAACGGATGGTATGGTGCCCTGCGCCTGCGTTATTTTGGTAATCGCCCACTTATTGAGGACGGTACAGTTGAATCAGATTCAAGCATATTAGTAAATTTTCAGACTGGCAGACAGTGGCAAAACTGGCAACTTGAACTGAGCGTGCTCAACCTTACCAATAGTAATGATCATGATATAGATTATTTCTACACATCACGGCTTTCAAATGAACCGGCAGGCTCGCAAACAGACGATCTTCATTATCATGTTTTCGAGCCTCGTTCGGTTCGCATTTCTGCCTCGTATCGGTTTTAAAAAGTGCTCGGACTACTTAAGTAGATTAGACTAATTGACTAACAAAAAAGCACTAGGTGTTAGTGACTTAATTAATGAAGGCTGCGTACAATGTAACCAGTTGTTATCTGATAGCGCTGAATGGCTGAAACATAAATGTTTCACGGTTTCGTTTTTGCTGTCCGTATCTGGAAGGAATACATGTATGTTTATGCGCGCTGCACACCATAATGCAAAGGTCTCAGTCATTAGCGAAGAGCTTCATCAGCACAAATCATTTTACACTGCTGTCAGTCGGGCGGTTCCCCTGATTCGCTTTGCGCCTGACTCCAGGGTTACCGAAGTTAATGATATGTTTGCGCAAATCATGGGGTATACGCCTGCAGAGCTACTTGGTGAAATGCATAAATCGTTATGTCCCGCATCATTTGCCGGGTCCAGTCAGTATCAGCAACTGTGGCGGGATTTGAAAGAGGGCAAAACGGTAGGGGGGACGTTTTCTCGTGTTCATAAGAGCGGCAAAATAGTCTGGCTTGAGTCTACTTACTTTCCTATCGTAAACACCGCAGGTGTGACTGAATCTGTGGTGAAAATTGCCTATGATGTGACCGAAAAGCATGAACAATGGCAAAAATTGACCGCGCTGACCGACGCACTGAATCGCTCTACGGCGATCATTGAGTTTGAAACTGATGGCACCATCAAGGATGCCAATGAAAATTTTCTCAGGACGGTGGGCTATAGTAAGTCGCAGATTGTCACTAAGCATCATCGTATGTTCTGTGATGACAGTTTTTACGACAACAATCCTGACTTCTGGCATAGACTCAGTCGAGGGGAAGTCAAGTCTGGTTTATACCGACGATTCGGTGCCAATGGTCGAGAAATATGGCTGGAAGCTACCTATAATCCTGTTCTTAATAGCGAAGGTAAAGTGGTATCGGTAATGAAGTTTGCAACAGATGTTACTACTGCTGAGCAGAAAAAAGAGCGGATAATAAGGACTACTGAAGTGGCTTTATCAACTTCTGAAGAAACCGCCCAGATTGTTATTGACGGGAAACAGTCGCTGGCAGAGGCAGTCAATGGATTTACCGAAACCCTGAAGGAAGTAGATGAAACTAATATTCTTATGGTTAGCCTCAATGAACAATCGGCGCGCATTGAAAATATTGTTTCCACCATTCAGGCCATAGCAGAGCAAACCAATCTGCTAGCGTTAAACGCAGCTATTGAGGCGGCCAGAGCAGGCGAAATGGGGCGCGGTTTCGCCGTAGTTGCCGATGAGGTTCGTCATCTGGCAAAACGCACTAATGAATCAACCATTGAAATTGAATCAGTAGTAAATGAAAACAAACGTCTCTCCGCCGAAGCCACCGAACGCATGCAAATGGTTAAACAACATGTAGATAAGAATAGTGATTATATTGTTGGCGTTGAGCAAACCATGCAAGAGATTGAAAAAGGCGCTATTAATGTTACTGAAACAATCTCCCGCCTCTCTGATGATTAGATGAGACGGCCATCATAACCCGTATTCAAAATTAATGGCGCGGCTTATCCCCTCAATGCCTGGCGTAATGTCCTGGGGGCCGGCGCCCAGCTGGAATAGTTGCGACTTTAACTGGTGTATAAATTCTTCGCTGCGGCCAAAGCGTATCTTCATCAGAATCGGCGTACTTGTATCTTTAGCGACATCTTCCAGACCGAATTTGCGCTTGCCTGACACGGTGTATCGGGTCCGGTGAGCGTTGATGACCTCATCGTTATAGCAGTTAGAAATCGCGATAGGAAAATCCGGTAACCGCTCACTGCCAAACGTATAGTCATCGTGTATACACTGTTGTGCTTCCGTTAACACTTCGCTATCCATCTTGAAAATTTCCTGAGTAGAAAGTGTCACGCCATTCAGGGCATGGGGGTTTAGTACCCACACTGTGGGCGTTGTGACTTCGTCCTTCCACAGTGAAAAGTATAAGGCAATCAACGGGCTGGTAGTCCAGTGCAGTAGGCGGGTCGGAATACCAAATCTATCGGCCATTGCATACCAGCAAAAAGCACGATTACCACACGGTTGAGAGGGTACAGACTGCTTAACCCGGCGAACAAAATCGTCAAAGATTTGTGTCTCACGTTCCACCGATATATTTTCACGCCAGTTTATAGAACGCATGATGGCGGGGGTCAGCCTGAACATTGAGCTTTCAACGCCGCGAAACCATAACGCTCTGGGATCGCAGCCCAGTTGGTTTGCGATAGGTAAAACCGCATCGACAAATTCACTTAATGAGGTAATCAGACGCGTATTTTGGATGTAACCGTGACGGCTTTCAAACTGCATAACGTTCGCGATAGAAGACAATATTCGCGCTACGCTACCACAAAACATTATGAAGATGCGCAAATTTAATCTGTTTTCTCTCGCAATTCCTTTTATGTCATTCAGACAAATACCGTGGCTGTCCGCAGGTGCATACTCCATTTTCAGGCGCTCAATGATAAGACATCTTCGCTTACTGTTTTTTCAGAATAAAAGATAAGAACCTGAACGGGGAGCGGTATGGTGCAAATTGCTTTACTGGTCGGGTGTGCGGGGCAGACCTGGCCAGTTGGCGCATCTTTTCAGTATGTTTTTGCTATCTTATTCAAACTATTTACCTTTGGCTTGCTTATAAACAGATGAACCCTGAAACGAGGAGAAGACATGATTGGTAAATCGTATCTTGTAGTCGCAAATCAAACCGAAGCAAAGATTTTTATCGAGAAAGACGGCGCGTCAGATCTGGAGCCGGTGGTGGTACTGATGAATGATGATGGTCGTGATACTGATTCAGATTTAGTCACCGATCGCCCAGGTGCGATATCCGCTCCCAGTGATGCTGTACAGGGCGTGGACAGTATGAGTCGCAAAGATGCCTCAGAGATTGAAGCCAAACGTTTTGCAGGTACAGTTACTGACTGGCTGGAAAACAAGCGTTGTACTGAAAAGATTTACCACATTGATATCATCGCCGAGCCTGGATTCTTGGGCAAACTACGTAATCATATGAATAAAAATTTGGCCGAACTGGTGGGTTATACTATTAACAAGGACGTGGTGCGAGAGGATGAAAAAACATGGCAAAAGTATCTCAAAGATGCTGGCCGTGGTTCCGCGCTTCAGTAATGAAAAAGCCCTGCAGATAAACATCTGCAGGGCTTTATTGATTGCTCGGCAATCTTACCACTAAACGTTGGCTATATTTTTATGGCCTTAGTCTTCCACACTCAACGTCGCCATGTCGATAACAAAACGGTGGGCGATGTCGCCTTTTTCTAAGTGGGCAAAGGCATCGTTAACTTCGTCGGCACGTATCATTTTACATTCAGGGTGAATATTGTGCTCAGCACAAAAGTCCAGCACTTCCTGTGTCTCTTTTATACCACCGATAAGTGAGCCAGCCACCCGACGTCTGCCCAGTACAAGCGGCGCTGTCATAGGCTCTTCCATAGGACCAATCTGGCCGACTATCACTAACGTACCGTCGATATCAAGAAGCGGCGTGTATGGATTCAAATCATGTTTGACCGGTACAGTATCGATAATAACGTCAAAGGCGTTAGCAGAAGACTCCATAGCCTCTTTATCCGTGGAAACAAGAATACCACTGGCCCCCAGATTCTTTGCTTCCTGCTCTTTGGCATCTGAGCGGCTAAGTACCGTAACGTCAGCTCCCATAGCCACAGCCAGTTTAACCGCCATGTGACCCAGTCCACCGAGACCGATAACGCCGACCCGGCTTCCCTGCTTGACGCCAAACTTTTTAAGCGGTGTATAGGTAGTGATACCTGCACATAAAATAGGCGCGGTTTTCGCCAGGTCCAGTGACTGTGGTACACGCATGACAAACTCTTCGCGGGCCACAATATGTTTAGAATAGCCACCCTGGGTGATTTCACCGGTGACACGATCGGGCGCACCATAGGTAGGTGTCATACCATTACGGCAAAACTGTTCTTCATGATTTTCACACTGGTCACAGGTTTGGCAACTGTCTACCATGCACCCTACGGCAACATGATCACCGACCTGATAATTTTGAACCTGCTGGCCCACCTCAATAACTTTACCGATGATTTCATGACCGGGTACAAGTGGATAAGGCTGGTCACCCCAATCACCGTTAACGGTATGCAGATCAGAGTGGCAAACACCACTGTACAAAATCTCGATAGAAACATCGTTGTCACGCAAGTTTCTGCGTTCGAAATGGTATGGCACCATGTGCGCATCAGATGACTTGGCCGCGTAACCAATTGTTTTCATACTTACCTCTGTGTATTAAGTTTATTTGTCACCTGTTAATAGTGATACACATAGCAAATCGATTACGTTGGTCGCGAAAAAAGATACAACAGCATATTTCCCCATCATCTTTGTAACAGACTCTGACGGCAGAAAAGCGGGGATCAGTGAACGTTCGCAGACCTTATCAAAAGAGCGTTCGTAGGCAAAATCCAGTCTGACTGATAAAACCATTTTCTGCGGACTTGTAATAGCTGAAAAAGCACTGTATAAATAAACAAGTACTGTATGTTTATAGAGTCTTTATGCTTATACAATTATCGATCAAGAACTTTGCAGTTGTCCGTGATTTAACCGTGAACTTTGACCAGGGGTTAACTGCGATAACCGGTGAAACGGGGGCGGGTAAATCCATCGCGATTGATGCCTTGAGTCTATGTCTTGGGGAGCGTGCTGATGCAGGCTCGGTGCGCAAAGAAGCCACTAAGGCGGAAATCGTAGCGCACTTCACTGTTTGTGATAACGCGAACGCACTGGCATGGTTAAAAGAACATGAGCTTGAGTCTGAGGATGATGGTGAAACCTGTTTTATCAGACGGGTTATATCTAAAGAAGGGCGCTCAAAGGCCTTTGTCAATGGTTCCCCTGTGTCATTACAGCAGTTAAAGGTGTTTGGCCAGAGCCTGTTAGCTATCCATGGGCAAAATACGCACCTGCAACTGTTAAAAGACGATGTACAACGCAATCATCTCGATAATTTTGCCAATCACAAAGAGCTACAGAATACGGTAATTACAACCTTTGATCATTGGCGAGAGAAGCAGAAAAGACTCAGCGAACTGCAGCAACAGGCGCAAACCCGGGCTGATAGGCGTCAATTATTGGTGTATCAGGTTGAAGAGTTAGATGACTTTGCGCTGGCGGATAAAGAATTTGAAGAATTAGAGACTGAACATAAGCGTTTGAGCAATGGTCAGGCATTACTCGAACAGGCGCAAACCAGCTTTTATAATCTGTACGAAAACGATGAGGGAAATGCGTTATCGGTTATTCAGAATAGTCTTGAGCGACTGGTGCAACTGCAGGAGCATGATGCAAGTCTGAGTCCGATTATCACAATGCTCAATGATGCCTCGATACAGGTTGAAGAAGCCGCGTCTGAATTGCGTAGCTATTGTGACGCGCTGGAAATTGATCCGTTGCGCCTGCAACAGGTGGAAAGTCGCTACAGCAAATGTATGGAACTGGCCAGAAAACATAACATAGAGCCTGAATCATTGTATGAGTTTCACCAACAGCTGGCTATGGAGTTTAAACAGTTAGAGGACGAGGACACCCAGCTGGAGACGCTGGAAGCTGAAGTGCAAGAGGCCAAAGCGGATTATTTGAAAGCGGCGACGCTACTTTCGGATTCTCGCCAGCAGGCTGCCAGGTCATTTGCAGAAAATATTGAATCTCAGATTCAGCGAATGAATATGAAGCATGCCTGTGTCGTTGTTGACGTAGACTTTAATTCTGATAAGACTCCTGCGGCGCAAGGGCTGGACGATGTAAGAATGCTTGTTTCCACGAATCCGGGGCAGGATCCGGACCGGTTGGATAAAGTTGTATCCGGCGGGGAACTATCACGTATCGGTTTGGCGATACAAGTGTTGGCAAGTGGCAAAAATGCCATCCCGACTATGATTTTTGATGAGGTTGACGCAGGCATCAGCGGACCGACCGCATCGATAGTCGGTGCTTTGCTAAGAAAGCTCGGTAGTCATAGTCAGGTAATGTGTGTCACGCATTTACCGCAGGTGGCGGCACAGGCTCATAATCAGCTTTTCGTCACGAAGCTGACCGATGGTGAAAGTACCCAGACCATGATGCTTGCTTTGGCTGAGCAAGAGCGTGTGGATGAGCTGGCCAGACTACTGGCAGGTGATAAAGTTACAGAAACAGCCCTTGCTAATGCGAGAGAGTTATTGAAAAATTCAGGATCGAACTAATAAGCGGTTGATTGGTCATAGTGGGGTGGGGTAGCATGCTCCGCACTATTTAGACGTGATGCAGGGTTTTTTCGATGGCGCTCTGCACAATCAAAACAATAAAAGCGACTGGACCTAATTCTCGAATGAAGTTGTATCAATATTTACTACTATCTGTTTTGGCATTCTCCTCAGTGGCATGCTCTAACTGGATTTACCGCATTGATGTTCCGCAGGGTAATTTTTTAGATGAACGTGATGTAAAAGAATTGCGCAAGGGAATGTCAAAAGATCAGATTATCTATGTGCTTGGAAATCCGGTTGTAGAAGACTCATTTAACGATGATACCTGGTATTATGTTTATGACATGAAGCGCGGCATGCGCAAACGTGGTGAAGATTTTCAAAAGCAATTGATTCTGACATTTAATAATGATGAGCTTGTTACTGCAGAAGGTGATTTTGAGTTGTCAGAAGATTTTGATACGCCTTTAGATCAATAATGTTTTCTACTGGTTACCCGTTATTATTTATGCGAGTAAACAGTTAATATCCTGTCCTGATAGTTACACAGTTTGAGACTGTGTAACGTCCCTCTATTGATGAGCCTGTCGATATAACATTCAATAGGGCATTTTCATTTAACTGCACCGTTTGATGATGTTTGGGTATATCAGCTTATGTTATCTGCCCTAAGAGAAGATTGCTTTTTTTGTTAGTCACCTACCGAAAGTTGATGATTCCAGGCTACCTTGCCAAACTGAGACAGAGTACAGGCCTGCCGGGATAAACTTCTTATTTGTATGGTTTCGATTAAAGAATAATCGAATTTATCGCTGGCCTAAGTCTAAAATGACTGTTACTATCACGCCGCCTTTTGAAGGTTCTATTTAAGTTTGATCGATGCTTCAACCGTTAGTCCTCTGTTAGTCCCCCTCGTGCGATTTTAAACCAGACACTTTCCGATTTAAGCCTGTTACAAAGTAATAGCCCTTCATTAAACGACGCGCTGAATACATTCAGCCACATATTTTATTCTAGGAGTCATCTTATGTCTGCAACTGGCACAGTTAAATGGTTTGACGAAGCTAAGGGTTTCGGTTTTATTTCACAAGAAGATGGTGGCAAAGACGTCTTTGTTCACTTTAGAGCGATCAAATCTGATGGCTTTAAAACGTTGGCCGAAGGCCAGCAGGTTCAGTTTACTATTGAAGAAGGCAACAAAGGCCCTCAGGCTGCGGATGTAGAAGCGCTTTAATAGTGAAAAAAAGGGTGCGCAGGCACCCTTTTTCTGCAATTAGGACACTAATTGCTCCAGTGCATGTTGCACACTTTTCTTTTTTATTTTTGAGGTTTTAATGTCATTTTCCCAGTTGGGTCTGTCTACAAATTTAATGCAGGCGATTGAAAAGCAAGGCTATGAAACGCCTTCACCTATCCAGGCAAAAGCGATTCCCGCTGTTTTGGCTGGCCAGGATGTCTTGGCTGCAGCCCAGACCGGAACCGGCAAAACGGCAGGTTTCGCCTTACCTATATTAGAAAGATTATCGCAGGGTAAAGCACCGAAAGGTAATCACGTTCGCGCGTTAATTCTGACGCCAACCCGTGAGTTGGCTGCGCAGGTGGAACAGAGCATCCGAGAACTCAGCGAGTTTACCTCCGTGAATACTGCTGTAGTCTTTGGTGGGGTAGGTATCAATCCTCAGATGAAACGACTGCGCAAGGGTGTGGATATTCTGATAGCGACCCCGGGTCGTCTGCTGGATCTTCACCAGCAAAATGCGGTGAAGTTTGATCAGTTGGAAACGCTGGTGCTGGATGAAGCTGACCGCATGCTGGACATGGGCTTTATTCACGATATTAAACGCATCATTAAATTGTTGCCGGTTAAACGTCAGACACTACTGTTCTCTGCGACTTTCTCCGATACCGTTACCGCACTGGCGGAAACAATGACGAATAATCCTGAGAAGATTTCCACCACACCTGCCAATACAACGGTTGATAAAATTGACCAGCGACTAGTGGCATTAGACCGAAATCGCAAAATGGCCGCGCTGATCACTATGGTCAAAGAAAATCAGTGGCATCAGGTGTTGGCGTTTACGCGCACTAAGCATGGTGCAAACAGACTGGCTAAAAAACTAGATGCCGCCGGCATTGCCAGTGCTGCTATTCATGGTAATAAAAGCCAGGGAGCGCGAACCAAAGCGTTGGCAGACTTCAAATCCGCAAAGATTAATGTTCTGGTTGCTACAGACATAGCAGCCAGAGGCATAGATATCAGTCAGCTGCCTATTGTGGTTAATGTTGACTTGCCTAATACTGCGGCGGACTATGTGCATCGGATTGGGCGTACCGGCAGGGCAGGGGCAGTGGGTCAGGCCTGGTCGTTAGTCAGTGCTGATGAGCTGCAGCAGTTAAAAGATATTGAAACGCTGATTCAAAAGCTAATCCCCCGTGAAACGCTTAAAGGGTTCTCGCCTGAACTATCACTTGCCGAAACACGGCTTTCTCCACCTAAAAAAGCAAATAAGCCTAAGAAAACCAAAAATTTTGGTGGTCAGGCCCGGTCAGGCAAGCCGGCCGGTAGCGGAGCAAACCGCAGATCTAATTCCAGACCAAAATCATCGGCAAGCCACAGTTCAGCGACATCTTCACAGTAAGCATATAAAGATACTAAAAAGCCAGGCATAGCCTGGCTTTTGTATACTGACGGACAGGTAACCTTGATATGAATGCTTTGATCTTGCGTCCGCCCAACAGAGCGTCAATGCGCCATGAGTAACCAAGCCAACTAGCCTGACTTCAGTGACAACAACATCGACATTGTCAATGAGATAGTCTTCAAAGCGACGTCAAAAGCTAAACTGACGTGAAACGCTCAACGGCTTAACGGCTGGACTATCACTCGCGAAAACTCCGCTTTCTCCGCCTTAAAAGGTAACTAAGCCGCAACCAAGAGAGTGGTGGTAAGGCGAGTTTGCCAGTGGCGGAGTAAACCATCGTTCCCAGTCCCCACAATAACCATCGGCAAGCGAGAGCTCAGCGGCATCTTCGTAGCAAACATGTACAGGTACTAAAAAGCCAGACTTAGCCTGGCTTTTGTATAATGGTGACAGATAGCTGCTGTAACTATGCTTTAAATTTGCGTCTGCCCGACAAAGCCAGCAAGCCAAGGGCAATCAGGCCAATTGAACCAGGTTCAGGCACGGCAACACTGACAGCATCAATAAGGTTGCCTTTAGAGCCTCTGTTTAAAGAGGTGAATCGAACCTGTGAAAAATCAGATGTAGCCGCAAAAATCGTACTGAAGGTATCCCATTGCCGAACGCTGGTGTATTCAATATTTTGCGAGAAAAGCATATTATTTGTAGCCGCATCTAACACTTCAACCTTGAAAGACTCATTCAGGTTTTCTCTTGCAGCATATGCAAACTCAAGTGAGTAGGTTTGGCCTGCTTCAGAAGCAAAATTCTGAAAAATTGTCTGAAAGCCAGTGTTGTCTGAATTAAGTTCGATATGCTGTGAGCCGTCAAAAGCAGCAAATCCATTCAAGTTATTCCAGATTTCTATCGTGTCGCCTGACCAACCGTTAACTTGATTTGCGCTAAAGCTGCTCCACCCTCCGGCATTGACGGTGTTTTCTTCAAAGCTACCATTTTTAATCAGGCTTGCATTGGCTACACCTGATAATAAAACGACACTACTTAATACTGCAGCAATCACCTTTTTCATAATTTTCCCTCATTAACATCGAATTGGTGTAAGAACCGCTTACGTGCCGTTCTTCATATTATGCGAATAAGGTAAAGCCAGCTTCGTGCCAAAATTAAAAAAGCTTTCAACAACAATAAGATACTTAAGGTTAATGGTTCTTTTTTACTATCACTGTAAAAAATAGTGACACTTTGGTATGAGGAGTGGTAAGTCTCATATGGCAGTTGAACGCTACAAAACCTACATATACTCAGAAAATGCAGAACCCGGTGGATGGGCTTCATTTTTTATCGCGATACAGAATGTAGTGCCGGTCGCCTGATCACTTTCAATCCAGGCTCTGCCTTTATGTGCTTTTGCTACCAGTCTCACCAGATATAGTCCCAGACCCCAGCCTTCTCGTTGTTGATCGCGTCCTCCCGTATGGCGGGTTAAAAAATCAAACATGGAGTTCTGTTCATCAGGTTCAATGTAAGAACCTTCATTGTGAACGCTTATCTCAATTTCATTCTCATTTTGTTTTAATGTTAGTGAAATAGGCGTTTCGACGCTGCCATATTTAACGCCATTGGAAATAAGATTTTCTACTACCCTTAAGATGGACATGTGGTCACACACAACCGGCGCTGAATCTAACTTGGTTGAAAAGTGAACAGGGTTGTCATAAACCTCTTGCGCTTCGTTGGTGGCGACTTTTAGCTCGGTTACCATGTCTTTCTTTTCGAAGCGGAAGGTCATGCCTCGTCCTGCTTCAAGTTGTGTGGTATCTAACAGTTCGCTAATTAAACTTAAGGACCTTTCAAGACTACGCTTTATAGATCCAAACACTTTTTCAGCCGGAGAAAGTCCCAGTTCACCAATTTCAACATAGCTTCTTGCAACAGAGATAGGGTTACGCAGATCGTGAGCGATCACACTTATGAGCTTTTCCTGAACCTCATCCAGTGAGTTAGAAAACTGCTGCGCAGCTTCGGCACAACTGGTCTCTATAAAGCGGTCAATGATCTCGGCCGTGGTCAGACAAAGTATCTTCTCAGCATAAAGCATATTACGTAAAACTTGTCTGAGCATCGAATATTCCTGGATCACCTGCGCCACGGTATACTTTGAAACGGTTGCACGGGACCGTCCATGCTCATTACTGTATTTTGCGTCAAAATCAATGGCGTCTATTTTGGTTATATCATCGCCAGGCTTTGCATCAAAAGTCTGTAACTCTTCTACCAGATTGGCCACAAAATAAGGCAGGTAGTTGCGTACAATTAAATCCGGCGCGTTATTGGCTGCGCTCAGTGTTTTGTTGGCGAGCGCTTCCCATTGCGAAAAAATCTGCTCTTTATGCGCCTCAAGATACTGGCCGCATTCCCTGGTATTTACAGACAAGCTTACTTCCTCTCTATTTACTAGCGATACGGCTCGTTTAACGAGCCAATCTTACGTTGTTTATTACTGGTAAAGATTGCATTTTAACACGACTACCGATGAATTTTAGAACGGTTGTTAGCCTGCGATCAGTACAGTTTAGATCCCCAGCTCAGTTTGTTCCTTAAGACATTGAAATAATTATAGCCTTTGGGATGAACCAGAGAGAGCTTATCTTTACTTTTTTGAACGCGGATTTCATCGCCGGGAAGGACGGGCAGGACGATATGGCTGTCGCAGCTTACCTGCAGACTGTCAGTATTGGCTCGGGATACGCGCATGGAAATAATGCTGTTTGCATCCACTACAATGGGGCGGCTACTCAGTGTGTGGGGAAACATTGGGACCATTGTCAAAGCGTCCAGCCGTGGCATCAGAATAGGACCGCCTGCCGACAACGAATAGGCTGTAGATCCAGTCGGTGTGGCGACAATCAAGCCATCTGAGCGCTGGCTGAAGACAAACTGCTCATCAATATAAATTTCAAACTCCATCATGTGGGCTACCTTACCGTGATGAAGTACAACCTCATTGACGGCAGTGTTGCTGCTTTTGAGCTTTTCATAGCGGTACACGCCGACCTCTAATAAAAATCGCTGTTCCACAATGGCATGGCCAGCAAAGATAAGATCAAGCTGTGCGGTAATATCATCAGGGTGAATATCGGTCAGAAAGCCCAGATTGCCTCTGTTAACACCAACCACATCTATGTCAAAGCGAGAGAGTACGCGGGCAGCACCCAGCATACTGCCATCTCCACCGACGACCACAGCAAGATCAGCATTTTTGCCGATAGCCACTAAATTTTGTGACTCAAGATCCGGCTCCTCCAGTTCCTGCTGAATATGTTCTTCTAAAATCACAGCGCATCCACGAGAATGCAGATAGGTAATTAAGTGTTTAAGGCTGGTGCGTGTTTCTGTGTGACCGGGTTTGCCAATCAGGCCGACCGTTTTGTAGGGCATAGTGTGCAAATGTCCTTGGCAGCAGGAATGCTTCGGACATTAGCACAAAAAAGAAGGCAAATGAAAGTGTTAGCGTGCGGTCCAGCCGCCGTCTAAGACCATGGTCTGGGCGGTAATATTGCGGGCCGAATCACTCATGAGAAACCGCGCTGTTCCGGCTAATTCCTCAATGCTGATAAACGCTTTTTTAGGCATCGGCTTGAGCATGATTTCATTGATCACCTCCTCTTCGCTGATCCCATTTTCCTTCGCCTGATCAGCAATTTGTTTCTCTACTAAGGGTGTTTTGACATAGGCAGGGCATAGTGTATTGATTGTAATATCCGCTGTACCAACTTCCAGTGCGACGGTTTTAGCCAGACCCAGTAAACCATGTTTGGCTGATACGTAGGCAGACTTGTAAGGTGAGGCGACCAGCGAATGGATCGAGCCAACATTAATTATTCGGCCAAAGTTTTGTGCTCGCATGTGCGGTAAAAAAGCCTGGGTAAGTAGCGCAGGCCCTACCAGCATGATATTAATCAACTGCTGCCATTTATCAGCCGGAAACGCCTCCAGGTTCGACACATGCTGTATGCCAGCATTATTGATAAGTATATCCACCGGCGTCTTACTGAGTTTATCTGGCAGAGCTGACACTGCCTGTGTGTCGGTTACGTCAATGCCAACAGCGCTCGCGCTAAGTCCTTTATCCGACAATACGTGGGCCGCCTTTTCAGCCGCCTGCTCGTCAATATCTGCTAAAATAACATGATGGCCATCGCCAGCCAGGCTTTGCGCAATACCAAACCCTATACCGCTGGCGCCACCGGTGATGAAAATATTTTTTGCTTGCGTCATAAGTAACCGTCCTATTGCCGGGCAAATGAATCGATGAATGCTTTAACTGCTTTAATCTGTGCGCCGTCACGCGTGGCATAGTCAGCGCCGGTATAACCCCACCAGTCCCAACAGCCCTGTGGGTTAAGTGGCATAAATAGCGACTTTTTTGTTTGTGGGTAGATAACCACCAGATTGTTATCGTCAGCCCAACGGTTGAACCCTGCGTTGTCTACATAAGCCTTACCGACTTCATTGGCATACTGATCACAGCCGTGAAATGACACGTGAACCTGGCAGTCGTTGCCTTCTTTACAGCTTTTAGGCACGTACGCGTAGCCTGTTTTTGCCAGAGTTTCAGCATTTTTACCGCCAATACCAGCCTGGTCAAAGGTAACGACTTCGCCGGTGAGGGTATCATCAGGCGCTGTTACATTTTCCAGCAGATGCGATAACGCTTTGCCAGCAGCATCATAACCACAGTCGCCGATATAGGGGGAGGCCGAACTGTCGCACGTCACACCGCTATTACGGGTAGGGAATAAGTGGCCGAAGGGCTTATCACGAACATATTCAATAGTGTCTGCATTGAGCCAGCTTTGATACTGCTTGTGCAGCGTATCAGTGACACTTTGCGCGACCCGTTCATCTTTTGTGCCATGGAAAAGCCAGACACGGTGATTTTTCAGATTATTCAAATCGGCTATTTTTCCCTCATCAGCCCATTTCTTAGCTTTTGAGGCGAACACATCTAGGGGGATTTCGGTTTCGGATTTGTCAACACAGGCACCCAGTGCAATCGTAATATCATTTTGCGCACAATAGTAGGGGCCGGCACTAATGATGGCCGCGCCTTTAACCCAGTCACTATGGGCTATATGAAACTGATTCGCCATGTATCCGCCAGAAGATAAACCAGAGACAGTGACATTGCGGGTGTCGAGATTCATTGTTGCTGCCGCAGGTGCAGCAGAAAACATGGCCAGCCCAAGTGTTATTGTATATCCTTTCATTCGTTCCTCGCTGATTTATCTGCTAAAAAGGCTTTGAGCCGTTCACCCTGTTCCTGTATATCTAACACACCTTCAAGGTGACCGAGCGAGCCTGTAAGTTCCTGATAATGACTGATTTTACCTGCTTGTTGTAACTGCTCGTGAGTATGGGCAGAGAGATACGGCATTAACAGCAGATCACTGGTAGCAGGCAAAAACAAACTTTTTGCCTGAATTTTGCTCAATCCTGCCTGCAGGCTTTTCTGATGGCCGGCAACGAATAACTGGCATGCGCGAACTAGATACAGCAAATGATTAGCATCCATTTTGTCAGCGCGACTGCGGGCGCGGTCTTCCAGCCAGGTCACGATAGAGTGCGATTGACGGATATCGTTTAAAGGTGCAGATTCAAGGGCCTGATAATCTAATTGCTCCCCCTGTTGATTAAAATATTGCGGATGCAGCGCTTGCTGTGTAATCAACATCAGGGAGGCTACCAAACCTTCAGTGGGCGGTGCCTGTTGGCTATAATTACCATCAGACCATTTTGGATCCAGCTTGATGGGGCGCGCCCAGTGTTCCAGCGCCGCAGTGGTCCAGGCATCACTTTCACCGGTTCCGATAATTGCTGCCACACGCGGTACCCATTCAGGATATGCACTGGCCCAGTCAAGTGCCTGCATAGAACCCATCGACGGACCAATAACTGCATGCAGTTTGCCGATCCCCAGCGTCTCCAATACCGCTTTTTGCACGTTGACAAAATCCCGGATAGTCACCACTGGAAAATCAAGCCCATAGGGCTTACCGGTTGCCGGATTTATACTAGCCGGCCCGGTAGTGACAACATGCTCATCATACGCAGACAAATTGGCCAGAGAATCCACACTGATAACAAAATATTGTTCGGTATCAATCGGCTTGCCAGGGCCAATGATGGCGTCCCAGTAGCCAGGCTGAGTGTCGTCTGCACTATATTTTCCGGCAGCATGAGAAGAACCAGAGAAATAATGGGTGATAAGAACAACATTATCCTTACTTTCATTAAGCTCGCCGTAGCTTTCCCAGCCCACTTTTACCTCGGGTAAAGTCTGCCCTGAAAAGAGCGGAAAATCTGTTGCTGTAAAGACCTTTTTTTCGACCAGCGGCAATGCTTGAGCAGGCCAAACACTTACCAAAATCACAATGGTAAACAGCGCCGGCAGATTGACTGCAAATCTCATCATCTGTAATTCCTTTTTTTAAAACAGTGTAAAGAGCGTAATAGCCATTCCTAAACCGATAAGCGGGGTGACCACAGTCAAGGCAGCCACCGGTCCGTAGGCTGCCTGATGGGTTTCACGACAGATAGCTCTGATGGTTGTGACAACATAGCCGTTGTGAGGCAGCGAGTCGAGTGCACCTGAAGAAATAGAAACGATACGATGCAGTTCTTCAGGTTCAACACCCTGGTCAAGATAATGCGGGGCAACCAGCGGCAGGACAATGGCCTGGCCACCGGATGCTGACCCGGTAAGACCTGCAATCACACTCACTGCAATGGCGGCGCCTAGCAGCTCGTTGCCAGGAATTTGCGTCATTAAATCAACGGTTGACATAAACGCGTCGGTATTTTTTGCAATGCTGCCAAAACCGACTACGGCTGCGGTATTACCGATAGCAACCAGCGCGCCTGTGGTGCCTGTATTAATCGCCTTGGGCATATCCTGAAAGTGGCGGTAATTAACAATCATCAAGGCCAGCACGCCGCCGGCCAGAGCGACAATAAGTGCATACTGGGCAATAGCATCATGTAAAAAGAAGGAGAGCAGTAATACCACCAGCAGCGGAATCAGCCCTGTTATAGGATTTGGATAATCCCGTTCAGGAATATCCGGATCGTGCTCTCTGGCATCAAATACTTCACCGTCAGCTACGGCTTTACCAATCATACGCTTGAGCCACCAATAGCCAAAACATGCCATGAATACCGCCACTACCAAACTGACTTCCCAGGCAGCAAATGGTGAGGTTCCCAGATATTTAATGGGGATCCAATTCTGAATCTCCGGTGAACCTGCGGAGGTCATCGTAAAGGTTACCGAGCCAAAGGCCAGTGTCGCCGGGATAAAGCGGCGAGGCAGGTTGGCATCTTTAAACAGACTAAGAGCCATGGGGTAGACAGAAAACGCCACGACAAAAAGGCTTACGCCGCCATAGGTTAAAATTGCGCAGGCCATCACTACTGCTAGGACGGCTTGTTTGAAGCCGAGTTTATCTACAATCCAGCGCGCCAATGAGTCTGCTGCGCCGGTATCTTCCATAAATTTACCGAAAATAGCGCCCAGCAAAAACATGAAAAACCAGGCGGCGATAAACCCGGAAAACCCATTCATGTATAACGTGACAAAGTTTTGTTCACCGGCAAACAGAGGAATGTTATTGGTAAATGCAACGATGAGTGCACACAGCGGGGCAGCAATGAATAAATTCATCCCCCTGATGGTTAAAACTATTAGCAATACCAGGCCCAGCAGCAGACCAGTCATACTCAACATAATGCGTTTCCTTGTATTTGTTCTGTGACCGCAGAGCCTCAAAGGAACCCAATTATTCTGACCATAGCTTTCGCGATTTGACATAGTACGATGGTACTACGTACTAAGGTACTAGTTACCTGTGTCAAAAAAACCTCTACATTAATTTTCGACCGCATCCTTTAAGAAAGCGAATTCTAAAAGATTGTTACAATAATAGGGACCTGTTATGAAACACACCCATACAAAATCGCTTGGTTTCAGCCGTACACTGTGCGCGGCTGCTGTAGCTACGGCTTTTACCTACGCGCCGGCTACACTTGCTCAGGATAATAATGCCGAAGAACAAGAACAAAGAGGCAAGCTTGAAAGAATAGAAGTGACTGCTCGAAAAACCGTGGAAACGCTGCAGGAGGTACCTGTGGCAATCACATCACTGGGTGCTGCGGAGCTTACCGAAAAAGGTATCAGTGTACTGACCGAAGTACAGCAATTTTCGCCCAACACCACGTTGCAGACCAGTCGTGGTACTAATTCGACCTTAACCGCCTTTATTCGAGGGCTGGGTCAGCAGGATCCATTGTGGGGCTATGAGCCGGGTGTCGGCATCTATATCGATGATGTCTATATTGCTCGACCGCAGGGTGCCGTTCTGGATCTATTAGATGTGCAGCGTATTGAGGTACTGCGTGGTCCGCAGGGAACGCTGTATGGAAAAAATACAATTGGTGGTGCGGTAAAATATGTAACCAAAGAAATGACGGGAGACCCTCAACTGAATATTGAAGGCACCGTCGGCAGTTACAGCCAGCGTGATGTTAAAATAACCGGTCAGTACCCACTGATTGATGACAAGGTTTATCTTGGGTTTGGTTATGCAAACCTTAATCGTGATGGATTTGGTGAATATCTGATATTGGCGCAGCCTGACCAGGACAACGAAAACTATAACAAAGATTTGTGGGCGGCCCGCTTGTCACTGGAAGTCCATGCAACTGATGATTTATTTTTCCGCTTTGGCTGGGACAAAACGGAAGATACCTCCAACGCTAAAGGGGGGTATCGGCTGCTACCAAGCTTGCGCACAGAAGCGCCGCAACCGGATTCTGTGTATGACTCTTACTCCAGCTTGCCAACCTGGAACAAGGTTGAGTTAGACGGCTACAGCTGGATGGCCCGATACGATATTAATCCGTCTATGCAGGTTAAATATATCGGTTCACACCGTGAAAGTTACTCGCCTACCAATATCGACTTTGACAATACGCAACTGGATATCTTTGATGTTCCGGCGATTTACGAAGATGAGAATGACACCCACGAACTGCAATTTAATTATAGCGGGGACGGGATGACGCTGGTTAGTGGTTTGTACTATTACGACGGCGAGTCATGCGGGGTTTTTGATGCTATCCTTGGTGTGCTGGGCCGCGACTTTGCCGCTGCCGGCGTATTTCCTGAAGGAACCCCTGGGTTCACTCGTGAAGTATCAGGGTGTAATAACAGTGAAAGCTGGGCGGGTTATGCGCAGGTAAACTATGACATTTCGGATAAATTATCGGTATCAGTAGGCGCCCGATATACTGATGAAGAAAAACAGGCTACTGTCAATAATGGTACTGTGCTTTACAATCTATACCCTGAAACCGGCTGGATAGATGGTTTTGTGCGCCCGGACGAAGTGCCGATTCCCCAGGTTTTGGGGACCGATACTGACAACGACGGTATCTTAGATGCGCCTGCATCCCAAAGCTGGTCACGGTTTACCCCGCGTTTAGGTGTGGAGTACTACTATTCCCAGGATGTGATGTTCTTTGCCAGTTATGCCCAGGGATTTAAATCCGGAACATTTAACCCACGAGCTACCACCAACGAGCCGGGTGTCGACCCTGAAATTGTGGATTCATTCGAAGTGGGAATGAAGAGTGATCTGACTGACAGCTTCCGTTTAAATACGACCCTGTTTAGTTACGATCACCAGGACCGTCAGTATATCGGTATTGAAGGCAACGCCAATGATCCTACAGCGCTTCAGCAGCGTTTGCGCAATGCAGCGGAAACTGCAGCAAAAGGTATCGAAATCGAGGCGACCTATGTAGCCACTGATAATCTTTCGTTTGATGTTACGTACGGGTATATCGATTTTGAAATAAAAGAAAACAACGCAATTCCTCCATTGATTGGTTTAGCCAGTACACCGGAAAATACACTGAATCTGGCGGCTACTTACTCGATGGACACGGAGTACGGCTTCTTTACTTTCAACACGAACTATTATCACCGCGATGAGTATCTGGTTTTTGAGACCAGCGATCTTATTCAGCAGGATGCTTACGGCATGCTCAACGCAAGCCTGAGTTGGGAGAGTGTTGAGGGCGACTGGTACGGCGGTCTTCACTTCAAAAACCTGACTGATGAAGAGTATATTGTTGGCGGTTATGACTTTGTGGAACGTAATGAGGATGGCAGTCTGGCACCGGGGCTTGGCAACGATACAACGCTGATCAGCTACTACGGTGATCCGCGGACCGTACATTTAACAGTAGGCTATCGTTTCTAACCAATAGCTTATAGATGAGCCCCTGCGACATGCTTGTTGCAGGGGCTATATTTCCTTTCCGTCAGCCGTTTAATTGGCAAAGCTTCTTCCCCTCAGCCTTAGTTTGCATTAACATCGGTGTTATTGTTTTCTAACAAGGTAGTAACACAAGTCTCGCATGTCATCTCATGTATTAATTGCCGATGATCATCCGTTGTTCCGCGCCGCTATGTGTCAGGCACTGGCCGGAATAGTCGGGCCCTCTCCATTGCAGGCAGCTTCTGTGGAAGAAACCCTCTCTTTACTGGCAGAGGATGAAAATGTGGATCTTGTCTTTTTAGATGTAAAAATGCCGGGCAATGAGGGGCTTACCGGACTAAGTGAAATTCGTTCGCGTTTCCCTAATGTTCTTATCGTAATTGTATCTGCCCACGATGACCCGGTACTTATTCATAAAGCTATCGATTTAGGCGCATGCGGATATATCCCCAAATCCTCTTCGCTTGAGACAATTTCCGCAGCGGTAACCCAAATTTTAGATGGAGAGCAATGGCTGCCAGCAGATATGAGTATGCCGGTAGTCAGTACGGAAGATATAAATAATCAGCAACTGGCTGACCGTATTGCGTTACTTACGCCCCATCAGTTCAAGGTATTGAAATTGCTTTCCCGGGGGATGTTAAATAAACAAATCGCCTATGAACTCACTATTTCAGAGTCTACCGTAAAGCAACATGTTTCAGCGATTTTGCGAAAATTAAACATGATGAACCGGACCAAGGCCGGTGTCGCCTTTCGACACATGATGGATGTCGAATAGGCACTCTACGGTAACCGGCTCGGCGCCGCAGACGCAGCTGCGTTAATTGCTACCGTCATCCCGGTGAAAGGCCGGGATCTACAACCATTTCTCGTGGAGCTCGATATTACTGCGATTAAAAGAGCTTTGCATATAGGTCGCGCCAGTCAGGATTGACCTCTGATATTATTTTATTCTTCCATTGCCGATTCCAACGTTTCAGGCGTTTTTCGCTGACTATCGCATTTTCCATATCTTCAAATCGTTCGAAATAAATGAGTTTAGTAAAGTTGTATTGTGATGATTGGTTAGAATATAAACGCTCGGTGTTTTCATCTTAAAGTCCCTTTCATGTGTTCAGTAACAATTTAGTTTCTTGAACTGGATAAGAAAAGGACGGTTTTTGATTAGTCAGCATGATTGAGAGATTCCGGCCTTTGCCGGGATGACGGAAACTTTTCATGTGGAGCGAACATTGAATTTTTCGCCTTACAAGGAAGCTGATTTTGCACGGCGGGTATAATACACTATTAGCGTTTCGAGGGAATAATGCATGAAGCTAGTCAAAGAATTTATAAGAACCCTTGTCCGCTTTTGAAAGAATCCTTATCAGGCCCTTTCTGTAATGATTTCAGTTGCAACATGCCTTTGGCGTATAGCATCTTGCCAATTGTTTTTTTAATGAAATTTGTTATTCAAATAGAAAGGATGACAACGACTCATCGGGTGAATATTATATTTTTAATGGAGTCTATATGATACAAGCAGTAATTTTTGATATGGACGGAACTCTCATTGATTCAGAGCCTCTGTGGAAAGAATCCGAAGAAGAGGTTTTTTCATCTGTCGGTGTCAAAGTATGTGAGAAACTTTCTGCTAAAACAGCCTCTATGACGACGCGAGAAGTAACAGAATTTTGGTATAACCATTTTCCGTGGGCCGGTAAAAGTCTAGAAAACGTAGAAAATGAAGTTATTGACCGTGTAGCAACACTTATCACTGAGAAGGGTGAGTCACTGGATGGCGTAAAGCAAGTTCTAGATTTTTTTCATAGAAAGGGTCTGAGAATAGGCTTGGCGACAAATGCTCCTGCCAGATTAATTCCGGTCGTTCTAAATAAACTTGGTATATCTAAGTATTTTTATTGTACATCGTCTTCGGAGCACGAAGTTCAAGGAAAGCCGCATCCAGCCGTTTATTTAACAACAGCAAAAAAATTAAAGGTTAATCCTTCAAAGTGCATTGCATTCGAAGATTCGTTATCCGGAATTATCTCTGCCCAAAAGGCGAATATTAAGACTGTCGCAGTTCCACACTGGTCAGAGTTTACAAATAAAAAATATAATTTATCTCACCTAAAAATCAGTCGATTAACAGACTTTAACGATTTTCATCTAAAAGAATTAGCAAATTATGTATAGGTATACATACGCAGAGTGAGGCCAGAGCTATGCTAGCTCTGGCCTCATATGAGTTCTGGCGTTGATTCCAGGCGCTCTGTAAAACTGCCAGAATCGACATAAATCACTACTGCTAATTATCTCCCGACGATTGTCCATGTTGACCAACTTCACTTTTGCAGTTGAAAAAAGGATACGCTTACACTCTTGTTCAAATCGTAAATCGTCCCACATTTTCCCCAATACCGTGCGAGACTCGATTTATCTTTTGGCTGACACCGGCTGCAAGCTTAACTGCGTCTAAGGCTTGATGGCTTAATGTATTGAGCGAGGTAATATTAGTGTTCACTTCGCTGACGACTTCACTTTGCTGCTCGGTAGCTGAAGCAATCTGATAGATGCGATCGTTAGCATTTTCTACAGACACAGTCACCAGTTGGAGGGATTCTGACACACTGGCAGAGACTTGCACCACCTCATCCATTTGACTGGCGCCACTTTCTATTGCTTCTACCGCTTCACTGACACCCCTTTCAAGTTTAACTACCATTTGATTGATATCTTCCGTAGATTGCTGAGTACGGCTAGCCAGCGAACGAACCTCATCCGCAACCACTGCAAAACCACGTCCCTGATCGCCCGCTCGTGCAGCTTCGATAGCTGCATTTAACGCCAGCAGATTGGTCTGTTCAGCGATCTCACGAATAACATTCAGTAACGAAGTGATATTTTTTGATTCAACAGCAAGTTTTTGAATGACCTCGCTGGCATGAGAAATGGTTGAGGACATCTGAGAAATACTTTGGGCTGAGTTATCCACAGCGGTGCGCGAAGAGGCAGTTTCCCGGGTAGCATTTTGTGTATCCTGTAATGCATTTTGCGAGTTTTCTGCAACCTCTTTTACCGCATGACTCAGCTCGCTGACTGCGGTAGAAATTTGTTCCAAGTTAGTATTCTGTTGGGCTGTTGTCTGTTCAGAAGATACTGCCGACTCAGCCAGTTCACTAACAGAGAGAGTCAGGGCATTAGCATCATTTTTAATCGCTGAAATAAGTGTATGAAGATTGTCCATTAACGCATTAAATGCGGTAGCCAAAACGGTTAGCTCATCTTTACCTGAGGTATCCAGCCGTTGGCGTAAATCTCCTTCCCCCTCGCTGATTTCTTCGATCATTGAGGTAAGTTTATTAAGACGATAGGTCACTAATCTGGGGCCAAATATAATGCTCCCGATACAGGCTAAAATTGTTAATACAACAGCAATGATGAGGTACCACATTTGTTGGTCGCTGGATGCCAGGCTTTCTTGGGTAAGATTGACCGAGAGTGTTTGGATGGATTCGCCAGCACGATCGTAATTGTTACGCAGCGTATCAAAAGTGCGTTGACCTTCGTTATTAAAAAGAACAGATGCTTCACCAAGGTTGCCCTGGGTAATGAGAGTGATGATATTATCCGTCACAGCTTTCCAGGCGGTGAAATCGTCAGCGAACTGGCTGATACTTTCTTGTAAACTTGGATAGTCACTCATCATTGACCGAACGGTATTCATCCGGTCCCTGGCTTGCTGAGCATTCTCGCTATACACATTAATATACTTGTCAGCCTGGCCTGTATTGAGGCTTGTTGCAATCATCAGATTCTGCAGCGCGCCCTGAGCCTGATACAAGTCACGGTCAGCATTAAGCGACAGGTTCTGCGCTTCGCTAAAAACATTGGAAATTGTTGCGGTATTTACACTTAGAAATCGACTGTTGGATATGCTTATGGCACTCACCACTAATACCAAAAGTGAAATAAATGCCAGTGGCACGGCAAACTTCTGCCGAATGGATAAATTATCGAACTTCATGATATTTACGCCTTGATTTAGAGTGAGCAAGCTATCGGGATTGACAGTTTTTGCTAAGGATAGTCGCTTTCTGTATGACCAATTTAACAATCTGCTTTACACGAGAAACATTAGCCGCACTTTATTCGCTCAACAATTCAACTTTCTACTAATTTTAATATGCAATTCAGTTCTCCTTATAAACGAAAGTTCAACTGCACAATAATTTGTTTGCTCTACACTACTTTCCGATGTTGCCAAAAATATAGCAGTTCACATTGATATTTAAGGTATGAAGTGAGAAGTAAACATGCGTAAAAAGTGGGTAGGAAGTAAATTAGCAAGCTGGGGAGTGGTGGCGTTATGCAGCGTGTCCGTTTACGGTCAGGCCGCAGAGCCAACCTTCGATGTTAGTGGTTCATGGCGATTGCGCCTTGAAGCGCTTAATAATCCTATATTTCCTGTTGAAGAAGGAATGCGGACTCAACATAACCAGCGGCTTTCCTCCCGTGTTCTGGTTAAAGGTGAGATGCACTGGGATGCTGTTGATGCGGTAGTTGAAGTTCAGGATTCTCGCGCCTGGCTGGACAATAACGATCCCACTTTAACCGCCTCGCAAGTCAATACATTAGAACCGCTTCAATTCTTCTTGCGCTATTCACCTGACCAGATTGAATACATTGATAACCTTACAGTAGGGAGGGTTGCACTGGATCACGGTAGCCGCAGGCTGATGTCAAAAGGAGTCTTTAGAAACGCAATTAATAACTTTGACGGTGTATACACTGACGGACATTGGCAGAACTGGCAGGTGCGGGCATTTTATTTGTTACCGGTTAGTCGATTACCCTCAGATAAACAACTAGTGGCGGATAATGCCCGAGCATTTGATAAGAGTTTCAACGACCGGCGCTTCTTTGGCTTATTTGCTCATAGTGACGATAAACAATGGAATTTACACAGCTACTGGCTAAAAGAGCAAGACAGTCCAGAGTTAGCCACAAAAAACCGGGACCTCTACACGTTAGGAGTCGAGTTCACCGAGACACTGGCAGAGGTATGGCTGGCTAATATCGAAGTGATAGGCCAGACCGGCACATCGCGGCAGTCATCCAGTCCCGCTGATACTACCGATTTAGATCATCGAGGCTGGCTTGTACACGCAAGTTTGGGACGTGCAATTACCGCCAATACCGTGTTGAAAGGGGAGCTTGATCTGATCAGTGGCGACAATGACAGATCGGACAATACCATTCACGACTTTGACGGCTTATATGGAGTCAGACGTTTTGATTTTGGGCCCACCGATGTCTACCAGGCATTACCCCGAAGAAATCTCACCGCGCTGGGTGCCAGAAGTGTAAGTAAATTTAATGGTAAGCAAAATCTGATGCTGGGGTATAAATCGTTTTGGTACCAGCGAGCACCGCAAGGGGTAGACGATTTTATCGGCCATCAGGTTGAAGCACGCTTGCGTATCCAAACTACGCCTTCGCTAAGGCTGGAGTGGGGCGGCGCATACTTACTTAAAGGTGAAGGCTTCGAACGAGGCGCTTATCCGGATAATTCAATTTACGCCTATACAGCGTTTCTATACAAATTTTGATGATTTCATTCCGGGTGGTTCGCTATGCACAAGCCCTATCATTATAGAGCGGCGTGGCTACCCGGTTTTATCGCATGTGTACGATATGGGCAAACTAACCGTTGAAATCTTTCATCTTTGCGATGGCATTAAACCGGACCTCTAAAATAACCCAGTTCCCGCATTATAAGATGCTTTAAGGCGGCGGGCTTGACCGGTTTAGACAGATAAAACAGATCATTTTGTTGAGCCTGCTCACGGATCCCTTCGCTACGGTTTGCAGTGATGAGAATACCTGGCACATTTAACTGCCAGTACTCCCGCAATGTGGTCGCGGCTGCAATACCTGTCTGACCAAAATCCAGATGATAATCTACGATAAGAATATCCGGTGCACGAGGGCATATTAACAATGCCTGATCAACGGTTGCAGCCGATGTTATTGTTGCGCCCCATTGCGACAGTAATAATGTCATAGCCTTTACAATCTGCGGGTCATTTTCCACCAGCAAGACTGATGTTTTAGCCAACATTGCAGAGGGTTGAAGAGGGGAGTTTTCCACTACCTCTGAGTATGGGGTTTTATCTTTGCAGCGGGGTAGAAGAACGCGAAAAACAGTGCCTTTATTTATCGACGATTGCAAATCCAGAGGATGGTGCAACAGCTCACTCATTCGCTCTACTATTGTTAATCCCAGGCCCAGCCCCTGATTTTTATGATGAGGGGAAAGCTGCAAAAATTCAGCGAATATATTTTGCTGTTGGTCGACAGGAATACCCGGCCCTGTATCGTAAACACATAAAGCAACTTGCCCCGGGCCCAGTCGCCTCATCCCTATTATCACGCCACCATGATCGGTATAACGTACTGCATTGGACAGCAGGTTTTGTGCAATCCGACGCAATAATTGTTTATCGGAGCGCACCACAAGCGACGTTTTTACATAGCGCAAACGCAGATTCTGCTGGCTGCTGATAACGGAAAACTCTTTAACCAAAGGTGCAAGTACATCGTCGACGCAAAACTCACTAAATTGCGGGACGAGCTTGCCAGATTCCAGTTTTGTCATATCCAGTAGCATCGAGAGTAAACTTTCGGCACTGTTTAAGGAGCTGACAACCCCCTGGGACAACTCTTCCAGTTCACTTGCCGCTGTCTTTTGTAACAGCAGCGAGGCAAACAGCGTGGCTGCATTAAAAGGCTGCATCAAATCATGTCCGGCAGCGGCCAGAAAGCGTGTTTTACTTTCATTGGCGCGTTCTGCTTCGAGGCGGGCAAGTTGCAACTCTTCGGTGCGCTGCCTGACGCGTTCCTCAAGTACCTCTTTGGACTCTTCCAACGCTTCCTGTATCTGAATATATTCAGTAATATCGCTGTAAGTTGTGACATATCCTCCCCCGGGAAGTGGACTGCCATTGAGCTCTATTACTTTGCCATCGGGCTGCTTGCGAATATATTTATAACACGTGCCCTCGCGCATAAATGCAATGCGCTTGGCGATTTCGTTATCGACGTTGTCGGTGTCGCCTAACAACCCCCGTCGCGCATTGTATTGTAGTAAGTTTTCGATATGCATGCCGGTTTCCAGCACGCCCGTGGGATAATTGAACAAGGCTTCGTACCTGGTGTTCCAGGCGAGAAGACAAAGGTGATGATCAAGCACGCTGATGCCTTGCTGAATATGCTGCACCGAAGATTGCAGCACTTCATGATTAAACTGAAAAGACATTGATGCTTCTTCTACCCAGTCAACCAGCTCCGGTAATTCATGATGGCGGGATTCTGCCAGTGCACTAAGCAATACCCGCGCCCCCGGCGTACCCACCTGAGAAGCCAGCAGCCGCTCTACTTTCTGCAGTAGTCCGGCGCTAGCATAGCCGTTGCCCGATTTGCTGGTAGTATTCAACTGCCCGCTAAGCTGAGCCTGTTCATCAGGCTCCAGAACGCGTTGGGTAAGTTCCATCAGATTCGCCACTCTTATCATTAGTGCGGGCGTCTTGGTGGGTTCGGCTACCTTTGATGAAGCCCGTGCGCGGGTCATCAAACTGACCAGAATAAAAGCGATAAGATTCACCAGCAGGCTTAAGATAAAGCCACCGGCAAGCTCGCTGTCACTTGGCGCTGGATCAAAATAATAGCTCGAAAGCAGGCTTGGGTAGAGTACCCAGCTAAGCCAGCCGCAAAATCCAGTAAGCAGCCCCAGACAGGCGCCCTTTACAGTAGCCCGGGACCAAAACAGTCCAAGTAACATCGTCGGCAGCATTTGTCCGAGCAATGCTATGGCGATAATACCGCTTTTGACCAGCGGCGCTGACTGACTTACATTCAGGTGATACCAGTAAGCAACGGTTAAAACGACTAATACCGTAATACGGCGAATGGTCAGTATGCCACTGGCCTGCATTGTATTCACCGAACGCTTTTTAAGGCGAATAGTAAGCCATAATGGGGTAATCAGATTATTTGCGATCATCACTCCAAGGGCCAGGGTTGCAACAATTATCATACTGGTGGTGGCGGATAGACCACCGATAAATGCAGCCAGCGATACCGAAAGATTAGATTGGGAGAGCGGTAATGCCAGCACAAATTCATCGGAGCTGATAAGCCGGGTGTCCAGAATCATTGTTCCAGCCAGCGCCAGAGGCAGAACAAATACAGTCATGCTGAGCAGGTACAGAGGAAACAACCAGCGGGCAGTGCGTAATTCTCCATCGCCATTACTTTCCACAAAGTTCATGTGAAATTGACGAGGCAGAACAAACATCGAACAAACGCCCAGCAACATATGACCAAGGTAAACCCAGGGCGCAGTGTCTGAGTAAATGATTTCCCGCGCTTCAGCATGGGTGGCGGCTTGCGCAAACAAATCGAACGGGCCGTCAAACAACACATAGCAGGCAAAAATACCTACCACTGACAGGCCCACTAGTTTTAATACCGACTCTAGAGCGATGGTGAGTAACAGGCCCGGATGCTTTTCTTTCAGACTCAGGCTGCGGGTGCCGAAAAGGATGGCGAACAATGCCATCAGGGCGGCCACATAAATGCCTACGGTATTAAGCCCCTGACTGGCATCAGGGGCCAACAGATTGATACTCTTGGTTATTGCATCCAATTGCAATGCGATATAGGGAATAACCCCAATGAAACACAGCGCCGTTATTAACCCGGCAATAAGGTGGGAACGTTCATAGCGCAGGGCAATAAAATCTGCCAGCGAACTTATATTGTGTTGCTGGCACAACCGGTTAATGTGGACCAGCACTGGGAACATGAACATCATGACCAACACAATACCGGCGTAGGTAGGCACCACGGCCCAGCCAAATTGAACCGCCTGAGTGGTTGTGCCAAAAAAAGCCCAGGACGTGCAATGGACGCCGAGTCCAAGGCTATAGAGCACCGGGTGCTGTTGGTTGGCTTTCAGGTACTTATCACCGACAAAGGCGACAACGAACAAAATCGTCAGATAGCCAATCACAATGGCACCGACTGTCCAGATACTTAGCATGTAAATAAAGAGTAAAAAGAGTTGCTGTCCAATAACATACCGCAACTCTTAGCGGCAGGACAGTATTCTATCCCACAATTCTTATACGGTTACCCTTGAAGCTGAATAAACCAGCCCCATTACATATGGCCACACGCAGTCAGCATTGAATTTGAAAAAATTAAATATTGAATTTTTTTTTACTCAGGGCTGGAAAAATTACTGAACGACCCTATTGAAGGGGTAATCAAAAATTGCCCTGAATATTTAGCTGGAGGTAGGCATGAGCGATAAGCGCGACGAGCAGGCGCAGCAAGAAACAGACGCTGAGGTAACCGTGGACAATGTACAGGAAGAAGTACAGGACGTGCCGGTTCAGGAAGGTGAAGTTGTCAGCGAAGACAAAGGCCCCTCTGATGATAGCGATGCCCAGCAGCGCATCTATGAGCTTGAAAATGCGCTAAGCGAAGCGGAAGCAAAGATCAAAGAACAGCAGGAAGGGGTATTGCGCGCCCGTGCTGATATGGAAAATGCCCGCCGCCGTGCTGAAGCCGAAGTAGAAAAGGCCAGAAAATTTGCCCTGGAGCGGTTTGCCGGTGAGCTCCTACCTGTAGTGGATAACCTGGAACGGGCCATTGAGGCCGGGGACAGCGCCAATGAGGCAGTAAAACCGCTGCTTGAAGGTGTGGAAATGACGCAGAAATCATTTATCAGCACTATCGAAAAGTTTGGAGTACAGCCTATCGATCCGCAGGGCGAAGTATTTAATCCTGAATTGCATCAGGCTATGTCCATGCAGGAAAGTGCTGATCATGAGCCGAATACGGTAATGATGGTTATGCAAAAAGGGTATGAATTAAATGGTCGTCTGCTAAGACCGGCCATGGTGATGGTAGCTCGTGCGCCGGACAGTGGCGTGGATACCAAAGCCTAAAAATACGCAAAAAGTTTTGCGGTTAAGTATTGAAAAGTGGCGGGAATAACCCCACTAATTGTGCAGAAATTAAAGAACATATTTTCGGAGACACGTAATGGGTAGAATCATTGGTATCGACTTAGGTACAACGAATTCATGTGTCGCAGTTTTAGACGGCGACAAACCACGCGTTATTGAAAACGCGGAAGGCGATCGCACCACGCCATCAATAATTGCTTACACCAGTGATGGTGAAACGTTAGTCGGTCAGTCGGCTAAACGTCAGGCGGTTACTAATCCAGAAAACACGCTGTTTGCTATCAAGCGACTCATAGGTCGTCGCTTTGAAGATAAAGAAGTACAGCGTGACATCGACATTATGCCTTATCAAATTACCAAGGCTGACAATGGCGATGCATGGGTTGGTGCTAAAGGCGAAAAAATGGCGCCTCCGCAGGTATCTGCAGAAGTACTGAAAAAAATGAAGAAAACCGCAGAAGACTATCTGGGTGAAGAAGTAACTGCTGCCGTTATCACAGTACCTGCTTATTTTAATGACTCGCAGCGTCAGGCAACAAAAGATGCCGGTCGTATTGCAGGGTTAGAAGTAAAACGTATCATTAACGAACCTACTGCCGCTGCCCTTGCTTATGGCATGGATAAGCAGAAAGGCGACAATGTAGTAGCTGTGTACGACCTTGGTGGTGGTACTTTTGATATCTCAATTATCGAAATTGACAATGTCGACGGTGAGCACACCTTTGAAGTTCTGGCTACTAACGGTGATACGCATTTAGGTGGTGAGGATTTCGATAACCGCATCATTACCTATCTGGTTGATGAGTTTAAGCGTGAGCAGGGTATCGATCTGCGTAAAGATCCGCTGGCCATGCAGCGCTTAAAAGAAGCGGGCGAGAAAGCGAAGATCGAACTATCTTCTGCACAGCAGACTGAGGTTAATCTTCCTTATATTACTGCCGACGCATCAGGCCCGAAACATCTGGCTATCAAGATCACCCGCGCCAAGCTGGAATCATTGGTAGAAGACATGGTTAAAAACTCGCTGGGCCCGGTGAAACAAGCATTAGCTGATGCTGACTTGTCGGTCAGCGATATACAGGACATCATTCTGGTTGGTGGTCAGACACGTATGCCACTGGTTCAGAAGTACGTTTCTGAGTTCTTCGGTAAGGATCCGCGCAGAGATGTGAACCCAGACGAAGCTGTTGCTGTAGGTGCTGCCATCCAGGGCGGTGTACTCTCTGGCGATGTTAAAGATGTATTGCTTCTGGATGTTACGCCGTTGTCTCTTGGTATTGAGACGATGGGCGGAGTGATGACTGTTTTGATTGAGAAAAACACGACTATTCCTACTAAGAAGTCGCAGACATTCTCAACAGCAGAAGATAATCAGTCAGCTGTAACAGTGCACGTATTACAGGGTGAGCGTAAGCAATCCAGTGGCAATAAGTCACTTGGTCAGTTCAACCTAGAGGGTATTCGACCTGCAGCACGCGGTGTACCACAAATCGAAGTAACATTCGACATCGATGCTGACGGTATCCTACACGTATCTGCAAAAGATAAAGATACCGGCAAAGAGCAGAAAATCACTATCAAAGCGTCTTCCGGTCTTAACGAGGAAGAAGTCGATAAAATGGTAGCGGATGCCGAAGCTAATAAAGAAGCCGACAAGAAGTTTGAAGAGTTGGTTCAGGCGCGTAATCAGGCAGATGGCATGGTCCACGCAACCCGTAAGCAGCTTGAAGAAGTTGGTGATGCGCTATCAGAAGAAGACAAGGCGCCTATTGAGCAGGCAATTTCTGATCTTGAAACTGCACTGAAAGGTGAAGATAAGGAAGAAATCGAAGCGAAAACCCAGGCTCTGGTTGAAGCTTCTGGCAAGCTAATGGAAGCCGCGCAGGCACAAGGCGGACAGCCTGGTGCTGAGGCAGGCGCTGAACAAACACAGCAGGAAGGTAAAACTGACGACGATGTCGTAGATGCTGAGTTTGAAGAAGTGAAAGACGACGACAAAAAGTAAGCTGTCGTCCCATTCCGCCTGACCGGGCGGAGTAACGTCACAGTACAGGCGCAGCAGGGTATTCTTGTTGCGCCTTTTGTTGTGTAATGGCAACAGAATGAGGCTGTGGTAACCGATTGATAAAGTGTGTGATGACCTCAGGCACTTGAAGTAACGAAGTAGGAAAAGTAGCGATATGTCGAAACGTGACTACTACGAGGTGCTAGGTGTTGATAGAAGCGCCGATGCACGCGATATCAAAAAAGCGTACAAAAAGCTGGCGATGAAGTATCACCCGGACCGTACTCAGGGTGATAAAGCACTGGAAGATAAATTTAAAGAGATCCAGGAAGCTTACGAAATTCTCACCGATGATCAAAAACGGGCTGCTTATGATCAGTATGGTCATGCTGGTGTAGATCCGAATCGCGGTGGTGCCGGCTTCGGTGGCGGTGGCGACTTTGGCGATATCTTTGGTGACGTTTTCGGCGATATCTTCGGCGGTGGCCGCGGTGGTCGCCAATCCAGAGCTCGCCAGGGCGCTGATTTACGCTACAACCTTGAGCTTTCTCTAGAGGAAGCTGTACGCGGTAAAGATGTTGAGATAAGAGTACCTACCCTGGTTGAATGTGAAGTCTGTGACGGTTCGGGTGCCAAGAAGGGTACATCACCTACGACCTGCCCAACCTGTCATGGAAATGGCCAGGTGCAAATGCGTCAGGGGTTTTTCGCGGTTCAGCAAACCTGTCCGACCTGTTCCGGGCGCGGCAAGATTATCAGCGACCCGTGTAATAATTGTCGTGGCCAGGGCCGCACAGAACAGACCAAAACGCTGTCTGTGAAGATACCTGCAGGTGTTGATACCGGAGACAGGATACGCTTGAACGGTGAAGGTGAAGCTGGTGAAGCAGGCGCTCCGGCAGGTGATTTGTATGTCCAGGTGCACATCCGCCAACATGAAATATTCACGCGAGAAGGCAATAATCTTTATTGCGAAGTGCCCCTAAGCTTTACGACTGCTGCATTGGGCGGCGAGTTACAGGTCCCCACATTGGATGGCAAAGTTAAGCTTAAGGTCAGCCCGGAAACACAGACCGGCAGAATGTTCCGGTTACGGGGCAAAGGCGTGAAATCGGTACGTAATGGTATGGTCGGCGACCTGATGTGCAAGGTGGTGATTGAAACGCCGGTTAATTTATCCTCCAAGCAGAAAGAATTGTTAAAGGAGCTGGACGAGTCTATGGGTGGTGCAAAAGGTAAGCACAGCCCAAAGGAGCAAGGCTTTTTTGATGGTGTCAAAAAGTTTTTTGATGACCTGACAAATTAATTATCCTGCTAAACAACCCTCCCAACGCGGAGGGTTTTTTATGGGTAAAGCAAAATAAAAAGCGTATCTATCGTGTATTCTGAATAAAAGTTAACCTGTATCGAGCACGATAGCGTAACAACAGTGTAATTAAGAAAAAGAGGGAGCATCCTTAATGAAATCTACACACTTACTTGGCGCAGCCATTCTCGGCTTGTCATTTGCCATACCGGCTCAGTCGGTGGAAGTTGAGCCGGCAATGTCTGAAAAGCATGCCAACGCTTACACGGAATATCGTCAGTCTGTTTTTACGCTGCTAAAAAGTAATATCGGCCCGCTTGGAGCAATGGCGAAGGGAAAGATGGAATATGACACTGACCTGATGCAGACAAATGCGATGCGAATGGAGCAACTGGCAGGTATGTTGTCTGATTATCTTCGGGTTGATACCAGTAATTATGATCTGGACAGCGATGCAAAAGCCAGCATCTGGCAAAATTTTGATGATGTACAAAGTAAAATCACCGACTTAAAACAAGCCGCTGCCAATTTACAAAACGTGGCGCAATCCGGTGATGAAAGCAAATTTCGTCAGGCCATCGGCAATGTCGGCAGTACCTGTAAGTCATGTCATGATGATTATAAAAAAGATTAATACAGCCCAGCCCGGCAAGAAGAAAATATGGTTTTTTTAAACTCTTTTAGCTGTTCAGCCGAATACAATAGTGTGTGCCAACGAGCAGTTAGTCTGTTTCAGATAAAGGTTTAAGGAGAACACCATGGATATTGAAGATAATCATTCTCCCAATGAAAAAAGTATTGCGGGAATGGAAGGGTTGCAGTCAGCAATTGCTAACGGTGAGAAGAACCGTGTTAAACAATTGCTTACTAATGAAATGCTTGATGATTTGCAAAAAGATTATCTGATTGAGCTGGCCAAAACCAGTGACAATCCGGATATCGTCAAGCTTATTGAAGAAACACCGACCCGCCCCTAGCGTAATTAAGCCGCTTGTGATGCAAGCGGCGTTGTGCGCTCAACCTGACACCAGCCGTCACGCTCGGAATAATTTTTGCTCCTGCGCAAATTAATAAGCGAAATTGCTATCTGGCCATAATTCTTTGCCACGTGGAGGATTACTTGTGGCATATACGTTATCGAACATTATTGAATTACCGTAACACGCTGCAAAACTGGCTTTCTCAGCCGACTGCAGTGGTGGCCTCAGATAAAGAGTCATTTATTAATGATGATTTGATTGAGATTCTCCTGCCCACCCTTATCAAAAATGCTGCCACCTAAACACCGCGCGTCGACTTTATCGCTTTCAATTTTGTATCGAAATTTCGCTGTCGTCACAACTCATCTATTTGTCTGTAACTCACTGACATTTTTTCAGTGCCAAATTTACGCGCCCGACACTTACCCGTGTACTGAGTAGAGGCAGTCACCGTGAAAAGAAAAGGTCTGATTACATTAATCTTTGATGCCATGGTTAAAAGGACAGCGCTGGCCAAAGCAAAAATTTATAAATGGATATAAGGCTGAAGTCTTATGCGTTAATTGTAAAAAGTGTACTAGTGTAAGGAGCAGTGAAAGTTTTCACCGGGCAACTCAAGTCCCGGATTGCTTACAGGACCCGACCATGGATTACACAACCTTATATCAGCGCTCAATCAAGTCACCCGAATCGTTTTGGCGTGAACAGGCTCAGAAGCTCCCCTGGTATCAATTTCCTGAAACTATCCTTAAACAGACTGACCAGAACTACAGCTGGTTTCCAGATGGTAAGATGAATACCTGCTATATGGCATTGGATTTTCATGTAGAGCAGGGGCGCGGTGAGCAAACCGCGCTTATTTACGATTCACCGGTTACTCAGACCAGGCAATCTTTCACGTATCGTGAGCTGCTCAATGAAGTAAGTGTCTTTGCCGGGGCTTTACAAGATAAAGGCGTGGAGAAGGGAGACCGGGTCGTTATTTATATGCCAATGATCCCTCAGGCCGCTGTTGCGATGCTTGCATGTGCCCGGATCGGGGCTATTCATTCGGTAGTATTCGGTGGCTTTGCTGCCCGTGAACTGGCAGTGCGGATTGATGATGCCAAGCCAAAGGTTATCGTCACTGCTTCCTGCGGTATCGAAATTAATAAAGTTATTGAATATAAACCTTTGGTTGACGAGGCAATAGAACTGGCCAGCCATGCTGTAGAACACTGCATTGTGTATCAAAGAGAGCAAGCCATCGCCGCCATGAACAGTTCCGCAGACAGTGACTGGGAGGATCTTATGAATCAGTCACACCCTGTGGCGTGTACACCGGTCGCTGCCACCCATCCCCTGTATATTCTGTACACATCGGGTACAACTGGCAAACCAAAAGGGGTGGTACGCGATAATGGCGGCCATGCAGTGGCGCTTAATTATTCGTTAAGTGCCATTTATAATCTGCGTCCCGGGGATGTTTTCTGGGCGGCCTCGGATGTAGGTTGGGTAGTAGGCCACTCCTATATTGTTTACGGCCCGCTTATTTTTGGCGCCACAACCATCATGTACGAAGGCAAGCCGGTAAAAACACCGGATGCAGGCGCATTCTGGCGGGTTATCGATGATTATAATGTTAACGTCATCTTCGCTGCGCCTACAGCATTTCGGGCTATCCGAAAAGAAGATCCAGAGGGCGGATTGCTCAAAAAGCACACTTTAACCTCGTTAAAAGCAATTTTTATGGCGGGTGAGCGACTTGATCCGGCGACTTATGAATGGACCCGGGAGCAAACCCGAAAACCGGTTATTGATCACTGGTGGCAGACAGAAACCGGCTGGCCTATTTGCGCCAACCCTACCGGTATTGAAATGGTTGAGACAAAACCGGGTTCATCGACATTACCGGTCCCTGGCTACAATGTTCAGGTGCTCAACGAACATGGTGGTGAAGTGGCCAACGGTCAGCAAGGCGCTATTGCGATTAAACTGCCGTTACCCCCTGGGTGTCTGTTAACTATCTGGCAGGACGAAGCACGTTTTGTTAGTGGTTACTTATCTCGGTTTCAGGGATATTACTGTTCCGGTGATGGTGGCTATAAGGATAAAGAGGGCTACGTATATATAATGGGCAGGACCGATGACGTCATTAATGTCGCCGGTCATCGTCTTTCTACCGGTGAAATGGAAGAAGTGCTTGCAGCTCACCCGGCCGTGGCGGAGTGCACCGTTATCGGAATCGCAGATAGCATGAAAGGGCAGGTGCCATTAGGCATGGTGTTGCTCAAAGATAACGTCAAGATCGACGAGACAACACTGGAAAACGAGCTGGTGGCAATGGTTCGCAAAGAAATCGGTCCTGTTGCAAGTTTTAAACAGGCGATTGTTGTTCAACGCTTGCCAAAAACGCGCTCAGGCAAGATTTTGCGAAAAGTGCTGCGGCAAATGGTTTCAGCCGAACCGCTTAACGTACCTTCAACCATTGACGATCCTGATGCTATTGCCGATGTTCAGCAAAGTATGCGTAACAAGGGGATTATTCAGTAACTTTTGTCAGGACCAGGTTGGGTAACCGCTAACCTGGTACTTACTATTAATAAAAGACGTCCTCAGACTCTGTTTCAGGAGGTGCTTCAGCCACTACATACCAGGTCAGCGCCGCGCTGATAATCATTAGCAAACCAGCCAGTAAAAGTTTTGACGAGGAAATCGCTTTAGCTTCGGTTTGCTTTTTGCCATGCAGCATTGCGCTGGTCAACGCCTGCTTTTTATAAACTTTATAAAAAATGACTGCGCTGATATGTAGGCCGATAATTATCAGCAGCCAGTCAACACCCGCACGATGCAGATAATTCATAAGATCGCGCAGGCTCTCATCGGCGGAAGGATACCAGGGACCTTCCATAAAAATATCATCGGTCATAAATAGCCCGCTGACTGCCTGACTGATAAGCAGTGCCAGCATCAGGATAACGACATAACCACCCAGTGGGTTATGCCCGCCATAGGCATGGCTGTTTTGTCTAAAAAGCGTTTTTCCGTAACGGAAAACCTGAACCGGTGAGGTAACAAATGATGCAAAACGTGCATGAGTAGGGCCGACCAGCCCCCATAAGATACGAAATGTAAGCAGACCGAGTACAAAGTAACCGGTGTAAAAGTGCCACTGCATCGCATTATCCATCCATGTCGCCGTAACGTACTGCACAAGTAGTGCACCTACCAGTAACCAGTGAAACAGGCGGGTCGGTATATCCCAGATAAGACGGCGTCTCATGAGTTTCTCCATTAAATGGCATCCACGTTTAGTTTGCGCAAATCAGCCAGTTAACGCAAGCGTCGCTAAGATTTAGCACCTTAAAATCCCGGCGTGTTCTTGCATCCATCGCTTCATCAGGCAAAATGTTATGTAACAGAAATATGGAATAATGCAGATGAATATAGGTGTGTTAGGTGCAAACGGTCGCATGGGCCGTGTTATCATTGAAGCTGTCCAAAATGATGATGTGGCAGTATTGACTGCAGCTACCGTGCGATCGGAATCACCCTGGGTCGATGCTGATGTCGGGGAACTGGCTGGTATGGGAAAATTATCGATAGACTGTACACCACTTAGCCAAGTTTCTGCGGCGGCGGTAGATGTAATGATTGATTTTACGCTGCCGGCTGCGCTTGAAGAGAACCTTGCATGGTGTTGTGAGCATAAAAAGCCTGTTGTCATCGGCACGACAGGCCTGTCCGATACGCAATTAGCGCGGTTAAAAGACGCGGCCGGGCATATTCCCATCGTATTTGCCGCTAATTACAGTGTGGGCGTTAATCTAATGCTCTCGCTGGTAAGACAGGCTGCCAAAGCGCTGGGCAATACTGCTGATATTGAGATCACCGAGGCGCATCATCGGTTTAAAAAAGATGCGCCGTCAGGTACTGCCATGGCCATCGGCGAAGCCATTGCCGATGAACTCGGACGTGATTTGTCACATTGCGCTGTTTATGGCCGGGAAGGGCATGAACCGGAGCGCGACCAGCAAACAATTGGTTTTAGCACGGTACGTGGCGGGGACATTGTTGGTGAACATACCGCTTTATTTGCTGATATTGGCGAGCGTCTTGAAATTACCCATAAAGCGTCCAGTCGGCTGACCTTTGCTAATGGCGCTGTGCGGGCAGCGCGCTTTGTAATGGATAAGCAGCCCGGTTTATACACTATGCAGGATGTTATTGGTCTGACTGATTAATTATCAAAAACTGTATGTTTCACAGTGTTTCATGAGTAAATCGTCTCAAAAGCGTGTTTTTCTACGTTTTCTCAAATCCGCGTAGACCTTTTATAAATACTGCTGTATACTCATCGGAATTTGCCAAGATTTTGCGCTGTTATTATTCAGTGCAGGTTTATTAGCTGCAAAGACTGCAAACGGGATGTTGATGGTTAACTTAACAGCCCGTTTTTTGTGTGTTCTGAGAATTGATATCGGAACTCTCGGTTATCCTTAATTTGGAGGTTGACTTGGCTAATTCTGCCCTTTTGGTGTTAGAGGATGGGTCTGTTTTTAAAGGTACGGCGATAGGTGCTAAAGGCACAGCCGTTGGGGAAGTTGTTTTCAATACTTCCATGACGGGCTATCAGGAAATCCTTACAGACCCTTCTTACGCTGAACAAATCATCACCCTGACTTATCCCCACATCGGTAATACCGGTACCAATCCTGAAGATGTCGAAGCAGATAAAATCTGGTCCAAAGGCTTAGTTATCCGCGATCTTCCCCTCATTGCCAGTAATTTCAGACAAACACAAACGCTGTCCCAGTACCTGACTGAAAAAGGTGTGGTTGGCATTGCGGATATTGATACGCGCAGACTGACCCGCTTGTTGCGGGACAAAGGTGCCCAAAATGGCTGTATTGTGTGTACAGATGAGCTGGATGAACAGGACGCGCTGGCACAAGCTCAAGGTTATCCAGGGTTGAAAGGCATGGATCTGGCCAAAGAGGTGTGCATTAAAACGCCTCAGGAATGGAACAGTGGCTCGTGGCACCTTGGCCAGGGTTATTTAACGCCTTCCGATGAGCCTGAGTATCATGTGGTAGCTTATGACTATGGTGTTAAGCACAACATTTTGCGCATGCTTGTCGATCGCGGCTGTAAAATCACGCTGGTGCCTGCCCAGACAACGGCAGAAGAAGTGATGGCGATGAACCCCGATGGCGTGTTTTTGTCTAACGGCCCGGGTGATCCGGCGCCCTGTGATTACGCTATCGAAGCAATAAAATCTATCGTTGAGGCTGGTATCCCCACATTTGGTATCTGTCTTGGTCACCAGTTGCTGGCACTGGCCAGTGGCGCTACTACCATAAAGATGAAATTTGGCCATCATGGTGCAAATCATCCGGTTAAAGATCTCAAGCGTAACACGGTCATGATTACCAGTCAGAATCACGGGTTTGCGGTAGATGAAACCCATTTGCCGGAGAATCTGGAAGTTACCCACATTTCGCTGTTCGATCAATCATTACAGGGCATCCATCGTAAAGATAAACCAGCATTCAGCTTTCAGGGGCATCCTGAAGCGAGTCCTGGTCCTCAGGACGCCAGTGCGCTATTTGATCATTTTATCGAACTCATCGAACAAGCAAAGCAGTAGGACACGCCCACTATGCCAAAACGTACTGACTTAAAAAGCATTTTGATACTGGGAGCCGGCCCTATTGTCATCGGCCAGGCCTGCGAGTTTGACTACTCCGGCGCGCAAGCGTGTAAGGCGTTGCGTGAAGAGGGGTATCGGGTCATTCTGGTGAACTCTAATCCGGCCACCATAATGACCGACCCGGAAATGGCTGATGCCACCTACATCGAGCCTATTCACTGGGAAGTCGTGCGCAAAATCATCGAAAAAGAACGCCCTGATGCGGTATTGCCGACAATGGGTGGGCAAACTGCATTAAACTGTGCGCTTGAGCTTGATCGTAAGGGCGTGCTGGAAGAGTTTGGTGTAGAGCTTATCGGTGCCACAGCGGATGCGATTGATAAAGCCGAAGATCGCGATCGTTTTGATAAAGCAATGCGCAAAATTGGTCTTGAATGCCCGCATGCTGAAATTGCTCATAGCATGGAAGAAGCGCACGATGTACTAAGCCGCATTGGTTTTCCCTGTATTATTCGCCCTTCGTTCACTATGGGCGGTTCCGGCGGCGGCATTGCTTACAACGTTGATGAATTCAATGAAATTTGTCACCGCGGTCTTGATCTTTCTCCTATCAATGAGTTGCTTATCGATGAATCGCTGATTGGCTGGAAAGAGTATGAGATGGAGGTGGTACGAGACAAAAATGATAACTGTATCATTGTCTGTACTATTGAAAACTTCGACCCTATGGGTGTCCACACCGGTGATTCAATCACCGTCGCCCCCGCGCAGACCCTGACCGACAAAGAATTTCAGATTATGCGTAATGCGGCGATGGCAGTATTGCGGGAAATCGGCGTTGAAACCGGTGGCTCAAATGTTCAATTTGGCGTAGATCCGCAGACCGGCCGAATGGTCATCATCGAAATGAACCCCCGGGTGTCACGCTCCTCCGCGCTGGCGTCAAAAGCCACAGGTTTCCCCATCGCGAAAGTGGCTGCGAAGCTGGCTGTCGGGTATTCACTGGATGAGCTGGATAATGATATCACTGGCGGCCTTACTCCCGCGTCATTTGAACCCTCCATTGATTATGTGGTTACTAAAATACCGCGTTTTAACTTCGAAAAGTTTGCCGGCGCAAATGATCGCCTTACCACACAAATGAAATCAGTGGGTGAGGTTATGGCTATCGGACGCAACCAGCAAGAGTCGCTACAAAAAGCGCTGCGAGGTCTGGAAGTCGGGGCCACCGGTCTCAATCCCATGGTTAACCTGGACGATGCTGATGCTCGCAGCAAGCTTATTTACGAATTGCGCGAGGCGGGAGCAGAGCGTATCTGGTACATCGGCGATGCATTCAGAATGGGCATGACCGTTGAAGACGTTTTTGAGCTGACGAATATTGACCGCTGGTATCTGGTTCAGATTGAAGAACTGATTCTGCTGGAAAATGAGGTCGCTGAACGGGGCATTGGTAAAATCGATGCTGCAATGATGCGTAAACTTAAACGTAAAGGTTTTTCTGATGCGCGTCTGGCAGAGCTGACCAATGTAGCCGAAAGTGATGTGCGCGATGTGCGCAGAGACTTTGATATCCATCCGGTCTACAAGCGCGTGGACACCTGCGCTGCGGAGTTTTCCACCAGCACAGCGTATATGTACTCGACTTATGATGAAGAGTGCGAAGCCGATCCCAGTGATAACCCTAAAATAATGGTATTGGGTGGCGGCCCTAACCGCATTGGTCAGGGAATCGAATTCGACTACTGCTGTGTTCATGCAGCATTGGCATTGCGTGAAGATGGTTACGAAACCATCATGGTAAATTGCAACCCGGAAACTGTTTCCACCGACTACGATACGTCCGACAGACTGTATTTCGAACCGGTGACGCTGGAAGATGTACTGGAGATTGTCGCCAAAGAAAAACCTAAAGGCGTGATTGTTCAGTACGGTGGCCAGACGCCGTTGAAACTGGCCCGCGCTCTGGAAGCAAACGGCGTGCCCATTATCGGGACGAGCCCGGATGCAATTGACCGGGCTGAGGATCGTGAGCGCTTTCAGCAGATGATCAATAAGCTTAGTCTGAAACAACCTGCTAATGCCACAGTCAGTAATATGCAGGAAGCACTGGAACAGGCAGATGCGATTGGCTTTCCGCTGGTCGTTCGTCCATCTTATGTATTGGGCGGACGCGCCATGGAAATCGTTTATGATATGAAGGATCTTAAACGCTACCTGACAGAGGCTGTGAAAGTATCTAACGACTCCCCGGTACTGCTGGATCGCTTCTTAGACGATGCTATTGAAGTAGACATCGACGCCATGTGTGACGGTACCGATGTCGTTATTGGCGGTATTATGGAGCATATTGAACAGGCTGGTGTGCACTCTGGTGACTCCGCATGTTCTTTACCACCACATTCTTTAACCAAAGACATCCAGGATGTGATGCGAAAGCAGGTAAAAGACATGGCGCTGGAGCTGGGTGTGGTCGGTCTGATGAACACGCAGTTTGCCGTAAAAGATGGCGAGGTTTATCTGATCGAGGTCAATCCGCGGGCTGCGCGTACGGTGCCGTTTGTGTCCAAGGCCACTGGCATTCAGCTGGCAAAAGTGGCCGCTCGTGCAATGGCGGGCGTCAGCCTGGCAGAGCAGGGCGTAACTGAAGAAGTTATTCCGCCGTTCTACTCGGTCAAGGAAGTAGTATTACCTTTTGCTAAATTCCAGGGTGTCGACCCGCTGTTAGGCCCCGAGATGCGTTCAACCGGCGAAGTCATGGGTGTGGGTGAGACGTTTGAAGAAGCCTACGCTAAGGCCAATTTAGGTGCCGGTGCGCCATTACCCAAAGGCGGCAAGGTCTTGTTGTCGGTGCGCGATAATGACAAAGCGCGAGTCATTGAACTGGCAAAATTACTGAGCGAAAACGGTTTTGACATTGAGTGTACCCGGGGTACCGCTACTACGCTCTACGATGCCGGTATTATGAGCTCAGTGGTGAATAAGGTCTCTGAAGGGCGCCCGAATATCGTCGATGCTATTAAAAACGGCGTGTATGATTACATCATCAATACTACAGAGGGACGTCAGGCGATAACCGACTCGGTGTACATCCGCCGAGAAGCATTGCTCAATAAAATCACATATACGACGACGATGAACGCCGCCTTTGCTACTGTGCAGGCCAAGTCGGCAGATGATCGTAACCGTGCTACATCCGTACAGGATTTACACGCTCGTATTAAACATTGATGACAAAAAACGGGATACGCGGTATCCTGTTTTCATAAAAACTGAAAGTTGTGCGCCTTAATGGCGCACTTTTTTTGATCACGACAACCAAAAAACCACAGGTGAGACACTTCCATGGCTCAGTATCCAATGACTGCTCACGGTGCAGAGCTTCTGCGCAATGAGTTAAATGAACTGAAAACAGTCACCCGCCCGCGCATTATTGAAGCTATTGCGGAAGCCCGGGAGCACGGTGACCTTAAAGAAAATGCTGAGTATCACGCAGCGCGTGAACAGCAGAGTTTCTGTGAAGGACGTATTCAGGATATCGAAGGCAAATTGTCCAATGCGCAAATTATCGATGTCACTAAAATCGAAAATAATGGCAAGATTATTTTTGGTACCACCGTCACCATTATGAATCTGGAGACAGATAAAGAAACCCGTTATCGTATCGTCGGTGATGACGAGGCGGATATAAAAAACAACCTTATCTCGGTAAACTCGCCAATCGCTCGCGGCCTTATTGGTAAGGAAGTGGATGATGTGGTGAATATTGACACACCGTCAGGTTCGGTTGAGTTTGAAATCGTCAACGTTGAATATCTTTAGAAAAAAGGGAGCATCAGGCTCCCTTTTTTGTGTAGTGTTTTAGGTTTTTAAGGATAAAAACAATGAAAGGCTTCCGAATTTTGCTAGGTATCTGCGCACTGGTTTTCCTGGTTTCCGGTTGCGCCGGCTTAGTCGCTGATGAGATTGAAAATGCGCAGTTGAAAACTACTTTCAGCAAGGGAAGCCTTGAGGAGTTTTATAAAAAAATAAATGTCTCTACAAAAAGCTATTGCAGCAAAACCACGTCGTTTTGTACACAATATTTGCTCAGTACTCCGTCGCCGACTGAACCAACCGATACAACTACTGCATCTACGTCCGAATACGGTCTGGAATTGAAAACGAGCATGGAATCAGGCTCAAAAGTGGTAGAAAAAGTGTTGCTTTTAGATGAGCAGCTGGAGAATCAATACCAAGGTACCGTGCTCTTGCTTCATGGTCATGGTGGGGATAAGCATGTCTGGGCAATCACCATAAGTTATTTCCATTATCTGGGTTTTGATGTGGTCGCGCCAGATTTGCCCGGCCATGGTGAAGCGAATTTGCAACGAAGCTATGGTATTACTGATGGTCAGGAAATGGCAGATTTTATCAGTACCGAACTAAAGGACGCACCACGTCCGCTTATTATTGTCGGTCATTCTATGGGCGCGCTGGCGGCGGTCAATGCCGCACGCGATAGCCAGTCGGTCGACGGGTTGGTGTTGCTGGCGCCGATGCAGCGTTTTGATAAAGCGTCGTTGGGTGTGGCGCAAACGTTCACCCCCTGGCTGAACATGCTGTTACCTGACAGTTCAATAGAAGCGGGCGCCGAACTGGCCCTTACACGCAGTGGGGTGACGATGGCACAGACTGATATGCTACCGACTATACCACTTTTAGGTGTGCCCACATTGGTATATGGCGCGCAGACTGATCCGGTCAGTAATATCAGTAATGAAGATGGATGGCGGTATCCTCATGTACAGCGCTTCGTGAATGATGAAGAGTCACACATTTCCCCTGTGGCGGTGGGGCAGAAAGAGCATGAGATGTTTGTAGATTGGTTTAAAATTATTCCGGGTATTATGAATACAGCCAGGCAGGGATCTGCGCATGAATAATAACAATAAGCCAGAGATAAAGACACTGCGCTCTAAAACGGTTTATCAGAACCGCTGGATGAAAGTAAGAGAAGATATAATCGAGCGAGCCAGTGGCGCTGAAGGCCTTTACAGTGTGATAGAGAAACCGCATTTTGCGATCATTATCCCTATTCAGGATGACCATGTGTATATGGTGGAGCAATATCGCTATCCTGTCGGGGAGCGTCAACTGGAGTTTCCTCAAGGGACATGGGACGCAAGCCCTGATGTTGACCCATTAGTGCTGGCAGCGGGCGAATTAAAAGAAGAAACCGGCTTAGCAGCGGATAAGCTTGAACATGTGGCATTTCAGTATCTGGCTTATGGAATGAGTAGTCAGGGTTATCATATTTATGTGGCTAGCGGACTCACGCAGGGGCAACAGCAACTTGACCCGGAAGAGGAAGGACTGACCGTCCAGCGTTTGTCACTGGCTACGCTGGATAAAAAAATCCGGGCAGGTGAAATCAGAGACGCTTCCACCTGCAATGCGTTGGGTCTGGCAAAGTTGAACGGTTTTTTATGACACATTCTACACCAGCCGGTTTTGTGCTGCGCTTTGCCGCTGTACTTATAGATACGCTGATGTTTTTTTTGTTTGTCAGCGTGCCGGTTAGTCTGACCATGGGGTCAGTGATGATGGCCAGTGGCGGGGCGTTGAACTGGCCCAGTATACTCGTTGGTTACGTCTTGCCATTCGGGCTGACTATTTGGTTCTGGCAAAAATACCTGGGTACGCCAGGGAAAATGCTGTTAGGCATTCAAGTAGTGGATGCGCTCACCGGAGAAAAACCAACGGTCATTAAATCGGTTATCCGGTATGTCGCCTATATTGCTTCAATCGTTCCCCTGGGGCTCGGATTCCTCTGGATTCTATTTGATAATCAAAAGCGTGGATTTCACGATCATCTGTCAGGCACGGCGGTGATCCGCAATGTGCCTGACTATAAACGGCAAAAATAATTAAATGGCATATTTACTAGCGAGCGTGTTGCAGCTTATTGCTTATCTCTATCTTTTTGGGTTTTTTCGCTTCAGGTAAAATTCTTTCCATATCAATATTTAGCAAGCCATGCTCCAGCTCTGCGCCCAAGACCTTCACGTTGTCTCCTAGCTGAAACTTACGCTCAAAACCTCTTTCTGATATACCTTTGTGCAAGAATGTACGTTCAGGCGCACCCGCAGCTTTCGGCGCTTTTTTTCCTGCAATAGTCAGTGTATTTTCCAGCATTTCAATATCAATATCCTGTTGAGTAAAACCGGCCACCGCCATAGTAATACGGTATTTGGTTTCACTGAGTACCTCAACATTGTAAGGTGGATACCCACTTTGTTTTTCCGATTGTGTGGCAGCATCAATCATGTTGGCCAGATGGTCACTACCAATAAATGAACGGTACAGGGGCGTTAAATCTACTGAGCGCATGGTCGGCATATCCTCATAGTAAAGCAATATGGTAAATAAAGACTGACCCCGGTAGGGCATCAGTATTTGTAAGGTTAAGCTTTTGGCGACAATTTTCAAGGCTAAGGTGCACTTAACAAGCCAGTGATTGTTGGTGAATGGGCAAATCCGAAAGCTGATCTAAGTATCCTTGCAGGCAGTAGAAGTTTTTTGTTGAATTTTATTTAAAGCCTGAGCAAACCAGGAAGGTAAGTCTGGCCCTTTTTAGTGGAACAAATAGATGACTGATGTGCTTTCCGATTTTGATTTCGAAAATTGTGAAGATGAGCCGATACATATTCCTGAAGCAATACAAAGCTACGGTTTTTTAATCGCCTTTACCCATGACGAACTGAATATTTCGGTAGTTAGTGAAAATACGAAGGAACTCTTTAAAGAAAGCGTATTGGGCAAACATTTTCTGGATTTACTGTGTCCACAGACAGACAGCAAAGCTTTTTTAGAAGAAACATTTGAGCGTGTCGCAAAAAACAAGATTCGCCTGCCGATCAAGATTGAGTTAGATAAACAAATTTTATACCCGGACACCGAAAATGATTATCTGGCTGTCGTATACGATTCGGGTGAGAATTACGTGGTGGAGCTTGAGCCGGCCTCAGAATTTCGTGATTCTTACGGTGCCGAACAGTTCATTAAACTGTATGCGATGTCGGTAGCACCACGTTTTAAAGAAATGACAACGTTAAGCGAAATGGCCCATGAAATGACAGCCACCATTCGCTATCTGACCAACATGGACAGAGTTGTCCTTTACAAATTCAACGATGATTATTCTGGCAAGGTTATCGCTGAGGCAAAAGCGGATGATCTGGAGTCTTATCAGGATCTGTATTTTCCGGCAGCCGACATCCCCAGTCAGGCGCGGGAGCTGTATACATTAAATTGGGTAAGGCTTACGCCCGACACCGAATTACCCGCTTCACCACTGGTGCCTTCAGTGAAAGACTCAAAGCGTGAGCCCCTGGATTTGACCCGCTCTTTATTGCGCCGATTTTCGCCTATCCATCTGCAATATATCCGTAATCAGGGATTACGAGCTTCTTTTTCAATTTCCCTGGTCACTGATGGCGAGCTGTATGGTCTTATCTCCTGCCATCACCGGGATACTCGCTATATTCCACAGGATGTGCGGTTGCAGTGCGAAAACCTAAGCCAGCTATTCAGCTGGCATTTGCGGGCCAAAGAGGAAGAAATCGCCCGCAAGAAAAAACAGGAAATCGATGAAGCTGTAGACGGCATGTTGGATAAAATTGGTCCTTCCAACCCTATTGGGCGGGTTGTTAAAAGTGGCGAAAAAGCGTTTTTAGAAGCCATGAATAGCTGTGGTTTCATCTACTATTCGCAGTATGAAACCATTGTATTGGGCGAGACCCTGCCTGTAGATCTTTTGAAGTCTATTTTCAATGACGCCAGAAAAGCGAGCGGCTTTCCTTATGTGAATGACGCGCTTTATGAAAAATGGCCGGAAGCACGTGATTATAAAATCGCGGGCATCATGATCATACCGCTGTTTGAGAAAAAACAGTATTTCACTGCCTGGTTCAGAAAAGAAGAAACCAAAGTTCAAAAATGGATAGGTTCTGAAGGTGAAAAATCGGAAGCAGCATCTAAAGCTGAAAGGTTGAAGCCGAGAAGTTCATTTAAAGTCAATGAACGGGTTATTGAAGGCCAGGCCCCTGAATATGATAAGGCTGATATCGATACCGCTAATCGGCTGAATCGTATGTTTTTAGTTTATGCGCTGGAAGTTCAGGAGCGCATGCATATCAGTATCGAGGAGCTGGAGAAACAGGACCAGTACCGCAATGAATTTCTGGCCACTCTGGCTCACGAACTGCGCAATCCCCTTGGGCCGATAATGTCCGGCGCCAGTATTTTAGAGTCAGCCAGTGATGATGCAACGCGTACGCGGGTTACCTCAATAATAAATCGGCAAGCCGAGTATATGTCGAAACTAATCAACGATTTGATGGATGTTTCTCGCATTACACGAGGGAAAGTAAAACTTGAATTCGAACGGGTAAATATTGGGGATATTCTTTCTGAATCACTGGAAATCGTTGAGCAGCATATTAAAACTAAAAATCATGAGCTGACGCTGGGTTATCAAAGTGAGAACGTGACTGTATATGGAGATAAAGCACGTCTGAGTCAGATTTTTTCCAACATTATTCACAATGCGGCGAAATATAGTGAAGCTAATGGAAAAATAGCGATAACAGTCCGTGAAGAAGGGCCAATGGTAATCGTCGCGGTGAAAGATAATGGTATGGGGATCCCTGATGAAAGACTTAAAGATGTTTTTAATATGTTTACGCAAATCGACGCGCACTCTACGCAAACCAAAGGTGGCCTGGGGATTGGACTTACCCTGGTACAGAAACTGGTAACCTTGCATCATGGTGATATTTCCGTGTTCAGTGAGGGGCTGGACAAAGGCAGTACATTTGAAGTGCGGTTACCGGTGTCTCAACAAGCTTTTGAAGATACCGATACACAGGCATCAAGTGTCACCAGCGTTGATAAGCGGGTTATGTTTGTGGATGATAACGCTGACTTGGTAGATACTTATTGTCTGCTTTCAGAAGCGATGGGGCTGGAAGTATTGGGTATTACCTCGCCCACCGAAGCTGTTGATGCATTTAAACGGTTTAAGCCAGGCTATGTATTTCTGGATATCGGCATGCCTGATATTGACGGTTATGAATTATGCAGAATGCTTAAAAAATTGCCGGAAGCAAAAAATGTCAGATTTTTCTCACAAAGCGGGTGGGGAACAGAAAAGTACATAGAAGCGTCGAAAGAAGCAGGTTTTGAAGACCACTTTGTTAAGCCACTATCCACCGATACGATTCGCTCAGCATTGAAGTAGCCGGTAGCAAGAAAACATCGTATAGCACCAGAGCAAAATCAGCAGCGAAATAAAAACAGCCACCACGCTTCCCGCATCAATGGGTAAGGACGAGGAGTGCCGGTTTCATTAGCCTGATGATTAAGCGTGTTGGAATGCTAGCCTGCAAGGTGAGATATAGTCATTGTTTGCCAACTTTGCTTTATTTCTAACATCAGCTTTTCAAGCGGAGCATAGCTGCGATAAGCGCGAAAGTAAGGGAGATGATTATTAAGCAATGGGTAAGCACAAAAGCCCAGCTGGTAAGCGCGTCTTAGCCATAACGTAGCCTCCTCAATATTGCCGGTCACAGCATAGGTAAACGCGACAAATCGCACCAGCATTTCGTTAACCGACGCCATCGAAACCTGTGCCTCAGTCAGTTGAAACTCAGACTGTTTACCCTTCAAAGTGTCTCTGAAGTTAAAGGCAATATGCGCAGGTAACGTCTCGGATTCAGAAACGGTAAAACCGTTGCTGGTGGCGATAACTTTCTCTGTTTCACCATCAAGCGCATATACCCATGATAAAAATAAGCGACCTATTGGACTATGTGGATCCATGTCCAGCACTTTTTCATAAGGAGCGATAGCGCCATAAAAGGTAACTAAGTGAAGTCGATACCAGCCTGGTAAACAGCGACTCACCGGCGTCAAGGGACCGACAATCTGCAGTGCTTCAATAAGCGGCCATGCCAGCGGAGTCTGACCGGTGATCAGGTAACAGTTTGCCAATAGTGCCAGTGTATCTGGGTCATTTGGCTACAATGATAAAGCACTCTTCAACGCGTAAATAGCATTGCCAATATTGCCGGTTATATATTCATACCAAGCAGTTAGCGAGAGTGTGCTAAATTCACCTGGATGCTTAAATTCAAGCTGGTTGAGAATCTCCCGAACATTGTTTAAGGGTCTGTCTGAGCAGCCAATGCCAGCCTCGCGTGACTGTAAATAGACTCTGCCCAGAGTGGCTTGAATGAGAGCATTGTCACCGATTAACTCTCGGGCCGCGCAAAGTAACTGGATAGCGCGCTCTATCGACGCCGGCTGCCACTTTATTGATTCTGAACGTGCCATATGCAGGTACTTCCAGGCGGTCTGATTATTCAAAGAGACACAGAAATTTGTGGCTATTGCTCGGTCTGCTGCGTAGAGCGGCAAGCTGGTGATAATCTCTGCCACAATTTGCTGTCTTGCAGTTTCCCAGTTTCAAGTGAGGTGTGATACGTTGATGACAACAATATTTTTTGGTTCGAAGCATCGATCAGACGACTGTTTAAACGTAGTTGCTGATGCCTGACAAAATGCTCCTCTCAAGGTAAAAATCTAGTTGCATATCCGCGAGTGCCTCTGATAATACCGATTTTATCGGCTAGCAAATAACGCATAGAAGAATAGCTGATTATCGTTAGTGTCTCTAACGTTGCCAGCTTAGCCACGATATCTTCACAAATGGCAATGCGGCACTGCAAGGTTTTTTATGCAGCGCTGACGCGCTGTTGATGGCGACAGCAGGCTTACGGGATGACAGCCATTTACTCAGTTCGGCCGGATAAGCAAATATTCGTGAGCCAGAAATATGCTGATGACGGTCTACCGGCATGCCTTCCTGCATTTCCCCGCGCCGTACCGTTCTTTCGCTGTGCTCAAGAAAGTTAGCGATAGCTTTCCACGATTGTAGCTTTTTATCAGATGAAAACTGCGCCATAAAAACCACCTCTCCACCCTAATCGTTACATAACCATCAATGGCGGTATGCGTGACCGATAGTGGCCTGCTCTGCCCGTTCCATGCCTTATTTATTACGTCTATGCTTAGCCTTACAATTAACAAGTATAGGAAAACTAATCATGAAAACATTGGCTAAAATTTTATATCTGTTAAATATAAGTGTATTGAGTATACCTGTTAGTGTCACACCCGGTGATGAAACAAAATTATCGGCCGAGTAAACAAATAAACGCTGGACCCGGTTGAAAGGGACTGCGGTACATTATTTTTCAACATCCATCAGTCACAAAACAATTCTGACGGTAACAGGGAAACGCGATTAGGACACAGAAACTATTGATTTATTTGGCGATATTACCGGTCGTTCTCTTTACCATGTTAGCTCGGATCTTGATGTATTTACGGGCAAACTTGTCAATAGCGGACACCAGGTTTTTTCCGGAACCATTATGGACTCAGACCCGGTTTTAATTTTGGATGACGATTTTTATTTAACGTCAATATCAATACCAGAGAAACAAAAGGCAAGGTGAACTTCGCGAGAATATTGGCCGAAGAGCGCATTAGGTGTAATCTAACAGTGGTGGGAACCGGCCTGGATGAGCAAAATAATGCGTTAGCGAATTACACGGGCAATTGTCGCGGCGTCCACAGAAAAAGCAGATAAACTGGGCATTGTTCCAGTTATTTTGCTTAAATAATACTAACAGTCATACCAGCTGGTTTAGTTGTCTGACCCCTTGCATTACCGAAGCAGGCTATCTTTGCTGGCGCGACGGTTCATGGATGACTGCTCTGCTGCCTTTTTCTCCTGCTCAGTCTGACACTCAATGCATAACTGTACGCCAGGAATTGCCTCGCGTCTGGCCTGTGAGATTGGCTCATCACAAAGTTCACAAACTTCAGCACTTACGCCCTGGGGAATATTGCCTTTTGCTTTGGCCACCCCATCCTCCACACTAGCATCGATTTGGTCTTGTACTGCGCCATCTTTGGCCCAACCTCCTGCCATTCGCTTTCTCCTGTATCCGGTTTATTTATTGCTGAAAATCGATTACCACTTAATTTCCATCTCCAGAGCGGTATCATTATTTGCCTGACCCACCATTTCTTCATACGGTGTAGCCTGACGCAACCACACCTTATCAAAGGTAGTATCATCGAAATGTACACGGATTTCGTCGATAGAATTAAATGTTTTAGGTTTTCCGTCCTTCACCATAACAGGTTTACGATTTTCCTCATCGCCGGTCGCCACGACATAATAGCCACCCTCGAGAGATTCAATATAAAGATTCATTACAGTTCCTGTGATAGCACAATAGTTATATAGGTAGCGATGGGGCACCAAAAGTGATCATTAAAGTTGGGTAATACACCCAGGGAGTTATACTTAAATAGTATTTAATATCCGAAACTTTCCGCCGATAATATATCCAAGTACTTCTATTGATTGGCCAGGGACAATGTCCACGCTGAGATGAAAATGTTTATTATGAAGCGCATTATAATAATATTGCTGGCCGTGCTGCTCCAGATTAGCGCTCCTAAAGCCAGCGAAAAACCGCTATCTATCGCTGTTAATGCCGGCCCTCCTTGGGCGTTTTATGACGAAGAGCTGGGAGTCATTGGTATTGACGTGGATATTATTAGCCGCGTAGTCGAAAGGCTGGGATACAAAAGCGAATTCCATTTGTTGGTCTATAATCGACTGATTGAAGACTTTCGGAACGGAAAGTTCGATATCGCCAGCCCGGCCGCTTTTTCGGCCAGAGAGGGTGCACTGACCGTTCCTTACTTGCCCTTTGAGGATGTAGCGGTTTCTCTGCAGAGCAAAAATCTTAGCATTGAACAATTAGATGATCTTGCCGGAAAGAGTGTGGTGGCTTACCAGTCTGCCCGGCATGTACTGGGAACAGCGTTTACTGCTGTATTAACAGATGATCATTACCTGGAAATCGCAGACAGGGAAGTGCAGCTGCGGTTACTGGCTAATGAACGAGCCGACGTGGTTATCGGCGAGCGCAGAATTTTAACCTATATAATGAACAAATATTATCCCGATAAAGCGTTGCGCATACATCAGGTGTTTGAGGCGACACCTTATGGCGCGATCGCCAGAAATACTGAATTGCGGGACAAGTTTAATGCCGAGCTTGAAAAAATGCGCGAGTCAGGTGAGTTGACCCGGATCTTAAATAAATGGCAGTGATATCAGACGCTACCTACCAAGGCGCGTTATCGTTTATCAGGATGCTTGATGACTTGGCCGTCTTTGACCACCAGAAGAACATTTTCCAGTGTATTTACTTGAGAAAGAGGATTCCCTGAAACCGCAATGATGTCAGCCAGTTTACCATCTTCGATACTCCCCAAAGTGGCGTTTTGCTTAAGCAATGTTGCAGCATTGATAGTTGCTGCCTGAATCGCTTGCAGCGGTGTCATACCAAACTTCACCATACGGGCAAATTGCTTTGCATTGTTGCCGTGGGGATAGACGCCTGCATCTGAACCAAAGACCATCTTAACGCCGGCTTCTACAGCTTTTCTAAAGTTCTCCCGCTGCGTTTTACCAACTGTCCGCTCCTTCGCCAGGCTTTCTTCCAGAATGCCCGCTTTAGCACCTTCGCCAAGAATGTACTCGGTAACATATATATCCATGGACAGATAAGTGCCTTTTTCCAACGCCATCGCGATAGCTTCATCATCCAGTAAACTGGCGTGCTCGACGGAGTCTACACCGGCCTGAATAGCTTGCTTAATACCCGATGTTCCATGAGCGTGGGTAGCCACCGTGAGGCCGCGCAAATGCGCTTCTTCAACAAGGGCCTGCATCTCTTCCAGGGTATATTGTTGTGCGCCAACCCTGGTACCTTTAGACAGCACACCACCGGTTGCACAAAATTTAATAAGATCTGCGCCGTATTTAATATTCCGTCTTACTGCTTTTCGTATTTCCCAGGGGCCATCTGCGACGCCTTCGCTGCTATCATGATAATCATAAGGCAGCAAATTGTTATCACAATGCCCGCCGGTAACCCCGAGCGAAGGGCCTGCCACAAACATCCTCGGCCCTGAAATGTCGCCCGCACGAATAGCATTTTTCAATGCTACATCAGCAAATCCGGGGGCACCTACATTTCTGACAGTGGTAAAGCCGGCATTTAATGTCGCTCTGGCATGTTTAACACCAGTGATAGTAGCGCGAGGCAAAGATACAGCCAGACGTTTATAGCCATGCAGTGCCGCATCACTGGTCAGGTGGACATGCATGTCCATCAGGCCGGGTAGCAGGGTGGCGTCACCCAGGTTTATTGTTCGTGTTCCTTCAGGGATAGCAATCTGTGTCGCCGGGCCAGCCTGACTGATGATATTACCGTCAATCATTACAATCGCATCAGTAATAACTTCACCGCTTTTAACATCCAGCATACGATCAGCGGTAAGTGCCAGCGACCCACACCAGGCCGGGAAGGCTGTTAAAAGTAAGTAAAAACATGCAAATAAGCGCATTGAGGGATCCTTTAGGGCAGATTAAACATCGGTTACTGTTTACGCGGCGAGGTGTTCTGACTGTATCTGCGCTGGATAAACCAGCCAGTTATTCCACTGATAAACAGAATAACACTCATGGGCCAGTCGCTTAGATAGCGGTAGGGGGTAAAGCCAGTAGTTGCGTCTACATCAGACGTGATACTGCCACGCTGAAACTGGGGCAGACGACCGGTGATATTTCCCGCATCGTCTATAAAAGCGGTAATACCATTGTTAGTGGCACGAACCACAGGACGGCCAAATTCTTTTGCTCTTACCTGCGCAATCTGTAAATGCTGGGCCGGACCATGGGAGTCACCAAACCAGGCATCATTGCTCACGGTAATGATAATTCCCGTATCCTGGTGTAAATTGGCGGAAACCTGTCGTGGGAAAGCAATTTCAAAACACAATGCGGGTGCCATGCTGACACCATTGGCAACAATATTTTCCTGCACAAAAGCGCCGCGGGAAAATGACGACATTGGCAAGTCAAACAATGGCGCCAGCGGGCGCAGAATACTTTCAAAAGGGACAACTTCGCCTACTGGCAGCAGGTGGTGTTTCGCATAACGGTTCGTTCCGCCATACCGATAGTGTCCATTATTACCCGGCTCTTTAGCACCCAGCACAATCATGCTATTCCAGGAATTTTTGGTTTCGAAATTATAGTCTACAATGCCTGTAATCAGGGCTGTATGAGTTTGCGCTGCCTGTTTATCAAGGTCTTGCAGATAGGCGTTGGCAAGATATTCGAGCTTAGGCACGGCAGCTTCCGGCCAGATGACGATATCATTGCCCCACAATGGCTGCGTCATCTTGCGATATAACGCCATCGTCGGTCCATCCTGCTCTGGCTCCCAGCGAATAGACTGCTCAATATTCCCCTGTACCATCGCCACAGAATGGGTATCGGTGGTGGTGACCCAGCGATGTTGATTAAGTACAAACCCGCTGGTCCCGGTTACGGCAACGAGTAACAATAATGGAACGTACTTTTTGCTCAATGACCATATCGCTGTGGCAGTACACAGCAGCACCACGAGCGCTGTCACGCCAGTTTCCCCAATGACCGGCAGCCAACCGGATAACGGGCTGTTAAGCTGACTGTAACCTAAAGATAACCAGGGGAAACCACTGAGTACCCAGCTGCGCAGCCATTCTGCCAAAAACCACAGCCCAGGTAATACCATCGGCCACATAGCCGGGGTAAAGAAGCGTTTTGTCAGAAAAAAAGCAAGCGCTGGAAAGAGTGCCAGATAGCTGCAAAGTACCAGCATTATTCCGACAGATGCAGGCAGGGGCATTCCGCCAAAATTCGCGATACTGACATGCACCCATGAAATGCCGGCGCCAAACCAGCCCAACCCAAACCACCAACCAGTGGAAAACCCATTGGATTGACGCCGGTAAAGTTGTCTTATGGCAACGGTAAGTGCCAGAAACGTCACCGGCCAGGCATTAAAAGGAGAAAAAGCGAAGGTCAGACTAGCCCCGCTCAGCACAAGCAGGGCGACAGTAAGAAAAGCGTTCAGAACGATTACTCCAAAGAGGGGATGGTTACTTTTAGCTGCACCAGACGGCGTTTATCGGAATGGGTAACTTTGAAGTGGATATCGCCTATGGAGATTTCATCGTTGGTGGCTGGCATGTGGCCGAAGGCCTTGAGCACTATTCCACCAATGGTATCAGCTTCTTCTTCACTGAAACTGGTTTCAAAAAACGCATTAAATTCATCAACAGGTATCAGCGCTTTTACTGAATACGTATATTTATTCAGCGGACGAATATCATCGGTACCATCTTCTTCGGTATCATATTCATCTTCAATCTCGCCAACAATCAGTTCCAGTATATCTTCAATGGTGACCAAACCAGAGACACCACCGTATTCATCCACTACGATAGCCATGTGATACCGCTGCTGACGGAATTCTTTAAGCAGTACATCCACCCGTTTACTTTCCGGCACAATCACTGCCTGGCGAATGACCTCTTTAAGATTAAATTCCTGCTCACTGTTAAACATGTAAGCTAGCAAATCTTTGGCCAGCAGGATGCCTTCAATGTGGTCTTTATCTTCGCTAATGACAGGAAAGCGGGAGTGGGCGGATTCGAGCATGATAGGCAGGAACTGGTCGACCGTCTGGCCAATATCAATGGTCGTCATTTGCGTACGCGGGATCATTATATCCCTGACCCGCATGTCGTTAACCCCTATCACGCCTTCAATCATCTCCCGGGTTTGGGGATCGATAACATCGCGTTGCTGGGCTTCAGTTATAACTTCTACCAGGTCTTCCTTACTTTTCGGCTCTCCGGAAAATGTTAGTTTGATCTTGTCTAGCCAACTTTTTTGCGCAGAGCCGTTGGTAGAGTGGGGATTATCGTCGCTCATAGTATCCGTTTATGTTGTGAATCAATTGTCAAAGTAATCATCTTGATACGGGTCGTCAATGCCTAATTCAGCAAGTATCCGAATTTCCAGCGCTTCCATTTCCTGCGCGTCTGCGTCATTAATGTGATCATAGCCCAATAGATGCAAAATACCATGCACAATCATGTGGGCATAATGGTTAGTAACCTGCTTGTTCTGCGCCTTAGCTTCTGCGCCTATTACCGGCGCGCAGATAACCAGATCACCCAATAGGGGAAGCTCAATGCCAGGGGGGGACTCGAAAGGAAAGGAAAGAACGTTGGTGGATTTATCTATACCTCTGTATTGGTAGTTAAGGGTGCGAGACTCTTTTTCACCAACAAACCGGGCAGTGAATTCCTGCTCGCCGAGTGCTAAATACGCAAGGACGGTGTCCCCCCAGCGCTGCAAATCTTCAGCTGAGGGGATTTGAGCGGCGATGACGTCATCGCCGTCGTATACAAGCTGAATATCAATCAGAGCCGTCATGAGGCGCTGGTATCATCTTTATTTTGCCGGTCATTCAGTGCCTGTTCTTTTTTCGCGATTTTTATCGCTTCCTGTTTCGTATCATACGTTTCGTATGCCTGGACGATTCTGGCTACGACAGGGTGACGAACAACATCGTTAGCGGTGAAGAAGTTAAACGATATGTCTTTAACCTCTCGCAATACTTCAATAGCATGACGCAAGCCCGAACGCGCGCCTCGTGGCAAATCGATTTGGGTAATGTCACCGGTGATCACTGCCTTAGAATTAAACCCAATCCGGGTCAAAAACATCTTCATTTGTTCCGTGGTAGTGTTCTGGCTTTCATCGAGAATAATAAATGCATCGTTGAGCGTCCGACCGCGCATGTAGGCAAGGGGAGCCACTTCAATGATGTTACGCTCCATCAGTTTTTCGACTTTTTCAAACCCAAGCATTTCGAACAGGGCATCGTAAAGTGGGCGCAAATACGGGTCCACTTTCTGAGAAAGATCACCGGGTAAGAAGCCAAGTTTTTCACCGGCTTCTACCGCGGGCCGGGTCAAAAGAATTCGCCGAACTTCCTGACGCTCCAGCGCATCCACCGCTGCAGCTACAGCCAGATAGGTTTTACCTGTACCGGCGGGGCCAATACCAAAGGTGATATCATGATTTAGAATATTCTCTACATACTGGCTCTGATTTGGATTGCGTGGTTTGATGACCCCACGCTTGGTCTTGATATTTACATCTTTGCTATGGGATGACCCGCTGCTGTCTTTTTCCAACACACGGGATTCCTGAATGGCGAGATGAACCTGTTCGGGCGTCAGCTCGGGTGGCTGGCCTTTAACCGGCTGTGTCTCAACATACAGATTTTTGAGTAACTGCACAGCACCATTAGACTGCATGTCTTCGCCAAATACCTTGAAAGTATTATTGCGGTAGGTGATTTCAACACCCAATCTGCGTTCAATTTGCTTGATGTTGTCATCAAAAGGCCCACACAGTACCGACAAACGTTTATTGTCTGCCGGCTCAAGTACAATCTCGTTAGTTACCAAATTACTCAAGCTTTTAAAATCCTCGCTATCAAAAATTTATGCGGTGGGTACAAACTGGCCCACGCCCAGCGCATCTGGTTGAGACCCCTGATGCTTTGCGGTTATAGATTGGGGCGAAACGGCAACACGCAACCCCATATCGCTTTCGCGTCGGACGACGTCGCCGCGTAAAGAGTTTGAAAAGACGTCGGTAATCGCTACGTCCACAAATTCACCTACCATATCCGGGGAGCCTTCAAAATTGACCACCCGATTATTTTCAGTACGCCCTGAGAGTTCCATAGGATTCTTTTTCGACGGACCTTCAACTAAAATTCTTTGCTCGGTACCGACCATGTTGCGGGCAATGCGCAATGCCTGCTGGCTGATGCGTTGTTGCAATAGATGAAGTCGTTGTTTTTTAGTTTCTTCAGAAACATCATCAACAGCATCCGCAGCGGGTGTCCCCGGACGTGCACTGTAGATAAAGCTGAAACTCAGATCAAAATCTACAGCCTGAATTAAGTCCATGGTAGCTTCAAAGTCGGCATCAGTTTCGCCCGGAAAACCGATGATAAAATCAGAGGACATACTAATATTTGGACGTACCTTGCGCAGCTTGCGGATACGCGACTTGTATTCCAGCGCAGTATGACCGCGCTTCATCAGATTCAATACGCGATCAGAACCGCTTTGCACCGGCAAGTGCAGATGATCGACAAGCTCAGGAACCGTTTCGTAAACAGCAATAATATCGTCAGTGAATTCCACCGGATGAGACGTGGTGTAACGGATTCGGTCAATCCCATCGATAGCCGCTACCAGCTCCAATAATTCTGAGAACCGGCACACGGTACCGTCATCCTGCTCACCACGGTAGGCGTTAACATTCTGACCCAACAGATTAACTTCACGAACGCCTTGTTCCGCGAGTTGTGCGACTTCCAGAAGCACATCATCCAGCGGCCGACTGACTTCTTCGCCTCGGGTATAGGGCACTACACAAAAACTGCAATATTTCGAACAACCTTCCATGATAGAAACAAATGCTGTAGGGCCAACAGCCTTGGGCTCAGGCAGGCTGTCGAACTTTTCAATCTCAGGAAAGCTGACATCGACTACCGACTTAGCCCCGCCATTGAGTTGCTTGATCATTTCAGGTAGTCGGTGCAGGGTCTGAGGGCCAAATACCAAATCTACGAAAGGGGCTCGCTGACGGATGGCTTCACCTTCCTGCGACGCAACACAACCACCCACGCCAATAACCAGTTCAGGGTTATCTTTTTTCAGATTTTTCCAGCGACCTAACTGATGAAATACTTTCTCCTGTGCTTTTTCACGGATTGAGCAAGTATTTAACAGAATAACATCCGCGTCCTCCGGCTCTTCAGCGCGGGTAAATCCATGCGTGGCATCCAGTAAATCGGCCATCTTGTCCGAGTCATACTCGTTCATTTGACAGCCCCAGGTTTTGATATACAACTTTTTAGTCATAGTAACTTCAGTATACAGTTAAGTTACCGGCACAGAACCATGCCCGGCGGCGTGAATGATCGCATCCATTACGAAAACCACCGTGGCGGCGCAGCCTTTTGAATCGGGTGCCAGTAGATGTTCAAAATAGCCGCGTATTTTACCTGTTTTGCGCCGGTTTGCCCAGCGATTCAGGCGCTGGCGAAATTAAATCTTTGTTGAGTCGGATTAACTTATTGCCACAAATCATGACTCACATGTGGCTTTAGGCCATAATGAGGGCATTACAGGCAGGAGAGCTTATGTTTGATTTTTGCGTAAACGGCGGTGGGTTGATTGGCGCAGCCACAGCGTTAGGATTGGTGCGTCAGGGTTATACAGTGGCGTTGCTTGAACCCCAGGTTCCTGATTCGTTTGAAGAAAATCAGCCGCCTGACCTGAGGTTGTCAGCATTTTCTGTTGCCTCGACACAACTGCTCGACAGTCTGGGGGCCTGGACACGGATACCAGAGTCACGCATTCGCGCTTATGATCGTTTATCAGTATGGGAAAACAACGGTGCGCGCACTGACTTTGATGCAGCAATGCTCGACACCGATCGACTAGGATATTTTGTTGAGAACCGTCTTGTTCAATCTGCCTGCCTGGCCGCCATCAAAGCCCATAACAATGGTGCTAATCTGACCTTATTCAGCGACAAACCGGAAAAAATAATCTTCAATCAGCCCCACGGTGCGCATGTAGTGCTAAATGCTGACATTACCGTGCAATGCCGATGGGTAATCGGGGCCGATGGTGCCAATTCCCTGGTGCGTCGGCAGGCCGGAATTGGTGTGTCTGGCTGGCAATACGGGCAGCAGGCACTGGGTATCGTGGTTAAACTTGCAACACCTGCTGCGGGGTGGACCTGGCAAGCTTTTCATACCAGTGGGCCAAGAGCATTTTTGCCTATGTATGACACCTATGGATCATTTATCTGGTACGATGATCCGGCCACCATAAAGTCCCTTAGTCAGCTGGATGATAACGCCCTGACACAACGTATAAAAAAGGCGTTTCCAGGTCATGCGGGTGATTTCAAAATAGTAAAAAAAGCCGCCTTCCCCTTAACGCGAATGCACGCGCAGCAATACATCAAGCATCAGGCAGTGCTGCTGGGTGATGCTGCTCATACCATCAATCCGCTGGCGGGGCAGGGTGTCAATATCGGGTATAAAGATGTAAAAGCATTTTTAGCCCTCACTGATGTACACAGGTCACCCCAGTCGTTATCAGAAGGATTGAAGATGTCCTATGAGCCACAGCGCAGAAGAGATAATCTGGCGATGATGAGCGCAATGGACGGGCTTTACTGGCTATTCAGTAATGATAATCCACCTTTGAAATGGCTGCGTAATCAACTACTCAGTGTGGCGCAAAATGCATTACCAGCAAAGCGCCACGTTCTAAAATACGCGATGGGGATCCAGTAATGGAAGTATTGATTATTCTGGGTATTTTGTTCTTAGCACTGTTTATCATTGTGCCTTTGATTGAGCGTTCAAATATGCGGGTAAGTAGCGAGACAGCGTCTAAAATTGCCCGCTGGATCTGGCCCCTGATTATGATTAGTCTGGTAATTCAGCTGGTGATGATGATGATCCGTGGCTAGTTGGCCACTGTCCCTGTAGGTCCAGTAAGAGTTTATCAATATGATAGGCTACGCCGGCATCATCGGCGGACCGATAGGCAGTATGCCGCAATGCAATAAACTGCGTTTGCAACCATTTGGCAACGATCTTAGCAGGAACCGTCTGAGTAACAAAGTGATGATGCTGTAACGCACTAATCAAATGTCTGAAACCATCTTCCACATCATTTAGTGCTGCATCAAGCGCTACAGCAGCATTGTCGTCTAGCTTGGAGCGCTCGGCCATCGCATTTATCAGTAAACACTGCCGTTGGTAACGTTTATCAGGTGCACGGAGCAGTTCCTGGGTGAAAAACATGCGTGTTGCCTCAATGAGATCAGAGGCCTGGGCGATAGTCAGCAAATGCGCTTTAAGCTGGCCGGCATAATGCTCCATTACCTGCACAAATAACGCCGACTTGCCCGGGAAGCGGGCGTATAAACTTCCCGGTCGCATATTCAGGGCATGCTGCACATCGCGCATACTGGTTGCCTGAAACCCCTTGGCCCAGAATAGCTCTGTCACTTTATCCAGTAATTCGTTGGATTGCTGTACCACTACACACCAGCCTGATTTAACGCTGCTAAAGATTATTTTTTCATTGTCTCTTGAACAAATGTTCAAGTAAACCCATATACATACGCACATTCACTAAAACAGCAGGTAGAAACACATGGCTGAGAATAGAACTGAATACAAGATATACGATAAAGATAGTGCTCCGGATGATGCCAGGCCGCTACTGAAAAAATCTGAAGAAGACTTTGGGATGATACCTAATTTACACGGCGTAATGGCTGAAGCGCCAACGCTTCTCGAGGGGTATCAGAAACTTCACGATTTGGCGCAAAAAACGTCCTTCAATAAGGACGAGCTCACTGTTGTATGGCAAACCATTAACGTGGAAAATGAGTGCCATTACTGTGTACCCGCGCACACCGGGATAGCCAAAAATATGGGCGTCAGTGATGCGTTGATTGACGCGTTGCGCAATGATGAAGCTCTCGAAGATGATAAGCTGAGAGTTTTGAAGCACGCGGTTTTATCTATCATACGTAACCGCGGGCGAATTGATGATGACTCACTAAGTGAATTTTTCAATGTTGGATACGAGCGGCAGCAATTGCTGGAGATTGTGCTTATTTATGCCCAAAAGATAATGAGCAATTATACCAATCACATGGCAAACACGCCGGTCGATGAAGCATTCGAAGCGTTTAAATGGAATCCGGAAAAAAAATAGTGTTGGCAGAGTAGGGCGGCACACAAGCCGCCTTACCGTTATCTGCGTCTTACCAGATATTCTTTTCCGTACTACCCTGAATGTTACAGTCACCCGTTTTATATTCGGGCCGCTCTCCGCGCTGGCGTTTTGTGAAATAATCCTTGCTGATGGCCACGATAGTAGGTGTCATCCACACAATCGCAATGATATTAATTACCGACATCAGGCCCAACGCCATATCTGCCATCGCCCACACGGTAGGCAGGGCAGCCATAGATCCCCACAAGATCATACCCAGGTAACCTGCTGTGTAAATCAGACGGCCAGGTTTATTATCCAGTTTAAACATGTGCAGATTACTCTCACCATATGCATAATTTGCCACCACTGAGGTAAATGCGAACAGACAGATAGCTGCAGAGATAAAGTCAGTGCCTGAACCACCGATGTGTACAGTCAGCGCATCCTGGGTCAGACCTATCCCGCCCATTCCCTCTGCAGAGTTTTCAATGCCGGCTAACAAAATAATGAAAGCAGTGCAGGTACATAAAATTACGGTATCAAAGAATACCCCCAGCATCTGCACATAGCCCTGAGAGACCGGATGATTGGGGTTAGGCGCCGCACCGGCCGCCGCATGAGGCACACTACCTGAGCCTGCTTCGTTGGAGTATAATCCCCGCTGGATACCATTTTTAATGGCTGCACCCAAGGCGCCGGCGCCGGCTTCTTCTAACCCGAATGCTGCGCTGACTATATGGGCTAACATTGCGGGCACTTCGGTGATGTTAAGTGCTGTGACTACCAGCGCCACCAGAATATAACCTACGCCCATAAAAGGTACCGCTAACTCAGCAAAACGCGCTATTCCCCGTAATCCACCCACCACGATAAGCGCTGCCATCACAATAATGGCCAGCCCCGAATACAGAGTGGGTATGGCATAGGCGTTTTCTAATGCATCGGTGATAGTGTTAGCCTGGACAGCGCTGAACACGAAGCCGTAGCCAAAAAATAAACAAAGCGAAAACGCCACAGCCAGCCAGGTTTTGCCAAGCCCCTGCTTGATATAATAGGCAGGCCCGCCACGAAATTCGCCATTGTCATCTCTGACTTTATATAACTGGCCCAGCACACTTTCTGCAAATCCGGTGGCCATGCCTATAAGCGCTATCATCCACATCCAGAAAATAGCGCCTGCGCCGCCTAAGGAGATTGCCACTGCAACACCCGCAAGGTTGCCTGTACCTACCCGGGCAGAAAGACTCGTACAAAGCGCCTGAAATGAGCTTATTCCTTCTTTGGTCGAGCGGGTGCTGCCTTTCATGACAGAGAACATGTAAAAGAAGTGCTTAAACTGGACACCGCCCAGCTTAACAGTGAACCAGATGCCGCAAAATACGAGCATATAAATCAGCAGAGGGCCGGTTGCAAGCTCGGTGGGACCAAGACCCGGCAGATCTGCATTTACGGCAAATCCTTCGCCCCATAAGACGTTGTTCACGGCAGCAACAATCGTGTCTATCACAGCGTTTCCTTGAGGAGTACTTTTTATTGTTGGTCCGCATATTACCATGCACACCCAGATGCGAAAGTAACCGGGGCGTTATTCTGCTGCTATTGATCGAATATATAATAAAAAAAATGTCTGGAAAATGATGAGCCGGGAAACAAAAAAACCGGCCAGAGGCCGGTTTTCCTAATATGGCTGGGGTAGCAGGACTCGAACCTACGGATGACGGGATCAAAACCCGTTGCCTTACCAACTTGGCTATACCCCAATTATGGTGCGGAAGGAGAGACTTGAACTCTCACGCCGTGAAGCACTGGAACCTAAATCCAGCGTGTCTACCAATTCCACCACTCCCGCGATAGCATTTTTCTTATAAAACATGGTGGCTACGGCGAGATTTGAACTTGCGACCCCATCATTATGAGTGATGTGCTCTAACCAACTGAGCTACGTAGCCTAAAACCAGGATAAAAAAACCGGTCTGATGACCGGTCTTTTTAATATGGCTGGGGTAGCAGGACTCGAACCTACGGATGACGGGATCAAAACCCGTTGCCTTACCAACTTGGCTATACCCCAATATAATCACGAATCACATTCGCAACTATTTTGGTAAAATGGCTGGGGTAGCAGGACTCGAACCTACGGATGACGGGATCAAAACCCGTTGCCTTACCAACTTGGCTATACCCCAACTATGGTGCGGAAGGAGAGACTTGAACTCTCACGCCGTGAAGCACTGGAACCTAAATCCAGCGTGTCTACCAATTCCACCACTCCCGCTTAGCTGGACATCACTGAGATAGTAAAGAAATTGGTGGCTACGGCGAGATTCGAACTTGCGACCCCATCATTATGAGTGATGTGCTCTAACCAACTGAGCTACGTAGCCTCACTATTTCTCTTCCCTCTCAGGAAGTGGCGCGTATTATGCGAATATGAAGGGGGGCAGTCAACCCCTTTTTTATTATCTTTTACCAAGTGGCCAGAATATATACTGCAATAGTGTAAAACAAGGGATTTAAGCCAGAGATTTTTTAAGTAATTGCTGTTACTGCATGATATTTCCACAGTTTTATCTGACCTCAATCGCGGTTTGATAGTAACAAATATCCAACGGACGAGGCGCAAGTGTGGTGTCCACAAAAAACGGATTATTAAGTTGACGTGCCTGAGAAACCTTTTTCTGATAATCGCTGTGTCCGGGTAGCTGAATCCGCACTTTCTTTTGTTCTGAAACAGAAAGCGCACTGCCCAGGCGCACATCAATTAATTGACTGGCTTGAGAAAAGTCCTTAATTACGCCGTAATTGCTTTGTTCACCACGAGGCAGACGTTGTAATGCAGACATGCCCGAGACGACGCGTCCAAACAACGCCATGTTTCGGTCAAGATGACGGGGTGCCTGCCCCAATACGATATAAAACTCTGTGGCGGCCGTGTTCGCTTTATTGTCTCTGGCCATTCCCACCATGCCTGGACAATGGGTCAGCCAGTAGTGTGTCCTGTCAGGCGTCGTAGCAGCAGGAAAGCCGTTAATAAAGCCGCTCACAGGAGCAAAAGGTGCCGGGCGTTCGACTTCATAAAATCCTTCCACAGCCTTACCAGTAAACTCTGCAGCCAGTGATGCGGTGTTACCGTTTTGCTTATGTGTGCCGTTTGACCCGGCCTGGGCGACAAAGCCTTCAATGACACGATAAAAATAACGATTGTTGTAAAAGCCCTGACTCACCAGCTCCCGAAATCGTTGTGCATGGTTAGGTGCGATTACGTCTGTTAATGCAAGGATGACCTGGCCGTGGTGCGTGCGCAGGTAAACTAAATCTGATTGCGGAACGGTCTACCAGAAACCTTCATCTTCACGCTGGCTTGCGCTACTCATTAAAGAACACAGACATAACAGGCTGGTAAACAGGCGTAGCAAATTTTTCATAGATTGCTGTTCATGGCTTAATTGATATAAAAAACTGAAATTAATATTAGCATCTAATACCGGCTTAACCTTGTCTATATTTGACCCAATGGCTTATGCAATCAGCCAGTGTATTGCAATGAAAGTCGTGTATTTGAATTAACCTTCCTGGGTACAGTTATCTTATCAATAATTATTTACTAAAGTGGTTCTGTAGCACAACACTACAACAACTAAGGAGAGTTCAATGCAAACATTAACCGCTACGGAATTACAGGATGTAAACGGCGGAATTATCCCCCTGATTATTGGTATAGACGTGGGATTAAACCTGACAATGCTGGCGCTGGGTTATGGTGCTGGTGCGTTCGAATAGGAGAGATATAAATGCGTGAATTAACAGTAAGTGAATGTGAAATAGCCGTTGGTGGAATCTTTTTTGTTCCGGCACTGGTGGCTTTTGGTAAAGGAGTAGGATATGGAATTGCAGCAGGCAGTGCACTTTATGGCGTGGCTCTGGCGGCAAAAAATGCAACCTGAAAGCAAAACCGGCTTCGTGGCTTCAAGCGCTAAAGGACAACATCAATGCGTATCTTATTTAGCATAGCCTGTCTGCTATATGTTTGGTTACTGCCAGCCTTGACGAAGCAGGGCTACGGGGTGGTGGTGCCTTTGGGCGCGATATGCGCTGCGCTGGGGCTGTTTTTGATGTTAAGCAAAGACGCTGACTGTAAAAAGGGTCATTGAAAATATTGTCGAGTGAAAATCGGACAGGTGACTGAGCTAAAAAAACCGCTGACTGGTCAGCGGTTTTTTAAGAAAACAGGGCTTAAACATTAAAGCGAAAGTGAATCACATCACCATCTTTAACGACATACTCTTTGCCTTCCAGACGCCATTTACCGGCATCCTTAGCGCCTTGTTCGCCGGTATATTCGATGAAGTGGTCATAGGACACAACTTCTGCGCGAATAAAGCCTTTTTCAAAGTCAGTATGAATTCTGCCAGCAGCCTGGGGGGCTGTTGAGCCTTCAGGATAGGTCCAGGCTCTGACTTCTTTTTCGCCAGCGGTAAAATAAGTTTGCAGATTAAGCAGGTTATATCCTGCACGAATAACGCGATTCAGGCCCGGCTCTTCAAGCCCCATATCCTGCATAAATTCATCGCGCTCATCGTCGTCCAGCTCTGCAATCTCTGACTCGATGGCGGCACAGACTGCAACTACCACAGCGTTTTCACCCTCGGCGACTTCGCGGACCTTATCCAGGTACGGATTATTCTCAAATCCATCGTCATTAACATTAGCAATGTACATAGTCGGCTTCAGGGTTAGCATATTCATATACCCAATCGCCGCCAGCTCTTCTTTTGCCAGGTCGAGGGAACGAAGCAGTTTGCCTTCATCCAGGTGTGGCTTTATTTTTTCCAGTACTTTAAGTTCATACTTGGCCTCTGAATCACCACCTTTTGCCCGTTTCGCCACCCGTAACAAGGCTTTTTCGGTCGTTTCAAGATCGGCCAGAGCCAGTTCTGTATTGATAATATCAATATCGTCCAGAGGGCTCACCTTGCCAGCCACATGAACAATGTTGTCATCATCAAAACAGCGTACAACGTGGCCGATAGCATCTGTCTCACGGATATTGGCCAGGAATTTGTTGCCAAGTCCTTCACCCTTTGACGCGCCTTCAACCAGACCGGCAATATCCACAAATTCCATGGTAGTTGGAATAACACGTTGCGGATTAACAATATCAGCCAGCTTATTCAGGCGCAGATCCGGTACGGGAACTACGCCGGTATTGGGCTCAATGGTACAAAATGGAAAATTGGCAGCTTCAATACCTGCTTTGGTCAGTGCGTTGAATAGCGTCGATTTACCTACATTCGGCAGGCCGACGATACCACATTTGAAACCCATGCTAGCCTCTTGTGTCGGTTAATTATTTGGTGAGTTCGGCTTTAAAAGCGTGCAGCCGATTTTGTGCGGTTTTTAAATCTTCTTCAAGCAGCACATCAGTGCAGCGAACAGCTTCATCGATGACTGCGTCCATTGCCGCTTTTTCATCGGTTGCAGGCTTACCTAATACGTGACCGGTAACCCGTGACTTATGACCAGGGTGACCGATACCAATTCGTAAGCGCAAAAAATTTTTATTGTTGGCCAGGCGCGTTACGATGTCTCTAACGCCATTCTGGCTAGAACTACCACCATGTTTAAACTTTGCCACACCCGGCGGTAAATCCAGCTCATCGAATGCTACCAGAATTTGCTCTGGTTCTATTCGATAAAAATTTGCCAGCGCGCCAACAGACTGACCACTTTTATTCATAAAGGTGGTGGGGTAGAGCAAACGAACATCCTGTCCAGCGACAGAGATTCGTGCTGTCTTACCGAAAAACTTGGCCTCAGGTGTCAAAGAAGTAGAGTGCCGAGCAGCTAGTTCATTAAGGAACCAGGCGCCAGCGTTATGGCGGGTTTGTTCATATTCGGGGCCTGGATTACCCAGGCCCACGATCAGGCGAATGTCAGCCAAGAAGATTACTCCTCTTTGCCTTCTTCGCCTTCACTTTCTTCATTGTCACCTTCACGTTCAGCTTCTTCAGCGTCAATGACTGGTGTCTTAGGAGCAGGTTTGATGGTCACTACTGTCAGGTCGTGATCAGGATCTTCCTTGGCCAGCTCAACAGAGCTTACGCCTTCAGGCAAAACGATATCAGACAAGTGCAGTGTGCTGTCCATTTCAAGACCAGCAATATCAACTTCGATATATTCTGGCAGATGCTTGGGCAGACAAGTGATTTCAATTTCGTTCAGGTGATGCTCAGCGATACCACCAGCTTTCACTGCTTCGTTTGCTTCTGCGTTAATGAAATGCAAAGGCACGTTAGTGTGAACATCTTCGCCCGCTACAACACGCTGAAAATCGATGTGTGTGATTTTAGGCTTGTAAGGGTGACGTTGCATGTCTTTAACCAACGCTTCTACTTTCTTTCCGTCAATGTTCAATGTCAGAACATGAGAGTAGAAAGCTTCATAATCAGCAGAGTTGTTAACTTTATTGTGAAAAAGCGTTAGTGAAACTGGCTCTTCGCCACCACCATACAGAATTCCAGGTAGCAGATCTGCACGACGCAGGCGGCGGCTCGCACCTTTCCCTTTATCAGTACGGATACTGGCATCCAAAGTAAAAATACTGTCAGACATTGACTGTCTCCAAAAATTAAATGTGAACTGTAAATGGGCTTCCGCGACCAAAAGCCCATCCCGTGCTAGATGGGGCCATCAGGCAATATAGCCGTTAGACCAAATAGCGCCCCAAAAATTAAGGGCGGCGAATTCTACCACTGATGTTTCACACTGACAAATACCATTGGGTTAATATTCGTTATTCTTCGCTTTAACACCGCTTTCATCTAAAACTTTGACATCTTCCACTTCAAAGACGCTGCCGTACTGGGTAAACGTCATGATGTCTTCTCTGATTCTGCCTCTGACATGCAGCTTAATACCATTTTTTTTATACTCAGGCGCCAGATTACGCAGCGTATATTTATTACCATTATCCCCGTCGAAACCATAAAAACCGCCTTCCAGGTCTTTATATAAAAGGGTGCCGGTAATCTCTTCAGAATTAGTTTGCATGGTTTGCTCTTGCGTTTTGGTTTCAGCCTGCGAATACTGTTGGCTACAGGCGCCAACAGATAACAGCATAAAGGGCATTACAAATAAACTTGCTTTCATAAAGCATTCCTTGTTAAGGAAAAATATATTCAGAGAAATAATACGCGGGTTTATCTGAATAGACAGTGAACAGCATAACCGGTTCAGCGCTGGCCAGGCAAATCAGCGCGCACAAAAAAGACGAAGGGTCTGCAGACACTTCGTCTTTCTGGTAATCAGAAAAGTAAAAAACTCAGTATTCGAACATGGCGGAAATAGATTCTTCGTTGCTGATACGGCGAATAGTTTCGGCCAGCATCTCCGACAATGTTAATTGCTTAACTTTGTCAATTTTCTTCATTTGTTCGTTCAGGGGAATACTATCGGTAACGATAATTTCATCGATGACAGAATCCTGCAGATTTTTGGGCGCATTACCTGAAAAAATTGCGTGGGTTGCGTAAGCGAATACTTTTCGCGCACCGTGACTTTTCAATGCTTCTGCCGCTTTAGCCAGCGTACCGCCAGTATCGATCATGTCATCCACAATAATACAGTCGCGATTTTTAACATCGCCGATAATATTCATTACCTGTGCTACATTGGATTTTGGACGGCGCTTATCAATGATAGCCAGGTCAGTGTCATTCATCAATTTGGCCGTTGCACGGGCCCGCACAACGCCGCCAATATCTGGTGACACCACCACCGGATCAGCAAGGTTACGGCGCATCATATCGGCCAGCAGAATCGGGGTCCCAAAAGCATTATCCACAGGAACATCAAAGAAACCCTGAATCTGTTCTGCGTGTAAGTCAATGGTAAGAACCCGATCGACACCAACATTGGACAGGAAATCAGCAACTACTTTTGCCGTAATAGGCACCCGGGCGGAACGCACACGACGATCCTGACGGGCATAACCAAAATAAGGCATGACCGCCGTGATGCGACCGGCTGATGCCCGACGCAAAGCATCGATCATCACAATAAGTTCCATCAGGTTGTCGTTAGTAGGCGCGCACGTAGACTGGATAATAAAAACGTCCGAACCACGGACGTTTTCATGAATTTCTACGCTAATTTCACCGTCACTGAAGCGGCCAACGCTGGCGTTTCCAAGCTTGGTATAGAGACGATCGGCAACTTTCTGGGCAAGTGCTGGTACGGCGTTACCTGCAAAGAGCTTCATATCTGGCACAAGTGTTTCCTCAGTGCATTCAAAATAGAGGTGGCTGGGGTAGCAGGACTCGAACCTACGGATGGCGAGATCAAAACCCGCTGCCTTACCAACTTGGCTATACCCCAATGGTATTTAATTTTTGTCCGGAGCGGCGTTCACTTCTTGTCGTTTTACTTGCAAAGGCGACTCAGCCACACCTTTAGCTACAAAGCCAGTCCAGTCAGCGGGCAATTTTGCCAGTACATCCCGGGCTTCCTGCTGGTTACTAAAAGTGGCGAATACGCACGCCCCTGTGCCCGTCATCCGCGACGGTGCGTAGTGTATCAACCACTGTAATAATTTTGCAACTTCGGGATGCCGTTTACAGACAATTTGCTGGCAATCATTACCGGTGGTCTCAAAATGATAGCTATCCCATGCAATAGGGGCAGTAGAGCGGGGTAAATCCGGCTGCGAAAAAATCTCTGGAGTACTCACCTGGACACCGGGGTTTACAACGAGATACCAATTTTCTGGTAGCGATACGGGCGCAAACTTTTCGCCTACGCCTTCGGCAAAAGCGGTTTGCCCGTGAATAAATACAGGCACATCCGCACCGAGCGCTAAACCGATTGCGGCCAACTCGGCGTCACTTAACTGACAATTCCATAAATGATTTAGGGCGACCAACGTGGTTGCTGCATTAGAGGAGCCGCCACCAATTCCACCGCCCATTGGCAACTGTTTATCCAGGTGAATGGTAACACCTTGCTTTATATTGCAATGCTGCGCAAGCAAGCGGGCCGCTTTTAATATCAGGTTGTCTTCATCGGCCACCCCCGCAAGAGAACTGGCCAGCGCGATCTTTTTGTTATCAGAAATATCAAAGGCCAGGCGGTCCCCAACATCCAGTATCTGAAAGAGCGTCTGCAAGCGATGATAGCCGTTTTCGTAACGGCCGGTAATGTGTAAAAAAAGATTGAGTTTGGCCGGGCTTGGCCACCAGGACAATGACATGACTAAAGGGTCCATTTATCAATGCGGATTTTTATAAATGTATTCGCTTGTTGCGTATTGGTCAGTGTGAGGGCGTGGGGGAGCCATACATCACCAACCTGTCCATAATTAGCATAACTGACTGTCCAGGCACCGCAGCCTTCACACTTTCCCGGTGACAGTGACTGGAGTAGTTGCTTTTCATTTAACTGATACTGATCGGTTGGGCCGGGCAATCCCTTAATCCAGTCAAGTAAGCGTTCGACCGGCAACTGCCAGCCCGTTACGGCCTCTATAACCTGTTTCGGGTCAGTGTTTTCAAACACCTTGTCATCGGCTTTTAACACAGCATGACCGGCAGTATATTTTAAATCAACCAGCGTAATCCCAAGTAAATTCGTTAAACGAAACTGAAAGTCAGGCTGGTCATAACGCCAGTTCAGGTTGGCGCTCATCGCTTCCTGGTTTTGCCGGATAGCCATTTTACCCGACGCTTTCCAGGTGTTGATTTCCTCCAGGGCGGCAAGCTGCGCAGGCAGATCGACCGATTTTTCCGGGCCATCAGGCAGGGTGGTACAGGCTGCCATAATAAAAAGGCAGGACAAAACACAACAAAAACGTAGCAGCATAAGAAAAAATCGATTGGCCTGATTGATCTATATATAGGAACACAATTACAGCAACACTTTCAATAATTTTGCCTTTTTCGTACAATGCCGCTCCGAAGTCGCCAGATGAATATAAATGACCTTACTTGCCCTCGGAATCAATCACAAAACGGCACCTGTTGCTTTACGTGAGAAAGTTGCCTTTACACCAGACTCCCTGGTTTCGGCCCTTTCCTCATTAAAAAAGCAAGACGGGGTTAGTGAAGCTGTCATTGTTTCGACGTGCAACAGGACAGAAATTTACGTTAATGGTGCCTGGCCGACATGTCGGCCGGTGCTAAAGTGGCTGGCTGATTTTCACCGGGTAGATGAAACGCTGATCAACGAACATAGTTATCAATATTCCAAAGGTGAAACAATTCGTCATATTATGCGGGTAGCTGCCGGGCTGGACTCTCTCATTCTGGGCGAGCCGCAGATTCTAGGTCAGGTGAAGCAGGCTTTCAACGATGCCCGTCACAGTGGTACCGTCAGTGCAGAATTTGAGCGGCTCTTTCAGCATACTTTTTCTGTGGCTAAAAAAGTTCGCACCGAAACCGATATTGGCGCCAATGCAGTATCAGTCGCATTTGCCGCAGTACAACTGGCAAAGCATATATTTTCGGCGTTACCCAAGCGTTCAGTGCTGTTAGTGGGCGCTGGCGAAACCATCGAACTGGTAGCTCAGCATCTTAAAGAGCAGGGAGTCGGGCATTTAAGTGTGGCAAATCGTACGGTGGCCCGGGCGCAGAATTTATCTGCCAAGCTGGATGCCGATGTACTTACCCTGGCTCAGGTGCCAGAGCAGCTCCATAACTTTGATATTGTAATCAGCTCCACCGCCAGCCAGTTGCCCCTTATCGGTAAGGGTATGGTGGAAAGAGCGCTCAGGCAACGGCGTAATATTCCCATGTTTTTAGTCGATCTTGCGGTACCCAGGGACATTGAGTCGGAAGTCAATGAACTGGGCGATGCATATCTCTATACAGTGGATGATTTACAGCATATCGTAGAGCAGAATCTGGCCTCGCGGGAAGAAGCCGCCCAGGAAGCAGAACAAATTATCGCTGCACAGGTAGAAACCTATTTATCCTGGCAGCAAAGTCAGCGGTCCATTGATTTGGTCAGACAATTCCGTGAACGCGGCACCGCGCAACGCGATGAGCTGGTGGCCAAAGCACTGGCACAGCTACAGGACGGCAAACAGCCCGAAGATGTTGTCAAAGAGATGGCTTATAAATTAACCAATTCACTGATGCACGGGCCTACCCGGGTTTTGCGGGATGCCGCGTCAACCAGTGATACATCGCTGAAACAGTGGCTGAGTGATTCGCTAGAATTGGATGACCAGTCTAACCAGCGTCAAGAATAAGGTAAAACATTAATGAAAGAGTCGGTTGTCAATAAGCTGGAAAACCTGGTTGAGCGCTTTGACGAGGTACAGGCGTTACTGGGCGATCCCGACGTCATCGGTAATCAGGATAAGTTTCGCGCGCTATCCAAGGAATACAGTCAGTTAGAGGACGTAGTAAAAGGCTTTAATGCTTATCGTCAGGCTGAACAGAACCTGGCCTCTGCCAATGAAATGCTCGAAGAAGATGATGCAGAGATGCGCGAAATGGCGCAGGAAGAGATTAAGTCTGCGAAGGCGGAGCTGGCCGCGCTGGAAGAAGAATTGCAAATTCTGCTGCTGCCCAGAGATCCCAATGATGATCACAGTTGCTTCCTGGAAATACGCGCTGGCGCCGGTGGTGATGAAGCGGCGATTTTTGCCGGAGACTTGTTCCGTATGTACAGCCGTTTCGCTGAACATCAGGGGTGGCGGGTAGAACTGGTCAGTGCCAGTGAAGGCGAGCATGGCGGCTTTAAAGAAGTCATTGCCAATGTGTCCGGAGATGGAGCCTACGGTACGCTGAAGTTTGAGTCAGGAGGCCACCGGGTGCAGCGCGTCCCGGAAACAGAAAGTCAGGGCCGTATTCATACTTCTGCCTGCACCGTTGCTGTGCTGCCTGAGGTGCCGGAATCTGAGGCAATCGACATCAATCCTGCAGACCTGAAAGTTGACACCTTCCGGGCTTCAGGCGCGGGTGGTCAGCATGTTAATAAAACTGACTCGGCCATCCGTATTACCCATATTCCCAGTGGCCTGGTAGTAGAGTGTCAGGATGAACGCTCCCAGCATAAAAACCGGGCTAAGGCGATGTCAGTGTTGCAGGCTCGTCTGAATCAGATTGAAGAAGAAAAACGGGCGGCAGAAGAAGCAACGACCCGCCGCAACCTGGTGGGTAGTGGTGATCGTTCAGAGCGTATTCGCACCTATAACTTCCCTCAGGGCAGGGTCACCGATCACCGTATCAATCTGACCCTGTATCGTCTTGAAGATGTGGTTCAGGGAGATTTGAACGCGCTACTGGAGCCTATTCGACAAGAACATCATGCTGATCTTCTTGCCTCACTTGCGGACGAATAATGCAAATCCAGCAAGCGTTGGCGTGGGCAAAAAGCCAGCTTGCCAGCAGTGACAGCGCAGCACTCGATGCCAGAGTACTGCTTGCGTTTATGCTTGATACGACTCAGGCCTGGTTGCTGACATGGCCTGATAAGATGTTGTCTGAAGCACAGTTTGAACGCTTCAGACAACTGATTGCTCAACGTGCCGAAGGCCGTCCGGTAGCACATATAACTGGCTATCGAGACTTCTGGTCATTGACCCTTAAAGTGTCGCCCACTACGCTTATTCCTCGCCCTGATACTGAAATACTTGTCGAGCAGGCTTTAATGTGTTTACCCGCCGTTGACGCCAATGTGCTGGATTTGGGCACTGGCACTGGTTCCGTTGCACTGGCGATAGCGTCAGAATGCGCGAGTGCGCAGGTAACCGGCGTGGACATCGTCGCTGATGCTGTCGCACTGGCTAAAGACAACGCCCGGCGTAATGCAATTAGTAACGCAACGTTTCTGCAAAGCAATTGGTTTGACGCCGTCCAGGGCGAGCAGTTTTCTGTGATTGTGAGCAATCCACCATATGTAGAAACGCGGAGCCCTTATTTAAGTCAGGGTGATGTAAGGTTTGAACCCGCCAGTGCACTTACTTCCGGACATGATGGGCTGGATGATATTCGCAAGATTATTTGCCAGGCCCGTGGTTTTTTAAATGCCGAAGGGTGGTTGTTACTGGAGCATGGTTTTGATCAGGGTGAAGCGATTCAGGCGTTAATGCGAAACAACAAGTATGAAGATATAGCTACCATCTGCGATTTGGCTGGACATCCAAGAGTCACTTTAGGCCGGCGGTAATTAAGGCTACCCGTGCATTGCGCTATCGGCGCTGAGTTGCGATAGTAAACTATTTTTGACGAGTCATGTTCCCACACTAAGAAGGAAAATCTATGTACATGATGGCTAAACACCTCCATTTAACCGCCGTGGCGCTCAGTATACTGCTGTTTATATTACGCTTTATTTTACTTCAGGCCAGCCCCAGGGTGCTGGAGCAGAAATGGGCAAAAATTCTTCCTCATGTTATTGATACGGTACTACTGGCCAGTGCGCTGTGGCTGTGTGCCATCTTGTCGCAGTGGCCATTTGTCAACGACTGGCTTACCTTCAAAGTAGTTGGCCTGGTGATCTACATTTTAATGGGTATGTTTGCACTGAAGTGGGGGCGCTCAGCACCGCTGCGCTGGATAGGCTTCATTGGCGCACTGACCTGGATAGTGCTTATCGCCCGCGTCGCATTTACTAAACAAGCAATCATTTTTTAATTAAGGGTTTTCTATATGTCAGTTTCTAACCGGGTCATTCACGTGGGTAATACCCAAGTTGCCAATGATTTACCATTTGTGTTGTTTGGCGGCATGAATGTGCTTGAATCACGTGATATGGCGCTGCGTATCGCTGAGCACTATAAGGAAGTTACATCCCGGCTGGGCATTCCTTATGTTTTTAAAGCTTCGTTTGATAAGGCCAACCGATCCTCGGTACATTCATTTCGCGGACCTGGACTGGATGAAGGACTGAAAATCTTTGAAGAAATCAAATCCACATTCGATGTGCCGTTAATTACCGATGTTCACGAACCTCATCAGGCACAGCCAGTGGCTGATGTGGTTGATGTTATTCAGCTGCCTGCCTTTTTAGCCCGCCAGACTGATCTGGTGGTAGCGATGGCCGAAACCGGTGCTGTTATCAACGTTAAAAAGCCCCAATTTCTTGCGCCCCATGAAATGCGCCACATTATTACAAAGCTGGGCGAAGCGGGTAATGACAAAGTTATCTTATGTGAACGCGGGAGCTGTTTTGGTTACAACAACCTGGTGGTAGATATGCTTGGCATGGATGCCATGAAAGACTATGGGCCGGTGATTTTTGATGCCACTCACGCACTGCAAATGCCTGGAGGTCGTGAATCTTCCGCTGATGGTCGCCGTGCGCAGGCCGCTCAATTAGCCAGAAGTGGGATGGCTCTGGGATTAGCCGGATTATTCATTGAGGCCCACCCTGAACCGGATAACGCCAAATGTGATGGCCCTTGTGCGCTACCATTAGCCAAACTTGAGCCCTATCTGAAGCAAATGAAGGCGCTGGATGCGTTGATTAAAGGGTTTGCCCCTCTGGATACATCTGATAAATAAACTGAGTGTTACTTAAACCGTCTGATCATACAGGCAAGCGGCGCTTGCCTGTATCATATCAGGTGTAGAAAAACGTTATTCGCCGGCGCTGGTTTGCGGCTTAGTTGCCACCTTTGCTGGCTGATAGGCCAACTGTATGTCAGTTAGATATTTGGCTTTACCCTGGTCAAGGGTCACTTTAACCTGTCTGGCAATAACGTCTTTAATATCAAGATTAGCCTTAACGACGTCATTATCGAGATTGACGGTAACGCCGTTTTTTTCTGCATATTGGGTATTTTCAAGGTTATCTGCCTGTGCAGTCGCCGCGCTGACAAAGGCCAATACCGAAACAGATGATAGAAGTAGCTTTTTCATTTTACACCTAATAGAATTTATATAAGATTTATATCACAGTTGTTAAAACTGTTAACAAAGTTATCTTGTAACTTGCTGTTAACAAAGAGTCTTTTTTATTTCGTGTAAATAGTAGTCACTTTCTGCTTATTTTTAAAACGAATAAAAGTATGGGTGTTCCATTAAAAAATCTAATGCTTTTGTCATTTATTCTTCATACGGTGAGGCCTGATTCATGCAACGTCGTTTACCTCCGCTAAATGCGCTTAAAGCCTTTGAGGCTGCAGCCCGACATTTAAGTTTTACCAAAGCGGCTGATGAACTGTTCGTCACTCAGGCAGCTGTCAGTCATCAGATTAAAGCGCTTGAAGAATACTTATCCATGAAGCTGTTTATCCGGCGCAATCGAACCTTACTGCTGACGGAAGAGGGGCAGGCCTACTTTCTGGAATTAAAAGATATATTTAAAAGTTTGCAGGAAGCCACCGACAAGCTGCTTGCCAAGGGCAGTAAAGGCGCTATTACCGTAGCTATGCCGCCGAGTTTTGCCTCACAATGGCTGGTACCCAGGATCAGTAAATTCAGCCTTGACCATCCCGATATTGATGTACGCATCAAAGCAGTGGATTTTGATGAAGGCTTTTTAGACGACGATGTAGATGTAGCAATCTATTATGGTAAGGGACGCTGGTCGGGCGTAAAGGCAGATAAGCTGCACAATGAATTTCTGACACCGCTGTGTGCACCAAGTCTTTTCAGCGGCCCGAAACCGCTTTCCAGCCTGGCGGATTTAAAACATCATGTTCTGTTGCATGATTTAAGCCGGGAAGCCTGGAAAAACTGGCTTCGTCAAGTGGGCGTGCCCGGGGTTAACGTTAATCAGGGGCCGGTTTTCAGCCACTCTATGCTGGTTCTGCAGGCCGCTGCGCTGGGGCAGGGTATAGCATTGGCCAATACAATTCTGGCACGGCCAGAGTTAGACGCCGGTCGGTTGATTATGCCGTTTTCTGAACGCGTTGAGAGTCGCGATGCGTTTTACGTTGTCTGTGACGAAGCACAGGCAGATTTAGGCAAAATAGCCGCTTTTCGTGAATGGATTCTGGCCCAGGTTGAAGAGGAGCAGGATAATGTTTGATTATCAGGTTAGCCGCACCGAAGCCCCGTTTTGTCGTCTTGTGCTGGCTCATGGCGCCGGTGCGGGTTATCAGACAGCGTTTATGACACAAATGGCAGATTATCTGGCGGCTCGTAATATCGAAGTCTGGCGATTTAACTTTCCTTATATGCAGACAATGCAAGCCACAGGAAAACGCCGTCCGCCGGATAGAATGCCCACACTGGAAACCCATTTTCTCGCCGTGCTGAATCAGATTGCTGATAGCGAAGTGTCGTTACCGTTATTTGTGGGTGGCAAGTCTATGGGAGGGCGAGTGGCCACCCATATCCTGTCACAATCACATGCATTGGGCGCGGTGGTATTGGGTTATCCCTTTCACCCGCCGGCCAGACCCGATAAGCTTAGGACCGAACACTTTGCACAATTATCCAAACCTGTTTGCATTTGCCAGGGGGAGCGTGACACATTTGGCACCCGCGCAGAGATAGATAGCTATCATTTGCCTGACACCGTTAGCGTGTCTTTTCTTCCCGATGGCGATCATAGTTTACAACCCCGGCGGCGCAGCGGTAAAACCCTGGATGACAATATGCAGCAGACAGCCCAAATCGCTGCCACATTTATGCACGACCAGGTGTAGGAGACCAATGTGAGACTAATGATAATACTTGGCGCGATCAGTGCCCTGATGGCGGTAATTTTTGGCGCGCTGGCTGCCCACGGTCTTGATGGGGTGCTAGGAGAACGCGCGTTAGAATCGTTCAAAACAGCAGTTCAGTACCAGATGTACCACAGCCTGGCTGTTTTGCTGGTTATCGCGTTGCCCCAGTTGCATGCACGGCTGGCACGGCTTGCCTCAGTCTGCTTTTTGTCAGGGATAGTGCTGTTTAGTGGCAGTATTTATCTACTGACGCTGGCAGGGCTAAGCTGGCTGGGGCCGGTGACGCCCGTTGGTGGCGGGATTATGATAGTGGGCTGGCTTTTAGTGATTGTGGCGACAATAAAAGGAGCACGCAATGTCTAGCCTGCTGGCCTATTGTCGTTCTGGCTATGAGACCGACTTAGCAAAAGAGCTGACGGAAAAAGCAATAGCGTTAAATTGTATGGGTTATCCCAGGTTTCTGCCCGGCCAGGGCTATGTTAAGTATATTTGTTATAACGCTGCTGATGCTGATACGTTGGGTAAAAAGCTGGCGGTAAGCGATACCATTTTTGCCCGGCAGATGTTTGTCGTGACGGATCATCTTGAGCAACTCGATAAAGCGGACCGGCTGGGGCCCGTTCTGGCCGCGATAAAAGCAAATGATAACCCGGCGATGAAAAATGGTATTTTATACGTCGACCATGCTGACACCGATGATGGCAAAGCACTGGCGAAGCTGTGCCGCAAGTTTGCCGTGGTGTTACGTCAGTCTCTGCGAAAGAATCATTGTCTTACCTACAAAGAACAACCGCACGGTCGCGCTATCCATGTTTTTTTCACTGATTTTGATACCTGTCAGGTTGGATATTCTTATCCTGGCTGTCGCAGCAATCACGCTAACGGTATTTACAGACTGAAGTTTCCCACCGGTGCCCCCAGCCGATCTACCCTGAAACTGGAAGAGGCAATTCTTACCATGCTGACCGAACAGGAGCGAGACGAGGTGCTGCGTGCCGGCAGCAGAGCTGTCGATTTGGGCGCTTGTCCCGGTGGCTGGACTTACCAGCTGGTCAGGCGGGGCATGTATGTAGAAGCGATTGATAACGGCGAGATTGACGCCTCTTTGATGGCCTCAGGCCAGGTGGAACACTTCGCCGCTGATGGATTTACTTATCAGCCTCAAATGGGCCGTGTAGAACTACTTGTTTGTGATATGATAGAGCAACCTAACCGAGTGGCAAAGCTCATGGGTGACTGGCTGGTGCATCGCCTGGCTGAACATGCCATCTTTAATTTGAAGTTACCTATGAAAAAACGTTTTGAAACAGTCAGCGAGGCAATCGCTTTGTTGCAGGAACGGTTAGACAAACTTGATCATGAGTTTGTCACATGTTTTAAGCATCTATATCATAATCGCGATGAAATAACGGTGACTGTAGTGCGCAAAGTTTAATTTGCGCTAATCGCGATAATTTATTGAATAATAAGTAATAATTTAAATGGTGGCGTGGAACCGCTGGATAAGTTTTATACTTTTTGCGGAAAGGGCTGTCAATCTGGTATTGAAATCCTTTATAATCCCGCCGTTTTTTTACTCTGAACCAACGAAAGTGAACTAATGGCAGACTTATCTCTATACAGAAATATTGGTATTTTCGCGCACGTAGACGCGGGTAAAACCACCACAACTGAACGTATTTTGAAACTTACCGGTAAAATTCATAAAACCGGTGAAGTGCACGATGGTGAGTCAACAACTGACTTTATGGATCAGGAAGCGGAGCGTGGTATCACAATCCAGTCAGCTGCGACCACCTGTTTCTGGAAAGACCACCGTCTGAACATCATTGATACGCCTGGACACGTTGACTTTACTGTTGAAGTTTATCGTTCACTGAAAGTCCTGGACGGTGGTATCGGTGTATTCTGTGGTTCTGGTGGTGTTGAGCCACAATCAGAAACCAACTGGCGTTATGCCAACGAATCGGGCGTTGCACGGGTTATCTTCGTCAACAAGTTGGACCGTATGGGTGCAGACTTCTATCGTGTAATCGGTCAAATCAAAAAAGTACTGGGTGCTAAGCCTGTAGTCATGACATTGCCCATCGGTATCGAAGATGAATTCAACGGTATTATCGATGTACTTGAAGAAAAAGCATACATCTGGGACGAGACCGGTCTGCCAGAGAACTTTGAAGTATGTGATGTTCCTGAAGACATGAAAGATAAAGTTGCCCAGTACCGTGAAGAGCTGATTGAAACAGCGGTAGAAATGGACGACGATCTGATGATGGCTTATATGGATGGTGAAATGCCATCTATTGATGATATCAAGCGTTGTATCCGTAAAGGCACACGTGATCTTGAGTTCTTCCCGACTTATTGTGGTTCTGCTTTTAAAAATAAAGGTGTGCAGCTGGTTCTTGACGGTGTTCTTGAATATCTGCCAAACCCAACAGAAGTTGATCCTCAGCCGTTGACTGACAAAGATACCGGTGAAGCGACGGGTGAACACGCGATTGTCTCTAAAGACGAGCCATTCCGTGCCCTGGCGTTTAAAATTATGGACGACCGCTTTGGTGCGCTTACCTTCGTACGTGTTTATTCAGGTGTGCTTAACAAGGGTGATACCATCCTTAACAGTGCTACGGGGAAAACAGAGCGAATTGGCCGTATGGTTGAAATGCATGCTAATGACCGCACAGAACTGACCACCGCTCATGCGGGTGACATTCTTGCTATTGTTGGTATGAAAAACGTACAAACTGGTCATACGCTGTGTGCTACCAGCAACCCTTGTACGCTTGAGCCGATGATTTTCCCTGAGCCGGTAATCTCTATTGCAGTTAAGCCAAAAGATAAAGGCGCCACTGAAAAAATGGGCATCGCTATCGGCAAACTGGTTTCTGAAGATCCTTCCTTCCAGGTTGAAACTGACGAAGACTCAGGCGAAACCATTCTTAAGGGAATGGGTGAGCTGCACCTTGATATCAAAGTTGATATTCTGAAGCGTACTTATGGTGTTGAGCTTGAAGTAGGTCAACCACAGGTTGCTTACCGCGAGTCTATCACTCAGGAAATCGAAGATAGCTATACGCATAAGAAGCAATCTGGTGGTTCTGGTCAGTTCGGTAAAATTGATTATCGTATCAAGCCAGGCGAAACAAACTCTGGTTACACCTTTACCTCAACAGTTGTGGGCGGAAACGTACCAAAAGAGTTTTTCCCTGCCATTGAGAAAGGTTTCAAAGGCATGATGGATCAAGGCCCTCTGGCTGGATATCCGGTGCTTGACGTAGAGATTGAGCTGTTCGATGGTGCGTTCCACGCCGTTGACTCATCAGCAGTAGCTTTCGAAATTGCTGCGAAAGGTGCATATCGTCAGTCAATGCCTAAAGCTGGTCCGCAGATTCTTGAACCGATCATGAAAGTGGACGTGTTTACACCAGATGATCACGTAGGTGATGTTATTGGTGATTTGAACCGTCGTCGCGGTATGATTAAAGACCAGGAAGCAGGCGTAACAGGCGTTCGCATTAAGGCTGATGTACCACTTTCTGAAATGTTTGGTTATATTGGTCAGTTGCGTACAATGACCTCTGGTCGTGGTCAGTTCTCAATGGAGTTCAGCCACTACGCATCATGCCCGCAGAATGTTGCAGATAAAGTTATCGAAGAAGCAAAAGCCCGCAAAGACGCGAAGTAAAAGCTTTTCAGGTAATAGCAAAAACCCGCCTTACAGGCGGGTTTTTTTATATCCTTTGTATGCTTTACTCAAAGCCTGATGGTTATTTTTGTTGCATAGGCCCACGTAAAATGGCGACATGGTGCTTAGTTATTTTTGTCGCATTCTTGCTGACTATGTCAATCCCCTGGCTGATGATTCGCAGACGGCCACGTACCAAAAATATTGTTACTGTGGCCTGTTCACCCGGCATTTTATTAAGGCGGGGCCACCCTATGCATCTTAAAGCGACGATGATTTCACATGTCACCCAATGGCCTGGCGGTGTTATTTTAAGCAGTGGGCCATTTCAGGTCGCTGTTATTATTGTGCCCCGGTGGGCGCGCGCAATTTTGATTTATCGTTTACAACATTACTTTCCCTATGCACTGGTAGTAGACGAAACAGACAAGCCCTTGCCCCGGTATTTTAAGTACTTACGTAAAGCATAATGCTGATTGCGTAGCAGGGTTCGTTTTTTGCGATCTGCTTTACCCGGTAAATAGCGAATAGTCTCGAAGGTATCGACAAACTTTGCGAAGAGTAAAAAGGCATCCTTATCCAGCACGGGTTGCAAGGACCGAAGATACTGACGAGCCGATAAATGCGCTCTTTCAATTCCGGTCAGTTTTTGCAATTGCAGAGCAAGACTATCAAACAGGCGCTGAGGCTCATCAGCATGTTTTTGCGCCGGTCGGGGTACAAAGTATAACGCCAGCAAACCTGTGATAAACAGTAATATCACCAATCCAAACAAGGCCAGGGTAGTGGTCGTTTTTTTGCCCAGCATATTTTTGAATAGAGTATCTTGCTGGTCGCTGTCAAAGCCTAATACCCAACGGCTCCACTGATAGTTGATGGTATCTACCATTGAAAACATACTACTTAACAGCACTGAGTCATGGGCGCCGGCTCTTGAAAAAAGCGGTAAGTCAGCGTGTTGATCCGCCATAGATTGCTGAAAGCCATACTGCAAACGTGAGAGTGCCACCATCGCGGTAGGGTCGAAACGTTGCCAGGTTTTTCCGTCCACCGCCGCTTCCACCCATGCATGCGCGTCGTACTGAAAGATACTGACTACATTATCGGTAAGTTTTTCGCCGCCCTGATAGCCCGAGACCACTCGAGCGGGAATTCCTACCAGTCGCAGAACATAGGCCATTGCACTGGCATAATGGGCGCAAAAGCCGGTCTGATTGTCGAATAAAAAAGCATCTACCGGATTTGCTGGCATCGCTGGAGGGGTCAGCGTGTATGAAAAACCCTGGTTAGCAAAATATGTCATTATCGCATCGGCAAGCTCATCATCACTGGAATAACGGGCTCGTAATTGTGCCGCCCAGCGCCGCGTACGCTCATTGTTGTTTGCAGCAGGCAGCTGTAAATTTATCTTGCTGTCGATCCCACTAGTCGCCAGAGGGCGGGGCGCCTTTAAATCACTGACCAAAGCAAATGCTTGTTTGCTCATAACCGGTTGACGTGCTGAAACAGAAAAATCATCGTTGAATTGCGTTTTGGCCCGAGTGCTGTCATTCCCTGGCCCGGTAACATTTAGCGAATACAACCACCGCTGTGATGAGGGTTCCACCATTAATTGATAGGCTGTGCCAGTGCTTTGAGATACTACGGGTAAACGGGATATGCCATAACTTTGCAGCATCTGCTGTTGCTTTCGGTAAGGGCTTAGCTGCCAGGTTTTACCGTCAAACTGCTCCAGTACCATTGCCCGCCAGTAACGCTCCGTCGGGGGCGGAACAGATAAATCGAAGGTAGCCGTAAAGACGCGCTCAGACGATTGGGTCAGTTTGGCGATATCGCCCGGCGTCATGGTATCGCTGAGCCCGGTTTGCGTGCTTTTACCCGCCGGCATTCCCCACAATGGTGGCAGCCGGGGGATTACAACAAACAATAAGCAAGCGACAGGCAATGCTTGTAGCCCCATTTTTAATATCGCACTTAACTGTTTTTTAAATGCTAATTGCGGCGCATAAAGTTGTTGCAAGCTAAGCATAATCAACAGCAAAACCATACTGAGCATCAGAGTGATGGCCATTGACTGATGAAAAATAAGTGCACAACCCACCAGAAATAACGCGCAGGCGGCTAATTGCAGGAAATCCCGTCGCTGACGCAGGCTTAGCAGTTTTAACGCACAACCTGTTATCAGTAAGTTAACCATGATTTCCAGCAAGCCCTGCTGGCGGCTTAACCATGCCAGTGAAATACAGGCCAGAATAGCCAGTAAATTGATCAAACGAGAGCTCAGGCGCTGTGTCTGACCCACGCGATATATATAAATTCGAATGGTGGCGCTGCACAGCATCATGAGTATTACCCATGCCTTTAGCGGCTGGTGCAGCGTCAGGGTCAGGATGACCAGGGCAATACTTAAAATGAGCGTGGCTCGATGTCCCTGAGTAGGAAGACTGAAAGGTATTGCTGTCATACCGATGTTCCGATGGTACTCAATGCACGCAGGCACTTATCACGATGTTCTCGCCCGCTTGAGGCGGGGTAACTGTGACTACCAATCTGCAAAGAAAAAGGGCGCTGGATGCGACTAAGTTCCACCACCTGATAAGCTGTCCTGCTGATAACTTGCTCAAGGTTGCGGCTGGCCGGATTAACCGAGAGCTGTAAAGTCTGACTGGCAGGTTCGCTGAAAGATTTAATCATCGGCTGGTTGCCGCAGGCTAATGACTTCCACGCGATTCGCTGGATAGGATCGCCATCCTGATACGTGCGTAGATTTTCAAAATCTTCCAGCCCCTGGGCTCTGGTAGCACCGTCACCCGAGATGGTTTGATGGGGGATATGTTTGAGACTGTGCTTTTCAAGGGCAGGGAACACAGTCATCGGTTGAGCAAAGTCCAGATGCGTCCAGCAACGAAATAACCCTAATGGAAAATCACTGCTGAATGTTACTCTGGGCAGGGAAAACACACCCCTGCGATAGGTTGACCGAGGCAGACTGATATGATGCTTATCTTCATCAAGATCGATCACTATTCCCTTTTGGTGGCCCCACCATTTTATATTCAGTAACCCGCTGGGCCTGTGGTGCGAGTGGGAAGCGATCTGGATATGAAAAAGAGCATCATCCCCCGCGTAAACCGTGCTGATCCCTTTGGCCTGAATCTGCAATCGGGCAAAATTCTGATAACTGATAAACATATGCAACAGGGCAATGGTGATAAAGAAATAGCAAAGCAGTAGCAGGAGGTTATTTTGATAGTTGGTACCCAGGACGAACAGCGCAAGGCATAGCACAAAATAGATGCCACCAAACAGCGTTGGCATAATAAAGACCGATTGCATGTTCAGCGAATGGCGTCGACCACCGGGGATGCGTGCAGCCAGCCATTTTAACAACAAGCGATTTTTAACTGCACTTAACATGTTATGCAGCCAACGGGTCAACACTGTCCAGTAAGCGTTGACTTAATAACGTGTCCTCATTGCTATCCTGATATGCAGGGCGCAACCGGTGTTCGGCCACAGCCACAAACACCGCCTGAACATCGTCTGGCAACAGGTAGTCCCGGTCATGCATAAATGCCCAGGCGCGGGCCGCCTGAAGCAAGGCTTTACTGGCTCGGGGTGAGAGTGCATGGGAGAATCCCGGGGTAGTCCGGCTCATGGTGACCAGCTTTAAAATGTAATTTATTACCGCATCCGAAGCATGAACGTTGGTTATCTGCATCTGCCAGGCTGTAAGCTGAGCGAGCTCCATTGCTGGCATTGCCCGTTCTTGGTTGGTGCCAAGCAGCATGGCGCGTTCAGCGTCCCAGTCAGGATAGCCCAGGGAAATTTTCATTAAAAAGCGGTCCAGTTGAGACTCTGGTAATGGATATGTACCAGACTGAAAGGTTGGATTCTGGGTGCCAATAACAAAAAAGGGGGCGGGCAGCGGATAGGTTGTACCATCAATACTCACCTGGCGTTCTTCCATCGCTTCTAAAAGTGCGCTTTGCGTTTTTGGGCTGGCTCGGTTGATTTCATCAGCCAGAATGAGCTGATTAAAAACCGGCCCCGCCCGAAAAACAAACTCTTGATTCTGAGCGTTGTAAATAGTGGCGCCCAACATGTCTGAGGGCAGCAAATCAGAAGTAAACTGAATCCGTGAGTAGTCCAGTGAAAATAATTTTGCCAGTGAATGGGACAGGGTTGTCTTACCCATACCGGGCAAATCCTCAATCAGAAGATGCCCTTGCGCTAACATACAGGTCAGTGCCAGTTTTATTTGTTGGGGTTTGCCTAAAATATGCTGCCCGAGGGCTTCAACCAGCGCTTTAAACTCAGATCTCATCATCCGTGCTACCGCTTCTATAAGTCATCTTTGAGAATATCAGTCATCCTGATATCCGGCCAAGCGTACAACTAATACGTGAGTATAGTCCGAACAGAGCAAATCAATGATATTCTGTCGAAAAAGCCCGGAAATTAAGCGCGATAAAGTGCTGCGACGAACTAACGGGTTGTCTATAATGGGGCAGATTGTAAAGGAAGTGGTATATGAAAAGTATTGATATAGATGATGATTTGTACGCTTACATCGCCGGGCAAACCAAACATATCGGTGAGAGCGCCTCAGATATTCTGCGGCGTTTGCTGATGGGCGATGCGGCGGAAAAAGTCAGTGCAGACGGCAAGTCCGTACTGCAGTCGACAAAGCCAGGCAGCGGTGACAGCGCGCAGCCAGGCAACCGTAAAAGCCCGGCGCCTGACGACCGGGCTGCCAAATCATCGCCATCCTCAGCACAAGACGCACCGCCTGCGGCGTCGGCACCCAAATCAGTGGTTCAGGGGGGGATAACAAAGCGGCTTAATGATGATGTACTTGAGTCGTATACTAAGCGGGTCGATCTGTTCCTGTTTATCCTGGCGCAGCTGCACGAGCTCCATCAGGAAGATTTTCAGGCTGTTGAGCAGATTAAAGGAAAAAACCGTGTCTACTTTGCTACCTCAAAAGAGGCGTTGCTCAAGACCGGCAGTAGTACCAACCCCAAACAAATTCCCGACAGCCCTTATTGGGTAGTAACCAACAATAATACTGCCAAGAAGGTCGCCATGCTGGAGCAGGTTCTGCAACTGCTGGGGTACGATGAAGCCACCCGCGAAACCGTAGTGAACCGTTTCGCGTAATACCGCTTACTGCTTCAAAACATTTCAAATGACAAAGGAATCCGTATGGCTCTTCATTCTCAGGCAGGTCAGCCTGCCGCGCCTGAACAACTTATCAATGTGGCCGAGCTGGTCAGCCAGTATTACAGTTACCGTCCGGACCCAATGAGTAAAGCCGAAGCCGTCAGCTTCGGAACGTCTGGTCACCGTGGAAGTGCAAAACTGGCGACCTTCAATGATGTTCACATCGCGGCTATTTGTCAGGCGCTGGCAGAATATCGTCGGCATCAGAATATTACCGGGCCGCTGTATATCGGCAAGGATACGCATGCCTTGTCAGAGCCCGCGATGACCACAGCCATTGAAGTGCTTACCGGCAATGATATTTCAGTGGTTATTCAGCGCAGTGATAATGAAAGTCGTGGCTATACACCCACCCCGGTAATTTCGAGAACAATCATTCGTTACAATAACGCGCGCAAAGAGGATTTTGCCGATGGTGTCGTTATTACCCCCTCACATAATCCACCAGAAGACGGCGGATTTAAATACAATCCTCCCCACGGCGGTCCGGCCGACAGTGATGCAACCAAAGTCATTCAGGAACGTGCCAATGCACTGATTGGCGAAAATAATAAAGATGTAAAGCGCCTGCCGTTACGTAAGGCCATGGATACCGATCTGGTGACAGAGGAAGACTTTATGGAGCCTTACATCGAAGATCTGGCCCGGGTGGTTGATATGAATGCCATTAAACAGGCCAACCTGACGTTGGGCACCGATCCACTGGGTGGCGCCGGGTTTGGATACTGGAGCAGAATTGCCGAAAAATACGGGTTGAATATCGAGGTTGTCAACGACAAGGTCGATCCGCAGTTCGGCTTTATGCGTCGCGACAAGGATGGCAAGCTGCGAATGGATTGCTCGTCTGCTTATGCGATGGCTGGTTTGATCGAGCTTAAAGATAAATTTGATCTTGCATGGGGCAACGATCCCGATTTTGACCGCCATGGCATTGTATGTAAAAGCGTCGGCCTGATGAACCCTAACCATTATCTGGCAGTTGCGATAAATTATCTTTATACCCATCGCCCTGAGTGGCCCGAATCATTGAAAATAGGTAAGACTCTGGTTTCAAGTTCAATGATTGATCGTGTGGCAACATCGCTGAACCGAGAGCTTGCTGAAATGCCAGTGGGCTTTAAATGGTTTGTACAGGGTATGAAAGACAGCACTATCGGGTTTGCCGGGGAAGAAAGTGCCGGTGGCATTTTTTTACAGCGCGATGGCAATACCTGGGCGACAGACAAAGACGGTTTTATCCTATGTCTGCTGGCTGCCGAAATCCTGGCTGTTACTGGCAAAGATCCTGGCGAACATTATCAGGCGCTTACTGAAAAATTCGGCCAGCCGGTGTATGAACGTATTGATGTTGCGGCGTCTCTTGAACAAAAAGCCCGTCTTTCCAAAATGGATGCGTCAGTGGTAACCAGTAAAACGCTGGCTGGCGATCCGATTATCAGTGTGCAGACGCATGCACCGGGAAATAACGCGGCCATTGGTGGTGTCAAAGTTTCTACCGATAATGGCTGGTTTGCAGCGCGACCTTCGGGAACCGAACAGATATATAAAATTTACGCCGAAAGTTTCAAAGGTGAAGCTCACTTACAGGAACTGATCAAAGAGGCTGAGCAATTAGTGAGCAGTATTATCACTGATTCATAGAGATGTTTTAAATACATTAGTTTAATGTAAATATAAAGTTAATAGAAAGGGTTTTTATTTGGAAAATCCTTTTTTTTTGTGAAAATTAACAAAAAAATTACAAACAAGTGCTTGTAACGTTGCTATATTGCATACAGTTGTTGTTCAATTCTGTAATTTTATTACCATTTGAGCATGCGCATGGAACAGTTGATGAAATGCGTATCACCGTTTAGAGAGAAAACGATATGAACGCGAAAGTAGCAAACGCTTCTCAGGCTTCTTCATTACCTGATGTAAAAATTAGCAAAGGCGATTTTAAAGCCGCCATTGTCCGTCATCTACACTCCACCATGGGGACCGATGAAAATAAAGCCAATAACCATGCCTGGTGGAAAGCCACCTGTGCTGCCATTCAGGAAAATGTGTTAGAAGGTCTGCGTCGGACCCAGAAAACGCATTACATGAACGATACCCGCGCGGTGCATTATTTTTCTGCCGAATTTTTGATGGGTCGTCTACTTTCAAACAACATGCAAAATTTTGGTCTGTATGAAGTGGCGCAAGCGGCTTTAAAAGAGCTCGGCGTAGAACTGGCCGATGTGCTTGAAGAAGAGCCGGACATGGCGTTGGGCAATGGTGGCCTTGGACGATTAGCCGCTTGTTATATTGATTCGCTGGCCACCATGGAGCTACCTGCGATTGGCTACGGAATTCACTATGAGCACGGGCTGTTTCGCCAGGAAATAAGAAGCGGCGCGCAAATCGAACGTCCCGATAGCTGGCGTGATTACGGCAACCCATGGGAGATCTGCCGTCCTGAATCGATTCAGGAAATTTCACTGTTTGGTTATGTGGAAACTAAATATGGTGAGAACGGTGCCATTCAAAAAGAATGGCATCCCGGCTCAATTGTCAAAGGGGTGCCCTGGGATATTCCGGTTGTAGGTTATGGCGGCAAAACCGTAAATGTTTTGCGCTTGTGGCAATCTGAAGCATCTGATTACTTTAACTGGGATGTTTTCAATGCCGGCGGCTATATTGATGCCCAACGCGAAAATATTCAGGCAGAAACTATTTCTAAAGTTCTTTATCCCAATGATGAAACAGAGGCCGGTAAAGAACTGCGTCTTATTCAGCAGTATTTTTTCTGTTCATGCTCATTAAAAGATATCATCCGCCGCTACAAACGGGCCCACGGCGACGACTGGAGTCGTTTTGCTGAACAGGTTGTGATTCAGTTAAACGATACACACCCAGCCATTGCTATCCCTGAGCTTATGCGCATCCTGGTGGATCGTGCCGCGCTGGACTGGGATACGGCCTGGGGCATCAGCACAAAGGTATTTGCTTACACGAATCACACATTATTGCCTGAAGCGCTGGAAAAATGGCCGGCCAGAATGCTGGAAAAAATTCTGCCCCGCCATCTTGAGATCATTTACGAAATCAATCATCGCTTCATGAATGAAGTGGATAAAAAATGGCCAGGTGATAACAGCAAAAAAGCCAAGCTGTCGATCATAGAGGAAGGCCCGGAGAAGATGGTCCGCATGGGTCACCTCTCGGTTATCGGTTCTTTTAAGGTTAACGGTGTCGCTGAGCTGCATTCCCGTCTGGTTAAAGAAAATCTGTTTCCGGATTTCGATGCACTGTGGCCTGATAAGCTGACCAACGTGACCAATGGCATCACGCCGCGGCGCTGGCTCAAAGCCTGTAATCCACTGCTATCGTCTCTGGTAGATAAAAAAGTCGGCGATGACTGGCCACTTAATCTGAAAAAACTGGAAGGGCTGGCCAAACACGCCACCAACAAGACGTTCCAGAAACAGTTTATGCAGGTGAAAGAAAAGAACAAACAGTTACTGGCTGAGGAAATTCTTGCGTCAACCGGCATTGAGGTGGACACCAGTGCGATCTTTGATATTCAGATAAAGCGTCTGCACGAATACAAGCGCCAACATCTGAATCTGTTACACATTATGGCATTGTACCGTCGTATTCTGGAAAATCCTGATTACGACATGCATCCACGTGTGTTCATCTTCGGCGCGAAAGCAGCACCGGGTTATAAGCTGGCTAAAGATATCATTTATGCCATCAATAAAATTGCGGATAAAGTTAACAACGATCCTCGTGTAGGTAACAAGCTTAAAGTTATTTTTCTGCCAAACTACCGGGTTTCTCTGGCGGAGAAAATGATTCCAGCGTGTGACGTTTCAGAACAAATCAGTACTGCGGGCAAAGAGGCTTCGGGTACTGGTAACATGAAACTGGCACTTAACGGTGCAGTTACCATCGGTACACTGGATGGCGCCAATGTTGAGATAGCTGAAGAAGTGGGGGATGACAACATCTTCATCTTCGGGATGACTGTCGATGAGGTCAATGAGCTCAAGGCCAACGGCTATAATCCTAAAGATTATTACTATAAAGATGCAGAGATTAAAGCCATTCTCGACTGGCTGGAAACCGACTATTTCACGCCGGGCAAACCCGGTGCGCTGGTTTCAATCAAGCAAAGTCTGCTTGATTTAGGTGACCCATTCTATGTGCTGGCTGACTTCAGAGCTTATTCCGATGCTCAGATTGAAGTGGACAAAGCCTATCGCGATAAAAGTCGCTGGGCAGAGATGGCCATTATCAATACGGCGATGATGGGCAAGTTCACCTCAGACCGCTCCATACAAGATTATGTCGAACGGGTGTGGAAACTGGGTGCATGCCCGGTGGAACAACAGAAGATCCGTTAAATCTGCCTGTGTTTTGTGTAAGCCGCTACTTATGTAGCGGCTTTTTTTTGGTCTTTTATTGAGTGCGAACGCGTACTTACATAAAGAGAAATCAATATATCAGGCAGAGGATGTATTTATGCAAAACAAATTTCGCGTTATTGTACCGGCGTTGTTAAGCATCGGCCTTTCAGGTTCCTTTTCGGCCCTGGCACTGCAGCAGGACAAGGGCAGTCAAGCCTTTGAGCACGCAAAGCAAAAGCAAAAAGATACCAGACAGGCGTTGATGGAAAATGAGCGCAAATCACGAAACGGACAAGCAGGCTCTCAGGAACAAGGGCAAATGGAAGCCCGTAATCTCAGTGAAGAAGCCAGACAAACTGCACGCGAAGATGCTGAAGAAGAAGCGGCGCTCACCAGACAGTGGCGTAAAGAAAAAGAAAAGTCAGAAAGCGCGCTGAAAAGGGCTGAAACTGACACTGTAAAGCAAGAGCAAGATAATCAAAAACTGCAACGTGAGTACAATAAACAACGTAGCTGGGATGTAAGCGAAGAGGCGCGCGTGGCGCGGCAGGCGAATAAAGGCGAACAGCGCGCTAAAACTGTGGCTCCCCCGGTAAGTGAGCCGGCCGCTCCCAGTAAGGTTAATAATAAGAGCCAGGATAAAACCGAGGACGAAAAATAGCCACAAGCTATGTGGTGCTTATATTGCTGGCGCTTTGTGAATCAGGTGTAATATTGTTGGTAGTCCAACAACATCTTTGAGACGTAACGAACTGCATAGTTTTTAACCTAAAAGCTACCCATGTTCAAAAAATCTCAGAAAAAACCAGTTATTATCGGCCTTATTCTGGTCGCCGTTACATCATTTGCAGTGTGGTTAATTTACACCAACGAGCCGGTGGCTGAAAAAGACGGCGCCACCAAGCGCAGCGCTATGCTGGTGAATGTGATGAGTGCGCAGAAAAGCCAGTATTCACCAACTGTTAACGCAATGGGCGAGGTTGTCGCAGCCCGTCAGGTTGCTCTTCGGCCCCGGGTGACCGGCACAGTAAAAGCCGTCTCCGATAAATTTGTGCCTGGTAATATCCTGCAAAAAGGCGAGTGGCTGGTAAAACTTGATAGTGAAGACTATGAGCTGGCTTTACAGCGCGCTCAATCAAATTTGATTCAGGCCCAATCGATGGTTGATATCGAAATGGGTGAACAGGATATAGCTAAAAATGATTTGGCGACGCTGGATCGCGACGTACCAGACAAAAACCGCGCGCTAATTCTGCGTAAACCCCAGTTGAACCAGGTCAAGGCAGACTTGCAGGCGGCTGAAGTAGCGGTACGCGAGGCAGAGCTTGCGCTGGAGCGAACAACAATTGAGATGCCCTTCACTGGCCAGATAATGAGCCAGGATGTTAATTTGGGCTCACAGTTATCCCCCTCAGATGTGATCGCTAACATCATCGGTACAAGTCGTTACTGGATTGAAACCGCAGTGCCCTCAAGTCAGCTAAAATGGCTTGCTACCTCTTTAGAGTCATCAGAGCAGGATGGCTCATCCGCTATTATTACCAATGAGTCCGCATGGGGAAAGAACGTTACCCGAACCGGCCAGGTCAAAGAAGTTATTGCCACTTTAGACACGCAGACAAGAATGGCTACTGTACTGGTAGAAGTTGCCGATCCGCTACTTACCAACCGACAAGCCGACAGCACATCATCGAATCAACCCTTTGCTCCTCTTATTGCGGGAAGTTATGTACAGGTTCAATTGCCCGCCGTTACCCTGGAAAATGTTTTTCGTATTCCGATAACTTATCTTCGCAAAGGCGACACGGTATGGCTTGCTCAGTCTCAGCAACTGAACGTACAGGAGGTATCCGTTATCTACCGGGATGATCGCTATGCCTATGTTGATAAAGGTATTTCAGCCGGAGATAAGATCATCACTACCAATCTGGCTGCTGTGCGCGACGGGGCGGCAGTAAGAATTGAACAGGACAGTGCCTCAGCCAGCAAAGCAGATAATCAAGTGATGCAAGCAAAGGGATCGGATTAATATGGATAGCCATAAATCCGACAATGCTAAAAATCCTATCGCCTGGATGGCCGGCAACTCCATCGCGGCCAATCTTTTTATGCTTATACTGCTGGGCGGGGGGATCATCACCGCCTTCACAATACAAAAAGAAGTTTATCCTGAATTCGAGCTGGGTATTGTGGAGGTTGCGGTGGTTTATCCGGGGGCCTCGCCGGCGGAAGTTGAGAAGGGTATTTTGCAACCGGTTGAAGAAGCTGTTCGCGGTGTGCAGGGAATCAAGGAAATGACGTCTACAGCCAGAGAGGGCAGTGGTACTGTCACTCTTGAACTGGTCTCAGGCCTGGATCGGATGAAAGCATTTCAGGATATTGACCAGGCGGTTAATCGCATTCGAACCTTCCCAGAGGATGCTGAGGAGCCTGAAACAACTATGCAGGTTCAGCAACGTGATGTTATTGAACTTGGCCTGTATGGTGATGTGGATATCTGGACCCTGCGTAAACTTGCCGAACAGTTACGGGACCGCCTGGTTAGTGAGCCTACTATTACCCAAGTGGAAATTGGTGGTGTTCCCGATTATGTCACCCATATCGAAATTCCCAAGCAGGTGCTCAGGCAATACGGCCTGACGTTGTCGCAAGTTGCTGAGCGTGTTGAACAGGCGTCCAGAGATGTCCCGGCCGGCGAGATAAAAACCAATGAAGGTGAAATTCTCGTTCGTATCAATGAGCGCAAACAATGGGCCGAGGAATATGCACGAATTCCCGTTGTCACCAACCAGAGCGGCGGAATTGTAAAGCTGGGCGATATTGCCACCATTTATGACGGCTTCGAAGAAGCAGGCTTTCATTCCTTATTTAACCGCCAGCCCAGCGTGGAAATTGAAATTTTCCGGGTAGGGCAGCAATCACCGCTAGATATTGCTGATACTGTCGATCAGATTTTTGCTGAACTGGACACGACGTTACCCGAAGGGGTCAAGTATCGTATCGACAGTAATCGCGCAGAAGACTTTAACGACCGCCTGTTTTTACTTTTGGATAACGGCTGGATGGCGATCATTATTGTTATGGTCATACTAAGCCTGTTTTTAGAATATCGGCTGGCGTTCTGGATCATGATGGGAATGACCATCTCCTTTATAGGCGGAATACTATTTTTGCCGATGATCGGGGTCAGCATCAATATGATTTCCATGTTCGCCTTCCTGGTGGTGCTGGGAATTGTGGTGGACGATGCAATTGTAGTGGGTGAGAACATCTACGAATACAGGCAGCAGGGCATGGACGGGCTTTCTGCGGCCATAAAGGGCGCGCAGGATATAGCGGCACCGGTTACCTTTACTATCTTAACAACAATCGTCGCGTTTTTACCGGTAATGTTTATGCCGGGAACTACCGGGCTGTTCTGGTGGCCCCTGCCGGCGGTGGTCATTACCGTTTTACTGATATCCTTAGTGGAAGCACTGTTTATTTTACCTGCCCATCTGGCTCACAGTAAGCCGCCATCATCGGGCACGGCAACCAGCCGGGCAGGTAAAGTCAAAGCTAAGTTTGCCCAGTCGCTGGACGTCTTTGTTGTAAACCGATACAAGCCATTTTTATCCCGTTGCCTGAAACATCGCTATCTTACCCTGCTTAGCGCATTATGTTTGTTAGCGATAACCGGTGCCTTTGCCACCAGTGACCATTTAGGTGTGGTCATGATGCCACGGGAAGCGGCCAATGAAATTGAAGCCGGAGTTCGTCTGCCTGTGGGGACCACCGACGAAAAAGCTGCCGAAGTTGCCCGTAATATTACTGATGCTACCTATGCAATGTTTGAGCGTGAAAATCTGTTCAAGGTTGCCGAGGGCATAAAAACCAACGTGCGCGGCGAAAGCTTTATTGATGTTGAGATTGTACTGCTTCCCCCTGATGAGCGCGAAATGAGTGCGATCAGCGTTATTGAATTATGGCGTGACGAAATCGGTGATATTGAGGGCGTGAATCAGATTACCTTTGAAACAGAGCGGGGGCCTGGCGGCTGGCGTGATGATATCAGTATCGATTTAAGTCATAACGATCTGGACGTTCTGGGGGCAGCGAGCCAGGAGTTTGTACAAATGATGGAAGCGTTTTCACAGACCCGCGATGTGAATGACAGCTATCGCCCGGGTAAGATGCAATTCGATTTTACTTTGTTACCCGCCGGCGAGGCACTTGGGCTTACGCCTGATTACGTGGGACGACAGGTTCGAAATGCATTTTACGGGGCTGTGGCGCTGCGCCAGTTACGTGGAACAAATGAAGTAGAGGTGCGGGTTAAACTGCCCCGGGAGGAACGCGAGCAGCAAAGTACACTGGATAACTTCATTCTTATGACACCGTCGGGTCAGGAAGTCCCGCTTATGGATGTGGTTGACGTAAAAGAGGGGGAATCTTACAGCTCCCTTGATCGCAGAGATGGACGCCGTGTGATTACCGTTGGCATGAATGTGGAGCCACCTGGTGCTGTCAATCAGGTGCTTGATGCGATTAAGCAACAGGCGCTTCCGGAATTGTTGCAGAGCTATCCTGGCCTCACCTGGACATTTAGGGGGTCGCAGGCTGAAATGCGTGAATCCACGTCGTCACTATGGGTGGGGTTCTCCATGGCCATGTTTGTCATTTACAGTCTGCTGGCTATTGCATTTAGAAGTTATCTGCAGCCGTTCATCGTTATGCTGGCAATTCCTTTTGGCGCGATTGGCGCCGTAGCAGGGCATGTATTATTTGGCTATGATCTGTCTATTGTCAGTCTTATGGGGCTGGTAGCGTTGTCAGGTGTGGTAGTCAACGGTGCATTGATAATGGTCGATTATGCCAATCGCCGGGCAGCTGAGGTACCGGTGTATGATGCAATTTTAGAAGCCGGTGTGCGTCGCTTCAGGCCTATCGCGCTGACGACGATGACCACGTTCGGTGGGTTGACCCCTATTATTCTGGAGCAGTCCAGACAAGCGTATCAATTGATACCCATGGCTATCTCACTCGGGTTTGGAATTGTTTTTGCCACCGCCATCATGTCGATTATTGTGCCATGCTTCTACCTGATTCTAGAGGATGCAAAAATGATGTGGCGTGATGATGAAACTGAATCAACAGCAGGCTAGGCGGGAAGACAGCAAAGCCAAGACAGGTTGAAAAATATATTATGAGGGAGCGGGTTGCGCGCTACCGCAACCCAAATAGTGAATATCAGCTACTTTTCAAAAACCTTGTCAAACGGGTTGGTTTTAAGCCAGTTGAGCGTTTCTTCCAGTGTAGTGGGAATATCGCGCATTGTAATGCCTAAGCTGTTGCGCCGGGCGAAATCAAACCGGGTTGGTGTTTCAGGATCACCCTCTAGCGGTTTTGGCAGTGCCTCTGTGGGAACATGCTTGGCCAGTTCAGCATAGATGGCCTGCCAGGGCCAGCTGTCATACACGGCAAAATAGCGCCCCTGCGCATTTTTCGATTCATATGCGGCAATAAACAGTTTAGCGACATCACCAATATGCGACATAGAGATTGACCCAGCCGGTACTTTGTCGTGGTGGGTATTCTTACCATTGAGCAATTCCACAAACCGGGCGTGGCTCTCACCTTCCAGATGCTGGGGCATGACCACCGGTCCGGTCATCATGGTTGGCAACATCACGCAAAGACGCATACCATGAGTCTGACAGAACTCTCCGGCGGCATTTTCCATCACTATTTTTTCGGCAGACGTGTATTTGTTGTCAGCCATTTGCTGTTCAGGATCCGACACTGCATTTTGCTCAGTTTTTACTTCAACCGGCTCGGGCGGGTTAGTGCTTGAGGTTGAGGAGCATAATACAACCTGTTTTACGCCCTGACGATTGGCAGCATTAAGGACATTAAGGCAACCTTGTTTCACCGGGCGGATAATTTCATCATAGCCGCGCTCGCGATCCAGCTCCTTCGCCGGCGTGCCATCCTGTGCACTGTATATGGGCGGAAAGCATGCGATAAATACCGCATCAGCCTTGTTTAGCGGCTTATCAAACGACTCACTGTTTTCTGCATTGGCAGAATAAAGAGTCAGGCGCTCTGAAGCCCCCGGCAGGGCCATTAAGTACTTTGTTTTAGATTCATCCGTAGCATCACGCATGGTTCCATGGACCTGATAGCCTTTTTCCAGCGCCTCTTTAACAATATTGGAGCCTACCAGGCCACTGGCGCCGGCTACACAAAGTATTTTATCTGTCATCATATTCTCCTGACTATTTGTAGTGATGCCTACGCAGGAACAGTAAGAACGGTTTGCGCAGTCGCTGAGGTGCGCGCAAACAGTAAAAGAAAAAGCTACATTCTGTAGTGCGTTTAGCCGCGATTGAAACGAAAAAATTGGCGGTCAGTTACTGAAAACCAGCAGCATTTATCATGCAAGAAACGTCTAAAATAGTTCATACCACTTTGGGGTAATTGCCTCATAACGTAGATCAAAAGAACCTAATTTTCCTTGCAATACGGGATATTATGATGTGATATAACTCTTTACACGGTGTAATTGATTACCCCACATTGGGTGATATTAAGTTGTTAGGTACTTTGATGCTCGTTTCAATTTTTCAGGAATTTCAATGAACGAAGAACAACAACTAGAATTTTCAGAATTATCTCAAGAAATTTCCAGTGCAGGACAAACTGTGAAAGTGGAAATTTATCGCATGGAAGGCGAATCAGGTTGGTTGCTCGAAGTCGTAGACGAATTTAATAACTCAACTGTATGGGACGATCCGTTTGAATCAGATGAAAAGGCTCTTTTAGAAGTAAAGAAAACCATCTTAGAGGAAGGCATTTTGAGCTTAATCGGACCAGATTTAAGTCCCAAGAACTAGGTATTTTTGCCACGTACATAACAAACCAAGTAAGCGGGACAATTACACGCAGGCTCCCGTCACTTCGTTCCGTATTATAGCCTGCGTGTAATTGCCCCTTCTTGGGGCGTTATATTGCATAGAATGAACAGACTCCAAGCACTAAATGAAATCATCAATTTTGGCTCGAATTCAGAGCTTGCTGCAATTAGGCTCCATGAGTTTCCTTTTGATACAGATGAAGAACTAATAACAATCAATCGGCACCATGTAGAAAAAGTCCTGAAAATGTTTATCAGTGGCGAAATATCTGATGAACAAGTAGAACAGTGGGCAAATTTCATTGAAGGACGCGAGGATTTAAATTACGACGTATTCGGAAACCTAATATATATCCTTGCAAACCCTGTCTTAGAAGGTAAGTTAAGTATCAGTAAAGCAAGGAAGTTTTTAGATGCAATATAACAAACCACTCAAGGCACTCGCGGTGCTCGCTGGGACGCTAACACATGGGCTGCGTCACTTCGTTCCTAATTTTAGCCCATGTGCTATCGCCCCTTAGTGGGAAGTTAGGCGTCATTTACTTACAGCACAAAAAAGTGGCTTCAGTCGTGACATTCCAGCATCAAGGCTGTTTAGCTAGGTTGTTTTTGCGGCTTGCTTTTTCGGTAATTTCAGCGGCTTTAGCAACGCGCTTTTCATTAACACCGTAACGCCAACATTCTGCATCACCATCTTTCTAAACTCGCTCTTTTATCCAGCAATGTTGTTAACATCTGGCATTTCGCACAGGGTTGTTTTATCTTGAATTCAATAATTTCAACAAGCTGGCTAATTGGCTAGTGGTGGCAGCAAAGCTGCGTACTTTCGGTTGTACGCCTAACAAAACGCTGTTGCCACTCCCTTCGGTCGCTGGGACGCTAACACGTGGGCTGACTCGCTTCGCTCAGATTTTAGCCCACGTGCTAGCGCCCCAAAGCTTAGCGTTAGCAGCCAAGTATGGAAATTTAAGTTTAGTACGATGTTAGAACCTTCAAGTAACACATACTTCGTAAGCAGTGTGGAGTCCATAAACCTTAGTTTCTATCCAATTGGCTTAGTAATCGCTGGTGCAGCCCTCCTTGCGATTTTTAAATTCACACCTTTGCTGCACTCTCTTTCAGATTTAATCAAGGCAAAACCCCATCACATCTTAGGCGTTAGTCTGAGCATATGGGTAATTGCTTTTATCACTACACTTCTTAATAGCTGGGATACATATCAAGTTCAAAATGCTATTTTAGCTAAGCAAGTTCAGGTTACATCTGGTTGTATTGCCAACCACGAAATAGTAAGAGGCAACAGTAGAGAAGAAACATTCTTCGTTTCAGGTATAAAATTCCAATACAATGATTACGCTGCTAAACAATATTTTTTCGCTAATCGAGAGCACGATACATTTATTCAAAACGGACAATGCATAACTATTGTTTACCTGCCGAATTATGGAAACGGAATTTTAAAAATCGACAAGGTTTGAATAGCATTGGCTGCTAACAGACCACTCAAGGCTCTCGCTTCGCTCGCTGGGACGCTAACACATGGGCTGCGTCACTTCGTTCCTAATTTTAGCCCATGTGTTATCGCCCCTTAGTGGGAAGTTAGCCCCCATTCGTAAATCCGTTCAAAAATAAAAGATCGGGGCAGTGTTAACTGCCGGTATCTTTTCTTGTTTTAGCGTTCCAACGCCATTGGTTGTTTTTGTGTCCTGGGCTATCAACCAACTGTGGTAATTTCTTCCCGTGGTTTGCGCGGCGCGGGCAGTCTTCGCTGTATGCAAGGAGTGCTTTTATTAGCAATCGTAAGGTGCAATTCTCAGCTTAATTGGCAACGCAGTTTTATCAGTTCCGGCAAATGGTTAATGTAAAAATCAGTTGTTGTTTTTCTGGTGGTTGTTTAAGGTAAATGCATATCAGGGCAGGGCAATTAAGTAATGCAAACATCTTGGTGCAGGGCAGCAAAGCTGCGAACGTTCAGTGTTAGGGCTAACAAGGCGCAGCACGGGACAATAACGCGCAGTTCCCCTTTTTTGCAAAGAGCGCAAAAAAGTGGCCCTTCGCTATTGCCCGTGTGCTAGGCGTTATAAGCCACGGAGAAGTTAGTGAATAAGAAACAGTCACCTTACATGCTAGAAGCCGCCGGTAATTATGTACGCGCAGCCCAGATTTTATGGCGGCAACCTAATATGGGTAAAGTGGCCGTTGTTAATGCTGCAATTGGAATAGAGATAATGTTGAAAAGCTTTATCGCAGTCCCTGTAGATAATCACAGAAAAGGCTCGGCAGGCGAGCAATATGAACTAAAGCAAAGAGTTCACGGATTACATGAACTTTATAAAACTGTAGATTCAGAACTCGCCAAAAAACTAAAATTTACTTGTCATGAAGAATGGTTCAATAAGTACGATTTGGTATTTCTAAAAGATAGATATCCATACGAAATTAACTCAAACGCTGGTTATACGCAGACACTTATAGATGTTAGCTTGGATATGTTCAGAACGATGATCAATTGGTATAAAGAATCAGGAAATCCAGATCCGTGGGTTGTTGAATACCCAAACGTCGCGGGTGGTGGCTTATAACAAACCGAGTCAGCGGGACACTAACACGTAGGCTCCCGTCACTTCGTTCCGTATTATAGCCTACGTGTTATTGCCCCTGCTTGGGGCGTTAGGCGTCATTTACTTACAGCTTTAAAAAGTAGTCTCAGCTGTGACATTCCAGCAGCAAGGCTGTTTCGCTAGGTTGTATTTACGGCTGGCTTTTTCAGTATTTTAAACAACTTTAGCAACGCGCTTTTCATCAACACCGCAACGCCAACATTCAACATCACCAGCCTTCTAAACTCGCTCTTTTATCCAGCGTTGCCGTTAACACTAGCTTTTCGCACAGGGTTGTTTTATCTTAATTTCAATAATTTAAACACGCGGCCTAATTGGCTAGTGGTGGCAGCAAAGCTGCGTACTTTCCTTTGTACGCCTAACAAAACGCTGTTGGCGCTCCCTCCGGTCGCTGGGACGCTAACACGGGGCCGCTTCGCGATTATAGCCCCATGTTAGCGCCCCAAAGCTTAGCGTTAGCTACTTGGAGTAAATTTGGACTATATCTTTTTTATTTGTTTTGCTGCCGTCATTGTCATTGGTATCAGCGCCGTATCACAAGCTGAGCAGTTAAAAAAAGAGATCGAGTACGATGGCACAACAATGAGTCTGTATTACTTAATACAAAACTCATTTTTATCAACTAACAAGTTTCCAATAACTTTGAAAAGTGTTTGCGCGAAGCAGCTTTTCAAAAATTGCGTAAACCGCATTAGGCTGGGTAGTTCAATAATTTTAGTGGTTGTTTTTGGTGGGTTCATCTTTGGATAACGTAGCTAACAAAGCGCTAAACACGTTCACTTCGTTCACTGGGACAGTAACGCAGCGGCGCTCCGCGATTATGCCGCTACGTCACTGCCCGTTAGCTTAGCGTTATGTCTCAGAAGGAATTGATAAATGCGGTTAACTTTTTTACTACTTCTGTTAGTCAATTTTGGCTGCCTTGCCTCATCTTGCATCGTCACCGATGAAATGCGCGAGCAGTTCAATTCCAAGCATGGTGAAAAAGTTACTATTGATACAACCCTTAGAGATTCGAACTTCTCTGTAACTATCAAATTACCAGAGAGCATTGAAGGTCAAAGTTCTTATTCAGTATGGCTCATATCAGACAGTCTTGAGGAACCAACCTTCATCTTCCCATTAGATTTGTATGAAGAAGGTAACCAAACTATGGCATGGTATGAAATAGATGCAGGGCTTGTGAGAAAGCACTTTGTAATAGTCAGCTTAAATGACTATTGCGCTCCAAGCTTGTTCAAGGAAGTTTTTTACCAATGAGACATAACAAAAAAATTAAGCTCGCCCGCTGCGCGGGCTGGGACGCATTCACGCGGGGCGGCTTCGCCATTATGCCCCACATGTCTGCGCCCCTTATTTAAAAGTTATGTACTTGTAGGAAAATTAAATTAAAAGGATGTTTGATGTCTAGATTTCGTGACTTAAAAAAATCACAAAACAATCTCTTAGCAGGGGTTGCAGCCGGAATGGGAGAATTTGTTGGATGGTCACCCACGAGAGCTAGAGCTGGTTGGCTAATATTTGGTATTTTCTCTTTTGGGTTCGCTATAGTTATTTACACTATTTTAGCTTTTCTATTCCCGCCTCCAAACCATTTTGATTTGAATGAGTTTAGACGGTAGTTTTGTGTCGTACATAACAACCCAATAAACTCACTCACTGCGTTCGCTGGGACGCATACACGCGGGGCGGCTTCGCCATTATGCCCCACATGCCTGCGCCCGTTATTGGAAAGTTAGCAGCCATAGAGGAATCATGGAAGATTTAGACCTTCTTTATAATACAAAGTTTGTAGATACGGACGGGCTTATAGTTCCTGAGTGGGAACTCGACAACCTAAAAGCCAACGCAAACTTTCTTGCTAATCGAGAACCTGAAGATAATGAATTGTTTCTGTCAGTTACAGCTGTGCTTGACTGGTTTGAAAACAACGCAGAATTAGAGGAAGAGCCTTGGTATGACTCAGAGGCCTCGGATTTTTTGAAAGCATGGGAAATAGCCAAAGAGCTGGTAGAGTTGTGGGGAAATAAATTGCAATATCAATTTCCCACTTACAGCTTTTATGTCGCAGCAAACAGACTTGATCAACCTAAAGTTAGGTTTTATAGAATACGCAGTCACGAAGTAACACCTGAGTTATCCAACAAAGATAGTTTTAGTATGGTGTTTAGGGGCAGCTAACAAAGTCGTAAACGCGGACAAATAACAGTTGGCTTTGTTCGTGCCTCACAAATTTTTAGCCAACTATTATTTGCCGGTTACAACGGCGTTAGGCGACAACAGGGACATCGCAAATTATGGACACATTTTTTTCAGCACTATCTGGTTGCGCTGCCGCCGTTGCTGCTTACTTCTCATTCCAAGCTATCAGGGAAGCCAAGAAGAATGTTTTTCTTGCAAAAAAAAATGATGTAGCAACCAATGTCGATTTCTTATACAGAAAATTTCAGTTCGAGTATGAAACTTTCTATATTTCTAAATATTTAGGCAATCAAGAAATTATTGTATCTTCGAAATATTTCGTAGACGAAGCCTTATTCGAGAAGTTTATCGAGCTTCTACATAAGTTACATAGACTAGAGCATAATTCAAAGTCTGGTGCGGAAATAAATGACCTATTGAGAGAAATAGATCAACTATTTATAGCTGTACTTCCAAGCCAGAGGCTAGATGAATAATTGTCGCCTAACAACAAAATTAAAACGCGCGCGGCGGCGCGCTGGGACAAAAACACAGCGCCGCTGCGCGATTGTAGCACTGTGTTTTTGCCCTTTATTTAAAAGTTATACGCAATTGGTCAGAATAACTTTTTAACATCGCGATAAAAGTTTTCATGAGAGCCAAGTGCTATCAATTCAAGTATTACAGTGCCATCCTCGTAGCTGTAACCAAGTAAAGTTAACTGCTTGACCATCTTGAATTTGTACACACGAAGAAAGGCTAAGTCGCCTTTTTTCTGCTCACCTAGAAGAGGATCGGCCATTAGTTCCTTAACAGCTTTATCCAAGTCTTTTTTCTGATTCTGATGTAACTTCTTTACTGCTCTCTTAAAATTAGCTGTCTGTAAAACGCTGGTAATCTTAGCCAAAGTCGTAAGGCTCCAATTTTCCAGCCTCTTTTTCAGCTTTGGAGATAATTGCCTGTTTTACGAATTCGTAAGGCAAATCTGGGTTATCTTCCATCATTTCACCGATCTTAGCCCAATGCTCTATCTGTTTTGGCATAGTTCGGTTTAGTGCTTTGCCCATAATTGTAGCTTTCTCGACTAGATCTTGGTCTAATCTTACACTCGCGGTTGCCATAACATGTCTCCTAATGGTTCGGTATCACATTGTAGCAATGCGCTACAGATGTGGCAAATTGCGTATAACAAACGCATTAAATCGCTCGCAAGCTCGCTGGGACGCTAACACATGGGCAGCGTCACTTCGTTCCTAATTTTAGCCCATGTGTTATCGCCCTTTATGCGGCTGTTAT
>NZ_KB899385.1 GCF_000378185.1 Salinimonas chungwhensis DSM 16280
TTCTAAATTTATTCGTCAAACGTTTATTGAATGGTCAGCGAAAACAGTCCGCTACTCTTACTGGGCACAGCTTTACTACGAACAGCAGCGGAAGAAAGGGAACACTCATCAGCGAGCAGTGCGCTCCTTAGCCTTCAAGTGGATAAGGGTTTTGTACTGCTGTTGGAAAAGTAAAACACCATATGATGAAACGAAGTACCTCAAAGTATTAAAGGAGAGAAATTCGCCTTTACTTGGATAAAATTGGTTGACGAGTGGCTCAGGGCATTAAGCGGACGTTTAACGCCTTGCTAAGAGGCGTAAAGTGCTTGTCTAAAATTAGTGACGAAGAAACGCAAGGCAATCGTTTTAGGAGCTTTTAAGCAACTTATTGTACGTCTATTTAATCCAGATTGAGTAATCTAGACGACCTAAGCTTTTTGAAAGGTTTGCAATAGCGATGGCTTGACCGACACTTGTAAGAGTCACCTGCCCGCCTTTGCTGTCTTTATCAAACTCTTCAAGTAGCCTCTTTGTTGATGGACTGAACTGAGCAACATCAGACTTAAACTTATCTTTGTCCGTGTATCCTAGGCCTTTAAATAAGGAATTTATCCAACCATCGTAAATATCAATATGCATCATCGACATAATGGAACAAGTTCCTGCAAACTGAATATGACGTTTTTGTGAATCTGATATACCAAAGCCTGCTGAAACAGCATTCAATGCCATTAATGAAACAGGTTCTAGTTGAGATACATGTCGTAATCCATCACGACCGCAATGCGTCATAAAATGGATAAAAGATAAATATGAGATCTGCTCCTGTGTTAGCTTGGGAACCACATTAACTGCTTCAGACACTACGATGTCTTTAAAGTCCGAAGATGAAACCGAAGCTCTCTCTGAGATCAAATCGACAAGAACATTCGTATTTGCTTTTTTTCCGCGTCTTGCACTCGATTGCACCGCATCATTGATTGCTGCTTGTACGTCAGGGTCTTTAAATTTTTCCAATGTGATAAATTGGGCATTTTGAACGATTTTTAGTTCCAACTCTTGTGCAAACTCTCGAACATTATCCTCAGCTTCGCGAATAGCTTCTTCTCGTAATGCTGGAAAGTTATCTCTCAAGAACAATAAACATAGCTCTCTAACCTCAGCAACAGATAACCCATTGTTAACTGTGACGTTTCCACCTGCCTGTATAGCAGAAGAGTTTTCAGCAACTTTCTGATCTTGTTTTTTCCCCAACATTAGTCTTCCCTGATTGAATTATTTATCGTCACATTTCCGCCAGCTTGTATTCCTGATGAATTCGAAGACACTTCCTGATTTTGGCTTTCACTCTGGTCTTTATTGCTATTGCCAAACACAAATGACGAAATTAAAGCCGAAAACGAAACAACAGTCGTTAATAGAGGTTCAAAACTTGGCTCGAAATACAGCCAACATAGAGAAACCAACAAGGCAAAAACTGACAAGACTTTGATAACTAATTGCACAATACCTCCGACGTAAACAGCTTACAACTGAGACGTCATAGTAACACCCGTTTCCTCTTAAAAACTATATTCTGTGTCTTCATGGGATAGAAATTGAAATGTCCGCTTTACGAACACAGCCGCCGTTCGATTGCTAACGGGGTCAAAAATGACAGAAAGCGGATAGCAAAATACGTAAATTTTTGTGAAATATTAGTCTGGCACAGTCCGTACTATCTTTGGGTATACTTCACTACACCATCGATAGCGAGGCAGTTCTATCATACGTCCACCCCATCACATCAGCAGGCAATATTTCATATTCGAAAGCGTATTCCCTTAGCCTGAAACAGACTCCATCAAAATAGGCTTTCGCCACCAAAATCGGCTGGCCTATAGTGAGCAAAACCTGTTCGCCCGGTTCAGGCATTTTATGCATCGGTGAGTACACTTTGCTTCCCTCAAAATAAAAAATTATAAAGGAAGATATGGGCAGAGAAACTGAACAAAATAGCAGAATGAAAGAAGCTATAAGAGAAAAAACTACTGAGTCTTCTGATATATAAAATGCCTGCTCTAAGGCTATACACTAAGCTTTGACTAAAAATTATGCTGTATTTGATAAAAGCACCAATGCTCGGGGGCGTCGCTGATTCACCTATATTTACATCTGACAGATATTGAAACCATTCTTTAATCTCTGTCCAATTAGTCCGGCAGTATTCTTTTGTAGAACAAGCGATATCACAGATGCTAATACTTGTATAAATAAGAAGCGAATCCAGCTGTAAATTCATTTATCCCGATTTATTGTAGTTATTTCCTATATTTTGCTAAGGCCAAACCCTAAAGTGCCCTCGTCGCATTATGACTAGTAGTATTTATAAGGAATTATTTAATGAAACGCACTTTAGTTGCAGCTGCAATCGCCACTTTTTCAATGAACGCATTCTCTGCCCAGACTTTCTCTGACGGTCCTGCCTGGGATTTTGTTGAAGCTGGCTATCAGACCTCGGATATCGACGGTGCCGACCCATTTGAGCCAGCAGGCATCAACCTTGAAGGTTCTTTACTGGTGGGTGAAAACTTTTTCGTTAACGGTGGGTACCGCAATCTTAGCGATGAAGAGATGACTGTTGAACTTGAGCTTAGTCAGCTAAGCCTGGGTGTTGGCTATCGATATGGCATGACAAAAAGCACAGATGTATTTGCAACTGTAAGTTTTGAAAATCTGGATGCTGAAGTAAACTTTGAAGGTGAGAACTTTTTCGCTGGCGATGAAAACGGCTTTGGTGTTGCTATTGGTGTTCGCTCCATGGTTATCGACCAGCTTGAGCTGTCAGCACAGGTTAAGCAAATAGAGTTAGATGAAACATCTAACACCGGTTTTGAGGCAGGTATCAATTACTACTTCACTCCGGCACTTGCTATCGGTGCGACCTATGAAGACCGTGATGATTATTCATTTACCGGTGCGCACGTACGCTACGCATTTTAATAATTAGCGGGCTTCAGGCCCGCTTTTTTCTCTAATATTCCCTTCACCAACCACCAGCAGTTTAGCCTTTCCGGCTTTGTAGTCATTACACTTAGCGCATTTCAACTTTTGCTCATCGCTTCAAAATTAAAAAGTCTTGGATTTATCATGTATTAATGTAAGCATAGCGAAATATATATGCTTATAAGACATTTACGATAATCCTTATGACTGATTTTACCGATACGTTAACCCACCAAAGAAAGCTTCAGGCAGCAACCAACGAACTGACAGTCGAGCAGCTCGAAGACATTCGCACAAAGCTTGAAAACATCATTGAAAAGCGACGCGAGAAGGCAGCGGCACAGGAAGCTGAAAAAGCAGAGAAAAACAATAAGATTGAGAGCGTGCTGGCGCTTCTTCAAGAAGAGGGGCTCTCTCTTGATGATTTGACAGATAGCAATAAACCTTCGAAAAATACCGGCAAGAAACGTCCTATTAAGTATCGCCTGGTTGACGAACAGGGGAAGGAACATTTGTGGACAGGTATTGGTCGGATGCCAAAGGTTTACAAGCAAGCGTTAGATAACGGTAATCAGCTTGAAGAATACGAAATCAAGTAATAACGATAGATTAAAAAAGGGGCTTTCAAGCCCCTTTCTTATGCCGCGTTTGGAATGTAGTGGTGTTTGTAGTAGCGCATATTATCGGCCACTATCGCATCGAGGATCCCTGCTTTAGTAACACCTTCCTCAAAATCCTCTTCAATGCCCAAATGTTTACGCCTGGCTTCAATATCTTCCTGAAGAGAACCGCCCGGGTACCGGTGGACAAGCAGCTTCATCGCCTCACTTTCTCCGATTCTTTGCGCCAACTGTTCAACGACATAGGTGTCAGTACGCGTTGAATTCACGCGCCATAAGAATTGTGGGCCGAATGTAGACATCATAAGCTGCTCAAGCCAACCATCGTCAGTATCAAATATGCCAAGCATAGTCGCACCACGTTTTGACGGCTTTCTGAGACTGTTTTTTAAGTGATATTCCATTGTTGGACTAAGCTGAAACTCTTTAACAATAGATTTAACATTTTTCGCAGTACCTGAGCCTAAAATGATTATGCTTGATGCCAGCCTTTTTATATCAGCAGGAAATGCATCTGCTAATTGACTTGCAAGTGTGACATCAACACCCCACTTACGCCCCTCAAGTACGGCTGTAATAAGCTGCAAAATGAATTCTGGCACTTCACTACCACGATGAATCTCATCAGCACAAAAGCGTTTAACAGTTCGCTGTAAGCGCTCAACGTCCAGCTTGTGATATTTGCGATAATCAATCTTGTAAAGGCCAACTTCTGCTTCCATTTCTTTTAATGAATCTGGTCCCTTGTACATGTCAGTTGTTAATACATGATATGCCAAGGTATAAAAAAGTGTTGTGCGACGCTGTCCTTCAATTCCTCGCCCTTTAGTGACGTCATCAAGATCTAACGAAACAATCCTGGATTGGCCTATGTCAAAAAGCGTTTCACCCCCAAGAATTGGATAGGCATTAACAGCTGCACGAAGTTTTCTTGAAACGTAACTGGTTATCGGCTCTTGGCTTAACGTTTTTGCATCTACAAATTCATCAGCAATCCGCGGATCCGAACAAAGTGAATTTAGATAGGGCACTGTAGGGACTGCGTATCGTTGCGCCAACGATGCAAGACGGGGCTCATCTTGAAGATAAAGGAAGTCTACAATGTCCCACCAGATTGGACGCTTTGCTTCTGATTCAAAACTGTATTTCTCTAAAGCTTCATCTACCTCTTCACATAAGCCTGGAACGTATGTATGAGCGTGAAGGCGTTCAGACAAACGCTTGTATGCCAAGTCAATAAGGCCATTTATCACATCCAGCGTACCTTCAGGTGGCGCCGAACCATCATCTTGAGCAGTTAATGATGAGACCAAGTTTAATATTGTAGAGCGATGGCCAGAAAGTGGATAACGTAGACCAAGCTGCGTATCCATGGGATTGATGCGATTTTCTTTCGTATTTTGAAGCCGGTAATATGCAGCTAGGTGCTGTTTGCTCAATGGAAGAAGAGATTTAACAAGCTCAACAAATCCTTTGGAGCCGGGGCCAATATCTATCTGACGAATATAAGGTATTTCTTGGGCGTCAGGGTGCAATAAAAGAGAAAAATTATCACCCGCCAGCTCAACTGTTTTACCAAATCCCATTGGCCCAACGATCATTTTTGTCCAGTGAGACTGTTTGGTTGAGTAGGGCTGCACTGGCATTATTTTGCCACGTATGGAGCGCATAATACGCGAGCCTGACTCCCATACGCTTGCCGGCTGAGTAATGGGTAGCAAACTGATTGTATCGGACAAGGTATAGGGAAGCGGTTTTGCTGAGTTACCCCTGGTCAAGCCCGGAATACTTGATAGTACAGATTCAACAACATCACCTTCCGCTTGCGCGGATTCAGCATGCCCCCAAGACTGAAGGATTCGAGCTATTTGTTCACGCCGTTTTTTGGCTAGACTAACATCACCATCATACGCCCATGTGCAAATTGAAATCCTTAATTGAATAATTTCTTCACCGGCTTCACGAAGAGCACGAAGCCGTTCAGATACTTCAATAATATGTTTGTTGTCTGGCGTACCACCCAATTTGTCGGTAATTCGAAGAAACGAAGCCATCGTCTCTTGAAATACCAACAAGCTTATTCCATCAGCTGACATATCAAACGTAATCCTGCAAGGTATGTCAGCTTTTTTTAATTCCCTGTACAGTATATTAAATGGTTTAGCTTTTTGCGGGGCAAATGAAACAGATAAGGGGGCATATACAGAGTCTCCGACTGTTGCTAAAGAGCTTTCGACAATCTCCATCTCGCGAGACATTATCTGATCGGCCAGTTTTGGTACGCCAACCATAGAAAAGTCCCCTTTACGCGACTCAGGCAACTCCATACTATGGTTATCACCGGGCAATTGGACCTTATAATTAAGGTCCGTCCATGCGCTATCATAGGCGAGGCGCATATCAAAAGTGATCTCATGGGTGTCCAGTAGGCGACAAAAAATATCATTATTGCGAAACATCTCTCGCAAATTGTCGAGCAACGTAAGATGTTTGTTCGCATAATATTCAGCACCGTTCGCGATAGACTGGCACTTAGTCATGAACGGCATGCCCTCAGCCTGATTTAATTTTAGTTTTTGCAGCTCCTTACTTTCAGTTGGTGTTAGGTTGCGCACTTTCGTTTGGACAACAATATAATTGCGTTCACTGTGACAAAATGCTGCATTAGCTTGAATGTATTCATCAATAAGACTGGTATCTATTAATCCAAGATTCTTTGCTGTCTTTCTGGCATTGGCTCCGAATACTTGCTCCAACTCTTCCTCTGTTTTATCAGTATCCATCGAGAAAGAGTGCATTATGCGGTGAGTACCATTGCCCAGATAAGCTTTAAATTCAGCTTCTATCGAAAGTACCAGCTCATCCAGCTTATCAGCGCCAACGACTTGCCTGGAGCCATCAATACGTATCGCTGATATAAGTGAACCATCATCTTGTATCAAACAGTGCTTTCCAAAAACGGTATCAAGTGAGACATGGTCTTTAGGGCTTTGTTTAAGCAGTTTTGACGATACTATCTGGGCAAGTGTTTCCCACGTAGAGAGTGCGCGTTCCGCGAACGTATTAGGGTGGTTATACAACATGAAAGGTTCTCTTGAATTAGATTACACAGGCTTTGCAAAATAGTCAGGATTGGTCCGGTACCAATACTGAAAAACATGACGATAAGTGGCTCGGGAAGGAAAATAACGAAGGTGCTTAAATATTTTTGATGCTTCAGCCTCAAAATTACGGCGTACGCTTTTTAGTGCATTTACTGTCTGCTGAGTTGAGCCTTCATCCACCATAAACAGGTAGTCTTTTTTAGAGGCCTGCATTCGCTGAAATTTCGCTTGAACTGCATTAGCCCCATGCTGATAAGGAAGCTCTTCAATTATCGCGGTATTTAGAATGCGAGCGGCATTGCTTAACTGCCCCTGAGTTATGTCGGGGGCGTGTAGAATTAAACCATGATTTATTGTGCCATTTACTGTTCTGCCCAAACGTAGCGCTGAACTGCAAAGCGCACAAAATACTGTGGGCCTGTCCTTAAAAATTATCACTTCCATATAGCCACTTACGACCTCAGGTGATGATTTTGAAACAAAACCACAGCAAGCACATGTAAATTCAGATTCGTTTAGAATTTCCCATTCACGCCGGGTTACCTGATAATTCAGGTCTTCCGGCATTGTGGGACGATCTGGAAAATTTGAAATCACGGTATTGAGCTATCGTGACTGTTCAATTAACGTTTTTGTTTGCTTAACTTCTTCAGTACTACCGAAAAACTGAGAATTGATCGCAAGCATTATCCCAAAAGTGCTGGCCAACAGACCGCCCCCACCAATTTTTTTCCAATGAGTTCCACTGCTTTCCTGACCATTTCTACCTTGGATTAAACCCATTACCCCGGCAGCGATAATTAGAACACCAATGATGAGCAGTACGACTTGTATAGCACCCCATACACCCATTCCGCCCTTGCTTGCGTTTTCCCCCATACAACCAATGTCACAATCGTTGCTGGCCTGGGCAACGGTTGTAATCATCATAAGTAAAGCTGAAGATGTAACTCGTTTAATTGTTTTAGAACTTAGTCTCATTTTTACTACCTTTTATGTATTGAAATAAATAGCGAACGATTGTTTGTTATCTTAAAAAGTTAAGTATTCGGTACCGTATCGCCCCTGACCAAGAGTCATTGATAAAGCATCTACGAAATAAGGAAAGGCAACACAGCAACCAGCCAACCCCCATAGGACCAACGCCTCACTTACCCATTTTTCTCGACGATTGTGGGCACCTGTAGAACCAACATAGATAGCTTTGGCAACCAGTACCCACGCAAAAAAAGTGATATAGGTGGTGATTGCGTACAGGCCCACCCGAAAGTCATCATTGGATGCATAAGGTGAATAAGACTGAAGAATTACCGGATTGGTTGAACGCCTGAAAAGCGTATAACTGGCCACATTCAAAACCGTCCCAAGAGACAGCATCAAGGGCCCCAAAAAAATCATGAAATAGCAACTACCAGGTGCTGACTGCTGTGCCTTATTACTTTGTATTAATAGCGTTACACCTTTAGATGTAACTATAAGACCGGTAATAGCGCTAAAGACAACAACTGCGCTGTACAGGCCTGGAAGAGCCCTAGCGATAGAGTGAAGCACTTGTAAAGCGGCAGAGTAATCCATTTCTTAGCCTCGTTTGAGCAAGCAGCTACCGGCTTTGATCGAATTTGTTTGGGCGCTCATCACTGTTACCTGGCCGCAATTTGGCACATCGACACCGGGTTTAACTCTAAGCTTTTGGCCAGTTACGGTATTTACGATAAAGCCAAGTTTGGCGTTGAAGTTAACTAGCTTTATAACCCATGGGGATTTCTCAACAGCGGGCTTACCTTCACCTTTGAATCGACGTGCATGAGTCGGCTCTTTGTCTTTTGCAGTGTCAGGTTCTGAGCTTAATTTCCACTCTTCCAGGGCCTTGGTACGGTTAGCCAGCCAACCGTAATTTTTTGTATTTGTATCAACATCAGTAGCAATCTTTGATAAAGAACCTGTGACTGTAACCAGCTTTTCTTTTACATCTTCAATCCCAGCACTTGGACCGCTTGTTGCTATCATCAACACCTCTTGTTCCAATGCATCGACACGCTGAAGTAATTGGCTGAGATTTTCATTAAGGCGCTGTACTGAGGCTTTATTTAGCTCTCCTGCCTGTAATGCAGCCTCAGCTGATTGTTTGAGATCAGTTGTTTGACTTTGGTTATTAATATTGACTGTTTGCGCAAGTTCTTTTACTGAATCTGTTTGGGCTTGTAGCGAAGCAAGCTTTTGCTCAAGAAGGTTCTGGCGATTACTATTGTCTTTGAATCCCGGCAGAGACAAATTCGAGACAGCCTCATAAAATTTATCTGGCCCCATTGCCGTAACAGTTACCCCAATTCCTATTGCAACAACTGCAGAGCCAACAATGTACTTGCTTTTATACCAAGTTGACTGGCTGCGCTTAACTGGTTTGGCCCTATCAACTGTCTGTTCACGCGGTGTCTCGTTTTGCTCGTTTGGAAACGGCGTTACGGATGCAAGACCATCGTCTTCATCTGATGCAAAATCTGGATTAAATTTCTCTGCGCTCACTGCATGTGCCCCGCTGTTTAACTTATGGGGCTTAAGTTAAACACTCGAACGGGCGCTCTCAACGAAATAAGGTCAATAAATCGGGAAACTTAAAAACTACAACTTTAAGGCTTTACGTGAAGACGAAGCAGGTGGGAGCCTGGTGAGTTTAGATATCGCTATCCTTACTATTGAACGAGCCATGATATCTCAAGGTACTATTCCTTCAGAGTGAGAACTGGAGGGAAATGCTGTTTAATATTTATTTCTGTGGTAGGCGTTCGCCATCAACTTCAAAGTCTACCATGCCATACCGCACACTGGACTCTTTTTCTAAAAGGGCTATAAGTGCATCAAGATCTTCCGAGCTACTTGAATTCACTTCTATTTGCCAAATGTTAAGTTCACTAATATTGCCGATGACTTTCCCATTAACAATCTTAGCCAGACGTAGCGCCTCGTTGGCATTAAAATCAGTTTTTAATGCAACAAGTACATAACTACTAACTATTTTGTTACCGAATTCATCCTCAATAGATGAGCTCATATGGCCTGGTGACAGACCTCTTGAAAAATCATTGCTGTCACAACCCAAAACAAAAAAACAGGTACAGAAAATAATTGTACTCGGCTTTTTTAAAAAACCTCTTTTACCCATTATCAATAACCCAGTGATGCCTAATGCATAGGGTTTTGCTCTTTAATTTGCTGGCGGTCAAGATATGGCGTCTTGTCGTTTGATGGCGGCGGCGTTGGAGGAATAGGTCTATTAAGAATCCTTATTTTATCTAATATAATTCCGCTAATCACTGAACCATTAGGTCGCTTCTGTTTTTCACTCTCCAGAATTGAAGTTAAAAGCTCGCTCTTACCATCTCTTTGAATAAAAACAAAAACGTCTGAAACTTCACCTTTAAGGCTTTCATACTTTCTAATATGCTTAGAATTTTCTGTTTGCAGTCTAGCTACCGACTCCTTGTGTTCTGCAGCAACTTTCGAATCCAGCTCGGCCTCCATTTTCATTCGAGATATTTTCCTATTTAGACGATTTATATGTATAAATGAGATTATCAGTAAGAAAACAGCTAGGAAAATAATTGCTAGTAGATACATTTTGGATAATTTAGCTATGACAAGTTGTCTTCAAATTTATCATTAAGCCAATACAGTGGCTAGCAGCAACATGTCTCTTAAACATAATTCGATTATTATTGAACAGCTCTTACCAGTTATTCATTAATGCATTAGCCTGACTAAGCAGAGCTGTAAGAAATATGTTAGCTCTGCTTACAATAGCCATAATGTGATACTTATTATGGCTACAGACTCCCAATTAATGCTTAGTGGGTAAATCTTTATCTGTAATGTGAGTAAAGATTTTCATTACCATTTCTGTATTTTGAGGGATTCTCACAGTGACCGGACGATTTACGCGCTCTGCCAGTGATGGTAGCAGCGCCCGGCCAACTTCCCCAACCCCCTGTAATGCAATCTCCGCATAATTTAGACCTTCAACGATTGTCGTTGTTGAGGTGCTTCCCGGGATACTATCTGTTATTTGAGTGCGATCCTGAGAGTTAGCAACACCGTCTGCAACGCCAGTTCCAAATGACGCAAGGAATACGCCCCCAAACCGATACCAGAAGTGGTCGTCAACTTCTGCAGCCATACCTGCTGATGCTGTGGAAGGGTCTAATGCCAGCCCTTCAGTGCTGAAGCATTTTAATTCCAAAGGACAGATCTGATTAAATTTAAGAACTGCATTGTCGTAAACCAAATCCACTATTGCGTATGCTTTTGCCAAATGTAATGGATGCTCTGGAAAAGGCATATGAATCTCAACTTCGAGCCGGTCATTAAAATCGGTATTAAGCGCATGGGTTGTCGCAACAAAGAATGTTGAGCCAGTAGGTTCCACAATTTGTGACTGGGGCCGTATACTTTTAGCTCCAGTGTTGCTGTCACTGCCAACAGGACTCACCTGAGTACTTTCTTGAGAAGGCATTCCCGGGGCTTTAGCGGTAGTAACATCGGTAGGCTTGAATGTCGGTGTTATATTCTTTTCATAGCTTTTAGCTGTTTTTTCCATTGCGGCAATATAACTAGCCACCCGCTCACCAAACCGGCTTCTAGCGGCTTGGTCAACTGCACTTAATTTAATCTTCCCATCATCTGTTTGCGTCTCTTCAGCTTTTTTAGCTAAATCTTTGTTTTCCTCGGTATCTTTCGAGGATACGTTTGTAACTTCACTTTTCTCAGCTGGCTCTTCAGGTAAAGATGGGGGAGTGACATTATTCTCTGAATCCTTAGCTATGCCATCATCAGATAATAAGTCTAAGTTGCTCAACGTTACGGGCTTCTCATCGATAATTATACTATCGCCATTTGCTCCAACAACTTGTCCTCGGCCATCAAGGCGTAATCTCTGGCCTCTGTATCTAATGGGTCGCTTTAGTCTATCCACCAGCTGATTTGTCGCATCTACATAGACATGTTTACCATCGCGCAAAACTGGCTTGCCGTTTTCATCAACTACTAGCCCTTCCTCTGACTTGTAATATTCAGTACCTGGAATTTTAGTTAGCTGCTTCGAGCCGGCCAAAAGCTTTCCGTCCGCGCCCAAAGCGACGCCTTGAGCATCCACCGGTGTTATACCGCTCGCTTTTTTCCCGTCTTTGGTAATAAACTCACCAGCTTCACTTAAATACAGAGAGTTACCACGAGGGTCACGCAAAGGGTTACCGTCCTCGTCAATCAATCGACCTGTTTCAGGGTCAATCTCAATAGCTTTACCATTATATTTGAAAGGCCTTCCCTCTTTATCGAGAAGTTTTCCATCGCGTGTAATATACACGTCCGAGTCACCAATTTTCTTCATCGCAGAGGTGACCGGTTTACCATTACCAAATATCAAACGACCGTCACCATCTGCAAAGATAGCCTCTTTAACTGGCTCGCCATCCTCTGTAATGATCTCACCCTTATCATTCATAAATAAAGGGTTACCCTTTGAGTCAGTGACAATATTTCCATCTTCATCGTAAATTCGGCCGTCAGCCCCAACTCTGACGTTTTTACCCTTATAAGTGAGAGGCTTGCCATTCTTATCAAGAATGTATCCATCTTCAGTTTTGATAAAGCCGCTTTCATAGCTGCGACCTAAAGGGTTTACTGCCTCAAATCCACCATTGGCTATTGTTGAAAGTGCGCCTTCATCCCATGGCGATATCGCTTCTTTCCCTGTTTTATCTTTAAGACGCATGTTTTCATCAAGATACAGTTCACGACCATCAACCCCTTTAACTGCCTCACCATTTGCGTAAACCAAAGCGCCATCCGGGCGACGGTAAACCTGCTTTCCATTGTGGGTAAGTGGCTTTCCATTTAAAGTAACCAGTTCTTTAGGCACTGAAGCTGATTTATGATTACCCGATCCATGGGAGGGATTCGTCAACTGATCGTTTATCGCTGCATCAGGCACCCCAAACTCATTTTGTATTGTTCCGTCAGGAGCGACCGTTAGCAAAGAACCCGACTCATCTCGCAGCTGATTCCCATTTTCATCCAAAAGAATATTACCTTTGCGAAACACCGGCTTTCCATTCCGATAAACCTGTTTACCATCTGGCCCCAATAGCGGCTTGATAACATCAAACTGTTCTGTCTTAGGGTCAATTTTTCCACTTTTGGTGCTAAACCCTTTCATTCCTGATAGCTCACCATTTTCATCAACGATAAATCCTTGCTCGTTTAAGCGAAGTGGACCACCATGCTCATCAAAAATGGGATTTCCGTCTGCATCAAAGAGCTGGCCATTTACTCCCTCAAATACAGCTTTACCATTATAAAAAAGTTGCTCTCCTGATTTACTGAGGACTGGCTTGCGAGCATCTCTGTCCATCATCATTTCGCCAGTAGAAGATAAGACCACACCTTCACTGGAGGTTAGATCAACGCCAATCTGTGCCAGTTTGTTATCTTTAGTCACAAACCGGCCCAACTCATCTATATAGAGCCGATTACCCTGTTTATCTGTCACAGGCGCTAAATCGTAAGTGCGTAAACCAATGAGTTTATTTGGAAGGTAAGTATTAAAGTCGAGAAACATGTCCTTGTGTTTGAATAGCAGAGGTTTACCACCTACAGATGCTAATAATCCATCACTTGAAATGAAAACATCAGATGTGCCCTTTTGTGAAAGCTTACCAGGTCTGGAAAGCAGGTGGCCATTACGGTCATAAGCGACACCATTGCTATTTTTCAATAAACCAGACTGGACACTTCCCTTGCCGATATCCACACTTAGCCTGCCATCGTCTTCCAATAGCACAGAAGCGTTTTTATGGTTTTTCAGGTTGGTTGCGCCTGATAACAGCCTCTGGCCTATGCCCAGTTTTACAGAGGCAGAATAGTAAGTGATTGCCCCAGAGAACCTATCTTTAAGGTTTCCGTTATCATCAAGCAGAATATCAGAGTCACCCACTCGGCGAAGATTGGTCAATGGCTCAGTCAGCATTCCAAAGTTATCAATCATGATCCCGTTGAAGGAAAAAATTATCCCGGGCTTAGTGAAGGTCGTTCCGGTGTTATCCACCAAGTGACCGGCATTTGACTGAAAAACTACGTTGTTTTCCCATCTTGCGGGAACACCGCGAGAGTCGGTTATTTCTCGCTCTCGATTACGAAAAACGAAATTGCCTGAGTGTCGAATTGGTCTTGCATCTACAGTTACTAGTTGTGACTCGCTAGTTATATAGATGTCAGTTGTATCTACTTGCACCATGTTTCCGGCTCTGTAGGCGAAATGTCCATTAGCAAGCAGCACAACGCCATCATGAGTTAACAATTGTCCTCGCATTGGGATGAGATTAGTTTCTTTATCAATGATTTCACCATCTACACTTAAGAAGAGCTCACCAACACCCGCAATATCGACTGGCCGATTGTCTGACCAAACAATGCCCCCGCTATCAGACAGCTTTACGTCTTGACCATGAAGCTTTAGTTTTTGCTTATCGTCAGAAACCAGGTACCGATCTGCGGCAACATAAATATCACTATCACCAATTTGTGTTATCAGGTCGTTATCACTATCAAACTCAACGCCGGCACGCGACAAACGCGCATGAAATTCGGCATCTGACATTGTGCACCCACATGTAGAGACATCGGCATCTCCCCCGGCTATTGGCTCTGGCTTCTTTCCATCTATAACAAAAGGAATATGTACACCGTTCTGCGTCCGGATTGCTCGGTCGTAATTTTCTTTATTTTTTTGCTCAACAGCTTCCTTATAAGCATTCGACTTTTCTGCACCAACATTCACTACAGAGTTAGATGGTGTTGCCTGAAGCGGAGCTTTAGCGCCATCTTCTTCGGAGCTCGTCACAATAAAGAATATGACAAATGCTAAACTAACAGCGAAAAGAACGCCGCCGGCAACAAACAAAAAGGGGCGATTTGAAGGTGCTAGCAAAGCGCTGGTGTACTTATTGATTTTATTGCGCATAACTGCCGCGCTCCTTTTGAAAATAGACAGACACTGCATTGCCGTTGTCAGTAGTGAAAAGCAAAGATGGGAGGTAGGAAATTTCATAAGCGGTATAACCGCCTGGACCATGACGCACGCTAAGAGGATCTACCCCGTGCACATGTAAATTAGTTAAAATATAAAGTAGGTTACCGCGCTGCCAGGCGCTTACATCCTGATGGGAACTTTGTAATTTCTTAAATTCATTCGGTAAACCAACCCCTCCATGAAGTACCTTTTGCATATATGGCTCATTGGACATCATCGCGTGGTTATCATCTGATATAATATCCTTTGATGTATTGGGCCCTAGTTGGGGGATTTGTAGAGTCAAAGACGAATGATATTTCTGCTTGTCTGCCACAAGTTCAAGCGTAATCAATTCATCTATGCCTTTAAGCCCAACAGTCAGATTTGAAGACCCGACCCGAAACTTCCCATTCACACGAAGTTTATTCGAGGTTTCGCTGATAACCTGCTTTACATCAAATTCTTCTGAAGAGCCTGTTGTTTGGTACATTACCGGCCAGACGTTACCTGCTGCATCAATGAATGAAACATGGGTATCCCAACCCGGTGTGATATAAATTCGATATGGTTTAGCTGCAGGTGAGATATCAAGTGCATCGACTTTGCGTATGGAATCTGCCGGCTTTTGACGTTTCAACGCTTCGGCCTCTGAACGTTTTCTCTCAACATATTGCCTGAGCTGCTCCGGCGTCATTTTGAAATTTCTTTCTAGAAAGATTTCAAAGGCCAGATCCTTCATTTCTTCATCTGTTAAGTCAGTTGCCTGAGCTTCGTCTGTATAAGGGACGACATCAGCCGGAATAGGATCTTTATTTTGATTAGCCTGTGCACCAGTGGCCAAGACCAGAGCCAGGAAAGAGAACGCTTTAAGTTTCATATGTTCTTACTCCCCGCTAACAGACTTTATAAAGTAAGCGTCGACTGCCAGGCCTTTCTCGTTGTGCTTTCGTGAAACGCGTTTAATCAGAAAATCTACTGTGTATTCACGCCCATTCGTTTGTTGCTTACCCCCTCCCATATACCATGTGAAGTTCAACCTGACCTGCCATGTAAGCGTGTCTTCATTAAAATTGACAATTTCAGGTGCCGCGCTTGGCTCAGCCCAGCTTGAAAGGCGATCATCGCGTATTTGAGTAAGTATCAGGCTATTTAAGAGGCTTCTTTGATAGTTTTCGAAAGCAGTATGAGTCGTAAACTCTCTTTCTAATGACACTGTATGTTCGATATAGTCAGTGAAAGATAGCTTATGAAATTGCTTCACTTTCTTCACTGCAAAAATCATCACATCTTCATCAGTAACCGAAGGTATATTTGTAGGTTGAAGCTCTGTCATATTGTTTTTGCTATCAAGTAGGTAGGCGAGAGTTTGAACAGGTCGGTTTGCTGAGATATTCAGTCCAATAGCCAGAGAAACCACTACTAATCCCAGAAAAACTGCAAATCCCAGTGAGACTTTGTTTAAGCGACGCAAAAACGCATTACGGTCCAGAACAATTTGAGATGGATAAACCCCTGTGTCTTTATGCGCTACCCTCAAATTTGTTTTGGCCCCGAAAAGCAGTTCTAACTCTTCGTTATATTTGTTTTCTTTTTCTGAGCTCATCGCTTTATAGTCCCCAAATCACTGATTAACAGCCCTTCAATAGCTTTGTCACGCGACACGCGTTTAAATGTCAGTTCCAGTATTACCTTATTGCTTTCAGGCTCTCCGGAAGGCCCTACAGCGGTCTGAACCAATCGAATCTGATATTTGATAAATAGATCCCCATCGACGATAAACTCAGCCATGAGGTCTGCATTTCTAACTGTTGCAGCGGTAATGATGTAATTATTTTTTTGAATTCGTTCGAATGCACCGGCATCTTGAAGCGGTCGTCTATAAACAGCTTCATAGGTTTTATCGTCCACAAAAAGTGAGCGTCGTTCCTGCATCTGATTTTCCAGATTTAAAAAGTGGAAATTCATCAACCGCATCGCATACTTGTCGGCTAACGCGGCAGAAAATGCTAGAGAGTTTTCAAGATTGAATATGGGAGGAATGACTTTTGTGTTTCCCTCCTCATCAACCAGTACCGGTTCGCTTAAGCGTAATTCAGTTGCATCAAAGGCTAGAGTTAGTCCCAGCCCGACAATAATCGCCATCAACCCTGACGATAAAAGCATTTTGCGCTGTAGCTTTTTTTGCATTTGCCGGTTTTGCTTCAAAGCGTATTCCAGCAACTCATCGGTGATAGTCACCACCTGGGGGGCATTCAATGTCGTCATGCAGGCATTGACTCGCTGCTATTTACCCATACGACACCGAGTTTTTTTAAATATTGAACACATGCATAAATGGCGAGTGCTTTTTCACCTTCACTTGCGTTGTTAAGAAAGCCTGTAAAGAGAACCTCTGACCTGTCTGAATCATCTGACTGCCCTTCAATCGGCAAGCTTACTTCCACATTACCTGAGTTACCTGATAGCGAATCAGGGATTACATCAGCGTTTATTGAGCGAATAGTACCGGTTAAATGCGCTATAAATTGCGCCAGCATGTAGACACGATTTTGCACGGGTATTTTGAAAAATGGTTCTTCCCAGTTTGCATTAACTCTAATTCCACCACTGGAAGGCTCTGCTACCTTCATACTTAAAACTAAAGATTTCATAATTCACCCTCGCACAATTTGTGGAGCGAATATTCTTTTAACCGCCCTTTTCTCTCAACCACAAACCCGATTTATCGACTTTATTACCTGTATGCCGGCACGACTGCTCTTTAGACTGACTGTAGAAAATTTAAGAAGGGTATCGAATGAAGACTTTAGTTTTAGTGGTTTGTATATTGGTGAGTATTCCTGCTTCAGTGTTCGCTGACACCTTTTCAGACTACCTATCTACCGCAGAGCGCAGAGGCAAGGGACTCGTTACCACTTACTTTGGCGCAGGCTCTTATGTAAAAAGCTTTAAGCAGGTCCCTGGTGGAGCATTTAAATTGGATGCTGTATCTAAAGAAGGCGAGTCTCTTTCTTTATTTATGCTTGGTGATTTCGAAACACTAATTTATGGCCAGATGATCACGCCACACATAGCTGATAAAGCACAAGCTGGTGGACTACCGGTATTAGAGCAAATAGCAGAACGCAACAAAAAACGTATCAGCTTGAGGAAAAAAACAACCGAGTTCGTTGCAAAATACAGTGCCGGTACCGCGGCAGCATTGCTCAATGACGATAACTTTGAGAAAGACACTACTGAGCCACCAGCTGCACATTTAGCCACGCCCCAATCACAGAGTGAAGAGGAATCTGACAATGTAATCTTGGATAAAGTCAGGGGGTTACAACATGTACAGTTAGGCGAAGGAAACAGAGAGCTATTTTTGTTTATGGATCTTAACTGCCCCGCTTGCCAACAAGAATTACCTCACCTTATTGAGATGTCAGAATCCCGTTCAGTTAGCATCAAAGTCATACCGGTTGCGTTTGTTAAACCACAAGATTCAACTGACAAAGCTATTCATCTTCTTAGCGAAACGAATTCAAAAGCGCGAATAGATAGGCTAAAGCTCCTTGCACAACGAAAATCATTTAGTCAGTTGGTCAGTGATAACAAGTCAGTGGTGAATATCAAGGCGGCACAAAGTCTGCAGCAAAACAATAAAGTTTTTAATTCACTTCCCAATATTGCCACCCCCTATTTTGTTGCAAATACCAGCTACGGATTAATAACCCGGGCTTTGGTTTCTGAAGCTAAAGTCGAGCAGTTAATTGATGCAATAACGCCGATTGCAGCACAGACAATGCAAAGTGACGGTCCGGCTGTATCCACTAACGCAGATGACATTTAACCTCATTGCAGGTGAAAAATAAGAAGTAATGTTATGGCAAATTTAATCGACGCAACGGACCCGTCCATTTATCAGTACGCCAAGCCCAATTGGGAGAGCGTGTACAGCAAATTTCAACCCTACGTGATGGCTTTGCCACAAGTAAAATCTGGGGGCGTTAGTAAGCAGCAGGCGAGCAACTGGCTTGAGGTAGGCGCCAAGCTGCTTAAAGAGTCAGAATTACGGAGACTTATGGTTGAAAGCTCAGGCTTCACCGCACGTGATATTCGAGCACTTTGGGCGCACAAACATAATGAGTATTACCCAAAGTACGAAGCAACTGAGGTTTATCGTCAAAAGCAACTAACCGCTATTCGCACCCCTGATGTTGCACTGCAGGATGAGGGTTTTCTAAAAGCTGTATTGCGCCAGGTGGCAATGGAAAAATACGGTTTTTCAGACGTTCAAGACGTTGTAAGTTCGCAATCAGCAAACCAATTAGCTAACCGGATTCCTTGGGCAGTCAAAAAAGACGTGCTACTTGGCCAGATAGATAACACGATTTTCACCTATGACGTAAAAGTTGGTTATGAGCAGACACTAACGCATTCAGACAGCATACGTCATCACTTCAACCATTTAGCGCTTGCCGATAAGAATATTGAGTCAGGCCACAGCGACCAATACAACTTTTCTGTTTCACCAGAGCTGACAAAAACAATTACAGATCTTGCCAAGCAGAAAGGCGACGGTTGGCGCCTGGCAATTGAGCTTGCAAAAAGCGCTGAAAAAATGGGGATTGGGGTAGATATTTCGAAAGAGCGCATCTCCCCTACCCCGGAAATATTTCAAACGTTATTAACCGTTGGCAATGAGCACTGGGCAAATATCAAAAACGGGGTTCAGCCCACTTTTCAGGCAAAAATTGAATCAACATACACCCCAGAAGAAGCAACAACTTATAGACAACTCGCTCAACAATATACTGTTTCTAAAATGGCCAAAGAAGTTGCAGAGGAGCAATTTAACCATACGCGCGATGAATTAACTCGCTTGGTAGGAATAGAGCGAGCAGGAACAGCTACGCCGCATCCTCTTGTAGCGGCATCCGGTAAGAGCAACTTTGACATAGCATCCGCGGTTAACCGTCTTCAAAGCCAAGGCGTTCCAGAAGATTTCTACAAGTCTGCGACTTACGACATTGATGCCCTTGTTAAAGCGGCTGAAGCAAGTGGCGTAGATACAAATCAATACAAGTCATACGGACAAGCAGATAAGAGCAAAGTATTAAGTTCTCTTGAAATGGTTGGCATCAGTAAGGACGCCTTCACCACGCGAGACATTCACATCCATTTCACCAGTCAGACCCGTGGCGTTTTAAGCGAAGTTAAGTCACAGGCGCGAAACCTGGTTGAGACACATTATGAAGCGATGAAAACGAACGTCGCTAACAACGATTTACTTAAAGCAGATTCCATCTCGAAAAAGCTTCAACCGCAAGAGCCAGTCGAGCTCAAGGAAGCAGTCGACGAACAAAATACATTAAGCATGGGCTAACTTATGAACTTGAATAAAGATTTTATTACGCTGCAGATAACTGGACATAACGTCGAGAAAGGATATATCTATGGCATCCTAAAGGACGGTAGCGATGCTAAGTTAACGCTGGTTCAAAACAAGAACAGTACTGCACAAAACTTTGTTTCTGCATTGTCAGATAGCTCAGCCAAAACCTATGCTCCCGTGGGCGCCCATATAGTCGCCTATGGTATAAACACTATTAATGCGGACTCTGGATTTATTTCTGCTAACTTTGCCTCGGCAGTGACCAAGAATCCGGAACAAAAACATACCTTTGTTACTCCCATTAAAGTAGACAGAAAGCCTGTTGCACGAGGAAACGGTAATAATCGGTTCCTAACGCTTGGTGCAAGTGTTCTTGATGCAGATTACACCCGCTTACAAAACATCAAAGGTCTCAGGAAAGAGCTAACCGATGTTCTTCGAGGTTCATCTAACAAATCCGTTCCCGGATACTCACGTGGGTTCATGGTTCGTGTTGGGCATACACAACCTAACGGTCAAAAAGCAGTTGTACCGTATGAGTTTTATGCCTATCCAAATGAAAAAGCCTCAGATGCGATACAGCGTTTGTATGATGAAAACGGCGGGGATAATAAGTTTCGCAGGATGCTTGCGCGACTTAACCGAGAAATTGGGAAAGATAACGCTGTGATCGAGGCTGCCGGAATAAGTCGGGTAAGTTTTAATGACTATGGCAATCCCAATAACCTAAGTAAATACGCCAATGCCCAGCATTATAAAGCGAAGATACAAGGTCAAGTACGCCAAGCATATAGCATGGCCGCCATTTCAATCAACAAGCAGATAAACCGCATTGATTCTGCTCATCCGTTGCCACGAGCTAAGATTCAAAACTCAGTGAGCGGGTTACTCGGTATTCATAATGATATCGATGCCCCGTCATTTAACAGCGATACCCCTGGCACAGCAAATAAATCTCTTTCTGCGGGAATCAAAGGTTACCCATTACGAATTGAGCAACAACTAGATAGCAGCGGCCGGCTTTCTCGTTTTGCTGTCACAGGGCCTCGTACCGAGTTGGATAATTATAAAAGCCGTATTGAGTCTGCGGCTGTCGGCGTTAAGCCATTTTATAAAGAGGATACTAATAGCTACATATTCCCCGCTATTGCTTATAAGGAAGTGGCAAGCACATTATCCGACCTCTCCGGTACCCCGGCAATATACATCAGCGAACAAAAAAAAACCGGAAAAGCCAGTTACATTTATATTAATGGTCGAACTGATGAGCAACCGTTTCGTAAGCGAATTTCTAATGTTGCTAAAAATCTGTCTGGAGAAAACGTAGGGGGAGCCTGGCGTTTTCCTGAGAAAAACCGCCTTCAAGTAGAAGAACAATTGGGCGATTTGCTATCTCAAAGTGCAAGACCTGAAACTGCGATAGAAAAAAAGTTTAAGCCTCGCTTCCCGGATTATGCTGAATGGCAACAGCAAAAGTATAGCTTGTCAGGCAATTCAATGAAGGACGCGCATTACGACCAAATTGAAAAATATGCTGAAGAAGCAGGAATTGATTGGGCTAAAACCGCTCCGAATATATTAATGCCATCTCCGGATACCGGAACAGAAATGTTCCTTAGTAACGCCAGCCAAAAAGACGTTTTTCCAAAGCAAACTGCCCATAATGGGAGTTGCTCTGTCATTGCTTCTACGTACCGTTACAAATCCAAGAAAACTGATAAAGAACATCTTGGAATTTACCTACAGTTTAAAAACTTGAAGATGGGCGGCGGAGAATTTTTCACTGAGTTTAAATCAGGGGATTATGACTTCAGCCTTTACGAAAGTGAGCGTGGAACAGGAAAAGTAAAAACAGGTGGTAGCTCACCCGAGGAAATCGCCAAGCGAGAGGCTGATAACCAACAGCGACTCGCAGAAAAAGCCAAACGAGAAGCTGAACAGACTAAAAAGTCATTGCAGGATGCATTGATGACCTGGGGGCAAGGCATTCAAGCAACCGGTAACGAACCCTACAATGTTAAAAAAGGCTTGCAATCACATATTGAATTAATTGACCTTCGCACGGCGAAAACCCCTAGCGGCAGCACATTTAGCATGTATCAGCTGGTGGATGAATATGGCAATTTCACCGGACTTCAAAAAATCTATGACAAAGGCTGGAAAGATGAGAAGGGTCGGACAACGAATAAGGTGTTTACAGAAGGGACGGTCTTTAATGACTTAGATACTGGAAACCCTGTAGGCACCCACGGAAGAGTTGGCATTGATGATGGTATCAGACCAATAGTTTATGCCGAAGGCATGGCTGATACTCTCTCTGCAGTGGCTGCGACGGGGCATTTTGGAAAGATAGGCATTAATAAGAACAACCTCAAATCTGTTGTCGCTGTTTCTGTCCACAACAATCCAAATCGTGATCATATTGTTGTGGGTGATAACGATCGTGCACATAAAGACGGAAACATCGGCGCAAAAGCTGCGTTGGATGCTGCTTGGCAAAACAACGTGAAATGGATGATTCCTAATTTTGAGGGAATGGATCTTTCCAGCGACCCGAAAGATATCAACGACCTGCATCATCTGGCGGGCCTTGAAGAAGTCCAGCGCCAGATAGGAGCTGCGTACCCTGCACCACAGAACCTACTTGAATATTATAATACCCGACTTCGGTTCGAGAACGACAAAACCTACCCTGCTGCATTTGAAAAGGCGCTCAAAGAAATTACTGAGCGATACCCTCAAATGGATAAAAGCCGCATTGAAGCAGGATTAACATTCAAAAGAACTGAGCAAAATAAGTATCAGTCTCAGGTTAATGACAGTCAAACTAAATCAGAGCGAAGTGAAAAATCTGAATCCGAGTCAACTGAATCGACCGAAACCGATGATGTTGTCAGCGAATTTACAGCCCAATTCCCTGTAGTAATCGAGGAGAAAGTTGCTCCTCAGTCACAAAAAAAATATCTGGTTATCCGCGACCATTCAAATGGCGTTTATGCAGATCCTATAGCTACAGCAATTGAGGAGTGCATGCCTGGTAAGCAGGCTATGTATCACCCTGGACTTAAAAGCTATGTAGCGCCAGCGTCACTTAAAAATGTGTTAAATAGCAAACTACATGAGGCAACCGGCGCCCCCGCGAATTATATTGGTAAACGTTTAAATACCGAAGGGCCGGGGTTCGTGGTACGCGGTGAGCTTACCCAAGAAGTTATCGATGATTTGGAAAGCACCATTGGATTTATCAATGGCTACTTTGATAATGCAGAGCAAGGCTTTGTTGTAGAAAATGACTTAGCCATTTACCTGGTTCAGGAAGCATTGGGTAACCGACTCACTGGTAGCCATACACCCGCTTCATTTACAGCAAGTGCGACTGAATTCAAGCCACAAACGCTTGTTGATGGAAGCCTTGAAAACCGTGCTAAAGAGCTTGGCCTTAAGCCTTCAGACATAGCAAAAATGCAGGCCTTTTTGATTGTGAAGGAAAAAGGGCTTCCGCAAGACGGCTATTGGTTCGCTGGATTATGCGCAAAAATAAAACAGTCCGAACAAGCCAATGGACAAAAAGCTTCATATTCGAGTTTGCTACACAAGGCTTATCATCAGGCATCAAGCCTATTTGCTTCTGACACTTACTCTGATGAGCAGTTCATTGCTGCCGCACCGGTATGGTACTTCCTTGGCGATAAATACGATTGGACCGGCGTACAAGAAGATGAAGCTTCAGAAAATACAGATAAGCAAGAACAAGACGTTTTACCTGCAGAGCCTGTCCAAAAACCAGAAATAGAATCAACGCCAGAAAATGTCAGTACAGAAACCGTTAGCACTGAGCGTACTTCTAATAACGCAGCACCGGGGGTTGAAAGCGAGAAACCAGAAAACACCGTAGAGCCAATAGAAGAATCTCAAAGCATTGAAGCAACAACTAATGCGAATTCGAAGTCTAATGTGACGTCTTCTGAGGTGTCTCCTCAAAGTGATTTGTTTGGGTTTATATCAGAGCAAGAGGAGAAAAATGTCTCCAATGCTGTCGAAGCGACTATTCCCAGTGTTGAGAATAGCAATAGTGTCAAACGTGAACCTGTTGAACAGCCTTTAGAAAGCCAAGATGCAATTAAGCAGGGAGATAGCGAGAAATCTACTATTGGAAAACAGGAGGATACTTCTGAGCATGACACTACTGAGGCTTTAGAAGACGTACAAGAAGCCAGCTCTCAAGAAGTGAATGAGCAAGCAATATCCGAAATTGAGCTTAGGATACGAAAGCTCAATGACACTATTACCTTGCTTGTCGAAAATGGTTATTCACATGATGAATTTCTGGATCTAGTTAGTGACTCTCCAGACTGCATTGGCTACGAAAAAGAAGACGGCAGTTTTGATAAAACCCTATTGCAAGCAGACTTTCGTCAAATATCGCTGCACCCTATCCCGGATTTAGCCACCTTCAAGCCAACCTCTTTATCTGCGGCTTACTATCACACCTACAATATAGTTAGCGACAACAGGATAAATGAACTTAAGGCATTCATCAGCGAGTTGATGGAAACAAAGGGGGCGTTATCCGAGAAGAGCTTCACTAAATACATTAAGGGCAAAACTTCGAGCAAAGGCTTTCAATCTACCCAGCCATACCTTAGTGATGGTGAGTTTAATGAAGAGTTGATGAATGAAGATATATTGCACGTCACTGAATACAAACACGTTAACGAACTATATCGTGATATGCGAGAGCTGTTTAAGCGTGACCTTGCAAATGAAGAAGTTGATTCTCAAGAGTCAGAGCCGTCAGTCACAATAACACTTGAAGGTCAAAAACAGTCTGCTACAAGACTGCATGATTCTGGCAAAGCGTCTCTATTCCAGACGGATGAAACCGGTGAATACATTATACAAACCGGCGATAAAATCGAGCTGGCCACTATCGAAAACATCAAAAATGCCGGCTCTGAATCAGAACCACTCATGCTTGATAAAATTCAAGGTGAGGGCAGAGGAATGTACGTAGTAACGAAGCCTGATACAAACCGTGTTTTTTACACAAGCTTTGGCGATGCTACAGCGCTCTACCGGCGATTAGAGGCCTCGATAGTTGATACAGACGACAGTGATGTATCAAGCTCTGTGCAACCTACAGCCACACAGATACAGCAAACGTTATCAGCTTACTTCAGCGACCAAATCTCTATTGATGAAATCGTTAAGCGTGTTGAGCAAAAATTCAATGTTATTGTCGATGAACCTACAAAGAATATAATTTCATCTGCCTTTGATAAACATAGTGAAAGTTTTAGTGACAAACCCGTTTCCCAGTCTGAGAAGCTTAGTGCGTTACAAAATGAAATGGCTACCCGTGCAAAAACTGAAATGCTTTTTCACGAATTCTACGAGGACCACTTCAAACCTGAAGGTTTCGCTTATGAGGAAAATCCATTCTTTTCTAATGAAACAGGGAGCATCGATCGGAAATCGCTAAATGCATCGCTTAAAGATGCCGGTTTTAACTCTCTCAAGCAGATGTATCAGGACATATTTGACAGTGTCGTTGAGATTACTCATGACCATTACACCGCTACCAAAGTGGGCGGATTTATTCCAAACGCTGGCTTTAAGAAAGACATTGATCTTGAAGTCCAATTTGAAAACCTGCTAAAGGTTGTGCGCCGCGCAGAGCCGACGACCGCTGATTCTCAGTTACTCCCCTTTACTGATTACTTGGGCAGTACAAACGCTTATCAACCGATTAATCAGATTCAGGGCGAACCCTTAGATGCTATTGCTGAACCGGGAACCACAGACAAATATTCGCTTGATGAGTATTTGCTTTTGGCTGATCTTCATCATGTGGCCGATGTCAGCGCATCAAACTCTAAAGTAGAAATTGCTGAAAAGATTAAGGCGACTTGGAAAGTGAGGAAAGAACTGACTTTCATGTCGGAGACTGAAATAGCGGCGTTAGATATCCCAACTTTGCAAGAATATGCTGAGATACTTAACGTCAGTACGACCAGCCACAATAAGATGTATGCGCGGAAAATCGTGGAAAAACTGGTTGAGCTAAAAGATGCTACTCATACGAAAGTTGCTCAATATAATTATATAGCCGATGCAGTTTCAAGCCTCGATAAAAATGTTGCTCTGCCTGGATACGTATATCGAGACCTTAGTAATATTACTGATAGCACAGTACTAAATATCAGTCAGGTCACCCAATATAAGCGCAAACAATTTGATAACGCTAAGATAAGAACCGAACTTGCAGACTCGCTAAAAAGCATCAATCTGCTTAGCCCAGAAACGCGCGGAGTGTTGAGCAACGTAGATTTGAGCGATGCTTATGTGGTCGGTATTGAAGAAGCCAAGTATGCTTCCAAAGCCTACACATATTCAATTCCAAAAGGTACACATATAGATAAAGTTCAACTCCCTTTGGACGTTTCATATCATACTGTAATAAACGACCAACTACTTGGGCTAAATAAACCACTCGACCAATTCTGGATAGCACAGCATGGCTATTCACCTGTTTCACCCAAAGCGATGAAGGCACTGTCTATACCAGTTGAGAAATTCGTGGAGTCGACCGGCTATCTTGGATTTCGTGACGCGAAAGGTAATAGTGCTCTAATTCGTCCAGCAAAGCGGGGCTTTTCAGCAATTGAGTACGATGAAGCAACAGGGGAAGTTAATACAAGACGCTTTCAGTACACAAGTGAATTCGTAGAATTATACCGTGCCAAAGGCTACGAATTTTCTGACTTGGATCCGATTTTGGATGAACTTGCTCTAGATGAATCAGCAGATAAGGTTGAACAGTTAGCATTCATCCGCAATTTACAAGATGGCGGCCTAACCAATGATCAAACAGATCAACTTGCCTCCCTCCTCACAGATGAAATCGAGGCAACGGCGATACAGAAAGCAGTGGTTGCCTTATCCCGGATTGAAGCATCTCTTAAACAATCGATTACTGAGAAACTAACCCACGTGGCTCAGTCTATACCGATCAACATAAATGCGAACTACCCTTCCACCATCACTGCTTTAAAAGAAGCCAAGCAGATGCAAGCTGAGCCGGTTATGGCTGAAACGAATCCAATTGCAGAACAAGCGATAGTTGAAACTCCAGAGCCGCAAGCCACCGTCAGTGGCGGCTTATTCGATATGTTGGACAGTGATGCGCCAATCGATAAAATTTCAGAGGAAGCTGAAATTGCCGCTGTAAATGAAATAGGTGAAGGCAAGCTGGTGGTTCACTCAAGCGGTCGAGTCGGTGTTGTCAGTAACGTTGACGGCGAACAGGTCACGGTTAAACCGGACTGGGAGTATAGAATTCTCCAATCAGCTTCAGCGCGTGACTCATTGATTGATAAAGAGTCGGGCCGATATATTTTTACCTTAGAAATGTCCGAGTTTGCTAAAACAAAAGATGCATTAGCTTTAGACATTGATATTGATTTGCTAGACCCTCGAGATGCTAATGGTATCGCACGAATTGAATCGATGCCCCTACTCCATTTAAAAGAGTTCAATAGCATACTCGCCAATGACACCAGCTCTAATGACAGAAGTGTGCTCGCTGGGAACGCAGTTTCAAAAGTGCAAGCCAGAACAGCGGGTAGACTTTTCGCAACGGGCGACTCTGAATTAGTTCAAGAAAATGAGTTGGCAGCACTTAAACATTTTGCCTCACCTGACGATCCATCAGAAGTTATCCAGTGGTACGGTGAAGAGCTCAAAAAAACAAAGGCTAATGTATTAAGCCGCAATTTTGAAAAGGCGCTATCAAAGGCCGTTGAGTTTGGATTCGAACCAGGAATGGACTCAACTCATCTGACCGTTTCTGCAGCAGACCTTGATATAGTAAACGAAGCAACTCTATTGAAGTTGGCCAGCACCAGCACTCTTAGTGAAATTCTCAATCAGCAAAGTCCTGAAAGTCGCTATATTGCCACTCGCCACGTGAGATTTGATGAACTTGAAAGTTCTGAAAAAGATGTGATTCTCCATGGTGATGTACGCATTAATTTTATCGGCGATAAGGTATCTTATTCAACGAGCGACGGAAGCACTTACCCATCTCTTAATATGCTGTTAGACCATCACGCTACCCAAGAGACTGAGCCAGTTTTCCATGCTGGCCAAGAACTGGTTTTAATTGATGGTGAAAATGTAACAATTGAGGTTGTCGCTGAAGATACTTACCCTGAAGATGGCACCGTTATGCTTGGTGAAGAGTCGCCGACAGCACACAGAATTGAATCAGTATTTGAGTATGACTTTCGTGAAGTAGAAGCCAGAAGTCGCCAATTCTTCGATAATGCTAACGGAACTATCAAGCAATTACTAAATCAGCCTTTTAAAAATGATAATAACGACGCCAATATTAAGGATTTTGCTTATAACAAGATGGCTGAAACATCAGTCAGATCTATGCTTGAAGAGATAGAAGCAAATGGCCAACATGAATTTATGGGCTATGAGCTTTATATTGCAGAAAATAAGTACAGTTATATTGATGAAACACAAAAGACTGATCCATTCGAAACCATTGCCAATGCTCAAGAAGCGGTACAGACCTTAGTTAATCAAGCTCGTGAGGAAGAACAAAATGCAGATGCAGAGAGACATAGAGACATACATGATGACGTTTTGTCCGGTTCAGCAGAGCCAATTGCAAGCGACCGGCAAATGGGAGGAATGGCTGAAGAACAAAACGCAACTATTGCAGCTACAGCTAACCAAGAAGATAGAGGCTCTAGAGTCGACGACTCCGCCTCCACAGGGGACAGACTATCACGAGCAGGTAGCGTACCATCAGTACATAAAGGACCAAGCAATGCAGGGAGTGCTCAAAGAGCACCTACCAGCGAGCGAACTGTAACCTATTCTTACCCAGATAATCTTGAAGACAACATTGGTACTTTACCTAAGAAAATTGAGCTGAACATAGAAGCGCTGCGCATTAGCAAGCTCATCGATGAGGAACAGCGTGAAGCGACTTTAGAAGAAAAAGATGCTCTTGCCCACTACACAGGCTGGGGTGGCATGCCCGGCATGTTTGATCATACGAACTACCTGTATTCCCAACAACGCAGGCAACTAACAGAGTTAGTTTCTGCACAAGAGTACAGCTCTATTAAAGAATCTGCATTGACCGCCTTCTACACGCCGCCCTCTATTATCAAGGAGGTTTATTTTGGCGCTAGTAAATTCGGCTTTGTCGGGGGAGAAGTTAGTGATCCTTCTACTGGAATTGGCTCATTTTTGTCAACGATGCCCGAAGAGCTTAAAGAAAACTCAAACGTTACAGCTCGCGAGTTAGACACAGTTACAGCCCGTATAGCTCAGCAAATACACGGAGAGAAAATCGTCAAACAAGGTGGCTTTGAAAAGACAAAGCAACCTAACAATTATTTTGACTTGATAACGTCCAACATTCCTTTTGGAAATTATTCTGTATTTGACCCTGACTATGCACAATATGGATATAAAATTCATGACTATTTTCTTGTCAAAAATATCGATAAGGTCAAGCCTGGAGGGATAGTCGCATTTATAACTTCCACAGGCACCATGGACAAAGCTGATGATGCTGCTCGTCAGCACGTTTATAAGTCATCAGACTTGGTTGCTTCAGTCCGACTCCCCTCAAAAACATTCTCAAAGTATGCAAATACTCATGTAGGCGCCGACGTTGTATTTTTTAGAAAGCGTCTGCCCGGAGAGGAGCCTTTAAGCTCAGACTGGCTAAACACTGAGACTATTGATGCTGAGGATAGAAATGGCGATATCCATACTCACAGTATCAATGGCTATTACGTGAAGAACCCTCAAATGATAATTGGCAATACGGTTTCTGTGCGAGGACAGTATGGCTATGAGCTTTCAAGCTTATACGATGGCAATGTGGCTGAAGCTTTACACAGTGCTCTTGAAGGCGCCCCATCTCCAAAGCCTACCCGCAAAAAGGATGCTTCCATTGTTATTGAGGAAACGAAGAGTGAGGAAACTATCACGCTGATAGATGACCACCTTCGCCCTGGCTCATTTACGATGGCTGGAGATCAATTAGGAGTTGCTGTATCAACTTATAATCCGGAAACAGAGGATTATGATTTAACGTTCGAGCCAATCAATGTCAAAGGTAAGAAGGCTGAAAGACTATCAAGCTTGATAGGAATTCGAGACCATCTTCGTGCGCATATTAGTCTGCAAATGCAAACGACTGGTATGCCTGAAGAATTGGCAGAATCTATTACGAGACTTAACACTCTTTATGACCAACATGTAAAGAAATTTGAGAACCTGAGCGAGAGCACTACAAAGCAGGCCTTTCAGGAAGATCCTGATTATCCCCTTCTAATGGGTCTTGAAATCGTTGATAAATCAACTCAAAAAATTGTCAAGACAAACGTATTTAGCGAAAGAACGATCGGCAAAAACAGTCGCCCAACCCATGCTGATAGCGCAGATGAAGCTTTTGCTATATCGATGGCGTGGGATGGAACGATAACCCCCTCATTTGTTAGTGAACTTCTTGGCAAGAACTGGGAACAAATCACCGAAGAAAACGTGGGCACGTTGTTTGTTGACCCAAGCCAAAACAAGTGGGTACACCGCTCGCAGTATCTTTCTGGAAATATTCTTGAAAAACTTGAAAGTGCGAAAGCTGCAGTAGAGTTAGATTCTAGTTTTCAACAAAACGTAGAAGCGCTTGAAGAAGCGATGCCGGAGCCGGTTCTTGCAGAAGAAATTAAGTTACGTTTGGGTAGCGGCTGGGTTCCTACTGAAATTATAAGCCGGTTTACTGAAATGGTTATTACAGGAGAGTCCTCGCCATTTCCTGGTGAAGCAAACCCTAATTTCAAAGTTTCGCTTATAGGTGCAGATTGGCAAGTCGGGGTAAGCGACTGGACTATCTCTCAAAATGACGGGCGGGCGCGAAACAGGTACGGCACGGAACGTATTAGCGCATCTGAGCTAATTCAAAAGGTGCTAAATGGTAGTAAAATTGAAATCTGTGACACTGTTGAAGACAAGCGAGTTGTTAATATAGACCAAACTGCAATTGCTAACTCTAAAGCACAGGATATCAAAGAGCTATTCAACAGTTGGGTCTGGAACGACCCTGAAAGAAAGGCGCTATTAACGCAGGTCTACAACAACAGATTCAATGTATTTGTAGAAGCTAAATATGATGGTTCTGGTATTCAGTTCACAGGTCTAAGCCCAACTTTTAATGGGAAGCCGTTTACACCTCGTCAAACACAACGCAATACGATTATGCGTTACTTTCAAGAAGGGCGGGCGCTTTTAGCACATGGTGTAGGTACCGGAAAATCATTTGAATTGGCCTCAATTGCAATCGAAGGGAAAGCCCGTAATTTACATCAAAAGCCAGTTGTAGCGGTGCCAAACAACGTTTTTGGTCAATTGAGTCGCAGTATTCAACAACATTATCCTAACGCTAGGATCCTGAGCCTTGACCCTAAGAAAATGAATAAGACGCAACGCCATGAGTTAACCAGCAAAATTGCGACCGGGAACTGGGATTGCGTGGTTGTAGCCCATAGCACATTGGATAAGCTCAGCGCACCTAAGCAGTTCGTTGACAATCAGTTACAAAAACAAATCTGGGAGCTACAAAGTGTAATAGATAATCAGGATAGCCAAGGTACATTTACAAACAAACGCGCCCAGCAAAAATTGAAAAACCTGGAAACAAAACTTCAGAAAAGACTCGACCAGGATTCAAAGGACAACGTGCTTTACCTTGACCAGTTAGGTATAGATGCCTTGCTGGTGGATGAGGCTGATAACTTTCTTAACCTCGGCTCACCTTCCAACATGGCTCACGTCAACGGTGTGAACACGCAAGAATCTAAGCGTGCGATGAACATGTTATTTATGACTCGATTTATTCAGGATATGAATAACAACCGGGGCGTTGTATGGGCCACCGGTACTGACATCAGAAAGTCGATGAGTGACCTGTATGTAAATTTGTATGTATTGGCGCCTGATGAGCTTAAAAAACTTGGCGTAGATAACTTCGATGCCTTTATGTCAGTATTTGGTGAAGTAGTTACTACCATCGAAGCTAATCCAGAAGGAACCGGATATAGAGAAAACTCACGCTTGGCCAAGTTCAACAATTTACCTGAGCTGGGTCAGTTATATAGAACTGTCGCCGATGTCGTTACAGCTGAGATGGCAGGTGTGGAAAAGCCTGAGTCAACTAAGATTGGTGTCAAATGCCAAGGTAATGAATTCTTCTCAGCTTATATGAAAGACATAGGTAAGCGGGCTACCTCATTTCGCCAAGGCTCTAAAGAAGAAACCTGGTTTGCAATACAGCACTCTTCACAATTAGCAGCAATGGATATGCGCTGTGTTGACCCAACTATACCTGAAGCACCGGGCTGTAAAATTTCGAAAGCAGCTCAAAATATCTTGGCTGAACATAAACCAGAAAGCGAGACACCCAGAGCCCAATTGGTATTTATTGACCGGTTTGTTAATCCAACTGCAGCTGGGTTTAGCGTGTATGACACTCTCATCGATAAATTAGTTGATGGGGGTATTCCTCGAGACAAAATTATCGACAGCCGGCAAGTTGTCAGTGAGTCCCAGAAAAAAGATTTTGAGGATGGCATGAATAGTGGCAAATATCTTGTTGCCATTGGAACCACTGAGCGATTTGGTGTTGGGAACAACATTCAAACGAACTTAGTTGCCATGCACGAATTGACTCCACCTTGGAACCCAAGAGACTTAGAGCAACGGTTAGGAAGAATTGAGCGCCACGGAAATTTAAACGATGAAGTAAATGTTTATCGGTATACCACCGAAAATAGCTTTGATTTGTTTCAGTGGGAGACAATGAAACGCAAAGCTTCCTTTATCATGCAAACTAAGCTGGAACCACACTTGGCTCCACGCGAATATACCGAAGAAGCAGACGCCACTTACAGTGAAATGATGGCCATTGCTACTGGGAATACGTTGATCAAAGATAAAATAGAGGTTGATGCTGATCTGCAACGCTTAGAGCGTCTGAAACGCTCTCACATAGATGGAAAGCGACAGATGCAAGGTTCTATTACTTATTCAGAAAGGTTCATTGTGACGCAGCATAAGCATCTTGAATTTATCCAGACATTTATTGATAAGCTACCGGATAACTCGAGCTTTGAATTTGAAGGTAAGTCATTTGGTCAGGACCTGAAAGGTGGTGCAGAAGCCATAAAGTCTGTTTTTAAAAAGATGGAGGGTAATAAGTCACCTCAACTTATCGTGAATGCCGGCAAATTTGGTGATTTAGAGCTTAAATTTAGACTAGAAGAAAGATCTGATGGCAAAAAGGGATATACGCTGAAAGCCTACGTTGGCAAAGAGACTGTGAAAGTTTCAAATAACGCCTATGTTGGTGCACAATTATCAGATCTCCCTACCCTTTTACCGCGACTTTTAGAGGAGAAAGAAAGTTGCCTAGCTCAGATCAGTAAAGAGGAAAATAGAATAGAAAGCCTTAAACAAGAGCTTCATCAGCCATTCGAAAAGGAATCAGAGCTATTAACGCTTACGAACCGTGCGGAGCAACTTAATAAGCAACTCCTACAAGCTGCTAATGAGGCATCTAATAATGACGATGATGTTGATTGGGAAACTCTGCTGGGTGAACATAATCAATCGGAACATAACCTAACCAACCAGCCGTCCATGGGAATGTAAATTTAAATATGCCCTGACACCCCATAGAGTCAGGGCATACAATCCCGATATAACGAGCTTATTTCATTGCTTGCCAACCTAAATACAAAGACCATCAACTTGTTACTTTAGCAATGTGGTCTTTATGTCTTATTCAAAGAAAATTAATCCAATACTGAAGCTGTGTCCATTTTGTGGCAGGCGGCTTACCTATGGGTCGTTAGATGATGGTATCAATACCTCCTGCAAGTGTGGATTTGAAGAGGCACCCGGCTCTCTTTATATTCTTCAGCACCTATCAGATGTCGTTTCTGAGTACACCCAACTCAAGGGAATAACTACGCTACAAGGTGTTGGCCAAGACAGATACTCAGTTAGCAAAGGGTTTGCTCTTGGCTGCTACGGTTATTTATCAATACTTCAGAAACGAAACGAAGCGATGGTTTTTGGTGCAAGCGCACAGTCAGCGCTATTTCAAGGCTCTGACTTATTTAGTGTTGTTGAAAGCTCAAAAGGTGTGCTTGGTGAACGTCTTTGCCTGAATATGCATGACTACGAGCCAGATGTAATTAAACATCTATTTATCAATCAGCTTATTAGTTTGACCTATGTGATTGATGAAACGATGAATATCAGTAAGCAATCATCATTGGAGCGGTCACCAGACACCATCTACATCGAAGATGTGAAGAGTCTTGAAATACACTTACCGGCTAAAGCAACAGTAAAATCAGCACACAAAGAAAATGCCCCATCGCAGTTGAGTCTGAACAACACTGACATGGGTATGAACTGATGAATTCAGCAGTACAAGATGCTATTGCTTTAGCACTACGTGAGCAATGTTTGCCTAATGAGATTGAAGATGCCAATGAAGAAGCATCTGCAATTCATCAAAATGACAGTCCTTCTTTAGACCAAAATAAGTCGCGACCTGCGATTGACATAAGGCGTTCATTTAATGGACTTCGAGTAGGACTACCACTAATAAGTGCCGCCCTGAGTACTTCTGATGAACCTGATGAAGCTCTGGAGCAGATGATGAAGCTAATCAGAAACCTATCAATAGAATTAATTGGGGACTTGAATGGAAACATTAACCCCGATGACGCCGGGCAAAAGTCAGCAATACTAAGAACTTTAATTTTAAAAAGCGTAGAGTCTGCGGCCATTAACGATCGACTTGAAGATATTAACGAAAAAACACTCGTGACTCTTATAAACCAAGTGCTTTGTTTAACCGATGTAACCGAACAAACAGGGAACAACGTTAGTCATTTTAATGCTCATTATCTCATTTCAACCGGTTTAACAGCAAAAACCTTCATCGACTCCGAGTCCGAATTCAAAAAGCACACTAAAGCTCTGTTAGATATAACTCATCAGGCGTTTAGCGAAATGCTTAAATACGAAATTGACAACAGTCAATTACAATTTATTCAGCAAAGTTTTCTGGTTGATTTATCAGCGCTTTATAAACGCATAGTTGAAGACGAAACAAGAAAAAAGAAAGCTGAAACACTAAGTTCCGAAGGTGAGAGCTTGTCATTAGTAAAACTTATCGAGAGTCATTATAAGACTTATCTTTGTGGTGTAGTCAACGCAGCAATTAAAAATGCGGAGGTTCGCAATGACAATATTTGATTGGTGCTTTCAGTTATTCTTAAATAAATTCGAAAAAGGTAGCATCTATAATGCTAACTTCGAATTTAAAGATAATTATAGTGATGAAATACATGTACGAGAACATCTTTTTAGGGCCTTGAGCATAGAGCAGGCTCAAAGAATTAAGATAAAACTAGAAGCTTATTACAAGAGAGCTTTATCTTCCAAGGGGGCCGCTAGAGAATTTGGCTTAAAGCACTCTGACAATGGATTTTTTCTCAATAACTTACAAAGAATTTCAGGCACGCGAAATTTAAAAACAAACTTTAGAAAAGGTCTTATGCCAGGCGATATACCAATGTTTGCCTTTACTCGGTACAGCTACAACGTTGTATCCGATGGGATAAAAAAAGTTACACGACCCAAACATCAAGAAAGCAACCAAAAACAACAAATAACTGCTGAAGAAGTCAAAATAATTAAATTTCGACTACTTTGCACATTTGGATTGGGTACAGGCATTTTAGCATCATGCTTGATTTTATTCATATACTCTCTGTCAAACGGACATATATGGTCACTGCAAAGCTACTCATCTATATCTATTTTTGTAATCAGCCTGCTGACGTGTATTGCTTGCACTAAACAATATAAGGGGTTGAATAATGGCTAAGGGACATGATCCTGATAACGATTACTCACTACTATATGGCGCCGCAGCAATTAGCCTGATGTGCTTCGTGGGATGGTATTTTTCAAAAGAGTATATCAACTATAGTATTTTGGCATTTGCAAGATTTAATTTTGAAATACTGAGAGTATTGCTTCAAACAGGGGATACTGGCTCGGCTATTGTTGCTCTATTCGCACCGGGACTGAACTCAGCAAACGCGCCAAATCTAGCTGCAACTATGTATAGCTCAAACCCCAACTTTATGGAATGGAATGAGACACTCTTGTATCTAGAATTTCTAGGACAAAACCTAAGACCTTTTCTGATCGTTATTTTGGTTTTTTCTGGTGTACGGGTTTGGCGAAGTCAGCGTCAAAAAGGCCTCACAAAAAAGTACGATCTAGACATGCTTTATAAAAAGGCCGCTCAGTATTACCCGCATCTAAACCCTGTTATAGCTCAGGATTTGATAGAACAAGACCCTGATGTTGGAAACCTTGCGAGAGAGAAATCCCCAATAATCAATGCAATTGAAAACGGCTTAGTCTTAGTACATGACGTTGACCATCTTGATATGCCAACTGACGAAACCATGGTACCTACATTTGATAAGTCACTTAATAAGAAGAAAGGATATTTTTACATAGAAAAAAATCTCACAAATATGGATACCGGTATACCAGTAATACATAGACGGTGCAGCTTTTTGAGAGATAACGCTCAGCTCTATTTTGTACAACAGCTAGGTGAAAAATATACAAGTTGGAGAGACATGCGCTTAGAACGGCGAGCTGTTATGGCTATTTGTAGTTTGTTCATGAAAGGGGTCGATTCAGGCGGTGTTAAACAAGCTCTTGAGCTAAACAAAAGAATAAATGAGCGGTTTACCCTGAAAGGTACAAAAAAACTCACATATATTGATGACGCGGAAATTAATAGCATCATCGAAAGCTGTGAGGATCGTCCACAATTCAAACGACTGATAGCAGCACACAGTTACGAGCTTACACTGATTTCCAGCTTTATCGAAGAAGCTAGAACTAAAGGAAAACTTTATTTCAGCAATATGTATTGGATAAAACATACTGATCGCGCCCTTTGGTACAACTGTGATCAAGAAGGTGGTCAAAAGGCGTGGAGTGAGTCAGCCGCCGTAAGAGCACACCTTCTTAGGGAGCGAAGTGTGGGTATGGGTTTAGAAAAACCTCATATTCTTGCAGCGGTGAAAGGCCTGGAAAAGTTTCTCGGCATTACTGAGGGTTGGTTAATCGCCTCGGGGGAGGATATCAAAGATGCTTGAAACAAGAGCGCCATCAAAAGATAGGGCTATTGATGTTAAAAGACGATATGTAGACCATAGACACTGGCTGGTAATCCTGATCCATGAAGTCAGGAACAGAGAATCACTTTCATTGGCCTATGCTACGATGATTGGATTATTGCTTATTTTTCCAGTTCTTTGGCCCGTCATTAGTTTGCTTTTGGTATTTCTATTAGTAAACAACAGAATATCCTTTAAAAAGCTGCAAACATTACCTTTAAAGCTGCCTCGATGGTTAAATAAGACTGACTACCACGAATTAGCCGTAGCAAATAGATATGCCTATCAAAAAGCACAAGGCTCAATCCACATGGGAAACGAATTGGGTACCCAATTAGAACTATGGATTGTACCAAACGACCAGCTAACACATATGCTATTTATCTCGACTACCGGTGGAGGTAAAACTGAGTTTTTATGGTCCTACGCTGCAGCCAGTAGCTTCATGTCCGGGGGGGCCTTGATCTATGTTGATGCAAAGGCAGCTCCTGATGGACTCGAAAAACTGTTTTTCTTGGGTAGAAAAACAGGTAGAGAAGATTCAATTCGAATTATGAATTATCGAACAGGAAACAAAGAGGTTAAACAGGCACACTGGCAGCGAGTATCAAACACATGCGGAATGTTCGCAATAGGGACAGCCTCGATTGTTCAACAATTTCTTGAGGATATGATGCCACCAGGAGAAGGTGAGAACCAGGTATTTAGAGATAAAGCTGTGGCTGGTTTAAAAGCATTTCTGCCGGCTGTCGTTGAATTGCGGGATCAAAAGCTTGTTAATATTACTCCCACCCTAATTGGTCAATGGTTCTCCATTCCAATGCTCTGTAAGCTAGCATACCCTGAACATTGCGAGCACGTTATTCCACTTTTGAACGAACAAACTGGGGAAATTACGGACATTCCAATAAAAATATCTACTGCTAAAAAAAGAGCGCTGCGACGTTATCTTGAAAGCGGTCTACCGGGTTTCAACAGTGAAAATGTCGATATGCTGAAAAACGGCAACAAACAACCGCAAGAGGTGCATAGACAGTTTGGGTTTGGGCTTGGTTACGTTGCAAAGCCCCTTATTGAATTAGGTAGTTCATACGCTCACATCTTCGAGTGTGAACAAGGCGAAATTGACTTTCGGGACATTATTTTAAACAACCGGGTGCTTGGTGTCTTTGTACCTGCCTCTGAACAGTCTAATGACCAAAAACAGGTACAAGGAAAGATTGCTCTCTCGGGCATTCGCGTGGCTATATCCACGGGACTTGGTGACAAAAGTGAAGGCGACATTGATGATGTAATTAATAACCTGCCAATCGACAAGAAAAATCCAAGTCAGATTATCATTGATGAATACGCAGAGGTGGCGATTGATGGATTTGCCGTTGCAGCAACCCAGGGACGTGGGCTGGGAATAGGGGTTACGTTCAGTGGTCAGGATCTTGCCGGATTTATAAAAGCCTCTAAGGAAGAAGCTACTCAGATTTTCGGGAATACGCGCCTAAAAATCCTGGGACCACAAGAAGACGTTAAAGAGACTTGGGATTGGTTTAAAGATCTTGCTGGGACTATGAGCGTTGCAGAAAGTAGCGGTTGGGAAGAAAGCAAGGGAACATCCTTATATCGTCAAAATTTTTCTGCCCAGATTAAAGAGGTGGATCGTCTGAACTGGCTCGATGTAAAAGAGCAAACAACAGGCGAAGGTATAATTTTTCAGAACGCAAACATAGTCAAGGCTCAGCTTTTTAATATTAAAATGGACACGAGCAGACTTCGAAACTTCAGAATAAATAGATTGCTTGAAGTTCTCCCGCCATCGCAAAAAGAAATTGAAAGTCTGCTTCAGGAAGTAGAGATTGCTAAATCTTTAAAGTACATGATAGATAGAGCAAAATTTCCTAGCACCACGAACCATGTTGATCTAGGAGATGTCGAGATAGGCAACGACACTGATTGGATTTATGCACTAATTGGCCATGAGAATAAATACTCTAAGCGAAATTCTGAACTCAATCAAAAGCTTAAGTCGCTTACAAGCAATACCGATACAGAAAGTGAAGCTGAAGAACCATCCATACGGGAAAGTTGTTCTAATCACGACACTTTTCAAGGTGACCTTTTCAACGGTGATGCGGTGGAGTCTGTTGCAATAAGGAAACCCAAAGCAGAGACCTCTGATATATCTACTGAAGCACTCAACAAAGCTGAGAATGAATTTATTTATGAATTCGATACCGACTTAAATATTGACGCTATCGAAGCTCTTAAGCAAAACATGTCACAAATGACCCAAAAGATGGGAGTTGATAAAAACGTGGCTGAGAAGCTTTCAGAGCTTTCAGCTGAAAAGGTTAAAGAAGAATTAAAGTATACCAAAGAGCCTATTGCTACAGACCCTGGAGATATTGACCTATTATGGGGCGAGATAGATAAACTGAGTAAAAAAAGGTAGCTTTATAACTATAATATACTCAGTTCGGCATCACTTTGTGTACCGAACTGAGTATAACCATTTGAGTAGTAAGTAGCCTGATTAATTTGACATTTCTGCTGTATCTGATGCACTTTTACTAAACATCTTTTTAATAGATTCTAAGACCTTCTCTATAAGTTCCTGAAGTGCTTTAGTCTTATCATTTGATTCACTATTCTCATCGAAATGAGTTTCCGAGTCATCCTTGATACTATGTAATGCTTCTTCGATTTTACTGACAGTATCCGCTTGAAAGTCTTCATCTGATTTCTCGAGTTCTGACTGTATATCCCCTATTACATCCTTCATTTCATCCAGGTCTCTTTCCGATGGTGGTTGCGCTCCTATCGTTTGCAGCGTCTTAGCAAGGCTATCTAATTGCTCTACACCAACATCATTGTCTCCGGAATACTTAGGAACAATGTGTTCAAGGCTGGCCACTGTTTCTTGATCAGTACCATCATTTTTAGGCAGGGAATCTGATAATTTATAAATTCCATTCTTTGCAGCACTACCAGCACCCTTGATCAACGCTCCGGTTAATCCAAATGCTGCTCCTGCAACTGTAGAACCTATATCAACTAATGCACCTCCGACATTTTTACCTTGTGAATATCCTTGAGACAAGGAAGCACTAGGTGCAGCTTGATGTTGGTTTGTTTGCTGTGGTTCACTAGAGTTTTGCGACCGTAAGTATTGATGAAGTTCTTCAGAGATATTGGCGCCAGATTGCATTTGAGATTTATTAATCCTCTCCTCTGCGTCACTTGTTATTTCACTCTCCGTTTCAGTCACATCCGCTGAAGTATTGATAAATTCGCTATCAAAGTCATGCTGATCTAGATCACCATTCGTCTCAAATGATGAACTAGCATTATCTGCTTCATGGTACGAATTGAATGATGACGCATCCTCATCCTCATCCTCATCTTCATCTTCGTTCTGTTTCTCGTTCTCAGGTACCTGAACACTATCGTCCTCTGAAATTTGATGCGGTATATCATCTGTATCGCCAGCTTCAATAATGACATTGCCCTCAGGCAGGGATTCTGCCTTAGAATCATACTCCGCCATTTCTTCCATCAACGATTCAAACTCATTCGAGGAAATTTGACCTTCATCCATGTCTAAAGCCGGCTCATTTATAGATTCACTAATCGATTCGGTAACTGAAGAATGATCTTTTTCCTGACTTCTCTTTGAGTTCGCTTCTTTATCAAGTTGCTCAATCAACTCTTCAAAACTTTCCTCTACATTATCTACATCACCCAAGCTTTCGTTATGACTATTAGTATTGGACATCGTTATACTTCCTTAAATATTGGTTTATCCAAGACTAGCTGGATAACATTTGAGCTGTACAGAGAACGCTAAGTCGTTTGCAGCATAGCTGCTGCAATCAGTCATCGCTCTTTGTAATAAGTTTAATTGCTAGCAAGATATTGCGTTGTCTTCCAACCGCATTGAGTTTGTTAAGGTTGGTATTGATTGCGTTTTGCGACAAAGCTTGTCTTATTAAAAGAGCATGGTCATTTTGCTTCATAACAGCTGACATATCGTCTGCAATAGAATTTGCTTCATGACCTCTCAACAGGGAGTCAAATGTAGCCCCTTTAAGGTAAGTAGAGAGGTTTAATTTCGAATAGCCTTCTACATTGCTTCTTGACGTTTCAGTGATCCTATTCGCTACCACTACCGACTTCAGCTTTCTAATGGCTTCGTACCTGGGATTTGAGTCAGAAGGTTCTTTTATGAAAATACCCTGCATACGGGCAACTTCAACAGGACTTAGTGATGATGCAGAAAATTTTGATGTCAACCAATCATGCTGCATCCTGTTCTTCAGAACCGAATTATTCGCTTCACCACTGGATTCAAATGTAATTAGGGCTAATTTTGATTTCTTTTTCGATAATTTATTTTCTAGATCACTCAGTACATGTACAGGTTCTAAAGCACAATCCGGGCATGTGGCCTTAAAGAGATAAGGATGAGAGTACTGGCCTAATTCTCCATATCGTTCATGTGAATTTATAAAATATTTTACTTTTGATAAATCCTTTATATTTTTCACGAAAGTATTAGTTATAGTATTAGCATTTGCTTCATGAAACTTGGCTGACTGTGTAGTTGATAATGTTAGTTTGCTCACAAGACCATCTAAAGCAGTTATTGAATCTGTGTGATTTGAAAATAAACCTTCCGTCATATCAGCAGTTAAGTCAGCAAACTCAGTGCTGGAAGATGCCAAACTTTTAGTCAATTCAGTGCATTCTATTTTATACTGATTTATTGAAGAAACCGTATCGCTTGCCAGTTTGATCATTGCGGCACCACTGCAACCAGCGTCACAAAATGGCAAACATGGCTCCCAAGCTATTGCTTGCTTTGAAAAAACAAATATGAATGTTGCTACCGCTAAACTAATTTTTGTCATTGGCGGCTTCCTCCAATACTGTATTTCGGGACCTTCTAAGTTCTATCAATTGAAAAAGTAAAGATTCGGCCATCTGTCGGTTTAATGAAATTTTTCTATGAAGGCCAACATCATTTAGCGAGTAAGTTTCTGCAATTGCTTGATTATCAGCTACACCCTTTAGAGCAGCTTCTGATAGTTTAAGGTTGAAAGATGAGCCAGAATTTCCTGCTTCCAAATTCTCAGACACTAACTTAGCTAACGCACGGGATAAGGCTGGTTTTCCCATCAGATTAGCAAGTGGGAAAGATTCCCTGATAATATCAATGGGTGATAGAGGGTAGGTTCCATTACTAAGGAGAAGTCTAGCAAAAGAAAAGTTGAAATTAGTTCCAGGTTTATTAGCTGCGGCCTGAACATTCATTTTTTTAATTCTTTTGTTAAATTCAGCCGTGCTACTCATTAACAATTGAATATCAATTTCCAGCCCTTTTTTACTTTTTAGAATTCTTAGATTCGTATCAGAGTCGTCACTGAGTCGGTTAAAATTACCTGGCAATGCTTGGTTACCTAAAACCCTCTCGTGATCAGCATACCGTCCAATATTTGAAAGGCTCTTTATTGCCTCCACCACCAAATTTGTAACTTGCTCATACTGAGATTGCAAAACTTTTAATGTTTGTCGTTTGCTCAAAACTACTTTGCCAGTCATACCACCCATCGATACCAGTGTATTTTTAGAGTTTTTGGACTTCTGCTCTGCTAAATCAGTGTAAAAATCAACAGCAGCGGTGCTAACATTTTCAGTTTCTTGTGCTAATGAACTATGCTCATTACTTACATCATCTAACAAGGAGGAAAATGAATTGCCGAACCTAATTAAAGCCGGCCCAGCGCAAGTAGAATCGCAAGGAATAATTCCACATGTAGCCCCAGCACAGCATGATCCAAAACCAATCTCAGCCTTAGCATTGATTGACATCAGAGTTAGCCATACAACAAAAATAGTTTTAAATATCCTTTTCATTGGAAGCTCAACAAGCCAAGAGTTTGTCGTTCTTCTTCAATCAACTCGTTGAGCAGATAATTTGTCATATTAGTTTGATATACCTGTTCCCTGAGAAGACCGGTGTCAGTTTTTGTTTTAATATCCAAATGCCACTCCGGAGAAAAGTATTTTCTCTGTGTTTCAGACAACATAAATTCCGTTAAAGAAGTCTTTCCATCAATATCATTTACTTTCGTATAGCCTATCTTCCAATCTTTGGTCTCAATCAATGGAGCTCTTAGTAATACATCTCGGGCCAATACTGAAAATGCTAAAGTTTTCTTTTGTATTTGCCGGTAGTATTCAGCTGCATCTTTGCCCTCAAGCGTATCTGAGGGTTTAGGAGATGGAAGGACCATTAGCTTGATTAAGGTCAGTAAGTCATCCACCTCTTGCTCTGTCAGTAAATTTTGTGTCAATTTGTCTAGTTCCGGAGTAAGTTCCTTTATTTTTTTGTCCACCTCTCTTCTTCTTAGTTTTTGACCATTATCCTTATGCCCTTTTAGCAAAGCCCATTGTTTAAATTGCACCAGCTGATCAGCAAGCTTGGTTTCAAAATCAACAATTGCTTGTTGTAGTAATGGGGCTCTATTTACTGCGATGTCGCCTGATATTGGCTGTGACTGAGGACCAAGGGTTTCTTTTGATCTCAAATATGCATCGATCTTGAATTCAGACTTCATAGCCTGTGATATCTCATTAGTCATGAAATCAGTAAGGTTAATTATTGTTTTATTAAGCTTGTCATTTGACAAAATAATTTTATTAGTAGCCGCATCAATTGCTGTCACCATTTGTGTGTTTTGCGATTCAAGCAAACCCACCAATGATGAAGATGACGCTGAAATTGTGTTGTTGAGAGTTTCAGTAGCAGAAACATTTGTATTGACGGTAGTTTTTAATGAGCTCAATGAACTATTTATTGATGCGGAGGCAGTTTTTATATCTTTCTGCAAGCAAGAATCACAGCCTGCAAATGCATTACTACTAACCAAAGTGCCTAATAAGAATGCTAACCAGAATCTACTCATCTTTATTTCCTTTGTCACTCTCACCAAATATCCGATTTACGTTTAAAACAGATCTTACCTTCTCCTCTTGCGCAGAACGTCTTGAACGAGTGCTCGGCCCGCCATTTTCAATCCGCCTTTGCTCAATTTCCTGCTCCGTCCATCGCCGCTGTTTCACCCGGGGATATTCACCAAATACCTCTTCCACTACAGCTTCCTGAGCTTCTCTGTCATTCATATAGACACGAGCTTCCTGAATATCTGAAAAGCTATTAGCTCTGCCGCTCTGTCCTAGCGAGACACTGCCTAGTCCCATTGGCGCTTCAAGCTTTGCATCCAAATAAGCAGAAGCCTCGTTTAGCTTATCTTCAACGGCACTACAGGCCATATTCATCAATTGGTCTTTCAGACCGGCGTAGACACTGTTCCAGATGCCGTAGGGGTCAACTGTGATAACGGACAGATCAAGCTGCATGATGTCATCCAGGCAGCCGGCCTCAATGGCGGAATCCGGATTTTGAATTAGTTCATCGGTGAGATAGGTAGCTGATTTATTCATATCTACCCAAATAGCTTCTACCTGCTCTTTTTGTTTACAAGCGATAGAATCATCACCTGAAGGGCAGGAAAAAGCGTTGGTTGCTCCACCGCCAGCCTGTTGAGCAAAGATCGGGGCTGGTATTAATGTTATAGAGAGCATAATTACCTTGAGTCGATTCATAACATTTTCCCTTTTCTGTCATTAACGTTATTAAGTGCCGCATAAACCAACGCTAATCGCTCATTGTTCAAAAGCTCCTGCAAAGAAACTTGAGTATGAGCTGCGGCCAGCCTCTCAAGTAGAATTTTTGCTGGCCGGTTATATTGCTCACTTGTGAGTAAGTTATTAGCTGAAAATGTGAGTGAATTCGTTATACCTGGTAAGCGTTTTTCGAGTTGCTGCAGAAGGTACATTGATGACTGAACTCTTTGAAAAGCCAGTACAGTTAACAGCGAAGGGAGGTCATCATTTAGAGATTTCAACTTTCTCTCATTTAGTGACTCAACCCAATTTCCGACACGAGCTTTTACATTAATCTCGTCATCAAGAACCCAGACTTCAGCCAATGACATTCTGTCAAAAAATGACTGCAGTTGTGGGTACATGCTCCAGTGTTTCTGAATAGCATTGTCATCAAACTCTATGTTTACAGACATGACCTACCTAATAATCTCAATAAATCCGGTTTCAAATTGCAAAGAAACCTCTCTGCACGACAATAGGATTATCAAGCCGCGGGTTGTGTGTCACAACGTAATAAGCGCGATAAATCAGGAAATTCACTATTAGGCATCTAGAATGAAAAATTGGTGTTTTATCACACTGACAGTTCTGCTTTTTCTAATAAGCGGGAAAGCAGTAGCGCAGGAGGAAGGTGGGAGCGATGTATATGAAAGTGAGCCAATCATCGAGAATCCTAATGACTTAGGTGTTCAAGTTCTTCGCGGTGTTCTGGGCGATGTCACGAACATTATCTCTGGGGGGGAACTTCCACAAGAACCAGATACGGTTCTTGGCTCTGTAATGCTAGCTTGGTGCGGAGCGTTAGCTGTTGTGGCTACATTGCTGGTAGCATTTGGTGGATTTAAATGGTTTTTCGGTTCCATTCACTCTGGAAAAATGAATGAACAGAAATTAGATTCTACTGGTGTTCCAGTAAGAATGGTAATTGCTTTAGTATCTGTTGTTCCATTAGCTGCAGGTTATTGTTTTTACCAGCTCGTCCATATTTATTTAACAGGTCATAGTTTAAGTGTTGCAAATAATCTCTCTGATAAAGCTACTTCTTTCATGTCTGTTGGCGCTTTTCATCAGAAGACACTGCCTATAAATTCAGATGAAATTGCAGCGCAAGCATTTGAAACACTCGTATGTGCTCATGGTATAAACGCTGCGGAAGGAACTGCTTCGGGAGAAACAGTTATCACTCCCTCTATTGTCATTGACTTGGAAGGCACAGGTGACAATGCGACAAACATTTATGGCATTAAATATGGTGATGAGTCCGACAGCTGGTTTAAGGTGGGTGGCTACTCAGACATGGCCTGCGGTGAGTACGTGATTGAGTTTTCAGAACCTGACTTCCGTATGACGACTGATGGCCGGGCCGAAAATAATTTACTAAACGGTAATTATGCAGCACTTCAAAACCTCTTCAACGAAATGAGTAAGCCTGCAGCTGATTTTGTGAATAAGGTATATATCAATGATGCTGATCACGAAGATTTGCGGATTATTAAGAAGCAGACGAAATTGGCTATCGAAAATTTGGCGGCTGAATATAACAACGCTATTCGATTAGCCAGAATTGATTATGCAAATGAAAAATCCTTAGAATTAGAAAAACCAGATTCTGAGTTACCTAACTATCTTAAATCTACGCCTTCATTTCTTGATAATTACAGTCTAAATGACATAGGTTTCATAGGCCTAGGATCTACATGGTGGGTTGATTCTATTAGAACACAGGCTTTCACCAGCATGCTTACTTCAATGGAGGTTCAGGCAAGTAATATTGAAGACAAAGCTTTGCATCATGAAGATTTAACAGAGCTATGGAGTTTAGTAGACAAAGTAACTGAAGGTCGTAGTGGCCGGCTGAGCTCGGCAAGCACTGAGAACATTGACTACTTATCACATCTAGAAGATAAAGCGATGTCTTGGCTAATTGGCGCTTCACTAAGAACCGTAAATGAAACTAACGATCCCCTGTTTGCTTTGATGGAATTAGGTCATGAGATGATCGTGACTGCAGAAACATTAATTGCACTCCTGCTTACTGCGAATATTACCGTGGAGGTAAGTGACAATTTATCTAGAGTCGAAGTTACTAGCCTTCCATTTATAGGCACGATGCTGGAAACTGGTAAAGCCATAGCCACTGGTACAGCCGAAGGAATGGCTAAACAAATTGCTACTGGTCTTATGCTTCTCATTGCACTTTTATTGACAATGGGGGTTTACCTTGCCTTTTATTTGCCGACCATTCCGCTAATGCATTGGTTGGGAGGAGTTATTGGAGCTTTCAGTGCAGCACTGGAACAAATAATATTAGCTCCCATACATGGCATTTCTCACGCATTCACAGATGGGCATGGTTTCGTGGGTGAACGCGCTAAGCAGGGCTATATATTAGCCTTTGGATCATTCTTAAGATTCCCTATGTTAGTGATCAGCTTTATTGTCGTTTACCCTTTATTATTGATGATGGGCCATATCACTTTTCTTCTTTGGACCCCGTTTGCCGAATCCATGAGCAGTACTACGACGACCGGGGTAGTAAGTTTTTTTGGACTTACGGCTGCTTTGATCGCAGTTTGTGTCTCTGTTATTGAACGAGTGTTCTCTATCATGCATGAAATCAATGACAAGGCACTTAGGGCACTTGGCCACGGCGCCGACTCAATGGGTGCACAAGGTTATGTTCATAGCGGAAATCAGCAATTTAGCACTGTGCAGTCAACTATCTCCAAGGCGCCAGAGGGGCTTGGAGGAGTAACCCCTCAAGGAGGAAACATTTCTGGACCTCTTGAGGGAACACAAAACAAGGATTTGAAATAATTATATAAAAAAACCCTGTTCTAACAGGGTTTTTTGCATGGAAGTATTTAATTTGAAACTTTAACAGGAATGTATTCACCATCCTTCAAGAGGTAACCAGACAAGTTCGGCTTTTTCTTGTAAATAAACATTTGCCGCTCATCATTTGAATCTGCTACAACAATTGGGTCATCATAATCTGGTTTGGTGAAATCAGGCTCCAGATCTATTTGTACTAGTTTTTGGTCCCAATCAATCACATACCTAAGACCATAATCTTTACCAATATCAGCAAGCACGTTTGTCCAATATTGACCTTTTTCATGGCTGGCATCCCAAGAAACCAATGGAATTTCTTCAACAGTTTCATCAACAAATGCATACCAACCTTCAGGCATAATCATAAACATAGCATCAGCAATGGTTGAACTATCGCCAAAACTCTGCGTTTTGCCCGGATTGCCTTTGCCTATTTCGTGTATGACTCCGTAATACTTACCTGTTAGCATTTTATAACCGTCAGCAACCCCTGGTGTTTTATTAAGGGGTTTATTCAGTCCTTGCATATCAATATAAAAGCCCGCTGTGGCTGTATTGCTTGCAAGCATTACAGTCAAAGCGATAGAGCTTAAAATTTTTCTCACATTAACCCCCCTAACCTCGCCTTTGCACTTTCTTTTTTCATGGTCATATTATCTGGAGTAGTAACTGCAGAAGACTCTTTTAGTGGTGTAGCTAGATTAAGCGATTGTCGTTCAGCCACTGGTTGAGACATAAGAGTCGAGAAAAGAGCACTGTACTTTCCCTCAAACGCATGCTCAGCAAGATACCCTCTAAATATAATTTTTCTTAGATATGCTAAACGTGCAGGAAAGGTATTAAATTTTAGAACACGCTCTCGAACTCGCTGCGTTCTTGACATAGAAAGTTTTGATTCCGAACTTGGGAAACGAAGGTAAAAGGAGTATTCATTGTCACCTCCTTCCATGAAAGAGCCATCAAATCGAGTATCACTTAGATTTGTGCCTGTAAATTCAATAAAATCATCTAACCAGAGTCCTTTTGACAATAAATGCCTAATTTCTTCCTGGCTGCAATTTTCAATATATTTTGCTACCTCATTTTCAAATGGGGAGCTACGATATAAATGGACGATAATTCGATACTTCTTAGCCATATTGATCACATCGTTCTTGGTTAAGCAGCCTCACTGGTCAATATCATATAGTCCAGCATTCCATTAGCATTCTCATATTCCGCCTCTGATGGGACGTGAGCTTGCTGGTAACGGTCTTTAAATGCTTTAGAGAGGATCTGTGCGCCTCCACCAACAAATAAAATATCATCAAGAAAAGCTCCTTCTCCAATCGTTTCAGAAAGTAGCGTAGAGAGCTTCTTAACTGTTAGTTTTGTAGAAGAGTCGATCAACGAGGTAATGTCTTTAGGTTCGCCGTATAATTTGAATTCGCCAGATCTCAGAGCAAGGTCTAACTGTTTATCAGTCATACCTGAAACTTCGAATGTAGCTTCTATAGCACTTCTTAAGCTTTCACGAATATCAATTACACCAAGCTGCCGGGAACCACTCAAATCCATATCAAGAGTAAAATCACCATTAACAATGGTTATATCAGTAGTACCGCCACCCATATCAATAACTACTAAGCCATTCTCAAAGCTTTTAAGATCTCCAGTTTCCTCATTGTATGCATAGGATACTGCTGCAGCTGTGGACTCGGGATATATCGTATGGCTGACTATTTCGGGCATCGCTTTTCCAACAGCTGACTTACAAGGTTGGAGCAAGCTGTTTTTTACTTTCTGCACAAATACTTCATCAATACTTCGGTTACGAAAATAATGAGAAAAGGGTAGACCTGTTGCCAGCTTTACTTTTTTTCCGCCAAAACCAGCTAATACCAATGTATGGTGAACTAAAGCACAGTTGATTTCAGAAAAAGCGTAATTTTTAGATCGCATCACCTCTGGCTCTCGAATATCTGCTGCAACCGTATAATCTGAACCTGAAACGGTATAAACCCCAGATGCTTCACCATGAACATCAACATTGATACGGCCCATTTGTGCCCGGCTAGGAACAATAAAGTTTACCCGAGTTTTTTGGCCATCTACGTTCCCCCAATAAGCACATTTTTGTTGAGCGTAGCCATTGTCAACTACCACTGGGTATATACCATCCTCAAATTCATATGGTGGAGGAAGCTGCGACAAATCTTTAATTACCACTGGAGAATCTCCTTTGACGTTTAGAATAACGGGAAACAAAGCGTGTATTTCCCGCAATTATTGAGCGAACGCGCTTTAATCCCTGGACGGGTGTCATGCGATATAACTCTAAAAAATAAAACATGGTCGCCCAGGACAAACAGAATCCTAAGTACCAGTAATTCGAAAAAAAATAGAGAAGAGGAAATGGAACAACTGATAGCCAATCTAAGCCTGTGACCATAAGATTCATTTTTGCTCTCTTTCCAGCTTTCCACAGCTGATATGTAGCAGCATGATTGGGTCGAGCGTTGGGTCTAATCACAAATTTCTCTTCCAGTATTTATAATCTTTGTCATCAATGAAACCTCTGTCCATAAACTCATCGAGCTTGGAGTCAATGATCTGTAAGTCTTTTGGCTCACCTACACTCTTTATTGCACGTGAGAAATCCGAGATAGCAATTTGGCCGTCATTAAATTTAGCCCGCAAATCATCAATAAAACTTAGCCCATGGTCTTTTATGGCTTTCGCTACTTGCTGTTTTAAACGAAAAGATGAACCTTCAGCATATTTGTCATACATCTCATCACGATTAGATTGAGAAAAAACCACCCATGACCGCACTGCTGTTCGAGACTTTAAGTCAGGGGTTCTGAATAGGCGTTGGTTTAGAATTCCTCTAACAGACTCAATTAAATCACCCGTAATAACTGGGCGTTGACCAAATTCAAACATGTCAACAAACCTGGGAAGCGTCATTTCAGCAGTATTCGCGTGTAACGTCGTTGCAACTAAGTGTCCAGTATTAGCAACCCTAAGTAGTTCCTGGCCAACAGATGCCTCTCTTACCTCAGAATAAAAAATAATGTCAGGCGAGCGACGCAGGCTATTTGCGGTCGACGTCTCGTAGTCAATGAGATGCATTGGAACTTCTGACTGGACTACATTGGCAATTCGATTAGGGATGTTTTTTAAATCAAATTCGATAGGATCTTCTATTGTCAGAATTCGTTCTTTTTTACTCAGTATTCGTTCAGTTAAAGTTGAAGCGATCGTTGTTGATTTACCAGAACCTGTAGGGCCAGAAACAAACACAACGCCAAAGTCTGAGTCAAAAGAATCTACAAATTCCCTCGGTAGTCCTATTTCATCAGGTAAGGGGGCCATCGCAGGAAAAGGTCTAAAGATAAGCTCAATACCATTGTCATTAAACTCTGATTTGACACCTGTTGCAGTTACCCTGAAGCGATGTTTTTCATCGATGTTTATCAATATTTCGTAGGCGAACTTCAGGTATTTCCCTTTGGTGAGATGGTCTGGGCCACTGGCAAGGTACAAATCTTGAAGCAACTGGGAAACCTCTTCTTGACTGACTTGTCGGTTTGAAATAGGCGTAGTGACACCATTCTTTTTTGCCCACAATGGAGATTCGCTTTCAATTACTAAGTCGTTTACTCCGTGTTTCACTGCCCATCTAAGCGATGTGTCTAGTTGTTCACGGGTAAAGCGATTATGAATCTCGATCATCTGGCCCCCTCAATAAACACCGGCTTCCACTTATCGAGTTTTTCAAAAGTACTTTGCTGGTCGATACTATAAAATACATCGTTTCCGTATAATGTTTTCCCGTCAGAAGAGACCACGACTGTAGGATCTGTTGAGCGTAGTGAGGGCATTCTTAGAACGTTCGTCATTGCCAGGTCTAAGAAGTTGAAATGAAGCTTTAAATCGCGTTCCAAACGCTTGTAATTTTCATCAAAGATTATAGAGGCCTGCTCTCGACCGTATTCCCAACCTCGCTCAAATTCGTATCTAAATACGGACTCTTCCTGTTTCGAACGTGGCAGAAATAAAGCTGAAGGCTTGCTTGGCTTTTGCAAAGCAATTGATAGGTAATCTCTCCATGTGGGCGGCTGTGTGATAATTTTAGCGGGCTCAAAAAGTGAGTAGGAAAATCCAGTTGTTCTTACTTTGCTGTCATTTATCCGTTGAAAAAGGCGCTCGTTAATGACAACCTTCGGTAACAGCAATTTTCCATCTACTATGAATTGAGCAAAATTTGCTAACACTTGAAGTTTCGAATCGTAATTATTCAGCTGATTTTGGTTGATCTTGTTGAAATAGTACTGTCCCTCTTTGACACCCCAGTTGAACGCAGCCTGAGTCACCTTCTTTAAGCGCTCGCCCACATCTTTTTCATGCTTCTGGTTCGTTTCACTATCTATTGATGCATCTAAAATCGACTTCATTACAAGCCGCGACTCATCGCTCCCTTTTTCCTTCAGTGTCAGAGGAAAATTTACCGTTTCAGCCCCAAACGCAATTGAAGTAAAACATATCAATAACGGTATGAATCGTTTCATCATTAATAGTCTGCGTACTTAACTTCAATAAGGTTCTCAGCTGCTTTGTAATAAACATCAGCTCTAGAGCCAGTCACAGCACCAACTTGCTCTAACATCGAGAAAACTGACTTATAATCAGTATCAACTGTCACGATAATGTCGAACGTTGGCTTAACGTTTAGAAACCGGGGGGGATTCATGCTTGATACAACAGACAGTCTTTTGATAAAGGTATCCAACGGGCCAGTATATTGTTTACCCAGTGACTTGACCTGTTTTAAAACAGGCAGTAAGTCCAAGTCAGGTCTTTTGGGAGCTTGGCCGTTAATAGCAATATAATTAGCTTCCTGGAGTTGTTGAATTCGCGTCGTTCGCTTTACAACAATCTCAGCCAAACTATTTATTTTCGCTTCAACTGGACTTGCTCTTTCAGGTACGACTACCTTCTGAGTAGTTGTACATCCCTGACAGATAACTCCTAATATTGCTAAAATTGTCAATTTTTTCATTCACCCACCAAGAAGATGTTTAGGGTCTCGCCAAATATATCCGGCGACTCGCACTTGTGCTCAAGTTACAAAAAAGACCAACACAAGACGCTTTTGCTATATCAAAAAGACGTATGGCGTCGCCGAACTGCTCTTTAGCGTCATTTCATTTCATGAGGTGACGCCAAAGGGCAGTCAAAAGTACAAATGGCGTCTCGCCTTTCTATATTGTGAGCAACAATACAAAGCAAACTAGGTGAGCAAAACCTAAAACCCGATTTATTCACATTATTCTGTAGAGGCAGTTACTTTCCTCAGTTAAATTATTTGAGAAAGGTTAATCGAGTGAGATGGATGCAAGTAAGAACAAAAACTGAGAAGACTATTGCTGAATATACCTCCCGCGTCATAACTATGGCTAAGAGAATAAATTGCCCCCACGACTCTCCCCAATTCCCAGATGAGCTTCTAAACCAGCTCCTTGTGGAAAAACCTTCTATTAGCAAAGCTACTTGGTTTAAGAAAAAAGCTAGCTTGCTTTATTACTTCGAACAGTTAAATCGACTTGATCTAAAGGAGCAATTGCAAGGAATTTCACCAGACGGGTCCCTCACGAAAACTGATAGAACAAGCGGCCAAAAGAAGAAAAGCCTAACTGAAGTTGAAGAGTCAAGTATCCGAGAAGAACTTGAAACTATGGCAAAAGATTTTTCTAGCTGGGGCAAGCATCTTCTAGCATTTACTGAATGCATTCTTCTCACCGGAATGCGCCCAATAGAGCTGAACAGTGCAGCGGTTTATGAAAACGTAGAAGAGTTCCGTAGGGCAGGTTATGACCCAAAAGCGTATAGTGGCAGTTGGCCGATGCTCCATGTACATAATGGAAAGCAAACGAACGGCAGGTCGTTTGGCGAAAAACGTCATCTCGACTTATCGTATCTTAATAAAAAGCAATTGCTTTTTATCAAAATTGCTTTGATTTATGCTCATGATTTAAAGACTCCAAACGGGCATTCTGTTGATTACACGAAATTTTACAATGCCCTTCGACAGGCATTTGCCCGAGTGATAAACAAGCTATTCAACGGCCGATCAAGACATATTAGCCTCTATACATACAGGCACCAGTGCATTGCTGACATGAAATCTGATAACTCATATTCTTTACAGCAAATCGCCGCAATTGTTGGTCATGGAAATGACCTTACAGCTACTGAGCACTATGGCAGAAAGAGGAGCGGTAGGTCTCGTGGAGAAAAGGTCAAAGCCAACGAGGTTGATGTATCCAAAGTGCGCCCACTGATGGCAAGTAAATTATCTAAGCTTACTGGTCCTAACTTTGTATAGGAATATTTTAAATGGCGCCGAAACAATGTGATTGATAATTGCAAGCTTATTTCAACCGCGTAGTGTATTTCTAAGAATAAACTGCTAGTAGTTATAAACCCATCTATTTCAAAGATATGACAGTTAATGCTCTCTTAGTACCCATCCCTAAGATAAGAGGAAGTTTGAATGATAAAAATTTATCAAAACGTCTTCTGAAATCAATTCAAGAGTACAGAAAAACACGCTTAAGTTGGTTCTAATTTTACAAGCGAAGTAACTACAACCTATAGCATTAAGACTATACGCATCCCCAAGGCGGTGAACCTGGCAATAGGGACTTGAAGAACTAATATTATCAAACTGCTTTTTAATGCGTGAGCTGGGGGGAGATAGCGATTGTCTCTTATGGCACCGAACTCTAAAAGGGTTCTACCCCGATTTGAGGACGATTTGATGACATAAACCTGCTGTCATGGTTTTACAGTCTACATCGCATACTTGGATTATGAGCCCTCTTAACGTAATCGAATATGTCAGCTCTTGCTTCACCTGTTGTTCGGTACTGCCGATAGTTGATTCGTTCCCGCTTCAATACACCGAAGAGCCCTCACAACCGGTGTTTTCAGCGAAATGGCCTACGGTACTCATTCTACTAATTAGAATCTCGCGCTTGAGCAGTTTCAGATAATCACCGCTAGTGAAATGTGTCCCCACAATGATGCATCGAACTTTCTATAGTGATATTGCTGAACAGGTGAAGCACCATGCACAGTTAGAGTTTAACTTTCTTCGTCGTGACTTTTGTGATGTCAGCGAAGCATTTGGATTCCGGCAATTAATTGGTAAAGTCGCGTTTGAGGTGGTTCGCTAATAGGCAAGGGACACTGGTTTTCCTTTCGCGCCTCAGCCTTTCTTACGCGGCCAGACATAAAGCCCGTTTACTGACATTATCCGGGCAATGCGGTTCAAGCTGGCTACGGCACTTTTACAGATCTTCGTGCATGCGCAAAGCGCCGTAGAACCCAAGCTATTAGTTGTCCAAAAGAATTTAGCCAAGGCCAAGAACTGTTTTAATCGTCACGCTTCATGTCCATCGTGTGCTCTACAATGGACTGGTGAAAGAGACGTCGATTGCCCTTCGTTTTGACGATCAAGGTTGCTAAGTCTTGATTCGTTAATCCATACTTTATTCCTATATCTGCACCGTTGTACTTTTTATCTAAATAGTCTCCCAGTATGGCCACATTGATATTATCTAAACCTTTGTAGCCTAATACCATCTCATGCTCATAACCTTTTTCTCTCCACTCTATGAACACCTTTTCGGTAGAAACAAATAATTCTGGAAATCCTTTCATTCCAGCTTCAACTCTTTCCATTAACATGTCTCGACTCAATTTATTAGAGACTTGCCAAGAGTAGGTAGAGTATTCAATACCCAACAAACCTAATTTTGTGCCAGCAAAATTAAGAAGTTTTGTTAATTCAGACTCTGAAAGGAATTCAGTAGCTACACTGGTTTCTGGGTATCGATTATTTTGATTTTGGTGTCCCTTATCCCCACAGCCCTGCATTAAGCTCATCGTGAAAATCGCAGGCGCTATAAAAGCTGCTAACCTCCCTAAAAAAATTTTTCTGGTCGTTTTATTTTTGTTTCGGCTACCCACTCCAGTGTTCATACTTCGATTCCTATCTTAACCATTGCTTGTTTGTACATTCGCTTACCTTGAGCCTCCATCTTATAAAATTGATTTCTGACTCGGATATCAATCGGGTCCCCGACACTTGCTCCATTTGCAACATTAAACATTTGCATCATCTCATCCAATTCTTTCTCAGGGACGATCCAATCATCCGGGTTGTGTGGTCTATGCAGCATAGTCATCAAATTGCTCCTAAAAAACAAAAAACTTCGATGCTCTAAATGTACATTACCTAAAATCAACTGCAAAAAAGGAGGAAGCAAAAATAAAATTATATAAAACAGTGACTTAAATCACACCGCTATCCCAAAAGGCAGTTTAAATGCGTTTTGGCGTCTTGCTACTATAACAGATGACGCCAAACGGCCTTTTAAAAGACGAATGGCGTTTCGCATGTCTCAGGCTCTAGCCGGGACGATCAGACGGCAATTTCTCACCGTTTAAAAGACAAGTTTAATATTGTCTACTCTAAATCTGAGAAATGCCGCTCAGGGTCTGCTCTTAAAAATTTATAATGTAAATTTCCTAATTTCATCGTCTATAGAAAACGCTTACTGCACGTGCAGTAACGTAGGGAGTAGAGAAACTGAGTGTATTGCTAAAAATCTAATTCACTCGTAGTTTTAGCAAGGCTTTGGATGTTCTTATGAGTCAATAAAGTTCTCTACTACTACGCTTCTTAAGAAAATGAGCTCCTTACCTTTTAACGTGAGGTGGAAATAACTGCACGAACAGAATCTGAGAAGCAAGAAGGGCTTCAGTTATGTTTAATCATTGCTATGCTTGAATAGAGATGCGTGGCTAATTCGAGTTACCTACTAATACAAAACCCTCTGGCTGGCTGGGTTTGAAGATAATATTTTCAACAATACACTGACCTTACTGCTTGCTTTTGGATTAGCACAATGTACGGCTTCAATTCCGTGCAGTAACAAGGGGAGTAGAAAAAACTGAAGGGCCGAAAGGAAAACCGATTTTGCGTTACTTATTGCACACAAGGTTTGCTCCTGAACGGACTGGTTGATAATATTTGTTTGTCAGACTGTAGAACTCTTCAAAACATCCTCTGCCCTTAAACAGCACATAGATAATCAAAAACATCTTAAACGCTTTCAAACAGTGCTAGAAAAAAGAATGTAAGAAAATAAATGGCAAACGAAGGCACTTATATTTAAGGCTTTGTTCCCGGATAGCGATAGCGAAAAGGGACAAAGCTGTGTAGCAGTCACAAAAAATTGTCATATCCCGAGCAGCGATAGCGAATAGGGGTATGACATAGTTTGAATCAGAAAATTGTTATCGAGAGGCTTGCGCGTTTATCACCCCCGTGTGGTGCTTATCAGTTTCATGCGGACACCTTGTCTCAAAAATGACCGGGCAGCCTGAAACACTATAAATAGCACCATAAGGCCTACAAGCTGCAGAATGTGATTCCTCGATATTTGACCGTGCATAGAAGAAGTGTTTGGAAATTCGGATAGTGTTTTTTTGAAAACGCCCCCGAGTAGCGATAGCGAATTGGGAGGCGTTACCGCGGTGGCCGCTCAGATCCACCAGCTGCGTTTGATTCGGAATCCTAATATCAGCATATCTCATCAAAACGGTATTATTCTGAACATGCCTTTTCACTTTCTGAATTGTGTACCAGTAGAAGATGTGGGTAACTTCTCAATACGAACCTTAGGAGATGATCCTGATAAGTGTTCGATGTCTCTCCTATTTGTTTTACCTCTCCCCTACCTCATTACTAAATACCCAATGCTCCTGGGCTGGTACCGGAATAGTTCGCCGGCAGTGCTATGTCCGGAATTACTTTTGGTGTACGTGGCCACTGCCTTGTTGATGGTAAACCTGAGTTGGTAGCAAAGCATGCTGCTCTTATGGATTATTAGGTAGCGGGTATATAGCGGACTTTAATTGATGCTTATCGATGCCAGGGGTTTGGCTGGTGCTCCGCTTTGGCCATGCTTACTTGTCTATGCCTGATGGGAATACTTGGGTGTATCGGAAGGGAAAAGAACCCTGCTTTTATATTGCTTTGAATACATATGCGGGAATGCGTGATATATCCCCGTGAGATTTTTAACATTTATGCATCTATTCAATGCATATTCACGTTTTATTCAAACCACCAGCTAGAGGGTGAATTGGGGCCGTAGCCCCGAAGGGCTTAACCGAACAGAATGGAATTCATTGTGATCGGCGTGGCAGGTTCTCTCGTGGATTCAGGCGCCGGCTTTTCGTCAGCCTTTTCCGAGTGCGGCTTATTGCAGGTAGTAAGCATTTTAGAGATGTGGCCAAGAATGACCGCGATGTTTGCTTCTGCTTTATCTGACTGTTTGGCATACCAGAATCGCCCTTTACGGTGGTACCGGAATGGACCCACTCTTAACGACTCCAGAATCTCTCCTTCAGGCTTTTCCTGAAAGCGGAGCTCTACCCCGTTTTTTTCTTCGTTGTATTCGATGTTGATGTAACCGTCTGCTGTATCCGGAGCCTGGGCGCGTGTTTCAGTTTTTGTAGCTTGGGATGTGGGCGCCTGAGTCTTTTTCGCTGGCTGCAGACACTCTGCCAATTCTGCAAGCGGGATACTGCGCTCATCGTACAGTTTAACCTTGCGAACTTCCCAGCCGGTAGAATGACGGTAACCGTCTTTAAGGTAATAGCCACCGCCCATCGACCATTTCTCACGATGCTCTGCTTCATCAGGGGCATCTTTTAGTGCCGCGGTTGAAGGATGGTTAGCGGCCGCTTTACGCATCTCTGAAAATATATCCCGGGTATGTTTAGACCATGCAAGCAAGATTGTTTTTTTAGTGGTGCTGCCGTGATAGTCGCTCATCGTATCTGACTCATCCTCGACAAGGTTAGCGATGATGATGGCTTTTGTTTTCTCTGGCATGATGGTTTTGCAGTGGGCGCGAAACGCTTCTGTTTGCTTCTGTGTTTCCTTAATCGCTTCTTCTCTGGCCTTCTGCTCCTTTAGTCGCTGCTCAAGGATTTGATCTCTTAGGCCTTCAACCGCCTCTACCGACATCAGAGGTAACAAATCAAACTCAGCGAACTCACACGACTCAGCATGCCACTGGGTAAGAACAAAATTTCTGTTCGAACCATCGAGCTTGATAACGTCCCAAACCAGTCCGGATAGTTTGCCGGTACCCAGCATATAACCACCAGCTTCACGTCTGGCACCTACGATTATGCCTTCACCCCCGAATGGCCCTTTGTTGTGAATGATATTGCCAGCTGCAGTTTCTGCCTCTTTCACAGTCACGTTGAATGTCTGAGTGCCACCAGCAACAGCCGGGCATAGTGACAGGCGCAATATCTCATCGGCTAATTTTTTTGCCTCTGACTTGAAGTAGTCCGGCCATTCAATGCTCTCAATAACCAGATTACGAGCCATGAAGAAAATCTCTTTAGCGTCGGGCATGCTCTCAATATTTAGGTTTATGATGTCACGCTCGTAGCTGTCTTCGTCATAGCGACCCATAAAGCTCTGTATGTTTGCCTCACGCAATGTGTGAGCAATGGATTTAACGCCCTTAGCTTTAATAGATTCGCTGCTGGTTGTGTTTACCAAAAAGGTAGCCAGGGTTGCGAACTCGTGATTATCTAAAACATATACTGACATGTGGTTAACTCCTTTTCTTTATCTAGGGTTAACGTATGCCGGGGGTGATGATTGTCGATTTTAAAGGAAGGTAAGGACCACTGATACAGCCCTTCTGTTTTTGCTTATACGTTATTTGGTGGGTACTGGGATTCCTTGGTCGCTTACTTCCCATTCCAATCCATAGTTGGTGCGTACCTGCATGCATGCGCCATCATTCATACCATATAAGATGCTTTCTTCTACAAAATCGTGATCAAGCATATCGCCAATCTCGTCCAAATGATTCAAAGCGCTTATTTCAAGACTGATAAAGCCCGGGGAGAAATCATAAACGCCATTGCAAACCACATCTTCAGCACAAAGCGCCATACCCTGTAGGGTTTTACCGCAGGGTAACGTGACAGCAATGGGATACTTATGGCCGGCAACGGGGGTGAAATTGATTTTCTTGAATGTCTCTAACATGGTGGGTCCTTAATAATCTCGTTAAGGAAAATGTGTCAGAGGGGGAGTCGGTGACCAATCCGGAGGAAGCAAAAACCGCCCTAGGGGCGGCTTCTTGGTAAGTCTGTTTTAGCTGGCCAACTAATGAGAAACGTTCGCAGAGCGGATGGCTTTCTGCTGCCCCTGCCACATATCAATGAGATTTCTTAATGAGGTGCTTGGCGTCATTTTCATCAAAGACCGACAGTTTTGAACACATTGCTCAAGTGTTGTCAGGATACCTTCTACAAACAGCGCTTTTTCCTCATTGGTCATACGGCCTTTAGGGTCGCTATAAATGATATTGCCGGTTTTGTAGTTGACGGTGACCCTGACTTCCCGAAGCTTGGCTACCTGCTGAATTTCAAATACGGATGTGTCTTTTTCATTTACTACTGCCTGAATTTTCATAATTTTCCTTTACCTTAAGTTGGCTATTAGCTTCATAGGTAATGTGACTGATTCATGGCTGGGGGCGAATGAGAGGGAACCTTACTCATAACCATTAAAAAACCGCCCGGAGGCGGTATTCGTTTTATATAATTAGCTGTTGGTTATTCTTCTGTGTAGTACTCAAGAACCTCAACTGTGGCATCTTCTCTATACCGGTTTATTGCTTTCTCTAGCATGTGGCTGTTGAGCGCACTGGCCGTATATTGTTCCTGGGTACCGTCTACATCTTTTACTAAAATATCTGCTTTAAACTTCATCTGATGCTCCTTGTTGATACATACACAATGTCGCACTTTCGAAGCTTAGCGCCAGAATCAGAGAACCTGGTATCGAGAGCCATATAACAAACCCGCTGTTTAAGCGGGTCGTATATTTATATTCATTGTTTAGCCTGATTGCTTAGAGTCATGCTTGATCCTGAACAACGCGACCTGAACCAGCGCCCATGCATTTTCCTCATGAAGCTCAGCCAATCTTTGGGTATTGATAATAATGGGGCCGGTATAACCCTTCGCTCTTTCGACAGATGTCTTGTATTCGGTAATCGTTGAACAGTCATCACCGGTGAATTCCAGCTCTATTGTGCGCATACGCCCTCCCCCATTTCTGTCCTGTTCGCCTGGATGAACTTGTCTAGAGCAACAATGTAGCCAAACACAATGAAGCCCAGGCCGAACTTCACCATAACAGTCCATGAAGCAAAGAATAAAACCGCAAGGGTACTTGATGCCGCATTGAATGCTATTTCTATTGTAAAGCTGGGAACATCAATGAGCATAGGAATGCTTAATAAAGCCACACCTAACGTTACAGTAAATGGAATGATAGCCGCGCCACAAATCCCAAATAATAAAACAATCCAGCGCAACTCCTTTGTTAAAATCAACTGTTTCATACTATTCCTTAAATTGCTTAGTTATGCCCACCAGCATAGGCGGGGTTCAGTTATCCATCGTACCTGTGATTTCTAACCACGGTCGCCGTAGAAAAACAGTTGTGCCCATGGCTTAGATTTACTTTCCCATTTCACCGGTTACTGTCCAGTTTGAAGGAAACGCAGGCGTTAACCTGCTGGCACCAGAGACTCTTCAATTTCAAAATAATTGCGGCGCAACTGGCGAAGTACAGATTCTGCCTTTGCCAGGCTTTTGGTGGCGGCCTCTCGTTCAGCATCAGCCTTAGCGTTTGTAGCGTCTTTTCGTAAGCGCATCATGTAACGTTTGGCGCCGGCCAGCTCGTTGCGCAAATCTTCGATTGTATTCACCCTTTTTAACCGTTGGTTATATGTCGGTACCTGATAAGCCATGAAGCCTCCTTCTTTGAAATTGTATAGAAATGGGGGCGCTATCCCCCGCATTGGAATTTATGCAGCCAGCTGCAGAGAACCGATCGTTGACCGTGCTTGCTCAATGGCTTCAGATAATATCTCTCTGGCGAGACCACTATAATGGTTGGTGGGGCACTTATTACTCCAGATCACACGACCGACTATTGATTCTCCTACCTCTAGGCCTGTTTCCAGTCCGGTTATTGTGACTTTCAACGCAAAGTATCGATAAGCACCGGTGACAAAGCCATCTAAAAACTCTGCCGCTTCTTTATCGCCGAACTCATCCAGTGAGAAAAATTCGTCTTCAACCTCTGCAATGGTGACCTTGAAACGATTTGTTTTAATAGTTCGCGTGCGATCGCTTAGCGCCCATACCTCAGAACCGGCTTCATGAATGCGATAACCTTCCCGCTCAAGTTCTTTAGACAGGGTATTAACATCCTCTGTCACCGCCTCCACCAGCTTATCAAGCGCATTTCCTTCAAACTCAGTGAGCTCATAGTAATAAGGGTCAGCGGTATCGACGGACATCGTATTAAAATGGGAGTAACGATGGTCGATTTTAGTAATTTTGATAGAGGCGCCCTTGTCGATAGCGCGTTTTGCTGCCGCTTTCACATGGCCGTTCAAAAGGCGTTCGGCCAATGCAGTACAGTCGATGCCTTCAATGGTACCGGCGAAATCCATCCCATCGCCCTGAGCATAGTTCAGAGAGTACGAGATGTTGCCTGTTGGGTAATTATTCTCAGTCAGGCGCCGTATGAAGTGCTGCAGAATCGGTGAGGTCATGCTTACTATCCATTTTGTATTTGATGTTGAAGTAAACGTGACAAAAATTAGAGAGTTGTGAAATTTCAGGTAAGGGCCCGGGCACCAACTACAAATTCACGTATTGTAGTTCTGTGCTTGGGCTCCTGGAAAGCCAACCTTTTGAGATAGCTTTTGGAGGATAGCGACCGAGTAGCGTTAGCGAACCGGGCGCGGAAGAAAAAACCGGCAGACCAACAATCAGCCTGCCGGCGCAGAGAGTTATTCGATTAGACGAATAGTGATATTGCTTTGCGAATAGCTTTCACAGTTCCAACCGTTAGGCTGATAAACGAACCCAGCTTACGTTTGTGTTGCAATCGCATTAACGCAAAAAGCACAATCAGTCCATACAGATTGAGCTGAAACCAGTCACCGGATAAGCCACCTGATTCAAGAATCAGCACTCCGCTGGTCATTGCTGCTTGAAAACATATACACCCAAACACTATCGCGTTAGCTAGGCTTGGCTCTGCAAATTTGTCCATGTTATTTTTTTTCTGGGACATAAAGATTACCTTTTATAAATTTATAAATTTAGTGTAGAGAACTTGTCCCCCTACACATATATAGTTTACCACTATGAGATATTGGCGCACCTTTCATGCCCGGAAAATACTATTAGGTTTCATATATTTAGCCACATTCCAAACTCACAATTGAAGCCAAAGATTTCTTGAGTTCAAATTACGCTTTACCGCCGATAAGCGGTAGCGATTCGGCTGCCCTAAGCAAAAAAAGCCCCTGTTATTAGGAGCTTTCTACATAAATAATTGTGGCTACAGTTCGAACATTGCCCAGGTAAGAGAAAGTAACTTGAATTAGGGTTGGAAGGTTCGTGCCCTTATTTTTGTTATTAAGGGTTTGTTTAACTATTTTTATCTATTAGAGCAAACCGGTTGTCCATGCAATCAAAAAATTTATCAATATCCTCTTCGAATTTTTGAGCATCGAGCTTCTTATCCATATCTGTTTCAAGCAAGCATTCCTGACTTTCCAGACTCTCTATTTCAAGTGAGAATGCAGTTGTATTATCTCTTTGCTTGATAGCATCGTAAGTCACCAGAAGGAGCAGGCCTGTTACTAATAATGACAAAGGTGAAACTTTTTCTTTAATGTTTTCAATCAACATATTTAATATCCCATTCTCGTTTTTTGCTACGGGGATAACGTCACATACCCACCTATCAAAGCAAGTCGGGAGGAAGTGCCCTTAGGCCACTTCCCGCTCACTGGTGTTAGAGAACATGTCTACTGTATCCAGATCTCGCTTTTTACAGGTGCGTTTGGCTCTTTTTGCTTTATCCCTTTCAGTCTTGGCGCTCTGCTTAGCCAGCGCTTCTGCTTCCTTTTGAGCCAATAACGCATCTCTACGAGCTTGCATAATAGGCATCTTGCGCTGGACCTCGACCTCATCAAACGGAACCCCTGTTTTTTCAGATATCGAAACCGGTACCGGCTGCTTGTTCTTCTGCTTTACAAACATCGTGTGATTGATGACTCGTTCGATAGCAATATAATCTGTATAAAGCTCTGGACGCTCCACTACCCCGTTGGTTAAGTCATTCTTATTGGCCAGAATGCATAAGGCGCAGCTAAGGCGCTCGTTCTTATCACCACGATCCCCATACATTGGATGTGCTTGCTGCCCAGCATCTTCGATGGTATCGAAGACTTCAGTAACATTGTGAGCAAACACTGGGTACCAGTCATAGACCTCACGCTTTTTGGTGGGGGCGTTTAGCTTGGTGTTTACGAATAGCGGGCTTTTCTTCGCACGACCCGGCGACTCTTCAGAACGGAGGCCCACGCAGTTGAAGCCTACTTTTAATTTGTTTTCGTTCATGTAGCGACGAATGAATTTCTGGATAGTGTTATTTTTCAGATCTGATGTGCACCATCTTTGGCGCGCGCTCGGGAACATGCCTTTCAATAATATTGCATCACCCAAGTCGCGGTTAGGGTGCAAAACCACCAGCTCGTGATCAATTGTCGATTCAATGTGCTCAATTACGCCATGGTGTTCATATTTGCCGAGGTGGACGTGAATAACCACTATTTGCTCTTTTGGTAGACGCTTACACATTTCGATATACATCGCTTGTGAATCTTTCCCGCCACTGTGAGAGCAAAAAAATACGGCATCTCTGCTGGTGGCATAATCGTTAACCAATCCCGCTCGCGCTTCTACCGCAAAATCGCTTAGTTTATTAGCTCCGCAAATATCGAACATATCTATGTTTTGCATGGCGTTTCCCCTGTGTTTGTTGACTACAGGGGTAACGTGTCGCATGAGGTGACTTTTGCAAAAATGAAGGGGCTAAACATCGATTAATGTGTGAAGAGTAATAGCAAAGCAGACCTTCTCTGGGAATTGCCTTTCCACCTGAAAAAGTCACGTTGAACCTGTTCTAATTAACCATCAGCGACAGGAGTACGCTATGTTTTGTCTTACTGCCACCGAGGCTAATCAATTGTTCCGTGCCTATGATGAAGGCGATGATATTCAGGTTGTGATTTCTAGCAACACACCCGAACCTAATGAGAGATGGTTTAGCCGCCATACCGGCAAGGGGGAAACGTTTCGTGAAGGCGCAGAGCGCGTTTTTAACCAACTGGCTCAAGAGATGGGCACGAAGATACTGACAATAGTTTAACATTTTGTAGGGGCCTTGATGCCCCTGCCAATAATCTAGTGGCTTTTATATAATTAAAAAATGGAATAAGAATGAACATTACACCTAGACAAATTTTTAGTGCGATTGCAAATCTCTCTATGGCAGGAGTAGCCGGATTAGTTTCACTGACAGTCTTTTACATGGTTGTAGAGCTAATTACACCTGTTGCTGACTCAGCTATTGAGTATCACAGGAGTGGGGATTTGGGCATATGGTTTTCTTCACGATTCCCTACCGCAGAACATATCGGAAAATTTTTGATAGCAATTTTTTTGCTCGCGGCGATGTCAATCCTTGCCCTGTTTTCTGGAGTGATTAGCAAAGTTTTTACCGGCGTGGCCCACGATGAGCTCAAGGAGATTGTGAAAAAGCAATCGTGATACTGGCGTGCTCGCTGACAAGTTCTTAAGGCGCTAACCAATAGCGCCTTGACTCTCGCCGCGCGTTGAACAAATAGCCATTAGCGGGGTTGGTGGTGAGAAACCTTTTCTGCAAAAGCCAATGCGTGGTTAATGGATAACGCGTCGTTGCTGAAGCAGAACTGGGCTTTATAACGCAAATCGTTTTCGTAGGTTTCTAAGTCCTGGGTAGCAACAATGTACGTCATCGCCACCTCATCAAATTCAACAATAGTAGAAATGCCGCTTTTTTCACGCTCGTAGGTTACTGTTTTGATCTCAGGCTCTGCCGATCGGACCCAGCCTTCACGCTTAATATTCTTCATTCAATCCTCTGGTCAACCGGCCTAAAGGTAGCCGGTGTAACTGTAAGTATCTTCTTTGGCAAATGGCATACGACAGCGCCTGATTTCACCTTTAAAAGCTCCATTGCGAAATACATCAACGCGAACGGCAGTTGATTGGCGAAGTACGCGCTCTGCGCCATTGCGAGCTTGCATCAGATTGGCGCAATAAGAACCGTTTCGGCTGAGAGGGCAAAAAGGGTGGCCATTTAAATATGCTGTGAATGAATCGCCCATGGAAATTTCCTTGTGTGCTGAGCTCTTGACTAAGACTTAACGTGACAAAGCGTGGGCGTTTAGCAAATCTTGGGGAAGAATTGATGAAGGAGGACTGGTGTTTGAGCCTTCATACCGTTTTACAAAGGCTCTTATGGTTTTAACCAGAACAAAGCGTTAATAAAACTGGACTCTGTCCTAATTCTTCTTTTAGCTTAGTAAAATATGCCTTTTCTTTATTGGGCAATTCTTGAAAAACATCATCATCAATAGATATATCTACAACCTTAATCAGTGACTTATCGGTTCCGGAGGGAATAATCGCCCGCCATTCACCATCACGGTAAAGCTTGTTCGGCTTCAAAGGGAAAGTGTATGGCCCTTGTAGTTCAATGTGTTTTTCGTGCCACTCTATTACCAGTTCAGCTCCACGGGACGCTATACCTTGCCCACGATTAAAATTCATACCTCGTATATATCCATTTATCCCGCTATCCGCATTCAGGGGGTTCGTATTGCTGGGCACGAATCGCTCTGATTCAAGAATGTTAATCAGCTTTTGGGGTGAAGTAATATGATGAAACTTAAGCATTGGCATAACCGTCCTCTTCCAAAAATTCTTTTTCTACATCAGATTCGAAAATCCGCTTTTTCGTTTCCGTGTGTTCGACCCAAGCGCGCCAACCCTTATCAGCTCTAACAGTCGCACGCTCCACCGCATCACCCTTTCTGAATGGACCTTGCTGATCAGTTTTAACCTCTTTGTATATTTTAGGATTGCCGACTACAAACTTTACGTTCCATACCTTTTGAGTTGCCATTTTAGCTCCATTTAATTATTTACCTGAGTTCCCATCGGAGGCCTCAGCTATGATTCCGGTTTCGCACACCATATTCAAGCATTGCCTGAGCAATAAAAATTGGGTGCCGTTCACTGCTTCCCACCTGACTCGCCCACCTTCACTCCCCTTAGAATGAATAGGGAATATATCTGAACTCACACCTGAATCTTGTGGTACGGGCGTATCATGATGCCATGCGCACAGTGGCAGCACATATTTGTGAGCGTCTGCAGTGGTTCGCCCCCGGATATGATGGATTGATACCGGAGAGCCGGAGAAAGGCTGTATCAGACCGGCATTAATGCAGCATATACAGCCAAGTTGCCCCAATTTATCGTGAAGCGACATGTCAGATTTGGTGCGGGCTTTGCCTGCCATGCCCTTCGATTTAATGGGCTTGTTTCGAGCTGCCGGCTTATTACTATTGAGCTTTGCTCGCTTAATGGCTCTCGTACGTTGCGTCTCTGCTTGAGCTTTGGCCTTTTCTACCAGCTTATCTTTGTTGGCCAGTGCCTTTGCCCGCTGCCGTTCAGCAGTAGCACGTTGCTTTTCTCGCTGTTTGGCGCGGTATTCTGGACTGCGCTGCTTTTCCAGCTGGCGTTGACGGGCACGTTCCTGACTACGTTTTTGCTGCGCCAGGCGCTTCTCTATCTGAGCGTCGGTCATTGGTTACTCCCGTTAAGGCCGGATCAGATGAATCCGGCGTAACGGGCCATGCCAAGCTGTTCCATGATGGTGTCGCCGGCAAACATTTTGCGCACATCGGAAACTTGCTCTTTAGTTAAAGGCGTTCCCATGTATTCGCATCCACCATCTTCGTTCCAGATAAGGGCGGTAGTTCCGTTTGAAAGGCTTGGTGAAGTATTCATTTATGTTATTCCTAAGTGTGTTTAAACTTAGAATTAACGTGCTATAGGGGGGATGATTGACAATTCAGGAGGAAGCACCCGGCTCTCCAACCAATAAAAACCTCATTACCTTCTTTCATGTATTGGCCAGGCTCGCCTTCGCTATTTATATCAGTAAATCCGGTTTCCAATATCCTTTCATGCTGTGAGAAATATACTGAACAAACACCTTTTCTCATTAAATTGAGCAACCAAAACAGAGGAAATATAAGTATGTTTATCAATAGTATTGGAACAGATTCTGAATTCACTTATGACCAGGAGGTCGCAGAACGTCATCACGGCGAAGGTGTAATGGTTCATTTGGAGGCGGGTGTTGGAGAGTCTGGCGCTTTAGATATAATACTTGACCACGCACCAGACATTGAAGATTGGATTTTATCTAATCAAAGGGTCGCAGCAATGGCTTCTGATGATTCCGTAGGGCTTCGTTGGGCAGAAGATGGCTCTCTTTGTTCAAACACAACTCATATTGTAATTTCTAAACCTATAAGCGTTTAACGCCCGCCCATGAAGCGATAGCGAAAGGGGGCTGGCGGGAAATTCAGGTACAAAAAAAGCGCCGGTTGGCGCTTCTTTAATCGTGCATGTGTTTACGGCCCCACTCTTCCAGCTTGTGGCGCTGAGAGTATATAAACGAAAAGATAGCTGTTCCGGCAACTGAAAGTGCTAAAAGCAACCACCAAAAGTTCGATGTATCGACAGTGATTTCCATGCTACCTCCTAGACCTTAAAAGCCACAACCAGCACGAAAGAGGCTGCGACCATTCCTAAACCTAAGAAGGATAGTACAACAGAAAGTTGCAGCAGTGCAACTGACTGGTCTACCACCAGCACTGAGCCGCTAAGGCCAAGCGCGAACAAACCCAGACCTAAGTCTTTGAGAACGTCTTTAAGCCAAGTCAAGATAGCGCGAGATAATGTCATATGGCTTCCCCCTTTTTTGTTAATGTTCATGGGGTTAACGTGTCACGATGCTGGCATTACACAAATAGGAAGGAAGCCTTATCAGGTATGCGCTAAAGGCAGATTTGAGCCAGAAAAAAAAGACATTAGGACAGAATTTATTTCGCCCCGGCAGCGATAGCGAATCGGGGCCCTGGGGCACAGGAAAAGGTGACCACTTACAGGAAGCAAGTCACCTTGTAGAAGTTCGATATTGAATAGGTTTAGGCGTCGTCTTTCTTGCCAGAGTAACCAAATGCGGCCCAAACATCAGGTATAGGATGGATAGGATTTAACTCACCCTGTGCAAGGTCAAAAAAGCCACCCTGATAGTTTACCTTGCCATGCCTTAGCATCTGCCATACAAGGTTAGCCATGTAGAACGCTGTGGTATGGTTAACACCAAAATCCTGTCTACGGATGGATTCAGCGTGGCTGCATGACGGTGCCGATTCTTCAGGGCTATCAAGCAGCAGGTCGCCATACAGATCGTAAAGATTAGGCAAGCGGCTTTCTGACCGGCGACCCAAATGCCCCATAATGACCTGTCCGGTCTTTGCCCCATTACCACCATCTATCCATAGTGTATCGCCCACATAAAAATCCTGAGCGGCTTTACCTAAGCTGTGTCTTGCTTTGGCGCTGTCTAAGCAGGTCATTACAATGTCAGCCCGTCCGGAGGGTTTCATATCATGAGCCACGGCGTGTGATTTCCAGTTGGTACCAAAGCCCATATTAATTCTATTAACAAGCACATCAGCCTTATTCATTCCTATGTCCATAGGCCAGAAGTTTTGCCGACCTACGTTGGTTTCACTGACTGTATCGGGATCATATACATGCACCTGCAAGGGGCAGTCGTGGCCACCGACCATGCGTAACAGATAGTTTATTTGTGCAAGGTAGCTAAGCAAGTAGCTGCCTGTGCCACCAGCACCGATGACAGTGATTTTCACCGTTTTATTAAAAAATGAAGTGGGAGTGATAAAGCTCATTAACGGTTTCCTTGTGCGTGTTTGGTCAGCCATTCACCGAACGTACTGGCGAAGTGCATTTCCCCTGCTTTTACTTTGGCATCGGCCTTTTCTTTATCTTGCCAGAACTGCACATGTTGGCGATTATCGAGGTAGTAAGAACGAAAACTGTCAGTTCTATAATTACTGTGAGTGAAATACGAATCGAACAAGGTGTCTTCCATTTCATTCAACGTAGTGAAATCTCTTTTTGCAGGAACCCTTGCGCCCCCCTGACATAAAGAGCCGCCACTGATATTCATCAGCGGTGCATGGTATAGCTTTGTCTGAGTAGATGGACGCTGATTGGTCGCTTTTGCATAAACTGTCAAAGCACTGAAATTACTCCCAGGATTAACAGCAAAAACCAGACTCGGCCACCAAACCTTTAGCGGTGTTTGATTACCGATATTGAACCACATATCGCGTTTTTGTTTGGGGGTGTGCCATACCAGCAAGTTGGGGGTGTCCACCAGCACATTATCGGGTGCAATTAGTGACTTTAAATCAACCTTTGCAGGCTGATTGACGCTTTTGTTGGCTCTGCGAGAGATTGTGCGCCGGACATTGGATATATCGGTCAAGCGCCCTGCTTGCATCTGACCATTTTTTATATCGTGGATAGTGGCATATTGGCTGGTGGACTCATGGTAACTGTCGTCGTGCCCGTATAAAACGATAGCCTTTTGAGGAACGGGCACATCAGCCTGTGGTTTAAGATTCGGTTTGTGCGCCATAGGGTTTAGCATTGTACGACTCCATGATGGTTTCTAAATAGTTCATTAACCACCAGCCGATAAGGTAACGCTTTGCTTTTTCAACCCAATCTGAGTCAGTCCAGTCAGCTTCAAAGATGCACTGTTCGCAAGTTTCCATCTGGTATTGAGCATGTTCATCGATGAGTTGCCTTGTTCTGTGACATGCATCGACTGAGGGCATCGAATATAACAGCCCTACTCCAAAATCAGGGATCTCAGTTAGCGATTCAAGTGCCTCTCCCCCTTTCGGCAGGTGGTCTTGAATTACCGTGGCAACCGCGATTAGCTTAGTTACCACTTCGGTATGCTGACAATGTGGCGAACTGCGCCAGTCCTGCAAATCCTGAAGAAACGCTTCATCAATATCGCCGCCTGTATAGTCAGTGCCGGACTGAAGGACGATTTTCATCAGCGATTCGGATGCGCTTTCTCTGTAGCACTGCAAAAAATCACCCGTTTCACCCTCGGTTTCGTCAAAGTCTCCATCTGGAATATCCGTTAAGTCCATCATGTGCATATCAAACATCATTGATGTTAAATCACTTATCGCATCACCCATGATGTGCTTTAACTGGCGAAACCATTCTGAAAATGAATCGAGCATCCAAGCATCTTGCTTGGCATAAGTTTCAAGGTGTAAAGCCTGTTCCGTTGTCAAAGTAATATAATCGTCTGTCCAGTCATGACAACCAAATGCATGAGGTACGGGTGTGGTTTCACACTTACAGGCTATGTGAAGTGCTATAGCGGCTAAGAACTTGCGTGTTTTGGGATCTAATTTCTCAGCGTATAACAAAAAACAAGAAACCGGCTCTGTTGTCTCGATTGAAACGCAATTCGCCGGAGCGTCATCAGAAATTTCGCCATAAAAGCCGTTTCCGTTTCTATCAAATAATCCAATACTGACGTTATCGTATGTGAATGCTGGTACTTCACCTGTCAATGTTTCAATGGCCTGTGGCACCATTGAAATACTGTCCAGCAATGCGTTTTGAACTTTTCTAAGGGATTGTCTTGCTGCTTCAAAAACATCGTTTTGCAATGCATCAAAATCGCTGTCTTTTTTTAGCGTATTTAGTAGAGCAATAGCTTCATCATGACTGGTATGTGAAACCTCGAAGTAAGGCTTCAAGTAAGATTCAATCGCGTTGAGGTTCTCAAGCAATGGGGAGTAATTTTCGACTGGCGCCAAAACATGCTGAGCGTCACTATCAAACGTTATTTGCTGCCCCACCAGCTCATAACCGAACGGCCTTACATCAGGCAGACTCGGTATGGTGAGGGGCTTTTCTGAGAAGTTGGTATTTGCTCTAGGGCGCTCAACGGTAACTGACATCGACGTTTTTCCTTTAGTTCCATCCGAATTATCTGATGCTCATGGAAAGCTGTGTTGTCACTTTCCAGCGCGGTTTGCCACGCTTGAATGGCGGTGGCTGGCCCGTTAGCATCAGATTTAGCCATTGCTGTTAGGTGGCAGTTTTGGCAGGTTGTAAACAATGCGATCGTCTTCAACGACACCATCGTCCTCATAAATCTTGCCGAATCGGAAAAACGAATAGTTTTTTCGAATGGCTTTGATGCTTTCTTCAAATGTTGCATTAGGGCACTCACAGTCAACTTCCAGAGAACCCAATTTGAAAACCCGTTGAAGCGGAGTGCTTTGAATAAATGCTGTCATGGTCTTTCCCTTTTTAATCTAAATCTAAATCTGCAATGGACGATGCGGCTGGCGTGTCGGTAGGCTGTGCGTCCTCTCCAAGAGCCTCAGTTACCGGATTGGTTGGCTCTTCTTGTTTGGCGTGGGTGCTTGCATTTGCCATGCTTTGCGTGGCCTGTGCGGTGTTGGCTTTTAAAGTGGTGTCCACGTAGCTTTCACAGAACGCATTTAAATGATTAGTAAACCCATCATCCAAATCAGCGGCACTGGCAGTTAATTTTAATGGCTGAGTCAAAGCTGCGCGTAATTTCGGATCGGCAGCATCACCAATATTGTTTTCAGTCATTACCACGACATTCAGCTTGCCGTTACCACCATCTTGAACGCAGAGTGATAATTGTTTCAGATTGGCTTTATGAATCAGTTGTGACAGTTCGGTAAACATTACTATTCCTTTTTTAAGTTTGGCGGGGCTACTCCCCCGCCTGTATTCGTTATTGAGTAACGTGGGTCAGATACCAGCTTGGTGCAAATTCAGAGTAATCGTGGTCAAGTTCCACCAGCGTTTTAATCAAATCCGCTTTCTTGCCTTTAGTGGCTTTGTTGAAAGCACCTTCCTCTTTGGCGTTCATAGTGGCGGGAACATTGGCATCTTTAGCCACTTCAATAATTTGCTGTGTGGTGAAGATTTTCAGATTGGCTTCGTTAGGCTCCCATGCCTTAACCGCGACACTTTTAGCGTGTTCTGGCTCAGACTTGAGTAGTTCGATCATCAGATTTGTTGCATTGGAGCCGCTCAACATATCCTTTTCAGTCATACCGTGACTGATAGCTGCAAGCATTTCCTCCTGCATGGTTTGCATAGAAAGATTTTTGTATGCGTATTGGACAACTGAACCAAATCCACCTGTTAGGCTTTTTTCTTTACCGCTATAGCCAGTTGAGTCCACCAGCGCAGCAAGCATAAAAGCGCTTTTAAGCAGGTTGTTTTTTTCAAAGTGGCTTGCACTTGCTTGGCGTAACAATGCTTTATGGTGTTCCTGGGCCATGTTGCCGATGGTGCCGGACTCAGACTTTTGGGCTGAGGATTTCGCTTGAGATTTTGCCATGCTCTTAGCTTTTGCAGGGTCGGTTTTTGCAACCTCCTGCACGTTAGCTGATGCCATAGCCGCGCTTTCTGCCTTTGATAAAGACTGCTGGCACTTGGCAAAGCATACTTTGTCGATACACTGGTTTTCGGTCAGTTCACCCTCTTTACCCGTTACGTCTGACATAACCACTATGCGTTTTTCACAGGGCGTACAACCGTCTTTATATTGCTGCTCCCCCACTACATCAGCATTAACCGTACTACGGTCTTTTTGGGCTGATTCAGACAGGTATAGCACCTTACCGAATCGTTCTTCTGCTTGTTTACGAATACCTGCAAGCCATTCAGCCGTTTTTTCCCGAAAGCAGGTGATTTTGGCGCACTTCGCTTCGGTGCTTACATCATCGAGCAAGCCCATCTGGTGAAAGGTGTTATGTGGACAACTATTACATTCACCCTTATCGAACTTAGCAATGCTTAATGGTGTTTGTTTTGCGCCGATTTGTAGCTTTAACTCTTTTGCAGACCAGCCTTGTGCTAATACCACATCAATAAGTTTATCCTGACCTTGATGCGAAAATGGCGCTATTGCCATTGCATGACCAACAGTGATTTTTTCTCGACTGAGCGCATCCAGTACCTTGTCGGTACACTTCATTAATTCAAGACGCTCATTAACCTTCTTTAGCGGCCAGTTAAGCGCATCTGACACTGACTGGCGGTCACCCCCGTACAGGCTATTAAATTCCTGTGCTGCACGACCTTCATCTACGATAGACAGGTCGCTGCGAATGGTGTTTTCCTGCAAATGGATTATGTAGGCTTCGCGATCATCCACCTGCTTTACCAGCACTGGCACTTCTGATAATTCAAGTTCCAGCGCCAAGTCACGGCGACCATAACCGCCAAGCAGTTCAAGGTGTCCTTTTTTGGTAGGATGGGGGCGCGTGATCAGGTTTTGTAAAACGCCGTGGCTACGGATGCTTTCTCGCATTTCGCTGCGAGACTTCTCTGGTCGGGAACTGCGCTTATTGCCCATGCTGAAATCCAGCAGCAAGCTTGGGTGAACTTTCTCAAGGGTTTTATCAGGTAGTGAAGCAAAATCCATGTTGGTACTCCGGTCTGTTCAAAGGATATGGGAGTAACGTGTCATGAATGCTCTAATCGGCAATTAACAAGGAACGGGCATAGTGGCGTACCTCTTAGTTGTTAACCAATCTGAATATCGTTTCATATCAGTCGTTCTCATCGCAATGCGCTGGTTTATGTTGCGCCGGGGCTCCAATACCACTGAAAAAAATCGTTACCTGGTTGGCGCGAGTGAATAAATATCTATTTTTCAGCGATACCGGCTCGGGGAAAACCTATCATTTATGCAAACATGCATAGTTTAAGCGCTTTTTATTCATCTTCGGGTGAGACTGAAGCCGCGCTCCGAGAAGCGATAGCGCAACGGGGCAAGGCGGAAGCAGGCATAAAAAAGGCCAGCGAATAGCTGGCCAAGGGAGAATGCCCATGGGGGCTAAAAATTAATTACTGGCAAATCTTGTTAAGTTCAGTCGAGCATTCCCGGCAGCGCTGAAATTACGGCTACCTTGCTTAAGAAGTTGATCAAAATGGGACTCAATCCACGCGTGACGCGCTTGTTCCGATGGGAATGGTATATCACGTGTTGCATCAGCGGCTGCGTCCATGACAAATCCCATGACGGTTTTAGAACCACGGGCATTTACTGTTGGAATATCTGTTCGCATGTTATCTCCTGTCCATAACTATTGGGTACAGGATTAACGTTGCATGACAGTGGTGATTGGCAATTTAAGAAGAACTTGAACAAGGAGCCATAGTTTGAATCCTTTTGGTGGGATTGCTGCGGCAGCTGATGTACTATTTCAATCAAACTCGCGAAAGTGCCTGTTTCTTAGGGAAATAAAACTGTGGGTACAAAAAAAAATTTTAATAGCACAAGGACGGTTGCTCTACTCATGGCTCTTTGTGTGCTCAACAAAATCATATTAGGACGTTCGATATGAAGCTCATAAAACCACTTTATCTATCCGCAATTATTTCTCTTTCTTCGATATCTAGCGTTCATGCAGGATTTGCTGAAGGTGAAGCTGCCTATAAAGATGACGATTATGTAACCGCTTTGAACGAATTTTCTATCTTAGCAGAGCAAGGACACGCAAAAGCTCAATATCGCCTTAGCCAGATGTACATCTTTGGGAAAGGTGTCGAAAAAGATAAAGCAAAAGGTTATGAACTACTTCTGAAAGCCGCAGAACAGGGCGATACGAACTCAATGCATGACGTAGCTCTTGGATACATGTGGGGTCTTTATGGGGAGAAGGATGAAAAGAAAGGCCTGAAGCTCTATCACGAAGCTGCTGAGAAAGGACATTCCAGCTCACAAAATACCTTGGGTTATTTCTACAAAAAAGGCCAATTCGTTGAAAAAAATTTAGAAAAAGCCTTTGAATGGTACTTTAAATCTGCTGAGCAAGGATATGCACTTTCATCTTATAAATTATACGAAATGTATTCCAAAGGAGAAGGCGTAGAGAAAGATAAAGAGCAAGCTACTCAGTGGTTACTGAAATCAGCTAATGATGGCCGAGCCAGTCGAAAATATAAGGTGGCAAAAGTTTTTGAGAAAGGCGAAGGCGTTGAGCAAGACTATGAGCTAGCTGAAAGACTTTACAAAACTGCTGCCGAACAAGGTCATAAGTCTTCAACTATAAGGCTCATTGAAATGTACTGGAGTGGCGAAGGCGTTAGTAAAAATCGCCAAGAAGCCGCCAGGTGGTACATTAAGCTCGCTGAGACAGGCGATGTTTTTTCTCAAAGTAAGCTTGGGCTTCTTTATACGATAGGTCTTGGAGTCGAAAAAGACGAGGAAGAGTCCGTGAAGTGGTACCGAAAAGCTGCTGAGCAGGGCGATAAAGGGTCTCAGTTTCAATTGGGCCAAAAATACCGGCTTGGACACGGCGTTGCTCAAGACTACAATCAGGCTGAAAAATGGTATCGCAAAGCAGCGGAACAGGGGGACACATTAGCCCAGTTTGAGCTAGCCAACTTGTACAAAGAAGGCCTTGGCGTTGAGAAAGATTATGAGCAAGCAAAGATTTGGTACGAAAAAGCTGCGCCAACACACCGCCTTGCAAAAAAAGAGCTTGATTACATAGACTGCCTACAATCTGATGGAACTACACTTTTTGGTATCGGGCTGAAATGTGCTAACAGACATATGATGCGTGAGCAAATCAAGAGCGCTGGTGGCGTAGTTATTCGTGAAAACGATGAGCATTGGGGAGATAGCTACTCATCAGAGAACTTGTTGAATGGATCAACAGAGCTATACGTTTCGTATTCCAGCTCAAACAAAAAAATCGCGTTAGCGCGGTATAAACTTCCATCTCGGATGGACACACAACAAGTAGTAAAAATTCGTAATATGATTGCTTCTAAGTATGGAGAGCCCTCTCGTTCATCGGGCAGACCATCAGTCGGAGAGGTGGTTTATATGTGGTATTTACCCGATGGGTTTAACTTAGCAGTAGCTCGAGGGTGGCCTGATACTACGACCTACATTGCTTATAAAGAACCTGAAATATTTGCTGCACAACAGGCAGAAATGAAGCGTCAAAAAGCGAAGCGGGAAGCAAACGAATATGCAGAGCAAGAGGCGAACTTCTAAGAAGTAACTAGCTTAGGCTGGTATACAAACAAAATTTTTAGGCCTGCCACCCTGGCAGGCTTTGTTTAGACCTCAGATGAACCTATCCATTGGTCGCCCAGATAAGCATCCCAACCAAATGGAGAATGCTTGTCGTAGTCCACCAGCTCAAGAGCATCGTGCGTCCAAATCCCGTCCGCTGGTGGCAATTCAGTTACTACCTCTCCTCCCAAGTCTTTTATGATCAGGTTTAAGGTTTCATAGCCCACCAGTAGGTCAGGCTCTTTTTCATTGATGGCTCGTGCGACAATCATTCTTTTCTCCGTATATGCTGCGGGTAGTTCGCCCTAAAACTTCACCCGAAGCTTTTTGATTTTGGTCATTACCGAGTTCATGTGGTACTGCATCTGGCTAAGAGAATTAGGCTCGGGGTTTTCGATGACGTAGGCATAAAGCCGCGCCCCCGTATCCAACTGGAACTCTTCAATAGCGGAACCCATTAACGCCACCATATTGGCGTACTTAGCCTGGGCCGACTCATAATCGAACTGGTTTTCTATCTGCTCACAGAGCCACCACAGCCACGATTTTAGGGTATCAACGCCTTGTGGCCGCGGAACTGGCATCAACCGAAAGCTGGCATCCATGAGCTGGCCTACTGTGATCCGCTCGTTGTCCATAAGGTCCACCAGCATCGCTAACTCTGCACTGCGTAAAGCACCAGCCTGAATCATGCGTGCATCAGGGTTTATGCTGGTGGATTTACTGTAAAAGCCGTGCTGTAAGTTCATGCTGCACTCCGCTTAATTGTCTGAGGAATAAATTTGCTTAGTCTGGCCACGCATTTTCCGTAGTCGCGGTTTCTGTCACCGATAATCTGCAAGTGCCAGGCTTTTTTCTTGCGGGCGTAGTTCTTATTAAAGTGCATTAGAAGAGTGTCAGCCCCGCCATTCTGGTAAAAGCCCGGTGATGTTTTCCACTTGGGACGCCTGTTACCCACACTGCCATAGTTGTCGTTGTACTGGATATAACACACGGGAACCGGGATACATAAGCCCCGCTCTACTGCCTGGGCGGCAGTTAGCGTTTCACCGTTAAAGTTAATCGGACTGAATTCTTTAAGCATCGTGTTTTCCTGTTTGTCGTTGATGTAGGTTCAACGTGTCAGTGAAAACCGAATATACAAATAGAAGGGAACCAAGCTTATGCATGTTTAATTTAGGTGTAGACCTATACGAACTCTCTGCCTTTGTCTTGCTGGTTGTTCTTAGCTGGTGAGGTCACCAATTAAGACCTTACTGACCACGACACATAAAGAAAGGCCACTAAATGGCCTTCCTTTCGTTTATCGCTTTTATTTTTAATCGTCTTTGCTGTCTTCTCCTTCTTTACCGAATGCAGATTTGATCAAGCTTGCCCAGTCCTTCCATTCAAAAATCACACAGAATAGTAATTCGCGACGCTTATTTACCACTGACTCAAGCTTTGAGTGAGTAGGATGCTCACACTTGATCTTTTCGAAAACAATTGTGATAGTCACTATTTCTCCTCTTTTTATTAGATTTTCGAATATATTCCTCGGCACAACGTGCAAGGAACTCAGTCATGGTACAACCATAAAATTTAGACCAACATTATTTGGGTATTTGTGCGAAATAACTTACAAGGCTTGTTTGAGCGCTCTAATGCTGTATCGATATGCTCAGTAGATAATGTCGGACATTGCCAGTTCAGACACGCATGCTGTTCTTACGTTTGGGCTGATGCGCTTAGTGACCCAGTTAGAAACGAACAGCGACGCACCTTGATAGCTTCCACCTTCAAAAATTAACATATCGATTTGCTCTGCATCCGTGGCTGATGACAATTCATATATGCTCAGACCTGAAAAGTCAGATAGCTCCTAAAGCCGATCTTTTGAAAGTAGCGGGATAATGTCGTACAGGGGTACTTCAGACTCGTCATACTGCGCTAGGAGATCAAAACCGGAAACATTCTCGCCATGTAATGCGTGACAGTTAAGATCACCTGGCGGGGGCGCAAAAGAAAAGGAATCTATAACTCACCGATAGGTTATAAGTGGCCCATCAGCCTTACTAATGGGCCAAAGTATTCACTCTCTAAGTAAATAGGAGAAAAGCTCAATATCTTCTGAGGCAGAAAGCCTGCTACGTGCATAATTGACCGGGTCATCTACAGCATATTGCGTATGCATCGAAACCCATCTATGAGTATTAATCCGCTGCGTGATAATGACTCTTCCGGTCGGGTAGAATCCGTTTAACCAATCCGAAAACCTTTCCCATTCTGACAGAACTTCTGGCGTGACTTTTACTTTGCTCCATGTATCCGCTTTGGCACCAATTTTCCATTTACGATTATCTTCCCTGAGTTTGTTAGAGCAGATTTCGGTAAACTTCACTCCTTCGTCCTGACTTTGGATAAATTTAACAAACCTCACATACACTGGATGCTTTGATATTAAGAATTTTACGCCATCTGGAACACCAGACAGGTTTACCGCAAACTCCACATTATCGTTTTTAGGAGTGCTTTGCTCCACTAAACGATTTAGTTCTCTAACACCGTCATAGGAAATAGGGTTGAAACTTTCGTCGTCCAAAAACATGTTAAAATTTGAGTTCGCTTTGACTGCTTCAGCTTCTTCGCGCGAGACGTTACCAAGAACGTGTTTGAGCTCACTCAACCTAACTGAAGCAGCCTCTCTGGCAGCCAAGGTTTTACAAATATTTGCTGCTGCTTCAGGTGTTAGGCCTGGAACGGACCCGGCAAAGGTTGTAGCAATAGAATCAGATAAACCTTTTCCATGAAACAGGCTTAGCGTTTCATTTTTATCACCTAACGCCCTAAATTTAGTAGATTCGACTAAATCGGGATATCCCTTATAGCCAAGTGCATTGGCAAGGTAATCATTGCGTTTGAAAGCGGATAATCTTTTACTACCGACTTCTTCTCCGATTAAGTCTGCTAAATCTTTAGCAATAGACTTTATTGTATCCAGCTGAGATGGATAGACCGGTACTGGTGATGTGATCATGTTAAACCTCTGAGTGTGGCTATCATTGCAGACTACGTGCCTCTCGCGTTAGCTCGCCAACTTCAAGTTCAACAAGTTAACCATTCCGTCTTGACCATGAGGCAGGTCTAGGTGACGAAAACCTAATGAGTAAAAGAATATCACTCCTGGTAACCCTCACAATATCTTTCCCGATATAATTGAGAAATAGTGAGTATTTCATAGGCCAGACATAAAGAAGCCGCAGGGATAGGTCCTTACGGCTGTGTTGAATTCCGCTGGCCATGGAGACTTGCTGGTAGCTTTATTTGTCCGTGGGCAGGTCAGTCACCATTTCACTATTAAATTCGTAGGGCGTTGATAACGCCGCCTGGCCTTCCCGGTTAAGCATGGATTCTCGAATCGAACTCTCAATTTCACGCTTAGCCATCCAGTCCACGGTCCAAGAATCTACCTGCATGCCCTTTGGTTCATCCACGACTGCAAATTCTCTAAAACCGGTATCTGTTGAGTCATTTAGAAATAGGAATTCTGCAAATCGGATACCGAAGTTCTGGTTTTGATTCGTAGATAAGGCATCAACTACTTCTGCCTTGTTTTGTGCATTTTTGATAACCCACTTTCTCTTATGGAACATCCCGTGACTCCCTGTTATTGCGTTTTTGAAAAAAACTGTGATTCTGTGACAGACTGAACGTCTTGTAGCTGCTTTTGCAGGTTGGCCAAACATTCGCTCTGTGCGCGCTTAAACTCTTCCGATTTACCACCGGGTTTCGACGGACTGGGAGAGAAATATCCATCGATGAGATTTTTAGCATTTCCAAGCCGATAACGGTCCATAGCTTCTCCTGAACTTATTAGATGTAGTAGTAACGTGACCTGATAACGTTGGTAGGCAAATCCGCGAGAACCTTTGCCAAATGCGGGAGTTAGAAAAGGCCTCCAGAGAGACCTTTTAGTTTTGTAGTTGATTAACGGGACCTGGTAATGGTGGTTCCAGACAGAGTTTCTAAAGCTTCTCTTTTGGCCCATTGTTCTGGTAACGAATGCCATATTTTACAATCTGATTCACCTTCAGATTGCCTTTTACTCCACTCCTTTAACTGACCAGATTTGTAATCTCTCAAATCCTTGATTGTGTATGTGTTTAATTTGCGCTCCCAATCACTAAGGTATGTGTTGAGCTTAGAAGTACACAGGTCGCTGGCAGACGCCATCGGAGTTAACACAGCCCAGGTGAGTAATATAGAAAGCTTCATTCGCATAAATGTTCCGTATTTGATTGTGCCGGGGAACCGCCCCCGGCTACTAGCACCTTAGCGAAGAAAAAAGGCTCCACTGAAATCGCAAGGCATCATTTGAGGGGGTGTAATTTAACAGGCCAAATTTCACACAAAAAAACCGCTCTACTGAGCGGCTGAAAGTATTGAGTAAGCTATACCTCAAATGTCTGAAGCTTTTGATACAGAGTTGCATCTGCGTCAAATTCAATCATTCGGTAACCAGCGCTCAGGCAAGCGCTTAAAATCGAATTTAGATTTAGTGACATAGACGCATGAGTGTTTGCATCAGGACTGTCATATAGCTTTACGAACCATCCAGTATCACGTTTTAGGACCATGTTACACTCGGGGTCAGATGCTAAGTCATCCAAGACAACAGTATCAGCACCACTCAGGTGATAATTACTGATCCCAATGGTCCTGTAGCTATCTTCAGAATATTTAAGTTCACTCAGTAGCAGAGAGTCCTCAATATTTTCACCATTAATCAGTTTCATTGCTTTTCGCTTCATCATTTGCAAATCGCCGTCCAGGGCTTGAAATTCTTGTCGAGAAATATTGATCAGTCGCGGTTGAGAGCTTCCATTTATACAGGGGGTGAGATTTATGCTCCCATCAGCACAATTTAGCCAACCAATTGAGCGAATATCACTTAATTTCATAGTCTCTACCCTATTTGCCTAATGTCTGTTGTGAGATTGCTGCTGCTGAACGCACATGGGCATGCTCATCATGTAAGAGATACTGCTTTGTACTATCGTCACACTGGTTATAAAGTGATTGCGCCACTGTGAAACGGCCAATTCTATCGAGTGAATTCACGTCTTGAAGGCATATAACATCTGATTTAGCGAGTTTAGAGATGAGTTTTTCTCTCAGCTTAGTGATACGAAACCTTGTCTTTGTGTTTGCTGCTCTGAAGCTGTTTGTTGAAAGCTCTCTTAAAGTAATCATTTCAAACCTTTTGTTTATGTTGAAAAAGGTAATGTGATTGGTCAGTGTTAAATTTCAAATCTGAGGGAAAGTGACGATAGCGACGATAACTTCGAAGTTGAACGGCGCTAACTACTGGTAGATTGCTTCTTATCAATAGCTTCATCAGTCACTATATGACCATGGATAACTACTTTCATAGCCTTTGAAAAGGCTACTCTGAAACCATTACATGGAGCTTCAAAACTGTTTGCTTCTTGCGTAATTTCCAAAAACGCTTGTTGGTGGTTGGCGTAATGAAGGTTTTCATGGCTCAAAAGGTTTTGTAAGCTTTTGGCCCAGACCGCTAATTCATCCTTTGTCAGTTTAGCATTAACTAGACGGGGCAGAGTGATCACAGTATGCGCCTTTAGCTCGACCTGGCTCGGCGTACAAATGCCATTTTTTTCAGCCGGTGCTTGTAGATGTTTCCACTTGTAAGAGGTTGATGTCAGCGCATCAGTGGTCATTTCGTGCTCTCTGGCCGTGCGAGATACAACACTTTTTATCGAATCTAATCCAGATACACCAGTTACTGAATAATATGCATATTCGAAGCTATGGGAGCCTTGTAACTGGGACTGTCCTGATACATTAAAGACAGTAAAATATATAGCGCATGCACATAAGAGCTTTTTTGATACGTTAAATGGAGAATGACTGCTGGTGGTTTTGAAGTTAATCATGTTGGTTACTGCGAAAATTTTTGATAAGCAAAGTGTGGCAGAGAAATAGCTTCCCACAACTTGCGTGGAACCCTACCCTACTGGCAACAGTTTCGCCAATTTAACATTGCAACTTTTACCCACCAGCAATCCAGGACGGTTATCTCAAAATAGTATTGAACCGGTCATTGTCAGAAACACAGAATGCAGCTATCAAATCTCTGCGCCCGCTAGAACCCAGTGACTGACCTGATTCTGTCCTAAAGCCTGGCTTCAAATAATCTTGAATCTCATTGAATTGCACATTCAAAATATTCGCATAGTAACCAAAGGGCCTGTCCACTACTTGTTGAGCACGGTTAATTCCCCCTTTAACATCGACTCTAAACTCTTCATCAAACATCTCAAGATCATCTTGTTGGCTCATCTCGTCTCCTTAAATTTTTTAAATCATTACTAAGTAGATTCGCTTTAGGGGCATTTGTTGTGATTGCTATTACTGGATCAGACATCTGTTAGTAGACTGAATTGTTCCCACATTAGAACGAAGCCCTCTTCAGCATATGTATTGAGCTCTTTCGTTATAAAGTCTGCTTCTGCCTGGAAAGCACCAGCGTGAGAATTCCCTAGAAGAATGTCTAAGTGGCTTTTGCCATCAACAATTCGTAAGCAAGCATCAGTCTTTCCAGGATGAACATAGTGGCTATGTAGTCCAGCCAATTTAACCTCAGGCTCTTTTTCACCGAAAAAGTACGACATTGAAAAAAGGTCGTCCCGGCCCTTGGCTACCAATCTACATAAACCATCTGCACCGAGATTTTCAAAGTATGTTTTATTGAAGAATCTTCGTGCCTCGGTACCTGTTTTAAATACATTTGGAAATGTAAGGGTGATACCGAACACAACCGACCTATTGTCATCGCATGTCAGCGCTAAGCCAACGTCTAGTGCACTCATTTTAATCCTTGAGTTTTTTTTCGTAGGGTGAATTTCACAGCTGGTGGTTTTTTTGCAAATTTGGAGGAATCTGAGCGTTATTGATCGTCCGACTCTAATGCATTGTAGAAAGAACAACTTAGGCTCAAGAACAAATGAGCCATGCATAGACTTGAGCCATCCGTCAATAAAAAACCCGGCGAGTTATAAACAGAGATACTGTGGACTGCACAAACACCAAGAATTTTGATTTTCAAAACTCAACGCTCTAAGTGTCGTATCGCGCGACCTCAATTTTCTACTTCAAAACGCAGTATACTTGCAAATCAAGTAAGTCAGACCATTGCATAAAGCACCTAAAATCAGAAACTTATGAATTTTGATTTTCAAAACTCAGCTTTCTAAGTGTCGGTGTCCGCGACTTTTTTTTATGAATAATTTTCAAACTAATTTAAGAAACTGGCTACTTCAACCTTCAGAACCAACTATACGTGCAGTTTAGAAGTACATTGGATACACCTTGCACAAACTGCAAGTAATTGATATTAAATTATTTTTTTGTTTTTTAAAGTTTGATTTTCAAAACTCAGCGTTCTAAGTGTCGGTGTCCGCGACTTTTCCTAATGAGTGTGAGCATAAGGTAAATTTTAGTTATTTATTTTAATACACTTAAGAGATTAATAATCGCACTCCCAAGTGACGGACACTAACCGCGGTGTCACGTTGCTTGTTACAATACGAAGCGCAGTCATATTGTTTGAATAGAATTTCAGGAGTCGTCACAAGAAAATTTGTCTTTGAAATACATAAAGATAGCTTAATTTATTAGTTTGTCTCGTCTTAAGAATAGTGAAATTCAGGTATTGGCCACTAAACAAGTTCGCTTTGAACTACAGTTAAGAAATTGAGTACCAGACTTCATCATTTGCAAACTTCCTAATACAAAAACTTAGCTAGCGCTGGATCCACAGAACTGTTGTTTAAAGCGATTAAAGGCACCGTAAGTGTCGTTCAAAGCGATGCCGAATATTTTTACCTTATCGTATCCTTTATTAGCTAATGAGATAAATGAGGGACAAAATTGGTGTAGAAATAATCGCGCGAAGCGACACTTAGAGTCGCGCCGAACGACAGTTAGCGCTTTTAAGGTCTATTTTGAACTTGAAATTCACTATCGATCGCGTTGAACAACAGATATGGAATAAGTCGTGTATAAGCTTTGCATAAACTATAGATAAGGTGTTGATAAAGTTGAATTTATCGCGTTTAACAACACTTAAGTTCGCGTTGAACAACAGTTATAATCGCTTTTAAATACACTTAACATCGCTTTAAACGACACTTATTGATTGCAATATCGCTTTGACCGACAGTTAGCAACACCATTTTACATAAAAAACAATAACATACACGAATGTAAAGGATCTTTAAAATTATTAAAGAAAGAAAATAAAGAGAAAGTTATTATAAAAGAAAGGATCAAATACAGCTTTAAATAGATCGGATCTTAAGTTGATCTTCTGATTTAAATGGATCAGTATTGGGTTGTTGAACTTCAAATTGAACTAAAACATTTGTAAAGAGACCCTCTATGTCTAACACAGCCGGCCCGGTCATATATATCAAGAATGATCTGATTAATGAAAAATACCTTGCCGTTGTGGACTCCATGGTTGAGAAGCGTCTTGTTAAACCTTCCTTCAAACTGCTAATCGAAGGCCTTTCCACCGCATTACTTTATGCGGTTCACGTCGATGATACCGGTAGTTTCGTTAAGTTCTTTGATGCTTGCGATGCTATCGAGGGCAAAATTGACCCCGATTACAAAACCGAGCGCCCAATCCAACTTGGTAAGATTACACGTTACAACAGAGTTAAAGAACTCGAGAAAAAGGGTTTTTTGCAGCCATTTATCCGACAGGAATACATACGAGAATTGTTCCCTGGGCGGGGAGCAAGCAGGCTAAAGGCATATACACTTCTAGTGCCTTCTATAATGCAGCTCAAACCAGCCCAAGTTGAAAAAAGTGATTTTTCTCAGCGTACTAGCGAATACAAAGCTGCTAGAAAGGTTGAAAGTGAAAATGCAGCGCAGATGGAGTTTGGATTTGTAAGCAAACCTGTTGAAAAGCTAGGCTCATTACAAATTTTAGCAACTTATTTTAGTGAGTTTGTTCGACCAGACCACACTTTTTCAACGAAAAAAATTAATGGAACCAAATTACTTAGGAATCCTGAATCTGGAGAAGCCGGTAAGCTTTACGTGGAAACCGTTTCTTCGACTGATACCGAAATCATGGTTGCTGATGATATGGTGCTTCTCAACTATTTCTACAGTTCCATTCAAGAGCGTTTGAACGAAATTAAAAATTCTATAAAAGCTCCCTTCGAAAACCTCTTCAGATTCGATAAGCGAGAAATACTACTGGATTTCAGGCAGTCCGACAGTGGCGGGAACAGAGATGTTTTGGATCGTCAGATAAAGCGGTTAACCAACACAAAGTTTAATCTTGAGGCAAGTAAGGAAGCTTTGTGGCTGATTAAGAATCTGGGGATAATTGATAGTAAAGGTGTCCCCTACTCAAAAGCCCCTGTTCAGTTACTCCACGAACGCGGAGAACAGATTGAAGCAAAAAAAGAAGACCAGGATGAGATGGTAGCTATGAGAAAGTCTCGTAGATACGTAGATGTTTCACTTCCCTCCTTCATTGAAAATCTGATAAATGAGGCTATTCGAGAGTTGGAACAACGCCGGTTGGTCACTGAAAAGTATGACACAGTCCCTTTCCTGACAATGTACGACAGAGATAAAAGACTTTTAGAAAACGAAGATAAGGGTTTAGTCTGGATTCTCAATGACTATTTATCGAGTATGCTTGCGCGTCCAGGTTTTAAGCATGGCCCTATTGATCTAATTGTTTTCACTACTCGCTTCAATCGAACTATCCAGAGTAAAGACGATGAGCAAAGAATTTCGCAACTGATGCTGAGAGTATTCAGTAACACTAATCTTTTACTGTATGTGGATGGTTGGCAACAGAACGCTAGAAAGAACATTCGTTTCAAATCAATGTACTCTCTACTGGATAATAAGTTTTTGGTTTATATACATAATACGACGCCAAATTATTCTTCAAAAGCTCGCTTGAGTCGTATTTCCTACAGTATAACGATTGTAAGGTTGGACCAATCAGAAGCTCATGAGTGCTCTGAGAGAAACGCTTTGATAAGAAAAAATCGTGAGTATGCAGAAGACGAATTATTTCCTTCCTATGGAAAAAGTATCATAGAACGAGCTGACGCCAAGGCGAGTAAGTTTAAACGCTCTAAGATAGAGCTAGATTCGGACTAAAGTTTTTGTCGCGGGTGACGACACTTATTTTCAAATATTTTGAACTTCAAAATCTAAAGAATCAAAATTCTTCTTTAAGGTATTGAAATATATAGCTTATTTTCATTTCAGTGATCATAAAATCACTCTCCTATGATGATTTTTTCAAACACACTACCCTACTATTATCAAAAAAAAGTGAAATTTGGGGTAGTGGCTGTATGAAAGATAGCCTAAAAAGCCGCTTTACATGACACTTAGCTAGCCATCTTCGCTCTGAACTACACTTAGAGCTTAAACAAAGTCGCGTTTTACGACATTTAGCTAGCCATCATCGCTTTGAACAACACTTAGAGCTTAAACAAAGTCGCGTTATACGACACTTAGCTAGTCATCATTGCTCTGAACAACACTTAGAGCTTAAACAAAGTCGCGTTATACGACACTTAGCTCGTCATCATCGCTCTGAACAACACTTAAAGCCTACAAGTCGCTTTGAACGACACTTAGCTCGGATAATAAGGTCTCACAGTTCAATTAGCGTTTAGTCCTTTAAATTTTCATCACAGATGGTCAGTTCGGGGAGTTTTGAACAGAAATTAACATACTCATATCTATCTATCCGTATACCCTTAAAGCTATGATTACCTTTATACTGAAGATAACGCTTAGTCCTTCTATAAGCCCCACCCAGATCAAGCACCTGGCCTGCACTCGTATATGCAAGCAAACGATATTTGTAAGGGGTATTGTTTTTAATTGACTGCTTTAAAGCTTCAGACGGTAGCCTTTCACTTTCCAACAACCTTTCTAGAGCATGCCTAAACTGCTTGTTGTGTCCCTGCTTTAGGCCTACTATCAAATGCGCAATCTCATGCAGCAAAGTGTTGGTTAATTGTGCCAATGCTGGAGTATTTAAAAATGCCGAGCTTATTCTGATCGTACCGTCCCTCGACGCTTCACCATACTTTGTAGCAAGCATTTCAACAGTAAGCTTTGAAAATGGATGAGCCCAATGCGCTTCGAGAAATGCTTTCCTTGCTTTAGCCAAGCACCTTGATAATTCAGCCTGTATGATTTCTTCTGTGATCTTCATAAATTGCACCTTGATTTGAATACAGTGCAACGTAGCTTGAGGAAAGTCTTGGTCAAATTATGCAGCAGCCCCCGCCCTACCCCACCTAAAAAAATAATAAGGGATGCTCATGGGGATAATTTGAAAGCTGTTTAAGCCAACCCCTGAAGCGATAGCGACAAGGGGGAGGCAGTCAGCCTGAAGCTGACTAAAAATCCATGACTGCCTGTGGCTGAGTCATCGTCTGTTTCTGACTGGCCAATAATAAATGTGCTGTATACTCTTCTTTTGAAATTGACGCCCCCGTACAGATATGTTCAAAAGATTTGCCATACGTCGTACTAAGAGCGTTATATACTTGGGCACGTTGTGTCTCTGCATGTAACCGTGGGATCGAACCTTTGCGAAGCTTCAAAAGGCCACATTCCAACATGGCTTTGATAATCGTAGTTGGACACTTACCTTTACCCCAGTGTCCCATGTTGAGTGAATCCGGGAACCACTCTTCTACAAAGCTCATGGCCATCCCGCACTCGCTTCTGATTTCAGCACTATTTGCTTCCTCGAATGGCACCAGGTCAATTTCCGTCCCCAGCTTCGCTACTCGGTGAAGTCGGCCAGTGACGACGCTATGGCGGTCATCTTCATGCAAGCCTGTGCACTCATGGAGTGATACATAGCCATTGATGTCGAAGTATCTGTATTCAGGTAACTTGGCTGGTTCAGCATATTGAGTATTAGGTATTGGATAACGCAATCCATCAGTATGAACTTCATGCCAAATACGAATCGCCTCTCCTGCGAGCTGCTCACCACCCTCTCGTGCCCAGTGATATTGAATCATCAATAACTCTTTGTAGCCTATTAGCTGGAACCGGTGAGCCTCATATCCATACCGATCGTAAAATGCTTCTTCTTCAAGTGCATCAATGGTAAGGACGTAACGAAGCAGATCTTGTCTGTATGCAAGAGAATACTGATTGTAGCCAACCTTCACGAAGCCACCAGCTTTAAGCTCACGGCCCATCATGGAGCGCGAATATTGGTAGTCATAAAGAGTATTAACCATAAATTCACGAAGTTTGACCATTGGAGCCATATACCCGTATGTCTCCTGGCTTGTATCTATCTGAGCCTGCAAGCTTTTGTCATTTTCGACCATGGCGCACAACATACAGCCAAATCGTGCCCCACAGGCCTTGTCTGTTTGCTTATTAGTACCTGCGAAAAGATCGCAAGTACCAGAGTTGCCTGCAGCATAGTGCTTTCTAAGCCCTTTAGCATGGTCTTCTATAAAAGACTCGATATCGTCTTGCTCGATTGCGTTGGCCAGCGACCATACATCCGTAAGACTCCAGTCTTTGATTGGAGCAATCGTAAAGCCCATATCTGTACGCACAACACTATCTGCAGTCTCACCGCGCTTTTCTATATTGGCTGCCCGGATAACAGACTCTTGGCTGCGAGTACCGCTGGCGGAAACAACCTTTTCAGTCTGGTGCGTTGCCTTAACCTCTCTCAAAAAGCGCTTCATTGGCTCAATTTTCCAATCTATGGTGCAATCACGTCCATTGTTGCTCGTCATAGGTGTTCTGAGCAGCTTTCCACGTCCCAAATACTCAACCATCGGTAGGTTAGATAGTGAGGGGGTGATCTCTTTGGTATAAATTGGAAGTCCATGTTCACGACCGAACCTGGTCGCAGCATCGTGTACATCAAGGATAAAGTTATGAAGTTCAAAGTTGTCTATCGTGGTGTTGGTTGTCACGATATATAGTGGACCTGCCATAGGGTTTTCTTTGATAGCCTGCTTGAGCCCTTCAACAGCGCAGTGCGCTACACAAATGCTGTCTTTGCCTGATAAACCTACAGTGACTACCCAGTTATTTGAGAAAAGATTGGTAAATGTATCAACGGTTCGATTGAGTTTTGACAGCTGCATGATTTTAACCCTTTGAATAATATAGGGTTAATGTGTCACGTGAGGCGGCGATGGCAACTCAGAGGGCAGCTAACCTCTGGAACCAAAATAAAAAACGTTTAGTTCATATAGATGATAAGGTGGTCGAAAAGCCGGGCTGTTGGGTCCCACTAGTTATTGAGCAGAAGATTTCTCATTCTGAATTTTCTCATAGATCTCTTCACGATGGACATCTACATGTTGGGGAGCAGAAATACCTATTCTAACTTGGTTCCCTTTTATACCAAGCACTGTAATTGTTTTGTCATCATCAATTCTTAGTGATTCACCCGCCCGGCGTGTCAAAATTAGCATTGAAAGTCCTTTATATATTTAAGATTGGTGGTAAGCGCCAGCGATAGCAGGCGCTTAAGTTAAAATACGGGAGTCTAAGTCAAGTGTGAAACAGATTCCCGATTTATCGACTATTTGGTTATTATCCGAGACTTTTTCATAGCGCAGATGAAATGAAGTTGTACATCACCTTTTTTAAATGTTGTTGAGTCTAATGGTGCTGTGTCTGGGCGTTGAAGTAGGAATGCATTTGCAGATGTAACGCTGTCAAAAACCCCTGCTATTTGAAAATAACCTCCATAGGTATACATATACATGTCAGCAAAAGGGAGTGAGTTAGACGACAAATTTTCAAGGTCATATTTATTTAACCCTGAATATAAATCTGCCATCAGCTGAATCTCTGGAAAACCAGGCAAGGTTGATACCGCTATTTTGTCCTTATTCTTAAACAGGATAGCATGACCTACTTCATTAAAGGCCAAGTGGGTTATCCGGTGCAACTTGCTCATAGATTTTACATAGAGAACGTGACGGTTTTCGGTGGTTAGCTTTAGATAATTCATGTTACCTCCAATATTTCAATGGAAGTAATGTTGCAGCTGGTGGATATCGTGCAATTTATACGGAATGTCGATGCCTAACATCGAACTTTATGGTCATAGGAGCAGCACTTCAGCATTATTTAATACTACTCCCCCACTCTCAATGATGTGTGGCGCCACCTGCTGACAAGTTATAAGTATGGTAACCGCTAAACTGTTTGCCCAAAGATATATGAGTAAATACTTCTCTTAACCTTTCTAGCACAATCAACCAATCATGCTGACCGGCCACTATGAAAGTTTCCTTACCTGAGAAATATTGAATATTAATTCCTATAGCCAGTTCGTTTTCAATCTCTGAAAGTATTGAATCCCGATTGCATACAGCGCGGTCAAATAAATATCTTTTAAATTCACTTTTTGTTGCTACGCGAGTTAAGATTTCTTCTATGTCTCTGCTGGTTATGCTGTCACACAGAGACTGTGTAGGTAATCTGATGCAGGTAGAGACTTCAAAACAAGGGGTATCATTAGTACCCTGCCCCATAGCACTACTATCTACTTTACAGGTAGATCTATCACTAATGATATTCAATCGATCCACAAATTTTTCTTCCATTCGCTGTTCTCCTAAAGTAAGAACTTATAAAGTGAAGAAGTTGGTAGACAAGGCAAAACCTGAGGAAGATGAACAATGGTGAGACTGAATATTTGGAATGTTGAAGTAGAAATTTCAACGGTTGAAAATGTGCTTCTTGGAAAGTTTCAACGGTTGAAAATGTGCTTCTTAGGAAGTTTCAACAGTTGAAAATATGCTTCTTGAGAAGTTTCAACGGTTGAAAATGCCCTTTTTGGGAGTTTCAACGGTTGAAAAATGAAATGTTTAAGGTGTTAGAGGCCTGCGGCTAACAAGGTTATATCTTTTAAAATATCTCAGTTGCTTGTGAACGGCTCCACAATCAGCAAGTCCGAAGCCAATCCATCAAGTCTCTCTTAAAGTTTGATAAAGGTTCTTTCGAACCAAGCTTTTTCGTATAGATACTGCGCAACATAGGTTAGGTATTTCCTTTCCGTGTCAGCAAATACAGTCTCCTGGATAAACTGGGTATCCGTTGGATGCTAATTAAAAACTGCTACGTTTAGTAACGATGTTTGATTGTGTGTATCGTTGAGCTGGTCTATAAGTTGCTGAACTCCCCTAATATTGAATTGTTCATTAGGGGAATACAGAGCCTGATAAGTAAGAGGGTTAAGGATACATCGAGCTTGAATTGTCTGCTGAATATGATTGGCAATACAGACATGGTGACCCATTATATATCCGCAAAAAGTCTGTTCAGATAATTCATCCAATTGTTTCTTTAGATCCAATCATTGACTGGAAACGTTGTTCGAGCAATCTCTGGTATCAAAAAAAGCCAAGTTGCTGTGATATATGTCTACACGCCTTAGATTTTCCGCAACCTTCGAAACCAGCGATTGAGAGATATTTTCTAATTGTTTTGGGGTAATTAGTCATTAAGCAGGTCCATGGTTAAGCTGGTGGTTCTAATGTGCATTTAGTATGACTTTTACCTATGAAGCTGAAGCGTTAGTGAGTCATCAGCACCATTCATTTTTTAAACTTAATATACTTGTAGCCAAATTCTCTCGCTCTAATAAATGCTGGCCTCAACAAGTCTGGTACACCAGAATAATTTGTAGCCATGCTGACAATAAGCTCATAAATATGGTCCACACCATTGTTTAAATTTGCATAGCTTGATACTTCACTTATAAAACGCCACTCTTCGAATGCTTCAGTTTCGTTGTGTTTACCGAGAATATGCTGCATATCGATAGTTAAGATCTCACCATAGGTAGCTCCCGGCAACACGCTATCCATTTTACAATTCATGAAGGTTCTCCTTTCTGAGTATGAGACAAACTAAGTCAATACTTTACTGACGTGTAACCTTAATGACTTTAATGACTTTTGGTATTTCGCCATTTGTTATTATAAAAAGAGTTTCAATCGAGCACTTCACCTTGAGTTTTGTTGAGCGAGACTTTATTTGACTAGAAAATTTTTTAATCGATTGACGGTAGCTACCGTCGTCGTCAGCTACTGGTAAGAAAACCCCATAGTTGCCCGGTTCGCCCCTTAATACCTCAAGCAAAGATTTTGATTCAAAAGAAATATGTTTTAGCGTTGACTTTTTCATTCGTACTCTCAGTTAGTTGGATTCTAGGTCAACGTATTGAGTTAAAGGCTTAAGTCGAATTTGAGGGAACCGCCCGTTTGAAGGAGAGAGGAGGGTCTTCTAACTTATGGATAAAGCTAAATCTAGCGTTTGCTGCCGTATATTTTCAACGGTTGAAAAAGTAAGGAGTGTTGTCAAGCTGGGACGTCTAAAGTGGAGTAGGGCAAACAAGTTTGCCCCGCTATTAGCAGCGTATCTCAAAGCGACCGTTAGCTACTTCTAAAAGAGGAACCGTTATACCTGATGCTAATATTGAAGCATTTTTGACGGGTACACTTTCTACCATATCACCATCAGGTTCATCACATATCCTTTGCTTACACTCGCAATGTGATTGAGCCCACATAAGACCCTCTTGAGGATCATTAAATAAACACTTAATCAACGAAGCTACCTTGTTAATATCGTCTGTAAGTTCTATCCCCAAAAATGTTCCGTTGATGTGATATAGATAGTTTTTACTTTCTACAACGAAATAAAGGCTGCTTATTTGATCACCAAAACCTGAATTCCTGATTCTGATTTGACCGCAGTTTAGTTTCACATCTAATTTTTGTTTGGAAACCTGGAATCTCATAGGGCCTTTTAAAAACATAACTTAACTCTTACCAATTAACCTCCATCAAGAATAAGCGGTTGATAACGCTAGTTATATAGACTGTATAGACTATTGCATCATCTACGCTGCAAAGAAGTGCAATATCACACCTTTGCACTGCTAACAGAAAGAACTTTTCTTCATACTTATATCAGACCCAGACTAACAGTGTAGTTGCCAAATCAGTTTAATATTCAAATTTTCAACCGTTGAAAAAGTTTGCAGTGAATTGGTTCTCTTAAATTGGACACAACATTAATCTCGGTCACAGTTCAACTGAAGTTATAACCCTTGAATGAAAAGAATATATAGGTGGGCTATGAATAAAACTATTAAGTTATTGATTGTGTTGGGTGTGTACTTGAACGCTAGCGGTGTACAAGCATTTGGAAATGAGTTTTTAGATTTCGGTTTTTATCAAATGGGATACAGTTGTGAACATAAGGGTTTCAATTGGATTCAGTATGAAACTGTCCCTGATACTGGCGAACTAAAGCGTTACAAAGGATTCCATCGTGAGGATAAGCTACCTGAACACTGCAGGAAGAAGAGTACCTCAACATTCAAGCGCCCGGCCGGAACCACGCAGTATCACCGCGGTCACGGTGTGCATAGTAATCTTTGGGACCATAGCGTAAAAATGATGCGCGCAACCAATACCATGGCAAATGTTGTCCCTCATGAAGCGTATCAAAATGTTCATGGACTTTGGCGATATACAGAGAAACTTACTGAGTGTTATAGAGATTTAGGAACTGTAAATGTTTGGCTGGGTAACGTATGGGGAAATGATGAGACAAACGATCATTTCGTATTAAGCCATGGAGTCACTACGCCTGATTTCCTTTGGAAAGTATTAGTTAGAAGTGATGGAGAGATTAATGCCTGGATTATCCCTAACAATAGACAAGCAACTCAATACAATGCAGCCAGATATGAGGTTTCTGTGCAGAAAATACTAGATACAGTTAACTATCAAGTGCCTGGTCTTGATGGTCTAGCAAGTCACAAAGTCTCTAAAACGTGGTGGCTTCCAAAAGGATGCTCGCTAAGATAATTTTCAACGGTTGAAAAAGTCATAGTCATGATTTCAATATGCTATGACTCTATCACCACAAGAGTCCAATAGGTTGAGCTGTAAGTTTTAATCAAAAGCGCGATCGAACGCTTGGAACTTTCCTTTTAAAATTTTACGAACTAATCAGCAGTTAAATTAAACGTATCAACAAAACCCGGTTCTATCCGGTAATGTGAAGACTCGACTACTTCGCCATTTAGCAACTTTTCTAAATCAGACTCACTAAGTTCAAAGTGTTGGGTTGCTCTTATTCTAAGCTCTTGTTCAGTAATCTGTTGCTCACCGCTATGTGAGTGTAAATCACTAACACGATAGTAATCGGGTACAAGTCTCAAAATTTCACTAGCCATAATGGCTCCTCGCTATTCAGTGACCCCGATAGTACCAGAGTAAATTACAATTGCAAAAACGGAGTAACCTGCCTCTAGGCCAAGCCAGTAAAGCCAACATGATTTTTGTGGCAATATTCCAATAAATTGAATAATATTGTTGAAGGTGATTTTTTTCGGATATTAATTCGATAGGTTCATGCTCAGTCAAACTTTTAAGGAATAGGAAATGTCAGACATCATTGGGGAATTAAGAGTACTTGGGGCAAGGCTCCAGGAGGATAGTGAGACACGATTAAAAACTATTCAGGAAGAAAACGTCGATCAAGATATTGATACCGTTGTTAAGAACCATAGTCTGTCGTTAAGTGAATTAAGTAGGGCACTGGGCCTGCAAACCAATGTACTGAAATCATTTGTGAACGATGCTATTGAAAAAGGCCTTATACCTCCCGTTCTGCAAGCAGCGAATAAACGGCATTTATTTACGTTAGAGCACTGCCATATGATTACTGATCTATTGCACAGCTCCGGCGAAGTTAAAATGAAGAAAAAGCTATGGCGAGATGAGCATGAAGGTTTAGCTTCAATCATGGTTGCATCTCTCAAGGGAGGAACAGGAAAAACTCAGACTGCAACATCACTCGCTGTAGGGCTGTCACTCAATGTGTCTGAAGCAAAGAGAGTATTGCTAGTAGACCTAGATCCGCAAGGTTCACAACGGAATATAATGCAAATCGATGAAAATGACGAATTGATGCTAACAGCTGTAGACTTAATGCTTGGTGATAAAGAACCTGATAGTGATTATCAAAGTCTTATCAATGCCGGACACAGTCACGAAGAAATAGTTAAAGCTTCACTTTTTGATACGCATATTCCGAATTTAAAACTGCTGCCTGCGCACCCTTCAGATGAACGCTTCAACGCATTTGCTTGGCAGGAAATCATTGATGGCTCTAAGCAGGGTGGGGCGGATGTCACTGAGTTACTTAAACAAAAAGTTATTGATGTAGTTAAAGATGATTTTGATATTGTAATTTTTGATTCAGCTCCAAGCATAAACCCGTTAGTTTGGTCAGGCTATGAGTCTTGTAATTTCGTGATTGTTCCTTGTGCCACACGAAGCCTGGACTGGTCTGCTGTTAAGGAGTATTTAATAGATCTCCCTGATAAATTCGAACAACTTCCGTCTGAAGGAAAGCAGATAAAAGGTGTTCACGTTGTAGCAACAATGTTTGAAGATGATAAGCCGGCCAGTGATGACGTGCTGATGAGAATGAAGCGTCACGTTGGCGACAAAATGTTCAACACCACAATTCCCAAATCTAACGCTTTCGAAGTGGCTGTTAGCATCCATCGTACCCCCCTTGATATTAGAAAATCCGAAAAACTGGTTTCAACACGGCAGTTGGATAAATCTACCATGGCAATCAACAGCTTTGTGCGAGAGGTAAAGCTTCGACTGACCAGCCATTTTGCAAAAACTAAGTAAGGTATAGGTATGAAAAGTCCATCACAGATGTACCGCGGCTCTAAGAACAAGTCAAAATTGGGGGCGATGCTCAATCAACAACCGAAAGTCAAAGCGCCTTCTGTCGTGCCCCAGCAAGCGCCTATTGAGTTCGAATATAGAGAACTATCAAAAGAAGAAGCTAAAGAATTATGCTTGCCACATGAAGACAATCAACGCTGTTGGAATATGTTAACTATGGGGGCAGTGGCTGATATATATCCCTCTATTTCAAAAGCTGGGTTTAACTCAGAGGTGGCAGAGGCTGTAGAGATTGATAGTAAGCTGCACATCATAAAAGGCTTGCGCAGGTTATATTGTGTCACTCATACGCCTGGAGATTGCGTGTTCAGAGTTCTCGTCTCTAAAAACATGACCAAACAGGATCAGTTTGAACGAGCTCGAACAGGAGATATTTATGATAGCCCGAATATATTGGATATAGGTTTTCGTTTAGCTGAAAGGTATCAGGGAAGAGGTGAGGGAGTAACAATGGGAGAATTGGCAGAGCAAGAAGGTATTGCTCTTGGCAAGGTATCTGAGGCTATAGCATTTACGAAATTTCCTTCATATATCTATGGGGCCTTCCCGGGACTTCGTTATATTCGCTATAAATGGCTTCGTTATTTTAAGAAAGAAGAAGACAAACTTTCGAAGCTGGAAGGCCAATTGACTCAGGTTCAAGAAGGGGAGACCTTTGATTCTGTTCATGAAGCAGAGCAATCTGCTGAGGCAACGTTCTCGCATATCAAGTCACTGCTTCAAGAACCCAAGGTAGTAACCGTAAAAAATAAGGATTGGGAGAAGATTACACCAACCAAAGGTTTTAAAGTTGATGTGAAAGGGAATGATATATCCATCAAATTTAATACAAACAAAGTAGATCAAGACTTGCTAACGAGGCTAGAAGAGCTAATCAAGCGATAAGGTAATTTCTGTGCTCCCATACGTATTTTTTGGGTAAATATCATTCGTAACGACTCATAATCATACTATCTACCTGACCTTAATCCGGGAAAAGGTAGATATCATCGTCTAATGGCTTAACATCAGAATCAAATCTGACAAGAAGTTAAGCAATGCGAAAGATCAAGAGTTTAGTCGATGATATTGGAGCCCAGGTGTATCAACCACAACTTGATGATTCTCTCAGCGATCTGAAAACAAAGGCAGTGGTTCAGCAATATGCTACTGAGATAACAAAAAACAGAATTGTTGTGAATTACATTGTCGTCGCGCTGATGCAAGGTAGTATCAGTGAAAAAGACGCGATGGACTTAGTAGAGAGAGCTTCTACATTTGACGGTCTTAATGATGTGTACAGTAGTTTAATTGAAAAGGTATCGCAGATAATACTCAAGCCTGATGAATGCCGGCGATTTAATATAACGACAATACAATCTCATTAAAATCTGAAGAGCGAAACATTAAATTTCGATTTAATGACGCTAAAGGCTTGAAGTTTTCTATCTGAATAAAAAAGCGGCTTACACTCGTTCCATTTCATACTTAAGTATGTTAACTCATACTATTAAGCTGGCGAAAATCCTAATTTGGTCGCAAATTGACCTTTTTTTCCCAAATATTTGCATATATTATCCTTCCAACGCATTCGGGTAAGAAAAAGATCAGTTATATATTTCATTATTTCTTGCCTATTTGCCGAATGTTTATGCATTGCTTAGTACAATATTCGATAAGTAATAAATCTCTATACGTTATTGAACCTTAGAATGGATTGATCAAATCAACAGCTTAGCATTTTGGGTGTTTGGCTGTAGCGAGCACGGAGCTCAGAAATGGCGTATCAGTATTAAAGTTTTTGATGTCAGCTACCGACACATGTTCGTCAAAAACTCATCAAATTTCAGATTGGGGAAAATCATGGTTGATACCACAAAAAATAACAAAGGGAATGTGCTCTGTATCGATGGGATACATATTCCTTTACCAGACGATGCTAAATTTGTAATGCAAGAGCCCAATGGTGTCTGGTATTGGACAACCCGACGTCCCCGTTTTATCTTTGATGAGTATGAAAAAACAAAAGAGATTGGCTGGATGCACAAAAAGAACCCTGTTTTTGTTGAAAGTGAATACAAACATCAAAAACCGCTAATTACTGAATTAACTGCACCAAGTTGGATGGAGACATTGCAAAGGGTGGTTACGGCAGAACTGATGCCTGCTCAAAGATTTTTGGCCGGGTCAGCAAGCTAATAAGAAAACAGCACATATGTGCTGTTTTTTTTATTGGGTAAGAGCCCAAGCCCTGTGTCTCTCCCAGTTATTATAAAACCACCCGCTTATATTCTTGATTGGTTCCCCAACCAGTTCCTCATACATCGGCCTCGCCAGATTTAGCTCTACCTTTGTCATCTCTGGTAACTCTTGGGTGTAGTCCCCGAGTTTCGACTTGGCCACGCTGGCGGATCTTAAGTGGTCTATCCAAGGATTAATTTTATCAGCTTGCCTAAGAGTTCCTTCAAATGTTGTCAGTGCACTGAATAGCTCCTCGTCTTTTGGAGCACCTTCAAAAACCAAAGTGTTATAAAGCATCACTGGAGAGTAATAGTATACGGCTTCTTTTATCCGCTTTTGCATTGCAGGAAGTTCTTTGGCTCTGAAAAAAGGTGGGCACAAAACCATATTTTTAGGTGCATTTGGGAACATCGCGTTAACACCGTTCATGCAGTAGATGTCCCAGACGTATGGCAGGCTTTCTGAAGCCGACTTTGTAGTTCTACCTTTTTTTGTCAGAAGTTTTGATAATTTGTTCAGCATATATCCTATCCCCGGTAACTATTAGTTTCAGTGACCTAATGTAGATACCTCGGTTTTACCTACTCATTACCTTTTGAGGCCTCTTCAAAATCACCAAAACGAATATCATCGAGAAACTGCTTTTTTGCAGGAAGGGGCAGCATGATTGCGAAAATAATAGCCGCCCCTAACATAGCATGGAACATTGGAAATTGAAGAATTGCCAGAAAAATGAATATCGCAACATAGATAGCACCATGTCGCTCTATAGTACCAAGTCTGTTCAGTAGTGATGTCAGTTTGCTCATAGTCGGTCCTTTGTAAATTACCCATGCATATTATCAATCATCAATATTCACTGTTTGCTATTTCCCGATTTATCGCACTTTTGTGAACCCTCTATATGCTAAATATGCGTGTTCCTTCTATTTTGACGTCGAAGGAAAAGCATGCACGTTATCTTTGAATGTTAATTTTATTGGATAAAGTGATGACCAACAGGACTTCGAAAGACAGTATCGTGCAGCTTCAACACACGCTTTTGGATGCTAGCGCCGGAACGGGAAAAACAAGTGAGTTGGTTAAGCGCACATTGCGAGCCTATTTGGCAGTATCTACTCCTGACCAAGTACTTGATTTAACCTTTACAAATAAAGCAGCGTCAGAAATGCGTCAAAGAATTATCAGCGAACTAAAGAATGCTGATTCGGAAACCTCTGTTGAGTCTACACATGAAATGGAGATGCGAAGCCTGGCAAAAAAGGTGTTAGCTCGTGACAGAGCATTAGGCTGGGATATTCTCAAAAATCCAAACCAACTTGAGATCAAAACATTTGATTCACTGTGTTCAAGTATCGTGTCACAGGCCCCATTGACCTCAAAAGTTGGTGGCGCTGCAGCAATCGCTGAAAACCCTTTATCTATCTACAAGCAAGCCGCTGATGAATTACTTCGAGATTACAAAAAAGATTGCGCGTGGAGCGATAATGTTCGGAGGCTGTTACAGCATGTAAACCATAATTTTGAGACCGCAAGTTCTATGCTTGTTGAGCTATTGGGTTCCCGAGACCAGTGGTTGCCCATAATTCTGGAAGCTAAAAACACTGCCGGTCGAAGAGCTGCATTAGAAAAGAACAACCTGAAACTGTTGAATGTTATTTTCACCCCCTTTATCAGAGCCTGTAAGGCCATCGAGGATGAAATATTTCAAGTAATAGAATACGCCTATTCAAATGCAGGCGAGGCGCTTAGAGAAGCTTTGAAGCCGCTAGTTAAAATTTCAGTGCTGCCTGGAAAGGTAAGTAACTCTTCTGATTTGAACATCTACCACAGTTTGCTTAATTACTTCGTAAGCAAATCTGGCCGACCGAGCTTTTACAAAAAACTTAACAAAACAAAAGGGTTTCCAGCACTGACAGCATTTAAAGAGTCAGAGCAAAAATCCATAGCAGAAATGCAAAACGAAAATGCAAAGGAAGTAATTCAGTACCTTCAAGATTCTAACCTGCAAATGTGGTTGTCTGCGATGTGTAAAGCTAACGATTATCGCTTTTCAGAGCAGGAGTGGGAGTTACTTGACTCGCTGATTTCTCTTCTTCCCTTACTGGCAGCGCGTCTCTTATTGATATTCAAAAATACTGGGCGAATAGACTTTGTGCAAATGGCTGCTTCGGCCAGTGCAGCGCTGGGGGAGGTAGATAGTCCAACCAATCTGGCACTTAAATTAGATAACAAATACAAGCATATTCTAGTAGATGAGTTTCAGGACTGTAACCTCACACAGATTGAGTTACTTACTAAGTTAACCTTTGGTTGGGAACAAGGGGATGGCAGAAGCATGTTTTTAGTTGGTGATAAAAAGCAGAGTATCTATATGTTTCGAGGCTCCAACGTCTCAGTATTTTCTTTGGTTGCGATTAACGGGATTAACGAAATAAAGTTCAATGTGAGAAGATTAGAAAACAACTACCGTTCACAGGCTTGTCTTGTGGGTTGGGTAAACGATGTTTTCGAACCAGCATTTGGGTTATCTGAGGATATTGTCACGGGGGCCACTAAGTTTCATCCTTCTCTCGCCAGAAAGGCACCGCTTGAAGGCAGCCCTGTCGAAGTGGAATTGTTTGATGAGCGTGGCGGACTTGTAACAGAAGCAAGCTATATCTGCCAACAGATAGATCTAATCAAAGAAATGGACCCAGCAGCCAGCATAGCCGTCTTAGCTCGTACCAGAAACGACCTATCCGCAATTACGGAAGCATTTCGGGACAATGATGTTGGTCATCGTGCTGTAGACATTCATAAGTTATCTCGACAAGCATCAATTATTGACTTAACAGTGCTTACTCGCTCAGTTTCACACTTAGCAGATAAGACAGCCTGGATAGGACTTCTTCGTAGCCCTATGGTCGGATTGTCTATTGGTGAACTGGAGTTGGTAGTTAAAGGAGTAAGGGGGTATGTGAAGCCGGGGGAGCTAGTAATCGATCTTCTCCAAAACGATACTACAATAAGCCAGTTACAGAAGGGGTCACAAACAAGAATAAAAAAACTTTTACGAGTTATTGAGCAGTCAATTAGCCAGCTTGAAAGGAAAACACTTAGCGACATAATCAAAGGGGCGTATTACGAACTTAACGGCCTCAGTACACTGAAGTCAGAAGCTGAGCTCAAAAACATTGACGCTTTTTTCAAAATGCTGAGAAAGTTTGACCACAATGGCTTCGAACTTGAGCTTTTTGAAAATGAGATTGATCGACTATACGCCATAGACCAAAAATCAACAGGGTCCGTCAGTATAATGACTATTCATAAAGCCAAGGGTCTTGAATTCGATTATGTGTTTGTACCTGGCTCGCATAAGTCTATTCGTGGTGATGTACCACGACTGATCGATAGCGATACATTACTATCTAGTAATGGAGAGCCTACCCCGGTGGTTGCGCCGTCCACTGAGACTGGACTAAAGGAGCCTCGAATCAATGAGATGATCCGCGGTTTTTCTAAAGTAAAGAAATCTTTAGAATCAGTAAGGACTGCTTACGTTGCTTTAACGCGTGCTAAGAAAAAAATGTTCATCACTGGTCTTGCCAATTCCCAGAATGAAAACCTACGTTTTGCAAGTACCTCTATTTTAGCAATAATTCAAAAGAGGCTTCCTGACGGCTTAATTGTGAGACAGGGAGGGGAGGCACCTCCAGCCGATACGAGACCCAAGCGTGCTATCATAGCTAATGTGATAACTCCCCCTTTACCCGAAAACAATGTATTGGCGCAATACCGGGGCCTGATGAACGTTAGTAATGAAGTGCTACCTGAATTTGACTGGTGCCGAGACATCAATCGGTGTACAGGGATCATTCTTCATCAAGCTCTTGAAGATATGGCTAAACATGGAGTTGACTCCTATTTTAAAGACGGTATTGAGCGAAAAAGAGCAAAATACTCATCACAGTTTAAACAGCTTGGTCTAAACGTAAGACTGATACATAAAGCGATTCAAAAGCTTGAGAAGCAACTTTCCCAATTGCGAAAAGACGAAACAATTTATTGGTTGTTGCAACCAAGAACATCTTCAGAGACTGAGGTCGCTTTTATTTTGAAGGATGGTGGCAAACGGAAGATGAAACGAATTGACCATACATTTGTGGCTGATGGGGTGCGTTACTTTTTCGATTTTAAAACCAGTGAGCCAAACCCAGGTGAAGGGACAAGCCAGTTCGTAGCAAGGATGCTTTCTCAATACGAGAGGAAGATGAAACAGTATCGCCAATGCTTTCCCAATGAGAAATATGTTAGAGGCGGGCTCTATCTGACTTCAATAAACCTACTTGCCTGGTATGACAGAAAATCATTAATAGCAGCATAATGGCCTTGAGCTCAGTAAGCCTCTTCGGGGGCTTATCATATTTCGCTCGAAAAAGGAGTATTGGCAATACTTCTTTAGGTGAATGGAAAAAAAATTTTTTTGCGCTAAAATCCAGTCTATAAAGGTGTTCAGAAGAATATGGCTTATATCTTCGCAATCAAAAAGCGGAGCTTTCCTTTTAACCATATATTCAATCTGTATACTACGTTTTTTGTACACGATTATGTAGCATTCTTGATGCGGTCATTTTCAAGAATTATCTGAAGGCAGAGAAATGTTAGACCTGTTAAAAAAGGTTTCTAAAGGGATATATAAACCACAAGCTAGCGAGAAGGTACAGGCTGCCTTAGAGTCTCCAGAAGGCAAGGAGTACACGCAATTTTTGATGCATGGTCTGCTGGCTCAAAACTATATTCTTAATATGAAATTTAAAGGAAAGCTCTCAAATAAAGAGTTTGAAGAATTGGTAAAGTTAGCCGGTACCAGGGATGGCGTGATGCAACTTTCGGCGCATATGGTTTTGAGTGGTGTTGACGCTGAGAAAAGCTTTGCGGGTATCAATATGGTTTCACCCGAAGTTGTAGAAGACCCAGATAAGTTAGATCCTTCAATCGAGAAACATTTGATTGAGCCTGAAGACCCCACAACAATTGAATCAAGTACCAATCCAGCAACTGTTAAAAAAATAAACTAAACCCAATTTCAGCAACAGGTGAGAACCCGGATAAGTTTCTTGGACTCAGAGGTTTTAGTTACATGTCTCGAGTTCAGGTGAGCATTGTTCTGGACTGTTAAATATAAAAATTTCTGTTTTCTATTGAAGTTTCGCCTGACTGCCACCGCAAACTAAGAAATCTCTACTTATTGAACTTATTGTATATCGACGCCACCAGCATCTCCGTAAGATGACCTAACCTTTGTTGGCAAGGTCCTCAACATGCAAAATATACGCTTCGTACTTATTCTCATATTGGCTGTCATCGCCTTTGGCTGCACGCCTGAAAATTCAATTTCTACTATTAGTATGTCTCCACCTTTTGGAAGCGAAGGTCCCTGGCAACTTATTACCTATGATGAACAACGCCTTGAGCGGGAAGTTGTTAAGTTTGAAAATGGTGAAGCTTTTGCCATAGCAAAGGCTGTTTACATGAATCGTTACGGAAAAATAGTGTTCAAGGATGGTAGCCCTATTCTGACTATTGATGGCGATGAACTGTATTGGAATGACCAAGGCCTTTTTCTGACAAGTTCTGGCCACATTACAAAGAAAAGTAGATATTTTTCAATAGATGGCAAACCAGTGAGCGATAGTATTCCCCTAATGTTCAGAGACACGCTGCTACAAGCAAAAGCCGACCTGGCGAGTCAGAAAGCTGGAGCAAATAAATGAAGCGATTAGGTTACCTTGATGGCCTGCGTGGCTTATTGGCGTTAATTGTCTTTGGCGAACACTTTTTGAAAGTATTTTATCCAACAGCTATGACGCACGAGACTGTATGGCACGATGGCTCATACTTTGACTTCACTTTTGTATTTTCTCCGCTCACATATATTTACAATGGGGCCTTCGCTGTATCTGGATTTTTTGTATTGTCAGGCTATTTGCTAATGCGATCGGTCTGGTATGCAGACAACAAAGAGAGAGCCTTCCATATTCAACAGATAGGGCGAAGATATCTGCGGTTCGCAGTACCTATCACAGCTTCGTTGCTCTTTGTGCTCATATCAGGTCAATTAGGTTTACTTAATAACGATGCTTTTATTCAAGAAACTGGCTCGAAACTGAAGAACATCTATCAAAGCCAAGAACCTATGATATTTTGGGACGTGTTAGTGCAGGGGTTCGGCTCTTCTTTGTTTGCCTTTGACTATCGTCATAACCCTGTATTGTGGATGATGACGCCGGAAATGTTTGCGGTGATCACGTTCGGCGTCTTTGGCAGCATCCTAAATAATTTAGCATCGAGCCAGGTTACTAGAGCCATGTGCCTGTCGATCTTTTTAAGTATTTCCTATTTCTTTGTAAGCGGCTACCTCTTTGTAGGTATATGGATTGGAGCACTGATATTTGGCGTAGATTTACTATGGCGCCGTTTAACTCGAAATCATCGGCTGGTAGCTTTAGGATTTTTTGCAGTAGGTGCCGCCATGCTTCTGATTAACCTGAAAGGAGGAGCATCTAATCCTTTTCTGGTTGGAAAGGGCAGTGAACACGCTTCTAATATAGCTTATACCTTGTACGGTATTGCTTGGGGGGGCTTATTACTGGGCTTATTGCATTTGCCTGTTCTGCAGAATGTGCTTAACAATAAAAGTCTACAGTCTCTAGGAAAGTCGAGTTTCGGTATTTATCTATTCCACTATCCACTTTTGGGGGTGTTAGCCGTGCCTATAGTTAATACATTTTCCTTACCATGGGGAATAGAAACACTTTTAGCCGGTGTGGCCACCTTAGCGGCTTCTTACCTTATTGGGCTGGTTAGCTATAGATGGATTGAAAGGCCAATTATTATGGCTAAAAGCATTACGTTTCAGATTAAATACGATGATTACAAGGCCCAGACTCAGACTTGATAACAGGACCGGAGCTGGGCGCCATTTTGTATCGTGTTAGCTACGGCAAATGATATTTTTCTTACAATATCTACAAGCATCTGTACTAGGGGTGACCTGTGCTGCACCGGCAATAAAGCGCTTAGCTATGAGATTGAGTTGGCTCTTCCAATGGTCCAGTGCCTCTTTGAAGTCACTTGAAAGGCTTAATCTCGCTTTTTCAGTGGGTACCATCCCCTTGCCCACATCTGTGCCATCACTTACTCCCAGCATTCTGATTCCATTCTTTTTAATACCCGCATAGGCCACTCCGCAGACATCAGCGGGCTCTGAAATGGCGGCAAGTGGAAGTTGCACATCGCGTAAGGCAGTAGGCGAAATCTTCAATGATAAACTGCCAGATTTATAATCAATTGGAACTTTAGAGGTGAATTGATTGTTTTCGTCCTGCACACAGTCTATTCGGTCAAGTCGAATAGAAATTGAAATACTGCCCGAGCTGGCGCTTTCTTTATCCCCGTTGTGTAGTAAGTCGCCAAGTATGACTGTTCGATCCTCCTCAATAGCTTCAACCATAAATGGCGGCCGTGTTTTCTCAAAATCCAACCATTGGTTAACGATAAGATTAAAACTGGATTTTTCCATCTTTAACAAACTTTCATCAATATCATGACGCCCTCTTAAGGCTATAAAAGATTCATCTATCTTTTGTGATACAAGGCGGTGCTGTTGCTCTTCATTTAATTCGAGCAGGTCTGCCTGAGCCCTTAAAACTCTCCAGATCCGAGCCATGATGTCATGTAGTAACTGGCCTCTGACAGAGGCGCTTAGGCCATCTCTTACCATGGGGAAATCCCTCACCCGCAAGCGGTTATCCATGAAGTTCATGAAAGGGCATAAAGTCTCTTTCTGTAGGATTGAGACGCCCCCCCGGGCCTTTTGGGATATATCTATTGGAGCCGGCTCATCAAATTCGGTCTGCACCGGTATTCGGTGAAGGAGGTATGACTGATAGTCAATTGAAGGCGCGTTGAACCATTCTACTGGTGCAACGTCTCCAGAAACAAAATAACTCGGCGTTAACTCAGATTCATGTTGATATTGGCAGTACGAGTAAACAATTTCAGTACAGTTTCTACTGTATCTACTCAATATGGATTCAAAAAATGAAAGTTCACGATTAGCATCTGCATGAGGCATTTTATGGTCAATCTGCAGCTGTAGTGGTAAAAAAGTATTTGGAGAAGCTTTAGCTGGGACGGTACCCATATTCATATCTAGCACAAGCATCTTGTCAAACCGAAGGCCGGCAGCTTCGAGTAACCCCATAACCTGAATAGGCGTTTCTTTTGTTTCAGGTGAATATAAAGTGTTATTGCAAGCTGTTAGTAAATAAAACAAAGCATCATCAATTGAAATATCAGTCTCAAACGTAAAATTGCCACTGAGCTCCAAAAGTAGCTCCTTGAACTGCTTTAACGCTTGAAACTCTTCGGAGTTGAGGTTGCGTTCCCCAGGCCAGCCGATCGCTTTTAGAGAGTCATCGAACAACGTTAACCATTGAGCCAATGAAGTAGCGCTACCCCGGTTATTCAGTGTGTTAGCAAACCTCCCAATAGCATAAGAAAGTTTTCGAGGGCAAGTTGGGTCTCCGGTCAAGTTCAGCAATGAATATGTAGTGTTTCCCCTTTCTCTAAGTTGTAAATCGAACCGGGCGCGTCTGCTTCTCTCGATGATTGAATGACCGATAAAAGGAGACTTAACAATTTTAAAAATTTCTTCTGCTGCAACTTCCTCTAGTCCAGTGCGAAGGATTTTTAAGGCCGTGTTTATCAGTGGTTGGCTGGAAAGAGGTGTACCAGCAGTTATGTTATAAGGCTGGGTGTAACTGGGAACATTAGGCAATATCACCTGCGGTTCAAAAACTTCATTTAAAGCACTTACAATAGCTTCACGTTTTGCAGGTAAGTCGGGTACTACGATAGCTATTCGTGCTTTAGGATCTTGTAAGTGAGCGTGATGGGCCCATTTGGCCATATTCGATAGTTGTTCATCATCATCATAGTTACTCAGCGAAAAGGGTTTCGCTTGATTTATATCTGAAAAGTCACTGTGAAAGACATCCGAATGTTTCGCAAAGGCCTGGAATAACTTTTCATGGAGAGGTGGCAGATCGTCAAACGAAAATACGCAAACACATTCCGGAGCAGCTAAAACGCCACTTTCAATCGCTTCTATGATTATGAGCAGCGCTTCTTCAGTAGAAACTACTCCGTAAGTGGAGCGCTTTACCTCCTTTTGCCAATTCTTAAACACTTCTGATTCCGCCGAGTCTGCATCAAAGCTACCCACACACCACTGTGCCAGTCTCTTGTTGGCAGCAACAGCTTGGTTAGCAAGTTCAGTTGGATTAAGAATTGTCTCGATATTTTTATCTTTACGAATTACATCTACCCACCGATAAAACAAAGTGGTGTCGCTCAATAATGCGCAATTGGTAGCTTTTTGGAAATCTTGCGATTGAAGGTTGCTCCATGCCTTTTCGATATAATCAGCCAATGACAGCACTGAAGGGACTTTAACGGATTGTACGCCCTCTTCTAAAATTTTTGCATCAGTAGCCTTTGCAATTACAGCGTCTCTAAGCCGAGTGTTAGGTGTAATAGTCAAAAGGCCAGGTTGGTAAAAGTCAGGTGCATTCATTACGATATCTCATCTAAATACTTTGATTTAAGACGAATGTAATTGTCGTTAAATGCTGCGCAAATTAGAGGGAAGTACTCATAGACTTTGCTTTCAGGTACCCAACTCTACCGGTGGATTCACCGCATTCCAGGCGATAGTTGTTCAGTGTCTTGAGGGTGTGAATAAGTATAAATGCCTTTTCCTGAGCCAATTGCCAACTCAATTACTGATTGAGTAGAGGAATCGATATTCGCTTGTTCATATAGCTCATGCCTGTTAGCCAAAGCAGTATTTACTTTGTCTAGCGCTGAACTACCAGACTCAGGTTGTAAATTCATAGATAAAGCCAAATCAACAGCAAAACTATCATTCAAATCAAAGTGCATCCGGGATACTTGATGATCACTGAACCTTAAAGCGAATGTCGATTCTTGAAGAGGATTCGGAAGGGTATTGTAAGCTGGCGCCAGGCGCCAATGATTAGACCCCAGGTCAACTAGGTTTAAGTTGTCTAGGCCATTTGTCGTGTGATTGATGGCAGCACTGAAAAGTGCCCTTAAAAGCAACTGCTCCTTATCTTCCTCAGGCGATACGCTATAGGTATCGACTATAGCAGCTGCATCTTTGTAACTGAAAGCAGGGGAGGGCGATAGCAAAGAGTTTTCCCCATGCAAAACATCAAAACCGACGGAATTAAATTTAAGCAATAACGCACTGTCATCAGCCATTTCAAAGTGATGTTTAAAGTTCTTTTGCAAAGCGACTTCAATACCTCCTTCATGAAGGCTAAGCATTTTTATTGGGGCAGAGTCTATTCCAGCCTTTGCTTCGATTAGATGCACGAAGTGACGAACCTGACTTTCATTGAATTGGCTAGATGCATTTGGTTTTAAAACGTATCGCTGTCCATCCTCAGTGGATGTATATTCAATTTTGCTGCGGCTCCCTGGCAGTGAACACGTCGCAGACAACTTATCTGAGCCAATGGGACTGCGTAGGTTATCAGGCTTTGATTCTTGAATAGCAAGTGTCAGCTTAGTCAGATCTGTATGGGAGTCAGCACTGAGATTACTTTGATTGTTTTGTGCATTTAGTCGTATAGCAATATGGTCACCAAACAGCTCTGCACAAATAGATAGCTTCTGGAACTGGTTTAATCGTTCGAAATGCGCAAACTCATTTTTCAGCATTACCTGTCCGTACGCTCCCGGCAAAAATTGTTGGAAATATAATGGCAAAACCCCATTTCCAGCTGTTACGACATGCTTACCATGATTTTTATTTGTTGCCAGGTTTCTAGGCTCTAATGAAGGACCACCAGCATTGATGTAATCACGGTCATAAAAAAATGAAACAGCTCCCCCAGTAAGCTCGTTTTCATATAACAGGTGACCGACATATTGATAGTCTTGAATGCTGTTACTCCAGCGGTGAACATGTATGAAATTTTTCATTTACGCAAAGCCCTGACCAAGCGCTCTTTTTCGTCGGATCCATTTAACGAGGAGGTGGCTCTATGCTTTGACTCACTTAAAGCGTCTTTTTGTTGTTTTTGTATGAGTTGCATTATTCGTAGGGTTGGTGCCTGGCCTTGGGAAAGAACTTTTATGAGATCGGGGAAAGCACCCATTTCATAAATGTATGAAGCGACGATCCCCCAATTAGTCGCTGCAGAGCCTTGCTCGCATCTCTCAAGCGTAGTTCTGGCCGGAACAGTTCCTAAATACGGTTGAAGCACAATCTTAGCGAAGTTCTCCCGAGATCGTGTGTTTTCATCTTGCAGATTACGGTAACGCCGACAGAAATCTCCAATACATTGAAGATAATTTACGATGTGGCGAGACTCCGGAGATGGATCTTCGTTCAACAGCCCTACTGGCTTCCCGTTAGACTCTTTCATAAATATCTACTGCAGATGTTCACTTTTCAAATTAGCCAAAACACTTTCTACCTGGTTCTGGTAGGCAGAATGAATATTTCCCAGGCTATGCAGATGAGTCCAAAGCAGGCTAAGAGGCTTTACTTCGGAGTTTCCTGCGCTTAGACATTGCGTGTTCAATTTGGAAGTGAACAGGGCTGTATCAACTATGTACTCTTTTATAGCGCTGATTAAGTCATCTTCAGATACGCGTAAATCGCATTTTTCCATTATTGAATTTGTGTAAAGCATGACGACGTCTTTTGACAGTAATGAGAGATTATTTGCGTCCAAGTTCAATTGAGCGACTGCAAACATTGCAGCCATATCGATAGCAGTATTTTTCATTGTAAATTCCAAGTCCGTAAGTGTAGCTGCACAACCTACCTTTTTTATTAATTTGTAAAGCGCGAGCTCAGTTTTAATCACTCGCGGTGAGTTCGTGCCGGCTGCTTGTAGGAACCAAATATCATCACGAAATGTAACACTTATGAGCCAGCCAGTATCCCGGTTCCCTATGGCTATGAGCTGGGAGACTTTTCCTTGTCCCGCAAGCTCCTTCAATTGCTTGCTATTTAATCCTGAAGAAGTGATTTTGATAACCTACTTACTCTATCTGTTCCGTGGCTGCAACAGTACTGAGCTTTGGATTAAAGTAAAACGAGATAATGTTAATAAATCGGGAAATTGCGTTACGTTCAAATTCAAAAAGGGTAGGGTCTGACCCATCGAAAGTTGTAGAGCAGTTGAGTCAGATTCAAGATGTACTTAAACAAAGATATACAAAGCGCGATAACAAAATTCTCGCTTCTTGTAATTATCCTGATTGGAGGGGGAGTTTACCTTAATTCTCCACCAGCCTTAGTGCAGCCACTTTCAAAGCTTCCGTGGCTGCCAGTTGCTGCAACTTTGGGAGCCGTAGCGTTATCCCTAAAGTTAAACCAGCAGCGAATCCTCAATGCGGCTCTATACCTGTTACTAAGCCAAGTTATATTGTTTATTCAGCCATCGCTTCTGTTCACCGACATATATCAGATTAGCTTGGTAACAGGGATGGTCATGGCTCTAGCAATTACCTTAAAAGGCAAGGATAGAAGCGTGACCATCAAAGGCATATTTGATGGCTTTTTATTGCTCGCTTTCATGACCGTGGTCTGGATGCTTATCGGTATGGCAATAGAACACTTCCTAAGCTCAAAAAGGCAATTAATAGAACTGATAATCTATAGCACAGTTATTATGTATTGCATTTATCGAATGCTGGAAAAGCCTACAAACAATAATTTCATAATCTCAGTGATTGCTATTTCTCATACAATCCTAATTTACAACCACTTGGTTGCTACCAATCTAACTTTAACCTTCCTTGCTTGTCTGTGCATCTGCCTGCAAATAGCAGACTCGCACAACATGGCTTACTACGATGAGCTTACAGGAATAAAAGGTCGGAGAGGTCTAAGCATGGATTCATCCAACCTTGGCACCGATTACACAGTTGCCATGGCCGATGTCGATCACTTTAAAAAATTCAATGACACTCACGGTCACGAGGTAGGGGATCAGGTGCTCAAAATGGTTGCCCAAAAATTCAATAGAGTTGGCGGGGGAGGGAAGGCTTATCGCTACGGGGGCGAAGAGTTTACTCTTTTGTTTCCCGGCAAATCACCTGAAGAAGCGAAGCAGTATTTAGAAGAAGTTCGTTTAGATATAGAACAATACCCGTTCAGAATAAGAAATACCGCTCAGCGAAAAAAAAGCACTGAGGAAGATCGCAACCTATCGGCATCTCCGGCTCAAATAGTACAGGTGACAGTCAGTATTGGGGCCACCTCTCCGTCTTATCTGCATGAGAAATTTGAAAAAGTGCAAAGCAGAGCCGACGAACTCCTGTATGAGGCTAAACATAATGGTAGAAACAATGTCGTTGCAAAAGAAAGCAACTTTGTGAGCGAATCATGATCGAGCAGATATCAAAATTATTAGAGAATTATGCAGATTCAGGCGTGAATCATATACATATTGAAGGTTTTCTGGATATCACCGAGATTCAAAAAGCTGCACGGTCTACACGGGCTGAAAACATTCTCTGTCAGCAAATAATAGCAGGTAAAATATCCATTACTCGATCAGAAGAATCTTATATCACAGATGGTTTCAATGTAGATGAACCCAGTGTGCTTTATATCAGATGCACACAAAAGCATATATCGGCGCGTACTGATGATGGGGATGTAATGGTTGAACCTTTGCAAAAAGATAAGCCATTCAACGAAAGATTGAGAGAGGTAGAAAATCAAATTCAGAGCATCCCCGAGATATCTGAACCTATAGCAGAAAAGCTTAAAGACTTAGGATATGAAGCAGCGCTGGAGTTATACGCTATAGAAAACCCATTCACTGAAGAAACTCAAGCGTATGAACTTTTCAACAAAGGTTATGCCCGGGGCATGAGGGAGTTGCTTAATGGGGTTTAAGGGAATAGCGGCACTTTGTGTGTTTCTAGCGACTGGCCAAGCGTTTGCAATTGATGCCGGCTGTCCTGAACTATCTGAGCTTGTTAGTGAAGAGTTTAAAGGCCATTGCGTTGGAGATTATCTTACATTTAAAGACTACAAGCACAGTGGTGTAGCTATCTCTGCATATGAAGTCTCCCCCTTTCATATCTGGGGAAACCCGAGATACAGAGATTATGATAGCAAAGCAGAGCTTCAAAAAAGTGAAGTACTCGCCCAAGCCAGGAATCTGCATTGGGATTACGGGCATTTGGCCAATGAAAAAATAACATCTGCAGATATTAAAAGTAGGTTTTTAAGCTTCAACCGAGTACCTATGGCTCCAGCATTGAATCGTTCGGGAGGTGTTTGGAATGAGCTGGAAAAGTACGAAATAAAAATGGCTAAGAAACTCGGACCTTTAAAGGTACTTGCAGGTTACTCATACAACAAGGATAGAGAGCAACATTACTATTTCAAGATATATATAAGTGAGCATCAAACAACTGCTTCTTACCTTATTCCAGGTAACTATGTGGAAGGTAGTATCCAATCTCATATCTCGTCAATGCAATGTATTGAGCAAACAATTGATGAATCTATATTTAACGATCAGAGTAATTTAATCGCTGAGACATACAATGATTTTGCATTCACTCCGCAAGTATGGACTGCCGGCAACAATGATAGATTAGAATGTGAAGTGGGCGGGGACATATAGTGAACTGCACGAAGTTCAGCAAAGGAGCTGGCCACAATACTAAGCTGATGATGTACCTACAGCCGCAATTCAACCTCAAAGAGCAAAAGTTTACAGATGTTGAGCTGCTGGTCCGATTTAAACGCGACAATGGTGAAGTTCTTACACCAGATCGCTTCTTGCCGATGGTAAGACGCTCAAATATAGGCCAGGAGTTTACCAACTGGACTATAAACCAAGCATTAGAAATCTCTGACAAACTCTGTTCTGCAGGTTTCAAAGGTAAGGTTGCGATCAATATGGATGGAGAACAACTCAATGAACAGACACTGTCCTACTTACAGAATAGACATTCATGCCTAAACACTTTTAAAAACATTGAGATTGAGGTCACAGAGTATCTTAGGACTACTCCAGTCAACATCACAGCCAATTTACTTAATCAAATGCAGGAGCTTGGTATTTCAATATCAATTGATGACTTCGGCATCGGCAGTAATGGTTTAGAAGCTTTATTGAACTTTCCATTTGATAAGTTGAAAGCAGATAAGTCGGTTATGAGTGCAGATAGTGTCAAGCGAGAAGCGATAGTAAAAAGTCTTGTAGGTATGACGCTCGCGATGAATAAATCACTTGTAGTTGAAGGCGTAGAAAATCCAGATGATGTAATAGATCTTGAAGAATGGGGTGTGTTGAATGTTCAGGGTTTTTTATATGCTAAGCCTATGCCATTGACCCAGTTTATTGGTTTATTACCGGCGCCAGGGAGAGAGAAAATTGTTTAATCGAACAAAATCGATAGTGATTGCGATGTGTTTTATTCCTTTTCTCTCAGCCTATGGCAATGAGTTTTTTGGAGAACTACATGATGTGGAAAATCCAGGTGAAGTTGTACTAAAGCTGGAGAGCGGCAATCTTATGCGACTCAAATTGCTTGGTCCAGATTTTGGTAAAAGCAGAGAAGAAACGTGTGACACGAATCGCTCAAATGAAAGCGCCTGCAAACTGCTAAGGGAGAAGTTAGCAGGAAACCAGCTTGGGATAATAGTCGAGGAAGTTGAAGGTGAGACTATGTACGGTGATATTGTCGTAAACCGTAAGGCTCTTAGCCTGTCTCTCATTCGTGAGGGGTATTATCAAGTTGATACAGATCATAATCGCTCTCAGGCTTTATTAGAGGCAGAGCAAGAAGCTCGTTGCAACTACCGTGGCATGTGGGCCAAGTGGCGTGGTAATTATGAAATTGCTAAATCCTGTGCCGGGTGGTAACTAATGTTCGGTCATTTCTTAAAAAGTGCAGTTGCCTACAAATATGAACTTGGGGATGGAGAGACTATTACTGAGCACAAATTGAAACAATTCGTGCCTCTTCTAAAACATGTAGATATAAAACCTGCGCAGAAAGAATCATTCGGGTTCTCAAGTGTCGTTGGATATCATGACCCAGAACATTTTTTTCACAAGGTGGGTACCTGGTATCTATTGAGCCTAACCGTTGAAGATAAGAAGATTAAAAAGAATAAATTAGACCGGCGTGTTGCAGAAAAGAAACGTGAACTTGCTAAAGCTAAGAGTATCGAATTAAGTGCTTTATCAAAGCAGGAATCACAGCAGGTAAGAGATAAAGTATTAGGTGAGATGCTCAGTGAGCAAGAAGCTGATGAAAACTATCTCAACATAATCATCGATACTGATAATCGTTGGCTGTTTTTTAGTGATAGCTCAACCAGAACGATTAAAAAGTTCACAGGGCTAATGCAGAAGCATTATTCCTCATTCCGTGTTAGTGAATTTTGCACACAGGGAATTGATTTGCACCTTACTAGCTGGCTTTATAATCCTGATGAGTCCCTACCGGAAGAAATCGACCTCGAAGATTCAGCTTCGTTACAGTCAGAGCAGTCAGCAAAAGCGACCTTGAAAAAACAGAACTTGCAGTCAGACGAAGTTGCCATGCTCATAAATCATGGTAAGAAATGTCTCGAACTTTCTATCAGCTACTTGCAGCGAGTATCATTTAGATTAACGTCTAATTGCCAACTGAAAGGTATTAAGTTGTCTGATGACCTAATTGCAGATGTTGCTGAGATAGAAGATCCCCAATCTCGTGTTGAAGAGCTTGAACCTTTTTGGGAGGTTATGTGCAGCGAACTTACCTCTATTTACCAATGGCTCGATGAACTGCAAAACAAACCTGTATAGGTAGCTTGTTAGACAAAGTAGCTTTGATAAAGATACGAATCACTTTCCTATTTAATGTTTCCACAGAATCACTCTCAACCCCCGCCGATAAAGCATTTGTGAATAATGTCAATAAATCGGGATTCCGGTTTTGTCTAACGAATTGAGTGTTTATATTGTTTTCAAATTCGGAACAATAAGTTGTCGTTAGATGAAATTAAAATTAATAGCAATCGCAGGCGTCATAAGCTTCAGCGCATGTGCTGACGCTGGCGCTGAACAGGACTATGTTGAGCAATGCAAATCTGAAATGTATGCATCGCTTGTGAGTCAACCTTCAGATCAGGTGGTCGGGCAAAGAAATAGCCTGGTAGATCACGCATCGATTACTAACGACAAAGCGGAAACATCAACTCAAAAAAGTCTTAACAAGCAGGTCTACAAAGTTGATACCTTGAGCGCAGCTAATCATCCGGAAGCTACTTATAAACCAGATCCACAACTATGGTGTGAAAACAGAACTGAAGACGAAAGAGCCTTGGTGGATAACGAGCATCGTTTTTATGGTTTTATGCTCAAAAAGGGGACGCTAGTAGAGAATGTTGAGGCCCTCATAGACGAGTTCTATCCCAATAATCAAGGATTAGTGTCAAAAGTAGGCAGACATGTAGTGCCTGCTGATATGTGCATACTTAAATCAAATAAAAAAGCTGTTATCCAAAAGATTGTAGAGGCCTATGAGGTAGATAGACGTGCAGTAGCATATGGTCAGTTCGCCAATGATATCCACGTGTTGTTTTATGAAGGTGATGCGGAATTTCATCGGTATTTTGCAGGGGTTGGGAAATGACAAATTTTCTAAAGCCCCTATCCGCTATCGGAGTGGCGATATCTGTTTGTGCGTGTTCGGCAATAAACGCTCCTACTGAAAAGGCAGAGGATACAAACCAAGAGCTGCTTATCGCCAAAGGCAAAAGAGACTATGTAGATAATTTGCCTAATGTACATAGTTTTAGTGCGATGTACGTGCCTGAACTAACCGCCGAGGAAGCAAGCTTACCTAAATGGTATGACGATTTTGCTTCGGTTGCTGTGGACGGTTTGGAGCTACAGCAAGTTTTGAGCATGCTTTTGGAAGGCAAAGATTTACGCGTTGAATATCGACCAGGGGTTCTTGAACAAAAGAAAGTTTCAATTGCCGGCGAGCATTCAACCATTGGTGGATATTTAGAAGCTTTGGCATCTGCAACCGGGTACCAAGTCGAGCCTAATGGTAACGCGATTATTTTTAGTAAATATGTAGAGCGCGTATTTCCAATTAGGTCTATTACCGGAAATTATGAGTTCGCAATTGGTAAAAAAGGAGAAACAAGCCTTGATTCCCAAAGCCAAAGCTCACAAAACGCTACATCAGAGGCAGTTAAGTCGCATGGAGAGGAATACGGCACTTTAACTGGCGAATTCGATCCTCTGGATAGCTTCAAAAAGGGTGTTGAAATAATTTTAGGCTGTAAGGCCCAACAAAGTGCTGCCAGCGCTTTGGGCTCTTTAAGTGGTACTAGCTCAGTAGCTCAGACCTTAAATGAAGACATCGAATTTCAGCTGACTCAAAATGATCTGTGTGACAGTGGTTCGAAAGTAGAAAAACTTGAAAGCGATAATTCTCTGCTAGTTCGCGCTTTACCATCACAAATGCAAAAGGTTGATAAATTCATAGCAGAGAAAACAGAAAGAGAACTGCGGCAGGTAAGACTTGATGTGACGTTAGTCGCAGTTGAATTGAAAGAAGATACTGCTCTCAGTTTAGATTTATCACTCAAAGATTCTGTCTTAGGTAATTCTGATTTTGGAATTATGACTCAGCCTAATACTGGTACTAGCCTTTTAGGCGGCATGGGTAACCTGGGCAGTGCTGTACTTTCTCATACCTCTGGTACCAATTTGGCACTTCAGGCATTGAGTGAACAAGGCACTATTCTTGATAAAACGGTGTTGCGTGGTGTGGCGGCTAATCACAGACTGATGAAAATCACTGATGTGAAAAAAAGGAGTTATATAGCCGACAGACGGCTCGCCCAGACTGCAGACGTAGGTACAACCACATCAATCGAACAGGAAGTTGTTGAGTCTGGCAGGGTACTGTACGCAGTCCCCAATATTGGGCCCAGCGACGTACTTGTCAAACTCTCAACGAGCTTATCATCACTACTTGGACTGGATACAAAGGGTGAGGAAGGCAATCAAGTCGAAAGCCCGGAGATCAGCGATAGAGAAATTGAAGCTATCGTTCAAATGAAGCCTGGTAGACCGGTTCTTGTCGGTGGATTCAGCGTAAAAGAAACACAGACACTCAAGTCTTTGAATGGAACCTCGGGTTTTACTCGCTCATCAAGCGGTACGGATGTTGAGCTCGTCATGGTGGTTGAGGCTGTTTATCTATGAATATGCTTAAAGCCACTAAGAATGCGCATGTTCCTGCTAATCGACGCTCTGAACTGAAAGAGGCAGTCGCTAGTTTAGAAAATGATAAATTGTTTCATGGGGCAATATACCGTACGGATGAAAACATCGTAATTTTTGGTGCTGAAGAAGGTGCCAAACTTTATGGGCCCGCGCTCTTAAGCAAAGTGCAGAGACCAACATTCGTTGTAGTGGTTTTAAAAAGTGACAGCGTTTATATCTTCGCAAAAATTCAAGGTAATTTTAGCGATGAGTTTGAATTTGGCGTTGACAGTTCTGACGACTCTACTGATGTACAAAGGCTTATAGCCTTTTGTGCGCTACATCAAAATGAACTGCTTGACGCACCATGGTATTGCAATGTTGCTGTTAAGCCCAAGGGTGCTGAAAGTGTTGTTGTCGCAGATAAATTGCAACTTCCTTTAGATCCGGAAAAACAGGAAGAATTCAGTGAAATTAGGCAAATTAAGCCTATTTTAGCTGTTGAAATTGAAAAAGAATTAAATCGTACATCCAAAAAGACAAATCCTCTTGCCATAACAGGGCTAGCCGCCGCGCTTGCTGCAGCGGTGTTCTTTTATATACAGCCCGAAGTCCCAGAAAAAACTGACGTCAACAGCGCTAATAAAACTCAAAAAGTCTCCCCATATGCAGGGCTAAAGGATTTTTACGTTAATAGAAGTGCTGCACCAAAGCCGATATTGCGAGACATCTATCGACAAGTTAACGCTGCCAAACTTCTGAGAGGTTGGTCGTTAACCGAAATAAAAGTCGTCAAAAATAAAAAAGGGATAATTGAGCAGTATTTTGTATTGGATTCAGTTTATGGAGAAGTCTCTGAGTTAGCTAAATTCGCCCAAGATAATCTATACGAGATGAATATTTCGGGCAGAACAGCTTACCTTGCGAAAAATATTATCAAAAAAGAGCTGTACTCAGATTTTGCTCGCTTTCATGTCGGCACTTGGCACAACTGGTTAAGTCAGGGCTTAGATGACCTTTGGATTGACGTTGACTATGGCATATCAAAGAAAGAGCAGATAGGGAATGACCACTGGTTTATAAGCCAGGGTGAAATCACTTTTCCAGAAATATTTACTGATGATCTCGAATCTATCGGCTCTCTCATGAAAGGCTTTCCCTACAGTTTCGATTATTTGGAAATGAAGCTTCGTGACCGGCATGCAAAGACTTGGGAAGCAACGCTTAAAATTGAAATTGCAGGAGTAGAAAACAATGCCTAAGAAAAAATTTAATCGGAAAACTGTTTATGCGGCTGCGGCAGTTTGTTGCGGCTTGAGTTTTGTCACCTACGGATACTTGACGGACAAAAAAGCTGAGCAAGCGGACATCGAATCAATACAGAAACTATTTGCGAACAAAGATGTTCCCACTTCTAAAGTTTCTGGTGCTGAGTCTGACGTTAACCGCTTGGCACAAAAAGAAAAGAAAGAAGCTAACCCTGAATTTGTTACTGCACCTGACTATAAGACAGCTACTGCAATCGCGAAGATTTTTGAATATGCACTAAACCCAAAGCAGGAAGAAGAGTGGCTCAAAGCACGCATGGCCACGAGAGCGCAGCGGCAAATTACCACACGTGCAACACTGGCCAAGCAAGAGGCTTTAGAAAATTTAGAAAGAGAAAAATATCTTCAACAAGCGGAAGCAGTACGAAATGGTCATCAAATCGCCTCTACTCAAGAGATGCCAGGTGCAACGCGTCATCTTGATGCTAATGATGAGCTGCAAGAAATAGAAAAAGTAATAGTACAGCTCAAAGGATATAAGCAAGGGTACAGAGGACGCCCCTCATCAGCGACATTAGAAATCAATGGTGAAATGTATAAGGCCGTACAGAAAGGTGTGATTGTGGCAGGCATGAGTGTGACAGGTCTGGATGACAACAGTCGATGCGTGACATTGGTTGATACAAATAGCCGGCCTAACTCTAACTCTAAAGTCTGCATTTAAGGATAAGCATGCTTTCGTTTGTTAACAACAAGACTGAATTCTTTGAAAAAATTCCAAGTTTAAAAGGTGTACATCATTTAAATTTGGATAACAACACTGGCTTAATCGATCAGCTAAGTGAAGAGGCCGGTGGTATTAATGCGCTATATTACGAGGGCGGTACCCTTCTGATTGACGACTACTCAAGCCTTAATAAACGTGAAGAAGTTTACCGGCTAATTTCTTTGTTATCGATGAAAAACAAGCCGGTTCGTAGTGTTCAAGTTGCGAAAACTGAAGATATCGCGGAGCAGCGGCGGGAAAGGACATTCAGTGACACAGATGTAAGCAGAGAGATTGATAAAGAAGAAACGTTACAGCAGTTCCAAGGACTAATGGCACGTGCTTTGGATGTAAATGCAGAAGACGTCTATATAACCTTATCCCAATCAAACGATACTGCATTTGCCAATTTTAAGGTGGACGGCCGGTTAATACCTGAACAATACCCGCTGAAAAACTATCGATTTGGCCGCTCTATGTGTGCCGCAGTTTATGATGGAATTGGCGGTATAGGCATGACAGCGGGTACGTTCGATGAGGTAACTACTCCCCAAGAAAAACAGATACCCTATAAGGTTTATGATGGCCGTGGGGGAATTAGGCAGCGTTTAGATCTTCGTTTTACCAAGACTAAAACAAGTCGTCCCGGTGAACTTTACATTGATATGCGTCTGACAAAGAAGGCGAAGAAACTATCTGAACTTGGTTATCCTAAAGACCAACTTGAACTAATACACCGCAAAACCAGCAAAGCAAGAGGTGTAGTTATAACCGCCGGCCCCACAGGTAGCGGCAAGAGCACAACTAACTTCGCAATTCTCTTAGGTTTACCGAAAGATAAGAATTACCAAACTTTCGAAGATCCTATTGAAACTGAAAAACCACCTGGTTATCCCAACATTATCCAAAACAGTATGGATTTGAAAGTTGGTACAAAGTTTCAACTCAAAAGCATACTTCGACAAACACCAAATGGTGTGTTCGTACAAGAGTCCCGGGATGAAGAAACTGCGCGCTTCACTCTTGAAGTCGGAAATACAGGTCTTTTTGCCTTAACCAGTACCCATGCTCCTTCAGCTATAGCTATCCCGAAAAGGTTTAATGATCTTGGTGTCAGCTATTCTGACATGGCTATGCCGCAGGGATTGAGCCTATTGATGTACCAAGTCCTGATTCGCAAGCTGTGTAGCAAATGCAAAGTTCCACTTGATGAGTCAAACACTCTGTTTGAGGCAGAGTTTTCTGATCGCCAAAGATATTTTTCTGAGGTTGGCATTACTGGCACTGAGCTTGGCTTATACATTCGAAACCCAGATGGTTGCGACGAATGCTTACACACTGGTGAGAAGGGCCGTCGTCCCCTTTTGGAGTTGATTGATGTTAAGCGTAAGGACCGACAGTTTATTCTGGCCGAAGATTGGAGCGGTTGGGAAGCTTATCTTTTAGAGAACGGATACATCACTGTTCAGCAACAAGCTAAACAATTGGTTAAAGCCGGTGTAATAGATATTGACCGCTGCGCCGAACTGCTAGTAGGTGAAGAGTGATGATTGCGCAAAGCGAGTTAGTCGGTCACCTGAATAGTGGATTATTTTGGCTCAAAAGAAAAAATAATTTTGGTAAAACTCAGCAGATTGAGTTTATAGAACAGCTGAATAGCTATTTAGCCAGAGATATCGGGTTAAAAGAGTCTTTGGAGAGTGTTAGTAAGCAGTACTCGTCAATTTACGGCGATAAACATGTTGTTCCAGAAATAGCTAATCAATTAAGAGACGCGGTTGTTGCCGGCCAAGGTTTTGATGAATTGCTAAGAAGGTACTTCAACCCGGTTATAGGGCTTGGTTTTGAGTTAGCTAAGCAAGTATCTGGTGATAAAAGCGGTGTTTTGAACGTTGTTAGACTTTTAAAAGATGAAGCTGACATAAAATTTGATGCGCTAATGAAGCTGGCCTTGCCATTGATGTTCTTTGTTTTTGGTATCGTCTCTCAGGTAGTAGCTGGCGGCTTCATCATTCCTATGATCAACCCCGAACCACCATCAACATTCGAAATAAATTTGGCACTCAACACTTCTGAACTTTTGCAATCAAACTGGCCTTTCATTGCTCTGATCGCTGGATTTGTAGTTCTGATTTTTACGCATGGCCAGGCGAACTGGCGCCGGGATGGAAAATTTGGGCATAAAAAGCGGATGTTAGAGGACGTGCTTGGCGACAATGGGTTTACAAACAATATCTCCATTTTTTTGGGCCGTGCGAGAGCCAAAATCGACGATATCTGGCCCTTTGCATTATTCAGAGAATTCTGGTCAGTAAGAGTTTTAAGGCTACTGGGTCATATGAAACTGGCTCAGACCGAGGACATTGAGGCCTTAAGAGTAATTAAAGGGTATGCGCCACCAGCCATTCATTACTTCTTGGAGCACATGATTAGAGGTGCCGGCATCGGCACGGATAAGAGTGAGTACTTTGCGAAGGGCCTAATCAGTCCGGCACTTATGGTCAGGCTTCAACGCTACTTTATCAATGTAGATAATGAAACGTTCGCTCGTGGACTCATTGAGGTAAGCGAAGACGCAGAAAAAGATATCAAAATGCAAACGCGTCAGGCGGTGACTAAAGTCTGGCTACTTCTATTCGCATCAGGTTTTTTTCTAATCATGCTAAGCATGTCAGCCATTATTCAAATTTTCAGCAAGTCATTTTTATAAACCCGGAGAGTTAGATGAAAACGTTAACACCTAAAAATAATCAAAAAGGCTTTACCCTTATAGAGATTTTCGTAGTACTGGCAATAATCTTTATTGGGATCACTATTGTAGCTGGTAATACGCAACCAGCTATGGCTGATAGTAAAGAAAATCAATATTCAACTGCTATTTCAATCATCATAAGTAAGGCGCGTTCTAAGGCGCAAGGCGAATCAGATGGATACGCCTCTTTAACTATTCAGGAAATGGTTGATGAAGAATATCTGCCATTATCATTTGGCAATGGCTCTGGCACAAACCCAGATGGTGGTGACTGGGATCTGTCACAAAGTACTGTGAATCAACTTATTGTTCGTGCTACCGGAGCGCAACAATCAGTTTGTGAGCGTGTAGCTAAAAAGTATGCACTGGAAACCACGGCTAGTTGCTCCAGTGGAACAATTTCAGTTTCTGCTAACTAATGAGATCAGTAAAAAAGCAGTCGGGGATGGCATTAATTGTCATCTTCATGCTTCTGATGTCAGCTGGTGCTTTGTTTTTTATGACCAAAGCACCTCAACTTATGCAATTGTCCGCTTCTGATAAAGAAGCTCAGATTCTGGTTAAAGACAGAACAGAAAGACTGATCGTTGCTATAACGGCCTACCATAGGGCGACCTGCCAAACAGGCATAGTTACCCAAGACACACTTCAGGAAGGCGGGTTCCTCCAGAAACCTGTTCATTTGCCACAGTTAAACGATATTCATCTAAAAATTGAAAAAAGTGGCTACAGTGCCGCTGCTGTCATTGACGTTGAGAAACCTCAAAACCTGGCGGTTTTGTCAGAAATTATGCCATTAGGAGCGTCAGTTTCAGGTGACCGTGTAAAGTATGTGCGCTCTATCTCTGACAGAAGTACTCCTATGCAACGGATGATTATGGCGGATATCAACCTGTACTCAGCAAACCATTGTTGAGCTGAATAATTTTCAGTGAGTTGTATTTGAGAAACGGAGAATAAAATGCGAAAGCACCTCAAAATGAAAGTCGCTTTACTGTTGATGACTGCTGGATTCAACACTGTAGTATGGGCTGATGATCCTGCAAAAGTTGTCGCAGAGGGATATGACAAGCTTTACGAAAATGGCGAAATTACAGCTAATAAGCTTCTTGACCTGAAAGCCTCAGCGCTGAACTACTATTCCGAGAATGGTACATGGCCAACTGATATTACAGACCTGGCTGTCGATGGGTTTTATTACGGTAGTTATGACACCATGTATGGCACTACCGTATCCGGTGTTGTGGATGGTAATAGTTACATTTTATCTGTTGATGTCCTAAAAGATAGCGTTGCAAATTATGTTGCATCCTTTATGAACGGAACGACTACAGACAGTACTGTTAACGTTCAGTTTGGGTTACCTTCCCAGGTTCCGGTTTTACATAGCACGTTATCTCGAGTCGATGATGGCGATGTAGCTCGAAACACCATGGAAACAGACCTGCACATGGGTGGCTACAGTATTACCGACATTGATACTGTTACTGCCAGAGCTCTGGTAGCGCAGCGGGCAGATATTCAAAATGGTTACATTGAAAATATTTATGCACAGCTGATAAATGCCCCACTGGCGAATTTAACGACAGTAAACTCTACTACAGTAAATTCTGACGTTGTCAATTCTGACAGAATCTACGCGAGTGTAGGTGTCTATGATAATGGTACCCGGGTATTTTCACCTGCAAATCTACCAACTAAAGCCGATATCGGACTGTCAAATGTGCAAAATTATGGTGCTACCAACAGCTACGCCGGCAACAGCACAACGCTCTATGCAACTCAAAATGCGGTATATAACTCTCACGTATATTTGAATAACCTTAAACTGGATAAAAATGCCACTGCGGTAAATGCGGACAGGCTTGATAATCTTGATTCATCTTCATTTATCCGAAGTAATGCTTATGATGCGGTAAATGCAAATACCCGTTGGGAGGATAATCGAGAAATTCGCTTAGGCAGCGGTTCTGATATGAGACTGAAGCATGATGGATCTAATTCCATTATCGATAACTATACCGGGGACCTGTATTTGCGTAATCGTTCTGGTGGAAGAGAGATTTACCTTCAAGGAACGACTACCGGTGGGCAGAAGCACACTGCTGTCATGGTAGATTCAAGCTCATATGTTAGGGCTAGGTTGATGTATAACAGCTCCACGAAATTATACACCGACCCAAATGGAGTCACAGTCTCTGGAGATTTAAATGTCAGCGGAGGACACCTCAAAGTCAATGGCCAAAAGATAAGTAAAGACTATGTAGACCTGGGCCGAGTAATGAACTTCAGTATTTCGGACAGCTACACAGGCGGAAGCTCAAACGTGTACGCCAGCCAAAGGGCTGTCACCCGGGCTTATAATGCGTTGAATAGCTCCAAACTCGGAAAAAACGAAAAAGCAGCGGATTCTGACCGATTAGATGGCATTGATAGCTCAGGTTTTGTGAGAACCAGCCGACGTATTAACGGTAAGTCGTTAACTAGCAATATAACAATCACAAAAAGCGATGTTGGATTGAGTAATGTTAGGAACTATGGTGTGACGAACAGTTATACGGGAAATTCAACAACGACCTACGTAACCCAAAGAGCTCTTAATAACGCCTATAAAGCGGCTTTATCGGGAGGTAATGCTACTTTCACAACTTTGTGGGAAAGCAAATCTGGAGCGGGTTATGGTGATTTAAGTCTGAATGGGTCATGGAGGGGGTATGATGAAATCTTTGTTGTTGGCTCTCATGACAGTAAGAAAGATATCTATACAAAAACTTTTACAGAAGAAGAATACGATAGAGCATTGCAAGTGTATTTGAATTACGGCAGAAGCAAATCGGATTTAAGGTTTCATCTTATATCAGACCGGTCTGTGTACTGGGCAGGATACTTCTCAACTGATAGGTACTTTAGAACTACAGCCGAAACAGATGGCGTGATGTATGGAATTTACGGTGTTACAATGCGTTAGCAGTTATTCTGTTTTTTCAAATGATTTACTCCCCCCGTGCTTTTAGAAAAAAATCTCTGGAAGCATCAATGGACCTATACCTCACAAATAGTTAAATAAGTTTTGAACCTTATTTATAAAGGCGTGCTAAGACTTCTTCTTAAGGTTCCGTGTGATTTGCCCATTTTCAAATATTTTATATGTTGAGTGGGCGTTATTAAATTTTTAAACAGTAAATAATAGTAGTATTGGAGGTTCCGCAATGGAAATGTTTAATAAAAAAAGAACTGTCGTAGCTATCACTTTGAGTTTTCTTTTAAGCGCCTGCGGAGGGGGAAGTGATTCTGACTCATCAAATGACGAATTGAATGAAAACGAATCCATTGTTGAGACAGACTCAGGTGGTGAGGTCATCATTGAAAAGTCTGATGGTACAATTATCACTGACGGCGTACCAAATGCATTCGCAAAGATGTCGTCATTAGACGGAAAATATGAAGCGCTTTCTGATCTGGCAAAGGCATGTTCAGAAAATAGCTCATATTATTATGAAACTGATAATGTAATTGTTTTTGGAAATCAAAACACAGTGGAGGATGACTACAAGACAGCGTCAGCCTTTATTGAACGTCAAGTTGACCTTGTCCCACAGATCTTTGGCATGACTTGGAACGATTATACAAACAATCGCCGAAATATTGCGAAGTTTGCCATTGATAACTTTGTTGAAAATTATGGCGAATTATCTTCAGTAAAGGACTCTTTGCCAGGTGACTTCAATGAGCTATCAACTACTGAAAAGCAAGACTTGGCTTGGCAGGACTACATTTCAAGTAATAAGGAAAAGCGGCTTGAACTTATATTGGAAGCGTCAGACTATGCCGGCTATGGCTGGACTGAAGCCGATGTTTCGCATGAAGATAAGATCAAAGTTTGCCTTCATGAAGAAACAGATGGTGTGTATGTCGAAGCGTATTACACTGGCATAGCCCTGAGAGCACCAAGTTTATCTATACCAGATGATTACAACCAATTAATCAGAAAGGGCTTAGTCCAGATGATGCAAGAGTCATTGTCTCATTCAGTATATGGCAACCCTTTGCCTATCTGGTATTCAGAAGGTCAGGCTCGCTATGCGGGTGGATTACAAATAGCTGATCGCTCAGAACATGATCAAAGTATCGATGTACCTATGTTCGTCGATGCTGAAGATGAGTACGGTTTCGATGAAGAGTATTTGGAACTTCAATACGGTATGGCGTTTGCCTACATAGAAAATACGATTGATCTAGAAGAAAGAATGTCGTTGTTCGATTTGATTTCTGAAATGGCTCACGATTCATCCATATACACTAAACAAAGCCTTCCTGCAGATTATGACTTTGAGCCTGGAGAGACTGGGGGCGTTGAGAACCCAGCGTTTGTTAAAGCGTGGGATGCTCAATTCATTATTGATGAAGAATATAATGATTTGAGCTATAACCGTTTCAAGCACAATTACCATCAGCTATTGTCACAATAAGCTAAAATTAAAGCCCGCATTTCGCGGGCTTTTTTGTATCGAAATTCTATTCCTATCAGCTTTGAAACCGAGATCCTGTCGGGTTTATAAACTTTCCCTTTCGCATGGAATATATAGCTTCAGCAGTGTCAGTCAGTTCAAATTTTCGGATGTGACAATTAATGCGCAGGCTTTCATACAGCTCATTAAGAACATATTCAGTTTGTGTGGTGAAATAGCCGATGGGTAGGTAAGTATTAAATACAAAATGCATATCGAGTGACTGTTCTCTCTTCAAGTAAGCCACAGTCCCTGATGTGCCAGGTTCATTACACTTATAGATAATTAGCGTGTAATGAGCCTGTAGCTCTTCTGAACAGCTATCTATCCACAATTCAACAAAGCTTAAATCTGATTGATCATTAACATCTCTCAACAGATAAGGGGTGTTTAGAGTTCCGTCCACGTAGGGCCGTGAGATACAAAAAAAATCAGCCAACCTATATGCATCATCATCTGAGCAATGTTCTGCGAAAATATCCGGATTAGACAGCGCCCCCGGCTGTGCCTTTGGTACGCCTAATTTCTCCAAAACCTTGTTTATATGTACTCCTGGGATGCCGTGCTGAGCAAACAGTCCAAGTAAACGAGCTCTTCCTAAAGGAACTTCTGGAAACGGATGCATAGAAAAGTGTGCGACAGTATCGATAATAATGCTTACTGCGTCGTTGAATGAAGCTGTGCCGGGCAAGCTTGCTTGTACCGCTTCAACGAATGCGGTTTGGCCAGCGGAAGTTCTTAGCGTCGTTTTTTTCTCTTGCGCTTCGTGAAGAGGGTTTACAACAGGATTGAGTAACAGCGAGTTGATGTTGAATAAACTTGGTTTCATAGTGACCTACGCTAACTGAAAAATAAATATTGCTGCAAAACAGGCCAAGACCAGTCCGATGAAGCCTCTTATGTCACCGTAAAAGAGCCTCGATAAACTCATGGTTCCTGAACCAGCAATGACAAATTTGAGCATCAACTGCGTAGTTTCTTGAGCTGACATATCACCGTCATCCATCAAAAAATGCAGGCCACCAAATAAGAGGCATAAAAAAGTTATCAGTGCGAATATGAAGCTCCACAAATACCGAGGTTTTCGTGTAATGAGGTATAGACCCATGGAAGAATCAGGTGAAACATATTTAGGGATTTTTCTTTGCTCAGTTTCATGCATCGTGTTTGAGTCTTAAAAATAGGTTTAAGCTTGATAGATATTGATTGAAGTTTTTAGCTGAACTTGTTGTGGGCAGATGGCCGGCCGCATCTGGGTGGATTTCTTTTGCCACACGCAGAGCCCCTTTAATATTCATCTCATACACGAAGCGAGAAGTACTACCTGGTTCTTCTAAGCTGCCATCAGGAGGCTGACTTGACTCTTGTTCGTAAGCCTTTTGATATGCCTTATCTTTTGGTAATAACAGAAGTAGCTTTTTGGTAGGTCTTGTTATGGCCACATAAAATAAGCGCCGATCAGCTTGAATATCTGTGGTTTTCCCAGAGACAGTTGCAGGACTTATTGTTTCACAGCATGCGGGAATTACTGCCATGCCAACAGTAATTCCTTTAGCCATATGCTGAGACATAATTCGAACCGCATTATCTGATGTGTTGTTTTCGCCCTTCAATAATTCAAGTGAGGTAAGCAAATCATCAAAAGTCGGGGCCTGTCGCGCCAATTCAAAAAAACCATGAGCTAGGGCCATAGTATGAGAGGTTGACCGAGATTGTTTCTGTGACAGCGACTTTTCAAGCTCTTCAATCAAGTAATCGTTGATATAGACATGAAAGGCCTCAGCCGGAGAAGCTTTATCGATAGACTCTTTTATTGCGTTGATTTTTTTGGAGATGCGCTTGTGAATGAATGGTTTTGAGTTTGGAATAACAGCTTTGACATCATCCGGAGTGGCGGTTTGCACATTGCTGAATACATCAAAAAAAGCCGTGGCCATATTAGCTTTGACCCCAGGGTTTGGTGTCATCAGTACTTTAGCAAATAGACCCGCGGCATCGATTCCACTTCCACCTCTGCAGAAGTTAGCCAGTGCTTCGAATGCTAAAAATGCAGGCAGTGTAGAAATCGATTTGCCAGAAGAAAGTTGGTAGGGGATCCCGGCCCTAAAGAGTGCCAATTCAATAAAAGGGCTTACGTGATATAGCCTCGGTAGAATCGCGATATCAGAATAGGCGTTTCCCTCGCTGATAAACATCCTAATTGAATCTACTAATGCAACCTGCTTTGTATCGGTATAAGGTTCGGCACCAAAAGAAGGGGGAGCATAATAACCGATGTTGATTTCAGTCTTCGGGGTAGATGGTGCTGACAAACACATTTTCATCGCCCGTTTAGAGTTATTAAAAATACAGTTATTTGCAGCCATTGCTAGTGAGTGGCCATAGCGGAAAGTGGTCTTTAACGTAAACTTTTGTGAGTCAGGATATTTGTGGTCCCAATGTTCACTCATCACGAGAGGATTGCTCCCCCGCCACTCAAAGATTGTTTGATCATCATCCCCAATGCCGGTGGTTTTTGCTCGTTCGCCAGCCATGATAGTAAACAAGTCCTGAACAATAGGGTTGATGTCCTGATACTCATCGATAATGATTTGGTCTAGCCTGTTAGCAATCAGGTTACTGCAACGGGAGTCCTGTTTGATGAGCCTTACAACATCGTAAAGTAAGTCGTTAAAAGAGCGCATCTGGTTATGTGCTCTGGTCTGTTCGAAAATATCAAAACCCAACTTAAATGGCGCTAAATGTGATGACAGCCCAAGGCGCTCAAACATCACTGAGCTGGGTTGAGTGTCACTTTTGCAGTAGTCCAGGAAGCTTGTGAAGGAATCGATAACAGAGCTATCGTAAATATCTATGTCAGTGGAACCAAATTCGGCAATTGCTTTTCGTAAAGCATCCACCGCTAATTTTTGCCATATGAATTCACGAACTTCTAACTTCCATGTTGGCAGAATGCCTTTCTTCATAAAGCCTTCACAAAGCTTATAACCCAAAGAATGATAGTGCCGGATGGTAGGGGTGCCTTCTACATTAAGCTTATTATAATCTTGGCGAAATTCTTTTGCCGCAGGCTTATTAAACATAGTGACCAGTATGCTCTCTGCAGGAACGCCACTCATAATCATGTAGGCAACACGTGCACGGGTGGTCATTGACTTTCCTGAGCCAGGGGGAGCTATAACAAGCGTATTTTTATCAAAAGGAGCACCGATAAATTCGAGTTGTTCGTCTGAAAAGTCCATAAGAGGTAGATTTTGTCTTGAATGGACAGAGAGTGCAGCAGTAGCGGTCAGCTATAAATATGAAACCCGATTTATCAACATTATTAGGTTCAAAGCATCATTATTTTTCATAATAATTTGGCGAAAACTTAACATCGGGTCAAAAGATGTCAGAAGCCTATGATATTTACCATTTGAAATATGAAGTGTTACTTCGTCTGTCTAAAGATACAAAAACCCAGGTGCCTGAACATCTTGTAGATAAATATCAGCAGATATCTAGTTCCTTTAGGCGTCTTATAAACAAGCGAGATATACGTAGGGCCGCCAGAGAAAATGATCCTCGTTTATTGAAAGAGTCATGGAAAGAGATTGGCAACGCGGCGAAAGACCTACTTTGTAATAACTGGTATACCCACGTAGCAATAATCACATGTGATTCTGCAGTAGAAGCAGTTCGACTATCTACTTCCATCAATCATCAATGGTTCTTGAATGGCGCAAGCAATATAGATGTCAATGTTCCCTCAGAGCGATCCACAGCGCATTTAGATATCATTCGGGTAAGAGACCGCCACTACTTATACGTACTTGGTGGTTTCTATTCTATTGAAGATTCAAAATTTGTGGGGGTGAGAGAGTGAACCTACGCGATGTAATGCCTCGCATTCATTCACGAATGGCTGAAGTTGAGGTAATTGGTGACGCAAATGGTGATTTATTAGTTATCGTGATACAGGGTCAGTTTCGACACTTCGTTACAAATAAGGGTAATGGTCAAATAAAGCGTTTTAGAGAGCCACGCACCCTTACAAAATATTTATATAACTTCGGAATAAAGCAATACTCATTGAATTTAAATGATTGGGATTTAAAAATGATTTTCGATAGGCACAGGGCAGCGACAGTTTTAAGGTCTAAATGAGATTCTCAGGAAATTAAAAATTCTTTTCTTTGTTATATTGTTAATTTAAAAGATTGATTAAATAGTTGTTGCAATTCTCAAAATTATATTCTATAAATTTATTAGGTCGATTTTAATTAATATAATTAGATAAAAATGTAAAGTTTAGATGTTCTTTTAAGCGACTACGCAAAATATCTATATTATAAATTTCAATAAAAAATAAAATTAAAGTAAATTTATAGCTAAACAATTAAAGAGGAGTATTTGCTATGAAAAATAACAATGTTCAAAATGATAAAAATCTTGGTTTTAGCTGGCCTGTCCAAGTGGGCAGTGTCGCGATAATTGGAGCAGGGCTAGTATACCTTTTAAATTTCTATGGCTTTAAACTTTCAGACTCGCCCGCGGATTGGGGAGCTTTTGGTAGCTATTTTGGTGGGGTTGTCGGGCCAATCTTGGCATTTCTATCGTTATTGCTTGTAATTGCGACCTTGCGTGTTCAGCATACTTCGTTGCAAGCAGCAAGAGTACAGATGGAAGCAAATAAAGAAGAGTTTGAAGCAAATAATAGATCCAATGCTAGAGCTGATTTTCTTCGCCGATTTGAATTAGAAGAGAAGAACTTGCAAAGTTTAGCCTTAGATACTGTTAAAGCTCTTCTTGTTGATATCCGTTTACAGGAAAATGAAGAACAGGATGCAGAAAAAGAATATTTTAAGTTGCTTGATGAATATTCTCGTGGCGCTGGCAATGTATTCATAAACTACTTGAAAAGATATCTCGCTATTTCAGAAGACCCAGAAAAATTGGACAAGCTCTTCAAGTACGCTGATGGTCCGGACGGTCTGATGCTTGAACAATACGTGCTTAGATTTGAAAGAATGTTAGAAGAAGCGCCCAAGCATGGTAGGGATATAGAGAAAATCGTTAATTCGACTGCTACAGGAAAACTATATAAGGTGATGAAGCCTCGATATGATCAAGAATTAAAAAGGCAAAAGCAGAATAAAGTATAGTGAAACCAGCAAGGGGTTCTAGTCGCCCCTTGCTTTTTTTACATTTTAAATGGTTCTATTCTCGTCATTTAACTAAACGTAGCTTCTCAATCGATCCTTTAATACCGCTACCCTCAATATCTGTAATCTCACTACGAATAATGTAGTATCCACTTTTTATCCAATTATCAATCTGGTTTTTTAGCTTTGAAACATGTGCTTCGTCGCTGAAATCGAGGTGAATATCATAATCCCGGTAAGTACGATATTTTTTCGGTTTAGGCCAGTTGTGATAGGCCGGTTTCAGTTGATACTCAACCGAGCTTTCTCTTTCAGGGGCCTCGTCATTCCTATACCGACCAATAAGTCCCTGGGTTCTACTTTTAATCTCTTTTGAATGCTCTGCTGCTCGCACTATCTCTTGCTGGGCCTGTGCGACCCTGTCCTGAGCTTGTTTTACTTCACTAGAAAAGCTTCCTGCACTGACAGATTGCAAAGCAATTACTGCTAATAGGGACGAACTGAACATAATAATCACAATTAATCGGATTTCTGGATGAAGACACTATGCCTGCAGGGTATAACACAGGGCAATTAATTAACTGCGAGAAATCGGAAAATGCCAAAAAGTCTTTCGCTCTTATCCCTCACAATCGGTTGCCTGTTCGCGCTATCTGGCTGTGCAAGTACTAACGAGATTGAGTTGGGAAACAAAAAATACACCCCCGACGCCGATGGAACTGTTGTGATGACGCAAGAAGAAATAGCGGCCATTACAAAATCAGAGGAAGCTAAATTTGTTCGAGGCCAGTTTCCCAATGTAAAGCTCACTGAAGCTGAATACGAACTGGTGAAAACTAATGATGAAGCGTTGTTTAGCTTGGTAGGAGAGGCTAACTCTGATGAAGCGGTATCAACATTTATAAGACGTGGTTCATTGGAAGATAACCTCAGTAGGATCGTGAAAGAAAATCGATGGGAAGCTCTATACTTTGATGGGCCTGACTACTTTGTTAAAGATATTAAGGTTCTTGAGGAGGAAAATGTCACTGGTGCAATCATGAGCCTGGCGTCTGATTATCCGGTTTACACCTGCTTTGATGAAAAAGAAAAGGTCGTGACAGTTATCAAGGAACGATAAAGGAAGATGTGAGATGAAGATTGTTGAGAAGTACCTTGAAGGCGATGAGATACGCGTATGTAGAACGCTAAGTGACCATGAGGCAAAGACTCTGCTTGGCAGTGACCAGGCTTCTCAGCAATTACTTGCTTCTGTATATGGTAGATGGATCTATTGTGACTGTTGCACCCCCACGACAATCAAACGTTTTACTGAAACCAATACTTACTTTCTTGCCACTATGTCCGGACGCGCAAACCATAAGAATTCCTGTCCGCTATACCGTCTGGAACAGGGTGGGGCCGGTGAAGGACACCTACCTGAAAAGGTAGGCACGCGCTTTTCGTTCAGTGCTTATGCAGCAGAAGAGGGGAATGCTAAGCAATCGGTCGTTGAAAACCCAACAGGGCAGGTCATAGGCCGCGCAGATAAGCTCTATTCGCTCATGGCGTCACTGTTGACCGATGCCGGCACCAATACTATTTCCTACCTTGAAGCCCCCACGTTTGATACCCAGTCCAGGAAAATTCGGGCGGCCGCGAAGAAATACAGTATTGGGGGCAAGTCTTTGCTCGAATACATGTATTTTGGGTTCGGCAGTATAAAAAAGGCCATTGAAAAAATGCAGTCAAACGAGCGATTGTGGGTAGGTAAGAACAAACCTCAGTCGCTGGTAATCGCCCAGGTCGAGTCAGTTAAAATCGAAAATGGTGAAACGACCGTCAAGGTTAAAGATGATTGGGAAGTGACCTTGCCTGCAGATGCCAAAGTGACACGTCTCAATGGTGCATTTTCTTTGGCCAAAGGACCGTTGATGGTGGCAATGATTATCGCCGACCGGTCAACCAATGATGCAATGATATATGGTGTAACCCGGTGCTTTATCTCTCCTATCGTCAATACACATGGTTTCATGCTGGTGGATAGCGATCTTGAACGCACCTTCGCCAGAGTAGCCACCCGGGTGATTATTGAAATGGAAGGGGGAGGGCGTATCTTAAAACCGCTTATACCGGTTCAGGTCGATGGCAAACCTGTCCTCGTCGATTTTGTCATCCAAAAAGATAAACAACACATCGCGGTTGAAGTGATGGGGAAATGGGATGATCCACTCTATCGTGCCAGAAAAGAAACGATGCTTCCGCTTATGGAGAAGGTCTATGACCAGGTGATGAGTGTGTGCATGGATACCTCCAACTCAAGAAATGACTTTTTTGAAGAGTCATACCAGTTAGTAAAGTCACTATTAAATGATTAAGTCCATTTTGTACAAGGCAAGTAGCATGAGTCGAATCAAACGCATTACCCCTTTTATGATTATATTCGTTTCACTGTCGAGCGCTTTAGTGTTGATGGGCAAGCAAAGTGAAAAGTATGCCAGTAATACAATGATATCTACGGGCAAAGCAATAACTCAAAAATTTTCCCGACTGCATCAATCTTTTGGGTCTGTACCGCATTTTTATAAAGCTTTAGAGCAAGCTGTGGTCAAAGACGGCTATACAGTCACAGACCTGTTGATATTGGACGAAATGGCGGTTAGAAATGAAATGGCACAGGAATATGCTTCAAGCACCCCCTCGTTAGAAAATCTGGAATCGATGATGCATGTTCACAAACATGACGCCGGCATGAGCTATGTTGTTGGCGGTTATCCTCTTTTAGGCATAGAAGCAATAGAAGGCAGCGAGAACATAGCGATATTCTTCGGTCCAGTGCGAAAGAGCGTGGTGAAGAGACTTGAGCAACAGCTTGACGGCGATGCAGTCGATAACAAAGACAGTACGGGCCAGCTTCGCTATAACCGCCATGACACGATGAACGGTCAATATATCGTTGGCATGTATTTATAAACAATTATTGGTGCAAAAGTGAAAAGAACCCAGGCCCCTATCGTTGAGATATTTGAAGTCATTGATAACGCGTACTTAAGTGGTTTGGTGAATGGCTCGTCACAGCCTACTGCAGACGTCAGGAAGCGGCTGGCCGCTAATCGTAAGTCGATGTCTCAGGAATGCGCCACTTTCTTTAGTGAATTGGGGGTGAAGAAAAAAGGCTTTGCGCTGGCGCTTAAGCAGTGGCTCCTACAATATCAGGAACGTCAGTCATTCATACAACAACATGAAGGAAAGGCTGATGATGCGTGGTTAGCGTCCTTTGGGCAGAAATGGCACGCTCAGGGCGGTGTTTTTTACTTTCAGCATGAAGGTGAAAAAACATTCGAAGGTGATGAGGTGCGCCGGGCCCATCAAGTGGGGGTGGTTAGTGTCAGGCAAATAGCAAAAGCTGAGTTAGATTGTCATTCTTTGGAAGTGCTGGTGGCGAATAAGTCACAGCTAAACGCTGTGCTCAAGCTTCTGGATAAGTGTGCACTGCCTGTGGTATCGGTTAACGCCGGCGAAGAAAAATCTATAATCAATATCGTCATCAGCTCACCAACCCAATCTGAGTTCAATCAGATTATCAAACAGACACAATTACCTGTATTTGGGCGTTTACTTCTCGCGTAATTTGAATAAGCAAAACGCTGGTTTTTTAGAGCATAAAAAATTGCGCCACTTGATTCCTGTCTAATATTCCGGAACTGCCCGATGATTGCACATGAAGTTCATTTGCAAATAACGAGGAGAATACTTTGACTTCAAAAGTAAGTAAAAAAACAACAACACCAATGACACCACAAGCGGCGCAACGCATTCAAAGTGCGACGGCAAAAGCCAATGGTGGGAATGTGCCGAAAGGCAGCTTCGCGGCACGAGCAACCAGCAGCGCCGCCAAAAACAGCAATTAATGGTGAGGGGCAAAGCCCCTCTTTTCAACAAAGGACGTTGGAGGTTTATAAAATGGTGACTATCAATGAGTCTTACCCAAACATTGGATATGTATTAAATCGCCTGGCTGATATTGCCGACACTAAGTCAATGGCCGTCAATGGAGCAAGTCGATTTCGTAAGGAAGAAGACTTTGACTCCAGAAAGTCTTTAGATCCGGCCCTCATTGATAAGTCAATTCGGCACTTATTTTATGAGCCAATCTCCAAGGTAGTCACAGAAAGTTTCGCGCATTTTTTCTGTAGCTGCATTTCTTTAGGCTTAAGCAACTACAATGAAATCATGAAACGCGTGCCAATGGAAGGAGTAGCACAAGACAAGGTGGTCTATATGCTAAATAAACACCTGGTTGTCGAAACACTTGCGAGTATTATTTGCGAGGTTGGTACTACACAAATGCAGACACGCGATGTGCCAGATTTTTATTGCGCAAGAAACCCAGTTAAAGCGGTAATTGAATTTTACAACGATAATCATACGTTGCCTGAACATGATTTAAAGCGGTACTTTAAAGATACGGACAGAACAGTCAGAAAATGGCGCAGTGGTGATGAGCTTCCGAATATAGGCAATTTGACCTTGCTGGGTCAGTGGGCATCACTATCACATCCTGCTGCATCCAATGATGATAGGGAAACTTTATTCCTCGCAAGATATATCGATTCATTCCACAGAAAAACCAATTATGAGTTTGTAGACCGTTTAAATGACGCTGTGGTATGGAGATTGGAACATAGCGGACACCCCCAGTTTGACTTTGGAAAGACATTTTATAATTTTTATATCAATGAAATTAGGTCTGCTAACCTTCGCAGTCTATCTGCTGAAGGTCATGAGATACATCAGCTGTTAAAACGTTCCACAATCAAACCGCATGGCAGCCTTACTGAGTATTCGACACGCTTAGCGGCATTGAAAGACTCTACCGAAGAGCACAATTTAAGCTCTGAGCTGCGCTATCACGAAGAATGGTTGCAGGGCCGAATTCTGATACTTAGCGGTAAAATTGATGCCGCGCTTGAGCAATATGTGAAAGCTGTTGAATCATCACTCTATAAATCAGGTATGAACATTCGCTTTTTGTTAAAAGAAGCCTTGGCCGTAGCTGCAATTCAGCGTAAACCACACAAGCCAACCATGAAACGACTAAAAAGCAGAGCAATAACATTTTATCCAAAAATTATTGAGCCCCACCTTCGGGGGGAGCCTGTGACAATTACAAAGGAAGATTTAGATGAATGGCGGTTTTGGTTTGTGTTGCATTTCCCGCAATGTGGTTGGTTTGAAGAGGGGAGAGAGGCACTTATGGTGCATTTGCAACAGGTCGGGTGGGCAGAATTATCAAACAAGGGTGTGCCGCACTGATTGGGTTTCTATTCGGGGTGATACACTTGAATAAGTGTCGCATCACCACTTGTGAATTGTGAGGCATCCACCATACTTTCAGGATCTGAATATGCTGAAGTTAGAAAATGCGCCAAGTAAAACGGGCGAGCCATCCGGCAAGGGTAGGGGAAATAACCCGCCTAATAAGTAAACACTTCGCTTAAGTTAAGAAAAGAATACTTGCTATCTCAGTGCGTATTCTTTTCTTCGTTTATTTACACAGAGTATCAAGAGAGCTACTCGCAGTAGGCTGGCGTGCTCGCATTCTCTGCGTAGCTAGGCAAAACTGTTTGAATCACCTCGCTACGAACAACACACATGCGTTTCTCTAAATTTGAGAGGTTTGCATCAAGTAATAAGACTTTTTCGTCTGCGCTTAGCTGGGTGTCCAGGAAGAGTGTATAAGCGTGTTTAGCTGCAGATGCATAATAGCTAAGCGCATTGTTAAGCGCGGCGTCCTGGGCTGAGGACAACGTGCTATTCAAATCTACCTTGAACTGCCCATTCTCTGACACGACCACTGTGTAAAGTGGAACCTGCGCGCTTTGGCCATCTCTGAATAACATTAATGTTGTCTTGATATAGTAAGTGCCATTACTCTGCTCAGACTTACCCAATATGGCCCTGTCTTGCTTACTATAACCCGGTATCAGAGTTTCGCTCTGGCTATCTCCGCTTAAATACTTGCCAGCGCTTTTATCATTTTCATTAAGTGCAGTAATCCAAAAGTCATTGGCCACTGCAGTCGGCTCGTTGGGCGTATAAAGCAGGTCGCCACGCTCAATTATAGCATCACCGAAAAGAAACCATGTCGCTCCCACCGCGGCAGCCACAATTACAAGCCCGTACATCACAAATTTATTCATAATATCCTGAATGTTCACCAGCAAATTTTAGTGAAATGAATACTAAGGTTTCTGCATTAGCACAGGTACGAGAATCCCGATTTATCAAACTTATTCTGTGGCAACTCAGCATCACGATTCGATAGGCTTACTTGCTGTATTGCCAACAAAACTTTTAAGTCTACCTTAAGAGGCAGTTGGGCATGAGACAAGCTAACAATTTAAATATAAAAGGTCGTGATATGAAGAAAACAATGATACTCATTGCAATGTTGGGATTATCAGGTGCAGCACATGCTGGTTCGCAATTGCTATCCTCAGACGTAAATGAAATTGCGTAAGTGTCTGAAGTGCCCGGTACCAGCACACAAAGTACAGTAAAATCCGGCACTGAATATTACCAGCGCGAAGATGGGACATGTTTTCAGGTAAATTATAGCATCGACAGTATCAAACAAGTGACCAGGGCCCCGGGTACGGTGGGATTACCTAACACCTCGGCACTGACGAAAGACATCGATTGTAATGCTGCTGTAGATTATCAGGGGGGATGATGAGTTCAGATATCCTCCAAAGTCTTCCCCCTTAATAGTTATATGCCTATTTCTCCGCGTTATGCTGTGGAAGCCAATGAAAGAGAAACGGATAGACTCGCCGAATACGTTAAAATTTGCCCTCATCTTGCTCTCTGCCGCTCTGATTATGCTAGCGGTGTTCTCACCGGAAGGTGAAAAGGCCCAAATGGCTATATTCTTGTTAGCCGGCACGGTGCTTGGCTACGGCTTTGGTAAACCAGAATGTGAAGGAAAATCAAATGGGTGAAAAAAGCAAACAGCGCCAACTGCTTTACCAGCAGGCAAGCTTGATTCTTCGAAACAACGGCCTTTCAGACGAACAGGTACAAAGTATCTCTAAAGACCTGGCTGACGTGATGCTCCCGGGCAGGCAAAATGGATAAGTTTAATAGTAGTGGGACCGCAATCGTTTTGGGTATCGCCTTCATTTCAGCGTCATTAGCTACGCTTTATCTGGATGGTAGCGCCCCTTTCTGGTTTGTTTTGCTTTGTGGGTGTGGTGGAACTTTTCTGATCATCTATTCAACCTTCCTGCGGCATTTTATCGTCAAAGGACTAAAAAAATGGGACCTGACTCAGAAAAAACCAAACACGCATATAAATTCCGGTTCGGGCCGATTCAGCTATAAAGTGAGGTGCTTATGGACAGATTAAAAAGAGATAGTCTGCCACTTGAAGAAGTGAAGGCCAGGCTACATGGTGTCATCAGCGACGATTACGAATGGCCTGAAGAACCAGCTGGCTGGTGGCTTGAATTTATTGCTTATCCGGATGGTGGGGTTGTAATGGATTTATTGCATCCGGTTTCTGCTATTTGGTGGTCTGATGATAATAATTTTCTTCCTCAGCCATTTTGCACCAATGGAAGTGAAATTAATGCCTCAATACTGGCACAAGCCGGCGTGCCTTTCATGGGGACTTTCGGCGATGCCGAAGTAAGCCAAAAGCCAGCCGAACACCATCTTTCAGTGGTAAAAAAAAGATAGTCATGTACCAACCATCGCCAATGAGTTTAAGCTGAATTATGCATAATTTTATCTTACACCTTTCATTATCGCTCTCAACCAAATCTGATCATCTTCTCGGGCAAAAGCTGCAGATAGCATCTATTTCTTTGAACGGCAGCTGTGTACGTGAAGCAGACTGACCTTTCCCACGAAAACACAAAATATGGTTTTTCAGCGGAAACGAATGTTACTATGAATTCTCATTAATAAGCTGTTATTTGATCAGGATAGTTTGAAGAAAAATGGATACGAGAGACATAGTAATGATACTAGCCGTTATTGCCGGACCAATATTGGCAGTTCAAGCTCAGAAATATCTTGAGTCGATTAAGGAATCGAAAAAAAGAAAGCTTCGGATTTTTCATACTCTGATGTCAACACGCGCTACAAGATTAGCGCAAGATCACGTTGCGGCACTTAATATGATTGATATTGAGTTTTATGGTAAAAATCGATTAGGCAAGAGGCATCAATCAAGTGGTGAGAAAAAGATAACTAATGCGTGGAAGGTTTATAACGATCACCTTAATAATCAAGCATCAGAAAATAGAATTGATGCTTGGGCAGATAAAAGCGATGAACTATTTACTTCTTTGCTTTACTCCATGGCTCAACATCTTGGATATGAGTTTGATGAAGTTCAATTAAAAAGGGATTGCTACCGTCCTATAGCACATGGGGATATCGAAAATGAGCAGCATAAACTGAGGCAGGGGTTAGTTGCAGTATTAGATGGCGAAAAGTCAATCCCTATGGCTGTCACATATTTGCCGCCATATCAACCAATAGATCCAGTTCAACCAGAAGAATCACATAACAAATCAATGCAGTCGAATTCTGAAGCTTCGGCTGATTGATGCGTTAGGCGGCTACTCATTTTTAGCATGGTGTGAAATGGATCTATTCAAAGTTTGCGTAAAAGAAAAAAGACTCCACCCTCTTTTTAAAAGTATTCTCTCAGAGAGTGCCTACGCTCCAACCATTAAAGTCATTAATCAATGGGCTACTGGAATGGCAGGCCGGAGAGGAGAACTCAAGAAATTCGTTCAAGAGTTTCAAATGTCTTTCAACTCTACTTTATGGGAACTATATCTGAACCAAGCGTTTAGGGACCTTCAGCTTACGATTGATTATTCTAAAGAAAGTCCTGACTTCCACTTAATTGACAAGGCTGGCAGGGTCGTTAATGTTGAGGCTGTAACTTCAAATAATAAAGACCACCAAAGCAAAGAGTATTATTCGACTGAATCTCTCCAGAGCTCTTCAGATACGGAGCAAAAAGAATTCCTTGATCAGTCCACCTTAAAACTAGCAGGAAAGCTTAAAGATAAGCTGGAACTATTTGTTAGCGGTAATAAAAAGTTTCCGTATAGCTCTCTACCACATGTCAAAGGGAATCCATTTGTCTTGGCAATTGCTCCGTTTGATGGTCTGTTATCCTTTCAACAAAACAACATGGCTGTAAATCGAGTTTTGTATGGCATTAACCCTCCACCACCTAGCGGTAACGGGGACAGAATTGATCACATTCTTAATCAGAATAGGCAACGAGTCGAGTTAGGGATTTTTACGAATGCTAGTTATAAGGAGGTAAGTGCGGTTATTTTCTCTACAACTGGTACCTTTGGTAAGGCAGTGGTAGAAGCTGGAATCAAGAACACAATTAGAGCTACCCGCTATAGGCAAATGGGCGTCGTTGAGTTTATGGCAAAAGAGGGGCTAGAAATGCTTGGTGCTTCCCATAAAAAATTACCAAGTGGCTCCGATGTGTACTCTATTAGATTCTATGATGGCAATCGTTTTTGCGGCTCAGATACTTACCTATATAGTTCTGATGAACATGAAGAATCCCATCTAGATAGGTTGCATATATACCATAATCCGTATGCTACAACACCGTTGCCTGATGACTTCTTTTCAGCAAGAGAAATTACTCAAAACACTTACAACGTAGAGGGGGGATATATGATTTGTAACCATAACGATGGGTCGTTAGTATCTCGTCAGACCTATACTTCAATCGCCTAACAAACCATTCATGGCGCTAGCTTCGCTCGCAGGGATGCTAACACATTGACTGTGTTACTTCGTTCCTAATTTTAGCCCATGTCTTATCGCCCCTTAGTGGGCCAATGAACGTCCGCTTCTTGTCCCAAGGTGCCACGGACGCTGTGGGGCAGTGAAGTACGCGAAGCGGGCATTTCATATTCTTTCCTATGAAAATACAGAATATGGCTGTCATGGGAAACGGATGTTATTATGAAATCCCGGTAATAAGCTGTTCTAAATTAATATGAGCATAGAAGAAATATTCAAAATTACAGCAGCAATTATCGCATCACTGGGGGGGAGTGCATTGTTGCTAGGCGCATTTTCCCATTGGTTAGGTAGTATATGGGCTAAGCGCATGTTGCAAAATGAACGAGCCAAGCATGAAGAAAGCCTTCAGAAATTAAAAGCCAAAAATGAAGCTGTCCTAGAAGATTTGAAAGCCCAAATAGACACCTTTAAACAAAAAGAGTTGAATCGTCACTTTGACAAGTTGGCCATCTATAAAGATGTGGTTCATATCGTTTCAGAAATTCTTAGGGAACTAGAGGCTGTTGCTACGTCAAAACAAGAGTCCATTAGTGCAGAAGTCGAGCATTCTTTCGCTTTAAATAGAAATAAGGCTTATGGATATATATCGCTAGTTTCATGTCAGGACGTCTTAGATAGATACAACGACATGATCGATTTCTTTATACCTCTGCTCTATGAAGGTAAGAAGGCAACATGGGTAGAAATGAGAGAAAAGTCTGATTTAATGTTGAACGCTATGCGTATAGACCTTGGAATCAATGAGGGCGAAGTGGTATACAGGGGGGGAAGGTGATTTATCACAAGGCGTTCAACAACATTTTGTCCGCAAGCGACCTCCGCCGGACGCACGAAAACATGCTCCGCACTGTGCCCCGGTTAACTTAACGTTAGGTGCCAAAAGGAATTATGAACTTTCGTAATCTTGCTCGTAAACATCTTCAAGCTGCTAAAAAGCAAATCGATTTATTTGATGACAGTAATCTTCGGTATGCTGCTCTCGAATTGAGAATGGCGATGGAAGCGATAGTATACGATAGAGCGTTATCATTTAAGGATGAATTCCCTGAAAAGGAATATGATACTTGGCAGCCAAAAAAAATAATGACCATTCTTATCGAGATAGAGCCAACCACTGATAAGGATTCATCTTTAGCTATGGGAATTGAAGAGTCATCGGGTAAACCTTCTCACGAGATGAAACATATTGGATCGGAAAAAGTTCTCAGCATGAAGATCCTAAAAGAACACTATGATCGGTTGGGAAATTATCTTCACATGATGAATCTTAGGAGCTTTCATCGAAATAAAGCTACTGATTTTGAAAGGATGAGAGTTCGATGCTCTGAAATTTATTCGATGATTGATAGCGTTCTTGCTTCCCCACTTTTCAATTGTACATTAAGTACATTTAGTCATATAGACTGTTTCGAATGCGATAAACCTATTAGAAAAAGGGTTCCGACGATCGATGATGACTTAGACTTAGAAGCCGAGTGTAAAAACTGTAAGGCTAGCTATAATCTAGAACCTCAAGGAAACGGCAACTATGTATGGCATGCGAATCGTCAAAATATCCTCTGCGGCAATAGATCGTGTAAGCAACTAATCAAAATTTGGCAACGGGAAGTCGGTCTCGGTAAATTTTGGGTTTGCAAAAGTTGCGGCGGCAAAAACACAATAACTTATGGTGTAGCATTTGAGCCATCGCCTAACAATCCGCTGTAGTCGCTATTGGGCTGTGACACTTCGATTCGGCTTTAGCCCACGTATTTGCGCCTCAAGCGGGGCGTTGAACGTCTGCTTAATGCCCTGAGCCACTCGTCAACCAATTTTATCCAAGTAAAGGCGAATTTCTCTCCTTTAATACTTTGAGGTACTTCGTTTCATCATATGGTGTTTTACTTTTCCAACAGCAGTACAAAACCCTTATCCACTTGAAGGCTAAGGAGCGCACTGCTCGCTGATGAGTGTTCCCTTTCTTCCGCTGCTGTTCGTAGTAAAGCTGTGCCCAGTAAGAGTAGCGGACTGTTTTCGCTGACCATTCAATAAACGTTTGACGAATAAATTTAGAA
>NZ_KB899386.1 GCF_000378185.1 Salinimonas chungwhensis DSM 16280
TCCGCATTTTCGTGGGTTAGCTGAAAGCCAGTGCCATAATTAGTTTGCTTAAGACTAAATCATTTGGAGGCTAGCATGAATAAACATAGCATGATTTTTATCGGCTTGGATACGCACAAGGAATTCCATGAAGTCGCGTATTGCGAAGAGCAACGCGGCGTAAGTCCTGTTCATTACGGACGCATCCCCTTTTAAAAAGTCAGCTAGAAAAAGTTGCTTCGTCAGTTTGAATCGAAATACCCAGGCGCCACCCTTCACTTTGTTTATGAAGCTGGCCCCTGTGGCTACTGGATTTATCGGCTCATTACCAGCCTAGGGCATTGTTGTTATGTGGTTGCTCCTTCTCTTATCCCTAAAAAGCCAGGTGAACGTGTAAAGACTGATCGCCGTGATGCGCTAAAGCTTGTGAGGTTATTAAAGTCTGAAGATCTCACTCCTGTCTATGTGCCTGAGCCGGAAGATGAAGCTGTTCGGGATTTGTCCCGTGCTCGCGAAGCGGCAATGAAGGATTTAAAAGAAGCTAAGTACCAGCTTAAGGCCCTGCTGCTTCGTAACAACACTCGTTACGAAGGTACTGCCAACTGGTCGAAGAAACATCTGCGTTGGCTCACTGAGCTGATATTGCCTCATCCTGCACAGCAAATTGTTTTACAGGAACAACTGCAAACCATTGAAGAACGTATTCGGCGATTAGAGCGGTTGGATAATGAGTTAACCCATCATGTTCATCACTGGCGTTACTACCCTGTGGTGAAAGCTATTCAGGCTATGCGTGGTGTCAGGTTGTTGGTGGCTGTCGGCGTTGTCGCGGGATTAGGTGACCTGCACCGCTTCGACCATCCCAGAAAGCTCATGGCCTACTTAGGTTTAGTGCCCATTGAACAATCATCCGGTGGTAAACGTCATTTAGGGGCTATTACCAAAGCTGGAAACGGCCAGGCAAGACGGTTGCTGGTTGAAGGCGCACACAGTTATCGTTATCCGGCGAACGTCTCAACTGAATTGCAATTGCGCCAGGAAGGCTTACCCAAAGATATCGTTGATATTGCCTGGAAAGCACAGCTTCGCCTGTGCAAACGCTACCAGCGGATGAGCAAGAAAGGAAAACACTACAATCTCATTATTACGGCGATTGCCAGAGAAATGGCAGCTTACATCTGGGCTATCGCAAAAGAAGTGGTACTCACGCCCATCAATCCAAAACTCAGATTGAGTAGAGTGCCCGCATGATAAACGAGTTTGAGCTAACGCATTCGGATCAGGCCGCGGAATGTGGCACAACCTACGAGGGCGTTATGATGGCAATCACTTAACCGTGATTGATCCACGAGCATAGACTGATGAGAATGGCTGAGCGGTCACCGGGACACGGCGGATTGATAAGGTCAGCTCTGCTTATTCATCGAATAAGTAACCTACGAATACCAGCATACGAACCGACGACATTACTGCCTCATCCGGTGCGTTAGCTCATTTAATTTGAGTGAAACAAAAGCTAATTATGGACTGAAATAATGTCATGGAGACGCTCGGTTTTAATTGACGAAGGGAGTAATACCAACGCTAAGCTTTGCGTCCCAGTGACCGAAGGGAACGACAACAGCGTATTGTTAGGCATGTTTTAAACACTCCTCTAGTTTTTCAATTAAAGCATTCGAACGCAATAGAATTAGCTCTGCTTCTTCAGAATTTATTTCACGTCCATGAGCTGCAGCGTTTCCCAATTTAACAATTTCGAGAAGGGCCTCTGACAAAGGGCGAGTAATAACCTCATCGTTAGCTAGGGTTTGCAGCCGTAGTGCGAGTGAGTGTTTAGTTTTTCCCATATCGGGTTGATATTTACGGATTGTTTTCTCGATTTCTACTCGCAAGGCTACAAAGGCAAGTGATGTATCGACTCCCTGATATTCGGCGGCACTTTCTTTTACAATTGCTCCAGAAGTAACTTTTTCTACTTTCTGCAAAGCATCTTTAAGTTCAAGTTTTAAGCCGCCGGGTAATTCTAGCGACTTCAAATACGGAAAGACCCAAGGTAACGCGGCAAGTACAACCAAAAGGACAGTGATTGAATCAATTGTTACGGCATCCACAAATTGGTGTGTAAATGCTAATGCTAGAAATACAAGAGAAACAAAAAAACCTAGAACTTTCAAAACTCCTCCTTTGGCACATAACCTTCCAAATATGGGGCGCGGACGCGCAGGCAATAATGGCGAAGCCGCCTGCGTGTATGCTTCCCAGCGAGCGATAGCGAGTGCCATAATTTGTTTGTTATATGCATTTTTTACCATAGCCCAGGATCATTTAAAGCCTCAACACATTGAGTGGGGCCAGCCATAGGATGAATTACTTGCCCATCAAGCGATTGCGCGAGCCAGCCAATTGGCTGACTTAAAGGGCAAGGCGCTTTTACAGTACTTTCATCGATTTGCTCGAAGCCAAGTTTGGAATAATAACTTGGGTCGCCGTAAGTGAAGGCTAAATTAACATTTAAAGACTTTAGATGTTCTAGGCCATATTTAATTAGCTTTTGGCCAATGCCTGTCCTTTGAATGTCTGTTGAAACGGCAACCGGTGATAAAATGAAAGCAACCTGCCCACTAGGCACTGCAAGGCGACTGAAAAATATGCACCCAACAACAATCTCGCTTTCTTCTGCAATGTACCCAATAAGATCTTGTGGCGCAGTAGTGGTAATTATTTTTGCTACAAAATCTGCAATTACTTGACCTTCTGCTTCTCCCTCGGATGCAGAGAACACTCTCTTGAAAAGATCGATTACCTCAGGAGATTTTGATTCATTAAATAGTGAAAACTTCATATTTCTTCAACCTTCGGCACTATCGCCAAGATGCACATAACAATTTAATAGTGCGCAAATTGCGCGTTTTTCTCCCGAGCGTGTGCTCGTTTTTATCCATAGTGCCATCATTACTAATTGACTGAAAGTTACAGGATACACAGGCTGTGCATATTTGTGGATAACTATGTTTAGGATAAGAACGCGCGATTAAGTCGTTTCCCCGAATATAGGGGAAAGGTCGCTACAACTGTATATATAGGCACGCACCTAACTTTTAACAATGAAAACACTTTGGTCAGCTATGGCACTACAGGTGAACCTATATCACTGAATGTGATGTTCGTCCCAATATTTGGGTTGTCTTTAATCATTGGATAATACATCCTGCACTAAGTAATGAGACATATAAGTATCACGGGGGACAATAACATGACACTTGAAGGTTTTATTATCGGAATGGTCTTTGCGGGGTTCGCATTAATAGCAATGTGGGCATTAGCAAATGTGGGTTTACCTAAAGCCCAGAATAAACACGTTCCATTTAAACATCGTAAATGAGCGGACAACTAAAAGGCAACATTGCTGCTGCCTTTCAGTATTGATGAATAGTTATTGGAAAACGATTCCAAAAATTTGAATTATGTTCACAGCCGGCTTCATTTGAAGCTGTTTACTAATCTCATACATCCTAATATACCAGAACAGATGCCTGCGGGATGTATATCGGGCTTTATTGATATAAGCACATGCCGCCACTATTACGCAATATCCCCTTTGTCCATCAAACAATAGCGAATTAGCAATCTCATTTTTTCGTTTCTGAAGCTTGTACATGTACAAGAAGCTACTATTTGCCGAAGGTACAAAAACGTCAACCGAAAACGTCAACAGAATATTGTCTTAGCCCTTTCAAATTGAGCCCTCTAGGTGTGCGCGAGAGCCTCACCTAGAGGGCGTAGGATATAGCGTTTCGCTCATAATAGTGTCATAAGGGTAAAAGCATATGCCTAATTTGCGAGGTTAGAGCGGAGAACAGAGAGATGGAGACCCGGGGCGTTACTGTATTGCAGGCACATTGTAGTGGCAGATTAAATTATTCCCACGTAAGCATGGTTTAACTGTATCTCCTCTGCTCATTTGCCGTAGGTTATAAAACTTATCGCTGTCAGTGTATCTTCAAACGTGACCACGCCCACTTAAGGTCTTGTACATGTACAAGACCTTAAGTGGGGAAACTTACTAAAATACCTATTAGGCTACTTAATTGTGATGAAGCGTAGAAAACATGTTTGACTGCGAACAACGGACGTTATGTTAAATAACTTTACTCGTCAAAAATTCGTCTTTTAGCTCCGGTAAATGGGGAGAAATGTACCTTCCACGGTAAATAAAAGCCCTATGTGTCAAAATAGAATCAGTTTGAAGTTCATAGGGACGAACAGTGCAACAGCCCGACTTACCATCACAACTTTTATAGCTTCGCTGTGACAAGCGAGTCAAGCTATCGTAGATGAGGTATAGATAGCGTTAACGAGCCATTTGAGTAAGAAGCATGCAATTAGATGTAACAATTTTTTTTGATGAAAAACTGGGTTTTCATGTTTGCTGTCTAAAAGCTGACTATAGCCAACATGACAATGTAATGGATGCAAATTGTATCGTGGGGTTGGGCGAATCACTAGCTGGCGCTCGGGAAGACTTTATCTTTAACTACCAGATCAGTATGGATGAGCTTAATTCCCTGGACGGCGATATAAAACATTAGTTTCCTCCCAGCTTTAACAAGTACAGCCTTACGGGCATTTCTTAACGTACCTTTCCCAAACCAGGATAAAGCCTGAAGCGCCTGATCAGGTGCGACTTACCTATTAGCATCGTTATTTCTTGTACATGTACAAGTTGCATCTAATGCCAGTCGAGGTGTTTGCATTTTCAGCACCCAACTTTATTTTTTTTGCTGCGCTCACTACCAAAAATCCCGCGTAATCTGACTATAGTTTTAAACCAGAGGGAAATTTTAGGAACACTCCCTCTCAGATCGTAGAGATGTCAGTATGAGTTTATTCCTTGGTCGTGATGAAATAGCAGAAATCACCGGAAGAAAACAGAAAGGAAAGCAAATAGAGCAACTGCGTAAAATGAGAATTCCATTTGAAGTGAATGCTTTGGGAAACCCAGTTGTATTGAAAGGGTATGTTGAAACGCTCTTCGGTGGTGTGGACAGAAAACTCCCCGTGAATTCTGCTCGTGCTGACTTTAACAAACGCTTAAATGCAGGAGAGCTTTAAAATGGGACGACCCAGAAAAGAAGTCAACAAGTCTTTACCAGTCGGAATGTACTACAACGAAAAGGGTAAGACATTTTATTTGAGAAGTGCGAATAGTGGTGATATCAACCTAGGAAAAGTCAAAGCTACGGCAATACAAAAATACTATCACGCCATAGATAGAGAATGTGAGGGATTTATAGTGGCTGATCTAATCGAACGGTATATGGAAGAAATATCACCAACATTATCAGTGTCGACGCATAAAACCAGTATTCCTAGAGCGAGAAAATTATTAGTTGCGTTTGGTGACTTCCCTTTAGAAGACTTAAAAACGAAGGATATTCAAAAATACTTGGACTATCGTAGAAAAACTCCCGTGGATGCAAATAGAACAGTAGCACTATTAAGTTCGATGTATACCGCAGCTGAGAGATGGGGATACATTGACAGAGTACCTTTCAAGAAAATTAAATTTCATAAAGAAGAGCCTCGCAAACGCATTGTAAAAATGTCCGAGATCGATATTTTTAAAGAATTTTGTCCTTCATGGATGTGCCTGTTTATTGATTTGAAATTCAGTACCGGACTACGGCAGAAAGACATTCGCGAGCTGACCACTGAAAATTGGAATCCATCTGTGGGGTTAATGGTTCAAGCATCAAAAAGTCAGCATAGAACGTGCTTTGATAAGTGTATCGAACTTGTATCATTGATAGAAGAGATCGAGAGGGCTGCTGCCACTAGGTGGAAGAAAGGTACGGCTACTCCTAAACCGCTATTTCCCAACAAAAAAGGGGGAGCTTATACACCTAGTGGATTTCAATCTATGTGGCAGAAAAGAATGCAAAAAGCATTGAAGTCAGGTAAATTAAAAGAAAGATTCAGAGAACATGACATTCGTGCCATGGCAGCGACTAATAGGCCTGATTTGGAAGATGCCAGGCGCTTGATGGGCCATAAAGAAGCAAGTACAACACTTCGAAATTATCGAAGAGGGTACGAGCACGTAATGCCTAATAGAAGCGTTGTATCAACGCTTCTATAAACATTAAATTTAAAAATAATTAAAATATTCGCAATTAATTGAAACAGCGATTTTTTCTAGGAAAATGTTTAGTAAAAAAGCTTAGGATAACAGTGCGTTAGCGGAATCGACTGAGTGATTGAAAATCCGCGTGTCCCTGGTTCGATTCCGGGTCGAGGCACCATTATTCCTAGCCTCGAACAGTGTTCGGGGCTTTTTTGATTCTATTCCCTGAGTTGGTGTATATATTCCATTTCTGCGCAGGCTGTCAGTAGTTACTCAGCACCAGGCTAATTCTCTCTTGCTAGCACTTCGTCATTTGAATAAAAACGCGTTTAATTATTAAGCTATCACCTTTTACAAAAAAGGGATGTTTGACATGCATATCAAAAAATTAGCGGTAGTTTTTTTTACTCATGTCCGCGCCTGCATTTGCAGATAATGCATCAAAGCACGACAAAATTGTTGAGCTGATAGAAATCATTAATCTGGATTCAGTAGTAGACGCGATGTATTCAAGCGCACAGATGATAAAGGATAATAGATCTGTTTCCTCTGATCTTAACCCTTCTGAACAAACCATTGTCGATAAATATGATACAAAACTGCTCGATTTGATTAAGCGGGAACTTAGTTGGAAAAAGATGCAGCCGGATATGGTCGATATTTATGCAAAATATTTTCAGAAGCAGAAATTGCCGATATGCTGGCATTCTACCAAACTGAAACAGGGCAGAAGATGATTCACAAGATGCCGGAGATTTCTCAGGAGTCTTTTGCCCTGACACAATCACTCATGCAGGACGTAATACCCAGGATCAAGGCTATTTCACGTCAGCGTAGCGAAGCACTTAATGCCGCTCGGCAGAGTGGAGAATAATAATTTACGCTTCCTGTGTTCTTTTGCCTTGCGCATAATACAGGCAGTTATATTAAGCACCATATGTGCAATGTCTGTGAGTCATGGCCGGGATTCCGGCCTTCTGTTGACGAGTCACAGCATAACTTATCACGTCAATACGCTTAGCTGACAGTGCTAATATTCCGGCATGCAGTGATTGAAAGTCTCTTGCGCAACGATAGCGCCTGGGTGCCTAATTACCACAGCAGCCACTTTGGCACCATACAACGCTGAGTCAAACGCACTGTGCTCCTTTGCTCGTGAGGCCAGATATCCGGCGTTAAATGCATCGCCTGCAGCGGTGGTGTCAACAACATTTTCAACAGGATTGATGGGAACAGACTGGCTTCCTGACGGTGTTAGTAGATAAACACCAGATGCGCCGTTTTTAATCACGCTTTCCCCAATATTAAAGGCGGATAAATGCTCTACCACCTGACTTACTGTTGTGTGTTGGTAGAGCTGGGCGTGGTCATCAACGCCAGATAATGCAATATCGCTGAGCGCGTAGGCGCGGTCGGCCCATTCGCGTGCGTCGGCTACGCTGTTCCAAAGTGCAGGACGGTAATTCAGATCAAAGGCAATTTTACAGCCCTGCCGACGTAAGTCGGCGATGACATCAAACAAGCTTTGGCGCTGCGCATCATCCAGAATCGCTATAGAGATTCCGCTAAAGTAAAAAAGGTCAGGGGCGGGGATGGGGGAACGCATTTCATTAAAGGTCTGGGTCGCCGCAGAATCTTTCCGCCAATAGGTGAAGCTGCGTTCACCTGCATCATCAGTATGCACCATATAAAGCCCGAGATGACGAACGGCTGCCCGTTGTACCAGGCTGGTGGAGAGCGACTCATTTTGCATATAGCGATAAAGTTGGTCGCTCTGAGCGTCGTCGCCTATCGCCGTTAAATAGTGTACGGTAGTGTCAGGTGAGCATCGCTTTAAATAGACAGCAGTATTAAATGTGTCGCCGGCAAAATTTTTAATCAGGTGGCCGGTGGGTTGCTCTACCAACTCAATCATGCACTCACCGAATATCACTATCTCTTTCATGATGTTTTCCTTGTAAGGTCGCTAACCTGTCAGGCCGTTTTTAAATCACAATGTTGCAAGACATTGCTCAGCATTATCACTATCTATCGTTGCCAGCTTATTGAGTTGAATGAGTACCGTTTCGCGAAATTCTGTATTGTCAGTTAACCCACCAAAGATGCGTTTTTCGTTCAAAATGCGCTTACCTACTTCTTCAATATCCTCTGGATTAGCGGTTACCACGCCTGCTAATAAATCTGCCATGGGATCAGTAATCTTTCTTTTTGCCTGCACTGCTCTAATAACAAAAAGTATCCACGCTGCTACGACGGCACAAAGCAGGCTGATGCTTCGATTTTCTTCAATATTGTCTTTGATAGTGCCAAGAATGCGCGGCGGCAATTTCTGTGAACCATCCCAGGCAATCTGCGACAGTAAATGGTGAATATGTTTATTCTCAAACCGCTTAAGAATGGCTTTCGCATAGTCTCCAGGAACCAGTGCCGCATCATGTTGTAACGTGGGCAAAATTTCCTGCTTGAGAAGACGGGTGATGAAATCGCTCATCGAATTGTGGGTGATGGCGTCAAACACGGTACGCATTTCACATAAACTACCCAGATAGGCAAGGGCTGAGTGCGTACCGTTCAATACCCGAAGTTTTGCGTTTTCGAAGATGTGCACATTGTCTGTAAAGACCACCCCGGCATTTTCCCAGGCAGGACGGGGGCCGCTAAAGTTATTTTCAATTACCCACTGAGAAAATGCTTCGCGCTGAACCGGCCATCTATCTTCTAACCCGGTTGCCTTTATGGTGGCTTTTTCAAGCGCTTCATCTGAAGCGGGTGTGATGCTATCCACCATCGTATTGGGAAAGCTGATGGTTTGCGCAATCCACTGGCTCACCGCCGGGTCATACCTGGCGGCAAACCGCTTTACTGCACGGTATAATTTGTCGCCATTTTCTGGCAGGTTGTCGCAACTGACTACTGTCAGTTCGTTATAGCCAGCTTTACGCCGTGTTGCCAATGCGGCCACAAGCAGGCCAATGGCTGATACTGGCGTGTCGGGGTGGGCAAGATCATGCTCAATATCCGCATGAGTAAGATCAAGCTCGCCCTGATTATTCAGACAATAGCCTTTTTCTGTAATGGTCAGGGTGATGATGGCGGTTTGCCGCGCCGTCATGCGGTCCATAACCCGCTGTCGATCGTCCTGCAAGACAAGTATTTCTTTAATAATGCCGACAATACTAACCTGAGGCTCGTCATCCAAAACCATTAAAGTATAAAGATTATCCTGCTCAGCTAACGCCTGTTTGAGTGTCGGGCTTCTCAGCGACACTGCGCTGATGCACCATTGTCCGCCATCGCGGGCAACCTGTTGTGTATACATTGCCTGGTGGGCCCGGTGAAATGCGCCCGGCCCTAAGTGAACAATGCCGATATCTGTACTTTGCCGGTCATAATCTGGCCTGGCTACATTTGCCGGTAATTTATGCAACGACTGATTAGTTAATCGGGTCATAGTTATCCCAGCTTATAAGCTTGCTTGGCAAGTTTGTAGGTGAGCTGACTGGCAAGTTCAAATGCTTCATTTTCACTGATTCTGTGTTCTGCAATCAGTTGCGCCAGAAAGCGACAGTCCATGCGACGGGCGACATCATGGCGTGCCGGTATAGAAAGAAACGCTCGGGTGTCGTCGTTAAATCCTGCGGTATTGAAAAAGCCCGCCGTTTCAGTCATCTGATGGCGAAAGCGTAGCATGCCTTCCGGGCTGTCGTGGAACCACCAGGCTGGACCAAGTTTCAGGCAGGGATAATGGCCGGCCAATGGCGCCAGCTCGCGCGAATAGGTGGTTTCATCAAGAGTAAAAAGAATAATGGTTAAGTCACGCTCATTGCCATATTTGTTCAACAATGGCTTAAGCGCATCCACAAAATTTACTGCAACCGGTATATCGTGCCCTTTATCGCTACCGAATTGCTTAAATAACTGTGTATTGTGGCTGCGGTGCGAACCCGGATGAATTTGCATTACCATGCCGTCTTCAACACTCATGCCTGCCATTTCGGTGAGCATTTGCGCCCGGAAAAGATCCTGATCGGCTGCTGTGGCATCCGGGCTCAGCACTTTGCTAAAGAGCGCTTCACATTCACTTAGGGTCAAATCTGCTGTGGCTGCAGTAGGATGGCCGTGGTCAGTTGCTGTTGCCCCGTGCGCTTTAAATACTTCACGCCGGCGTCTAAGCGCGTTCAGGTAACCTTCCCACGTCAATGTGTCTTCGCCGGTCATTTCACCCAGGGTGGCGATATTTTGGGCGAAGTCATTCCTTGATGCATCGACCACATCATCGGGGCGGAAGGTGGTGATAACACGCTTATTCCAGCCTGATTGCTTAAGCTTTTGATGGTGGGTTAAGGGATCTAACGCCCCTTCTGTTGTTGCAATAAGTTCAATATTAAAGCGGTCCATCAGCGCACGGGGCTTGAATGCCGGTGTAGCAAGCTCGGCCGTAATATGATCATAGTAATTCATCGCATTTTTGCTGCACAACATATCCGTCATGCCAAAAACTTCGTGAAAAACGGTATCCAGCCATAAGCGTGAGGGGGTGGCGGCGAACAGATAATAATGGTCTGCAAAAACCTGCCAGGCTTTGCGCGGATCCTGTTCTGTGGGACCGTCATCAGTACGGCTGATGCCAAGGGTGTCTAACCCCACCCCCTGACTATATAGCATCCTGAACACATAATGGTCCGGTGTAATGAAAAGCTCAGTTGCATTGGTAAAGTTTTCATCGTAGGCAAACCAGCGAGGATCGGTATGTCCGTGGGGGCTGATGATCGGCATATCTTTCACTGACTGATAGAGTGCCCGGGCAGTGTCGCGGGTGGTTTTATCAACAGGAAACAACCTGTCTTCGTGCAGTAGAATCGGATCCATAACGTCCTCTTTTTGCCTGATGTAATCAAAATGGCACGTAAATAATAAGTTTATGCCACCGGTGGCATAATAGAAGTAGTGTAATTGTTGATCAAGCGTATTCTTTATTTTTTGCTGGTGGATTCGCGGATAATCAGGCGAGGTATTACCGACTCGCTCTGCGTATTTTGGATGGGTAAACCTTCAATTTGGCCAATAAGTTTCTTCGCTGCGATGGAGGCCATTTGGGCAACAGGGCGACGTATTGTAGTCAGTGAGGGTATCATTCGGGAGGCCATCAGGTTGTCATCGAAACCAACCACCGACAATGCCTCGGGAATAGCAATATTTAAGTCGTGCGCCGCCTTTATCACACCTACCGCCATCTCATCGTTATTGGCAAATATAGTAGCTGGACGGGGAACTTTCTGTAGTAGTAAGCGGCCACATTCGATACCGCTTTCGTAGGTATTGTTTCCCTCAACAATCCAGTCCTTCGCGATATTGATATTTAAATCCCGTAAAGTCTGGCAAAACCCCTCGAGCCGTTCTATTGACGATGAGTAGGCGCCCGGCCCGCTAATCACGGCAATATCGCTATGGTTTTGCGCCGCCAGGTAACGGGCCAGTTCCTCTACCGCGGTTCTGTCATCTGATATTACTATTTTGTCCGGGTCGTCTAACTTTACTGACGTCATGCGAACATAATTGATACCACGCTGTCGAAAATTTTCTGCCAGCCCGGAGGATTCCGATACGGGGGGCAACACGATAACGCCATCCACACTGGATCGTTTTACAAAGTTAAGGCAATTATCTACAAAATTGTCTTGGTGATAATGACAGGGGTGAACAATGAGTTCGTATCCCTTTTCAGTGATAACGTCCAACACACCCTCTTGCACCTGGTCGATGTAAAAGGTGCCCGGGTTGTCATAAATAATACCCAGTAAATAGGAACGCCTGACCGCCAGGCCTCTGGCTTTTTTGTCCGGTGAGAATCCTTCCTGTTTGATAATGTGCTCGATCTTTTTCCTGGTGTCGCTATTTACATTGGCCGCACCATTGATCACCCGTGACACGGTTCGTTTTGAGACACCAGCCTGCTGCGCGATGTCATTGATCGTAGAGCGTTTTTTCATAGTTTGAGGAATGATACGTTTAATCTCATTTGACAGCAGAGTAGCGTGTCAGCATTCGACTGACAAAGAGTTTTGCTCTTTGACCAGTGCGTTGCCAGAAGCACGTAGATGGTTACTCAAGCTCTTCAAAAAATTCCGGGTGGCGCGCTTTCACAGAGTCTATCACTTGCAGTATCAGATGCAGGTGGCTGCTCATCGCGGCTCTGGCAAGCTCAGGATCTCTTGCCTTTAAAGCATCGACAATAGCCACATGTTGCTCCAGTACGCTTTGGTACTGGCCACCGGATTCTTTAAGACCCAAATTGCGGACTCTGTCCATGTGCGCTTTTTCATACTGAATAAGACTCGCGGCGCGCTGATACTGCGCAAAATCAGCAAAGGTCTGGTGAAAAGCGTCATCCAGTTGCTGAAACGAGAGTGCATCCATCTTGCTGGCCGCCAGGCGCTGCTTCTCAATAAGTTGCTCACATTCAAGAATCAGTTCATCCGTTGCCTTCTCAGCGCAGAGGGCCACTATTGCCACTTCCAGTGCTTCGCGAATGAACCGGGCTTCAATAATTTTTGAAATACTTAACTTTGAAACAAAGGTTCCCCGCTGCGGGCGAACTTCTACAAAACCTAATGCAGCCAGCTTTGCAATTGTCTCTCGCACCGGTGTCCGGCTGACTCCGTACTTTGCCGCCAGTTTATTCTCTGACATCGTCGAGCCAGGTTCGATGGCCATATTGACGATTTCATCACGCAGATGTTCGAAAAGCTGGTCAGAGGTTGACTGGTAATAAGATAATTGAATATCTGACATTGTCGTCGAGGTTTTCTTAGATTTTGATTTCACTATAGCACCGGTCTTACTGAAAATGAGTTACAGGTTCTCAAAAGAATGCCCTTACGATCGCACGTAAACACCCTCAAGTATCTTTTTTCTTCCAAATTATTAATCGTAATATCGAGTCCGAAAGGTTTAGCCTGCCCCCGTTGAGGGGGTACCTCCGACGGCAGTACTGCTGCAATGCGATAAAATATGAATAACGAAACAATCAGTATCAACGTGCCATCGCTCGTTTTGTTAATCAAAAGTTATACTGCCTTTATGATTTTTAATAATTGTTAAATTTTGGATCCTTTTCTCTGGTAGACCACCCATCTCGCCGCTATAGTGAGCTCAACTTGAAGTTGTATACAAGTATTCATGTGTCGGTTGTGCCTTCCGAAAGATAGATCAGAGTATCGGCACTGTCACCATCGTTCAACGCCAAATGTAAGAGGTAAGTATGAACACAAGCAAGACTTTCACGCTGAGCAAACGAGGGCTACTGATGTTGGCAGTGGCTTCCGCGGTTACGTCTGTTCAGGCTCAGGAGCAGCCAGAGGAAGAGCCACAACAGACACAGGAAGCTACTCAGGAAACTGAAGTTATTGAGGTGCGCGGCTACCGGGGAAGCTTATTCAACTCGACCGTGGCCAAACGCGACTCTCAGGGATTTGTAGATGAGGTCTTTTCAGATGAGCTGGGTAAGATGCCAAGCCAGAATCTGGCTGAGTCATTAAGCCGCATTCCCGGTGTAAAGATTAATCGGGATGTGACCGGTGAAGGCCAGCAAATTTCGGTACGGGGCCTGGGTCCAAGTTTTACTAAAATTGCGTTGAACGGCAATGCTATATCCATAGCCTCAGATGGTAGCCTAGGCTCGGGAAACAGAAATCGCGAAGTCGATTTGGATATCTTCCCGACCGAACTTTTCAGCAGTTTGTCGGTCTCAAAAACGGCGATGGCGCATCAGTTGGAAGGCGGAGTCTCAGGTTTTGTCAATATGCGGACCGCCCGTCCGTTTGATGCCGGTAATCAAACTTTTAAATATTCGTTAGAGGGCGCTTACGGCGATCTTAGGGGCGACATCAGCCCCCGTTACTCTGCAATTTACAAGAAAACAGTAAATGATAAGTTTGGGGTATTGGTGGGTGTAGCGGGTGCAAATACCAAATCCAGGGTCGATGGCTATGAAGCTGTCGCTTTATTTACTGACGGCTGTGTCGCACAGTGGAATGACCCTGAGCATACTGCATCTGGCTGCGTCGAGGGGAGCCAGGGACTGAATCACTTTTTCTGGAGCCCGGAAGCAACATCGGATTACGCTGCCGCCAATGAAGGTGTCAGTGTAGGTGACCCGGTAAATCCGGTGGCGACCTCCGGGCTGGCCGCTGACACACTGGATACGGCGCTACTGCCTTATCTTGGCCGTCCCATGTTTACCTACGGGGATCGCGACAGAGTTTCCGGTATCATTTCATTGCAATACCGACCAAATGATCGCATTGATGCAGTGCTTGATACGATGTATGCCAAGGCCTCTAAAGATTTCGTCAGAACAGAGGCAATGTGGTGGGGCAGACGTAACTACCTGCATCAGGGCGCTGCCATTATTCCGGAAAATGTCACGGTGGATGACAACGGTTATGTAACCGATGGTACATTCTACAATTCCCACATCTGGGTAGGTTCTCACGATTATGAGGAAGACCTGGACTTTTACAGCATCATGCCCAGCGTATCGTGGATTGCCACGGATACGCTTACAGTGGATGTTTCAGCCAGTTTGACAAAATCAGAATTCGACCGTGATGAGCCCTATGTTCTTTACATGTCGCCGGGCGGCACGATGCAATTTACAAATGGCGATGTGCCAAGCTTTAACTTCAGTGAAAACCCGGCTGACCCGACTATCGGGTATACCTGGCAGCAGGAATACGACCAAAATAAAGATGGGGTCATCAGTGAGGATGAGAAGTTTGGCGATATGTTCCGCATCCAGCGTAATCACCGTGAAACGGAAACCAAAGGGTTTCACCTGGACTTTGCCTATGGAGAGGCCCCTGAGTATAACGGCTTCAAATTCGGTATCGCATGGGATGAGAATACCTCCAATATGGATGCATTTGGCGGTACAGCCGAGTTTACCGAAAACAATGTGAGAAACTCCCCCGCCTATGGCAACTTTGCTGAATACCTGTCGCCATCACTGGTTGACGACCTGGGTACGGGCATCAGTGGCTATAACGGCTACACCGGTATTGCACAGGTCGACTGGGACCGGATTAAAGACGCGACCAATTACGACAGCTTTGAGGCCATCCCCTCTCAGGGCGATCAGTTTGGTGCGACTGTTGGTGATATCAGTGAGGAAGTGCTGGGCATTTATGTTGAAGCGAATACTGAAACTGAAGTGGCAGGTCGCCTGTTAAGGGTAAATACCGGTGTGCGCTGGGTTGATACTGAGCAAAGTGTCGCGACTTCTGAAAGCCAGACAAGCACGAGTTATAGTAAGTTGCTGCCGTCATTGAGCTTAGTCTACGACTTTATGGAAGATGTGAAAATACGAGCCAGTGCTTCACGTAGCTTAACCCGGGCGAACCCGTCCGACTTGTTCCCCAATGCTTCGTGGGGAGGTTCTGGTATAGAAACCGTTAACGCGGGAAATCCATACCTTTCTCCCTTCGAAGCAACCAATTTTGATATTGGCGGCGAGTGGTATTTCTCGGAGCTGGGCTATATCGGGCTTACGTTCTTTGAAAAAGAAGTCACCGGATTTACCCGGTCTGACAGTATCACCGTGGCCTTCGAGAACCTTGGCCAGTATGGCATTGATGTCAATGATATCGGCGATGATCGACAGCAGGCGCTGCTGGAATGTGGTGGGCCGTCGCAGTGTACAGCTACTGTTAACACGCGCAATAATATCGATGGCGCAACAACATTGAGTGGTTTTGAGGCAGTGTGGGTGCAACCGCTGGATATCATCGTTGAAGGTCTTGGTTTCAATATCAGTGGTACAACAATTCGTCAGGATGCCAGCGACGATGATGCCATCATTACCGGTATTTCAGATCTGAGTTACAACGGAACGCTGTTCTATGAAAACGAGTTCTTCCAGACCCGAGTCACGGTTAATCATCAGGATGGTTCTGCAAGTTATTACACACAGGGTAAAGAAGTATTTTCGTTTGACCGGACACAGATTGACTTGTCCGCCAGTTACAACCTGCCGGTTGATATGGATATGACGGTGACACTTGATGCTTACAACCTGACCAACGAGCCTGTGGGCAACTGGCATGAGTATGAAGGTATTGCCTTTAATGCATACTATCCCGGCGCGACTTATACACTGGGTCTTCGAGGCTCGTTTTAGTCCTATAACTCACGACCAGACCTGCTGACTAAGCAGGTCTCACCGAGAGGGTGATCATGAAATACATTGTAATGATTTGCGTTTTGCTGGTATCCGTAAGCAGTCTTGCTTCCTCAATTATTGAGGGGGAAGACGGCTACAGACTTTGGCTGAAGTATGACCCGATAACGTCGGCCAGTTTAAAAAAGAAATACACTCAGCAGGTGGGCCGCTTTCACGTGACTGGTGACACGGAGACCATGCAGGTTGTGCGCGATGAACTTAATTATGCACTTAACGGCATGCTCACAGATGCTACTGTGGTGAGCCAGAAACAAGCTGGTTTGCTGGTTGTCGCCGGTGACCAGGCGAGTAGTTTAGCTGCCAGTAACAGCCTGGATTTGAAGTCTGTTGGTGATGAAGGCTATGTGATACATCAGACAAATGACGGTGATGCTTCGCAGATACTGGTTCTGGCCAATACCGATGTCGGTGCGCTCTACGGTACGTACCGCTTGCTACGCCAGCTGCAGACTCATCAGCCGCTGGATGGTTTGTCAGTATCCTCATCGCCAGATATTGACTTGCGCGTGCTGAATCACTGGGACAATCTTGATCGCCACGTGGAACGCGGTTATGCAGGCCAGTCAATCTGGGACTGGCACAAATTACCGGATTATCGGTATCAACGTTATATCGATTATGCGCGGGCCAATGCCTCCATCGGTATTAATGGCACGGTGCTTAACAATGTCAACGCTGATCCACTTATTCTCACACCTCACTATCTGACCAAAGTTAAAGCGCTGGCAGACATGTTCCGCCCTTATGGCATTAAAGTTTACCTGTCAGTGAAATTCAGCTCCCCACAGCTTATCGGCGACCTGGATACATCTGATCCCCTCGACCCAGAAGTTCGGCAGTGGTGGAAAGACAAGGTTGCAGATGTTTATCAACAGATCCCTGACTTTGGTGGCTTTCTGGTAAAAGCAAACTCAGAAGGGCAGCCAGGGCCTGGCGATTTCGGGCGCACCCATGCTGAAGGCGCCAACATGCTGGCCAGTGCGCTGGCGCCTCACGGCGGAACCGTCATGTGGCGGGCATTTGTGTATGCCAACGAAAAGAACGAGGAACGTTCCAAACAGGCATATTCTGAATTTAAGCCATTGGATGGAAAGTTTAAGGACAACGTGCTGGTTCAGGTGAAAAATGGTCCCATCGATTTTCAGCCCAGAGAACCCTTTAGTCCGCTATTTGGGGCGATGCCCGACACCCCGTTGATGATGGAATTCCAAATCACAATGGAATACCTGGGGTTCAGCACGCATTTTGTCTATCTGGGGTCGATGTATGAAGAGGTCCTCCAGTCGGATACTTATGCTCGTGGGGAAGGCTCAACGGTGGCCAAAGTGATAGACGGCGATCTCTTTAACCATAATGTCACAGGCATGGCTGGCGTAGCTAATATTGGCACCGACCGCAACTGGACAGGACACATTATTCTACAGTCCAACTGGTATGTATTCGGTCGCATGGCCTGGGATCCGCAGGTTTCAGCCAAAACCGTGGCAGATGACTGGATTCGGATGACGTTAAGTAACGATGACAAGGTTGTGGCCAGCGTATCCGACATGATGATGAAGAGTCATGAAGTCACCGTGAATACGATGACGCCACTGGGGCTCCATCATATCATGGGCGCGGGTCATCATTATGGCCCGGCACCGTGGGTTGATTCACTGGGTCGTGCCGACTGGAACTCAGTGTATTATCACCGTGCAGCAAAAGACGGTATCGGTTTCGATCGCTCTGAATCAGGGGTAAATGCGGTAGAACAGTACTTTTCACCTTTGAAAGAACAATTGTCTGACCCTGCCACCACCCCGGAAAAATACCTACTGTGGTTCCATCATCTGCCGTGGGATTATGAAGTCAAATCATCAGGCCGTACCCTTTGGAATGAGCTAGTCCACCGATACTATCAGGGTGCCGCTGACGTAGAGGAAATGGCCGACACCTGGGATAGCCTGGAAGGCAAATTGGATCCGCTACAGTTTCATCAGGTCCAGATGGCAATGGATATTCACGAAAAAGAAGCAATTTGGTGGCGCAATGCCTGTGTGCTTTATTTCCAGCAGTTTTCCGGGCAACCCATTCCTGAAACGTTACCTAAACCTGAAAAATCGTTAGCGGATTATCAAAAAATGTCGTTTCCCCATGCACCGGGTCAGGGCTAATGTGGGTGCATTATGTTCCTGACTTTTATTTTTGCCCGTGCATTAAAAAGCAGCAAAAGCGTGTTGTGTAGGCGCACGCCGCTTTTCTGCATAATCCTGCTTGCGCAATTGCTGGTAACAACACCGGCCATTGCCGGGCAGACCCTGAATGTCATTACTTCCTTAAGTAGCAATGACCCCATGTACGAGGGGTTAGTTAAATTTAAGCAAGAAGTTGAAACCGCCTCTGACGGGCAGCTTGCCATTCGCATTTTTGTTGGCTCACAGTTAGGTAACGACAGCGATATGCTGGAACAGGCCATGCTGGGGGCGAATGTCGCGGTGCTTGCCGATGGCGGCCGTCTCGCGGTGTATCAGAATGAACTTGGCATACTTGGCGCACCTTATCTAATAGATAATTACGGGCAACTTAGTCAGTTTACCCAGTCTTCGCTTTTTGAATCATGGGCCGAAGCACTTGCGCAGCGTGAAGGCCTGCATATATTTTCGTTCAACTGGTGGCAGGGCGCCCGCCATCTGCTGACCCAAAAACCGGTTTCCGGTCCAGCAGATTTGCAAGGTATCAGAATGCGCACTATTGGTGCGCCCGTGTGGATTGAAACCATCGAGGCGATGGGCGCGACACCTACGCCGCTCGCCTGGGCTGAAGTTTACAGTGGGCTGCAGCAACGGGTTATCGATGCCGCTGAAGCACAGTACACAGGCATGTGGGGCGCGCGCTTATATGAGGTCATCACCCATGTCACCAAAACCGGGCATATTCAGCTTATCTCCGGCCTGGTAGGCAGCGAGCGTTGGTATCAGTCGCTGAGCCCGCAGTTGCAGAAAATTGTCACCCAGGCGGCAATTGCGTCTGGAGACTACGCCTCTGAAAAGGTGCGCAAGGCGGAGCGCACTATTGAACAGAAACTGAAAGCCCAGGGTGTTGTAATCACGACGCCCGACACCACGCCATTCAGACAGGCCACGCGTCAGGTATATGAAAACCTGGGCTATGCCTCGTTGTACACAAAAATACAAACCCTGTTGGGTGAGGCCGATGATGCAAACGATTAATCGCATTGAGCGGATGCTCTGTGTTTGGCTGTTGAGTGCGATCGTGGGCCTGGTTTTTATCGCAGCTATTATGCGAACCTTGGGTTATCCGATTATCTGGTCTGTGGATATGGCGCAGCTATTGTTTGCCTGGCTCACAATGCTTGCCGCTAACCAGACATTTCACCACGGCCAACATGCCAGTGTGGATATACTTACCCGGCGGCTCTCTGCTTCAGCCAAAGAAATTCTGTTCACCGGTTTCGATATTTTAATGGTGGGCGTGCTGATCGTTCTACTGTGGTTTGGTATTGAGCTGTTTATGGCTAACCCTCAGCGCACACTGGGAAGTACCACCATTGCTTATCGCTGGGTCACACTGTCAGTGCCGGTTGGTGCAGGGCTTATGATTATCACCCTTACACACCGTGTGCTGAGTCGTCATCATCGGGAAAAACAGGAGGCAGGGCTATGATCATGCTGGTACTTTTTCTCGGCTTTCTTTTGCTCGGTTTACCCCTTGCTTTTTGTCTGCTGATTGCCGGTATGAGCTATTTTATCAGCGCAGATAGTTTGCCGCTGACCGTTGCCGTGCAGCGGTTAGTGGCCAGTAGTCAGAGTTTTCCGCTTCTGGCGGTGCCGTTCTTTATTCTTGCCGGTCACATTATGAATCATTCTGGCATTACCCAGCGGTTAATAAAATTCTCTAATCTGTTGGTGGCGTGGATAGCCGGTGGGCTGGCTCATGTGACGATTATTCTTAGTGCGCTGATGGGCGGCGTGTCTGGTTCGGCCATTGCCGATGCTGCCATGCAGGCCCGGGTTCTGGGTACACCCATGCAGGATTCAGGTCTGGGCAAAGGATTCAGCGCCGCTATCATCACAGTAAGTGCGCTTATTACTGCTTGTATTCCGCCCAGCATCGGCTTAATTCTTTACGGCTTTGTGGGCAATGTCTCCATCGGCAAACTATTTATTGCCGGTATTGTGCCAGGCATTTTGCTGACGCTAACCCTGATGCTGACCGTTTTTTTTCAGGTGAAAAAGCATTATCCCGCGCAAGCTGAAGGCGAAACACGACCACAGCTGGGCAGTGTTTTTACCGCCATGAATGAGTGTAAATGGGCGCTGTTGTTCCCGGTTATTCTTATTGTCACTATTCGCTTCGGTATTTTTACCCCCTCTGAAGCGGGGGCGTTTGCAGTGGTTTACGCCATAGTGATTGGATTCTGGTGCTACCGGGAGCTATCCGTTCCACGTCTTTTAGAGTCGCTTAAACAGAGTGTGGATGATATTGGCATGATTATGCTCATCATTCTCAGTGCAGGTGTCGTTGGATATGTTGTTGCGTACCAGCAGCTGCCAGTGACCCTGGCTCAGGCGGTCGCCGATCTTACGCAACAGCCCATACTGGTTATGCTGTTGTGTCTTCTCTTTTTGCTGGTGGTTGGCATGTTGATGGAAGGCACGGTAATTGTTTTATTGTTAACCCCTATTCTTGTACCTGTTGTGCAGTCGGTGGGCATAGATCCCGTTCATTTCGGTGTGTTGATGATGATTATGGTGACCTTCGGGGGGACGACACCACCGGTGGGCATCGCAATGTATTCAGTGTGCAACATTATGCGCTGTCCCACAGACGAATATGTGAAAGCAGCCTGGCCATTTTTTGTGGCGGTATTAGGGTTAATCACCCTGATGGCTGTATTTCCTTCAATTGTTCTTTTTTTACCAGAGCTGGTTTATTAACGCCGGACGGGGAGATAAATAGTGAAAATTATCGGCGCAAAAGTGATTGTATGCTCTCCTGGGCGTAACTTTGTGACCTTGAAGATCATGACTGACGAAGGTGTGTATGGCGTGGGTGATGCCACCCTGAATGGCCGTGAAAAATCGGTGGTCAGTTATTTAGAAGACTATATGATTCCAGCGCTAATCGGCAAGGATCCGCAGCGTATTGAGGATATCTGGCAATACTTCTATCGCGGAGCCTACTGGCGTCGCGGGCCTGTAGGCATGACTGCTCTTGCAGCAGTAGACGTGGCGCTATGGGACATTAAAGGAAAGATTGCCGGGCAGCCTGTTTATCAATTGCTTGGCGGACGCAGCCGCGATCATATTATGACTTACACCCATGCCAACGGAAAGTGCAAGGCATCAACCCTTGAGGAGGTGGGAGAGGCTGTTGATGCGGGTTATAAAGCGGTGCGGATTCAGTCCGGTGTTCCGGGAATGGTAAGTACTTATGGAGTGGCAAAAGAAGGCCGCAAATACGAGCCGGCAGATGCAGACCTACCGTCTGAGAATGTCTGGTCGACAGAAAAGTATCTTAATTTTATGCCAGAATTATTTGATGCGGTTCGCAGCCAGTATGGCTACGATGTCCATCTGCTGCATGATGTACATCACAGGCTAACACCGATTGAGGCGGCAAGACTGGGTAAGAATCTGGAGCCATTTAGATTATTTTGGCTGGAAGATTGCGTGCCAGCTGAAAATCAGGAAAGCTTTAAGCTTATACGTCAGCACACCACCACGCCACTGGCAGTCGGTGAGGTATTTAACTCAATTCATGACTGCCGGGAGCTTATTCAGAATCAGTACATTGATTACATTCGCTCAACAATTGTGCATGCCGGGGGCATAACCCAGGTTCGTCGCATCGCGGACTTTGCTGCCTTGTATAACGTACGCACCGGCTTTCATGGTGCCACCGACTTATCGCCGGTTTGTCTGGGCGCTGCACTGCACTTCGACTACTGGGTACCCAATTTTGGTATTCAGGAACATATGCCCCACAGTGAGGAAATGGAGTCAGTATTTTCGTTTGATTACACCTTCGAAAAAGGTTTCTTTACCCCAGGTGAGACGCCAGGTCACGGGGTGGATATTGACGAGAAGCTCGCTGCTAAGTACCCGTACAAACGGGCCGCATTGCCGGTTAATCGATTAGAAGATGGTACGCTCTGGAACTGGTAAAGTAGGCTTATTACCGCTGTATAAAGCACGCAGCGGGTAAAATATAAAAATAAAGCGGTGCGCAAGCGCACCACTCAATCAAAATATTTTATTTTCTTGAAAACGATCTGGCGAAAAAGCCTGCTATAGCTAAAGAAAAGATAGCCAGTGTTCCAGGTTCATTCACTGATACCTGGTTTTCTTCTATTTGTTCTCTTGTAACATCGACAAACGTCGATGAGAAAACGCTCGCAAAAGCAGCACCACCATTTCTGAAGTCATCTACGCCCCAGGATGAGCCCCCTGTAGCTAAAGCTAAATTTACGTAGTCTGGAATGGTAGAGCCATTTCCATATGTCGCATGCGCATTTTCGCACACATCATAACTATCCGTGGTAATCACATAACCGTTTCCTGTAGCATCCATTCCTGATGCAGAACGACCATCACCACACTGGTAACTAGCACCCACTAGCACGTTAAGTGTAATATCGTAAGCATTCAATTTTTCCAGAACGTCTTGATATTCAGAGGTTGTGAAGAATGGGTCACGATCCTCATCAGTGATAAGCATGATATTCTTTGTCGCTGAGTTTCTGAAATCATAATTATCTATTGCAAACTCTAACGCTTCATATCCATCCTCGGTGCCGCCAGAGGTTACAAGATCTTTTGACGCTATATCAAACTCGCTCGCGCTACCCCATAACTCCCCACTTTCCATATACTGAGCGTGACCCATCTGACCGTTAGGGCCATAAGAATCACCATAGCCGACTAGTCCATAACGTGGATCGAAGATATCATTCCCGGCAGCTCGCAGTAGCTCATTATCTAACTGAGAAATCATGCCTCCAAGCCATGAATGCTCGTTTGACATAGACCCAGACTCATCAACAACTGTGATGATATCTGTAACTATAGGAGAAGCGAAAGAGCTGAAAGATAAAGAAGTAGCAATTGCCAAAGCGCTGATTTTAATTTTTTTCATTTAATAAAACCTGTGTATTTTTTAATTCCATTTTAAGAGGGAAGTTAATCCCGGCGGCTTTAAAGCAAAATGCAGGCCACACAATAACTCTTTGATAGTTATAGATTTTAAATTTAATGGTATTGTACCTGTAAAGTTACTTGACGGTAATTACCACTAGCTTTTATCTGCAATTATTAATTTATATTCTGAAATTAAAAAATGGAATACATACAAAAAATTTTGTTTTTTGTTCTGCATGCTTTTCGTACATTTTTTTGAATTGTAAGCTGGTGTTATTGAGTCAACTTTTTAATCGCATGAACCCGTGATTGGATTTCACATTTAACACTGTTCGAAACTTAGGAAACCGCATCATGCTCGTTAGGTGCATTTCTATCAATATCATTCATCTGCGCATTGGTATCGCCAACTAAGTCGGAGTTAGAGGTGTCCACATCCTCTATATCTTCTATGACATCGCTGGCTTTGGCTGCCAGAGTTCGAACCGTCGGTAACAACGCCAAATCCACGACCGGCCCCACCCACCCGGCTTCAACGGCAACATATAATGTCAGCAGATTTGTTTATTCGGTATGACTTAAAGCGATGCCCACAATATTGCAACTATCAGCTGCTTGTGCTGTTAACCTTTCGCTGCTTTCATGAGCTGTTGTCACTAGTTGAGAGATTGAATCTGAAATTTCCTGTGCAGCGGCTAATGAAGATATGGCTTCATCTGTATACTGTGAGGTGGTTACTGACTTATCTGTATTAAATTCCTGCCAAAATTTTTATATTGCTCAGAATTGATTAAAAAGGGCTTAAAGAATGCTCGGTGATGCTTTTCAATAACTTATGTTTAAAAGTGCATGGTTCGCGTCCAGCACTGTGCCATCAAGTTCAAACGCAATCATGCCCATGTGCCAGAAAATAGCCAGGAAGTTTTCAGTTCGTTCTTACAGCTTTTCGCGGGGGACTGTGCGGCTTTTCACTTTTTTCTTAAAAAAGCATCAGTATCTCTCTTGGTACTTAAATTAAGCTATACCAGCCACTAGCGATGCATGATGCTGCAGTGAGTCACCTATTACTCATCTGTTTTGGTGAGGGTTTAGATTCCGGGTTAATTAGCCAAAAAAGAATCAGTAAGCTATCCGCTCACTTTCCAGACAGATTATATTTATGTGAAATTAATTTTGAATTGTTACATATCTATTTCAGTTTAGAGTTGGCGATCATGACTTTTAATGCAGTTTCTTGCTTTGCTTTAAGGTTTGTTTTATTTGTCAGGATGTCAATCTGTTATCTTTCTATTTCCAGTTAAATTAGATAGATAGCTTTTTTAATCTGGTCGGTGTTGCTCTGTGTCCTAAACTATATATCCTCTGAAGTATAAATTTTATTTGTAAGTGAAGCTGAAGTTCAACATAAGGGATTACAAATGACAGTAGCTAACGCGCCCGCGCCAACGACAGAGATCCCACCCTTAACTGATTTAACATCGGCAGAGCTGGTGGAAATCGCGCTTAAGCGCGGTGAGGGCAGGCTGGCGGCAAATGGGGCACTGGTGGTAGAGACGGGTGCGCGAACTGGCCGTTCCCCGGCTGACCGTTTCATAGTAAAAGAGCCCTCTACACAAGACGACATTGACTGGGGAGCAGTTAATCGTCCTTTTGATGAAGGAAAGTTCAATGCATTATGGGGCCGTGTTGACAGCTATCTGTCAGAGCGCGAACACTTTCTCTCACATTTGCAAGTGGGCGCAGATGCCAACCACGCGCTGCCGCTGAAGGTACGCACAGAAACCGCCTGGCAACATATTTTTGCCCAAAATCTTTTTATTCGTCCGGACATCTGGAATCCGAATGACGAAGCAGTATGGAAGGTGATGAATGTACCGGGCTTTTCCTGTGAGCCTGAGCGGGATGGCACAAACAGTGATGGGGCGGTTATTATCAACTTTGCACAGAAAAAAGTCTTGCTGGTGGGAATGCGTTATGCCGGTGAAATGAAAAAGGCCATGTTTTCTGTGCAAAACTTTTTATTACCCGGACAGGAAGTTTTACCCATGCATTGCTCTGCCAATGTCGGTGAAGACGGCGATGTAGCGCTTTTCTTTGGATTGTCAGGAACGGGTAAAACCACCTTATCAGCCGACCCGCAAAGATTTCTTATCGGCGATGATGAGCACGGCTGGGCCCCCGGCAGTGTGTTTAACATTGAAGGCGGCTGCTATGCTAAATGCATCGATCTGTCACATCAAAACGAACCGGTAATCTGGGATGCAATTCGCTTCGGAACGATCCTGGAAAATGTTGTATTAAACGCTGCGCGCGAACCCGATTATACCGACACTTCGCTGACGCAGAACTCGCGAGCTGCCTATCCGTTGACCCATATTGAAAAACGGACAGCTGAAAATCGTGGCGGTGAGCCTCACTCTGTTGTGTTTTTAACCTGTGATGTCAGCGGTGTGTTGCCGCCGGTGGCAATTTTAAGCGAAGAGGCCGCGGCGTATCATTTTTTAAGCGGGTATACGGCGAAGGTCGGTTCTACAGAAATTGGCTCGGTTGCGGATGTGGAATCTACTTTTTCCACTTGTTTTGGTGCACCATTTTTTCCACGTCCAGCAGGCGTGTATGCGGAGTTACTGAAAAAGCGGGTGCGTGAATTTGGTGCGAATGTGTATCTGGTCAACACCGGATGGACAGGAGGACCTTATGGTACGGGCACACGGTTTGATATTCCAACCACCCGGGCGATCATCGATGCCATCGTAAACAAAAAGCTCGTCGGCGTGGAGACGGTTCATATTGACGGACTTAACCTGGATGTGCCAGTAAGCGTGCCAGGTATCGACGATACGCTACTGATCCCCAGAAATACCTGGCAAGACAAGCAGCAATACGATGAGTTCGCCGCTAGTCTTATTCGGGAGTTTAATAAGAACTTTGAAAAATATGCCGTGGATGAAAATATCGTATGGGCCGGACCCAGGCAAGAATAGAAAGAGCCCGCTGCAAGCGGGCTCTTTTTGGGGTTTGTTGGTCAAAGATATTGTTACTCTACGATGGGTTCCACCTTCATCTGCGCAGGCACCGCAGTAGCGTCAAACCAGTATCGATAGGTCTCAGCAACGTCAATATCAATGGCTGAATCACCGCCGTTTTCGTACATAGGGAACCAGTAACCAAGAGTATTTTGGTTACTGGCACCAAAGTTAATCGACCAGCTCTGCGTGGCCACTTTAAAATAGGTAGTGCCTGCAGTCTGTGCTACATCTGCAGTGTAGATTCCCATCCCCACATATTGCATTGGATGCGCTGTTCCCCAACTGTTCATTGTACCGCGCAGGTACAGGGTTTCAGCAATGGGAGGTACATCCTCAGCTATTGTAAGGATCGGGCTTGCCGGGTTGGAGGCGTCAAGACTAACAATATAAGCGCTGCTGACTGGCGCGATAAACGATAAGTCCTGACTATCACCGCTGTTGATGACATCCCACGGTGTATCTGTTTGCACAGTCTGTCCGGGGCCGTTAGCGCCGATATTAACGCTACTCCAGTTGGCATCAGCAATTTTGAAGGTATGGCTACCAGCGTCCAGTGCTACGGAGCCTTTATACATACCGTTGCCTTTGTATGATAATTCAAACGTCTCGGTGGCCGACCAATTGTTCATTGTACCTCGAACAAAAATCGGAACATTGTAGGGGCCGGTATCTTCCGGTGGTGTAATCGCATCAGATGTAATGGTGAGAATGGGAGCCTGCACATCCTGCGCCGTCAGCTCGAACTGGTATTCGGCAGTTTGGGGAATAGACAAAGTAAGATTGTTGCCCCCATTTTGCAGCGTCGCTTCACCTCCAACGGGCACGTTGAATCCACCACCGATATTGGCCTGCCCAAACGCCTCGTCGGCAATCTTAAATGTATAATCACCGGCCGCCAGCGTAGTTGTCAGTGAGTATGTCTTGTTGCCCTGATAGGTGAACGGATCGCTGGTGGCCCAACCGTTCATATCCCCACGCAAATAGATAGGCTGATCACCGTATGGTGGCAAGGCTGAAATGCCACTGCCCTGGCTACCTGACTGCGGTTTAACCAGTACAGCAGTAGTCAGCCGGGGGACGCTAACACCCTCAGTTGTAATGGTTATCTCTGTGAGCGCCGGATCGGATGCTGTCTGCTGGACTGGGTGCAGCATCAAATCACCAAAGCCGGTCACTGTCTGCGTGCTGTCAGTAGCATTAATCACTACCAGCACAGCGTCGTGCGCCGGGTCGATATCCGTGACACCGTGCCCATCATCGATACTCATTACAATCAGGCCCTGGGTCTGGGCTGTGCCGGTATTGTGAAAAGTAACCCGCCGGCGGATATCTTCCAGGGTCCGCAGTTTAAACAGCGGCGAGCTTTTACGCACGCGCAGAAAATCCTTGAACTGTTCGCTGGCGGCGTGCATCGCCTGAGCGTCAATGGCTGAATTTGGGTTTGCGCTAATACCACGTATTTCAGGCCAACGGTTCTGATTATCCTGAGCCAATGGCAAACCTGTATTCCAGGCGTTGTTAGTGGCGGTGAAATCTACCAGATTGAACCAGTCGCCGGCATCATAGGTGTTTCTATCCATTGACTTGGAACGAAGTAGTTCGCTGCCCATGTGCAAAAATGGAATGCCCTGACTCAACAGCGGAATCGACAGAGCAATACTTTGTACCCGCACTCGGTCGTCAAGAGGCATAGCGGAAGGAAGATTATATTGTAACTGGTCCCACAGCGTTTCATTGTCATGTTTGGAAACGTAATGAACGCTGTCAGCGGGATCTTCGGCATAGGCAGCACTTTGTCCGTTCCAGTCGTAATCTTCGCCTTTTACCATCTCGCCACCGGCGGTGACAAATTCATAGCCACTCAGGCTCCCTGCCATAGACAGGCGAATCAGGTCTTGCTGATTTGTACTGCCATTATTTTTGAATAACTCTGCGCTGCGAACAGCCTCCCGCAAGCGGTCATTAAATGTCCCTACCTCGGTACCGGCCATGCCATACTGCGAAGCCTGTGGGAACCGACGGTCATTTACCACTTCCCCAAAGTTCCAGCCTTCACCATAGAACAGGGTATCTGCATCTACCTCACGCACTGCTTCGCGGGCATCCAACACCGCCTGCTTAGGAATATGTCCCATCAAATCAAAGCGGAAGCCGTCGAAACCAAAATGCTTTGCAAAACTGACCAGTGAATCGTTCATCAGCTTCGCCATCATGCGGTGTTCAGTGGCAGTATTTTCACAGCAGGTGGAATTTTCTATGGCGCCGGTTACTTCATTCAAACGCTGATAATAGCCCGGTACAGCTTTATCAAGCACCGAGGTGTCATACAAACCCGATGAGGCCGTGTGGTTATAAACCACATCCAGAATTACCTGCAGACCCATATTATTAAGCGCCATCACCATCGCCCGCATTTCTTTGATACGTGCCTCACCGTCCGGGTCGGTGGCATAGCTGCCTTCTGGTGCAGCAAAGTGATGTGGGTCGTAACCCCAGTTAAAACCATCCAGCCTGCGCATACTGTCAATCAATGCCTGCGCATCAGTGCTGGCCGGATCGTAACCTTCCAGAACATCCCACAACACAGCTGAGTTTGACTCAACGCCACACACGGGGGCATCAGGTACAGTGGCACACAGCCTGCCCACAGTATCGGTTAAATCAACACGACTGCTTTCGTCTTCGTTGATGGAGGCAATATCATTGGCCGGTAAAAGATGAATGTGGGTCATTCCGGCTTCAGCCAGTGATGCAAGATGGTTTACAGGCGTAGAGTTTTCTTCTGTAAAGGCCATATATTTGCCCCGGTATTCCGGTGTTACCGATTCGTCCCTGATACTGAAGTCGCGGATGTGCGTTTCATAAATTACCGCTTCTTCCGGTGCCGGCAAAGCAGGGCGCATACGTGAATTCCAGCCTTGCGGCGCTAAGTCTGCGGCATAGGTATCATCCAGATTAACAAACTGGCTGAACTGACCGTTGGTGGACAAGCTTACCGAATAGGGATCACTCGTGTGAACCACTTCCATCGACTCAGTCAGGGGATGATAAACGTCAATTTCGTATTGATAGAAAAGTCGATCCAGCGCGGCTGCGTCACCCTGATACCGCCAGATTCCTGAGTTTTCATCATAATCCATCGCAAACTGTTCGACAGGCTGCTTGTTATCGTTGAAAACATTGAGTTTTACAGCCGTCGCGGTGGGCGCCCAGATAGCTGCAGTAATCTGACTATCTGTGTAGGTGATGCCGAGGTTGGCCTCATCAGCATCATTATTGCCACTGGTATAGAGATGATCCAGCAAGCGGGGTATCTGAACTCGAGTGATATCAACGATTTCTCCTTCGCTATCCCGTGCCACTGCCATCAATTGTTGTTTTACAAGCATCTTCGCCCGGGAAACGTCAGTATTCAGAGTGAACCCTGTGAAATTATCCATATGCGGTAGCTGCGCACGGATAGCGGCGTCAACATTTGCTAACTGCATCGGCAGATACTGGGTGCCGTTGAAATTACCATCATCCAGACTTAGTGACGCATCGGTTGAGTAATACAGCGAGTAAGACTCGGCTGCATCGCTGTCTACACGCCATAGCAAGGTATCAGTATCAATCCAGTGGGCGCGGGCCCCGTCGATAGACGCTGGACGGCTGGTGAGCGGCGAATACCAGATCTCGGGATAGCCATGAAAAGTAAAACCTTCCTGACCTTGCGATGGATCAAAACGGCTGTTGGCATTACCCAATGCCTTGTCATCGCCTTTGTGCACAATAAAGTTATAACAAGATGCGCCCGGCTCAATATTCAGAATGTAGTACGCCCCATAGTCAGGATGAATGCCATCGGCAGGATAAGGGTCGGTCCAGTTATTAAAATACGTGCTGGTGGCAGTAGGCGCTGCATAATTGCCACATCCTTCGCCATTCCACAGATGTAAGCCCCAGTTCTCATAATTTTCGTCATCACGCGAATAAAACACAGCGATCTGGTTAGCTGCCAAATCCAGGCCGGTTGCGGTGCTCGTTTCTGTTAACAGCCGTAGGTCAAAACTGACTCGCTCACGACTGATGTTCATTTTCACCGGTAGCGAGTGTGAATCCCCCGGCGCCAGGGCTATGCCTGCTATATCGATGAAGGGCGTGTTTTCATCCGCACCCGTAGCATTGATTATGGCGTGGTTAGTAGCATCAAACATCAGCCTGAGCGGCGTATTGAGGTCGCTGTCACCTGTATTGGTGATGGTCACCACGCTGACCAGTTGTTTATTGACTCTGTCGAACGTTGGGCGCGGCGTATAATCGACACCGACGTTTTCAAGCTGCGTCCACTGAGCCAGTCCCGAGGCGCTAAATAACAGCAATACTGCGGTTATTATTGATATGAGAGGTTTATTCATCAGGGCTTACTCCTGCGCAGCCGGTTTATTAGTGCGTCGGCGCAATGCGGCCAGCGTACACAGGCTTGCCAAAATGCCGGTAGCAGGCGCGGAGACTGCTACTGCTTGTGCGGTTAACTGAACATTGTCGATGTTGAGGACCGACATGAGTGGCTCATCAGTGGGCGAGAACGCATCGAACAACTGAAATTCCAGGGTCCAGTTACTCATGGTGTACAGAGAGCTATCCAGCACCGCAGTAAAGCTGTCACTACCATAGGAACTTACCGGATCGATAAGATACCCTGGCATACCCTGCGCGTTAAACGGCGCACCCGAACCATCAGAAAGGTATACGGAAAAGTAGTCGCCAGCTTGAGCATCGCCGTCCGTGCCACTAAATGTCCAGTCAAAGGATAACGTCAAATCATTTTCAGAGGCAGATAAATCCAGCCCTGTAAACAGAGTGTTAGCATAAAAAGCGGTGGAGGTGGTCATATCATCGACCATGATGTTAGCACTGCAGTTTCCTGCATCATTGGCTATGGTGAAATCTGCAGTATTGCCCGGAGCACCAAGGCCATCTGTATCCTGCTGCCAGCCGCTGAAATCACAGGTGGCAAAGTCGCCGTTAACAATGCTGGCTTCGGCGTTAGGTAAGTACACGAGTAACGAGGATAATGTGGCAAGTGCAAAAAGGTTTTTCATAAAGTTTCCTTCTTAATAGATACAGGGAGGCATCATAAAAGAGGAAGACCTCATCAGATGCGCATTGTTAACTGAATGTAATTGCCATGTATCCTAAATGAGGAAATTTTGTACGCCTAGCTAAAGACTAATGAATACGTATGTAATAAAAAATATACCTGTCGATAGAAGGGATTCAAATGAGGAAGGTCTGAATAAAAAATAACCTTTAGAGGTGGTGAAGGGGCATGTCGGGGATAAAAAAAGAACTGATGATTATGCCAGTTTCTCTGCCTGGCAATAGTTAATAGTTAATAAATAATACAATTTAAAAAACTGAGTGCTCAAATTCTGCGTAGGGAATGTTACAACTCGTGTTCCTTGGGTCCTGAACCGGCCCATATGTAGTAGATGCGACTTCTTATAAGACAATGAAGGAGCCACCGATGAGAAAGACACCACTGGCAATTTGCCTGGTTAGTTTATTCAGTTTTCCCGCCTATATGGCACAGGCACAAGTTGCTGTTGAACCTGAAAATGGTTATGCAATGGGGGACAAAGTTCCCCTTCCTGAACCATACGCTACCAAGTCTGCGGAACGCCGCACAAAAGTCATTCCATGGCCTGATAACCAGACACCCCAGGCACCTCAGGGCTTTACGGTAAAAGCGTTTGCTGATGACCTTGAGCACCCTCGCTGGTTGTACCTTTTACCCAATGGTGATGTACTGGTCGCGGAGTCCAATGACGCCGAAAAAGGCAGTGCTGATCGCATAACGTTACTCAGAGATACCGACAACGATGGGGTGGCTGATGAGCGCCATGTATTTCTGGAGCAGGGGTTGAATCAGCCCTTTGGAATGACATTGGTGGATGGTCAGTTTTATGTGGCCAACACCGACAATATCACTCGCTATGATTACACTGAAGGTGCTGATGCCATCAAAGGAAAGGGCGAAGTGATTCATTCACTGCCCTCCGGCGGCTATAACCACCACTGGACCAGGAATATCGAAGTCAACGATACAGAGGATAAGCTACTACTGACTATTGGCTCATCCAGTAACGTCGGTGAACATGGTATGGATAAGGAGGAGCGTCGTGCCAAAATATTCACTGTTGATTTAGACGGTGGCAATGAAGAAGTATACGCCTGGGGTTTGCGTAACCCTAACGGGTTGGATTATAACCCGGTAACCGGCGAACTGTGGGCGGCAGTAAATGAAAGAGACAAGCTGGGCGACAACCTGGTTCCTGACTATGTTACCAGTGTGAAAAAAGGCGGTTTTTACGGCTGGCCCTATAAATATTTTGGTGAACATGTCGATCCGCGGTGGAAAGATAAAATGCCTGAGGATCTTCCGGAACAAACTCTCGTGCCGGATATTGCGCTGGGTAATCACTCGGCCACGATGGATTTAGAATTTTATCAGGCTGAAGCATTTCCTGAGCGCTATCACAATGGATTGTTTGCTGCGCAGCACGGTTCGTGGAATCGGGCAAAATATAATGGCTACCGCGTCGTATTTATGCCATTTGAAAATGGTGAGCCCACCGGCGAAATCGAGGAGTTTTTGGGTGGCTTTATTAAAAGTATGGATACCGATGAAGCGTATGGCCGACCCACAGCGGTGAGAGTTACAGATAATGGCATGCTGCTGGTGGCAGATGATGATGGCAACGCTATCTGGTCTGTGCAGGCTGACCAAAAGTCTAATTAGTATCAGGTTAAGGGCGGCATATACTTGAAGGTGTAGAAATTGAAGAATCAACAGGCGGTGACATTTGCCGCCTGTCTGATTGTGTTCTTCGCATTCAAAAAGGGAGTAAGTTATGCCGTCACAATTTCCTTATACTGCGTACTTTGATCGAAGATTTAACTGTGAGGCAGTCAAATTACTGCCCGGAGAACACCTTGCTACCGCCCAGCACAAAGTAATTATCGCGACACTGGGCTCAAGTGTTTCTGCATGCCTGTTTGATCCCATTGCCGGTGTTGGCGGGTTAACCCACTTTTTATTGCCTTCTGATTCTCATGGCTTTTGGTGTCAATCATCTGTACATGCTTATGCAATACAGACTCTTGATACGTTGTTAGGCGGTGTGAAACAACTGGGAGGCCAACATATCCGGTTAAAGGTAAAATTGTTTGGTGACGCAAATCTTTTGCAAATGTCCGGTAAAATATCTTCATCTTGGGAAACCGTTACTGCGAATTTTGTCACCAATTATTTTCAAAGTCAGAACATCGCTATTATTAATGGCGATCTTGGCCAAACCTATGCCAGAAAGATCTATTTTTTTCCTAAAACCGGCGATGTGCTGATGAAAAAAATTACCCGCCTCAACAACGATACAATTTTTGCAAGAGAAAGCGAATATCGTTACCAACTCAGTTTACAACTCAGGTCCAGCCAGCCGACTTCAGGCGATTTTAAGCAACACAACGCCACTAACGATTAACAAAACGCCGGAAACTCTGAGTAAGGTTGCCGGGTCCTGATAGAATAATACCCCCACCAAAAATGTACCGGCTGCACCAATTCCGGTCCATACAGCATAAGCGGTACCGATTGGGATTTGCTTTTGCGCAAGATACAAAAAGAAACCACTGGCAACAATAAAGACCACCGCCATAGCAACACCGACGAGGCGGGTGCCTGGTGTCTGTGCCATTTTTAAACCTACCGGCCAGCCTATTTCAAGCAGGCCTGCTACAATTAAATAAATCCAGCTCATCGCTACACCTCCACCAAAAAGATTGAAAAAGACGTCTCACTATACGCCAATACACAATGCGAGATACACGCGTATCATTACCGCGCAACAGCGCTTGTTTTTAACAAAGTTGTGATTTTTGAGGACAACTGTCCTAATGGAATCGATACCTGCTTTCCCAATCTTATTCGACAAATCCGGCGTACAAGTTCTGAATCCTACCAGTAATAAGGACAAATTAATGTCAGATGCCGAACTTTCAATGCGTCAGTTGGGAAAATCCAACATAGAAATTAGTCGAATCGGGCTGGGCTGCTGGCAGCTCGGCGGTGATTTCGGGGCAATAAGTGAAGAAGCTGCGCACAATATTTTAATGCGCGCGGTCGATGAAGGTATTCGATTTTTCGATACTGCAGATGTTTATGGCGCGGGGCAAAGTGAACGCTTTTTAGGGCAATACATCAGCCAGCGAAGCGATGTGGTTATAGCGACAAAATATGGCAGGGGCGAAGGAACCTACCCTGATAATTACAGTTTCAACAATATGCGCGATGCCGTAATGCGCTCTCAGGATAGGCTTCAGCGCGATACCATCGACCTGTTGCAGTTACATTGTGTGCCATTTTCTGTGCTCAAGGCGCGGCATATTTTTGACTGGCTGGAAGAGCTCAAAGTAGAAAACCAGATTAGCGCATATGGCGCCAGTGTCGAAACTGTCGAAGAGGCACAGTTCTGTCTTGATCACAGTGAGGTTACTTCGCTGCAAATCATCTTCAATATGTTAAGACAAGATGCCGTTTCTAAGTTATTTGACCAGGCGCTGGAAAGTAACACGGGCATTATTGCAAGGCTCCCACTGGCCAGTGGCCTGCTATCTGGCAAACTTTCTGCCTCATCGTCTTTTGAAGCCGACGATCATCGTAACTTCAATAAAGACGGTGATGCATTTAATGTTGGTGAAACATTTAACGGATTGACCCTGGAAAAGGGTGTCGAGCTAGTTGATAGCCTTGAAGCGCAGTTTAAACCTTCAAACATTACAATGGCACAGTTTGCCCTGCGGTGGTGTTTGGATCATAAGGCGGTAACCAGTGTCATTGCTGGCGCGAGTAAACCCGAGCAGGTTACACAGAATGTCCAGGCTGAACATACTGAAGCTTTATCGGAGCAGTTACACAAAGAACTGGCTGAATTTTACAAAACGCAAGTGAGAAGCCATATCCGGGGCGATATCTGAGGCTGCTGACATTTATCATTGCACCAAAAAAAAGGAGCCGTAACGGGCTCCTTTTAGCGGGATAAACAGATTTTACATCTTAAACAGTACTTTGACATCACCGGTTACGGCTGATGCATCCACCACGCCGATAGTGTTGCTATCCGACGAAACCTTGCTGATAACATCGCCTGCGCCGATGGTTTCTGGCGGCCGACCACCGCCAGTAAATGCCAGCTTCGCCCAGTAAGCTTTAAACTGGCTGGGTGAGCGAGATAATACTTTTTCGATAAACTCGTCAGACGCGGAACCGCTTGCCATGATTGGTTTCATAGATTTATCTTTGCCTAGAAAAATCTGGCTGACTTCTTCCTGACCCATGGCAGCGCTGTTACCGCTGTTGACAATAACTGCAATTTCCGCCTGAGCCGGCACAGCCAGCATCAAAGTAGTCAGAACAAAAGTATGTTTTTTAATTGTGTTGATTATTTTCATTTTACTGACCCTTAAAAAACCGTAACCAAAGCAACCTGGAATAAACCTGCATCGCTGCCATCGGCCTGCTCAGACTGCGTGTATTCAGCTTTAAATGCGGCAGAGTCATGGAAATCCCAGCGTGCGCCGATAGTGTAGAAAGGCGAGTTACGTCTGCGAAATTCTGTGGCATCTTCAGTTACTGCGAGCAAACCATCCAACTGTGGGCTAAGACCACGTGGTACACCCGACAGGTCCACCGATGTAGATTTATTGCGACCATAGGTAATATGCGGCATAACAGTACCAAAGCGCTTGCCTAACGACACCATCCAGGGGTCGAGCTCACCAACTATCGTTCCCTCAAGATCGCTTGGAATATACTCGGCAACGAACAACCAGTTTTGGTCATCGTATATTACGCCCATTTCCAGACCCGTTGCATCATCATTATTAATTCGCAGATCTTCACCCACGTATGCAAACGGAGTTTGCGCCCAAGCCTCAGCCAACGGATCAACACCAATATCCGCAGAAAATTCAAATTCAACGTAGGTAGTGCGGAATGTCCACCAACCATAATTTATACTGGCTACGGCACTGAAAATATCATCCACATCAAACTCGACCCCATCGGCGCGGGTTGTATTTTCCTGGCCATAATAGAAGCGAACGTTGACCTGAGCATCGCCTACCGAAAAATCATGAATAGAGCCAATACCGTCGAGGCTATCAAAGACTGATTGATAGACTTCCATAGGCGGTGCGATCCAGTGATAAGCGTAAGAAACATCCAGGTAATCTGAATAAAGATAAATAGGGATACGCTGGCGGCCAACCTGCACCCGCCAATTGTCCTGTACCTGATAGGACAGATACGCCCAGGTAAATTCGGGATCCCAGTCATCTTCGCCTTTTGCACGGATCTGAGCGGTAGCACTCAGGCCGTCGCCAAGATCAGAGTAAGCCTGCAACGCAAAGAATGATCCTGTTTTAAATTCAGGACTGGTATCCGTATAGTTGCGAACCTCTGTATCGCTGTCAGTCAGCATTCCGGCAGACAGCGTTCCGAAGCCGCTAAATTCAATATCTGCATGCGCGCCAAAAGAAAAAGCCAGGCCTAGAGAAAGGCAGGATAAAGATTTAAATTTCATTGAAAAATCCAGGGTAATTAGGGACAGGAATAGAGTAGATGAACCAGCGGTATAATATATAAACCAAAGGTAGAGTTAGGATACATATAGCTATAATTAAGTATGCTCTAATATACGTGCTTAATATAAATTTTTGGCGGCAAAAGTATAAAAAAACCCCGCGTTATGAGCGGGGTTTTATCTGACTGATTGTATAGTTTTTTTGGTGTCTTAAACCCGGAACTGTCTGGCGATAGACTCAAGCTTGGTTGCCAAATCGGCCAGCTGATGACTGGCAGATGCAAGCTCCTGAGAGTCCTTACTGGTTTCTTCAGTACGCTGAAATATTGCATCTACGCTGTTCACGATGTTGCGAGACGTCGCTTGCTGAGAGTCTGTTGAAGCTGCAATTTGCGCGTTCATCTGGCTTATCTGATCAATAGTTTGCGTGATTGTGTCCAGACTATGGCCAGCAAGGTTCGCGGTATCGACGCTTTCCCTGGCCTTTTCATTGCCTTTATTCATGACTGTTACAGCCGATTGCGCGGCGCTTTGCAAACGTTCTATTGTGTTCTGAATTTCTTCTGTTGACTGCTGAGTCCGTGATGCCAGGGTGCGAACTTCATCGGCCACCACAGCGAACCCCCGGCCCTGTTCACCGGCACGGGCTGCCTCAATAGCAGCATTGAGTGCCAGCAAATTGGTTTGTTCCGCGATACCTTTAATGACATCCAGTACCACACCAACCTGATTAGAATCATTCTCCAGTTTTTGGATAACATCGGCCGTCTCTGCCACGTTTTCAGCCAGGCTCTGGATACTACTGACCGTATTGCCTACAACCCGCTTGCCTTCGTTGGCAGCATCTGCAGCTTCGTTAGCAGCCGTTGAGGCTTCTGCTGCATTATGAGCTACCTGATAGACCGACTGGCTCATCTGTTCTACTGCAGATTTCGCTTCTGTAGCGGATTCCTGCTGATTCTTGATGGTACGATTGGTATCTGTGGTCAGCGTGTTTAAGTTCTGGGCCAGCGAGGACAGGGGAAGGGTGGTATCCACAATGTCTTTGACCAGGTTTTGCAGGCGCTCCATAAACCGGTTGAAGTAAGTGACCAATTCGCCCACTTCATCTTTGGAGTTAGACTCGATACGTACCGTCAAATCACCATTTTCTTCAGCGATATTTCGTAAAGAACTCACTACCCGGTTCAGGTTACCGCGAATTTCAGAAACAATCGGCCAGGCAGTAGCAAACAAGATAATTGTAGTGAGCAAGCCCATGATAATGCCTAGTAGCAGCAGAAACTGCTGCGCATCATTGTAATCCTCAAAAGCTTTATCAAAGGCTTCAGCACGGCGTTGTTTAAAATTGTTTAAATGGGAAGTAACTTCTTCATAACGCTGGTTCATTGTTTCCAGCTGTGTGCTAAGCGTGGAAAAATCAGCCGTGTCGTTAAGCATTGATGTAGTAATCTGATTAGCCAACACATAGTAGGCATCAAACTCAGCCAGAATATCGTTAACTTCCGCAGAAAGTTCAGGGTCGATACTTTCTATCTGAGCCAGCCGTTGTTCTGTTTTTTCAGCTGACTGCCTGGCCAGTGTCAGCGCGTCAGTATCACCGGTAGTCACAGCACCGGCAAGTGTATCTCTGACTTTTTCCATAGACACCAGCGCTTCAGAGCTTAACTGTAAAGCTGGAAAATCTACATTTTTTGCTGCTTCAAGCTGTTGGGCGTTCTGGCTTGAAATATAGCTGTTGATGACGACAAAAATGAGAAAGCTGGCAGCGCCAATGATGGGAATTAGAAAAATCTTTTTTGCCACTGATAAATTCAGAAGAAACTTCATTGTTACATCCTTTACATCTAATAGTACGTCGATGCACGTACCATTGGACTAGTTGTCATAGCCAGGGTATGAGCAAATACAAATAACTCTTGATGAGTATCTTAGCTACTTTATCGTCACAAAAGGAATGGAACTTTAGATTAATTTAATAAGAGGTGTTTTAGATCAAAGCGCTGATCAATGCTGCATAAGATGCGTAAAAAAATGTTGCATCTGTTTTCCTCAAGGGTATCAATGATGGCATCATTTAACCGCCGACAGTTTATTAAATTAACCTCCAGTGGTCTGTTGCTTGCTGCAGCACCAGCCTGGTCTTTACCTGCATCACAAAAGAAGCTTGGCGTAGCACTGCTTGGGCTGGGTAACTACAGCACAAATTTACTTGCTCCTGCGCTGCAGGACACACAATTTTGTGAATTGCGCGGCATCATTACAGGTAGTCCGGAAAAAGTACCCGAATGGCAGCGAAAATATAAGATCAAAGATGCCAATGTGTACAGTTATGATGATATGGACACTATTACTGACAACGATGATATTGATATTATCTATGTTGTAACGCCGACCGGCACCCATAAGTCATTTTCCGTTCAGGCAGCCAATGCAGGCAAACATGTATGGTGTGAGAAACCTATGGCGATGGATGAAAAGGAGTGTCAGGCGATCATTGATGCGTGTGAAAAAAATGGGGTAAAGCTTGCGATTGGCTATCGCATGCAACATGAACCCAATACGCGCACGTTCGGTGATTATCGCGACAGTCGCCCCTATGGCCCTATAACCGGACTAAGCAGTTTCGCCGGCTATGCTGGTAGTGGTCGGCCAGCCGACAACTGGCGCATGCAAAAGGACATGGGCGGTGGCGCGTTGTATGACATGGGTGTTTATGCAATAAACGGTGCACGTTATATGACAGGTAAAGAGCCGGTCTCTGTTACCGGTCGTCATGAAAAATCTCATCCAAAAGTTTTTACTGAAGTCGATGAAACCACGTATTTTACGATGGATTTTGGTAATGGTGTTACAGCTGACTGCGGAACAAGTGTGGTGAAGGGATTCAATCATCTTAAAACCCAGTGTGAAAATGGCTGGTATGAACTCAAGCCGATGCAGCAATATACCGGCGTCACCGGCTTTACCAGCGATGGCAAGAAACTATCTCCTATCAGTAAAATGCAACAAGCATTGCAAATGGATAATGACGCACAAGCCATCCTGGGCACCGGCCCGGCCCTGGTTACTGGTGCCGAGGGACTGGCCGATATCAGACTGGTAAACGCAATCTTTCGTGCGGCAGATACCGGCAACCCGGTTCGCTTGGGTTAAGCGCAAGAGAGATAAAGGTTTTAGGCTTGTAATTTATCTGCCAGCATAGTGATATCGGTTACCTGTAAATCATGGGAAAGCCCTAGCGGGTAGGGCATCTTGCCAGGACGGTCAATAAAGGCCGTTCGCATACCTGCTGCCTTAGCACCGCTGACATCCCAACCGTGAGCGGCTACCATCATACTGTTGTGAGTGTCCGTCTGCATCGTGTCCACGGCCCATTGATAAGTCTCTGGGTGCGGTTTATAGCGCTTAAGTGTCGAGACACTCAAAATGGTATCAAACAACCTGGCAATACCCGCCTGATGAAGCTGTTTATGAAGTCCTGCCTCAGCGGAATTGGAGAATGCGACCAGGGTGAAGTTCGCGTTTTTAAGGCGGGTAAGGCCGTCTGCCACATCATCATATGCCGGCAGGTTAGTCATGGGGCCGGTAATAATAGACTTGGCTTCTTCCATTGAATAGCCCTTACCCATGCTGTGCGCAACCATAACCAGTGAGGCTGCGCCAATATCTGCAAAATCGTGATACTGACCGGTGGCGCTGTCTACCAGTGAGTGATGTAACAACTGAGAGAACCAGGCTGGTACCAGATTGTCATTACCATTTAGCGCATCAGCAATAGCAGATTTGATCCCAGACATATCGAGCAATGTTTCGTTAACATCAAAAAAAAGCGTGGTTGGTGGGGTAGATAACGTTGTCATGCTAACTCCTGTAGCCGTGGGTTTATAAGATGAACGCCTATCTTTTTAAGATAGGCTTCATATTTTTGCCAAAATAACTTCATGAATATGCATTTTCATGTATACTCACCGCCCGATCTGCGTACCGAGCGCATATCTGTATATTCCCTATACAAATCTATCAATAAAGCACTCACCCAGACGGAGAATAGCATGTCAATTCATTCGCTTACGCTGCGAACCTTTCATCCTGCGCGTTTATCTGCTGTTACCCTTGCTATCGCGGCCGCTATGGTGCCCTGTGTGGCTACTGCGCAAACCGCAGAACAGGCCACTGGCGACGATGTCGAAAAAATCATGGTCACTGCCCGTAAGCGTACAGAAAGCATTTACGAAACGCCTACAGCCGTATCTTCCATTGGCGAAGGGATAATTGACGATACTAATGTCACCAACCTTGATGATGTTGGCAAGTATGTGCCAAATCTTAATATCAGCCGCTATGGTGCCGGTAACAGCGGACATGCTGCGGTATTTATTCGTGGCATCGGTCTGCAGGATCATATTATTACCACCGATCCTGGGGTGGGCGTATATCTCGATGGCGTTTATCTGGGCCGGCAGATGGGCGCGAATATGTCATTGCCCAATATTCAGCGGGTTGAAGTATTGCGTGGTCCGCAGGGAACACTCTATGGCCGAAACACTTTGGGTGGTGCGGTGAACATTATTACCAAGGCACCTGGCTCACAGGATTTGGCGACTGTAGCGGCAAAGGTGGGTACCCGCGGCCGACTCGCTACCGACCTGTATGTGAACAAAGATATCAATGATGATTTCAGTGTGTCGGGTACTGCCTCGTTCAAACAACGTGATGGTGTCGGTACAGCGGTAAATTTAGAAGATCCAGAGCGTGAAATTGGTGAAGAAAACGAATACAGCGGCCGAATCGCCGCAAAATATGTAGTCAGCAGTGATTTTTCAGTGACGGTGTCTGCAGATTTTGTAGAAAACGAAGCTGGTCAGTCTCCGTATACCATTGAGTTCATCCCGGGCGGGCCTGAACAATTTTCCATTGACGATGGCGAGTTCTATCTGCTTGAGCCTTCACTGATTCCAAACGATCCTGACGATTTAGGGACAACGGTTGCTGGTATCGAATCGACGGCCTATTCGGGCTGGGGGGCGGCATTGACCGCCGAATGGACGGCAACTGATAATCTTGACGTTAAGTTTCTGGCCAGTAAGCGTGCGTCAGATTATGAGGGGGGCCTGGACGATGACGCCTCGCCGTTGAATCTATCGGAGTTTCCTGAAACTGGCGATGCAGATCAGACATCTTTAGAATTGCAACTAAATGGTACATTCGACAATTTTGATTTTGTCTCCGGTTTGTACTATTTCACCGAAGAAGGCACTACGGCGTCAGGTCCCTGGACCTTTAGCCCCTTCAATGTTCCAAACGGCCGTCTGAATGATGGTACCCCAGTTACCGAGGTGTGTAGTTTTTGTGGTGATTATGGCTTTTTCGATATAAACCAGGAAACCACAGCTTATGCTGCCTACGGAAATATCTCTTACAGTTTGACTGATAAGCTCAATGTTGGCGGTGGTCTGCGCTATTCTCGTGATGAAAAGGATGCTGATGCACTATTTCCTTCATTTGGTGAGCGAGCGTTTCGCAGTGTCGATTTCAGTGAAGTAACCTGGGATGTGAACGCTGGTTATAATCTGACCGACGACCTGAATATGTATCTGGCGGTACAAAAAGGGTATCAGACAGGGGGCTTTCCGCCGCGTCCATTTGGTGGCCCGGCACAGTTTGTTTCATTCGATGAAACCACGGCTATCAACTACGAAGTAGGGTTTAAAGGCGCAATCGGCGATCGTGTCACCTTTATGTCGGCGTTCTTTTTAACTGATTACACCGACTTGGCTCTGCCATTTTCTGACCCCCAGGCCGGTGGCGGATTTGTCACAATTGTAGAAAATGCCGGAGAGTCGCGCTCACAGGGTGTCGAGCTGGAGCTTACTGTGGATGTCACGGATAATTTCGTCGTACGTTCTTCTGTTGGGTTCCTTGATGCGGAGATTACCAGTCTCGATGAAGGCGTAGTGGGTATTGGGGAAGGCGACGCGCCGGCATTATCACCCAAGTGGACATTAATGATTGCGCCCACCTATTTCCACGAACTCAATGATGGCGCGTTAGTATCTGCCAGCGTTGATTTTTCATTTCGGGATGAGATGCAGGGGCAATCGGTTTTCAACCCTTACGAAACCATTGATGCCCGAGAGTTGGTAGGCTTCAACGTAAGCTATGAACCAGCTGCGGGTGACTGGTCGCTGAGCTTGTATGGCAAAAATGTCTTTAACGAAATTTATGACCAGGGTCGACTTGCACAGAATGGTTATGTGGGTATCGTGCGCAGCAATGACCGCAGCGAATTTGGCTTACGCTTTACAAAAAGTTTTGACTTATACTAGATAAATAAACGTTGAAAAAAGCCTGTATTAGGCGTAATGCCGATCAGTTAAGAATTTAATGATCGGTTGACCGGACTTTTGAAGGGTTAAAAATCCGATATCAGTTCCTGATATCGGATTTTTTTATGCCTCTTCACAGCCTTCTTGATGACACCTTTACTGCTGCTGACGAACTTAACTCTGTCGACAAGTGTAAGTCGTTTTTAGACCCTGAGATATTGGAACAGGCGTTTGAATATTCAGGTATTGCAACGGTGCGGCGCAGACGACTGCCCCTTGAAGCCGTGATGTGGTCTGTCATTGGTATGAGCTTGTTCCGCAACGAGCCAGTATGGAACATTGCTAGCAAACTGGATATTTCATTACCCGGTAAAAATAAGCTGGTTGCACCCAGTGCATTGGTGCAGGCGCGTCAGCGACTTGGAGATGAAGCGGTAGGTCGTGTCTTTCATATGTTGGCGCAACGCACTTTTCAGCAAGAGGCCTTCGAGCAGTGGTGTGGACTGAACTTACTGGCTGTGGATGGGGTTATGTTTCGAGCTCAGGACACACAGGAGAACCTGGCCGAGTTTGGGTGCGAGCGTAATAACCACGGCGATGCTGCCTACCCCCTGATTAGGATGTGCAGCCTGATGGAAACTTCCAGCCACATGCTACTTGCCAGTGAGTTCGACAGCCGCAGCGTGGGAGAAATGACGCTTGCCCAGAGGCTGTTATCATCAGTGCCGGATAACTCGCTTACCTTGTTTGATAAAGGATACTATTCATTAGGCCTGCTGCATCAGTGGCGGCAAAAAGGCGAGCAGACACACTGGATGCTGCCTGCACGTAAAGATTTACAATACACCATCAAACACCAGCTCGACGAGAATGATGCCGTGGTTGTTTTAAAAAGCACGCCTCAAGCCAGAAAAAAGTTCGATGACCTCCCTGAAGTGATAGAAGCCCGCCTGACCCGTTACCAGTTGGATGGGAAAGCCTACCGGGTATTAAGCTCTACGACAGACACGCTGCGTTATCCTTACGATGAGGTGGTTGACGTGTACACCCAGCGCTGGGAGATTGAAGTGGGCTTCAGGGAGATGAAGCAGGGCTTACATCAAGCCAGGCTCACACTGCGCAGCAAGAAACCTGAAATGGTCAGGCAGGAGTTGTGGGGCCTATTGCTGGCATAAAATCTCGTGCGCATGGCTATGTTGGATGCAGTGAAGTCTACTCCGGACGTTGCCCCTTCAAGATTAAGCTTTAGTCTGTGCATGAGACAGGTCGTGACCTTCTTCATCTCTACCACAATACGGAGTCCCAGTAAGCTACCAGAGCATTACAAATACCTGTTAGAAACGCTACGAATGCTGGAATTACCCAACAAGAAACCGAAAAGAAGCTACCCTCGAGTAGTGAAGGGAAAGCCTCAGAAATATCGTAAAAAGAAAAATGCCAGTCAGCTTAACTGATTGGCACTACGTATTATGCGGGCTTTTCATGCAGATTGCGCTGTTAGCGAAGCTGATTTGTGGATAGGTTATTGTCTTGTAATATTCGATGAAATGCAGGAAAGCAGTCGAAAAAAAAGAGAGCCAACTAACTCTCTTTACTTGGGAGATAATCGCTTAGAACCACTGATAAGACAGACTAAGTCGCACGGATCGCGGCATTATATAGCGGCCGTTCGGCGCCTCGGGATTACGGGGGTCGCCCTCGGTAATGCCTAATTCATCGGTAAGATTATCTACTGACAATTGTACCTGGAGGTTGTCGGTGGGATTTACCATAACACCAACATCGACCTTCTCGTATCCCTCAAGAACCACTGTATTTTCATTATTTCCGAAGCGATCATCTACAGCTGACAACGTCGCGTATATCGAACCGTAAACATTATCGCTCAGGTCGAAGCCGTAGCTTGGCGTCACCCGAACTTGCCAACCAGGCTGACGTTGGGCTTCATTACCCTCATTCGTCGCGCTGGCAGTAATTTCAGTTTCCTGGAAGGTGGCGTTTAAATCCACAGAAAAGCCAGAATGGTGGTAGTAGCTACCATCCAGTTCTATACCGTAAGCTTCATTAGTCAAAATTTCTGCGGGGGCACCAGGGCGGCGAACAAATGTATCCCCTTCGACTTCATTAACAAAGGCGGTAGCGAAAAACTGAACACTGTCGTTCATGAATTTGTAACCAAGCTCGGCTTGCGTGACTTTCTGGATCAGATCGTTTCCACCGGTATATGCTCCCCAGTTGTCACGAAAATCATCGAAGTAGGGCATTTTATAACCACGGTTTGTGCGAAGGAACACACCACTTGTATCGTCTAACGCATAATTGGCACCAAGCGTCCAAGACATTTTGGTTTCATCATACTCTAGCGCTTTGGTAATTGTGCCATCCAAGCCTTCATCTACTGAATAATTGACTTCGTGATTTTCTCGACGCAAGCCTAAATCAATGCTCAAATCTGTGGTTGCGTACCATTTACTGGTTGCATAGAATGCAAAGGTACTGGCATCCCCTACTGAGTTAATATCGTAGTTGAAACCGCAGCCTTCAGCGTTATTGTTACATTCAATACCATCGAGCAACTCGCCGCCTGGTTCCAGCACATGGTAGGCCGTATTACCAATACTCCACCAGTCCTCTGACTTTGTAGAGGCACTATAAATACCAAATGAGACATCAATATCTTCCCAACTTTTGGAAATCGCTAAGTCGTTGGTAAATGCTTCAATATCTTTTAGAACAACCCAGCGACCTATTTGTTGAATAGGCGTATCGCCTGAATAAGTTGTTCCCGTCACCGTTCCAACTGCTGATTCTCCATTGTCTGCAACCGCTGAAACTGTCACCGCAGGACCATTAGGTACAAGACCAAAGGTGTTTGCTTTTCCTTTTGTCAGGTTAAAGCGGTCGATGAGGAACCAGTCATTGGATAAATCTATTTTAAGACTTCCGCCACTCACATGGCCATCCCATCCTCGCCCATCACCAAAATCAAAAGTCTCGGTCGTATTGTCCGAGCCGTATGTAATAGTAGCTTGTCTATTCAGAGGACCTATTTGTGTATAATTTGCATCTATACCATCTACATCAAGGGGCGTGGGCAGATACCATGTACCACGATCGTCCGTTTGACGGGTATATAAATTCAGCTCTCCTTTATCAAATACTTTCGTTAGATTAACCGTGAACTGATTCCCCTGTTCTGAATTAAAGCCGGCGTCTCTGATCCCTTCAGAGCTCTTGATATAGCCACCCATCATATAATAAAAGTCATCAGCAAGTGATCCGCTTGCAACGACATCAACACGATTCAGGCCATAATCAGAGACGGTATATTTTGCCATAGCTTCCGAGGACTCACCGCCCCGTTTCAATCTAAAGTTAGTTGTTAAACCTGGCTGTCCGTTGCTTACCACAGGGTTAGGTCCGCCGCGCAGGCCTTCAACCATTTCAATGGTTTCATCGATACGGAAAAGCTGTGAGTTTTCTAAAAAAGATAATGTTGGAGCTGGATATATTGGTGAACCCTCAAGCGCGATGGTAAGAAAGGGGGCATCACCCCCACCGGGAAAACCACGAACAAAAACGTTAGCACCAGATTCACCACCGGAACTTTCAACCCAGACGCCCGGAATAGCTTTGAAAAGGTCGGCTGTTGATTTGGGAGCAAGCCGTTCAATGTCGCTGGCATCTATATTGGTAACCGCGAAGCTAGCATCGATTTTACGGATCCCCGCACCTCCGGGAGTGCCGCTAACTACGATGACTTCGGTGTTTTCTTTAGTTGCCTGCGCTTGCGCCAGTGCAACCGGACTAGATAGTGCTATGGAGACCGCACTAGCGAGTAAACCTGTTGAGAACCGCTTATCCATTGAGTGCTCCTGAATATTTAGCATGAGTTTGTTAATTAGGTGGCGACCTTTGTTAATAGCTTGTCAAGATTCGCCGCGTTTTGTAACAAACTAGATCTTTTTGCAAACGATTGCAACGGATAAATGCAATCGTTTGCAAAAAGAGTGATAAGTTGATGGTTCTATTTAAGACGCGCCGCCGTTACTGGACTTGAATGCAAGATGCGCTTACGGTAGGTACCAATTAATTTAAATTGATATTACTATCATCACTTCTGGACTCTGCAGCGCTTTGAAAAAAGAATCAAAACTTACGCTTACCGGACTGGCACGTATCGCGGGCGTGTCAGCTTCGACCGCCTCAAGAGCATTAAAAGACAGCCCGCTTATAAAGCAGGAAACCCGTGATAAGGTTCAGGCTCTCGCCCGCGAACATAATTTTAGTGTGAATGCCGCTGCGAGCCGCCTGCGCACTCAAAAGACGCACGTAATCGCGGTTATACTTAATCTCATGGATGACACAGAACAGAGTATAACGGATCCCTTTTTGCTAAAGATTGTGGGTGAGTTGAACAAGGCTCTGAATGCTCGAGGCTATGAGCTTCTGCTTTCGAATTCATTCATGGCCCGTGACGATTGGACAAATTATTTCATCAATAGTCAGCGCGCCGATGGTTTGATAGTGGTGGGTCAGGGTAAAACGAGTGTGAAAATTGACCGCGCTGCGGCAGCGAGCGTGCCACTAGTGGTCTGGGGGGATCCCTCAAGCGGTACACTTTACCCGATAGTGGGGGGGAATAATCGTCAGGGAGGGTTTCTGGCTACACAGCATCTGATAGAGAAGGGCTGTCAAAGGATAATGTTTTTAGGCGACCCTGACCATGCAGAAATGCGTGAACGCCATACGGGATACGTGGAAGCTCACAAGGTCGCCGATTTACCTTGCGATGAAGCCTTAACCCTCGGCATCGATATTACTTCAACCGCAGCTTATAATAGTATCAATACCTGGATCCGGCAACATGGCCTGAATTTCGACGGCATCGTGTGCAGCAGCGATATGCTGGCGCTAGGCGCGTTAAAAGCACTTAAAGAGCGTTATATAAATATTCCCGCTGACGTCAGCATTGTCGGCTATGATGACATCCCCCTGGCTGAATTGATGCACCCTTCAATCACCACTATCAGGCAGGATACTGCCCAAGCCGCTCAGCTTATGGTAGCAAAATTGATAGACCAGCTTAACGGTAAGCCTGCGACATCAGATTACATAGATATCTCACTGGTGATCAGGCGATCATCACGTCTATAATACATAAATGCAAACGATTGCATTTTAACTTGCTGCGAGCTAGACTCCCACCACTACAGTTAACAAGGTGTTTACACATGCCTCGGTTGTTAATCATTACCGCCATCGCAGCGAGTTATTTTATTTTTGCTATTTTGCTAAACAGCGTAGGGACGGTAATCCTTCAATCCATAAACAGCTTCGGGGTGTCAAAACCCGATGCCAGTACTTTGGAGGGATTCAAGGATCTTTCTATCGCGGCGGTTTCGTTCCTGGTGGCCTCCTTCATTCCTCGTGTCGGATACAAAATAGCGCTGTTAGCAGGCCTAATGATGGTAGTGCTTGGCTGCATCTTGACACCCGCAATCTCTCAATTCTGGGTATTTAAATTATTGTTTGCCGTGGTAGGTACGGCGTTTGCGTTGGTGAAAGTAGCGGTCTACGCGATCATTGGCCAGTTGTCGAGCGATACCCGTCAGCATTCATCGCTGATGAACACGGTAGAAGGTATATTTATGCTGGGAGTACTGTCCGGCTACTGGATTTTCAGCGCTTTCATTGATCCCGAGAACAGCGCAGATCCAAGCTGGCTGAATGTTTATTATTTGCTAGCCGCTATGTCTGCAGTGGTAATGCTAATAGTCGCCTGGGCGCCTATTAGCCCTCCGCAGAAAAATACCGATGGAGAAACGCCGTTACAGTCTTTTATGGCCATGATCAGACTGGCATATCAACCCCTTGTCTTAATTTTTATTTTTTCAATTTTTCTGTATGTACTAATAGAGCAAGGCATTGGCAGTTGGCTGCCAACATTTAATCGTGAAGTGCTTGGGTTACCGGTAGATATCAGTATTCAAATTACCAGCTTATTCGCAGTGTCATTGGCAGTTGGTCGGCTCACGGCAGGTGCCATATTACAAAAGGTAAATTGGTATCCTTTTATTAACGTATGTCTGGTGGGTATGGCGTTGCTCATGACGCTAAGTCTGCCTCTGGCCGAGCGAATTACAGAGGGCAGTGTGCAAGACCTTGCAGACGCTCCAATAGCAGCTTATTTAGTGCCTCTAATCGGACTGATGATGGCGCCCATTTATCCGGTTATTAACTCAGTAATGTTAAGTGCCTTACCGAAGGTTCAACAAGCTCCGATGACCGGTCTTATCGTCGTATTTTCAGCTTTGGGGGGCACCACGGGGTCCATAATTACCGGTTTAATTTTTGATTCAATGGGCGGTCAGAAGGCCTTTGCTTTATCACTTGTACCCATTACAGGGCTATTAGTCACACTGTACCTGTTTAAGCGATTTTCCAGGTCGTCTGTAAGGGCGCAGGAGGTGAGAGCATGAATCATAACCAGGTGGCAGGCTGGCAACATACATTGGCCTTTTTTGAGAGTGAATTATTTCATGATGTGCAGATGGCGGGCTTATTTTCGGATAGCAAAACGTTCGCCGATGCGATACCTGTTGAAAGTTGGCAAGCAGCACTTGAGGCTTATCCTAAACTGCGGGAGCAACCAACGTTTTGCTTGCGCAAGTTCGTACATGAGCATTTCAATCTGCCCCCGCCAGTGTCGCTTACTAGCAGGCAAAAGTTTAATCGCACCGGAGAATACATCGAACACATGTGGAAGGTTTTAGGCCAGCGACCTGACATTGCTGATAATTCAAGTCTGATTCCACTGCCTCACCCATACATCGTTCCTGGCGGGAGGTTCAGAGAAATTTATTATTGGGATAGTTATTTCACAGCTTTGGGGCTCATGCATGACGGCCACCGGGGCATCGTCGTTTCGATGCTGAAAAACTTTCTTGCGATACAGGAACAAGTAGGCAGTATCCCCAATGGGAACCGGTCCTATTATCTGGGACGAAGTCAACCCCCAATATTGGCGTTAATGTTTGAATTACTTGAGCCGGAGTCGCTAAGTGAAGAACTCGCGAAGCGCTGTCTTGCAGGAATTGAGCGCGAATATGAATTTTGGATGGTGGGAGCAAAAACGCTCGGTGAGGGGGAATCATACCGCCGGGTTGTAGCAATGCCCGATGGGAGCATACTCAACAGGTATTACGACGAAAATACCACGCCACGTCCGGAATCCTATAAAGAAGACATTGAAGCGGCCCAACAGGTGACCGATAAAAAACAGTTTTTTCGTGATTTGCGAGCTGCGTGTGAATCCGGTTGGGATTTTAGCTCGCGCTGGCTGGCAGATCCTCAGATGCTGACTACCGTGCGCACTACACAGATAGTCCCTATTGACTTAAACGCCTTGCTTTACCATGTCGAACTTACTTTGGCTAAATATACCACTGATACAGGTAATAAAGCAGCGATGTATCGTCAGGCCGCGGAAAAGCGTCAGCAAGCTATAAATCACTACCTGTGGAGTAAGTCTGATGGTTTTTATTACGACTGGTGTCTGGCCGATAATGCGCGAACCCGCATCGCGTCGTTGGCGGCTACTGTACCGATGTTTACTGGTATGGCCTCAAAAGCTCAGTCTAATGCCGTGGCTTCTACCTTATCAAGCTTTATCGCCCCTGGCGGTCTGGTAACGACCTTAAATAAAACGCAGCAGCAGTGGGATGCACCGAATGGCTGGGCACCGCTTCAATGGTTTGCGATTAAAGGGCTACTTAACTATCAATATACCAACCAGGCAAGAGATATCGCGCAACGATGGGTAAACTGTGTTGATGCATATTTTTCACATCACCATTCTATTTTGGAAAAATATAATGTTGAGGATACTGGCGTGCCCGCTGGTGGCGGTGAATATGAAGTTCAGTTAGGCTTCGGATGGACCAATGGTGTTTATGTAAAATGTCAGCAACTGCTACACGAGTTAAATTAGACAGGTGTATCCCTATTACTACCACATCCTCCTATAAATGCCTTGCGCAATCACTTTTTTGCGCAGATTTTTATCGCTGTTGCCTGAAAATAAGTGACTGATAAAAATTTAATAGCGACACGGTAGAGTTATAAAATGAGAAGAGCAGCGAAGCTGTGGATAACAGCACTTTAAAAAGGCCTGATAGATAGATCGTATTAACAACAGACTGATGCTTTTCTGGCTGAGTGTTGGAGCATGTTAGTTTACTGTTAAAAAAAGCTATAGACGAGACGAGCGCTCGTTTTCTACTGGTGAGTCATCAGATGCCAGAACAATTTATCATCTTAGCGCCAAGCAATTTATACGGTTGATGACGGCTTATTCTAAAGTTCACTGAAACCCTAATAATTATACATCTGCAGTTGGTCCCCGAGCCTGAAACAAGCCGACAATTTCACCAATCTTACCCGCTGAATCTATTAACAGGATTTTTTGAGAGCATGGTTTCCGGATCTGCGGAATAGCGTCACTCAACCTTGCTGCAGAAAAACAAAGAGAACAAGTCGGCCTCTTGCTGCTACAGCGCAACCACCCTCTAGCCTTTCAATTCTTAAGTTTCCCTTTAAGGATGAACTTTTTGCAGGCTTTTTTTCGTATCAAGGCAGTACAATCAACCGTAAATTGTCTGTGTCGGGCTGGTAATGCCCTGTCAAGCAGGCAGCAACTATAGGATGGTGAACGCGTGAAATATCAGTCATTTGCACAGGTTAACGTCAATGATAAGACGTATAAGTCGATAAGCTTTGACAAAATCAGCGAGCAGTATGATTTATCCCGCCTGCCTTTTTGTATCAAAATTTTACTGGAAAATTTAATCCGCCACGAGCAGGAAGATTTTGTAAGCAGCGAAGATATCGAAAAAATTGCGAAATGGGACACCCAGGATGAGGGGCAGCAGGAGATATCGTTTGTGCCTGCCCGGGTTATTCTCCAGGACTTTACCGGCGTGCCAGCCATTGTTGATTTGGCCGCGATGCGTGATGCTGTAAACAGTCTGGGCGGCGACGCGCAGGCGATTAACCCGCTTAACCCCGTTGAATTGGTTATCGACCACTCGGTCATGGTGGACTATTTTGGTGAGGAAGACTCCTACGAGAAAAATACTGATGTAGAAATTGAACGTAACAAAGAACGTTATCAGTTTCTCAAGTGGGGACAAAGCTCCTTCGATAATTTCAAAGTGGTGCCTCCCGGGCGTGGAATTGTGCACCAGGTAAACCTCGAGTATCTGGCGCGTTGTGCGTTTACTAAGGAGCAAGATGGGGAAACTATGGTTTACCCTGATACGCTGGTAGGCACAGACTCGCACACCACGATGATCAACGGTCTTGGTATCCTTGGCTGGGGTGTCGGTGGCATAGAAGCAGAAGCTGCTATGTTAGGACAGCCGGTTACGATGCTGGCACCGCGTGTTGTAGGTTTCCGTCTTTCCGGCAAACTGCCGCCAGGTATAACCGCAACGGACATGGTACTGACTATCACGGAGCAATTGCGTAACCATGGTGTAGTTGGCAAATTCGTAGAATTTTATGGGCCGGGACTAAAATATCTGACTACTGCCGATCGGGCCACTATTTCCAATATGGCGCCGGAATATGGCGCTACATGTGGCATTTTCCCCATCGACAAAGTCGCCCTTGAATATCTGGCTCTTACCGGCCGTGATCAACAGCAAATTGATCTGGTTGAACAGTACGCGAAGAGCGCGTCGCTGTGGCACGATGATACAATGAAAGACGCTGAGTATCATGAAACATTAGAGCTTAATCTTGAAGACGTAGTACCTTCTCTGGCTGGCCCTAAACGGCCACAGGATCGTATTCCACTGGATAAAGCGGCCAGCGCATTTACAGAGTGGCATGCTCAGCAAATAGACGTAGAAGTCGTCGATGAAGAAGATGCTAAATTTGTCGCTGAAGGCGGGGATATGTCTGAAGTGGACGAGGGACATGAATCTTACGTCGATTTTAAGGGCAGCAAATTTAATCTGCAAGATGGCGCGATCGTTATTGCTGCGATTACCAGCTGCACCAATACCTCCAATCCTTCAGTACTCATCGGTGCTGGTCTGGTGGCCAAAAAAGCGGTTGAGCTTGGCTTGGTCAGTAAACCATGGGTAAAAACATCCTTAGCACCTGGTTCACAGGTAGTGACACAATATCTGGAAGATGCCGGATTGATGGACCCGTTACGTAAACTGGGCTTCAATCTGGTTGGCTATGGTTGTACGACCTGTATTGGTAACTCTGGTCCGTTGCCCGATGAAATCCACCGAGCAGTAAGCGATGCAAAACTTACCGTTACCTCGGTGCTATCTGGTAACCGTAACTTTGAAGGCCGTATTCACCCTGATGTGGCGGCTAACTACCTGGCGTCACCTCCGCTGGTAGTCGCATATGCGTTGGCCGGCAATATGAAAGTGGATATTACCAAAGAGCCAATCGGGAAAAGCAAAGATGGCAAGCCGGTATATCTGAAAGACATTTGGCCGGACAATGAAGAAATTCAGTCAATGGTCAAAGAATTTGTCTCTGGCGAGCTGTTCAAGCAAAAGTATGCAGATGTATTTAAGGGTAACGATATCTGGAATAACCTGGATGTATCGTCTACCTCTGTCTACGACTGGCCTGAGTCGACCTACATCAAACAGCCTCCTTTCTTCGAAAACATGGAGAAAGAGCCAGAAGCATTGAGTGCAATTCGCGATGCGCGTTGTCTGGTCAAAGTGGGCGATTCTATCACCACTGACCATATCTCGCCAGCAGGGGCAATTGCGGCTGATAGTCCGGCAGGCAAGTATCTGCAGGAAAATGGTGTAGAGCCTAAAGACTTTAACTCATATGGATCACGCCGGGGTAATCACGAAGTAATGATGCGCGGTACATTTGCCAATGTAAGGTTGAAAAATCAGCTTGCACCTGGCACCACGGGAAGTGCAACAACACATTATCCAAGTGGTGAAGAAACATCCATCTTTGATGCCGCAATGAAATACCGTGATGAGAAAGTTCCTGCGATTGTTGTGGGTGGCAAAGAGTATGGAACAGGTTCAAGCCGTGACTGGGCGGCAAAAGGTCCTGCCTTACTGGGTGTGAAAGCGGTTATAGCAGAGAGTTATGAACGAATTCACCGGTCTAATCTGATTGGTATGGGCATCCTGCCTTTGCAGTTTAAAGAGGGTGAGAGCGCCAGCTCAATCGGCATCAGTGGTGATGAAACGTTCTCTATCTCTGAGGTGTCTCGGGACACCAAGGAAGTTCAGGTCACAATGATGAGCGATTCTGGAGAAGTAACAGAGTTTATGGCTGATGTGCGTATTGACACTGCCAATGAATTTACCTACTTCGAACATGGCGGCATTTTGCACTATGTAATTCGGGATTATCTTAAAAAAGATAAATAGCCGGATCTTTAACTAAAAAAAAGCTCCTTCGGGAGCTTTTTTTATATCTGCTTAAATATATCGCCTGCGCTCTGCAAAAATACCAATGGCAATAAATGCGCTAAGGAATACCAGACCCTGTAAATAGCCCGGGAAAAACTTAATCAGGTGCAGGACCAATGGCGCACCATATAATGTCATGGCGCCATAACCAAAAGCACACAGAACCACAAACAGACTCACCCTGATGATAAAATGACAAGGGCTGAGTATATGCTTGACGTAGCCGTTTATCAGATCGCCAAATACCACAAGTAGTGTGGCAACCAGCATCAGGCTCATTTCGGAAAAGTAGGGCGATAGCGCCCGGGTCAGTGTAGCCAGTAATTCCACCATAGCGCGTACTCCATAATTCGTGCAGGCAGTAAAAATACTGGCTCAGTGTACTGGCATCTGAGCGGTTAGTCAGCAAAAAACGAGGCTGATAGTCCGCGTTAGCGACGGAGGATCTTTTCTAACGCCTGATAGCCCTGAGTAATGGTGGCAAGTTTATCCTGTGTTTGGTCGCGTTCTACAAACTGATGTTCTACACCAGCCTGTTGAGCATGATCAAAAATTTCTGCAAAGTCGATGATGCCGGTTCCTACGTCAGCGAAGTTGCCTTGCTTATCCATGTCTTTTACATGAAAGAGTTTAAAACGACCGGGATGTTGCTTAAACAGAGTTAGCGGGTCATGCCGCGCCTTCACAACCCAGTATAGGTCCAGCTCAAAACTGACATTGTTGGCATCAGTATTATTGAGCAGCACATCGAAAGGAATCTCACCATCGGTTTTGTTAAATTCAAAGTCGTGATTGTGGTAGGCCAGAGTAATATTTTCTTTCCTGCAGGCTTCTCCCCAACGCTGCATATTTTCCGCGAGCTGTTTATATACATCAATAGATGGGCCGCGCTGCTCGGGTGTCAGATAGGGGATGACAACATACTTATGCCCCAACTGTTTGGCAGTATCGATAACCTGATTAACACTTTTTTGAAAGTCGGTCAGTGGCATATGCGCAGAAGGGGCACTTATACCTTCTTCTTTTAGCAGTGTGCTTATCGTTTTTGCTGAATGGCCAAAATAACCAGCAAACTCGACCTCTTTATAACCCACGCCGGCCACCAACTTTAATGTGCCAGGTACGCTAACCGTCATCCACTCACGTAATGTGTAGAGCTGTAATCCTGCCTGAGCCTTTGTCGCAGCGGCGAAGCTGAGTGATAGTGGCATTGCGGTCAAGGCAGCAGCTGCAGAGCTTAGCTTTAAAAAGCGTCGGCGCGTGAGGGCGGAAATCTGGTTACTCATAAGTTTCTCCTGAATATCGAGGTCTCATAGGGGGCCGGGCCGGTACTACTTCGTATAACAAGCTCATAGGGCATAATAACGCGAGGTGCTTTTTTTTATTTTGCCATTAAGAACATCTACCAATAGTGACACCGCAGTACGGCCGAATTCTTCGGCGGGTTGTGCAATGGTCGTAAGCGGAGGGTCCGTAAAGGCCGAAAAAGCTATGTCATCAAAACCAGCCTCAGTGATAATGGCGCAATAGAAGGTAAGCCTGTTAGCTAATTGTCAGTAAATACCTCATCCGGCGACTGTGGTATGAACCTTCGCGGGTTTTTTGTATCCGCGGGAAAGTTTGCTTCTTGGTCGTTGTTCTATCTGGTAGGCTAGCGGCTTTTTGCCGGAGAGTCTTAAGGTATGGTAGGTGAAATTGCAGCGCTAACCGTTGCATTGTGCTGGGCGATTGCAGCAAGAATGTTCAGGGTACTGGGCGCATCATTTTCGCCGCTGTCGCTGAACCTCTGGAAGGGCGTTGTTGCAATTGTGCTGTTGGTAACAGTAACTCAACTATTTCTACCGCCGGTTACGTTACCTGTCAGCGCGTACGCATGGCTGCTATTTAGCGGTATTGTTGGTATCGGTATTGGCGATACCTGTTTCTTTCAGGCTCTTAATAGAATTGGTGATACCCAGTCGGTGCTCATCACAGAAACCCTGGCGCCCATCTTCACCGCTTTACTGGCAATGGCGTGGATAGCTGAATGGCTGACATGGCAACAGTGGTTGGGAATTGCGCTGGTGTTGATAAGTGTAGATATGGTGGTCAAGGTAAAGCGTCGTGCGGAGCTTCATTTGTTTGCGCCATCGGGCTACCTGTTCGCGGCTGCAGCAGCACTTTGTCAGGCGGTGGGTGCGGTGATCAGCCGTGACATACTGACCAGCTACACCATAGATGCGTTTAATGCCAGCCTGGTGCGCCTTGTGGGTGGCCTGGCTATTATTGTGGTCTTGATGGTGGTATTGCGTAAATCATGGCTGCCCAAAAGTGACAAACCACTGCAAATGTGGAAAACCTTTGCCATGGCCACCATTCTGGGCACAGCGGCAGCGCTGTACTTACAAATGGTGGCATTTGCCAATGCTAAGGCTGGTGTGGTGCAAACGCTCATTGCGACGTCGGCCGTAATGTCACTGGCAGTGGCCTGGGTGCTGGGTGAGCGGGCCAATAGAGGTACTGTGTTCTGGTCGTTTGCCGCTTTGGCTGGCGTCGCGGTGCTGGTAGCCGCCGGTCATTTCGCTGCCCATTAAACTATCAGGGCTGATTAGTGCTTGTGCAGGGTGTTCAGAATCTGTATACTGCGCGCCCTTACAGCTAAACCAACTAGTTCCTTGCCTCCAACAGCTGGCTGTACTGACGAGGCTACAACCGTAAGGAGCAATAATGCGTCATTACGAAATCGTTTTTATGGTTCACCCAGATCAGAGTGAACAAGTACCTGGTATGATCGAGCGTTATACCACAATCCTTAAGCAAGACGGTGGTCAGATTCACCGTATGGAAGACTGGGGTCGTCGTCAACTGGCTTACCCAATCGAGAAGCTGCACAAAGCCCACTATGTTCTGGTCAACGCAGAAGCAACTGCTGAAGCTGTTGAAGAACTGGAAAATGCGTTCCGCTTCAACGATGTTATCCTGCGAAATCTGGTTATGCGCACTAAGAACGCTGTGACTGAGCCTTCTCCTATGATGAAAGAAGAGCCACGTCGTGAGCGTCGCGAAGATTCTGCACCTCGTACAGAGCGTACAGATAAGAATACAGAAACCACCGAAGATAACGCGTAAGGAGTATAACCATGGCTCGTTTTTTCAGACGTCGTAAGTTCTGCCGTTTTACAGCAGAAGGTGTAACTGAAATCGATTATAAAGATATCGCTACGCTGAAGAACTACATCACAGAAAGCGGTAAGATCGTCCCTAGCCGTATCACAGGTACAAGCGCGAAGTATCAGCGTCAGCTGTCTTCAGCAATAAAGCGTGCACGTTTTCTTGCACTGCTTCCGTACACTGATTCTCACAAGTAATTTGGCGAAATAAGGGGTAGCTAAGATGGATGTCATCCTACTGGATAAAATCGCCAACCTTGGTGGTCTGGGCGACAAAGTTAATGTTAAGTCTGGTTTTGCACGTAACTTCCTTTTCCCTCAGGGTAAAGCAGTTCCTGCAACTAAAGACAATGTAGAAAAGTTTGAAGCACGTCGTGCTGAGCTGGAAGCGAAAATCGCAGAAGATTTGGCTAACGCACAGGCTCGCGCTGAAAAACTGGACGCGCTGGAAGAAGTTACCATCGCAGCACCTGCTGGTGATGAAGGTAAACTTTTCGGTTCTGTAGGTACACGAGATATCGCCGAAGCAATTACTGCAGCTGGCGTGGAAGTTACCAAATCAGAAGTTCGTCTGCCTACCGGTACATTACGTGATACCGGCGAATATGACATTGATGTGCAACTGCACTCTGATGTCGCAACAACAGTTAAAGTTGTTATCATCGCTGAAGCGTAAGCACCGACACACGCTTATAAATAAAAGCCGCAGTTTTCTGCGGCTTTTTTGTTTGTGTCAGCGCGCATGTTTTATACATTTATTTCGCCACTCATCATCAAGTACCGATAGTTGCGCATAGCGAGCAGCTTCCTGCTTTCCCTGCTCGGTATACAAACAACGCATCAACCCACTAATAGTGACAGTCTCTTCAACACGTTCAAGCAGTGTGACATCATCATGCTGTACCAGCGGACCAGGTTCCAGAACACGAAAATACCAGCCGGTTATGCCTTTTTGACCGACAAATCTGTCTAAATTCTTTATCCCAAAGCGATGAGATATCTTGTTACAGGGGGCCCGCGGCGCTGACACCTGCACGGTAATCTTGCCCATGCGATAAATGTCGCCTATACAAACATTTTCATCGTGCATTCCCTTTATCAGCAGGTTTTCTCCAATGGTGCCTGGCTCAAAGTTTGTGTCAGGATAAGCTTGCGATAACGCTTGGTAGCCTTCAAAACTGTATTGGTGGAGCACTTTTTCTGATCCCCCGTGCAGCTTTTTATTGCCTTGCTCATCTTCAAGACTGCCGCTTGTATGCACCGTTAGTTGAGGCACCGGCGTCTTGATTATTGAACTTGGTGATCCTCTGGGACCAAAAGGCTGTGGCTTTGCTGCGTAAAGTGCGTAAATATTCATCCTGGCTGTCCTGTTTGTCTGATATTGCTCATTATGCGTTATTTAAGCAGAAAAAAAATATTCACATTTAAACCTTCGGCCAACCTATCGCAACTAATCTTTTAAATCGTTGTTTAATGAGTTAACCGGCAGAGCGAGATGACATGGAAATGTGCAAGGCGGCTATCAACGACGCGCAGATAACGCCAACACCTCATACAGAGAGACAAATTATAGAAGCTGCACAGAGAGGAGATAAGCAAGCCTATCGGCAGTTATATCGCCTGCACACAGGTAAAGTCTTTGCACTTTGCTATCGGCTGACCGCTGATCGTGGTATGGCAGAAGATGCCACCCAGGAAGTTTTCATACAGCTGTGGCAAAAATTGAACAACTTTTCGGGGCAAAGCAAATTCAGCACGTGGTTACACAGTGTCACGGCAAACATCACTCTAAGTTATATGCGAAAACAAAAAAGCTGGTTTAGGCGAATGGTCAATTTCGAGGAGAGTGCGGCGATGCAAGATGTTTCGCCGCGCTGCACATCGGAGATAGATTTGGAAGCCTTGATTTTAAGGCTGCCAGAGCGCGCCAGAGTCGTGTTTGTTTTACACGCTATTGAAGGTTATCGGCACGAGGAAATTGGCCAGATGATGAAGATGGCTGCCGGTACCAGTAAAGCGCAATTTCACCGGGCAAAGCAGCTTTTGAAGGTATGGATGGGGTATGACGATGAAGCCATTTGAACAGTATCTGAAACAGAAACTGGACGCGTTGCCAACCGAGCGCCAGCCGGAAAACGATCTTTGGCCGGGTATTGATTTAGCGCTGCATGCCGAGAAGCCGCATTCTGCGTTCAGTAAACCACAAAGATGGTTAGCAAGCGCCGCCGCGCTTATAGTTGCTGTCGGGCTGGGCTGGGTTTTACAGCCACTGTGGCATACCCAAAATGATGTAGCACTGAACGGCGAGGCGCTGGTCCAGGCGCTCAGTCAGCAACACGAACAAAATAAGACGACTCTACTGGTAAGTTTAAAAGACACACCTGCACTGACGAACAACTGGGAAGAGCAGTTAACAGAGCTTGAAGAAGCAGCTGAAGCAATCAAAACCGCTCTGAAAGAAGACCCCGATAACACCGCATTACTTCGGATGCTGCAAAGCGTTTATCAACAGCAGTTTTTACTGATTGAACGTGTGCACGCACCCAAATGGCAGAAGATTTAAACAATAAAGGACCGTACTATGCATTTTTTTACACATTCAGTAATTCAGTCTTGGCCTGGCGCCCTTTTGCTAAGTACATTAGTGGCGGTCTCCGGACCAGCTTGGGCAAAACAAAAAATTGACGAAACCATTGAAACGTCAGCTACACCAAATGTAGAAATAGAGCATATACAGGGTCGGGCAGTTATAAAAACCTGGGATAGAAAAGCAGTTCGAATTACAGGAGAGTTATCAGACCAGACGACTGATTTTGAATTTGCAAAAACCAGTACCGGGGTCTCTTTTGATGTGGATACGCCGAGGCGGCATAACAACTGGAGAAACTACGATATAGAAGAGGGGGACGCTTTGACAATCTTTGTGCCCGTTAGTAGCAAGCTGGATTATTCAGCCGTTTCTGCCAGTGTCACCCTGTCAGACATTACCAATGAGACAGTGGTCGACTTAGTCAATGGTGATATTGAGGCAAACCAGCTTTCAGGTCGGGTAACACTGGAAACAGTAAATGGCGATATTACGATGAAAGCTGTCAGGGGCGAGTTGACTGCCGAGACAGTCAACGGAGATATCAAAGGTGACCATAGCGAGGGTAATACCGCGCGTTTGATAACGGTAAATGGAGATATTGACATAGTGACCAACAGCCCCAGACTTCGAATTGAATCGGTGAATGGCAAAATGGAATTTAAAACCGGCCAAATCAATGGACTTGATGTGGTTACAGTGAACGGTAGCGTACAGGGCGATATCAGGCTGGCCAGCGACGGCAATGTCGATGTTTCTTCAGTGGGCGGCAAGGTGAAATTACGTTTCCAGCCGGATGTTTCCGCGCGATTCGATATCCAGGCCCATGCCGGGGGAAGTATTGAAAACCACCTTACCGACCAGCAGGCAACAAACGCTAAATATGGGCCTAACAAGTGGCTTGAGTTTACGACCGGACAGGGCAATGCCAGTGTCGAAATTTCTACCGTTCACGGAACTATTATTCTGAATAAATGATAAACAGTGTCGAAGCGGCGTCACCAAGCCGTTGTACTAGTTGTAGTAATACGTAAAATATCGCCAGAGAATCTCAGGGTGGCCTTTAAGTTGCATTAATTATCTTAAACACTTCGATAAGAAAGACCCTACCTCAAGATTCTCGGGGTACGGCAGAAGTATGGAGAATGCTCATGTGGCCTACGCTACACCAATTTTTATCTGGAACACGTTTTAAAGCAGCGCTCATGGCGGCCATGTTGCTCCTCGGTGCTGTTAGCTGCGCAGTGCGCGAGCCTGATGCTGTTGCCGGCACGTGGGTGATTACCGAAGCGATCGTTCCCGGCCAAAGCTCCTTATCTACTGAAGAGGCTGATGCCTGGCTTGGGCAATCATTTCACTATGGTACAGAAAATCTGACACTGGGACGCACATCTTGTGCATCAGCCCACTATGAAGAAACTAAGACATCGGCTGCGGAATTTAAGCAGCACTATGATACTGAGCTTAAGGCTTTGAATATTTATGATGACAGCATACAATCAATATCGGTTTCCTGTGATGGTCAATCACCAATGCCAGGACAAACGATATTATTATCTGCATCAGGACATACTTACACCGTTTGGGATGGAGTTTTCTTTAAAATGGAAAAAACTGTGCCACAGACTCAGTCAGCCGTAATATAGCGACTTAAACCGGCTGAGAATCACTCTGTGGATTAAACACTGCGCCGATGCTTTGATTACGACCATTATGTTTGGCACTGTAAAGTAATTTATCACATGCCGAGAGCACCTGAACCACATCCGTTTTATTGTTTACCTCTATCACACCGGCAGAAAACTGGAGTGTACCATCAGCGCCAAACTCACTTAACGCCTGTCGCTCAAGCAATTGTTTCAGAGCATGAAGTTTTGTCTTGGCGTTTTCCAGCGAAATTTTATCGAGCATCAAAATAAACTCTTCTCCGCCATAGCGGCCGAAAATATCGTTATCGCGAAACTGGTATTTACAAAGTCTGGCGAAATGCGTAAGGATCGCGTCACCGGTTTGATGGCCAAATGTGTCATTGAAGCGCTTGAAGTGGTCGATATCAATAAGTGCTACACAAACCCTATCATCCTGCCGTTTTATGGCGTTTAGTCGCTTTTTCAGTAAATCGATGGCGTACCAGCGATTATAAACTCTGGTGAGGTTATCCAACCGGGAAAAGCTCTCCAGTTCACGCTTATGGCGAATGAGCCGCCACAGAAATAAGCCGGCTATCAGCGCACAGAATGTACTGAAAATGGCCAGCAGTGTAATTCGCTCAGCTTGCTGGCTTTGCAGGGCCAGTTTTTTTTCTACGATTTCAAGTTCTCTGGCGTTAATCGAGTCATTTACTTCCTTGAGTTCGCGAAAGCTGAAGCTGGAGCCGGGTTGAGGAGACAAAGCCTTAATGGCTTTTTCATATTGGTCCATCGCCTTTTTTTGCTCCCCTTTAAGTTCAGATATCCGAGCACTAGCAATAAAAATATCTGCATCAATCAGAGGTCCCGAGGTTAGCGTGGTGGTGGGGGCCTGGAGCATTTTATTTAAATAAAACTCTGCGAGTTCGACATTTTTTAGTTCAATCTGACTCAACGTAAGTAAAGAATAAAGTCCGTATATAGTAGGGTCCAGCGACTTACCGGTCTGGTGATATAAGTCCAGTGCATCTTTAGCATACATAAATGTCAGGTCAGGCCGGCCCTTAGCCCGGTAATAGATGGCCGAGTCGCGTAGCAGCCAAATTCTCGACTCTACTAAGCCGGTTTGTTCCACCAGAGGGCTCATTTCTTTTAGTCTAACAAAAGCCTCATCCAACCGCTCTAATTTGATAAGTACAGCCACCTCGCAGCTAAGACCATCTATCTGAACGCTGATATCGTTAGGTAAATAATTTTTATACTTGAGACAAAATTTTAAAGCACCTTCATAATCGTTAAGGGAGAATAGAGAGACATACATTTGATAAAAAATAGCCATGAGTGAATAGCTGTAGGTCATGCCTATAGTTTCTACGTGAGCGGCCCTAGGCGTATAGTTGTTCATTTCAAGAATCGCATTGAAATGTAATTCAGAAGCCTGCAAAGATAAGACAAGTAACGAAGTAGCCCATCCCTCAATCCGGGGCCAGCTTTTTTCTCTGGCGACATCCTGCACCGCTCTGAAGCGCTTAAACTTTTTTTGAGGAGGCTCATCAGATAACCATGCCATTAACACCTCGCGCTCATAATAATACTCGGGATAATCACGGCGTAATGTATCGAGTTCTTCGTCAGACAATGCGTAAAATGTCGGGTCGTTCTCCAGATACAAAAATGTAGATAAGTAAAAATATTTGCCTAGCACGGTATTGGTATCGAAATTATGTTGCTTGATGATCTCGCGCCTTTCTTCAGGTGCGCTTTCAAGTATCTGCTTACGCTGCGCAGCATAGTCCTGAACCGTAGAGGCTGATAAGACGGAGGTGTTAAACAAAAAAACAATAAGGATAATCAGGCGACTCATACACAATTTCATTGGCTAAATTTTACGGATACACAGGAAATCGAAACGGTCGGGAAATATACGTGGTTGTCTGACCTGACGAAAGGTTTTCTGCATTTAAATTTGGGTTAATTTCAATAGTATCGCGCTAACATGAAATAGAGATACCGACTTAAATTTATTATCAGCCTAAAATAGCGCATAATATCTCTATCCATGTTCAAGCGGTTTATAGTCAGTGAAAGTCGTCTCCTCCGGAAAAGATCGGAACATAGAAAAACTTAAAATTCCGCCTCACAGTATCGAGGCGGAGCAGTCTGTACTGGGCAGTATGCTTATCGATCGTGATAGCTGGGATAAAGTGGCAGAGGTGGTTGGGGAAACCGATTTTTATAACCGCTCTCACCAAATCATTTTTCGCGCTATTTTGCGTCTGCTGGGCAGAAATGAACCGGTCGATCTTATCACTGTCTCAGAAGAACTTGAGCAACATGACGAGCTTGAAGATGCGGGCGGATTTGCTTATCTGGGTGAGCTTGCCAAAAATACGCCGAGCTCAGCTAACGTGGTTACTTACGCCAAAATCATCAGTGAGCGTGCTATCACTCGTGAGCTAATTGGTGTGGCACATGATATTGCTGAAATTGGTTATAACCCGGAAGGCCGTGAAAGTGCCGATATACTTGATTATGCCGAAAGCAAAGTATTTGAGATTGCCGAGAAACGAACCGGAGAGTCAGAAGGACCGCAAGGTGTTGACGCAGTATTAGGTAAAACCATAGATCGCCTTGAAGCGCTGATTAAGACAAATAAAGAAGTCACAGGTGTCACTACAGGATTTACTGACCTAGATAAAAAAACCAGTGGCCTACAGCCTTCAGACCTAATTATTGTGGCAGCCCGTCCTTCCATGGGCAAAACCACGTTTGCGATGAACTTATGTGAAAATGCAATGATGGCAGAGGAAAAACCGGTATTGGTTTTTAGTCTGGAAATGCCTTCTGAGCAGATAATGATGCGGATGCTTGCCTCCCTTAGTCGCGTCGATCAAACCAAGATTCGGACGGCACAACTGGATGACGAAGACTGGGCAAGGATATCCAATACAATGGCCATGCTAAAAGATAAAGATCGTCTGTTTGTGGATGATTCGTCGGGACTGACGCCTATGGACGTTCGCAGTCGAGCTCGAAAGGTGGCGCGTGAGCATGGCGGTTTGTCACTAATAATGATTGATTATCTGCAATTGATGAGGGTTCCTTCCCTTAGCGAAAATCGAACACTGGAGATTGCCGAGATTTCCCGCTCACTCAAGGCCTTGGCAAAAGAACTGGAAGTTCCTGTAGTAGCGCTATCACAGCTTAATCGTAGTCTGGAGCAGCGCGCAGACAAACGGCCGGTAAACTCAGACTTGCGAGAATCGGGTTCAATCGAGCAGGATGCAGATTTAATTATGTTTATTTATCGCGATGAGGTCTATCACGAGAATAGTGAAGAGAAGGGGATTGCTGAGATTATCATCGGCAAGCAGCGTAACGGTCCTATCGGTACCAGTCGACTGACATTTCAAGGTCAGTTTTCCCGGTTTGATAATTATGCCGGTCCTCCCATGGGTGATAACTATTAGCAAAAAAAAGGTGCCATAAAGGCACCTTTTTTCATAGTGTTGTGAACAAATTACTCACGTTCTTCAGGCTTTTCAACCGTTGCCGTTACCCGAATGTGGATACGACGATTTACGCGATGCGCTTCAGCAGTATTTGACTCATCCAGTAATTGTGTTTCGCCAAATGCTTCAGTTTCAAGACGTGACGCATCAATACCGTATTCCTCAACCAACATATCTTTGAACGCTTCTGCGCGGCGTTCAGAAAGATCCATGTTGTAATCAGCCGGACCAGGCTCTGATGCGTGCCCTTCGATCAGAGCATCAGTTTTTCCATAACGCTTAAAGAAGTCAACAAAGTCCTGAATATCCTGCGACCGTGGATCACGGATTTCAGCGCTCTCTGAAGCGAACAGTACCCGCAATGTATGGGTTACTTCTTCTTCTTCAAAAACAGTACAGCCGTCATTATCGACCTTGTCACTCATGGGTGTATCAGGACACATATCGTTGTTGTCACTAACGCCATCGCTATCGCTGTCACCTACGACTTCGCATCCACGGTTGTCCACCTGAACACCAGATGGTGTATTCGGACAATCATCCATATTATTCATGACACCGTCGTTATCGGAATCATTATTAACCGGAGTAGCAGGAGCAGGACTTGGCTGTGAACTAGCAGGAGAGCCACCTAATGGAAACATCACGCCTATTTTGGCACTGTAATCGGTGTATTCATCATCCCAATCATAGTAAGCAGCGATTTCAGTGGTCAGCTTAACATCATCGGTTAAATCCCAATGCTTACCAATACCCACATCAACCAAATCATGTTCTTGATCAAAATCCTGACGCTTATAACCACCGAACAGGTACCACCAGTCATTGGGGGCGAAATAAACCGCATCCACACCATAGGATATTCCAGATACACTGCTATCGCGACCAAGCACTTGCAGGTAATCAATATCTAAGGCATTCAGCTCTGCACGAATTGCCCAGTTCTCATCGAACCGCCACCCGTATTCGCCACCAAATCCTACACCATCATCCATAAAATCATTGGCTGGCTTTTCCGATTCAGCATTATAATACATGCCGTTCAAACCAATCCAGCTGTCAAATGGTTTAGCAGATTCCTGAGCAGCGACTGGTGCTGACATTACTGCTAGCGCAACGGCGGCTAAACTAAATGTTTTTTTCATAATCACATCCTGTACAAGTTGAGTATTTTTCTATTCCAACAGCACTGCACATAATGTGCCAGAACAGGCAAGGAAGACCCGGTATGGTAACAAACAATCCTTTACTTACTGTTACGCTTTGCCTTGCAAAGTCGCTACAATCCGGCGCGATCCACCCTGATTGCGATGTTCAGCAAGGATGATACCCTGCCAAGTACCTAGCTGAAGCCTGCCGTCCGCGACCGGGATAGTCACTTCGCAACCCAACAGACTCGATTTAATATGTGCAGGCATGTCGTCACTACCTTCAAACGTGTGCGTAAAGTAAGGCGTGTCTTCTTCTACAGTATGATTAAACCAGGCTTCCAGATCAGTTCTTACTGAAGGATCTGCATTTTCATTGATGGTGAGCGCGGCGCTGGTATGCTGTAACCATAGATGTAACAGCCCAACTTGCAACTCCGCGACCTGAGGTAATGCCGAATGTATTTCATCGGTAATGAGATGAAAGCCGCGAGAACGCGGCTTTAGCGTGATAGTTTCGCTATGCCAATAACTATTTGTCAAAACAAATTTCCAAATGTGCCATCCCTTCATCGCTGTGAAAGGGCATAATGAGTTTAGGCCCGTCTACCTGATGGCTGATGGTATGTTGCTTTCCAGTAACAACAACTGGTGTTGCCATCCCGAATTCATAGCCACGTTCAGACAGATCACGTTTCGCATTGCCACAAATCATATTGGTGACTTCGCCCACCATGTCGCCCACTTCGCTATCGAGGGTTTCGGGACGCTCGCCTACCATACGCTCCATAATGGTCAATGCCAGGTTTTCGTCAAAAGAGATGGACAGTGAGCCCTTGACCTGCGGCCCAACCATACCAATAAGGCCAGATACATCACCTTTGGCGATCTCAGACTGTTTTCGTTTAGGTTTGCCGGGCTTCAGTGTTGTCTGCGCCATAGTTTCCAGGACGTTGAGCAGGCCGGTGATAAAAGGATTTACAAATTCCGCATTCATATCAAAACGCCTCCTGGGATGCAGACGCTTCTGCTTTCTGACAATCAGCACATAAACCATGCGCCTCAATCGTCTGGGTTGTCACAGAAAACCCATGCTCCTGAGCTTGTTTATCCAACGTGGACTGCAATCCTTTTGACTGAATTTCTGCTACATCGCCACAACTGTCGCAAATCAGAAACTGGACCGGATGGTTGCAGCCAAAATGATGACAGGCGACAAAGGCGTTGGTGGATTCCAGACGATGAATAAACCCAAACTCTAGCAAAAAATCCAGCGCCCGATAAACGGTTGCAGGTTTTGCGCTGGATTCTGTTTCTTTCAGTGCGTCAAGAAGCTCATATGCACCCATGGGGCCGTGCTTGCCTAACAGGATTTCATAGACTTTTTCCCGTAAAGGCGTAAAGCGCGCACCGCGCTGTTCGCAAAAGGCTCTGGCTTTGTTTAACAGTGTAGAGTTGTTCATAAATTATAGTTAGTACTCTTGTCATGGCACAAGCAGCTAGCTCTCAGCCTGGCTCTGCTGTGCTTTTTCAATCTGTGGTGCACCATGTTTTTCCAGCATATGACGAATTAGCTTATCTTCTAACGCAAAGCGAGTTTCCAGCATTTCACCAAGTTTATCCAGAGCGCTGGTAAGATCATCAGCATAACAAGACGCATCAAATTCAGAATATTTGTCATTAAATGCTAACGCCTGGTCAGTGGTTACAGCAAGTTCCGGGTAAACCTGCTGTCTAAGTCTCAGGCCAGCTTTATCATCACTTGTCAGCATATCGTAAATTTCAAAATGTCCGGCGGACAGGTAATCCATTAGCTGATTACAAAAGTTCACCATAGCAGATTCAGTGAGCTCTGTGGCGCTCTTTTTTTCCGGACGTGCCAGCGCACAAAAGGTGATGAGTAATGCCTGTCTGTCTTTCAGCCATTGATCAATTGTTGAAGCCCGTCCGCCCCATTCCCGCTGCAGTTTTTCCTGATGACTTAGCATTAGAGCCTCACGCATGTTGTTGGTGGGAAACCACAATTTGAATTAGTGAGTATAACACTGCCTTTATGCAGTACAAATGTACCGGTAAATGCCGGGATTCTTGTCATTTACGCTACGATAGCTTTATTATCCGTTCTCCCGCTTACAGCAAAAGGCGATTGAGTATGATGAATAAGTTAACTCGCGAGGCTCTGTTAAATTATCGCGGGCCCTGGCTGGTCTTTTGCCGCGACCAGGTGCTTGTGGATGAAAAGGGCGCATTACCTGATAGTTCATGGGCATCATTACATTTTCTTCATCATTATGCTGACCAGGTTCAGGCGCTGCCACCTTTAGAACAAACTGCGAGCCCGCCGCCGGCGTTAAATATTCTGGATATAGGGTCAGAGCGATTAAATGCGCCTGGCTGGCAATGGACGTCATTAAGACACATTCTGACTGGCGCAACGGCTATAGAGTTCAAAGAATACTCCCGGGCCTGGCAGTATATCCATTTTTTGCGTACCCATCAGTTTTGCGGGCAGTGCGGTGCACGTACGGAAAAGATTGGTTGGGAAATGGCAGTGCAGTGCCGACAGTGCCAACATCGTACATATCCAAGGGTGTCCCCGAGCATAATAGTGGCTATCTATCGTGGGGAGGAGATACTCCTGGCACGCGGGGTCGGGCACAGAGATCCGCAGATGTATTCAACACTGGCCGGTTTTGTAGAAAGTGGTGAAACGCTTGAGCAGGCGCTGCATCGGGAAGTGTATGAGGAAGTCGGGATAAAAATAAAAAATGAAGAGTATTACGAGAGTCAGCCCTGGCCATTTCCTCACTCCCTGATGGTTGGTTACTTTGCTGAATATGACAGCGGAGAAATAAATATAGATAAACGGGAAATCGTTGATGCCCATTGGTTCAACATACATGATTTGCCCAAAATTCCGCCCACTCTATCAATAGCCGGGCGTCTGATCAGAGACATAGTGGCTCGATTAAAAAAGTAAGCAGACTTGCTATGTTCTGCATAATTACTTTATAAATTCCCCCACCTCCGGGAATAAAATTGATATACTCGCGCCGTTAAATTTTCACGCTGCTTTTTTTGAGGAAGTTATGTCTAATTCTACTGACACATCACCTAGTCCACTGGCCAATGATCGCTATTTGCGGGCGTTGCAACGGCAGTCTGTGGATGTGACCCCGGTATGGATGATGCGTCAGGCCGGTCGCTATTTGCCAGAATATAAAGCGACCCGGGCGCAGGCCGGCGATTTCATGTCGTTGTGCCGAAACGCAGAATTAGCTTGTGAGGTGACCATGCAACCGCTGCGACGTTTTGACCTGGACGCCGCCATTTTATTTTCGGATATTTTAACTATCCCGGATGCTATGGGACTAGGCTTATATTTTGAGGCTGGAGAAGGTCCCAAATTTAGCCGTCCTCTGACCAGCATGCGTGAAATTCAAAAGCTGGGAGTTCCGGATCCTGAAGGCGAACTGCAGTATGTGATGAATGCCGTGCGTACTATTCGTCGTGAACTTAACGGACAAGTACCGCTCATTGGCTTTTCCGGTAGCCCCTGGACACTCGCCACCTACATGATTGAAGGCGGCTCCAGTAAAGCGTTTACCAAAATTAAAAAGATGGCCTTTGCAGAGCCAGAAGCGTTGCATCTGTTGCTGGATAAGCTGGCTGATGCTGTTATCGCTTATCTGAATGCGCAGATTGCTGCAGGGGCGCAATCTGTGATGGTGTTCGATACCTGGGGTGGGGTGTTGTCTCCCCGAGACTACAATCTTTTCTCTTTGCAGTATATGGCCAAAATTGTAGACGGGCTGACAAAGGAAAATGACGGACGGAAAGTTCCGGTGACCTTATTTACCAAAAATGGCGGCATGTGGCTTGAATCTATCGCGGCTACTGGTTGCGATGCGGTAGGTCTGGACTGGACTATCAATATAGACGAAGCCCGAGCGCGAATTGGAGATAAGGTGGCATTACAAGGCAATATGGATCCCTCCATGCTATATGCCAGCCCTGAACGAATTGAACAAGAAGTCGCGACTATTTTGGAAAAGTACGGACAAGGGCCTGGTCATGTATTTAACCTGGGGCATGGCATTCATCTGGATGTGCCACCGGAAAATGCCGGGGTGTTTGTTGATGCGGTTCATCGCCTGAGTAAACAATACCATTGTGAAAAATAAAAAAAGCATAATGAAAAAGTGGGGATATGGGCTACTGGTGTTATTCATCGCCGTGGCCGCCTACCAATTTGGCTACTACCAGAATAAGCTGAGTGCCAGTGAACAGAATAAACAGCGCCTGTTCGGCAATATTAAAGAACAGCAAAATAATGCTGCTTCAGCTGTTATGTCTCTGACTGATATTCATCTTGCGGTAACCGATGAGTCAGTTCGGTGAACATCGTGCAGGCCCGAGTCTGGCAGCACCCGCGGTAGCTTGTTAAGCTTTGTTTGCGCACACAATAATCAAAGAAAAACAATTTTATCCGGTGGGATAGCGCTACGCATCACGGGGTAAACCTTTTTCTACCACACGCGTGAGCCTCGCCAGTTGACGATTTTTTGGCCCTTCCTGCAACGATTTTTCCTGCTGTCTTTCCAGCGCCCACTCAATGTGAGTTTTAACCAACTCACTGGCATCAGGTAATTCAGCCTGTAGGGCGCAGACTATCTCGGAATCATAGTCAGCGTTGCCCATTGCTACTGCTATATTTCGTTGCCACTTAATGTGACCGATACGTCGTATCGGAGAGCCTTCTGTATTTTTGAGAAATGTTTTCTCATCCCAGGCAAAGAGCGTCAGTAAACTTTGCCCGTGCAAGATATCCCGAGGATGGAAATCTTCCTGTTCGGTGATATCTGCATATCGGTTCCACGGGCAAACCAGCTGACAGTCGTCACAACCATATATCCGGTTTCCCATAAGCGGGCGCAAATTTTCAGGGATGGGCCCGTCATGTTCGATGGTAAGATAAGAAATGCATTTACGGGCATCTACCTGGTATGGTGCGACAATAGCGCCCGTGGGACACATCGTTATGCAGGCAGTGCACGTGCCGCACCCCTCTTCGACGGGACTGTCGACAGGAAGTGGCGCATTGATAAAGAGTTCGCCGAGAAAAAACCAGGAACCGGCGTTTCGGTTTAGGGTCAGGCTGTGCTTGCCAGTCCAGCCAAGCCCGGCTTTTTCTGCCAGTGCATGTTCAAGAACCGGGGCTGAATCTACAAATGGACGATACTGGGTACCAGCCAGTCTCTCAGTAATTTTTTCGCCCAGCTGCTTTAGCTTTTTACGCAGCAGCTTATGATAGTCTCGGCCCAGGGCATAGCGGCTGATGTAGCCAATTTTGTTATCTTTAAGGTGCTGTGCAAATGATGCATCCGGGGGCAGGTAGTCCATCCTGACACTGATAACGCGTAATGTGCCCGGCACCAGTTCGTCGGGGCGGGCCCGTTTCATGCCGTGTGCCGCCATGTAATCCATTTCGCCATGATAGCCGTTATCTAACCATTGCTGCAGATAAGCTTCATGTTGCGTAAGATCAACATCGCTGATACCAACTTGCTGAAAGCCTAGCGCGCGGCCCCAGGCCTTGATATCGTCTGAGAGTCGATTTAAATCTAATGAATGAATTGCGGACATGCCCATATGCTAGATACCCAACTGACTTCAAGTTTATCATATAAACTGTATCGTGCCGAAGAGGTGCGCGCGAATGAACAGCAGGCTGCCAGCCAGAGTGGCTGCGAGATGTTTACGCTGATGGAGCGAGCCGGCGAAGCGGTTTTCAGGCAGTGCCAGCACCTGCTGCCTAATACGGATGTTTATATGGTTCTGGTAGGACAGGGAAATAATGCCGGTGATGGTTACATAGCGGCTTGCAATGCTCGTCAGGCCGGTAAGCGGGTTATTGTCTGTGCTGTAGAGCCAGATCGCAGACTTGACGGTGATGCTGGCAGAGCACAACAGAACTGGCTGGACGCAGGGGGGGCAATCGAGGCTTTTGATGAAGAAAAGCTGGCCAGTGCCGGGCTGGTCGTCGATGCACTGCTGGGCACCGGCATTAATACTTATATCCGTAATGAATTTGCCGATATTATCGATAAGGTAAACGATGCTGATGTGCCGGTAGTAAGCATCGATGTTCCTTCCGGGCTTGATGCAAATAGTGGTCAGTCATTAGGTCGCTGCATACAGGCGGATGTTACCGTTACGCTGGTAGGCATTAAACCCGGCCTGACCACCGGCGCGGGAAAGCAATCCAGTGGACAGCTTGTATTTGAGGATTTGGGTATATCCAAAGCATTTTCATCACTGGCAAAGCCATTCGCGAGCTGGCTGGATATAAATCAGTTTAAAGGATTAGGCCCACGAAAAACCCATAGCCACAAAGGCACTTACGGACGGTTATTGTGTATTGGCGGAAATAAGGGAACAGCAGGAGCAATTCGCTTGTCCAGTGAAGCCGCCCTGCGCGCTGGTGCAGGTATGGTACGCGCATTCGTGCATGAAAATTCGATGGTTCAGGTAAGTGCAGGCCGGCCTGAGTTGATGGTGACCAGCGAAAATCTTGAACAGGCACTGGAATGGGCAACCTGCGTCGTGATTGGTCCCGGGCTGGGGCAGGATGATTGGGCGCAACGGGCGTTTGGCACCGCCATGAAACATTGTCAGGCCCAGCAAAAACCTATGGTGATTGATGCCGACGCATTAAATTTGCTCAGTCGCCAGGCCACTGCATTTACCATTTCTTCCTGTATACTGACACCCCATGCTGGTGAAGCCGCCAGACTTTTAGGTGTTTCTGTAGATGATGTGGAATCAGAACGCTTTAATTATGCCAAGCAATGTGCCGAGCGCTATCATGCTACGTGCATATTAAAGGGGGCGGGTACCATCATCGATAATGAAAATGCTGTGGCGGTGTGTCGCCACGGTAATCCGGCTATGGCTACAGCCGGCAGCGGAGATGTATTAAGCGGTATTTTGGGTGCGTTGCTGGCGCAAGGGTTAGATACTCAGCTAGCCAGTCGGTATGGCGTTACTCTGCATGCCAAAGCCGGCGATGACCTGGCTGAGCATGAAGGTCAAAGGGGAATGCTGGCAGGAGATCTGTTTAATGCAGTCAGGACGCTTATCAATCAGTAGTCTTGTAACAGGCAGTAAAAGACATGACATTTTCAAGTACTGAATTTAATGTAGTAAACGAACAGCAGACCAGGGTACTTGCGAAAAGCCTGGCTGAGAATGCCGAAAGGCTCATTGATAACGGTTTGATCATTCACCTTGAGGGCGATCTGGGTGCGGGTAAAACAACATTTAGCCGCTATTTTATTCAGGCACTGGGTCACAATGGCGCAGTGAAAAGCCCGACATATACCCTGGTTGAACCTTATGCGCTAAATAAGGTCAATATTTATCATTTCGACCTCTATCGGCTAGCAGATCCTGAAGAACTGGAATTCATGGGGATTAGAGACTATTTTGGAAAAGGGAATATATGTCTGGTGGAATGGCCTCAACGAGGTGGTCCGCTATTGGCATCAGCAGACTTAACGATTAGTATTAAACTAACAGGAGATTCACGCTGTTTTGCGCTATCCACGTCAGGTCAAACCGGTGAGAGGTTACTTGAACATCTTGTGACGTAAGGCATTTGAATTAACACTGCGCCGACAATAATTAAATCAGTATCATAAAGGCAAGGTATGTTGCGCTTAACCATTTTTGTATTGTTTACATGGCTAGTCGTCATGCCACTCGACGCTGCGCAAAACCAGATAAGTGGGCTGCGAATTGCTCCCGGGTCGGATAAAACGCGGATAGTTCTGGACTTATCTGCGCCGCCGCAGTTTACCTATTTCACGCTTAAAAACCCTAACAGGCTGGTTATTGACCTTGCCGATACCGCTGATACTGCTGATCTTTCGGTACAGGATACTGGTGCTTTGGTCCGCCGTTTGCGCTATTCCACCCCCAAAAATGCCGAGTCTGCCCGAATCGTTATCGACTTAAATCATCCGTCAGATCCCGAGCTTTTTGCTATTGCTCCGTCTGGAGATTATGGTCACAGATTAGTGGTTGATTTACCGGGCAAATCTAACGTCTCTGGGACAGCGGCAACTTCCAGCGTTCTGATTGACAGTGCAAACAATACCCGTGACCGGGATATTATTGTGGCTATTGACGCCGGACATGGCGGTAACGACCCGGGGTCTATCGGGCCATCTGGCACTTACGAAAAACACATCACATTAAGTATCGCCAAAAAATTAGGCGCGATGTTCGATGCTGAGCCGGGCATGCGTTCGGTATTGGTACGCAGCGGTGACTATTATATATATCCGACTAAACGCCCCGAAATCGCCCGTGAGAAAAAAGCTGATTTGCTTATTTCCATCCATGCGGATGCATTTAGTCAGCCGGAACCGCGGGGAGGATCGGTATGGGTGCTGTCAATGCGCCGGGCCGACTCTGAACTAGGACGCTGGCTGGAAAAAACTGAGCGGCATTCAGAGCTTCTCGGTGGCGCGGCTGAAGTGATTTCTGATAACGCCAGCGAACGCTATCTGGCCGAAACCATCATTGGCTTATCCATGGATCATTCCATGTCTGCCAGCTACGATTTAAGTGAGAAAGTCATTGGGGAAATGAAGCAAGTTACCCGGCTACATAAACGGGCGCCGCAGGCGGCCAGTTTTGCGGTCCTAACCGCACCGGACATTCCATCCATTTTAGTGGAAGTAGGCTTTATTTCTAACCCTCAGGAAGAAAAGAACCTGCTGTGGGAAGAGTACCGTGAGCGTCTTGCGCGCTCTATGTTTAATGCCACTAAGCGATACTTCAAACAGGCTCCACCGGATGGTACGCTATGGGCCTCTTATAAAGAGCGTAACCGTCAGCATAAAGTGCGCAGCGGTGAGTCGCTCTCACTTCTGGCCCAGCGTTACAATGTTAAAGTCAGTAGTATCAAAGAAGCTAACGATCTAAACAACGATGTGGTTCGAATTGGTCAGGTTCTGACAATTCCCAGCACCTGATTTACTCAAATAGTCCGGAACTTACATTTTGCCCATTCAATTACTGCCACCACGTTTGGCCAATCAGATCGCCGCCGGAGAAGTGGTAGAGCGGCCTGCCTCAGTGGTTAAAGAGCTCATTGAAAACAGTCTGGATGCCGGCGCAAGCCGTGTTGAACTGGATATAGAGCGCGGCGGTCATAAACGAATAAAACTGCGGGATAATGGCAGAGGCATCGCAAAAGATGAACTGCAACTGGCATTAAGCCGCCATGCAACCAGCAAGATAGCGACGCTGGACGACTTAGAACAGATTTTGTCGTTGGGCTTTCGTGGTGAAGCACTGGCGAGTATTAGCTCTGTGAGTCGTTTATCTCTTACCTCAAAACCTGCTGAGCAGCGCGAAGCATGGCAGGCAAGTTGCGAGGGCAGAGAAATGGAGGTAACCATTAATCCGGCGGCTCACCCCGACGGCACCACTATCGATGTAGCGGACTTGTTTTATAATACACCTGCAAGGCGAAAATTTTTACGTACTGAAAAAACAGAGTTTCAACATATCGAAGATGTGGTGAAGCGCATCGCTCTGAGCCATCCGCAGGTTAGTTTTACACTAAAGCACAATAGCAAGACAATACGGCGTTTCAGCGCAGTCAAACCCGAGCATCATGCACAGCGTCTGGCCCAGGTGGTCGGGCAAAAGTTTGTGGACAATGCTATCACCCTGACCTTGTCGCATCAGGGTATGCAGATTCAGGCATGGCTGGGTAATCACACCATGCTAAGAAGTAGCAGCGACTGCCAGTATAGCTTTGTCAACAATCGCGGAATGCGTGATAAACTCATCTTGCACGCTATTCGTCAGGCCTACGAAATAAGTTATGGTGCTGTGGAGCAGCCAGCATTTGTCTTCTACCTGACAGTGGATCCTAAAGAGGTTGATGTGAATGTTCACCCGGCCAAACATGAGGTACGTTTTCAGCAAAGCCGCCTGGTTCACGACTTTATTTGTAAAGCGGTCTGTGATGCTCTTGAGGATCCTGAACAGCGTCACGAGGGTGACCTTTCTGGAGATAACTCTGTTACCCATGACTACATCCAGCCGCTGACCAGAACGCCTATAGATGTTGCAGAGAAATCGTCTGTACCAGCATCTCTGACATATGGCAGTTCGGGCGGACAGTCAGCACTGACCAACGGTAAAAGCGCAGCGGGCGGGCGGAGCGTTGGCTTTAACCCGTCGAGTAGAGCCACCGGAGAGTACGGGGCAAACTTTACCCACCTAATGACGCCAAAAAGTGACAGGCAAGGTGAAGCATTAACGACTACACCTTACTTAACGTTGTCTCAAACTCACCGTATTTATCAGCAAGAAGACAAAGTGACATTATTATCTGCCAGCATGTTATTGCCGCAGTGGTGGCTGGGTGTGTTAGACAATGGTCGTATATCACAACCGCTGTTGATGCCAGTGGCGGTCGACCCTGATATTATCTACGACAGTACAGTTGCTCTGCTTAACGAAACTGGTTTTGTTATAAACCGAGTGGCCGGAAAACTGCGATTGCAACAGGTGCCTGCCGGAAGCCGACATCTACCCTGGGTAAGACTATTTCCACATTTGGTGGCAATGAACGCAATGACAGTTGATTCGCTGGCTAAAAAACTGGCAGAAGTGCCTTTAACCTGGCCGGATGAGCTGTACCAGTCGCTCTGGCAGTGGTTTGGTGAAATGCCCCTATCTGTGCAAAGCCGTTTTGTCGACGAGCTAGGACAATCCCTCGACGTCGCAGAGCTGATAGCAATGTGGGAGCATCAAAATGAGTGATGGCACGGCAGGTGCATTACCGGTGGTTGCGATTATGGGGCCCACCGCGTCTGGCAAGACGGGGCTGGCTCTGGATATTGCCAGCCAGATAAATTGCGAAATTATCAGCGTTGACTCTGCGCTGGTTTATCGAGGCATGGACATCGGAACTGCCAAGCCGGATTCCCGTGAGCAGGGTATTGCGCAACACTGGTTAATCGATATACTTGATCCGGTACAAAGTTATTCGGTGGCAGAGTTTTATAACGATGCTGTACGTTTAATTGGTGAGATTCATAATCGGGGCAACGTACCACTGCTGGTAGGTGGAACAATGATGTATTTCAATGCCTTGATAAACGGAATTTCGCCCTTACCTAAGTCTGATGAAGCGATCAGGGAGGTCATATCTCAGGAGGCAAAGGTTCATGGCTGGCAATATTTACACGATTGTCTAAAGGAAGTGGATCCGGTAAGTGCACTGAGAATTCATCCTAATGATCCGCAAAGACTAACCCGAGCGTTAGAAGTGTATCGCAGTTCCGGGCGCACTCTTACAGACTGGCAAGGCCAGAAGAATGAGAAGTGTCCTTATGCTATAACGCAATTTGCAATTGCGCCAACAGAAAGAGCAGTACTGCATGAGCGCATTGCACAACGATTTGACTTGATGCTGGAGGCTGGCCTGGTTAACGAAGTGGAAAATTTGCGCGCACGGGGTGATCTGCATGATGATTTGCCCTCTATACGTTCAGTGGGATACCGACAAGTTTGGCAGTATCTTGAAGGTGCGCTTAATTACCCACAGATGCGGGAGAAAGGTATTATTGCCACCCGTCAGTTAGCGAAAAGGCAGCTCACCTGGCTTAGGGGTTGGGAACAGCTGAAGTGGTTAGATACTTTTGCTGACAATAATACGGCTAAGATTTTAGCGAAAGTCGCACCGTAGGTGCATGAGTGTGTTATACATTACGTATAATGATGTCACGAGTGCTCGTCACCTAAATAATAAAAATTAAGGATTACAGATGGCTAAAGGGCAATCTTTACAAGACCCATTCTTGAACGCACTACGCAAGGAACGTATCCCTGTGTCAATTTACCTTGTGAACGGAATAAAACTACAAGGTCAGGTCGAGTCATTCGACCAGTTTGTTATTCTGTTAAAAAATACGGTAAGCCAAATGGTTTACAAGCACGCTATCTCTACAGTGGTGCCTGCTCGTGCCATTACGATGCCTAGTACAACCCAAGGGGATGCTGAAAATATTAAAACTGACTAACCAAAAAGGAATATTGCTTGTTTGACCGTTATGAAGCCGGTGAGCAGGCCGTTCTTGTTCATGTTAACTTTGCCGATGAAAACTCAAAAGAAGAACTGGCTGAATTAGAGTTGCTGGTTTCTTCTGCGGGTGTTAATGCTGCGGATGTTCTGACGACGTCGCGCAACTCTCCCCATGCAAAATATTTTGTTGGTTCTGGCAAAGCCGAAGAAATTGCAGCTGCTGTGAAGGCGAATGAGGCGAATGTGGTTATTTTTAATCACTCGCTTTCACCCTCTCAGGAGCGTAACCTCGAATCAATCTGTAAGTGCCGGGTACTGGATCGGACAGGCTTGATCCTGGATATCTTTGCGCAACGCGCGCGTACTCATGAAGGTAAATTACAGGTAGAACTTGCCCAATTACGACATATCTCTACCCGCCTTATTCGTGGCTGGACGCACCTTGAACGTCAAAAAGGCGGGATTGGCTTACGTGGGCCGGGTGAAACGCAATTAGAAACGGATCGTCGACTACTGCGTGGACGTATCAAATCTATTGTGCGGCGTTTAGAAAAGGTTCAGAAACAACGAGAGCAAGGACGGCGTTCCCGCAAACGCGCTGAAATTCCTACCGTTTCTCTAGTGGGCTATACTAATGCTGGCAAATCGACATTGTTTAATCAGATAACAGATGCACATGTTTATGCAGCCGATCAGTTGTTTGCTACACTTGATCCGACACTGCGTAAACTAGAATTGCAGGATGTTGGACCAACAATCATAGCTGATACGGTGGGATTCATCCGTCATCTGCCGCACGATTTGGTTGCTGCCTTTAAGGCGACATTGCAAGAGACGCAGGAAGCTGATTTATTGTTGCATGTCGTGGATGTTTCTGATGCGCGTTATCGCGAAACCATGGATGAGGTAAATGAAGTTCTCGATGAGATTGAAGCTGGCGATAAGCCACAGTTACTTATCTGTAATAAGATTGATAATCTTGACGAAGTAAAACCGCGTATAGACAGGAATGATGAAGGTATACCTATCAGGGTATGGCTATCTGCACGCGAAGCGAACGGTCTGGAGCTGTTAAGTGAAGCATTAACAGAATGTCTTGCCCGAAATATGGTAGATTACACGTTACGCATTCCACCTGAAGATAGTCATTTACGTGGCGTTTTGTATGATCTGAACTGTATTGCGCAAGAGTCTTACGCTAAGAATGGCGACTGGGTGGTAACAATCAGAATGCCAGCTTCCGACTGGAATAGACTGGAAAAGCGGCTGGATAAGGGGTTATCTAATTTTGTTGACTATGACGATGCTCTGACTCAGCATGATAACCCCAACCAAGAGACTTAATTTAAACCACTTTATGGAGTATTAGCATGGCTTGGAATGAGCCGGGTGGCAATAAGAACGACCCGTGGAAAAACCGTGGGAACAAAGAACAGGGACCACCAGATTTAGACGATGTGTTTAAAAACCTGTTTGGCAAATTTAAAAAGGGCGGCGGTAATGGCGGCTCTGGCAAAAGCATGGGGACCATGGGCATAAGCCTGTTGGTTGGATTGCTGGTTGTTATTTGGTTTGTTAGCGGGTTTTATACCGTCCGTGAGGCCGAACGAGGTGTAGTGTTACGCTTTGGTGAATTTTATACCGAAGTAGAGCCCGGATTGCACTGGAAACCAACGTTTATTGACAGTGTTATTCCTGTGGATGTTCAGTCTATTCGTGACCAGGGATCTTCCGGCTCCATGTTAACCGAAGATGAAAACGTGGTGCGGGTAGAAATGGAGATGCAATATCGTGTTGTAGATCCGTTCAACTGGACATTTGCGGTAGAAAGCCCGGAAACGAGTCTTAGCCAGGCGCTGGATAGCGCTATTCGCTATGTGGTGGGTCATTCTGAAATGGATGATGTTTTAACCGATGGTCGTGAAGTCACCCGTCAACGGGTTTGGGAAGAGCTTCAAACGATTATTGAACCCTACAACATGGGTGTTTCAATCATAGATATGAACTTCAAGGACGCAAGGCCGCCTGAAGAAGTTAAAGATGCATTTGATGATGCGATCTCTGCACAGGAAGATGAGCAGCGCTTTATTCGTGAAGCAGAAGCTTATGCCCGGGAAATCGAACCACGTGCCCGCGGCCGAGCCAACCGGATGAATGAAGAAGCGCAAGCCTATAAAGAGCAAATAATTCTTGAAGCTCAGGGTGAAATTGCCCGATTTGAAGAACTATTGCCACAATATGAAGAGGCGCCTCAGGTCACCCGAGATCGGATTTACATAGAAACAATGGAAACGGTATTTAGTAATACCAGTAAAATCCTGGTGGATAGCAAAAATGGCAACAATATGATGTATTTGCCTCTCGATAAGATAATGAGTGGACGCTCTGAAAATCCGAACGCCTCCAGAAACACACTGCCGGCGCTTCAGATGGAAGACTTGCAGAATATGAATAATGGGTCTGGCACCAATAGTAGCCCTACCAGCGGACTGCGAAATAGCCGTTTTAATAATGGAGGTCAGTAAGTCATGAAAAATTTGGTTGTTGTTGTACTTATTCTCCTTATTGCGTTGGCATCCGGCTCATTGTTTTCAGTACGCGAAGGCGAACGTGCTATTGTCATTCAGTTTGGTAAAGTCCAGCGCGATGATCAAACTGGCGATACCCGGGTTTTCGAACCAGGCCTGCACTTTAAGATCCCCTTTATTGATTCGGTGAAAAAGCTTGATGCGCGGATTCAGACCGTTGATGACCGTGCTGACCGGTTTGTTACTGAAGAGAAGAAAGACCTTATTGTTGACTCCTATGTAAAATGGCGGATAGATGATTTTGCCCGCTATTATTTGTCCACAGGCGGCAATCAATTACAGGCTGAAGCGCTGTTAAAGCAAAAGGTTAACAATGGTCTTCGTTCTGAGTTTGGTACCCGAACCATTAATCAGATAGTTTCTGGTGAGCGTTCAGCTTTGATGGATCAAGCTATGCAGCAAGCATCAACATCTTCCGATGAGTTAGGTATTGAAATTGTTGACGTCAGGGTTAAGCAAATTAACTTACCTACTGAAGTAAGTAATTCGATTTTCCAGCGTATGCGTGCAGAACGTGCTGCCGTGGCCCGTGAGCATCGCTCAGAGGGACGTGAGCAAGCAGAAGTGATTCGTGCAGATATCGATGCAAAAGTTACTGTAATGCTTGCTGATGCTGAGCGAAATGCCCGTCAGGTTCGAGGTGAAGGTGACGCCCTAGCTGCGCAGATATACGCCTCGGCGTATGCTAAAAATGCTGACTTTTACAGTTTCCTGCGTAGTATGGATGCCTATAAAGTCAGCTTCGACTCTAAACAGGATATTATGGTTGTTGAACCCGATAGCGAGTTCTTCCGTTACCTGAATAGTAGTTCCGGCCGTCGCGACAACTGATACTGTTAGTAATTGGAAAAACCAGCCTTCGGGCTGGTTTTTTTGTATCTAAGGCTTGCTGGTGATTGGGTATCTTACTTTTGACAACAGCTAAGCTATTGAAAAAACGGGACACCTTAACGTTTATTTCACAAAATGTGCGTCACGATACGGATTACGCTACAATCGCGCTTCAAAAAATAAGATATTAAACCGTTGTGCGTGAATCCAATAAGCGGGAGTCGCAACGAAATAAAGTCAGAGGTATCAGTTTGTCTTCCAATAAATCACAATCTCGTTCTGCTTATGAGGAGCAGGCGCAGGGGGGGCTTTTCGCCCGGTTTCTGACCACGGTGGAGTGGCTGGGTAACCTACTTCCTCATCCCGTAACTTTGTTTGCCATCCTTGCGGTGGGTATCGTATTTATCAGCGGAGTTCTGGGGTATTTCGATATCGCGGTCGCCGATCCCCGGCCCGAGGGCGCGTCGGGACGAAGCCCAACTGGCGTCATCAGTGTGGTATCTCTGATGAGTGCCGAAGGATTGCAGCGCATTGTGACGAATCTGGTAACAAATTTCACCGGCTTTGCGCCATTGGGTACGGTGCTAGTTGCGCTGTTGGGGGTCTCGGTTGCTGAACATTCGGGGATGCTATCGGCGGCGATGCGCGGACTGGTCATGAATGCGCCCAAGCGCGTGGTCACATTTGCAATTGTTTTTGCCGGCATTGTTTCAAATACGGCATCAGAGCTCGGTTATGTTGTGTTAATTCCGCTCGCCGCAATGATTTTTCATTCGTTGGGGCGCCATCCTCTGGCCGGTTTGGCAGCAGCTTTTGCCGGTGTTTCAGCCGGTTATAGCGCCAACTTGCTGTTGGGTACTGTTGATCCATTGTTATCGGGTATTACCGAAGCGGCGGCGCAAATGATTGACCCGGATTATGTCGTCGGTCCTGAAGTGAACTGGTACTTTATGTTTATCAGTACCTTTGTGGTGGCAATAATGGGCGCGCTGGTCACGGATAAAATTGTTGAACCACGCCTTGGCCAGTTTGATGAGTCACATGCGCCAGCCGGTCTGGAGAAGCAGCAAATGGATCCGCCCACTAAGCAGGAGAAAAAAGCACTGGCCTGGGCGGGTATATCTTTTCTTGTCACGTGCGCCGTACTGGCATTGACGATTGTGCCTGAATGGGGAATTTTGCGAAATCCGGAAACTGGTGAGGTGCAGAACAGCCCCTTTTTGAAAGGTATAGTCGCGTTTATATTCATAACCTTTGCCATTCCCGGTTTTGTCTATGGACGCATTGCAGGAACAATGAAAAATGATAAAGATATCATTGATGCCATGTCTAAAAGCATGGGCTCCATGGGCCTTTACATAACATTGGTTTTTTTCGCGGCCCAATTTGTTGCTTTCTTTAAATGGACAAACCTGGGAACCGTGCTTGCGGTAAAGGGCGCGGCGTTGCTGCAGTCAGTGGGGCTGGATGGGCCCGCAGTATTTATTCTTTTCATCCTGATGTGTGGGGTGGTTAATCTTTCGCTGGGAAGTGCATCGGCACAATGGGCAGTAACAGCGCCGATTTTTGTACCAATGCTGATGCTGCTTGGTTATGCCCCTGAGGTAATTCAGGCCGCCTACCGTATCGGCGACTCGGTAACCAATGTTATTTCTCCGATGATGAGCTACTTTGGCCTCATCCTGGCCATGGCGGCACGCTATCGTAAAGATCTGGGCATGGGGACGCTTATTGCAATGATGTTGCCATACACTATGGTGTTCATTGTAGGCTGGATGTTACTTTTCTTCATCTGGGTGTTCTTGTTGGGTATGCCAGTGGGGCCCGGGGCAGCCACTTATTACGGATAGAGAAGAGGCAGCGTAAGCTGCCTTTTTTACACCGATGTAACGATCAAAAAGTGATGTGATACGGTATACTTAGTACACATAAAATTCTTATCTGTCAGCAGGTTAACGCTATGAAGTACAAGGGAAGCACAAATTTTTCTCACGATGCCCCGGATAAACTCGGTGTATTGATCACCAATCTTGGCACACCAGACAGCCCCACATCCTCAGCGCTGCGACCATACCTCAAACAATTTTTATCAGACCCCAGGGTCGTCGAAGTTCCTCGTTTTATTTGGTGGTTTATTCTTAACGGCGTAATTCTGAACATCCGCCCACGCCGATCTGCTAAAGCTTACGAAACAGTATGGACAGAGGAGGGGTCGCCGCTATTGGCGATTACAAAGGCTCAGCATAAAGCGTTGGCAGATAAATGTAAGCAAGCCTACGGCGATAATGTAATTGTTGATTATGCCATGCGATACGGCAATCCCTCTATTGCCGGCGCGATTGACCGGTTAATGGAAAAGGGCGCACGAAAATTGGTTGTATTACCCTTATACCCGCAATATTGTGCTTCAACCACCGCTTCGACGTTTGATGCGGTGGCTCAGGACTTTACTTCTCGTCGGTGGATGCCCGAATTACGTTTTATCACGCAATATCATGATCGTCCAGATTACATCAGGGCGCTGGCTGATAAGATTCGCGCACATTGGGAAGAGCACGGCAAAGCCGATAAATTACTGATGTCCTATCACGGTATACCCAAGCGTTATTTGCTCAATGGCGACCCCTATCATTGTCAGTGCTACAAAACTTCGCGCCTGCTTGCTGAAGAGCTGGGACTGGAAGATAATGAATATATGACCACATTTCAGTCTCGTTTTGGTCGCGAAGAGTGGTTGCAACCGTATACAGACGAAACAATGAAATCACTGCCTAAGCAGGGGGTTAATTCTCTGCAGGTAGTATGTCCCGGCTTCTCTTCAGATTGTCTGGAAACCATTGAGGAAATTGGCGAAGAAAACCGCGAGTATTTCATGCACGCTGGTGGTAAACGCTATGAATACATTGCCGCGCTTAACAGCGACAAAAGTCATATCGATATGTTGTTTTCTCTGATTGAGCAAAATCTGCATGGCTGGCATACCTCACAGGATAATTCAGAAAGAGCACAGCGGGCCAGGCAGCTAGGAGCAGAAAAATGACCACGACGACGCGTCAGATCCCTTCAGAACTAAAGCAAGCGCAGAAGCTTGCTAACCTGCTGGATAGTGCATTTCGCATACCTGTCATCGGCTACCGTGTTGGTCTGGACGGTATTATCGGCTTGATCCCCGGTGTTGGTGACGTGATCACTACGGCCATCGCGGTGCGAATTATTCGTTTAGGTCACAAAATGGGAATGCCCAAACCTCTTATCGAAAAAATGTTTAAAAATGTTGCGATGGATTTTGTTGTAGGCCTTGTGCCGCTGGTCGGTGATGTGGCTGACTTTTTCTTTAAAGGTAACAAGCGTAATGTAAAATTGATGGAAAAATGGTGGCTCTCCCAAAACGAAGGTGAGATTCGTAGCAGCGCTCGGGAGCAATTGAGCGAGTGGGAGCAGGAACAGCGCACTTAAATGTATAAAACTGACTCTCATTAATCTAATCGTGTCATGAATTAATCGCTTTCATACGTGCAGCCGTAGCCATTATCACGCAGCTCTTTGCGCAAACTTCGCAAAATAAAAAGGAGCAAGATAACGGATGAAAGCCTCAGACCTGTTCGTCAAAGCCCTGGAAGCAGAAGGTGTTGAATACATTTTCGGTATTCCCGGCGAAGAAAATCTCGACTTACTTGAGTCACTCAGAACATCATCTATTAAACTCGTCTTGACTCGCCACGAACAAGGCGCCGGCTTTATGGCCGCTACCTATGGCCGGCTAACAGGTAAAGTGGGCGTTTGTCTTTCCACTCTAGGTCCGGGTGCAACAAATCTGGTTACACCAGCTGCCTATGCGCAGTTGGGCGCTATGCCGATGCTGATGATAACCGGCCAGAAGCCGATTAAAACCTCTAAGCAGGGGCGTTTTCAGGTTATCGATATCGTAGATATGATGCGACCGATCACCAAGTACACCACCCAAATTGTCAGCGGCGAGCGCATACCTTCAGTGGTGCGCGAAGCTTTTCGAGTGGCACATGAAGAGCGTCCCGGCGCCGCCCACATCGAATTGCCCGAAGATATTGCCGCTGAAAATACGACTATGCCACTGATTAAGCCAACCTTATCGCGCCGCCCCATAGCAGAGTACAAAGCCATCAACCGGGCGGTTGAGATGATTGAGCAGTCGACCTCACCGCTACTGTTGATCGGCGCTGGTGCAAATCGCAAACTCACGGCAAAAATGCTCCGTCAATTTGTGGACAAAACAGGTATTCCGTTTGTAACTACCCAATTGGGTAAAGGTGTACTTAATGAAAGTGACCCACTATTTGCCGGTAATACAGCGTTATCTGATGGCGACTTTGTTCATCGGGCTATTGATCGTGCGGACCTGATTATTAATGTTGGACATGACGTGGTAGAAAAACCACCCTTTTTCATGCATGCAGATGAAGATCAGAAGGTTATTCATGTGAATTTCGATTCAGCGGCAGTAGATCCAGTCTACTTTCCGCAGTTGGAAGTGGTCGGCGATATAGCCAATAGCATTTGGCAAATAAAAGAAGATTTGATTCCTCAGGACACCTGGAAGCTGGATTTTTATAAAGATGTCCATGATGCGTATGTGAAGCACCGGAAGGTCGCAGAAGACGATAATCGGTTTCCTGTCCTGCCCGAACGCTTTGTGCGTGACGTGAGAAAGGTAATGCCTGAAAACGGTATTGTTACGTTAGATAATGGCATTTACAAGATATGGTTTGCCCGAAATTATCCAGCATATGCACCTAATACACTACTGTTGGATAATGCGCTGGCAAGTATGGGTGCTGGCCTGCCATCAGCTATAGGAGCGAAACTGGTTCACCCCGATGTTCCGGTGGTCAGCGTCTGTGGTGACGGTGGCTTTATGATGAACAGCCAGGAGTTGGAGACGGCCGTGCGTCTGAATCTTGATCTGGTGGTGATTGTCCTGCGCGATGATGCCTATGGAATGATTAAGTGGAAACAGTCGCACATGGAGTTTGGCAACTTCGGCCTGGATTACGGCAATCCCGACTTAGTTGAGTATGCCAAATCTTATGGCGCTCAAGGCTGGCGAATCGAACAAACCAGCGAAGTGGCTACTACGTTGCAACACTGCCTGGATACGCCGGGTGTTCACCTAATTGATTGCCCCGTGGACTATAGCCTGAATGATGAAACGCTGAACCACACTATTAAAGAACTAAGCGCTAAGCTTTAAGGAGCCTTCGTTATGTTGAAAGACAGCTATCCCTATTATCTGGCTAATGAGCCGGTTTATGCCAATGAAGATTTAGAAGTTACCAATAAGTTTACGCAAAAGACTGCCACTAAAGTCGCCAAGGCTGGCGCGGATGTTATTGATCAGGCCATTGATGCGGCGGAAAAAGCCCAGCCTGCGATGACAAAAATGACACCGTTTGAGCGTAAAGCGGTGTTGGACCATTGCGTAAAACGTTTTGAAGAGCGCGCAGATGAACTGGCTAAAGCGCTGTGTATCGAAGCAGGTAAGCCAATTAAAGACGCAAAAGGGGAAGTCACCCGACTTATCGACACATTCAGAATCGCATCTGAAGAAAGTGTACGGATCAACGGCGAAGTGATTAATCTGGAGATATCTGAGCGTGCCCGGGGTTATCAGGGTATGACTAAAAAAGTGCCTATTGGCCCGTGTTCCTTTATTTCACCATTTAACTTTCCGTTAAATCTCACGGCCCACAAGGTTGCTCCAGCCATCGCAGCCGGATGTACATTTGTACTCAAGCCAGCTTCTAAAACGCCCATTGGCGCACTGATTATTGGTGAAATACTTGCCGAAACGGACTTGCCAAAAGGCGCGTTTTCTATACTGCCTTGTAGCCGCGACGGTGCCGATTTATTCACCACAGATGAGCGTCTGAAATTGTTAAGCTTCACTGGCTCACCGGACGTCGGTTGGGAACTCAAGGCCAAAGCCGGCAAAAAGCCGGTGGTACTTGAATTGGGCGGTAATGCTGCCTGTATTGTAGATGAAGATGCAGACATTGATGATGCCATCGATCGTATTATTGTCGGGGCTTATTATCAATCTGGTCAAAGCTGTATCAGTGTTCAGCGACTACTGATCCATGACAGTATTTACGATGCCTTTAAAGAACAATACGTTAAACGCGTGTCTGAACTGGTGTCAGGTGATCCTCTGGATGAAGATACATTCATCGGACCGATGATTGCTGAATCAGAAGCGGAGCGGCTGGAAAATTGGATTAATCATGCCAAAGAGCAGGGGGGGACCGTGCTGGCTGGCGGAGGCCGCGATGGTGCTATGCTGGAAGCAACCGTTATGGAAAACGTGCCAAAAGATTGCGATGTCAGTCAGGAAGAAGCATTTGGCCCTGTCTCTGTACTATACAAATTCAGTAGCTACGATGAAGCCCTGAAAGAAGCAAACAATAGCCGTTACGGGTTACAGGCCGGCGTATTTACCCGAGACATTTATAAAATCCAGCAAGCATGGGATGAGTTGGAAGTTGGTGGGGTAATCATCGGCGATGTACCCAGCTGGCGCGTTGATAATATGCCTTATGGCGGAATCAAAGACTCAGGGCTGGGCCGTGAGGGGGTTCGCTATGCAATCGAGGATATGACAGAAACCCGACTGTTAGTTATTCGCCGCCCATAACCTCGCGAGTTGGACCAAACAGCTACGCTGGCTCTGTGGCATACGCCTTTAAAACAGAAAGGGGAACCACATCCAGCGCTTTTTTATGGGTAGCTGCCAGAACGACTTTGGGTGCGACGCCAGCCTGATGTGCTTCCCACCATCTGGCCGCGCAAAGACACCATCGATCGCCGGGAGCAAGACCCGGGAACATCATATCAGGACGTGGCGACATTAAATCATTTCCCCGCCTTGCAGAGAATGTTAAAAATGGTTCATCGACAATTGCACAGATACTATGATTGCCAAAATCGGCAGGGGGAACGGCGCAAAAACCTTCCCGGGTAAAGCCTGAATTTCCGCAGCACAACATTAGCGGCTTGCCAAAAACATTGGTTTCATTTGCCATTGTATATCCCTTTCTAATCAAAACCTTGCCTTTGAGAGTATAAAATTGCATCAGTTATGGCAACCATTACGACCTATTCATTAGAGGCTTTGTATGCTCGATAAAAGTAAAAAAAGTAAAGCCCGGGATAGTGAAAATTATTCCGCAGAGGAAATCGCCCGGTTTGATAAGCTGGCAGAATCCTGGTGGGACCCGGAGGGTGAGTATAAAACCGCTCTGGAATTTAACCGCGCCCGCACGACTATTATGTTGCACGAAATTTGTCATCATTTTGGGCGCTCTCATAATGGTGACAACGCCTTTCACGATTTGAAAATTCTTGATGTGGGTTGTGGTGGCGGCCTGGTCAGTGAGGCGATGGCCAAAGAGGGTGCGCATGTCACCGGCATTGATGCCAGTAGTATCAGTATTGAAGTGGCTAAGCGTCATGCCAGGCAGGAAGGCCTGAATATCGAGTACCGGCACTGCCTGGTGGAGGAACTGGGCAATGAGCAAAAATTCGATGTAGTGATCAACGCAGAAGTAGTTGAGCATGTGCCGGATCAGCCCGCGCTTATAAAAGATTGCACACGCCTGGTAAAGCCCGGCGGCATGCTTATTCTGGCCACCCTTAATCGTACGCTTGCCAGCTATCTTATAGCGATCATAGGTGCAGAATACGTAATGGGCTATTTGCCCAAAGGCACTCATTCATGGCGAAAGTTTGTAAAACCACGTCAGTTGGATAAATGGGTGGGTCGTGACTTTTACAAAACATTTAAGTGCGGCATGGTAATGAATCCTTTTAATAAAAAATGGCGTCGCAGCCGGGGCATGCGCGTAAATTACATGCAGTGTTATCACTATTCAGAAAAGTGATACTTTACGCTTTATCAGTATAATTTGACTATGTACCGCTCAGCGGTAGTCTGTCATGACTTGGGAAAGGAGTACGGCTATGAAGATTTATGAAACCCGAACGGCCCCGAATCCTCGTCGTGTCAGAATTTTTCTGGCAGAAAAAGGTGTGGACGTTGACTATGTTCAGTTAGATATACAAAAAGGTGAAAACCTGACCGCGGAAATGCGGGCAAAAAACCCGCTGGGTAAGGTGCCCGTACTGGAACTGGATGATGGCACCTGTATTGCTGAAACAGATGCTATCTGTACATATTTTGAAAATACAGTTCCACAGCCAGCGCTAATGGGCGTTGATGCAAAAAGTAAGGCGATCACAGCAATGTGGCAACGCCAGGTAGAAATGGCGCTGTTAGTTCAGGTTGGCATGTGCTTTCAACATACCACCGGTTATTTCAAAGATCGAATGGTGCCGGTTCCAGAATACGGTAAGGAAGCAGGCATTAATGCGTCTAAGTATCTTCATATTTTGGAGCGGCGTCTGGAACTTAATACCTATATTGCCGGAGAAGACTTTTCTATCGCCGATATTACAGCGCTTTGCGCTATCGATTTTGCCCGCGTAGTTGATATTCGCTTGTCCGAAGATCATCGGAATATCCAACGTTGGTATGAGCTGGTCAATCAGCGTCCCAGCGTGAAAGCCTGATGATTACGCTTTATACCGCGCCTACGCCAAATGGCTGGAAAGCGTCTGTAGCACTGGAAGAAATGCAGTTGCCTTACCAGGTGCATCATGTCGATCTGCATAAAGGGCAGCAAAAAGAAAGCTGGTTTAAAGCGCTCAACCCAAATAACCGAATTCCTGTTATTACTGATCATGAAAACGACGATTTCACACTCGCGGAGTCGGGCGCAATCATGCTTTACCTGGCGGAAAAATCAGGGAAATTTTTGCCTGCAGATGCTAAAAAACGTCACCAGGTGACTCAGTGGCTGATGTTTCAGATGAGCGGCATCGGCCCGATGATGGGACAGGCTAATGTGTTTTACCGCTATATGGATGAAGCGATTCCCACCGCCATTTCCCGTTACCACAATGAATGCCGCAGGCTCTTTGAGGTGCTGGATAGCCACCTTGCCGACCGGGAATTTCTGGTAGATGATTACAGCATTGCTGACATGGCAAACTGGTGTTGGGTGCGGACCTACAAATGGTCAGGCGTATCTATCGAGGGGCTTGAGCATCTCAGGCGGTGGAAAAACAGTATCGAAGCACGCTCAGGTGCTCGCCGAGGCACAGAAATACCATATAAAATCGTGCCTGAAACATTGCAGAAAGCGGGCAAGACCTTAATTTAATTATGCTTCCACTAATTTTTTGACCGTATCCAGGGTGTCAGCTTCTGCAGCCGGTTTGTCCCAGCGAATACGGTGAAAGCGTGGGAAACGCAAGGCAATACCGGATTTATGCCGGTTAGATGGATGTGCGGCATCAAATGCCACCTCGATGACTAACGACTTTTCAACTTCTCGTACCGGCCCGAAACGACCAACCGTATTGCGCCTGACCCAATTATCCAGCTTCTTTAGCTCCTCATCGGTAAAACCAGAGTACGCTTTGCCGATAGGAAGCAGCGTATCACCTTCCCAGGCACCAAAGGTAAAGTCAGAGTAAAAACTTGAACGCTTACCATGGCCGCGCTGTGCATACATGATGACCGCGTCTGCCAGCTTAGGCTCGCGCTTCCATTTATACCACTGTCCTTTTGGACGGCCAGGAATATAGTGGCTGTCCAGACGTTTCAGCATCAATCCTTCCACTGCTTTGTCGTTGCTCGCCTGACGATATTGTGTGTCCAGTTGATCCTGCGTTTTTACCTCAAGTACCGCAGACAAATGGAGCCGTTCGCTTGCGCTGTCTTGCACGAACCGAGAAAGCCGGCACCGCCGTTCTTTTAAAGGCTGGGAATGGTAGCTTTCGTCATCAATACTCAGCACATCGTAGACCATCAGTCCTGCGGGCAAGCTCTCCATAAGTTTTCTGGTCGGTTTTTTCTTATTAAGGCGCTGCTGCAATTGATTGAAGGTATCTACTCGGTCGCCATGCATAACCAGCAATTCACCGTCTAAAACACAATGCTCTTCAATGGTATCCAGCAGATCAGGAAATGCATGACTGATGTCATCACCGGTGCGACTGAATAATGCTTTGCCGTTTTTGGTACAAACCAGCTGGACACGAATTCCATCGTATTTATACTCAATCTGCCAGTCACTGGGAGTCAGTTTTGCTAACTCCTGTTCGTCGATGGGGTGGGACAGCATGACCGGGTGGAAGGTCACCTGATCAGAAATATCAGGCTTATTGCTGCGGCCTTCAAGCCAGGCGAGCAACTCAGTATAAGGCGGATTGACGCCATGCCAGAGCGCCTCAATCTCTTCTACTGCCGTATCGCCAAAGCGCGCCAGTATCTGTTTCATGGAACGGGCAGAGATACCAATGCGCAGGCCCCGGGTTCCGAGTTTAATTAACGCCCAGCGCTGAGAAGCTGTCATGATATCTAGGTAGCCCTCCAGCAATGGTTTTACCTCGGTGCGTTTGGCCTGAGAAAACTGATCAACAATTTCACCTAATCCCGGCAATGCAATAGCGGACGTAGTTTCCCTGGCGGGCCACAAATGGGCTACTGTTTCACTCATTTCGCCCACATAATCGTAACTGAGCTCAAACAATACCGGGTCGGTACGTTCAAGCATGAGTTGTTTAACTGCATTACGTTTGAAAAAGTCAAAACGAAGGGTGTCTGCCATTGCCGCAATCGCCCAGCCTCTGTCAGGATCGGGAGTATGTCGCAGGTAGTCAATAATCAACGCTGCTTTGGCATTATTGCCCGGCGTAAAATAAAGCTGCTCCAGCAGATCAGCAAATGCTTCCATTAACCGGTCTCCTCATCGTCTTCGTAACCCAGCAGCGATAATGCTTTTGCCTTGAACCCCATTTTTGTGGCCTGATGCACCAAGGCATCTTCGCGACCGTGCGTCACCCATACTTCGTTGGGCTGCACTTCACTGATGGTCTGGATGAGCTCAGGCCAGTCGCAATGGTCAGAAATAATAAGTGGTAACTCTACCTGTTTTTGCCGGGCTCTGGCGCGAATCTGCATCCACCCGGAAGCCATAACAGTGCGCACATCAGGAAAGGCTCTTGACCACCGGTCTACCAGTGCCGATGGTGGCGCGATCACTACCTCCCCAGCAAGGCTGCTTCTATCCTCAACATCATTCACCGCTATCAGTTCGCCCAGATCCACGCCATGCTCCTGATACAAATTACACAAGCGAATAAGGGCGCCGTGCAGGTAAACGGGTTTGGTATATCCGGCCTGGCGCAGTGCCAGTATTACACGCTGGCATTTTCCCAGTGCATAGGCTCCCACTAAATGACAACGGTGGGGGAAAACCTTTAAAGAAGTGATGAGCTTATCGATTTCTGCAGCAATCGGAGGGTGGGTGAACACAGGCAGGCCAAACGTCGCTTCGGTGATAAAAACGTCACAGGGCACCACCTCAAAGGGCGGGCAGGTTGGGTCAGGCCGGCGCTTATAATCACCCGAGACCACTAGCCGGCTGCCCCGGTATTCAAATAAAACCTGACTTGAGCCCATAATATGTCCTGCCGGATATAAGGTCATAATGACCGGATCATCGGCACTGCCAAGTTGTACAGATTGTCGATATGCCAGCTCATGGGTGGTGATGGCCATCTCTTCGCCATAGCGGGTGGTCATGATCGCCAGCGTTTGTGGCGTGGCATAAACCGTATTGTGGCCACTTCTGGCGTGATCGGCATGGCCGTGAGTTACAATCGCGGTGTTAACCGGCAACATCGGGTCAATGTAGATGTCCGCTGGTCTGCAATATAATCCCGCCTCTTCAACGCTAACCCATTCTTGTGGATGCAAATGACACCTCCGTAAAAACTCATTGGATATACGAAGCAGGGATGAATATGGTTGAATGAAATAAACTTAAGCGCGGACATCGGCGTAAAATACAGCCGGCGAATTATTTTATTAAGTGAGAAAATCCCATTTTACCGGATTTGTTTAACCAATGGTTTGAACGACGTGGCTGGTCTTTACGAGCCTATCAGAAGACCATGCTCAAAGCAGTACCTGGTCATTTTGCAACGCTTCTGATTGCGCCCACCGGGGCAGGTAAAACGTTATCCGGCTTTTTACCCTCGCTGGTTGAATTGTACAATGCACCTACCGAAGGGCTACACACACTTTACATTTCTCCACTTAAAGCGCTGACCCAGGATATCCATCGTAACTTGCTCGAACCGGTGGAAGAGATGGGGCTGGACATCACAGTCGAAACCCGCACAGGCGATACGCCTTCACATAAACGACAACGACAACGGCGTAAGCCGCCCAATATTTTACTCACCACCCCGGAATCGCTGATGTTGCTGCTTTCTTATGCCGAGGCGCATAAAATTTTCGGCAAATTAAGCACAGTGATTGTAGACGAGGCACACAGCCTGGTGGCGAACAAGCGCGGCGATTTCACCACTTTGGCGTTGGCGCGTTTACAGTCTCTGGCGCCAACAATGCGACGCATCGGTTTATCAGCCACCGTGGCAGAGCCTCAGGCTATGGCGGGCTGGTTAGGCAGAACCGGTGAGCCGGCTCACGTTTTACAGGTCAAGGCGCCGGTTAAGCCCAAAGTTCGTATGCTTAAGTCCCGCGCCCGCATGCCTTTTGGTGGCTTTATGGCTCGGTATGCCATGGATGATATTTATCAGCAAATTTGTCAGGCGGGAACCACCCTGGTGTTTGTAAATACCAGAGCGCAGTCAGAATTGATTTTTCAGATGCTCTGGGAGAAAAATAGCCAGCGTCTTCCCATAGCGCTCTATCACGGGTCATTAAGTAAGGAACAGCGGCGCAAAACTGAAAACCTCATGTCTCAGGGGATGTTACGGGCCATAGTATGTACCTCTGCACTGGAGTTAGGTATTGACTGGGGAAATGTGGATTTGGTGATCCAGGTAGGAGCACCAAAAGGTGTAAGTCGACTTTTACAGCGCATTGGCCGAGCCAACCACCGGCTGGACGAACCCAGTCAGGCATTATTAGTACCCGCCAACCGCTTTGAAGCCCTGGAGTGTCAGGCTGCCATGGATGCCATCAAGCGCGGAGAGCTGGATGGCGAAACCCCGTTGCCCGGGGCGCTGGATATCTTGCCCCAGTTTATTCTAAATTGCGCCTGCAGTGGGCCGGTAACGCAGGACACCCTTTACTCACAGATTTTAGATGCAGCCCCCTATCAGGGGGTAGACCATGAAGAATTCGAGAAACTCTGGCAATACACTGTTGATGGGGGGTATGCGTTAAGAGCGTATGACCGCTACCGCCGTCTTATGCAAACCGAAAACGGTGCCTGGGTACCGGCCTCTAAGCGCATCATTCAGCGCCACCGGCAAAATATTGGAACCATTGTAGAAGCTGGTCGATTAAAGGTAAAACGTATTCGCCGCGGTAATCAGGGAACCATTATCGGCGAAGTTGAAGAGCATTTTGCGCAGCAACTGGTTAATGGCGATACCTTTTTCTTTGCAGGTCAAGTGCTTAAATTTGAAGCTATCAGAGATATGCAATTGCATGCTCGTCCGGCCAAAGGCGGTGAGCCTAAAATTCCCAGTTACGCGGGCGGTCAGATGCCTTTGTCGACCTTTCTGGCTGAGGGGGTCAGAGAATTGCTTGAAACGCCTGAACGGTGGACGGCTCTGCCAGCGCAGGTACGTCAGTGGCTTGATCTGCAACAGCAGTTTTCGCAAATACCGGGTAAGGAAACCATTCTGGTAGAACAATTTGAATATCGCAAAACTAATGTTGCTCTGTATTACACGTTTGAAGGTCGTAAAGCAAACCAGACCCTGGGCATGTTACTGACCAAACGTATGGAAAAAATGCGGTTAAAGCCTTTGTCTTTCAGCGTTACCGATTACGGCCTTTCGATCTGGTCAGTTAATCCGGTTACTCAGACCCAGGTTGAGCAGCTTTTTTCTCCGGATATTCTGGGGGATGAACTGGAAGACTGGATGCTCCAGGCGCCTATGCTGAAACGATCTTTTCGGCGCGTAGCAGTGGTCAGCGGACTGACAGAACAGCGTTTTCATAGCACCCATAAGACAATGAAACAGGTAACATTTTCTACCGATCTTATTTACGATACTCTTCGCGAATACGACCCTGACCATATCCTGCTGAAGGTGACGCGGGCTGATGCAGAACGCGAACTGCTTGACTTGAAACGTCTGGCGGATATGTTAATTCGCTTCGTAGGTAAAATTCGCCTGGTGAATCTTGAAAAGGCCTCTCCTATGTCCATTCCAATTGTATTGGATGTGCGCGCGGAACAGGTAAAAGGGGCAGGGGCCCACGCACTTATGGAGCAAGCAGATTTATACGCAGAAGCCGAATCTATGCTGGATGAAGTTAAAGCGTTACTGAGCGAGCGGGCAGATTAGCAACAAACAGAGACAGGTTTAATGTGGTAATAAATAACGACTGGCTCACACAAAGGCTGGCTGATGCACGCCTTATACCCGCGCGATTTGGCGGACAAACATGGATTTTCGATGCCCGGGGAGTGGCCTGGTTACCGGATGAAGATCTACTGATTGTTTCAGATTTGCATCTGGAAAAGGGCAGCTACCTGGGCAGTTTCGGTCACCCCTTACCTCATCTGGATAGCCGGGCAACCCTCGACAGTCTGGCCACAATTGTTGATGATTATCACCCCGCCAGACTTGTTTGCCTGGGTGATAGTTTTCACGACGCCGGTGCACTGTCCAGGATGGATGAGACAGACAAGAAAAGTTTGACAACGCTGATTAGCGCGGTAGATGAATGGATTTGGATTTTGGGCAATCATGACCCGGCTATTCCTGACGAACTGCCCGGTCAACGCCATCACCGCTGGTTATTGCGACATATCGGCTTATGTCATGAACCAGAGCCTTCATGGCCTGACTGTCATTACCAGGTTATCGGGCATTATCATCCTAAGACCCGGTTTGCTTCAGGCCGCCAGCGAGTGAAAGGGCGTTGTTTTGCATTATCAGATACATTACTCATGATGCCGGCATTTGGGCAGTACACCGGCGGTTTATGGACAGATGATCCTGTTATGCAAGAAGTCTTTTCCGGGAGACTTAGTCAGCAATTCTTGCTCAGTGATGAAAAGATATTTCCCTTAAAATAATCCGTCCAAAAAAAACAGGGCACAGGCCCTGCCTATTTGTATTAGCTGGATAGATTAATCCCGCCAGCGTTTTGTCAGATCGCCATAGGCATCGATACGACGATCCCGAAAATAGGGCCAGATCCGCTTTACCTGTTCTGTGCGGGCCATGTCGAGCTCGATCATCAGCACCTGCTCCTCGTTTACGGCAGCCTCAGCCAGAAGCTCGCCCTGTGGGCCGGCAATAAAGCTTTGCCCCCAGAACTGAATACCAGGATCACCGTCCACCGGTGAGACTTCAAAGCCAGTCCGGTTAGCTACCACTACAGGGACTGAGTTGGCTACTGCGTGGGCACGCTGGATGGTTTGCCAGGCACCGAACTGACGCTGGCGTTCTTCTTCTGTGTCGTTTTTATCCCAGCCTATGGCCGTAGGATAAAATAAAATATCCGCGCCACGCATGGCCATCAGTCGAGCAGCTTCGGGGTACCATTGATCCCAGCAGACCAGTACGCCAAGTTTACCCACACTGGTTTCAATCGGCTCAAAGCCCATATCACCTGGTGTGAAATAAAACTTCTCGTAAAACCCCGGGTCATCAGGGATATGCATTTTACGGTACTTACCGGCGATTTCCCGTGAGCGGTCAAAGACTACCGCAGTATTGTGATATAGCCCGGAGCCTCGCTTTTCAAACAGGGAGGTAACCAGTACAACATTGTATTTTTCGGCCAGTTCACCGAAATAATCTGTCGCTGGTCCGGGTATAGGCTCGGCCAGATCAAATGCGTCTGTATCTTCCTGCTGACAAAAATAAAGCGTACTGTGCAGTTCCTGTAATAAAATACACTCGCAGCCGTCAGCCGCCAGCTGCGCTATTTTATCTGCGCTTTTCTGCCAGTTTGTCGATTTGTCATTGTTGTCGACAGCCTGTTGAACCAGTCCAATTTTTAACGTCTCAGACGCCATAAATACTCACCCCTGTTTGAAGTTGTCGACACACTTGCTCATTGAGCGTGTGCACGGGTATTTGCATAGAGATACAGTGAAGACTGCCGAATTGCTGGATAAGCGGCGCACAGTCTATAGGTTTAATTTGATGAGCCGGATAAGCCTGAGCAATAACCGTCAACGCTTTTTCATCTTCTGGCTGGCCATATACCGGCACCAGTACAGACTCATTACAGATTAAAAAGTTCGCGTAAGATGCCGGTAATCGCTCATTTTTTTGATTATACATCGCTGGCAGAGGCAATCTGAATTGCTCATGCTCTGGCAGAGCTTCGCTGCATTCATGGCACAACGCCGTCAACCCCCCATAATGACTGTCATCGGGGCGATTATCACAGGCCTGAATAACCAGTCCGTTATTAGGTGTAAATCTTACCAGTGTATCAATATGACCGTCAGTATCATCCCCCTGCAAATGCCCGTTTTTAAAAATAGTTACTTCAGTAGCCCCCAGTGTTTGTTTAAACACCGTCTCATAGTCGCTCAATGACATGTCGCCATTGCGCTTGGGATTGAGCAAACATTGCGCGGTAGATAACAGGTGACCACTTTCGTCAATCTCCAGCGCGCCACCCTCTGCAACGATAGACGTTGTCTGAAGCGCATTTTTGCACAAGGAAGATAAATAACGCTGATTAACCTGATTATCTTTTGTTGCATTAAATTTATCCCCCCAGCCATTAAACAAAAATTCAATGGGGTGGTTTGCGCCATCCTGCTGACACGTTAAAAATGCATAATCGCGCATCCAGGTATCATCGTATTGCGCAACCACAAGCATGACACTTGCATCTGCCTCAAGCTGTTCACGGATGGCACTGACATCTTGCTGCCGGCATAGCAGAATAACGCCGGCACCGCTGGCATTTATCGCAGCGATTGTACGCAGATAGGTATGCCTGACCTGTTCTAACCACGGCGCCCAATCAGTATCTTCGGTTGGCCAGGCTAGTAAAACCGCCTCTACAGGTGTCCATTCAGGAAGCAAAAGAGGTGAAGCGTTCATAATAAACCTCATTGGTTAGGTGGCGTGATTATAATGCCTGCAGAGAAAAGCTTAAATGGTTGTGCTGCTCACGAGACCAAAAAATTGGTATATTTACTTGGTTAGCCCCACGTTGCGGGTATGCGTTTAATTATGAAAATGCATACACATATTTACAGTAATCGTGTGTCTTGCGTGCAGATTTTAAGCGCTGTTATGTTACAATCAGTCAACTGTTGCGGGGCAGCGCGAACCTATTGGGGTAAGCCGTAAGGGGCGAACCTATTGGGGTAAGCCGTAAGGGTTGCGAAAGCAGGCGCATGAACAAGAAGCTGCGACTGTCTGCCATTTTTTACTTATCAAAGATTTGGTTAAACTGAACAGAAACAGTACGTCAGTAGCGTGAAGAAAAATTCATGAAGCTGCTGTTTTGTGCGATTTGGAATGAAACGTTGTAAAATCAACATAAGTTGTTTGGTTGGGATTTATCATGCTAGCAAATGAAGCCGTAGTGGTGCGCGATGCGCTTGAACCGGTTATCGCTAAAGAAGCACAAATTGTCAGACGAGCCTTGATTGAGAAAGGGCTCGAAACGCCTATGATCGATAACCCGCTCTCGGGTCAGGAAAAGCGCGACCGAATAGAGGCGGCTATGACTGACATTATTGATACGCTGGGGTTGGATCGTAGTGATGATAGTTTGATGGATACGCCTAAGCGTATTGCGAAGATGTATGTCGATGAGATCTTCGGCGGCCTCGATTACAGCAACTTTCCAAAGATCACTACCATCGAAAACAAAATGCAGTTAAATCAGCCTGTACAGGTTAGTGAGATCAGCCTGACCAGTACATGCGAACATCATTTTGTCACTATCGATGGGACCGCATCAGTGGCGTATATTCCAAAAGACACGGTATTGGGCTTATCGAAGATAAACCGCCTGGTTGGCTTTTTCTCGCAACGCCCTCAGGTGCAGGAGCGGTTGACCCAGCAAGTGATGGTTGCCATCCAGGCGCTTACTGGTACAGAAGATGTGGCGGTAACCATTAATGCCACTCATTATTGTGTAAAAGCCAGAGGTATTCGTGATAATAACTCGTTTACCCGAACATCGGCGTTAGGTGGCCAGTTTGCTACAGACGCCAACTTACGCCGTGAGTTTTTTGCCGGGTAATTTTATATATGGCAGATGTTACCGCTGGAGGGATTCCTGCGGTAACTCCGATACAACCAAATTAATCTGCTCATTAATACCATCCGCCGGGACTAATTCAAGTCCGGTTTTACATTTGTCGCAATTTGCATACTGCTCCGTGTATTTATTACGTAATGCGTGCTGTGATATTGAATTGATATGACCGCAGTGCGGGCACATATACTCGTGCTCAGAGGCGATTGCCATGGCTTTTCTCCATCGGCCGGGCCGAATTATAAGGAACTTCTGTAATTATCAGAAAATTTACAGAAGAAAACCTTTCAAGAAACACACCATATCTGTGCAATATAAAACTAGTAAAGGATACGGGTGTATCCTTTACTATAGCAGTAATTTTGACATTGATAGAAAAAGGGCGTTATTCAGCCAGCCACCATTGTTGTTGATACCCGTTAAGTGTCAGTGGCGATGTTTGGTTTACGATTCCACTCTCACTTAACAAATCCTTCGCCTGGCGACCTTCCAGTACATTGAGAAGCTGTCCGGAAACCTGTTGAGGGTGTTCGGAAAAATTACACAGCACCAACAGTTTCTCGCCGTGTTTATTGCTTCGCAGATAGGCAAAACAATGCTGGCTGCCGGTTTCCAGAATATCGGTGGTACTGTCACCAAAAATCCGATGAGACTTGCGAGTGAACAGTAAATGTTTGAGCGCCTCAAATACTTTTTTCTGAGTAGTGCGTTGAAGCGATTCAGCAGGCTTGTCAGATAAAATGTTGGCGATATCCGGCTCGCTGACAGCCACCCGGTTCACCCATCTCGCGTCATGGCTTTTACTGTCATCCTGTAAATAGCTGTGATCATTAAGCAGTCCAAGCTCGTCACTTGAGTACAACAAGGGTATGCCACCAATGCTGAAGGCGACGCCATACAGTAAGGTGATTCTTGCAATTGCCGTGTCTATTTGTACCTGGCTTTCAGCCTCGAGTGCCTGCTCCAGACCACACAAGGAGGCAAGCGTACCGCAGACACGACAATCGCCGGTGGTAGGGTTTTCAGCAAAAGGCACTCCCTGCGCAAACGAACCTTCAAAACGTCCGGTAAAAAACTGGTTGAGAAAGAAACGATGATCCTGCGGATTAATGCCCATATCCCAGGCAACCTGATCATCAAATGTCCAGCCTATATCGTCATGACAGCGAATATAATTAACCCACGCAGCATCCTCGGGAATGTTAAAACATTTCTGCATAGAGCGAGTAAGCAGACGCGTTTTTCGGGTGGCTAAAGAATTCCAGAGCAACGCCATCAGCAGAGGGTTGTAGGATAGCTGGCATTCATCTTTGCGAACATATTTTACCACCTCGTCGGGGTGCACAATGGCTTCTGATTTGAATACCACAGATGGCGCCACGATCTGTAAACAGCTGTTGAAAGCCTGAATCAGCGTATGCGCCATAGGCTGATTTTCGCAATCTGTGCCCATCTCTTTCCAGATAAAAGCAAGCGCATCCAGACGCAATCCTGCGGTGCCGATATTGGCCAGAAAAAGCATCTCAGCGGTAATAGCATTAAAGACTTCAGGATTACGATAATTGAGATCCCACTGAAAACTATTGAACGTTGTCCATACCCATTTTTGCATGGTTTCGTTAAAGGTAAAGCTACCGCGACGTACCTGCGGGAAAATCTCGCGCAGGGTATGTTCAAACTGATCAGGTATGGTTCTGTCATCAAACAGATAGTAAAAATTCTGATAACGGGCGTTACCTGCTATGGCGGCTGATGCCCACTCGTGTTCATCGGAAGTATGGTTAAAAACAAAATCCAGAATAAGCCTAATACCGGCATTATCCAGTGCCTCTGCCAGCTTTTTTAGCTGACTCATAGTGCCCAGTGAAGGGTTGACTTTACGATAATCGGAAACTGCATAGCCCCCATCGCTGTCACCTTCTGGCGATGCGTACAGCGGCATCAAATGCAGATACGTAATACCCAGTGATTTTAGATAAGGGATTTTGCCATGGAGATCTTCGATTGTGGGTCCCATCAAATCCACATAACAGGCCATGCCTACTTCTTGCTCGCTACGATACCATGCAGGGCTGTTTTCAGCGTCCAAGTCTGCAGCTTTTAACTTACTACTGCGCTGAGCAAAACCATCTCTTAATATCTCGAGCAATTTTTGCAAATGAAAAAAACAGTCATACTGATGACCATAAACATCGGTATAAAGCGAAAGTAGTTGTGAAAAATGTGTTTCCAGACGCGCCGAAAAAAGTACAGCCTCCTGCTGTGTGAGGATGCTTAAATCCAGCGATGATAATAAACGAGCCAGGCACGTCTGACTGTCTGCTGCATAATTCATAGGGTCTCTCCACATCAGTATCTGGTTGGCGCTATAACAAAATATTCACAATAATGTTTACACTTTCGCAAACTCTTGCTAATTTATCTTAAACGATTAAGTTGAAACTTCAAATTAAATGTAGTCTGAAGTTTTCGCACTGACAAAATTGGCCTTTCTGGAAGAAGCAGAAGGGGAAAAAGGGTAAGGCTATGCAGCAGTCCGGTAATTATTTAATCCGCTGGTTGACCTATCTGATGTTTATGATGTTCGCTATGACTTCTGATTCGGTAGGTGAAATCATTAAAGAAGTGAAGGTTGCTTTTGATGTGACCAATGCACAGGCGAGCCTGATGCATTCACTGCCCATGCTGGGCATCGCTATGTCAGGCCTGCTACTGGGGTTTTTAGCCGACAAGCTGGGACGTAAACCAACCATTATCTTAGGGTTAGGATTATTCGGTGTTGCTTGCTACAGTTTTCTTATTGCAAATGATTTTGTTTTTATTGTCGCATTAATGAGTCTGTCGGGTGTCGCGGTGGGTATTTTTAAAACCGGCGCATTGGCCCTGATCGGTGATATTTCTCAATCCACCAGGCAACATACCTCAACAATGAATGGCGCAGAGGCATTTTTTGGCGTAGGGGCGATTATTGGCCCGCTGATTGTAGCCTGGCTTATCCATAGAGGTGTTCCCTGGCAGTACCTGTATGTTATTGCCGGTGGAATCTGTACATTACTAATCATCATCGCCGGTTTTGCGCGGTACCCCAAATACGTTGCTGCGCAGAATAACTCGGTAGATCAGGTTTCTTTGAAAAAATCGCTGAAGTTGGTGAAAAATCCTTATGCGCTGGGCTTCTCTGTAGGGGCCTTTTTATATGTGGCGGCAGAAAGTGCCATTTATGTCTGGATGCCAAGCTATTTAGTGTGCGATGCAGTCTCCGTACGGGATGCCTACGCCTGTTACAGTGAAGGGGCGGCCAGACAGCTGGCTATTTATTCTGTCACCGCCTTTTTCATTCTCCGGGCACTAGGTCGGTTTGTGGGAATCTGGATGATGTCACGTTTCAACTGGGCCCTGGTACTGCTGCTGTTTAGTGGCGCAATTGTAGTGTGTTTTACTGGGGGATTGCTTGGTGGAAAGCAGGTGGCGCTGTATTTATTTCCGCTGACAGGTATCTTTATGTCCGTTATCTATCCTACATTCAATTCAAAAGGTATCAGCTGTTTTCAAAAGCATCAGCATGGCAGTGTGGCCGGGGTTATTTTGTTTTTCACGGCAGCCGGTGCCGCAGCGGGGCCTTTAATAATGGGGCTGGTAAGCGATGCGATGGGAGGCGATGCTAAATACGGATTTATAGTAGCGACCGGGTTTGCCGTGCTGTTATTCATCGGGTTGCTGTATAACTACCTGGCAAATCCTACTCAAAAACGGCTTACAGAAGTTGAACTTAGTGATTATGGTACCCAGTCCTGAAGCATAGCAGCAAAAGCAACGTAGCAGAGCGTGATAGCCGGGCAATAGCCATCACGGTCTGCTTTCATTGATTACTGTTCGTAGAGTTCCAGTGGTAAACCATCAGGGTCGGCGAAAAATGTAAATCGCTTGCCTGTGTACGGGTCGATACGAATCGCCTCCACCTCAATTTCTTTTTGCTTTAGGCGATTGATTACCTCATCCAGGTTGTCGACGGAAAAGGCAAGGTGACGTAGCCCCTGGGCTTCGGGACGACTGGGCCGGGCCGGTGCATCGACAAAAGAAAAAAGTTCCAGCTGCGTACCGTCAGGGAGCGCTAGATCGCATTTATAAGACTGCCGTTGCTGGCGGTAATTTTCAGCGATTACGCTGAGCCCTAAAATTTCTGTATAGAAGACTTTGGACCGGGCGTAATCACTACAGATAATCGCCACGTGGTGCATACCATTTAGCATAGGGCCTCCTAGGGAACTTCGTTGCCACGAGCGGTTTCAAACAGTGCGTACCAGTCTTCACGGCTCAGAGTACAAGCGCTGGCGTCGGCACAGGCTTTGATTCGCTGCGGATTAGTAGTTCCAATAATAGGTTGAATGCGTGCTGGATGGCGTCTGAGCCAGGCCAGAATGATGGTTTCGGCAGCTACCTCGTATTGCTGAGCCAGGTCGCTCACCATGGCTGCTGTAGCAGCATCAAAAGGTCCCTGAGTGGGGCCACCGGTATATCTCCCCTGGGCCAGGGCACCCCATGCCTGAAGCTGAACCTGGTTGGAAAGGCAATATTCTAACGTACCAGAGGCGAATCCTGACTGAGTATTCTCGCTGGTGTTGAATGTTATACCGTCTTCCACAAAGTGTCGGGCTGCCAGACTTAACTCTAACTGATTGACTACTATTGGGCTATTAAGGGCACTTTGCAGATACTGCATCTGGAACCCATTCATATTCGAGACGCCTATATGTTTGATCTTCCCATGGGCAATCAGCGCACCGATAGTTTCTGCCACTTCGTCCAATTCAATTAGCGGGTCGGGGCGATGCAACATCAATATATCTAATTGCTCAATATTCAGGCGCTTTAATGACTCATCAACACGCCTGTTTATCCATTGCGCAGAAAAATCATAGCGCTTAGGGCCACTGTCATCAGCAAAGCGGATTGCACACTTTGATTGCAATATCATTTTTTCACGCAAGCCAGGCTGTGCTGCCAGTATTTCGCCGAAAATAGCCTCTGCTTTGCCAAGCGTGTAGATATCAGCATGGTCAAACATGTTAATTCCCGATGCTAAGGCGGTTTCTACAGCTTCCTGTGCCGTCCTTCTGTCGGCATCCGTAATAGGATTATTATCCCAGCTACCACCTAACCCCATACAGCCATAAACTAATTCGCTGGCGGCGGGAAAGTGTTGTTTAATCATGTTTTATCTACCTGACTTCGAAAAAATGTAAGTTTATCATGGGCAAAAAGGCGAATATATTAAACTGAACCGAACCACCGGGGGTATTCACCCTAATCAAAAGAAGTAATGAAGAGCAATTATGCTTAATCAGGATTACAGTAAACCGCTGATAATAGAAACATCTAATTTGGACTGGGAAGCCACACGGTCAGATACTGTCTGGCGAAAAAAGCTGGAGCGGGAAGCGGCCGAATCAGGCAAGGCTACATCGTTGGTGCGTTATGACGCTGGCGCGACATTTGATACTCACTCCCACCCGGCGGGAGAAGAAATTTTTGTTATTCGAGGTACCTTCAGTGATGAGTCCGGCGACTATCCTGCGGGCAGCTATCTTCGGAATCCGGCAGGCACTAAGCATGCACCCTTCTCACATGATGGATGCGAACTATTTGTAAAACTCTACTATTTCAATACAGGCGACAACCGGTCGGTACGGCTTGATACGAATACCGCAGGTTGGCATCAGGGGGTTGATGAAAATCAGAAAGTTCTTCCGCTACATCAGTTCAACGGTGAAATAACCCAGTTGGTGGAACTAAATGAAGGGGCGCAATGGCACCCGGTAGTGCCGGAATGCGGGTTTGAAGCATTACTGTTATCGGGTCAGCTACAAGAATCAGGCAACATTGTTCCCCCCATGTCATGGGTCAGACGTCCGGGCGGTGCTGATCCTCTTTTCACAATATCTCAAGGCCCGGCCCGGCTGCTACTTAAAACCGGACACTTACCCAATAAGGCAATACAATGAAACAATTAATAGCAAGTGTAGTGGCGTGTATTACGCTGTTTGGTTGCACATCAAAACCTGACAATGTCGAGCCAGTTAGCAATTTCGACGCTTCACAGTATCTGGGCACCTGGTATGAAATTGCCCGACTGGATCATAGTTTTGAAGAAGGCCTGAGTAATGTTACAGCCACCTATTCCAAACGGGAGGACGGTGGTATTAAGGTTATTAACCGAGGCTACAATGACGAAGAAGGTAAATGGGACGAAGCGGTCGGTAAGGCGTATTTTGTAGAAGAGGATGACATCGGATGGTTGAAGGTATCATTTTTCGGGCCATTTTATGCCAGCTATATCGTGGCGGATCTGGACAAAAACTATCAATGGTCGTTGGTGACAGGGCCTGACAAAGATTATCTGTGGATTCTTGCACGTCAGCCAACTATGCCAAAACCGACGCTGGAAAAGCTGGTTGAGCAAGCGGCTTCTCTTGGCTACAACACCGATGCTCTTATCTATGTGGAACATGGTCGTAATAAAAGCTAATCCTTGTGTATCAATGGTATACTCCATGGGTTTTATGCAACAGACCAATTAACAGGATAGGATAGCGAAGTGGTAGAAAACAAAGTCAGAGCGCGAGCTGAAAACCAGTGTGAGATGTGCGCCAGCCAAACCGACCTGATGGTGTACGAGGTACCTTCCTCGCCCACACAGGGAATAGATAGTACGGTTTTGCTGTGTCAGACGTGTGAAAGTCAGATAACCGGTGAATCGTCTGTTGATACCAATCACTGGCGCTGTCTGAACGAGGCTATCTGGTCGCAGGTACCAGCAATCCAAATCGTTGCGTGGCGCATGCTTAAAAAATTAAGCGCAGAACCCTGGGCGCAGGACTTGATTGAGATGATGTATCTGGATGACGAAATGCAGCAGTGGGCCCAGGCCACGCAGGCTGAGGATGGTCGGGAGCCGACGCGGGATAGCAATGGCACCGCGCTGGCTGCCGGCGACACCGTGCACTTAATTAAGGATTTGAATGTTAAGGGTGTCAGTTTTACCGCTAAACGTGGCACAGCCGTTCGCAATATTAGCCTTAGTGACAACCCGGCTCACATTGAAGGACGTGTGAATGGCACCCGCATTGTTATTATTGCCGCGTATACAAAAAAAGCCTGAAGCCTCCATCCCAGTGCGCAGCAGGCGCGTTTACCGTCAGCTTTACCCAGAAGCGGGCTGCTGAATATAATGCGGCAGCTACGCTTTTAAGGCATAATAACGTCAGGTTTTCAGTGGTTTTAAAATAGGCTTTTCAATGCAAAGACTCACCCTTCGTACACCTGATGACTGGCATCTTCATTTTCGTGATGGCGATATGTTATCTGAAACGGTTCCCGCTACAGCCCGCTGTTTTGCCCGCGCCATAGTCATGCCTAATCTGGTTCCGCCGGTGACCAATGCCCAGGAGGCGCTGGCCTATAAGTCGCGAATTGAAGCGGCCCGCCCGGCGGGAAGTCAGTTTCAGCCTTTAATGACACTCTACCTGACTAACGAAACAACCGTTGAAGATATTCGCAAGGCAAAAAGTGCAGGTGTCACAGCTTGCAAATTGTATCCTGCCGGTGCCACTACTAATTCCGATGCCGCGGTGAAAGGGATTACTTCTCTGTATCCTGTTTTTGCTGAGATGGCTGAGCAGGGTATGCCTTTGCTTATTCATGGCGAAGTGACCGAAAGTCATATAGATATTTTCGATAGAGAAAAGGTTTTTATTGATACCCACCTGATTCCTATTGTTAATGCCTTTCCGCAACTTAAAGTGGTGTTTGAACATATCACCACCGCTGATGCTGCGCAGTTTGTTACAGACGCAAGCCAGAATGTCGCGGCTACCATTACCCCGCAGCATCTGTTGTTAAATCGCAACGATTTGCTAGTGGGCGGGGTCCGGCCCCATAATTACTGCTTGCCAGTTTTAAAACGAAATACCCACCAACAGGCACTCAGAGAAGCCGTCGCTACCGGATCAGCAAAGTTCTTTTTAGGCACTGATTCAGCGCCGCACCCTCGCCATAAAAAAGAAAATGCCTGCGGCTGTGCAGGTTGCTATAGCGCCTGGAGTGCCATTGAGCTTTACGCAGAAGTATTTGAGCAACTAGACGCGCTGGATAAATTTGAAGGTTTTGCCAGTGAGCATGGCGCTGATTTTTACGAGCTGCCCAGAAACGAAGGAACCATCAACCTGATTCGTGAACAATGGAGAGTGCCGGATACAGTAACCCTACCCGATGGTACAGCGATGGTTCCATTTTTTGCTGGCCATACCCTGAACTGGAAACTTGAAAAAAGTCTTGTTGAATGAATATGCGCATAGTGTGCCTGTTAGTGCTCATGTTATTAATGGGTATCGCGCGGGCGCACGACACCAATCTGGTTACTATCTACACTAATCAGACACCGGTACTAAGTGATATTGACGAGCACGGTACCGCAACGGGGTTTGCCGTGGAAGTAGCGCAGCAGATTATTCAACGGGCCGGTCTGCAGTCTGATATCAAAGTAGTACCTTTTGCCAGAGTACTTAAAAATAGTCGTGAAAAGCATAGGGCAGTAGCGCCGGGGCTTGCAAGAACGCCGGCCAGAGAATCAGAATTTCACTGGATAACGCCAATTCTGGCCAATCAGGTCACCCTGTATATTCATAAAGACCATACTCAGGTTATGTCCTCCATAAAAACTGTTGCAGTGCAGCGGGATGATTTTCGCCACAGCATTGCCCAGGAACTGGGAGTAGAAACCGTCGTAGAGCTGTCATCCTGGGATCACGCGCTGCAGGCAGTAGCTAAACGTCGTGTGGATGGGTTTTTATTTAGTCCGGCAGGATTCAAAATGCTTTGCTATAGCAATCCGGCCCCTTGCGAGCAACTGGTGCCCTTCAATACACAGCGTTTTTTTTACAATTATCTGGCATTAGGCAAATTACCGGGTAATGAAGTGCTCGTCAGTAAACTACGAATTGCAGCAGAGCAGTATAAGCAAAGTCGTGAGTACGCAGCATTGATGAAAAAGACAGTGCAAAGGTATGTAGACAGAGAGTTTGCTGCCAGCATTCAAAATAAGGTGCTGACCCTGGCGTCGAAAGATGAGCGACACACACAAAATATGCAGTCAGGAGATGAACGGTTATGGGTACTGGCTGAACACACACCATATTTTGCAGAGCCAGATAACCAGGGCAATGTTACCGGCTACGCTGCATATTTGATGAATGAGGTTTTAGCAAAAGCAGGATTACCCACACCGATATTACTTACTTCCTGGCCGCGCATAATGCGCGAGATGGAAGTAAAGCCAAATATAATGACCTTCGCGCTGGGCCGGACCCCGGAACGGGAAAGCAATTTTCATTGGATCACACCCGTTATACGGGCCCGTCATGCATTATTTGGTCTTGAGGGCGGTTATTATGACTCGCTGGAGAAGGTGCCTGAAACCAAAATCATCGGTGGGCTTGAAGGGGATTATCGCATGGCGGTGGCTAATAGACACGGCCTGCAGACCAAACAATTCCTAAGCTGGCCAGAGGCTTTACAAGCCGTGCAGGATCACAAAGTGGACTTTATCTTTGTCTCTTCACTGGCATTGGGTCTACATTGCAAAGCCAACCAGCACCTTTGCGATAATCTTAAACCGGTTAGTCCGGCGGAATCGGTTACGCTTTATCTGGCAATGTCAAAACAGCAAACTTCGCCTTACCTGGCCGAAAGACTACGGCATGCCGCGATGCAGGTAAAGGATTCTTCGGCGCATCATGCACGGGTAAAACAATGGAGCGCCCAAATGAACGAGCAGGGCCTTCTGTCTGTACACGTTGATGGCGGTGTTATTAACTTATGGGCACAGGATTAAACATGCCGCAATTTTCTGAATTACCTTTAAATCCACAAATCAGTGATGCCTTATCTGGCGCTGGATTTGCATCAATGACCCAGGTTCAGGCTGAAACGTTACCCGATTCGCTGGCCGGTAGGGACGTGATGGTTCAGGCCAGCACCGGGTCAGGTAAAACCATCGCCTTTGCCGTGGCAGGCCTGAACCAGGTTGACCCCGCTGACTACGCCACCCAGATGCTGGTGGTCTGTCCGACTCGCGAGCTGGCCGAACAGGTTAGTCAACAATTGCGGCTTGTGGGGCGTCAGCTGCCTAATCTGAAGGTGCTGACACTGTGCGGTGGTGTTGCCATGGGACCACAGATTCAGTCACTGAAGCATGGCGCAGCAATTGTGGTGGCAACGCCAGGCCGGTTAGTTGAACATGTCAACAAGCGACGCCTGTCACTGGCATCAGTAAAAGTACGGGTACTTGATGAAGCCGATCGCATGCTGGATATGGGATTTTCCGAAGATATTGAGATGCTGTTTTCACTGACGCCGCAATCAGCGCAAACGCTGTTTTTCTCAGCCACATATACAGCAGCAATAGAGGATCAGGCACAGCGTTATCTGAAAGATCCTGTGACACATCGACAACCAGAACAGAATGAACAGCGCCCTGATATTGCTGAGCTTGTGTATCGGGTTGATGATAAGCACCGGTTGCAGGCATTAAAAGGATTATTATCAGAAACGCAGCCGCACAAAGCGATGGTTTTTTGTAATACGCGGCAACAGGTAAGTACGGTTTATGAGTCGCTGGCCCAGGAAGGATTCGCTGCAATGCCTTTGCAGGGTGAGCTTACCCAGCAGCAGCGCAATGATGTGCTAATGCAATTTGCCTGCGACAGTTTGCAGGTGCTGGTAGCCACCGATGTAGCAGCCAGGGGGCTGGATATAAAAGGGGTAGACAGCGTAATTGTGTATACTGTTAGTGAAGATCCGGAAGTGCATATTCACAGAATAGGGCGCACCGGTCGAGCCGGGGAAAAAGGACAGGCATTTACGCTGTGCAGTGAAGCCGAAGAGCTGCATCTGGGGCGTATCGAAGCATTGCAAAATGAAACCCTGACTCGTAAAGGCTTTCAAAGCCTGCGCTTTCACGCTAATCGAATTCGTACTCCGGATTATTCATGTATCGCCGTTAATGCTGGCAAAAAACAAAAGCTGCGCCCGGGCGATTTTCTCGGCTCGTTGACCCAGGATGCGCTAATTGACGCAACTGATATAGGCAAGATTAGCGTGCAGAGCCAAACCAGTTACATCGGTATTAAACAGCGCAGCGTTAAAAAAGCCATGCGACACTTTCGAGAAGGCAAGATTAAGGGCAAGCGCGTCAGAGCCAGAAAACTCTAAAAAATTTACCGCAAAGGAGGTCCGATGGCTGGAGAAACTGATTTATCAGTATTGCTTAAAAATTTGCGTCCTGAAACGGATAACCATCCTTACTGGTTTTGTAGTATTTCGCAGGAGCGATTTAGTCAGTTGCCTGGTGCGGCAGTGAAAGGTTTTTTTCGTGAATCTGAGGGGATTACCGTAATCGCAACATCGCAGGATGTAAGCACCTATGGCTTAACCGGCGACGGGCCATTTGCCTGTATTACCTGTAACATCCACTCGGGCCTGGATGCGGTGGGGATGACCGCAGCTATAAGTGAGGCGCTGACCCAGGCGCAGATACCGGCAAATGTGGTGGCTGCCTATTACCATGACCACATCTTTGTGCCCTGGGAAGAGGCCTCGCGGGCTGAACAAATACTTCAGGCATTAAAAAAACAATAAACAAACGGGGCCCTGGCCCCGTTTGTTGTCTCAGATGTCTTTGACTACCAGATTTTTACGCGTTCTTCCGGGGGAAGATACAGGTCGTTTTGTTCGGTGACATCAAACGCCTCATAGAACTCGGACACATTCCTGACCGCACCATTGGTTCTGAACTCAGCCGGTGAATGAGGGTCGGTCTGAACCTGATTGCGCAGTGCCTCGTCGCGATACTTGGTCGCCCAGACCTGACCATAACCGATGAAAACCCGTTGATCACCGGTAAACCCATCAATAACCGGTGCCTCATCACCATCTTGTGACATGTGGTAAGCTTTTAAGGCGATGCTGATACCGCCTAAATCGCCAATATTTTCGCCCAGGGTAAACTCACCGTTTACAAAAACATCAGGTAATGCTTCAAACTGGTTATACTGTTCAACCAGCATCTGCGTACGACTTTCAAACTCTTTTTTATCTGCCTCTGTCCACCAGTTACGAAGTACACCGTCACCGTCAAACGTTGAGCCTGAGTCGTCAAAGCCATGGCCGATTTCATGACCGATTACAGCGCCGATTCCACCATAGTTAACCGCGTCTTCAGCCTTCATATCAAAAAACGGGGGTTGTAAAATTGCCGCAGGGAAGACAATTTCGTTATTCGGCGGGCTGTAATAGGCGTTGACCGTTTGCGGTGTCATTCCCCACTCATGATCCCATACCGGGCCGCCTTGTTTTTCCAGCATTAGCTGATAATTAACATCCGCGTTGCGCTTAATATTGCCATATAAATCATCAGGCTTTACTTGCAGTGCCGAATAGTCTTTCCACTTATCCGGATAGCCAATCTTCACAGTGAACTTAGAGAGCTTGTCTAACGCTTGTTGCCGTGTTTCATCCGTCATCCAGTCCAGCTTTTCAATACTTCCGCGATAGGCGGCGATCAGGTTATCCACCATCTCTTTCATGCGCGCTTTAGCTTCCGGTGGGAAATGCTTTTCCACGTACACTTTGCCGATAATCTCGCCGACAGTGGCATTAAGCAGTGACACTGCGCGTCGCCATTGAGGCTTCTGCTCATCCACGCCGCGCAGGGCTTTGCTGTAAAAAGCAAAGTTTTCCTCATCCAGTGCTTCGTTCAACCGGGTGGCATTGGCATGTAGCAAATGCCATCTTAAAAAGGTTTTCCAGGTAGCCAGGTCAGTGCTGGTAATCAATTTGTCCAGCGAGTGCATGTAGTCATTCTGCATGATGACTAAGCCGTCCAAATCCGAAAGCTGCGCTTCATCAAGATAGGTCTGCCAGTCAAATTCAGCCATAACCGAATTTAATTTGTCCAGCGCGACCTTGTTGTAATTCGATGCCCAGTCGCGGGTCTCTTCCTTTTTCATATGCAAGCGCGCAATTTCGGTTTCCAGAGACATAATCGTTGCAGCGCTTTCTTGCGGACTGTCAAAACCGGCCAGCTTGAACATAGATTCAATATGTGCCACATACTTTTCACGCAGAGTCTGAGATTTCTCATCATCCTTGAAATAGTACTCGCGCTCAGGCATTCCAAGGCCGCCTTGCCAGGCATAAATCATATAGGTTTCAGGCGACTTGAAGTCTACATACTGACCCACTCCGAAGGGGGCACCAAAACCATATCGGTTAGCATAAGCAAAATATTTAGCCAGTTGCTTGTAGGAATCTATGCCTTCAATGCGTTCTATTTCGTCTTCAAGCGGAGAGAGACCTAGCTTGTTGCGGGTTTCCATGTCCATATAGGACTTGTAAAAGTCTCCCACTTTTTGTTCGTTACTGCCTGTTTCGAAATCGCCCTGGGCTGATGATTTGATGATTTCCATAACATGTTCTTCCGACTCATCTCGCAGCATCTGGAACGTGCCATAGGAAGATTTGTCTGCCGGTATCTCGGTCTTTTGCATCCAGCTGCCGTTAACATAAGCATAAAAATCATTGCCCGGGTCAACGGCGGTATTCATGTTTTGCTTAATAATACCTGAGGTAAGCTGTTGTTTTTCTTTTTGCGTGCTTTGGGCAGTTTGCTCGCTACTGCTCTGATTCTGCTGCGGGTTATTCCGGTCGGCGCTGCAGGCTGTCAATGCCATCAATATCGACAGACTGAGGAGTGTTTTCTTCATTAATGTTCCCTTTGTCATTTATAATTGTGTTTTTTAAATATCATGATTAGCGCGTAAAAACATCATTTATGGCGAAAATTCACATGTTGTAACAACTTATTGTAATGGCGCCTGATATAGTGGTCTGGTCTATATAAAGGAGCTTGCCATGGATATTGATTTTAACTCGGTATCAACCTGTGAATATGCTGATGCGCTGCCGCGAGAGCAGTTTATGGATTACGCCATCCATTCGTTGTGGCAACCGGCCCCGTCCATCAGTGGCCCTGCTTTTACCGTCAACTGCGAATTCGGTGACCACCTCATGTTGCATGCTGCTATTTACGAAGCCCGGCCCGGCGATATTATTGTGGTACAGGCTGATGATACGTATGCGCTGGCCGGCGGAAATGTGTGCGCCATTGCCCAAAAACGTGGCATCAAAGGGTTTGTTCTTGAAGGCACCATCCGCGACCTGACAGAGGTAACCGCAATGCAGTTTCCGGTCTTTGCCCGTGGTATCATTCCGAAGCCCGGCGGCAAAACGAAAATTTCGCCGCTAAATCAGCCTGTCAACTGCGGTGGCGTGAAGGTCTGCCCAGAAGATATTGTGGTAGCTGACCAGGAAGGTATTGCTGTAATCCCGCGCAGTCAGGCGAAACAGGCGTACGACATTGCATGTGCCCGGGCGCAAAAAGATCAAGGTATGTCATTGGATGAATGGCAGCAACAGCACTTTGAAAAAGTTCAGTCCACCCTCGCGACGCTGAGGGCCAAAGAGAAGTAGCAGGTTTTCTATGTTTTCATTTTTTGAGCGGCTGACACAGCCGTTCCCCAATGCGTTACCCAACCAGCCTCCCAAAGGCATCGTTGCATTCTGCCGCCATTACAGCCAGGGAATGTGGAAAATTATCGCTACGGTTTCGGTACTCAGCGCTATCGTAGCCATTTTAGAGGTTACATTGTTTGGCTTTCTGGGTCAGATGGTGGACTGGTTTTCTGAACAGGATCGCGAGACCTTTCTAGACGAACAAAAATGGACACTCGTGGGTATGGGGCTCACGGTAGTCGTGCTTATTCCCGGGTTTATTTTATTGCGATCACTATTTAGCCGCCAGGGTTTGATGGGTAATTACCCGATGCGGATAAGGTGGCAGGCGCATCGGTATTTATTGGGCCAAAGTCTGAGCTTCTTTCACGATGAGTTTGCAGGTCGGGTGGCTACCAAAGTCATGCAGACCGCGCTTTCTGTTCGCGAAACCGTCATGAAAATTTTGGATTTGCTGGTATATATCAGTGTTTACTTTATTTCTATGGTGGTGCTTGTGTTTAGCACCGATTGGCGTCTGGCGATGCCACTGCTTATCTGGTTTTGCGTTTACATAGGTATCTTGCGGGTTTTGGTCCCCAAAATTAAGCAGATATCCCAAAATCAGGCCGATGCACGTTCAGTGATGACCGGTCGCATAGTTGACAGTTATACCAACATAACCACGGTGAAATTATTCTCACACAGCCGGCGGGAAGCTGATTATGCCAAAGAAAGTATGGATGGTTTCTTAAAAACGGTTTATCCACAAATGCGCCTGGTGACAATACTGGAAAGTTGCGTGGAAATGGCCAACGCCATTTTAATATTTTCCATTGGAGCATTGAGCATTTATCTGTGGCTGGAGCAAATCGTATCGCCGGGTGATATCGCTATTGCCATTAGTTTGTGCCTGCGACTTAACGGCATGTCCCATTGGATCATGTGGGAAGTCTCGTCACTGTTTGAGAACCTCGGGACAGTACAAGATGGCATTAATACCTTGTCTCAGCCTGTTAGCGTCAGGGATGAGCCCGGAGCCAAACCGCTGGCAGTCAATGGCGGAGAAATCACGTTCAGTAATGTAAACTTTGGTTATCTGGGCGCTGAAGGCAAACCTATTAATGTGTTCGAAAACCTGAATATCCAAATGCGGGCGGGTGAAAAAGTCGGTTTGGTAGGACGCTCCGGGGCAGGCAAATCCACCCTGGTGAATTTATTGATGCGCTTTTATGATGTCGGCAGTGGCCGTATTTGTATTGACGGTAAACCTATCGATCAAGTTCCTCAGGAAAGCCTGCGCGCGATGATAAGCATGGTCACTCAGGATACATCTTTGATGCACCGCTCGGTCAGAGATAATATTCTTTATGGCCGAACTGATGCATCCGAGGAAGAAATGATTACTGCGGCCAAACGCGCTGAAGCCCATGATTTTATTCTTACCCTTACCGATAATGCCGGACGGACCGGTTACGATGCGCATGTTGGAGAGCGTGGGGTGAAGCTATCCGGTGGGCAACGTCAGCGTATTGCTATCGCCCGAGTATTGCTAAAAGATGCCCCAATACTTATTCTGGATGAAGCGACCTCGGCACTCGATTCAGAGGTAGAAGCTGCTATACAGGACTGCCTGAATTCTGTAATGGAAAATAAGACCGTTTTAGCCATTGCCCACAGGCTCTCGACTATTGCCCAAATGGACCGGTTGCTGGTGCTCGATGAGGGGAAAGTGGTGGAGTCAGGAACTCATGCAGAGCTTGTGGCTCACAATGGTATCTATGCCAAACTATGGGCGCATCAGACCGGCGGCTTCATCGGCGTTGAGTAGAGCTTTGGTGTAAATTAGGGATATTTTGAAGGTTAGGGAGTAAGCGGTATGCAGATGTGTAATATTGTATCAGTGCTAAGATGCTTTGCACTTATGATAGTAGCCGGGACCGCCACAGGCTGCATGACTACCGAATCTCCAGCGCAAACGGTCGCCACAGCGAACGTGGTACACTGGCAAGACTTCTACACTTATGATGGCGTGCAAAGAGAAACGGTTTTTGAGCCTGAAGAGATATACACGTTGCCTGAGGCCGAAAAAGCCGCTTTTCTGGAATGGTATAATGCCCCTCATAATCAAACGACGGAGCCGCACTACCGCCTGGCTACCTACCTTGAAAGAACTTTGCACGGGTTTACTTACAACGGTAACACTAACACGGCGGAACAGGCTGCTATTTTAGATAATGGCAACTGCCTGAGTCTGGCTGTCATTACCGCTGCTCTGGCATCAGAAGCCAAGTTAAATCTCAAATTTCAGAAAATGAACTCACCGCCTGTCTATAAAAAACAGGGCGATATTATGATGCTATCGTCGCATGTGCGAACAAAAGCCTATAACCGGGTAAAACCGAAGAAGCATGAGAATGGCGATACAAATAAAATTCTTCTGCCAGCCGCTGTAGTTATTGATTATTTTCCTGATTACGACAATGTAAAAGGCGACTATGTGTCTAAGGATGCGGTTAGTGCAATGTTTTACCGCAATAAGGTTGCTGTAGCGTTGATTGAAAATAATAACAGTAAGGCATTCTGGCTTGCTGACAAAGCGTTGAAACTGGCGCCCCTGGATCCGAAAAATGTCAGCGCGATGGCAATTGTTCTCAGGCGGCTGGGCAAAGTCGATGAGGCTGAGCGGCTGTATGAGCAAGCTCTGGCCAATGACATTACTGATATCACTTTGTTAAGCAACTATCTGACGCTTCTCAAACAACAAGGCAGAAATGGGGAAGCGGAAGTCGTTGCTCAACACCTGAGTCAGCAAAACGACGCAAATCCTTATGCCTGGATTGGACTGGCCAGAGAATATATTGCCAAACGAAACTTCACTAAAGCTACGGTCTTTTTAAATAAGGCAAAAGAGCTTGCCCCCTATTTGGACGATGTCTATCGCGAGTTGGCTCGCAGTTATTTTTTACAAAATAAACTGGACGAAGCACAGGTTGCTCTAACTAAAGCGCATGAGCTTGCCTGGGATGATCAGTCCCGGACGCTTTACGCGGCGAAAAAGGCGGCGCTGGAAACGCTGCATTAAGCCCGGTGGTTGGCGTTTACAGCGACAAAAACCTTGTATCTGAAATAAGGTTAAGTATAATGCGCATCCCTTCCTTGCGAATCCGCACTTTTCTTTAACAAAGACGCAAAATTCTCAAGGTAAGTGTACATATTTTGTCGTGTAGACGACATGTAGGGGTGTAGTTCGAATTGGTAGAACAGCGGTCTCCAAAACCGATGGTTGGGGGTTCGAGTCCCTCCACCCCTGCCAGATTTAATGGCCTGTGATGGTTATCACAGGCGAACGATGCAGTATTGCTAGGATCGTAACATGAGCGAAAAAACGGAAAATTCGTCCAACCCGTTGGACATGTTCAAATGGGTCATCGTGTTTGCATTACTGGCAGGCGTGATCACCGCGAACTATATGTACGGTGAAATTTCCGTATTGTACCGAGCTATCGGTGCCGTGGTATTAGTCGCCATTGCTGGTTTCATTGCGGCGACGACGGAAAAGGGCAGTGCTTTCATTACTTTTGCAAAAGAGTCAAGAATGGAAGTGCGCAAAGTAGTTTGGCCAAGCCGTCAGGAGACGAACCAGACAACATTAATCGTTATGGTCGCCACCGTTATCATGGGCCTGATTTTATGGGGTCTGGATGGTATTATGGTGCGTTTGGTTGGATTTATTACTGGAATAGGAGCATAACGTATGTCTGAAGAAACGAAAAAAAGATGGTACGTCGTCCAGGCTTACTCCCAGTATGAAGCGCGGGTAAAAAAGACGCTGTTAGAATATATTAAAATGCACGAAATGGAGCAGTACTTTGGTCAGGTTCTTGTCCCAACCGAAGAAGTTGTTGAAATGCGTGCAGGTCAGAAGCGCAAGTCAGAGCGTAAGTTTTATCCGGGTTACGTTTTAGTTGAAATGGAAATGAACGAAGACTCATGGCACCTGGTCAAAAGTGTTCCGCGGGTCCTGGGCTTCATCGGTGGTACTTCAGATCGCCCCATGCCTATTACTCAGCGTGAAGCAGATGCCATTCTTAATCGCCTGGAAGAGTCTACTGATAAGCCTAAACCGAAGACGTTGTTCGAACCGGGTGAAGTTGTGCGTGTTACTGACGGCCCGTTTGCTGACTTCAATGGTGTTGTTGAAGAAGTCGATTATGAGAAAAGCCGGGTTAAAGTATCAGTACTTATCTTTGGTCGTTCTACGCCAGTTGATCTTGAATTTGGTCAGGTTGAAAAAGGCTAAATAAAGTCTCAGTTAAAAAAAACGCTGCCAGTTGGCAGCGTTTTTTTTTGTTATCAGGTCCACATGACCGAGGATATCAGCGTGAAAACGCTGCCAGGGCGTGCGTAGAATCAACGGTGAGTTTTACTCTGTCACCAGGTTTGAACGTGTTTTCATGTGATACCCGTACTTTGACATGGGTCTGCTCGTAGTTGTCCAGTGCCACAGCGCACAAACGCGAGCCGCCTTCAAATCGCACCCACACCACAGTCCCGTTTCCGGTGTCGTTGTCATGACGAACGGTAATATCATCAGGCCGCAGCAGTAAATCTACCTCTCCCTCGGTGACGTCAATTGGAATGCCGGGCGCATTACCTATACACGTTGTTACAACTCTATTGTTGAGCGAGCCCGGGACAAAGCTGGCATCACCCAAAAAGTTAGCGACAAAGCGACTGGCGGGTTTGGAAAAGCAATTTTCAGGAGTATCTAACTGAGCAAGAACGCCTTTATTGAGCACGCCGACACGGTCGCCGATGGACAAGGCTTCATCCTGATCGTGGGTGACCCATATTGCCGGCACTTTGGCTGCTTTTAATGCCTCACGTATTTCCCACCGCAAGCTATCTTTAAGCGCTGCATCAAGGTTCGACAGAGGTTCATCAAGCAACACAATATCAGGCTCGTGAGCCAGCGTGCGGGCCAGCGCAACACGTTGTTTCTGGCCACCAGACAGACGCTCAGGCTTAGCCTGGCGAAAGCTTTCAAGCCCCAATAATTTTAACCAATGGTCCGCCAGGGTTGTGTCTTTCAGCTTAAAACAAACATTTTGTTCAACACTAAGATGAGGAAACAGGGCGAAATCCTGAAAAACCATGCCTACATTACGCTTCTCGGGTGCAATAGTGTCACGAGGGGTGGCTCGCCACTTGCCCATGGATATCGTGCCATCGGAAATAGGAATAAGACCCGCAAGAGCATGGAGAATTGTGGTTTTACCGCAACCTGTGGGGCCCACTAACATCAGGATCTCGTCACTGCCTAGGGCAAGATCCAACTGATTTACTACTGGGGTGTCCCCGTATTTCACCGATAAATGGGAAACTGTGAGCATACTACAGGGCTACTCCTCATTAAGTTTTAATCTATTACCGCCTTCGCCGGTAAGCATTATCATCAAACCGATGCCGGATAAAAATACCAATAAAAGTCCGGGAATCGCTGCCATGCCAAAATAACCCGCCTCGTAAACCCGCCACATATACGTTGCCAGTGTTTCAAAACCCGTAGGGCCCAACATCAATGTGGCTGGTAGTTCTCGCATAACTTCTAAAAATACCAAAGCTGCACCTGCTACCATGCCTCGATAGGTTAATGGCAGGGTAATACGCCGAAATGCTTCTCCCGGTGATGCCCCAAGCAAGCGGGCCGCTTTCACCAGCGACGGGTCAAGACGTTCTGCAGTGGTCCGCACTGAGCCTACTGCTAACGGCAGAAACCGTAGTACGTAAGCAATAACCAGCAAGCCCAGGGTTTGATATAAAAATGGTAGTTTCAGGCCAACATAGACCAGCGCGGTGCCCATAACAATGCCCGGCACACCAAACCCAAAGTAGGTGATTCTTTCCATAAGTCTGCCCGCTCGCCCGCTAATCGCCGCATGGGCCACCGGTATTGCCAAAACGACCGCGGCAATTGCGGCAAGCAGCGACGCATAGGCAGAATTGATGGCATAGCTCACGTCAAAGTCGCCCGCACCTTCGCGAATCAGCCACACTAAAAAGATGCTTAAGGGCAGGACAATTGCCATCAGAACAACAGGCAGACTACATAGCAACATGACGTAACGTTGCCAGGGTTTGGGCCAAAGCCACAATTGTTTACCCGGACGTTCTGTACCACCTTTTATTGTAGATTCAACAAACAGTACCAGCGCAACAATCACCAGCAACTGGATAGACAGCATCGCCGCCTGACTCAGGCCAAAGGCATTGTATTCCACAAATATAACCCGGGTAAACGTATCCAGACGCAGAATAGCGGGAGTGCCAAAATCCGAAAGCGCATACAACGCTGCCAACAATGCCCCGGCACCCACCGAACGCATAATTCTGGGTAACACCACATGAGCCAGACTTGCTGGCAAGGACATGCCGAGCGTACGGGCCGCGCTTACCAGACTGCCGTCCAGACTGAGCAGGGAGGCGCGCGTCGTCAGCATGACAAATGGATAAGTATATAAAGACATGACAATCGCTGTACCCCACAAACCGCCAATGGAGGGGGTAGGGATGCCCAACAGATTTTCAATCTCGCCGCCAGGCCCCAGCGCAAAGTACATTGTGAACGCGCCGATATACGAAGGCATTGCCAGGGGAGCGGCAAGTAGCACAAGCCAGAAACGCTGCAATGGCATTTTGACATAGGTGGTCAGCAAAGCCAGCGGAACGCCAAGAACCACCGCGCCGACAATAGTCAGGCCCACCAGAGCCATGGTGTTACCCAAGACTCGCAGGTTGTGAGTGTCAAACAGCCCAGAGGTATCAGAGGCTAACGTAAACAGCACACTTAGCGGCAAAACCGCTAAGAATGCTATAAGAAACGCAATGGGATAGGATTTAGGTACTGCTCTCACAATACCCCGGCTTTACGCATCAGGTTCAAAGTAGGGCGCAGGTCGGCGAGTTTACGTAAGTCAAGATCCGGCGGATTCAGGCTGGACAGGTCCGGAAGACCTGTCGGTGACTTGATGCCTCTGACCAAAGGAATTTCGTAAGCTTCAGATGACAGATAAGCCTGAACTTCTGCGGATAATAAATAGCGCATAAAATTAAATGTTAATTCATCAGTGGTCAGCGATAATATACCAGAAGCATTCACCAGACAGCCGGCGTCAGCATTGGTAAATGCCAGGTCGACACTGGCATCAGGCTTACCAGCTTTTAACCGCAGGGTATAATAATGATTGGCCAGACCAACATCGACTTCACCACGTTCCACGGCCATAACTACACCTAGTTCTCCGGCGTAATTTTTTGCATGTTTATTTACACCCTTCAGCCAGTCAAGGGTCGCTTTTTCACCTTCCAGAATGCGCATAGCCGTCAAAAATGACTGAAACGAGGCGTAAGCAGGTGCCCAGCCAATGTCAAGGTTGCTGTCCGCCAACGCCATAATGTTATCGGGAATTTTATCAGCTGTGAGCCGGTCTGTATTGTAAGGCAGGGTACGGACTCGGCCTGTTACCGGTGACCACAACGGATACTGAAATCCAGGCTGTAACTGCGCAGTCAGATCATCCGGCAGGGGCTTAGCAAGTCCCGCATCGGTGATCATACCAATTGAACCGGTATCTACCGCCCAGAACAAATCTGCCCGCCGCACCCCGGCCTGCGCCTCAGCAACAATTGTGTTGGCAAGGGCTGCGGTAGCGCCCCGTCTGATTTGCAGGTTTAATCCGGGGTTTCGTTGACGAATTGCGTCAAGGACCTTCTCATACAGCCCGCCTTCGCCGCGCCCAAGATATAAGGTCAGATCCCCTTTAAGCGCCGGCAAATCTTTAACTGACACAGCATCCTGCTGGGCGGCCAGGCTCTTTGACATTCCCAATGGCAGGGCGGCCAACGCACCTGCGGCGGCAAAGGATTGCAGAAATGTTCTACGCTGCATACATTTGTTTCCTTAAAATACGTCTTTGCGATTCTTCTCGGCTTCTTTTAAGAGCCTGTCCGCCCGCGACAACTTTTCCTTCATTGTTGTAACGATGCTGCGAACTTCATCAACACTTTGACCTTTCTCAATGGCTTGAGGCAAAGACACGTTGAAATATTTTTCCAAATCTTCCACCAGTTTGGCGTCTTGTTCTATTAACGAACCTTCTATGCCTTCAAAACGTTCCATGTAAGTGTCATGAACCATGGTTGTAGCAACTTCGGTCAATTGTTCTGCATATTTGGCGACTACTTTGTCGAGCCTTTTCTCTATATCAGAGATTACCTCAGAAGATGTAGAAGGCGCTTTGTCGGTCGTCTGCACATCGTCAATGACGCCCTTGTCCTGATAATGGGCTGCAAGCTTAACGGCTCCCAACGCCTGCCACAAGGTTTGGTTGAGTTTTGCCTGGTGCTCACGCACCTTGCTGATATCTTCATTGTTCTCAATGGCCATTTTTATCCCATATATATTCTGCCAGATAGTGGCATAAATAGGGATATACTGAGTTTCTATTGCCGAATGGAAGTTCACTTCCTCCCAGTATTCGAGTAGCTCCTGGGTGTCGGTATTTTTTGCCCCTTTCTGATCATATCTACTGATTAAGCCGTCGTACTTTTTAACCAGCCAATGCACCTCTTCAGTATACTCATCCAGGTGCTCTTTAAGATGATTTACCTGATCAGTAATCTCACCATTTGCATGAACAGTAAAAGGTACTGAAGATGCTGAAAGACCAAGTGCAATCGCAGCAATCAATGATTTTGTTAATTTCATTTTATATCCCATGTAATCACCTTTTCGAAAATGATACTTATTATCATTTCTATAGTAAAGACACGTTCATAGTTCATTCCTGGCGACTCAGCGTTTAAAGGATGAATAAAGCCACCTAACTTAATTTATGGCGTGCTGCCTGTGAATCGGATGAATCTTAGGTTTATAGGACTAAAGCGTCTAAACCCTCACAGCAAATACTCTTGGGAATGATCTTTTTTTGGTATTACCCCTGTTTATTTGAGCACAAGGGTTGCGTAGGTTTTAATCACCTTATATAATGCGCGCCCTTTTAAACGTAATGGGGAGCCGAAAACGCAAGTAATCTCGATACTTGCCAGGCGTTAGACCCACCAACGAGAGCAATGTAACATGGCTAAAAAAGTAACTGGCTTAATTAAGCTTCAGGTTGCAGCGGGTGCTGCAAACCCTAGTCCACCAGTTGGCCCTGCGTTAGGTCAGCATGGTGTGAACATCATGGAATTCTGTAAAGCATTTAATGCGAAAACAGAAAGTCTTGAAAAAGGCGCTCCGGTACCAGTAGAAATTACGGTATACGAAGATCGTTCTTTTACCTTCGAAACCAAAACGCCTCCTGCATCATTCCTGCTGAAAAAAGCAGCTGGAATCAAAAGTGGTTCAGGCCGTCCTAACACTGAAAAAGTAGGTACAGTGACGCGTGCTCAGTTGGAAGAAATCGCCAACACTAAAGAGCCAGATCTGACTGCCGCTGGTCTTGACGCAGCAGTACGTACTATCGCGGGTTCTGCTCGCTCAATGGGCTTGAACGTAGAGGACTAATCGAATGGCTAAATTAACGAAACGCGCGCGTATTATCCGCGACAAAGTCGACGCGACAAAAGAATATGATATTGCTGAAGCAGTATCTTTGCTTAAAGAACTAGCCACTGCGAAGTTTCCTGAAAGCATTGACGTAGCTGTTAACCTGGGTATTGATGCTAAGAAATCTGACCAAAACGTACGTGGTGCAACTGTACTGCCAAACGGTACTGGTAAAGATGTTCGTGTAGCTGTATTTACGCAGGGTGCTAATGCTGACGCAGCAAAAGAAGCCGGTGCTGATATTGTTGGCATGGAAGACCTGGCAGAGCAGGTCAAAAAAGGCGAAATGAACTTTGACGTAGTTGTTGCCAGCCCTGACGCCATGCGTGTTGTTGGTCAACTCGGTCAAATCTTAGGTCCACGCGGCCTGATGCCTAACCCTAAAACTGGCACCGTAACGCCTGACGTTGCGACTGCAGTTAAAAATGCTAAAGCGGGTCAGGTTCGTTATCGTAATGATAAGAACGGTATCATCCACGCGAGCATTGGCAAAATTGCTTTTGAAGCAGACCAAATTAAAGAAAATTTAGAGTCATTGCTTGACGCCCTGAAGAAAGCAAAACCTTCTTCTGCAAAGGGTACCTACATCAAGAAAGTAAGTCTGAGCACAACTATGGGCGCTGGTGTGTCTGTAGACAAGGCTTCTGTAGGTCAGTAAATGATTATGACAGGCAAGGTTGTCTGTCTCTCTTAAGGTTTTGGGTTGGAGCTGTATTTAACAGCTCCCGTCCTAGACCGCAGGCGCGATGCAGTGAAAGAGGTAAGAGAACTTTCACATTTAATGCAAAGCTTAAACCACAAGCCTGCGCAGACGGTGGTTTGACTCAGACTCTCTGGGGATAAAAACACCGTAGAGCGGTATCAACGGGTAACCGAAGATATCAATCTGTGAACCCTGATGTGGTAAGCAATTTTGTGAACGCATCAGATACAAAGAGGTGAACTCAGTGGCACTAGGTTTAGCAGCAAAGAAAGAGATCGTAGCAGAGGTATCCGAAGTTGCGTCTCAAGCTCTATCCGTTGCCGTCGCTGAATACCGTGGGATGGAAGTTGCTGATCTCACAGAACTACGTGTAAAAGCCCGTGAACAAGGTGTATACCTTAAAGTTATTCGTAACACACTGGCTAAGCGTGCTCTGGAAGGCAGCAAGTTCGAAGATATGGATAGCGCCCTGACGGGTCCGCTTATCTATGGTTTCTCCATCGAGGCACCAGGTGGTGCAGCGCGTCTTTTCAAAGATTTTGGAAAAACTAACGATAAGCTGCAAGTAACTGCGCTTTCTATTGGTAATGGCTTGATGGGTCCAGAAAAACTGGATGCAGTAGCGTCACTACCTACCCGCGACGAAGCGCTTGCAAAACTTCTTGCAACCTTCAAAGCACCGGTTGGCAAATTCGTTCAGACAATCAACGAAGTACCTACCAAATTTGTGCGTGTATTGGCGGCGATCAAAGACGAAAAATAAGTTTCGTTTTTGGAATATTGATTTTTTTAACATTTTAAACCCAGGAGTTTAGAGAAATGGCTCTATCCAAAGAAGATATCTTGAACGCGATTGCTGAAATGCCAGTTATGGAACTGGTTGAGCTAATCGAAGCAGCTGAAGAAAAATTCGGCGTTGAAGCAACTGCTGCTGTTGCAGCTGCTGCTCCTGCTGCCGCTGCTGAAGCTGCAGAAGAGCAAACTGAATTTGACGTTGTAATGACTTCATTCGGTGCTAACAAAGTTGCAGTAATCAAAGCGGTTCGCGGCGCAACTGGCCTAGGCCTTAAAGAAGCTAAAGAAGTAGTTGAGTCTGCTCCTAAAGCTATCAAAGAAGGCGTAAGCAAAGACGAAGCAGAAGAACTGAAGAAGCAGCTTGAAGAAGCCGGCGCTGAAGTTGAACTTAAGTAATCTGCAATAGTCAGATTACCTGCCTTAAACGGCTAGGCTGGTGGTTTTTTAGACCACCAGCCTTTTTGCGCTGTAGGGTGTACAGTTTTTAACCCTTAACTGTTACATGAGAAGTGCACCGGGATTCACTATATAAAAAGCATAAAACCAATAAGTTAACTAATAATTGGTTAATTTTTGTTGTATGCTGGTGAAATCGCCCGAAATATAGGGTTGTGGAAGTTTGTTGTCTGGCCATTCCAGACAGCAGGTTGGGTCATAAATCAGCAGGCTGAGGAACCCATGGTTTACTCTTATAGCGAAAAGAAACGTATCCGTAAGGATTTTGGCAAACGTCCACAGGTACTGGAAATTCCGTATCTTCTTTCAATTCAGCTAGATTCTTTCAAAAAATTTATTGAAACTGATCCTGATGCGCAACACGGTCTAGAGGCCGCATTTCGTTCAGTATTTCCAATCAAAAGTTACTCAGGCAACTCTGAACTACAGTTCGTAAGTTATCGCCTGGGTGAACCGGTTTTCGATGTCCAGGAATGTCAGATCCGTGGCGTCACCTATTCTGCTCCATTAAGAGTAAAACTACGTCTAGTATTATTTGATAAAGAAGCCGCCCCAGGTACTGTAAAAGATATTAAAGAACAAGAAGTATACATGGGTGAGATTCCGTTAATGACGGAAAATGGGACCTTTGTCATAAATGGTACTGAGCGTGTCATCGTTTCGCAGCTGCACCGTTCACCTGGTGTATTCTACGATCACGACAAGGGCAAAACCCACTCTTCGGGTAAAGTATTGTATAACGCACGCGTTATACCGTACCGCGGCTCATGGTTAGATTTTGAGTTCGACCCGAAAGATAACCTGTTTGTGCGTATTGACCGCCGCCGTAAACTACCAGCGACTATTATTCTTCGTGCGCTTGAAATGACCACGGAAGAAATCCTGGAAACTTTCTTTGAGAAAGTACAGGTACGCATCGAAGATGACTCATTAATGATGGAAGTTGTTCCGGACCGCCTGCGTGGCGAGACTGCACAATTTGATATCCTTGATGAAGAAGGCAACGTATTAGTTGAAACAGGCCGTCGTATTTCAGCGCGTCATACCCGTGCATTAGATAAAGCAGGCGTTAAAGAGCTGGCGGTTCCGGCTGAATACTTAATGGGCCGTGTTTACGCTAATACGTACGTTGATGAAGATAGCGGCGAAGTCATTGTTTCTGCAAACGATGAACTAACGCTGGAAAACCTGGCCGCGTTAAGCCAGGCAAATATCAAAGATTTCGAAATTCTTTATATCAACGAACTGGATCATGGTTCGTATATTTCGGATACGTTGCGAATCGATGGATCAACTAATCGCTTAGAGGCGCTAGTTGAAATTTATCGTATGATGCGTCCGGGTGAGCCACCAACAAAAGATGCAGCAGAAACATTGTTCGATAACCTGTTCTTCTCTGAAGAGCGTTACGATCTGTCATCTGTTGGCCGGATGAAATTCAACCGTCGTCTGGGTCGTGATGAGCTGACTGGCTCAGGTACCCTGGATAAAGATGATATTGTTTCAGTGATGAAGCGTCTTATTCTTATCAGAGACGGTAAGGATGAAGTGGACGATATCGATCACCTGGGTAACCGTCGTATCCGTTCAGTCGGTGAAATGGCAGAGAACCAGTTCCGGGTTGGTCTTGTACGTGTAGAGCGTGCTGTAAAAGAGCGTCTGAGCCTAGGCGATTTAGACAGCATTATGCCCCAGGATCTGATCAACGCGAAGCCGATCTCAGCTGCAGTGAAAGAGTTTTTTGGTTCTTCACAACTGTCTCAGTTTATGGACCAGAACAATCCGTTGTCAGAAGTGACGCACAAACGTCGTATCTCGGCGCTTGGTCCGGGCGGTCTGACTCGTGAGCGTGCAGGCTTTGAGGTTCGTGACGTACATCCAACCCATTATGGCCGCCTTTGTCCAATCGAGACACCAGAAGGGCCAAACATTGGTCTGATTAACTCACTGGCAAGTTTCGCCCGGACTAATGATTTTGGTTTTCTTGAAACGCCATTCCGTCGCATTAAAGACGGTGTTGTGACTGACGAAATTGATTATCTGTCAGCCATTGAAGAAGGTCAGTACGTTATTGCTCAGGCAAATATTGCATTGGATGAAAACGGTGCGGTTGTTGATGACCTGATTCCATCACGTCACCGCGGTGAAACTGTGTTGATGCCACGTGCAGAAATCAGTTACATGGACGTGTCACCACAGCAAATCGTATCTGTTGCGGCAAGCATCATTCCTTTTCTGGAGCACGATGATGCTAACCGGGCCCTGATGGGTGCCAACATGCAACGTCAGGCTGTTCCTACACTGCGCGCTGACAAGCCGCTGGTAGGAACAGGTATGGAACGTACTATCGCCGTTGACTCCGGCGTTACTGTAGTAGCTAAGCGTGGTGGAACCGTTGATTACGTTGACGCCAGCCGTATCGTAATAAAGGTTAATGAAGATGAGATGCTTGCCGGTGAAGCTGGTATTGATATCTACAATCTGACCAAATATACGCGTTCTAACCAGAATACATGTATTAACCAAAAGCCAACCTGTAATGTGGGCGACCCCATTGTAGGTGGTGATGTGCTGGCCGACGGTCCTTCAACTGACCTTGGTGAACTGGCGCTTGGTCAAAATATGCGTATCGCGTTTATGCCCTGGAATGGTTATAACTTCGAGGATTCAATCCTTATTTCTGAGCGTGTTGCGCAGGAAGACCGGTTTACCACTATTCACATCCAGGAACTTAGCTGTATTGCTCGTGATACCAAATTGGGTCCGGAAGAAATTTCTTCTGATATTCCTAATGTTGGTGAAGCCGCATTAGGCAAACTGGATGACTCCGGTGTTGTTTATATTGGCGCCGAAGTGAAAGGCGGCGACATCCTGGTTGGTAAGGTTACACCTAAGGGTGAAACTCAGCTAACGCCGGAAGAAAAACTTCTGCGTGCGATTTTCGGTGAGAAAGCGTCCGACGTCAAAGATACCTCTTTGCGCGTGCCTAATTCTGTACACGGTACTGTTATAGACGTACAGGTATTTACCCGCGACGGCGTTGAAAAAGATAAGCGTGCCTTAGAAATTGAAGACATGCAGTTGCGTCAGGTTAAGAAAGATCTTTCTGACGAATTTAATATTCTTGCTGATGGTACGTTTGCGCGTGCTCGTAACATGCTACTTAAAGCTGGTGTTGACGAAGCGAAGCTGGACAGTACGCCGCGTGAAAAATGGTTTGATCTGACGTTGAAAGATGAAGATGCGCAGAACGAACTTGACCAAATCGCTGAGCAGTATGCTGAAATCAAACAGGACTTTGATAAGAAGTTTGAAGGTAAGCGTCGTAAGATTACTCAGGGCGATGATTTGGCTCCAGGTGTACTGAAGATCGTCAAGGTCTATCTGGCGGTTAAACGTCATATTCAGCCAGGTGACAAGATGGCTGGACGTCACGGAAACAAAGGTGTTATCTCCACCATCGTGCCTGTTGAAGATATGCCTTACGATGAGTTTGGTAACCCGGTTGACGTGGTACTTAACCCACTGGGTGTACCATCGCGGATGAACATCGGTCAGATTCTCGAAACCCATTTGGGTATGGCGGCTCATGGTATCGGTGTGAAAATTGACCGTATGCTTAAAGAGCAGCAGGAACAAGCCAAGCTGAGAGACTTCTTAAAAGAAGTTTATACGCTGGGTGAGAATCATCAGGAGGTGGATATTGATAACTTCACCGATCATGAAGTCACCCGCCTGGCTGATAATCTGCGTAAAGGCTTGCCGATTGCCACGCCAGTATTTGATGGCGCCCGCGAAGAAGAAATTAAAGCGTTATTGAAGCTTGCGGATATACCGGAAAGCGGACAAATCACGTTGTACGATGGCCGTACAGGTCGTTCTTTTGAACGCCCGGTTACGGTTGGTTACATGTACATGCTGAAACTTAACCACCTTGTTGATGACAAGATGCATGCGCGTTCTACAGGTTCTTATAGCCTGGTAACGCAACAGCCTCTGGGTGGTAAAGCACAGTTCGGTGGTCAGCGCTTCGGTGAGATGGAAGTGTGGGCCCTGGAAGCATACGGTGCAGCTTACACGTTGCAGGAGATGCTGACAGTTAAGTCGGACGATGTTAACGGCCGTACGAAAATGTACAAAAACATTGTTGATGGTGACCACAGAATGGAGCCAGGTATGCCTGAATCCTTCAACGTATTGCTTAAAGAAATCCGCTCGCTGGGTATCAACATCGAGTTGGAAGAAAAGTAAGAAGGCGTTTGCCGTAGTTTGATTTGATGGCCCGGCCTGTTATGGCCGGGTTATAGAGACTGACTCCGCTGGGAGAGTATTGTGAAAGACTTATTAAAGTTTCTAAAGCAACAAAACAAGACAGAAGAATTCGATAACATTCGAATTGGCCTGTCGTCACCTGAAATGATCCGCTCATGGTCATTTGGTGAAGTTAAAAAGCCAGAAACCATTAATTATCGTACCTTTAAACCAGAGCGCGACGGGTTATTCTGTGCACGTATCTTTGGTCCGGTAAAAGATTATGAATGTTTATGCGGAAAGTATAAGCGTCTTAAACACCGTGGTGTTATCTGCGAAAAATGTGGTGTTGAAGTTACCCTGACAAAAGTTCGTCGTGAACGGATGGGTCACATTGAGCTGGCAAGCCCGGTAGCGCATATCTGGTTCTTAAAATCACTACCGTCTCGTATTGGTTTAATGCTGGATATGACACTGCGTGATATCGAGCGCGTACTATATTTTGAATCTTATGTCGTTACTGAGCCAGGTCTTACGACTCTGGAGCGTAGTCAGCTTCTTACTGAAGAAGAATATCTGGACGCGCTAGAAGAGCACGGCGATGAATTTGATGCAAAAATGGGTGCCGAAGCTGTATTTGATTTGCTGAAAGTATTGGATGTAGGCGCAGATGTCGCGGCAATGCGAGAAGAACTGCCTAGTATCAATTCCGAAACAAAACGCAAAAAGATTACTAAGCGTCTTAAGTTATTAGAATCGTTCCAGCAGTCTGGTAATAAACCAGAGTGGATGATCATGACAGTACTGCCGGTATTACCACCGGACTTACGTCCTTTGGTACCACTGGACGGCGGACGTTTTGCGACATCTGACCTGAACGATCTTTATCGTCGCGTTATCAACCGTAATAACCGTTTGAAGCGTCTGTTGGATCTGGCTGCGCCGGATATCATCGTGCGCAACGAAAAGCGTATGCTTCAGGAAGCGGTTGACGCATTGCTGGATAACGGTCGTCGCGGTCGTGCTATCACTGGTTCCAACAAGCGCCCACTGAAATCTTTGGCAGATATGATCAAAGGTAAGCAGGGTCGCTTCCGTCAGAACCTGCTGGGTAAACGTGTTGACTATTCTGGCCGGTCGGTTATTACCGTTGGTCCTACCCTGCGTTTGCATCAGTGTGGTCTGCCTAAGAAAATGGCACTTGAGTTATTCAAACCGTTTATCTATGGCAAATTAGAAGGTCGTGGCCTGGCCACAACTATCAAAGCCGCCAAAAAACTGGTAGAGCGTGAAGCGCCGGAAGTATGGGATGTACTGGATGAAGTTATCCGTGAACACCCGGTACTACTAAACCGTGCACCAACGCTACACAGGCTCGGTATCCAGGCTTTCGAACCAACCCTGATTGAAGGTAAAGCCATTCAGCTTCACCCGTTGGTCTGTGCGGCGTACAACGCCGACTTCGATGGTGACCAAATGGCGGTACACGTACCGTTGACCATCGAAGCGCAGCTTGAAGCCCGTGCACTGATGATGTCTACCAACAACATTCTGTCACCGGCGAATGGTGAACCTATTATCGTACCTTCACAGGACGTTGTACTAGGTTTGTATTACCTGACCCGTGAAAAGGTTAATGGTAAGGGTGAGGGCATGGTATTTACCAGCCCCAACGAGGCAGAAAAAGCATATCGTACTGACGCCGCTGAATTGCATGCGCGGGTTAAGGTACGTATCACTGAATTTGATATCGCTGAAGATGGCACCAAGACAGAACGTGTAACGCTGACTGATACTACAGTTGGTCGGGCCATTTTCTCGCTAATTTTGCCAAAAGGCTTGCCGTTTGATTTGATTAACCAGTCAATGGGCAAAAAGCAGATTTCACGTTTGTTGAACGCTTGTTACCGTACCCTGGGACTCAAAGATACTGTTATTGCTGCTGACCAAATCATGTATAGCGGTTTCCACTATGCAATGATTGCCGGTGCATCGGTAGGTATCGATGACATGGTGATCCCGGAAGCGAAGAAAGAAATTATCGATTCTGCAGAAGCTGAAGTTATCGAGATTCAGGAGCAGTTCCAAAGCGGTCTTGTTACTGCTGGTGAGCGCTATAATAAGGTTATTGATATCTGGTCTAATGCCAACGAGAAAGTTGCCAAGGCCATGATGGATAATCTTAAATCGGATATGGTTATCAACGCCCAGGGCGAAGAAGAAGAGCAGCAGTCATTTAACTCTGTTTATATGATGGCCGACTCCGGCGCCCGGGGTAGTGCAGCTCAGATTCGTCAGCTGGCGGGTATGCGGGGTCTGATGGCCAAGCCAGATGGCTCAATCATCGAAACGCCTATTACGGCTAACTTCCGCGAGGGTCTGAACGTACTTCAGTACTTCATCTCGACCCACGGTGCACGTAAGGGTCTTGCTGATACCGCACTGAAAACTGCGAACTCTGGTTATCTGACACGTCGACTGGTTGATGTGGCGCAGGATTTGGTTATTACCAATGATGATTGTGGCACATTTGAAGGCGTCAAGATGTCTCCGCTGATTGAAGGTGGTGACGTTGTTGAACCGTTGCGTGAGCGAGTGCTTGGCCGGGTTGTAGCAGAAGATGTTTACAAACCAGGTACCGATGAGATTCTGGTAGAGCGTAATGTGCTATTGGATGAAGCAATGGTAGACATGCTAGAGCAGAATTCTGTAGACCAGATTCAGGTTCGCTCAGTAATTACCTGCGACAATGACTTTGGCGTATGTGCGAACTGTTACGGTCGCGATCTTGCTCGTGGGCACATGGTTTCCAAGGGTGAGTCAGTAGGTGTAATTGCTGCTCAGTCAATCGGTGAGCCAGGTACACAGCTTACTATGCGTACCTTCCACATCGGTGGTGCGGCGTCTCGGGCATCGGCTGAGAACAGCGTACAGGTTAAAACGGCCGGTACACTGAAGCTTCAGAATGCCAAGACAGTACGCAATTCTGAAGATAAGTTGGTAGTTGTTTCTCGTTCAACTGAACTTACGGTTACCGATTCCTACGGTCGTGAGAAAGAGCGCTACAAAGTGCCTTATGGTGCTGTGCTAGGTGTGGATGAAAGTGCAGAAGTTAATGCTGGTGATATCGTCGCTAGCTGGGATCCGCACAGTCACCCGATTATCGTAGAGCGACCTTCTAAAGTTAGCTTCTCAGATGTTGATGATTCAAACACAGAGATGCAGCAGGATGAGCTGACAGGTCTTACCCGTATCGTGGTTAAAGATCTTTCCAAGGTTAACGCCAAAGAGCCCAAACTGATTCTTGAAAGTGATGAGATTGGTTTGCAGGAAATTCGCCTGCCCAGCTTTACCACTATCGAAGCGTCTGACGGCAAGGTTGCACAGACGGGTGATGTACTTGCTCGTGTGCCCCAGGAAAGCTCTAAAACACGTGATATTACCGGTGGTCTGCCACGGGTTGCTGACCTGTTTGAAGCGCGTAAGCCTAAAGAGCCTGCGATTCTGGCTGAGCACTCCGGTATGGTCGGCTTTGGTAAAGAGACCAAAGGAAAGCGTCGTTTGATAATCACCCGCAAGGATACCGGCGAGCAATACGAAGAAATGATTCCGAAATGGCGTCAGCTTAACGTCTTCGAAGGTGAGCAGGTTGAGCGTGGTGAAGTTATTGCCGACGGGCCAGAGTCGCCACACGATATTCTGCGTTTGCGTGGTATCAGCGCCGTGTCAAACTATATTGTGAACGAGGTTCAGGAAGTTTACCGCCTGCAGGGTGTTAAGATTAACGATAAGCATATCGAGGTAGTTATTCGCCAGATGTTGCGTAAGTGTATTATCACAGCCTCCGGTGACAGCCAGTTCCTTGAAGGTGAGCAAGTCGAAGTGGCAAACGTTAAGATTGCCAGCCGCGAGCTTGAGCGTCAGGGTAAGATGCCGGCGTTGTATGAAACCCAGTTGCTGGGTATCACTAAAGCGTCACTGTCTACTGAGTCGTTTATCTCAGCAGCGTCGTTCCAGGAAACAACACGCGTACTTACCGAAGCTGCCGTTCAGGGCAAAGAAGATGATCTTCGTGGCCTGAAAGAAAACGTTATCGTTGGTCGTCTGATTCCTGCGGGAACCGGCTTTGCGTACCACGAACGTCGCATGCAGAAGCGTCAGGAACAGCTTGAGGAAATGTCAGTCTCTGCAGCCGATGCAGAACAGGCACTAACGGAAGCGTTGAACGCTGAAACAAGCGGTGAATCATCTACTGATGAGTAAATGATAAAGGGGGCGAAAGCTCCCTTTATGGTGTACAAGTTTACAAAATGAGCCATAAATTTTATGGCTATCCTTTGTACAGCTTGACAGTTCACACTTTGATCATTAGAATTCCGCGACCCGATTTTTGGTTGGTCTGTAAAGACATCAAAAGTCAGGCGCGGAATTTTTTATTTCAAAGCGGTGCACAGACTGACGAGCACAGAATGTCATGGTTATGAAAATGGCCGCAAATTGATGACCCGGGAATCGCCTGGGTTTTTGTACTTTTTAATCAGGAGCTAGTTAATGGCAACAGTTAACCAGTTAGTGCGTAAGCCTCGCAAAAAGCCCGTTGAGAAAAGCAACGTAGCTGCATTGCAAGCTTGCCCACAAAGACGTGGTGTATGTACCCGTGTATATACCACTACGCCTAAGAAACCAAACTCTGCACTGCGTAAAGTATGTCGTGTACGCTTAACTAACGGTTTTGAAGTTTCTTCATATATCGGTGGTGAAGGTCACAACCTGCAAGAGCACAGTGTTGTTCTAATTCGTGGCGGTCGTGTTAAAGATCTGCCAGGTGTTCGTTATCATACCGTCCGCGGTACGCTTGATTGCGCAGGTGTTAACGATCGTAGACAAGCCCGTTCTAAATACGGCGCGAAGAAGCCTAAGTCATAACGGTTCTCCGTTAGTAAGGCCAAACTGATGTAACCGAGTTTTGGGTATTCCCTGAATTCATACGGAGAAGAGAAGATGCCAAGAAGAAGAGTCGTAGGTCAACGTAAAATCCTACCAGAACCAAAATATGGTTCACAGCTGCTTGCTAAGTTCATGAATGTCGTAATGCTCGACGGCAAGAAATCTGTTTCTGAACGAATCGTTTACGGTGCGCTTGATATTGTTGCTGAAAAAACCGGCAAGGCACACCTGGATGTATTTGAAGATGCACTGGACAACATTCGCCCTACTGTTGAGGTTAAATCACGTCGTGTAGGTGGTTCAACTTATCAGGTTCCAGTAGAAGTTCGTCCTGTTCGTCGTAATGCACTGGGTATGCGTTGGATGGTAGAAGCGGCACGTAAACGTGGCGAGAAATCCATGGCTCAGCGCCTGGCAGCAGAAATGCTGGATGCAGCAGACAACAAAGGTTCAGCGGTTAAGAAACGTGAAGACGTACACCGTATGGCCGAAGCGAACAAAGCGTTCGCACATTATCGTTGGTAATTTCGCTAGTTTAATAGCGATTAACTGAGAGAGACGTATGCCTCGTAAGACCCCAATTGAGCGTTATCGTAATATTGGTATTGTGGCTCATGTAGACGCGGGTAAAACCACGACTACTGAGCGGGTACTGTTTTACACAGGCCTTTCACATAAAATTGGTGAAGTTCATGATGGCGCTGCCACTATGGACTGGATGGAGCAGGAACAGGAGCGTGGTATTACCATTACTTCTGCTGCGACAACCTGTTTTTGGGCTGGTATGAACCAGCAACATGAGCAGCATCGCATCAACATTATAGACACGCCCGGACACGTGGACTTTACCATTGAGGTAGAGCGATCTTTACGTGTGCTAGACGGTGCGGTCGTCGTATTTTGTGGGTCTTCGGGTGTTGAGCCTCAATCAGAGACAGTCTGGCGACAGGCTGACAAATATGAAGTGCCGCGCATGGTGTTCGTTAATAAGATGGACCGTGCCGGCGCTGATTTTGAGCGCGTCATCGAGCAAATTCGAAAGCGTCTTGGGGCCACCTGTGTTCCCATTCAGCTTAACATCGGGTCGGAGGACGAATTTAGCGGCGTCATCGATCTGATAAAAATGAAGTCCATTAACTGGAATACCGAAGATAGGGGCATGACCTTTACTTACGAAGATATTCCTGCTGAGTTAGTGGAAAAGGCCGAGCGCTATCGTACCGATATCGTAGAAGCTGCAGCAGAAGCAAATGAAGAACTGATGGACAAATACCTGGAAACGGGTGAATTATCAGAAGAAGAGATTCGTGTGGGGCTTCGCACACGCACATTGAATAATGAAATTGTACTGGCAACTTGTGGCAGCGCATTTAAAAATAAAGGCGTTCAAGCCGTACTTGATGCTGTTATTGAATATTTGCCGTCACCAACAGAAGTTAAGCCGATTACCGGCATTCTGGATGACAAAGATGAGACCGAAGCAACGCGTCGCGCTGAAGATGATGAGCCGTTCTCAGCACTGGCATTTAAAATTGCAACAGACCCATTTGTCGGTACATTAACGTTTTTCCGTTGTTACTCAGGTGTGGTTAAAACCGGTGATACGGTATTTAATCCTGTGAAAGGCAAGCGGGAGCGATTTGGTCGTATTGTGCAGATGCACTCTAAAGATCGCGCAGAGCTTAAAGAAGTTCGTGCTGGTGACATTGCCGCAGCTATCGGGCTCAAAGATGTCACTACCGGCGATACCTTGTGTGATCCAAATAATGTAATCACGCTTGAGCGCATGGAATTCCCGGAACCGGTAATTTCCATTGCGGTTGAACCTAAATCGCAGGCTGACCAGGAAAAAATGGGTATTGCGCTGGGTAAACTGGCCGCTGAAGACCCGTCTTTCCGGGTTAAAACCGATGATGAAACGGGGCAGACGATTATTTCTGGTATGGGTGAACTTCACCTTGATATCATTATTGATCGAATGAAGCGTGAGTTTAAGGTTGAATGTAACGTTGGTAATCCTCAGGTTGCGTATCGTGAGACGTTACGTAAATCCGTGGAAGTCGAAGGTAAGTTCGTTCGTCAGTCTGGCGGCCGCGGCCAATTTGGTCACGTCTGGCTGAAAATCGAACCCCAGGAAGAAGGTTCAGGGTATGAGTTTGTCAACAAAGTTGTTGGTGGTGTTGTACCCAAAGAATACATTCCTGCGGTAGATAAGGGCATTCAGGAGCAAATGCAAAGTGGTGTGGTTGCCGGTTATCCAGTGCTTGATGTAAAGGTCACACTGTTTGATGGTTCGTATCATGATGTTGACTCTTCTGAAATGGCGTTTAAGATCGCCGGCTCTATGGGTTTCAAAAAAGGTGCCGCAGAAGCGAATCCGGTTTTGCTTGAGCCCACTATGAAAGTTGAAGTCACGACTCCGGAAGATTGGATGGGTGATGTTGTAGGTGACCTGAATCGTCGCCGGGGCATGATCGAAGGAATGGACGAAGGTGTTGCGGGCGTTAAAATAATACGCGCAAAAGTGCCGCTTTCTGAAATGTTTGGGTATGCCACTGATTTGCGTTCACAAACGCAAGGTCGTGCGTCATACTCCATGGAGTTCTTCAATTATTCTGAAGCGCCTAGCAATGTTGCAAAAGCAATTATTGACGCTAGAAATTAAATCTAAATGAAGGTTCGGTCCGGTCTCTCGGTCGGACTTTTAACTTAGGAAACGAGGAAAATGGCAAAAGAAAAGTTTGAACGTTCCAAGCCCCACTTAAACGTGGGAACTATCGGCCACGTTGACCACGGTAAAACAACCCTTACTGCAGCAATCACAACGGTTCTTGCAAAGGCACACGGTGGTTCAGCTCAGGCATTCGACATGATCGATAATGCGCCTGAAGAAAAAGCACGTGGTATCACCATTTCTACATCACACGTAGAATACGACACACCATCACGTCACTATGCGCACGTTGACTGTCCTGGACACGCTGATTATGTCAAAAACATGATCACTGGTGCAGCACAGATGGACGGAGCGATTTTGGTTGTAGCAGCGACTGATGGCCCTATGCCACAGACTCGTGAGCACATCCTGCTGGGTCGTCAGGTTGGTATTCCTCACATCATCGTATTCATGAACAAATGTGACATGGTTGATGACGAAGAGCTGCTTGAGCTGGTAGAAATGGAAGTTCGTGAACTGCTAAATGAATACGAATTCCCAGGTGATGACCTGCCGGTAATCAAAGGTTCTGCTTTGAAGGCGCTGGAAGGCGACGAAGAGTGGGAGAAGCAGATTGTTGAGCTGGGCGAAGCACTGGATTCTTACATTCCAGAGCCAGAGCGTGCCATCGA
>NZ_KB899387.1 GCF_000378185.1 Salinimonas chungwhensis DSM 16280
TTGGTCCGTAGACATTATGCGGTATTAGCCACCGTTTCCAGTGGTTATCCCCCTCGCAAAGGCAAGTTCCCAAGCATTACTCACCCGTCCGCCGCTCGTCATCTTCTAGCAAGCTAGAAATGCTACCGCTCGACTTGCATGTGTTAGGCCTGCCGCCAGCGTTCAATCTGAGCCATGATCAAACTCTTCAATTAAAAATCGAAAATCTATCTATGAATCGTCGGTTGACACTCTTAACGAGTGCCCACACAGATTGTCTTGTTATAAATTGTTAAAGAGCAATTTGTCAGTCAACATTGTTGCCTGACACGCTTTTCAGTACTTGCTAAAAGCAATCTTACTTCGCGTTGGCTTCAGGCTTTACCCCGAAGCGGGAGGCGCATTATACGCCGTTGGTTTTTATTGTCAACACTTTTTTGAAAGTTAATTTCGAAGCGTTGTAAAAACCGTTTATCACGCTGGCCTGAGCCGGTCTGATAAACCCTTGTTCCGTTCTGGCCGTTGGCCTGTCCCGTCGAAGTGGTGCGCATTCTAGCGATCTGAGCCGCACCGTCAACACTTAATTTCAAAAAAGTGTCATATTGGGTTTGTTTGCTTATTTCCTGTGCGATCTGACGTTTTTTAGTTCAGATCCAGAGTATATCTAACAGTATTAGCTATATTGAGTACTGGTAATTATCATTTAATTGAACGTTGAAGACTGCTTCAGTCTGGGACTTTTCCTTGCGTACTCTAATAACGGCTTTTCTTCCAGGTATCGATTGAAAGCTCGTACGGCACTATCACTTAATTGCTTATTGTTAAGCTCAAAAACTTTTCTTCCCGCTAGCGCCTTTTTCGCACGCACATAGAATGTCGTGTTTTCTAGTAAAGATTGAAGCTCGCCTGACTCAATCATAAGAGCAAGGCCATACTCAATTCTTTTTGCCAAAACTATGTTCTTTTTGTCTACGTAAAAAAACATTGGATTGGGGTAAAATAATAAATGATGGGGGTCTAGCATTAACCCTTGTGTGACATCATTGTCGAGTTCCAAATTTGCTTCATGTAATGCCCTTGGATATGCATCCACATAATTTTTACTTACTGCTCTGAATCCTGCGAGATATGGGTTACTGGTGACATTAAAACCATTGCTTCTTAGTATTTGGGTATCTGGCCAGCCTATTCCCTGGGTAAGAGACAGCTTTTTAAGCGTTGCCAAAGTACGTGTTTGCGAAAACCTTGTATCAGACTTTCTTACCATCAGCACACGAACGCCATATAATCCGCCAATGATAGGTATAGGAACCGAAAGCACCCGTGCGTCACGATTACTGTCACTGATCATCCAAATAATATCAGCCATACCTTTTTCCAGGTTCAGAATTTGCCTGGTTTGGACAGTGGCTTCGCGTTGCATATCAAGAACCACCGGACCATACTCATCTTCCGTAAGCTCAAGTGCTCTGGTGAGAACTCCTACAATATAACTATGAATTTCATCGGTTGTGTTTACGCCGGCTGGAATGTGCAATTTTCGGTGCGCAATAGCATCGGAAGGCTCAACACTAACTCTTCCCTTTGCAGTAGCAGCATTGACCACAAAAACCAACAGCGTTATGCACCATAACTTCATCTGGTGTCCTGGTCCGCCAATTTACTATTTGAAAACCATCAGTTGCTATCAGCCTAGTGCATACTTTATAAAGTTGCGTAGTCTTAGCGCTGATTTTCTCTGCTTAGTCAAAATTTTAATTGAATTAAAAACGAAACGATGATGACTATCAGATCAGTTTATTGCTATTAAAAGCCCTAATTTTTTACAAAGACTGATAGCTCTTTAGCGGCCATAGTAGCATTGACTATGCTGATTGCCCTGAAGGCTATGGCTTCCTGGCAATCTTGTCGTCCAGCTGCCTGGTAGGCCGAAACCAGTAAATAGCTCAGTCCCTGTATTCTATTTAGTAAAGGTCTTAAATTCTGATCTTCCAGTTCCAGTAATATAGCGGCAATATCAAACGCACAGCCCAGATAGGGAATTGCTTCGGCATATGCGTGTTGAGAAAACAGCATGGTTCCCTGATTCTCATCTCGCTGCAGAAACAGCAGAGCTTCCCGGGGATTATTGTAAACCCAGTCCATATGCTTGGGACATAAATACGTTAATTGCATAAGCATGTTCTCCGTGTTGAAGTTCTAACATATTCAACTTAAGACCAACATGCAAATGAAAATCATTATTATTTAGGCATTCTGTCCCGCTACCCAGCCTGAGCTCCATGCCCATTGAAAGTTATAGCCGCCCAGCCAGCCCGTAACATCCACTGCTTCACCAATAAAGTACAGTCCTTCGATGCCTCGAGCTTCCATGGTTTTAGATGAAAGCGCATTGGTGTCCACGCCGCCCAGGGTAACTTCGGCAGTGCGGTAGCCTTCGGTCCCAGCTGGTTGTATACGCCAGTGGTGAAGTTGCTCAGCTATGTCATTAACTTGTTTATCATTGAGTTGCTTTAGAGGTACATTCGGCAGATTCAGAACGCTAATCAGTGTTTCGGCAAAACGGCGGGCAAAGCAGGTAGCAATAAAGTTTTTAAGCTGAACATTGGGTTTGTTCGCGCGCTCCAGCCTGAGCTTTTCGAGAAGATCTTCTTCAACACTCAAATCTAATTCAATTTCCTGCCCATCCCAGTAGGAAGAAATTTGTAATATCGCTGGCCCTGATATACCGCGGTGAGTGATCAGCATATCCTCTACAAACGAGGTATTTTGACAGCTTGCCCGGACCTTCTGCGAGATTCCAGAGATTTCGGCCAGAGGCGCCTTCAAGTTGGGTTGTAATGTAAATGGAACAAGACCGGCCCGGGTAGGTAATACGTTCAGGCCAAATTGTTCTGCTATCTTATAGGCAAACGGGGTGGCACCCAATTTGGGCATACTCAAGCCACCGGTAGCAATGACCAGAGACTCACAGAAGTATTCGCCGTTACTGGTCTGCAATATATAGCCGTCGGCATTCTTGCTTACTGATGTAATGTCACACCGGGTTGTGATGGTGACATCAGCTTTACGGCATTCTGTCAGCAGCATATCCACAATGTCCGATGCGCTGTTGTCACAGAACAATTGCCCAAGCGTTTTTTCATGGTGAGGAATACTGTACTCGTTAACCAGCCCGATAAAGTCCCATTGGGTATAACGACTCAAGGCAGATTTACAGAAATGGGGATTTTCAGAAAGAAAGTTTTCGGGACTGGCGTACATATTGGTGAAGTTACACCGGCCACCACCCGACATCAGTATCTTGCGGCCAACTTTTTTCGCGTGATCAAGTACTTCAGTTGTTCTGCCACGTTGGCCGGACTGCGCTGCGCAAAAAAGGCCGGCAGCCCCCGCGCCTATGACAATTACATCCCGCTTTATCACTCTGTAACCCCATTGATAAGAAACGCGATGATTATACGCAGGGATAGCGGTGAAAAAAACGACTTTGTCAGGCAGAAAAAACGGAGGGGCTAGCCTCCGTCAGAGTTGTTCGCTCATATAGTTCTGCGACCAGGACAATAACTCGATTCGGTTGCGTGAATGAGTTTTTCTGAAAATACTGTAGATGTGCGTTTTTACGGTATTTACACTGATATGCAACTGGTCAGCTATTTCCTGATTCTGTGACCCTTTTGAAACCAACTCAATAATCGTTAACTCACGCTTAGTCAGTTTGGGATGAACCCCTGTATCCGGTTGCCTGTTAGCGCGAGCCTTCGTTATGGCAGGCCGACGCGCATACTGGCGCATTCTGCGCAAAGCCTCGTTTATTGAGCCACGCTTAAACCAGACATCCATTTTGCCCAGGCGCCGTACGCCTTTTAACAGCAACTCGGGGGAATCAGACGCGTAAAACGTCCCTTCCACGCCGGCAATGATAGCCTCGCACTCATCCAACTCGCCAGGTTGTAGATTGAATAACACCCATCGCGCATGGCCATTGCGCTGATAAAAGTCACTAAGTTTATTTTCCTTAGATGCGGCATCATAAAAAACCAGATCCTGGTTAGAGGTTTCCGGCAACGCCTCAGTACTACCTAGCTCAATGACGTCATAGCCACACGTAGCAAGTAAGCCTTTGAACAAATTAACATTAGGATCCTGCTGAACATCTGAGTAGCAGGATGTAGAAATCAGATACACATTGAACTTTTGGCCATTTGCCATAAGTACAACCCTCCATGGCCCAGCGAAGTAGAAGAACGTCAGACTGTCCTGACTGACTCGAATGCGCGCTGGGTATAGGTTTACAATACGTGAAGTACTGCCTGACCTTCACCTCGGAAAGTTTCGTTATAACGTACTGAGTTTAGCAAAGCGATGCGGGCGTACCAGCTATAAAACATTAAATTTGTTGCATCTGCTAAAAACGTATTACAACGAAAGCCTGAGTGTATACGCTTCATTCTCAGGCTTGGTTTACTTAATTTACCACGTTATAAGCTGTCGAGCATCGTTTGTGCATCAGAAACATCAAAACGACCAGGATCTTCTACATTCAGTTGGGTGACTTCGCCATCTTCTACGACCATCGAGTAGCGCAGCGAGCGGGTTCCACCGAAGGTGCCGGTATCCATATCCAGCCCAATATTTTTAGTAAACACGGCGTTGCCATCAGCAAGCATAGTAATTGCCTCGGCATTAGCCGCTTTCTTCCATGCATCCATAACAAATGCATCATTAACCGATACACACATTATTTCATCTACACCCTTAGCTTTTATTTTATCAGCCAGGGCGACATAACCAGGTAGATGTGCTTCTGAGCACGTCGGTGTGAATGCACCCGGCACGGCAAATAATACAACTTTTTTGTCTTTGAAAAGTGCGTTAGTGTGCGGATTGATGAGCTCACCATCTTTGATAATACCAAACGACACTTCGGGTAAAGAACCACCTACATTCAACATGTTTTTCTCCTGATTATTTTATATAAACATCAAATCGATGTTTTTTGCTGGTAATGGCCATGGAGGGTCGCCCACCGGCAAGATACTCTGCACTATTGGGCCGCTTTACCACAACTCGTCTTGTTGCCAGTTTTCTTGCCGGAGCCAGTAATTCGTCTGCATCCGGATCATTTCCCAGCAAATGCTGAAACACTTTCATTTCTTTTTTCACAGCTGCCGCTTTCTTACGATGCGGAAACATCGGGTCCAGATAAACAACATCAGCCGGGGCATGCTGCCAGCTTGCCAGAACCTCAATACTATTACCATGAATCAAGGTAAATAGTTGAGCCTGTTCAGGTTTACTATCAGCCAGACGGCGCAGGCCGTCCTCAAGCAACGCGGCCACTACCGACGACCTCTCCACCATAAATACCTTACACCCCAGCGTCGCCAATACATATGCATCACGACCTAAACCGGGGGTTGCATCAATAACTGTAGGTCGAAACTCACCTTTTAAACCCACCGCTTTAGCGATAGGTTCTTTTTTGCCCCCGCCATGCGCACGACGATACTGTATATCTGCAGCCAGGAAGTCTACTGAAACGCCGCGCTGTTGCGCAATAGTGTTATCTTTCAGTTGTAGCAGGTTATGCTCAACCATTAGCATAAAATTACCAGGTTCGTTGCTGACAAGGGGGAACTGCCATTTATCGGCCACTGCCGCAGCCAGTTCGTGATCCTCTGCAGTTGCATGCTCAGGAACCCAGACCGGAAGTAAATCACGCATGACCGTACTGCTCCTTATCGCCAATCCAGCGGTTAATAATAGCCTGCGCGTGGGACGGGTAATCCCGCCATAGGCGCTCCGCGATATCCTGAACCTGAGGAATAAGGGCTGCATCGCGAATCAAATCTGCAATGCGTAGCTCTGCAATACCAGTTTGACGGGTCCCCATCAGTTCGCCGGGTCCGCGAATTTCCAGGTCGCGCTGCGCAATATAAAAGCCATCGCTGGATTCACGTAGTACGCCCAGTCGCTGGGTGGCAGTTTTGGAAAGCGGGCTTTGATAAAGTAATACACACTGACTTTCCACTGCACCACGCCCTACCCTGCCGCGTAGCTGATGCAACTGAGCAAGGCCCAGCCGTTCGGGGTTCTCTATGATCATAATACTGGCATTGGGTACATCCACCCCAACCTCGATAACCGTTGTTGCCACGAGTAAGTCCAGCTTACCTTCTTTAAAATCTGCCATTACCTGAGCTTTTTCTGCCGGTTTCAATCGGCCATGAACCAATCCCACCTGTAAATCTGGCAAGGCGGTGCGCAGTGTTATTGCCGCATCTTCGGCGGCCTGACACTGCAACACCTCAGATTCGTCAATTAACGTACACACCCAGTAGGCCTGCCTACCCTGCTTGCAGGCTTCGTAAACCCGGCCAATCACATCTTCACGCCGGGTATCGGGAACCACTACGGTGGTCACCGGTGTACGTCCCGGCGGCAATTCATCAATAACAGAGGTATCCAGATCTGCATAAGCTGTCATCGCCAGCGTTCGAGGAATAGGTGTAGCGGTCATAATAAGCTGGTGAGGAAAGCGCCCCTGGGCTTCTCCTTTTTCCCGTAACGCTAGGCGCTGATGCACACCAAAGCGATGCTGTTCATCTACAATCACCAACGCCAGTTGCTGATAAATCACAGCCTCCTGGAAAATGGCATGGGTACCCACCAGCATCTGAATATCACCACAGGCCAGTCTTGTTAATACCTGTTCTCTGGCTTTACCCTTTAACTTACCTGCCAGCCAGCCGACCTCTATGCCCAACGGCGATAACCACTCACGAAAATTGTTCGCGTGCTGTTCTGCTAATAATTCGGTCGGGGCCATGAGCGCTACCTGGTAACCACCGCCGATAGCAGAAAGTGCTGCCATAGCAGCAACCAAGGTTTTACCTGAGCCCACATCGCCCTGTACCAGGCGCATCATGGGTCGCCCACGCTGCATGTCGCGCTGAATATCTTCGGTGACACGCTGCTGCGCGCCCGTGGGGCTAAATGGCAAACCCGACAGTAGCTTATCAATAAGGGACTGCTCTACCGCAATAGCTATACCCGGCTGCTGATCAGACACCTGGCGGACTTTCAGCACGCTAAGATGATGTGCTAACAATTCTTCCAGAATCAGGCGGTGCTGGGACGGATGCTTACCTTCGTCAAGCAAGATTAGCCCGGCATCCGGCGGCGGTCTGTGGACCAGGTGCAGCGCCTCTTTTAGCGACACCTGCTGGGCATACATTCCCTCTGGCAGCAAATCAGCAAGGGCGCCTTTATCAAGTAAAGCCAGAGCTTGTTCGGTCAGATTTCTGAGGGTGAGCTGCTTGACCCCTTCCGTGGTCGGATAAACCGGTGTGAGGGTTGGATCATCCGGCGGCGATTCTTCATCAATAAGAGAAAATTCCGGATGCATCATTTCAAGGCCCCACTTGCCGGTACGAATCTCTCCAAAACACCGAACCTGATTGCCCGGGGAGAGCATAGTGCGCTGCACCGCGCCAAAATGAAAGAAGCGCAACGTTATCGTACCGCTGCCATCACTTACCTTTACAACCAGCATGCGCTTTTTACCATACTGGATGTCAGCACTCTTTACTTCACCCTGAATACTTACATGCGTAAAGGGGCGGCAGCGATCAATGGCGTAGACCTGCGTTCGGTCTTCATACCGGGCAGGCAAATGAAACAGAACATCCTGTATTGTATGAAGTCCGATCTTCGCCAGCTTCTCAGCCACCTTTGCCCCAACGCCTTTCAGGTTGGTAATGGGTGTATGGGCCAGAGACTGCATGATATCTGTGTCGTCCTGATTAACTATTCTTATGCCCGGCAGTGTAAACCACCCTTTTGCTGATGGCGAGTCACAAAAAGGTCAGTCGCCGCTACACGTAAGCATCTCTTTATTGCTATTTTTAACACCCTGTTTACGTTTTGCTGTGTTCCTCTTGTACCTTTTTTCATCCGTTTTAAGGTAAGCATAATATTCCTTCGTTGGTATCTTTATGAAAAAGACCCTATTAGTGATGGCTGTAGGCAGCGGCCTGACAGTCTTAGCCTGCTTTTCCTCTGTTTATGCTAATACGCAAGACAAATCATCTCAAAACCCTGCCTACCAGGATGAAGCCAACGACATGAAAACCAGAGTTAAGGATCTGGTTGCGCGCATGACCCTGGAAGAAAAGATCAGCCAGATGTACAACGATGCGCCGGCGATAGAACGGCTTGGGGTTCCCGCCTATGACTACTGGAATGAGGCACTACACGGCGTAGCCCGGGCTGGTCAGGCCACCGTGTTCCCGCAGGCTATCGGTCTTGCAGCTATGTGGGACAAGGAAATGCTGCATACAATTGCCACAGCGATTTCCGATGAAGCCCGTGCCAAACATCACTTCTACCAAGACCACGGGATTACCTATCGGTATACGGGGCTGACTTTCTGGTCGCCGAATATCAATATTTTCAGAGATCCGCGCTGGGGCCGTGGTCAGGAAACATACGGCGAAGACCCTTACCTGACCGGTGAACTGGGCGTGTCATTTATCAATGGCCTGCAAGGTGATAATCCTAAGTATCTTAAAACCGCAGCGACCGCCAAGCATTTCGCTGTTCATAACGGGCCTGAAATCAGTCGCCACTCAGACGATTACGTGGTGTCAGACAAAGATCTTTATGAAACCTATTTGCCCGCCTTCGAAAAAGCAGTCACGGACGCTAATGTTGAGGCCGTGATGTGCGCCTACAACCGGGTTAACGGAGTGCCAGCATGTGGCAGTGATATGCTGCTGAAAAAAGTTTTGCGTGATGAATATAAGTTTGATGGCCACGTTATGTCTGATTGCGGCGCCATCAGAGACTTTTATGACCCCAATGCCCATGATGTGGTGGAAGCCCCTGCCGCTGCTGCTGCCTGGGCTGTAAGAAGTGGTACTGACTTGAATTGCGGAACAGGTGCGCTCAGTACTTTTGCCAATCTGGGTTTTGCGGTTCAAAAAGGCCTTATCGATGAAGCGTTAATTGATCAAGCCGTCGAGCGGTTGTTTATGACGCGCTTTAAACTGGGTATGTTTGATAACAGTGATAACATCGATTATGCCGCAATTCCTATAGATGTCGTGGGTTCGAAAGAGCATCTTAAGCTAACCGAAGAAGCGTCGGCAGCATCTATGGTACTGCTGAAAAATAATGGTATTTTGCCACTGACGTCTTCTATGAAGGTAGCCGTCATTGGCCCTAACGCCGATAATCAGGATGTCTTGCTGGGCAACTACAACGGTATACCTATCAACCCGATAACGCCACTTGACGGCTTACAAAATCATCTGGGCAAAAGCAAGGTCACCTATTCGCCAGGTAGCGCGATTATCGACAATATTTATGGTCATGCTGAACTGCTTGATAGCCAGGTTTTGTTTCATAAATCTGAAAACGGCACGCTGGCTAAAGGCTTAAAAGGTAAATACTTTACCCTTAAAAGAAAAGTGGTTGACGATTACACCAACCTGGCATTCCCGGTGCAGTGGGCAGATGCGCCATCGGTGACGCGTATTGACCAGACCATGGACTTCTATTTCGACCGCTCACCCGTAGATAATAGTGTATTGGGTAATTTCGGCGTGATATGGGAAGGCGTTATTAAACCTAAGGAAAGCGGCGAGTATCAATTTGACAGCCCGGCTGAAATAAGCATTGATGGTAATGTCATCAGCGATTCGGTTTCGCTGGAAGCAGGCGAGACTTATCCGGTTAAAATTAAGATGGCGTTTGCCGACAACACAGTCAGTAATACCTCAGCCATTACCCGTCAGCAATTTTCTGTGCGCTGGGTCAATACCAGCGCTGATTTTCAGCGTGAGGCTGTAAGACAGGCCAGTGAAGCTGATGTCGTGGTAGTGGTCGCAGGCATCACACCGCGCATTGAAGGTGAAGAGATGCCGGTGAAGCTCGACGGTTTTAATTATGGAGACAGAACTGATATCGACCTGCCTGATGAACAAAAATCGCTGCTCAAAGCATTGAAGAAAACTGGCAAGCCGATGGTTCTGGTTAACTTTTCAGGTAGCGCTATGGCGCTGAACTGGTCTGATGAAAATCTGGATGCCATTGTACAGGCGTTTTATCCGGGTGAAGCCACCGGCACTGCATTAACAAAACTGCTGTATGGTGAGTACAATCCATCAGGCAGATTGCCGGTAACATTTTATCGAAACCTCGACGGCTTTGCAGATTTTGACGACTATGCGATGGATAACCGTACCTATCGCTATTTTGACGGTGAGGTACTTTATCCGTTTGGCCACGGGCTGGATTATTCTGATGTCACCTACAGTAAGCTAGCGGCACCTGAAACCCTCAAGGCCGGTGACGATCTGTCACTCAACGTGACCCTGAATAACCGCAGCAAATACAATGCTAATCAGGTTACCCAGGTTTATGTGCGCATGCCGGATGCACCGATAGAGGTTCCCCAGGTCGAACTTAAAGGGTTCAGCAAAGATAGTGTTAGCGCCAATGGCAGTCAGTCGGTGGCCCTGACATTACCAGCACAGGCATTGACGTACATTGATAATGAGGGCAGAAAACAGCCATATACCGGCAAACTGGAAGTTTACGTAGGAGATGGTCAACCTGCCTTTACCAAAGACAACAAGATACAGCATGCTGTGGTAACGATAAATTAGTGACCGGCAGCCAAATCCAAAAAGGCCAGCGTGATGCTGGCCTTTTTTTATTCAAAATTACGGAACCGCAGACCCGTAAACAAACTGATTTACTCAGGCAGTTCCATGATGCCATCAATTTCTATTTGCGCACCTTTAGGTAACGCCTTGACACCAATCGCTGCGCGCGCCGGATAGGGCTGATTGAAATAGCCACTCATGATCTCGTTTACCTGGGTAAAATGAGCCAGGTCCAGCATGTAAATGTTCAGTTTAACAACATCATTCATTGAGCCACCGGCGGCCTCGCAAACTGCTTTCACATTGTCAAACACGCGACGGGTCTGTGCTTCAAAATCGTCCGAGATCATTTCCATGGTTTCAGGCACAAGAGGAATCTGGCCGGACAAATAAACCGTAGTGCCGGCTTTCACTGCCTGGCTATAAGTACCGATAGCCTGCGGTGCATTGTCGGTCTGGATAATTGATTTAGACATGTTGGCTTCCTAATTAAGAATTTAGTGCTTTAACTGACTATGGCGAGACACTCGCTGAACTTCGGGCATGGTGCGGATCCGCTTCATAATACGCGCCAAATGTACCCGGTTGTGGGTGGTCAGTTCGATATCGATAAAATAAATGTTACTTTCTTTTTCTTCTGTTTGTAGCCCGATTATATTGGAATCGGCACCAGAGATAGTGTTAGTCAACGTGGCCAGCGTGCCTTGATGATTATACAGCTCGATACGCAACGACGCTTTAAATTCACCCTGCGGTTTATCATCCCATTGCATTGGCAACACGCGTTGCGGCTCTTCACGGGTAAGCTTGCGAATATTATTACACCCGGTCTGGTGAATCGTCATTCCCCGGCCGGGGCTTAATATCGCCACAATCTCATCATCCGGAATGGGATGACAGCATCGGGCGTAATGCACTAACAGTCCTTCAGTACCGCGAATAGCCACGTTGCCCTTTTTATCCGGCAGCTCCGTGCCCTGTCCTAACAGACGACGGGCAACAATGGCGCTTAGCTCATTACCCAGGCCAATATCCACCAACAAATCATCAAATGTCTGATGCTTGGTTTCTGCCACTACCCTGTCGATATCTTCTTGTGGAATATCATCAAACTTGGCATTACCCAATGCGTGGCGCAACAGTCGGTTGCCCATGTTTATCGCTTCCTGGGAATGCTGTTTGCGCAGATACTGCCGGATTCGTGTGCGCGCCCGGGCGCTGACCACAAAGTTCAGCCAGTTAGCATTAGGTTTGGCTTTGGGCGAGGTAATAATCTCAACGGTCTGACCATTTTCCAGCGGCTTACTCAAACTATAATTACGGCGTTCTACCCGCACACCTACACAGGTATTACCGATATCTGAGTGGACTGCATAGGCGAAATCTACTGCCGTGGCACCGGTAGGTAATTCAATGATACGGCCATCAGGGGTAAACACGTATATTTCGTCAGGGAAAAGATCCGTTTTTACCGATTCAATGAACTCAAATGAAGAGCTGGCGCTTTGCTGCAACTCCAGCAGTGTTTGCATCCATTTACGGGCCCTAAGCTGGGCTGTAGTGTCGCTGTCACCAGGCTCTTTATACATCCAGTGGGCCGCAACGCCTTTATCTGCCATCTGATCCATGGCATGCGTACGAATCTGTACTTCAACAGGAATGCCGTGAGGGCCTATTAATGAAGTATGTAAGCTCTGGTATCCATTGGTCCGGGGAATGGCAATATAATCTTTAAAGCGCGTTTCGATGGGTTTATACAAGCTATGAATCGCACCGAGCGTGCGATAACAATTATCGACCGAGTCCACCACGATACGAAATGCATAAATATCCATGACCTCATTGAACATGAGTTCTTTATTGCGCATCTTTCGATAAATAGAATACAAATGCTTTTCACGACCGATGACAATGGCCTTCATCTTGTATTCATCCAGCCGGATATCCAGCTCCTGGCGAATGTTTTCAATGATCTCTTTGCGATTGCCTCTGGCTTGCTTGACCGCCGACTTTAATGCCCTGTGGCGCATCGGATACATGGCCAGAAAGCCCAGATCCTCTAACTCATTTTTTACATCGTGAATACCCAGACGATGGGCTATCGGGGCGTAAATCTCCAGGGTTTCCAGGGCAATCCGGCGGCGTTTGTCAGGACGCAACGCGCCCAGAGTACGCATATTGTGCGTCCTATCAGCCAGCTTGATCAGAATGACCCGGATGTCCTGCACCATGGCCATCATCATCTTACGGAAATTTTCTGCCTGTGCTTCCTGTTTACTGTTAAACGCAATCTTATCGAGTTTGCTCACCCCTTCAACCAGCTCAGCGACTGTATTGCCAAAGGCAGTGGCCAAGTCGTTCTGACTATAATGAGTATCTTCAATAACATCGTGTAACAACGCGGCCATCAGCGTTTCATGGTCTAAATGCATGTCCGCAAGAATGCCCGCCACTGCCACAGGGTGGGTAATATAAGGATCACCGCTGGAACGCATTTGGCCGTCATGTGCCTCATGGGCAAGTACAAACGCATCCTGTACCAGCTGAACACGTTCAGGTGGCAGATAATCAGCGATTTTTTGTTTTAGTCCCTCGAACAAATACACAGTGCTTAAAAGATTTCCGGTAAAAAAAGTGAATCAACAGAATACGAGGAATTACCCGCAATGCCAATGCAAAAACGCCAGAGATCTTACCGATCACTGGCGTTTTTGACTAAAGAACTATGTGATGTATAACTTACTGATCGGAAAGAATGTTCGCAACAGAAGAAAAATCGGCTTGTTCCTGTTGTTCCTGATCACGTATCGCATCTTGTTCCAGTGTTTCAACTGTCACCAGGCCTTCTTCGATTTCACGAAGCGCAGTTACCGTAGGCTTATCATTTGCCACATCTACCATGGCATCTTTACCTTCAGTTGCCAACTGGCGGGCACGACGGGCTGCAACCAGCACCAGGTCGAAGCGGTTACCTACTTTATTTATCGCATCTTCTACGGTTACGCGAGCCATGAAATTCTCCGAAAAAATGAATTGAGCAGTATTGAAAACGGCCGCGCAGTATAGCTTACAACCGTGCTAAGTCCTAGCCTTTTGATCAATATTACATCATTTAATAGCGATGATCAGTTCTTTAGATCGCCCAGCAGATCTTTAAGCAGATCAAGATGCCGCATTTGCTGTTTGTATGTGCGCTGTCGCTGCGCCCGAACAATGGCTTCGAGATCGCTTAACGCAGTCGAGAAATCATCATTAACCAGTACGAAATCAAATTCATCATAGTGAGACATTTCAGACACAGCTTCCTGCATTCGTGATGCAATCACATCATCGCTGTCCTGGCCGCGGCGATTAAGCCGCTCTTTTAACACACTGGTGGAGGGCGGCAAAATAAATATGCCACAGGCATCAGGTAAGAGCTTTTTGACCTGACGGGCCCCCTGCCAGTCAATATCCAGAAATACATCGATGCCACGATGCAGTGTTTGTTCGATAGTTACCCGTGAAGTCCCGTAGTAGTTATCAAACACTTCTGCCCATTCAAAAAATACGCCCTGTTCAATGAGCTTTTCAAATTGATTGCGGCTGACAAAATGATAATGGACACCATCCTGTTCGCCGGGCCGCGGATTGCGCGTGGTATGAGAGACCGACACCTGCATTGGAAAATCGGCGGCGTGCTCGTGTTTTTCCAGTAGTGCTTTGATCAGACTTGACTTACCTGCCCCGGAAGGCGCAGCAAGAATAAACAAATTTCCTAATTGAGATGCCATAACTGTATTATTGAGAATGTGGGATGCTGGTCATTTTAACCTGCAATGGTAGCATAATCACTAAATGCCGTAATGGCTATCCTTTATCCGTCTGCAGACATTTGCAGGCATCGACAGTAATAAGGCGTTAATACTCACTATGTCAGATTCCCTAATTTCCCATGTTGAAGTAAATTCCGGTGATAATCCGCAAGCCTGTGTGATTTGGATGCACGGTCTGGGCGACTCAGGTCACGGCTTTACGCCAATCGTGCCTGAACTAAAACTGCCAAACTCCTTGCCGGTGAAGTTTTTGTTTCCCCATGCACCGGTTCGCCCTGTGACCATCAATAACAATATGGAGATGCCTGCCTGGTATGATATTAAATCACTGGATTTCAACAGTCGGGCAGATTTAACCGGCGTAGAAGAGAGTGCCCAGCAGATCAAACAACTGTTCGACGCGCAGGTGGAAGCTGGGTTTTCTCCGGATAAAATTGTCCTGGCCGGCTTCTCTCAGGGCGGTGTTATTGCCTATCATCTTGGGCTGAGAATGGAACAACCTATAGCAGGCATCCTGGCCCTCTCAACTTATATGTGTGAGCCGGGTCTTATTACAGAACAGGCCAGCGACGCTAATCGTAACGTGCCTGTTTTTGTGGCTCATGGTGAACAGGATCCGGTGGTGCCTATAATGCTCGGAGAAATGGCAGTTAACACGCTTAAAGAAAATGGCTATCAGCCTCAGTGGCGCACCTATAATATGCAGCACAATGTGTGTCTTGAAGAAGTTGAGCACGTCAGTGCATGGTTACAGGAACGTCTGGCGTAACAAACATCACGAGTGTTCGGTGGCTGCGCCGAACCTTTTTAATAACACCGACAGGATGATGTAAACATGACGGCTGAGTCCCGAACTATCCGAATCGCAACCCGTAAAAGTGCACTGGCGCTGTGGCAGGCTGAATACGTTAAAGCAAAATTGCTGGAACACCACCCTCATTTACAGATCGAACTGGTACCCATGAGTACTCAGGGTGATAAAATTCTTGATACACCGCTAGCCAAAGTCGGCGGCAAAGGCTTGTTTATAAAAGAACTTGAAATTGCCATGCTGGAAGGTCGGGCCGATATTGCGGTGCACTCAATGAAAGATGTCCCTGTCGACTTCCCTGACGCGTTTGGTCTTCATGCTATCTGCGAACGTGAAAATCCCTTTGATGCTTTTGTATCTAACCATTTTGCTCAGCTGGATGATTTACCCCACGGTGCCGTGGTAGGAACCTCAAGTTTGCGCCGACAATGCCAGATCCGCAAATACCGCCCTGATTTACATATCCGTGATTTAAGAGGAAATGTAAATACGCGCCTGGCAAAGCTCGATAGCGGTGACTACGATGCCATTATTCTGGCAGCCGCGGGATTAATCAGACTGGGGATGAAAGAGCGAATCACTCAGCAACTGCCTGCTGACATCTCACTGCCGGCGGTAGGTCAGGGAGCAGTAGGCATTGAGTGTCGCAATGACGATGCCCAGTTAATAAAGCTATTGGAAGCCCTCAACCATCCCCACACGCAACTGCGGGTAAGAGCCGAACGCGCGATAAATACCCGGCTTGAAGGCGGCTGTCAGGTTCCAATAGGCAGCTATGCAACGCTGGATGGAAAATCACTAACCATTACCGGCATGGTTGGCAGACCTGACGGTTCCGAGTTGCTGTTTGCCTCCGCCACCGGCGAAGCTCACCGTGGTGATGAACTGGGTACCGAGGTTGCTGAGGCGCTTCTGGCGCAGGGGGCTGGTGAAATTCTCAAAGCCCTTTACGAATAGCCATGTATCTGTTGACCCGGCCTGTCCCCGGGATCGAGAAAAGTCAGCAATACTGGCACCGCCATGATGTGCGCGTGACGTGTCTTGGCCTGGTCGATATTGTTTATGAAGTTAATGAGATCGGCCGGCTGGAAACGGCTATGCGCAGCCATCCGCCGACAATTATGATTGTTACTAGTCAGTATGCCGTAAAGGCAATGGCACCGTTGGCGGCGGATTTGCCGGCAACCTCCACGGTACTGGCAGTAGGGGCAGCCACGGCCACCGCTCTGGCGCGCATAAATGTGCCTGCCCAAAGCCCGGCAGTCCCGACCTCAGAGGGATTACTGGAAATGCCGGCGTTAAAGGATGCAAAAAATCAGCAAATCGCTATTATAAAGGGAGAAGGTGGTCGAACCACTTTACAACAGACACTCACCGACAACGGTGCGCTGGTTGATAGTTTTGCGGTTTATAGACGTGTGCAGATGAAAGCACCACCACAAACAAACCAATGGCAATGGGATGACGTAAAAGGCATTATTGCCACAAGCGAAGCGATGGTCAGACAACTGTTTGACCTGTACGACAGCGCAGTACTGACGGCTTTGCCCTGGCTTACCGTGAGCCCGCGAGTCGCAGATGTGATAAGCACGTACAAAATAATCAACATCGGTGTCGCCAATGGGGCGAGTGACGAGCAATTGTGCCGGTGGATAAAGGAAAATTGGGAGTAAGAATGGCGGACAACGATAAAAAAGAAAATGGGTCAGACTCAGCGTCTTCGACAAATTCTCAGCGTAAAAAAGACAATGCAGCAGACAAGAAACAGACATCGACATCATCTTCGTCTTCAGCGCCCGCATCCCCGGCCAGTGAACCCAAAGGAAAAACCACCGCGGCAGCCAGCTCACCATCCCGCACCGACAAATCCGCAAGTAAGCAGCGCACAGCAAAACCGGCAACAAAGCCAGCGTCCACCGGCGGGTTATGGTTTGTACTGATACTGACGTTATTACTGACGCTGGCTCTGGCCGGTGCCGGTTACTGGTATTACATGCAGCGCGACAGTAACAATCAGGCGCTGACCGACGCTCAAACGCAGCAGTCCGAGCGCATAGAGGCTATGAATCAGCAAAATCGCGAACTGCAGCAACAACTCGCTGAGCTGGGTCAGGCCAGACAATCGCTGAATCAGGCGATCAGCGAGCTGCAAGATAAAACACAAACATTACAGCAGCAGAACCAACAGGCTTTAGCGCAACTGGACAATATGGAAGGCAAGCGACCTTCTGACTGGTTACTGGCCGAGGCAGATTATCTGGTGCGCATGGCTGGACGTAAGGTCTGGCTGGAAAAAGACATAAAAACCGCCATCATGCTGCTATCAAACGCGGATGAACGTTTATCTGAACTTGCAGACCCGTCTGTCTTGCCGGTGAGAGAGCGTATTGCTAAAGATATCCAGATGCTCCGCCAGTTGAATCCTGTCTCGCGGACCTCTGTGGCACTGGCCATATCAGGCATGCTGTCACAGGTAGAAACGCTGCCACTGGATACCTTTGAGCAGCCTGCCGACGGCTCGAATGAAGAAGATCTGAGCGAATCCGTTGACGACTGGCAGGCAAACCTTAAACGCGTCTGGCGTAATATTGTGGATGATTTTATTTCTGTTACCCGCACCGAAACGGCTGTAGAGCCGGTGATGAGTAGACAGGAACAGTGGCTGAACCGCGAACAACTTAAGCTGCAAATGATGCAGGCGCAGTCGGCCGCGATTGGCGGTAATAAAACGCTGTACGATCAATCACTGCAAAACGCTATGGATATCCTGGTTAAAAAGTACGATATGGACGCGGCACCAGTCCAACAATATCTGGAAGCGTTACAAAATCTGGTAGAGACCGACATCAGTCAGAACTTACCGGAATCGCTGGACAGCGCTGAACCGTTGCGCCGCTTACTGGATAAGCGCGTGGATGATGCATTTGGCCAGGGGGCGCGTGCGCTATGAAAAAACTGATAGTCTCAATTTTGCTGATTGTGGTAGTGCTGGCTGCATTGCTGGTAGCGCCTCAGGTTGTTGGTGAAAAGGGATATGTGCTGATTTCCATGGGCTCACTGGTTATAGAAATGACCGTGGTTAGTCTTGTCATCAGTGTATTAATCGGCCTTTTGGTATTATGGGTCATTGTCCGTTTCCTGAGAGCGATTAAACATCTTCTTTCAGGGTCATGGCAGTGGTTCGGCAGTTTAAGTCGCAACAAGCGCCGTAAAAAGTTTTATCGGGCAATCCAGGCATATGCTGAAGGCGAGCTTGAGGAATCAAAAAAAGCGTTTCAGGCCACCTCTGATGGCGATTTTGACGGTGTAAATTTTCTCATTGCTGCGCAGGTGGCCCATGAAATGGGAGAATGGGATCGGTGTCAGACACTGCTTAGCCACGCGGCCGATTACGACCACTCGCGTACCGCGGCAATATTAATGCATGCTCGTCTGTTACTAGTCAGACAGGAACCCTCGCAGGCTTTGAAGGTTCTTGAAACAGCTGACGAAAATGCCGCTGAACATCCGCAAATTATTAAGATGAAAGCAGAATCGATGGCATCTCTGGGCCACTGGCAACAACTTCAGAATCATCTTCCCCAATGGCGTAAGACACTTAAAAATGATGCAGTTCCCCTTGCTCAGCGGGCAGCCAAAGGAAAATTTGCAGAAATTGCGAGTAAGCAAGGTGCCAATGCGCTCAAACAGTACTGGGAAGAACTGCCTCGCAAAAAGCGTCACGATACCGCGTTTCGAGCAGCTTATGTTCAGCAACTGATTGAACAGGGAATGCATCATGATGCCCAGGAGTGTCTGGTAGAATGGCAACGCAAAGGCCCTGACGAGATACTTCTGCCTTTATTCCGTCAATTGAAAATGCCCAACCCGGCGGCTAGCATCAGTCTGCTGGAAGCCTGGATAAAAAGCGACGAAAAAAATGCCGAGCTTTATTCAATCCTGGGGCAGGTAGCGTTTAATGCTGGTGACTACCAACTGGCAGAACGGGCGTTACTGAAAGCGGTGAAGCTGCGCGAAAGCCCTGCAGATTTAATGTTGCTGGCCGAGATAAGTGAACGTCAGAATGACAACAGCAGGGCGCTGGCTTTTTACAAACAAGGCATGGCGGCCAACGTTTAAAAACAGTCGGCGCAGCTTTTTTTACAGACAAAAACCACCGCCAACCGGTGGTTTTTTTATTCCGCCTCAAACAACTGTCTGATAACAGATGGACGATAATCTGACGGCCCAGTGCGCTGGTCCGTTGTGGAAATCACAAAAATTCCGGTTGATGTCAGCGGCCAAACGTCTTTATACTGAAAACTCATTCTTGTCGGAGTGCTTGTGTAAAAACAAGCTGAGACCGCGAAGCGGGATCCGTTGAACCTGATCAGGCTAATACCTGCGAAGGGAACAGGACGAGTTGCGTAATGTTTTTGTATCCATTTATCCACGGCATAGATCCGTTACCAACGTCTTTCAACCTCCAGACAAGCATTTTTCACTGTCAAGCAAGGCAAAAATGCTATGTCAAATCGTCGTCAACAGCGTGAAGAAGCGCAATCTTTCATTCATCAGTTAAAAGGCCAGGCATACCCCAACTCTTTGCGGGTGTATGAAACGGGTACGCGTCAGGACCTGCGCGTGCCTATGCGCGAAATTCAGCTTACTGATACTCACATTGATGAAAACACCACCCAACCCAATGACCCTATTCCGGTATACGACACCTCGGGCCCCTATGGCGACCCAAACTGCCCCATTGATGTAAACGAAGGCCTGCCTGCATTGCGCGCCGGCTGGATTAGTGAGCGCAATGATACCCGCAAACTTACCAGTGTGAGCTCTGTATATGCTCAGGCCAGAGCCCTTGACATTGCGCTGGACGAGCTGCGCTTTACCCGTCGTCGCGCGCCGCTGCAGGCAGCAGATGGCAAAAATGTGACCCAGTTACATTATGCCCGACAAGGCATTGTTACCCCCGAGATGGAGTTCATCGCTATCAGGGAAAATATGGGTCGTGCCCGGGTAAGAGACGAAACACTCAAACAGCAACACGCCGGCGAGCATTTTGGTGCAAATCTGCCAGAGGATATTACACCGGAATTTGTTCGCCAGGAGGTGGCCGAAGGCAGAGCCATCATTCCGGCAAACATAAATCATCCGGAAGCTGAGCCGATGATTATCGGACGTAACTTTCTGGTCAAAGTAAATGCCAATATAGGTAATTCAGCAGTCACCTCGTCCATCGAGGAAGAAGTTGAAAAGCTGGTCTGGGCCACCCGCTGGGGCGCCGATACCATCATGGATTTATCCACCGGGCGCAATATTCACGAAACCCGCGAATGGTTACTGCGCAACAGCCCGGTGCCAGTTGGCACGGTACCCATTTATCAGGCACTGGAAAAAGTAGGTGGTGTCGCAGAGCAACTGGACTGGGAAATTTTTCGCGACACACTAATCGAACAAGCTGAACAGGGTGTCGATTATTTTACCATCCACGCCGGTGTGCGATTAGCATTTGTGCCACTAACGGCCGAACGGGTCACAGGCATCGTCTCCAGGGGCGGTGCCATTATGGCCAAATGGTGCCTGAGCCACCATGAAGAAAGCTTTCTGTACGACCATTTTGCCGAAATTTGCCAAATCTGCGCCCGCTATGATGTATCCCTGTCATTAGGCGACGGATTACGCCCCGGCTCTGTAGCTGATGCCAACGACGAAGCTCAGTTTGCAGAACTGCGCACACTGGGTGAGCTTACCCGTATTGCCTGGCAGCACGATGTGCAGGTGATGATTGAAGGGCCCGGCCATGTGCCTATGCATCTGATAAAAGAAAATATGGAAGAGCAGCTCAAACATTGTCATGAAGCCCCTTTCTATACTTTGGGCCCGCTGACCACCGACATTGCGCCTGGTTATGACCATTTTACCTCGGGTATCGGTGCTGCGATGATTGGCTGGTATGGCTGTGCCATGCTGTGCTATGTCACCCCCAAAGAACACCTGGGACTACCTAATAAAGACGACGTAAAGCAAGGCCTTATCACCTATAAAATTGCGGCCCATGCAGCTGACCTGGCAAAAGGACATCCCGGCGCACAAATTCGTGACAACGCCATGTCAAAAGCGCGCTTTGAATTTCGCTGGGAAGACCAGTTCAACCTTGCGCTGGATCCGCACACTGCCCGGGCCTATCACGATGAAACACTGCCTCAGGCATCTAATAAAGTGGCGCACTTTTGTTCTATGTGCGGGCCGAAATTTTGCTCGATGAAAATATCACAGGAGGTGCGGGACACCGCAGCAGCGCAAAAAGGCATGGCGCAGATGGCCGATAAATTCAACCAACAGGGCGCTAAACTCTATGTTGATGCCAGTGAGGTAGCAAAATAAATGTCTGCTGTCATACCCACCATCTGGAGTATTGGCGGACTGGACACCAGCGGCGGCGCGGGGATCACCCGCGATGCCACTGTCGCAGGTGGACTTGACTGTCAGTGTGCCTTGGCGGCAACTATCATCAGTGCCCAAACCCATGATACTGCTTATGACTGTATCTGTCTGAGTGACACTTTTCACCGGCAGCTTGATGCCATCAGTAACCTACCAGCAGCGGCGATAAAAATCGGCGCTATCAACGACGCATGTCTCGATACGCTGATACCACAATTAAAGCAGATTCGTAACACCGCCCGCACAGATGGCGAACCAGTACCCGTTATCTGGGATCCGGTGTTCAATAGTACCGCAGGCGGCCAGCTAAGTGCATTGAGTGTTAATTCACTTCATGCCCTGTTACCACTAATTGATGTCATCACACCGAATTTGCCGGAATTAACCATGCTAACCGGCCATCGCGAGATCAATGATGCTGTGCACTGGTTGCAACAGCGCGGTGTGCAGTACGTTGTGGTAAAGGGCGGACATAGCGAGCACGCTACCGCCACAGATCAGCTCTACACCCAGAGCAACTGTGTGTCCTTTTCCGGAGCCCGGCACGCTTTGTCCGTGCGCGGTACCGGCTGCATGTTTGCCACCGCTCTGGCCTGTTTTATGGCGCATAATTATATTATTGAAGACGCCTTGTGTTTGGCAAAAGCCTGCATAACCATGGCATTTCGCACGCATCGTCCGGTCACCCCAGCAATGAGTGTCGCTGGTCCGCTGCAATGGCCCGTGTTATCCGAAGACTTTCCCATAGTAGGCTGGGACAATGGGCCTCTGGCTCCGGTAACGTTCAGAACGCTGACCAACATCAGCCCTGGACTGTATCCGGTGGTCAGTGACTGTGACTGGCTGGAACTTGTGTTAAAAAGCGGTGTAGGTATCGCTCAGTTAAGAATTAAATCAGCTGTCTCAGACGATCTTGAAACACAAATTGCCCGGGCAGTGGCACTTGGCAATCAGTATCAGGCGCAAGTGTTTATTAACGATCACTGGCAGCTGGCTATCAAACATCAGGCATTTGGGGTGCATTTAGGTCAGGAAGATTTGGCCACCGCTGATTTGCCAGCCATATCAACAGCCGGTCTGCGCCTGGGTATCTCAACCCATGGCTATGCTGAGCTTTGCAGAGCGTTGCCCCTGAAACCCTCCTACATCGCCCTTGGACATATTTTTCCTACTCAGACCAAAGTTATGCCCTCGGTACCACAGGGACTTGCACGATTAGCCCGTTATCGCGAGATATGCGGCGATATTCCCTGCGTTGCCATTGGTGGTATCGGCCGTGAACAGGTAGAACAAGTCTGGCAAACCGGGGTAAACAGTGTAGCGATGGTCAGCGCTATTACCCAGTCAGCGGCCCCTGAACAGACCATTGTGGAAATACAGCACCTGCTGACTAACAGGACGCCTTCTGATGACGGATAAAGCCTGGTACTCACGTTATTCCCGGCAGCTTTTGATCGATGGCTTTGATGAACAGCATCAGCATTTACTGGGCGACGCAAATGTGACGATTATCGGGCTCGGCGGTCTGGGCTGTAGCGCCGCTATGCACCTTGCAGCAAGCGGTGTCGGTGCGCTGAATTTAATCGATGCGGACACGGTAAGCTTAAGTAATCTGCCCCGTCAGTGCTTATTTAGTGAAGATGATATCGGTAAGGCAAAAACAGCCGTTGCCCGAGCGCACTTACGTCAACACAATTCGCACTGCCATATTCTGGCTTTTGAAAAATATATTGAAGATAGTCATTTAGTGCCGGTAATAAAACAGACAGATTTGTTGCTGGACTGCACTGATAACGCCCAGGCACGATTGTTCATAGCCAGCCAGGCGCGTCGTTATAACAAAGCGGTGATAAGCGCGGCAGCTAACAGTGAGCGCGCGCATATTATTCCCTTTCACTGGCACGCCGGCCAGAGTTGCTATGGCTGTCTGCACGCCCTGGACGCTACCCCTGATGAGTCCTGCCTGCGGCACGGCATTCTGGGGCCAGTGGTTAATCTGGCCGGAACCTATCAGGCGCTGCTGGCACTTCACTATCTAACCCACCGCCATCCTCTGCCCTGGGGGACGCTGATGCAATTTTGCGGAATTAGCCTTACCTGGAAGCACGTTTATTTGCCTCAGGCCCCCAATTGTTCAGTTTGTCAGGATTAATACTTATGAAGATTTTTATTAACGAAAAATGCTATACGGTCGGCCCGTTTACGCATTTAAATGAGATCCCTGAGATATTGAGGCTGCCACATGCCGAGGTGGCACTGGCAATTAATCAGACAATTATTCATCGTAAATATTGGGCGGCAACGCCGCTGCATGAAGCTGATCGCATTGATGCATTTACTGTTGCAGCAGGAGGTTAGCCAGTGCTTACTATCGATAACACTAAATTTAACTCAAGACTATTCACCGGCACGGGAAAGTTTTCCAGCCCCCGGATTATGCGTGATGCGACTACTATGAGCCAAAGCCAGTTAGTGACGCTGGCAGTAAAACGCATCGAAGATGGCAGCGTACAGGATCCCACGCTGGCGGTGCTGAAACAACTTGAGGTTAAATTATTGCCTAACACCTCCGGGGCCCGGGATGCAAAAGAAGCCGTATATGCCGCGGAGCTTGGACGGGCCTTGCTGGACACCCACTGGGTAAAACTGGAGATACACCCGGACCAGCGTTACCTGCTGCCTGATCCGGTGGAAACACTGCAAGCAGCTGAACAACTGGTCGCGAAGGGGTTTACCGTACTGCCTTATTGCAGCGCTGATCCGGTACTATGTAAACGCCTGGAGGAAGTCGGTTGCGCTGCGGTTATGCCGTTGGGGGCCCCCATCGGTTCAAACCAGGGTCTGCTCACTGCGCCATTTTTACGAATAATTATTGAACAGGCGATGGTGCCGGTTATCATTGATGCAGGCATAGGTAAGCCCAGCGACGCCATGGCAGCAATGGAAATGGGCGCAGATGCGGTACTGGTTAATAGCGCGATTGCCAGCGCCGGTAAGCCGGATGCAATGGCCCGGGCCTTTTGTGAGGCAGTGGCCACCGGGCGCTGCGCCTATGAAGCCGGCCTGGGCGTGACAAGTACCCAGGCTATCCCCTCCAGCCCGTTGACGACATTTCTGGAAGCACTATGACACCTGTCGCAGATGCACTAAAACACGTTAACTGGGAAGATATTCGCCTGTCGATTCCAGCCACCACACCCCAGGCTGTACAACGGGCACTAGCCACATCTACGCCGGGCATGAGTGATTTTATGGCACTGATTTCACCAGCGGCTGAAGCCTTTCTAGAGCCCATGGCACAAAAAGCACACCAACTCACCCGACGTTATTTTGGTAACGCCATGTCGATGTTTGTGCCGCTTTATCTGTCGAACCTGTGTGCTAACGAGTGTTCTTACTGTGGTTTTACCATGAGTAACCGGATAAAACGCAAAACCCTGGATGCCGAGGAAATTGAGCAGGAAGCACTGGCAATAAAACAAATGGGTTTTCGTCATATTCTTATTGTGACCGGCGAGCACGAAACAAAAGTCGGAATGACCTATTTTAAGAAAGCCCTTGCCATACTCAGGCGTCACTTTGACTACATCATGATGGAGGTTCAGCCGTTAAGCTGCGCCGAATACCTTTCACTTCGAAAGGCTGGTGTCAGCGGTGTGTTGGTATATCAGGAAACTTATCACCGCCGCTGTTATGCGCAGTATCATTTGCGCGGCACAAAAAAAGACTTTGACTGGCGGCTGGAAACCGCTGACAGACTTGGTCAGGCTGGTATTCAGAAAATAGGTGTGGGCGCCCTTCTGGGCCTGGCTGACTGGCGTACCGACAGCACTTTTGCTGCGCTGCATGCCGCGCTTATTCAAAAACATTACTGGCGCTCACGTTGTTCTATCGCTTTTCCCCGGTTGCGCCCCTGTGAAGGCAGTGCCCCCCCCTCATCAGTGATCACTGATAAGCAACTGGTCCAGCTGATATGTGCTCATCGCATTTTGCATCCTCAGGCAGAGCTCTCTTTGTCCACCCGCGAATCATCATTTTTTCGCGACAATGTCGCTACTCTGGGAATAACCAGTATGTCAGCCGCCTCACAAACGCAACCAGGCGGCTATAGTAACACCGAAACTCAGCTTAGCCAGTTTGACACTGAAGACACGCGCAGCCCGGCACAGGTTGCCAGTGCTTTGCAATCCCGGGGAATTGAACCGGTGTGGCAAGACTGGCTCGCCGGATTTGGTGGTTGATTTGAACAGCTAGGTGAACAATCATAGATCTTATTAAAAGATGATTCAGGACCCGTTATGAATTGGCACGTCGATACTTATTACGCGTTCACGCGCCATGGAGCAGGCGGCAACCCTGCTGGTGTTTGCCTGAGCCAGAGGTTTCCTGAAGATACCCAAATGCTGGATATTGCAGCACAAATGGGGTTTTCAGAAACTGCATTTGCAATTAGACACGGCACGGGCTTCAGAGTCAGATATTTTTCCCCCGCCGCAGAAGTCGATTTTTGCGGCCACGCCACCTTAGCGCTGGGCAAAGCACTGGCGGTTAAATTTGGTGACGGTAGTTTTACATTGCAACTGAATCACAGTCACATAACGGTCAGTTGTAGTGGTTCGACGGCTTATCTTCATAGTCCGCCAGCCTCTGCCAGACCGATATCTCAACCTATGCTTGAAAAGTATCTGGCTATCTGTGGAATTTCGCCGGATGCATTAAGTAAGTCTTTACCTGGCGGCCTGGCTTATGCAGGTAATTTGCACCTAATGCTGCCCCTGCCCGCTATCGAGGATGTCGATACCATTGCTTATGACTTTGAAAAAGCCAAACGCGCCATGCAGCAGGATCAGCTGACCACCCTGGTACCTATGCATGTGGCACAGTCCAGCGTGCACATGCGCAACCTTTTCGCGGCCGGCAATGTTTACGAAGACCCGGCGACGGGGGCCGCGGCGGCAGCGGTCGCCGGCTATCTTCGGGATCACCAGTGCCTTACCTATTCAACCGATGGTACCGCGACACTGTCTTTTACCCAGGGCGACGCTATGGGGCAGCCCTGCACCCTGGCTGCCTCACTAACAGATAAGCCGGACACATCAGTGACCGTTAGCGGTGATGTAATCGGCCCAATAGATGACACTGTTATAATCTAAAATTCATGTAATGTGGTAGCTATCTGTAGACTTTTAAAAATCGGGGGCTAACTCTGACGTCCCCAGAACTGTAGCGATCAAGAATGATTGAAGCCAGAATTTATCTGTACATCCTGTTTGGTGTGGCAATAATCGGTGCTGTGGCTTTACAGAACCGTTTACGCAGCAGCCTTATCCCGTTCCCGCTTATTTATGTGCTACTTGGCTGGGGTATCTTCAGCCTGCCTATCGGCCTGCCGCCTATCGATTTTCTTTATAACGAGTCCCACTCGCTGGCCGGAGAATATTTGACCGAATTTCTGGTCATTGCCTCCTTAAGCGCCGCAGGTACAGCCATCGATCGTCCATTTTCTGTGCGTTGCTGGAATCAGGTTTGGCCGCTGCTACTGGTTACCATGCCATTAAGTATTATCCTGGTGACCTTGTTTGGTTGGTATATTATGGGCCTGACCGTCGCCTCGGCGATATTGCTAGGTGCTGTACTCAGCCCCACTGATCCAGTCCTGGCCGGGTCGGTCCAGGTGGGGCCGCCCGGTGAAACCAATCGCAATGATATCCGGTTTAGTCTGACCGTAGAGGCCGGGGCTAATGATGGCCTGGCATTTCCCTTTGTTCATCTGGCACTGGCCGCAGTAGGTATGGCTTCCTTAGGTGATTGGACTATGCAGTGGGCACTGGAAGATGTGCTATGGCGCGTGGGCGCGGGTCTGGCTGCTGGTTTGTTATTCGGAAAAATCGGCGCCTGGTACTTATTTTCGTATCTGGCCAAACGACAGGATGAAACCAGTGCGCAGAACCACCCGCTGTCATACAGCAGCGAAGGTGTGGTGACATTAGGTGCATTATTGTGTTCCTACGGTCTGGCTGAGGCTATTCATGGCTATGGCTTTCTGGCAGTTTTTGTCGGTGCGGTTACCACTAAACAGGCTGAGCCTGATCATGGTTATCACAACAAAGCGCATTCCTTTATGGAACAAATTGAGCGGGTATTGTTGGTTATCATTTTGCTCATACTGGGCGCGTTTGTAGCGCGTGGTGCACTGGATGCACTCACCTGGCAAGGAGCGCTGCTGGGTGTTCTTATTGTATTTGTCTTCCGTCCGCTGGCCGGTATGATAGGTCAGGCCCGATGCGATTTTCCGACCTTTGGCAAACTTACCATAGCATTTATGGGCGTTCGCGGAATCGGATCTGTGTATTACCTGTTGTATGGCCAAAACCATGGCGAATTTGGCGATATTGCATCGATCTGGTCTGCCGTCATGTTCACCGTTTTACTGTCTATCGTGGTCCATGGTGTAGCTGCGCCTCTGTTGATGGCAAAGGCAGAACGAAAAGCGGCGCACACTTTTCGGGAAAAGACATTTGTTGAAGGTGTCAAAGGTGACTGATGAGGTTTACACTGGTCATCAGTATGCCTCATTCAGATTAGATTTTTTAATATGAAAAAAGCAAATATATAGATTGAGTTATCAGTAGTTCGACTCTACAATCCGCCGGAATTTCAACCAGTCATTCATTGGCAATAAGTGAAGTAACGCGTGGACACCTTAGAGTTTATACAGATACGAAAATTTATCGTAAAGCTGGGTAAGATGTTACATAAATATGGTACGCCAGCGTTCCGTCTTGAAGCGTACCTGACCGAAGTAGCGACCTATCTGGGTGTCCGCTCTGCGTTCATTTCCACACCTACCTCACTCACCTTCGTGCTATGGAGTGATCGCCACGAAGATGAGTACAATTCAGCTGCCCGCCTGCAGCCCGGTGAGTTAGACCTTAATGCTCTTTCCCGTACCGATGAGCTTGCCATTGAATTGTTAGCTGGCCGACTGACCCTTGCTGAAGCTGACCGAAAGCTGGATGAGATTGATGCCATGCCCAGCCCTTATGGCAAGCTCGTAACCTTTTGTGCCTTTGGGCTGGCAACCAGTGCTTTTGCTATGCTGATGGGCGCGAGTTTATCAGAGATTGCCTGGTCCGGGCTGCTGGGTTTGCTCACTTATATCTGGTGTCTTTGGGCCACGCGCTCAAAGCGGGTCAACCTGATGTTGGAACCGGTCACCGCTTTTGTTTCTGGTCTTGTGGTCAGCGCTATCAGTAGCTATCTGGACCCGGGTATCAATATTCCGCTTATTGTGCTGTCTTCAGTAATCATTCTGGTGCCCGGACTCGCCCTAACTATGGGGCTGGCCGAACTGGCTTCACGGAATATTGTGTCAGGTACCGCACGGGTAATGGATGCCCTGATGCAGCTTTTTAAACTGTATTTCGGTGCCTTTTTGGGTGTCGCCAGTGGGTTCGCGCTGTTTGGTGAGAACATCTATCAGCCCGCTCAGTCACTGCCCTACTGGGCCACGTGGCTTTCTGTGTTATTACTCAGTATCGCCCTGATAGCAATATTTCGCACGCGCCCCAAACATATTTTGTGGGGGATAGTGTCTTCGTTTGTGGCCTACGGTGCCACTGTCGGCAGTTCTCAGTTTATGGATCAGAGTGTAGCCACCTTTATCGGTGCTTTCGCCCTGGGCGTGTTTTCCAATCTTTTTACCCGCATCGTCAAGCAGCCTGCAACGATTGTCAGTATGCACGGACTGATTGTGCTTGTGCCCGGCTCAAAGACTTATATCGGGCTGAACTCTTTTATTTCTGGTCAGAATTTTGTGCAGGCAGACCACATCGGTCAGGATGTGTTTTTAATTTTTATGTCACTAGTGGCCGGCTTAATTTTTGCCAATGTCGTCATGCCCACAAAAAAAGCGTTGTAATTAACTTAACAGTTTTATCAGCGCTTTACCCAGGCGGACATTCAGGGCACCGGCAGCCACAGCCTCTGCAGAATTTTCCACAAAGCGGGCGGTGAGGGAGCCGCTTATCTGGTTGGCAATCTCATCACTGGCTAAATCGAATATACTCTGCGCGGCCAGGTTTTGTGCCAGAATCGTCAACAGACGCCAGTTTCCGGTGGTGGCAGGCCGCAATCCGTAAACCTGAGCTACGCGACGCACCATGCGCAGACTTATCCATAAGATAGTCAGTGTCTGAATCAGGTGATTGGGGCTGACAAAGGCCAGACTCCCGCTGATCATCGACTCGCGCCTTACAATCTCCCGGGCGCGGATAGCGACTGGTTCATCGACCATGCGCTGATACAGTCTGACAGTTTCCTGAGCACTCATATCATCCTGCACACTGTGCTGATACTGGCGAAAGCGATGTGCCGCGAAACTATCGGCAGAGAACGTTGCAGCGTGCTGGTTTAATTCTTTTATTGCGCTGTGACGATCGCCCTGAGCTAGCGCTGACAAATCCGGCGTGCGGTGCAAATATTTATTCACCGCCCGATAACCTCTGATTTCCCGGACTACCAGCCACACCAGACTGCCGCAAAAGGCTGCCAGCAAGACACTAAGCACTACCGCCAATACGGGCGACTCCACATAAGCGCCTTGCAAGTACCAGATTGCATCGACGATGCTAAAAGCAAACAGTGCCAGCAAGCCTAGCAATAAGGTTATTGTAAATAGCGACAACCGGCCGCCGCTGGTTGCAGGCTGCCATTCCTCGGTGCCGAATTTTTCGGGCATGGCGTGAGTCGGTGGTGCCTCATCAACTTCTCGCTGCTGCACTTTAGCGCGATAAGGGGATACAGGTTCACTCATGGTGGTCTCCTAGTAAAAACTGTAATAAGCGATCCAGCCCTCTGCCGTTTAAAATACGCGGCAGATAGTCATCCGGTACCTGCGCAGGCAACACGGGAAAATGCTCCTGCGCCGACATCGCTGAGATAGCTTCTGGCAGCGGCTCAAACTCGGCTTCAATATATTGCCGGCTTGTGCCACGATAACGAAGACTGGTGGAAGTACTGCCGGGATCCGTAGCCTGCAGTGCACTGACCAGAAAATGCTCATAATGTACCGGTTTATCCTGGATTCGGGCCACAGCACCTTCGGTCACCTGCTTCAGCAAACGGAGTAAATCATCATGATAAGCCGCAGGCAGCAGGTCTGACTTGGCCGCAACAAAAGCCACTTTACTTATCCCTTGCTGACGCAAAATCGTGCGGCTAAACCAACCCGACTCGCCGTACGAAAATACTTCTGCAAGATAACTCAGCGTTTCTTTGAGCTGATAAAGATGCTGCTTGCTGTGATTGAGCCCTTCGAAAAGATCGATCAGAATAATTTGCTTGTCGGCCTGACGAAACGTTTTGTTTTTCAGGGGTGTCAGCCAGTGTTTCTGGAAATACCGGTAGTGCTTATCAAATACCTTTGTCCACGGATGAGTAATATCGCTGCTGACGCTGGAAGGAAGGGGGGTAAACCCATGAGCACGCCAGTCGAAGCCGGTATCACCAAGTAAAAAACTACCGGGTTGTAATAAGGTGATGCCATTTTTTTTGGCATTGAGTAAATAGTCTCGATACTGCCCAACCAGAGCAGCCACAGCATCAGGCTCCGGCGGCTGATCAAAGTCAAACTCTGCTACCGCATCATGCCACGGCTGCGCATAATCCCGCTGGGGCCGATTCATTTGCTGAGCCCAGGCGGAGTCTGACCACTGGGCAAAAGATTTGGTCAGCATGGGCAGATCTGTCAGCCACTCGCCCGGATAATCGATAAACTCAAACACCACATCCGTGTAAGGAAGCAGATGCTTTTTAACCCCATGGGTCTGGCGCAGCCTTACGACGACTTTAAATCCGTACACGTCCTCAGTAGGGCTCGGCCAGCGCTGCTCTGCCAATGCCTGCATATGATTTTCAAGCGGGAACATTTCAAAGCCATCCACCGGCTCCACCCACATGTGTTCGACGAGCTCCGCGGGCAAGTATTCCAGTAAAGGCAGGCACTGATATCCCCCCTCGCTTCGGTATTTGAGCATGGTCATTAGACTGGTAAACAGCGTAGATTTACCACTTCGGCTCAAACCGGTGATAGTAAAACGGTGATGCTCTTTTAAAAACCAGTCAGCCCAGTGGTTGTTGTTCGCCGGTTTGAACCATTGTGTAATCACTATTATGCCTTTTCTCTTCGCTCTGTCTTAATGTGCCTGCGCTGTGTTCAGTTTCAATACCTGTTTATACTTTGTTACATCATATTCTGCTTCGATCAATGCGCAGCAACTTGAAAATATTGCGTGACGAGCTAAAGAATCTGATGCTCATTATCATGTATGTCTGTTACGCCGACACAGTGTAACACTTGTCCTACGCAAAAATTGCGACCGACAGACCACAAGAGAACTCAACCCCGGGCGCGTTTAGCCCATCGCCAGCATTTATAGGCCAGTGATGACCAGGGACAGTTGGAACATCGAGTAAAGCACACTAGATATAGAATGTATAAAAGATCGGGGTGGTTATTCGTAAGAGGGTTAAACATCTTCTAAAAGTGGCGCTGAAGTTGTTAAAACCGCCAGAGCGCTGACGGCAAAATGAAGGCCTTCTTTTGAGAGGTTCAGGTGGGCTTGTATGTGTCCTGGGTAACAGGCTGACGTCGTTGTTCGAACAATAAATGAAAGCTATAGCCCAGCGCCAGACTCATGATAAACATTTCGCCACCATCTTCGATAATTGAGAAAAGCTGGTATCCCCAGGGCACCATACTGTGCACCATATCTACGACGATACCAAAAAAGGCTATACCCGCTAAAATAATCAAAAATCGATGGGAAATCTCTCGGAATGTTTTATCTGCTTTTAAGTAACCCACCATCAAAAAACTCAGTAAAACAATGCCAGCAATGGCGGTGACAAGAAGCTCACCAAAATCCTGGGCCCTGAGCCGAAATGCAGGCTGGATATCAAACATAGTGACCAGGTATCCGCCTACTGATTCATGAATTTGCAAAGAATCATCCAGCAGCATGTAGCTGAAAATCATTGCCCATGCCACCAGAACCAGCGCTTTAAAGCGAATGAAGAGTATTCCCAGCAAGCAAACAATCCAGAATATTTTCAGATATTGAAACACTTCAGCATAACCACGGTCGCGGGTCAGCGAAAAATGGGGATGACTGACGATATCCAGTTTAAATGCCAGATGCACAAGCACAAAGCCAACATCAGATAACATCATCAGGGCGATAATAGTGGTAATGGGGTATGAAAATGTCCAGCGTAGCGATGGCATGCAAGTCCTGTTGCTAAAAAATGACAACCTGTAATAAAAGTATAACCTTATTGTCATGTTTTAGATCAGTTATTGCGGATCTCCGTGTTCTTCTGTTGCACCATCATCGCTGTGCGCTGAAAGGTAAGGTCGAGCCGCTTAAAAATCCCTTCAATCAGGGTCAGGTGTGCGGTGCCTTGTGAATCCTGTCTGACCTGCGCCAGCACAGCATCACACATCGGTTTAAATCGTTCTGTAGAGCGCCCTTTGGCGGCATCAATGAACGTGTCGGCCAATACATATTGCCAGTGCTTGAGAATGACCGATAAGTCTTTATCGGTCACTGTCTGAACCAGTGTTCTGACCCGAATAGAAGTATGACCAAGATTCAGTCCGGTCAGCCCCAAATCTGTGATAACCCGGGCATCACTAGCGATATCCTTATCGTAGCTGGCCAGCCGTAACAAGCGATCGCCCATTCTTGCATTGAACCAGTGCGCCGGGGAAGGTTGTTCAATAAGCCGCTGCAAATCGCGCCGCGTTGCGGCCAGTAAGCGCCCTTGTACTGTCTCAACCCCAGGCCCGGTGACCAGCCTGAAGACCCAGTATAAGATACTGACGCCGATGATAATGGCAATGGCTGCGCTTAATGTATAATCCACCGACAATGGGCGGGACATGTCATTAGCCGGCTGCACCAATAAGGTAAACGGAATGCAGAACCCAAGCCCGTAGGGTCGCGTTTCGCGCTGCGAGATTGCCATCAGACCAAGAAAATACGGTCCACTCAATATAAGTATGAGCAAGGCATAATCGCCGCTACTCTGGGCCAGTAAGTTCAGCGCGAAAAAAATAGCTACAGGTATAGCCACCGTGACGCCCACGAGCATTTTTTTCAAAGCAGCTTTCACTTCTATAGGAGGCAGACGGGCAAACATGATGGAAAAGATAACCGGGAGAATCATCACCATGATGGCAGCAGGCGACCCGGTATACAGCCATAAAGTGGCACCGCTGCCAAATACCAGAAATGTTCTGAAGCCGGTTGCCAGAGCAATAAGCGGGTCACGATATGGCCGGTGTTCAGGCGCTTTTAACACAGACTCGTGACCTTTCATCAGCGTATTATAGGCGCGCAGAATCAACACCAGCTCAGAGAGCATTTCGTGAGCGGTTTTAAGCAGGCGCGCTTCCAGCGGTGTAACCCGCTCTGATTGTTTGGAGATTTTCAGCAGACTGCGTCGCTGCGCTTGCGCAATTTCGTAGCAGGTTTGGTAATCCCGGGTACTGGCAATTTTTTTCAAATCCTCACGCAGCACATCCAGTAAACCGCTAAGCGTACCAGACATAATATCCGAATGGTTGCGCTGCAAACGGCCAAAAATCTGTATCACCGCCACCACAGACAACGTTTTGTTGCTGATAACACTGGCCGCTCTGGCGCGCCCCGGGCCTTGTGGCCCCTCATAGGCCACAGCACTGGAGTCATCATTTAAAGTGGCCAGTGATTCTAAAATTTCATCGATACACTGATGTCGGTCTTCGTGGGAGCCTTCCCGATCAAGTTCCAGATTGACATAATGTAGCGTTTGATTAATCACTGTTTTTGCCTGCGCCTGCAACGAGGTTTTTATGCGTTTGGGAAAAACCAGCATACTTACTGTCATGGCGCACAGTGCGCCTACAATGATTTCGGTAATCCGCGCCTGTGAAATACCAAAGATAGTCTGATTGGTAGCCAGCTCCGGAGCTGCCATTGTCAGCAACACGATAATACAGGGCGTCACGCAGGCCATGGCAAAAAAATAGATAAAGTTAACCCGCCGGACCAGGGCCGATAATGTGGAATTTAGCGCCAGCCACGCTGCGAGTGTGCCCATTGCCGGCATAGGTGCGGCGTGCAGGTAGTTAAGTACAAACAAACCAAAAATGCCGCCTATCAAAGTGCCGGTAATCTGACTAACCGTTTTTTCTACTACCAGCCCGCCTTCCGGCCTTACCTGCAAAAATACTGCGGAAACCACCGCCCAATAGGGTTTTTCAAGATTAAAGTACAAAGAGATGTAGAGTGCCATAGCCATGGCCAGCACCCCTTTGAACGCAAAGATAATGTTGTCCCGGGAAGGCGTCAGATAGGTTGCCGCGAGCAGTGGCAGTTGCATGTGTTACTGCTCGTTCAAATGTATAGACGCGGTGGTTCCGGCCACCAGGCGAACATTTTCAGGCACCGGGTCAAGCTCGATATCCACCGGCACCCTCTGAGCCAGTCTCACCCAGTTGAAAGTTTGCTGCACGTGCGGCAACAGCTGTTCATTGCGGTTAATATTGGTGTCGGCAATCGCTTCGCCGATACTGACTACTTTTCCGGTAAGCGGCTGATTGCTGCTCATCAGCTTAATAGTCGCGCGCTGTCCCTCATGTATCAGTGAAAGCTTGGTTTCTTCAAAGTAACCGGTGACATAGAAAGAGCCTCGCCGGACCAGTGATAACACCGGTTTTCCCTGGCTGACATAATTTCCTTCTCGTAAATCAAGATTAACAATGGTGCCTGCCTGCGGGGCTTTAACGCGGGTTCGTTGTAAATTCAGCTGCAGCGTGTTTAGCTTTGCCATGGCCAGATTATATTCCGCTCTGGCCTGCTCAGCGCTGATGCGGGTTACCTCTAATTCTTCCTGACTGATGGTGTTGTTTCGTGCCAGCTTTGTGCGCCGCTGATACTCATGCTGGGCCAGTTGCCAGGCAAGCTCTCTGGCTTTAACAGCAGCCTGTTGTTCTTCTATCGCGGCCTGATACCGGGCATTATCGATGGTGAACAGTAATTCGCCCTTTTCGACTTTTTGATTATCCTGTACGGCCAGTTGGGTAACCCAGCCGGATACGTCTGGCGAAATTGTGGTGATATGCGCCTGAACCCTGCCATCACGGGTCCAGGGCGCATGTAGATAGCGCTCCCAGACCCACCGCCCTGCCAGTACGGCAAGGGCAACTATAATGAGGGTAACAATAATCCGAACTACAGTGCCCATGAATCAGTAACCTCCTGCGATAAGTACAACAATCGCTAAATAACAAACAAACAGTGACACCTCACACCAGGCGGGTCGCCATAATTTCTGGTATGTACCGGTTTTAAATAACGCAAAACGGGTTACTACCGAAAACACAAAAGCTATCGGGATAAATACAATCAGCGGGCTGAATAGCATTCCGCCTACTGCCACTTCTTCTAGCATAGATAACTCCCGCTAACTGGTAATCAATCCAACCCAAACAGACAGCAAAAAATACTAACTGATCAACTTATTAAATCATGCATATAGGTAATGTCAGGTAATTTATGCTCCGGCTGATAGAACAGTCGGTTCAACCGTCCTAAAAAATTAACCCCTCTGGCAGAATCATGGGCTTTTTTGCGGGTTTCGCTGGTATTTTGCATAAACTCCCAGGGCTGTAAATTCAGCTCACTGATCGCCTGTTCAGTCGCACCATGACTGAGGACCGTGGACAAGATACGTTCTGTTTTGCTTTCGTTGATGGTTAATTTTTCTTCAGCAAACTGGTGTTCCAGAGGTTCGCCCACAGCTTCTAACGTATAATTGATAGCGTGCCAGATTTCGTCGTGCGACAGATAAGCATCCGGCGGCGCATAATAGCCGTTTATCTCCCACTCCAGTTCAGCATTACTTACCGCGATTGAACTTTCCAACTGCTCACACAGTGACAGATCAGGCTTTGCGCCAATGTTGTAGGCATCCACCGATAATGCAACACAAATCACCACATCACCCAACGTTGCGGGATCATAATAAAGGGCTTCAAACGCCGCCCGTTTAACACCCATCCAACCATGCACACAAGACGGCTGTTGCACAAAATGCCGAACTTCATGGGGTAAATCTTCCCCGTAGCGTTCAATAAAAAGAGGCAGCGGATTCTGACTGGGATCGTCGTTTGGCATCCAGACTTCGTATTCCTGGCGGTCATCCCCTTTGCCGCGGCTTTTGATGCCAAATGAAAGGTTTACCGGTCGACAGATACTGCGATCCTCATCCACCCGGTGAAAATACTCAGAGCGGAGTCTTTTAATAAAAGGGGCTTTTGTGCCGGCCAGTGCAGCCGTGGGATAGCGATAGCCTACCTCGCTGTTAATTACATCAGTAAGCGCTGGTAATTCACGGCTGAGCGTCTGTCGGACATTTTTAAGAGATGTCAGCGATGGCAGAATAATACTGCGTTCAGGCTCAATGGTCAGGCGCTGCCCGGTTGGGCTGTAAAATTTAGGGGTTTTGTGAAACTCATAACCTGACAACCCAAGATTGCTTACTGTCTGGTCACGGTACCCAGCCAGTTCGGCAAATAAGACACTGTGGTCACGGATGTGTTTTAGAAGCGGGCGATCCGCCATAAAGTTTCCCTGTAAAAAAGTGGCACTAACTATACAGTATTCGGGCGGTTAGCGTTTACCGCGTTGATCAGTTTTAGATTTATTTATACCGAGTTTCTTCACAATTCGATTTTTTGTAGAGTGCCAGTGATTCTTGGGTTGTGTGGGCGCATGGGCAATGATGTCATCAAAAGGAACATGCTCGCCAGTCAGCGGCTTCACATGGGCACAAAACAAGGTATTCGGCTGTAGCCGAGCAACCCGCTGTAAAGAACGTTTATATTGATTCGGGTGACAAATCGGATACGGCGGGCATAATTGCCCTTTTACTTTAACCAGCAAATCGGCTACGTACATGTTACCTGAAGGTGTATGCAGCAGCGATAAGTCATGATTGGTATGCCCGGGCGTGTAATGCACCTGCCAGTTTTCAAAACCCGGCAGCTGCTGCTCGTCTTTCACCATAATATCCGGCTTAAGAATAGGTGAATACCAGGTCATGCGCTTACGCTTTCCCAGCCGGCCAGCAACCCAATTCATCAGTGCCACATCAATGATATGAGCGGCCCTTCCCTTTATTCCGGTATACCAGCGCGGCGCCTTAGGATGCGCTGCAATACGCGCTCCGCTAAGGCTGCGAAGCTTATGTGCTCCGCCGGCATGGTCGGGGTGCATATGTGTCACCATGATAAGCGTAAGATCGCTTAACGGGCGTTGCAATGACTGGGTAATATACTGAGACACCAGTTTCACATCAGCGCGCGAGCACCCGTCCAGCAACAGAAGCTGATCTGCTTCCTCAACCAGAAAAATATGCTGAATATAGCCGTGCAGTGTATGTATTTGCATATCTTAATTGGGTTGCCAAAACAGTTAGCTACGCTAGCAAAAACCTGCTGGCAACACCACAAAAAACACCTGCTTTCAGCGGTTTAATACTGGTACTGCACGCTCACCATGTAGTTACGCGGCCGTCCGGGAAAATACCGCGGGCCAGAAAACGATGAAAAGTCAGCGCGCTCTGCATAACGCTCATCTGTAACATTATTCACCCGGGCAAAGACGGTAAGTGTATTACTTAACGCCCAACTGCCACGCAGATGTAGCAAGTCGTGTCCCTCGTACTCGTTTAGATTCTCAGGATCAGTATAGTATGCTGCCACATGATGCCACTCCATCTGCAACCGGGCAGCATCTGTTACCTGCCAGCCTAAACGTGTATTTACCAGTGTATCGGGCGCTGTATCAATGTCATTCCCGTTAATATTAACGCCGTTAAGCACTTGATCGTATTCGTAGGTATGATTTGCATAAGAAGCAGCAACAGCAATGTCCCACTGCTGGTTAAACTGATGCATTAGCTCCATTTCAACGCCCTGGTGACGGGTTTCCCCATCACTCACGGTGAAAAAGTCACTATCCCGGAAGATAAAATTGTCTTTATCCATGGTATAGGCCGCCAGCGTAAAACGCGTGCCTGCAACCTGCCCTTTTAAACCAGCTTCAATACTGGTCACCGTTTCTGAATCCAAATCGGCCACTTGCTGTTCACGTTGTAATCGATAAAGCTCTGTCGCCTGGGGTGCACGATAACCACGGGCTATATTGCCATACAGGCTCAGTGCATCATTGATCTGATAACTGATACGCAGTTTAGGTGAGAAATTGGTGTAATCATCACTGGAGCTGGGGGGCCGGGCATAACGGCAGCCGCCCATACCACATTCAGTGCCATCGGCGCGGGTGCGACCAGCGGGCAGATGATTGGTATAATCATATTGCATCGACTCAAAGCGCGCCGCAGCAGTAATCCGCCAGGCATCGCGCTGCCAGGTAAGTGCCGCAAAAGGCGCTATCATGGTGGCATCTACATCGTAGTCGTAGTGAAATCCTTCTGGAATTGTAGCCTGCAAAAATGCCGAGCCCTGGGTAGGACCATCCTGAAACTGACTCAATGTCCCTTCGGTATACTCAGCGTCCAGGCCCGCTTCCAGCTGCCATTGATTATTAAATGCATGCTGATAAAGCGACTGCACGCCAATGCCTTCCTGACTATTTTTTTCCAGCGGCTGGCCCGGTAGAAAGTGCATCAGAAAGTCCATGCTTTGGTCGCGATAATAAGGGGTGATAAGAAGCGAGTCACCGTTGTCCAATGACCATTGAGCTTTACTCCAGATGCGCAGCGCCCGGTTCTTACGAAAGGCTTCCGGATCACCATTTTGTTGAGCAAGGGTTTCGTTTTTGTAACTTTCAAACCCTTCAATATAGCCCGCTGTGTCCTGGTCTAAATTAGTGTAAGTGAGCCCGCTGGTCAGGGTAACATCAGAAAACTCATACCGATGTCGCACATTAACTTTTTCCTGGTGCACACTCTCATTTTCACGATAGCCGCTGTCCCGCGTAATGCTGGCATTGATACCGATACCGCTTTTGCCAAAGTCTTCACCGTGCCTTAGCTTATAGCGGCTGTAGCCATAGGAACCATAATCCACACCCAGCAAACCCGCATCACGGGTTACATCCGGTGTAATGACATTGACTACGCCATGAATAGCGTTCGACCCGTACAACGCTGAGCCCGGGCCTTTTAATACCTCAATACGCTGCGCCATTTCTGTGTGCGCTTCAAACAGTTCGTTGATATTGCAAAAGCCAGCTGCCCTGAGCGGAATATCGTCTTCTGCGGTCAACAGACCACCGCACGCCCCTGCCCCGGTAAATACCTGGGAGCGCAGAGCGGGTAGGTATTCCTGACCATTGCCGCGCTGAACACCCGCCCCGGCGACAAACTTGAGTACTTCTTCGATGTGCATGGGTGACACCAGATTAAGCGTCTGGTTGTCAATCTGACTGATCGCCAAACCATGCTCAGGACTTTCCTGCGCGATACGGCTGCCAGTGGTCACAATCCGTTCAATATTTTCATCTGTGCTTTGTTGCTGAGCAACGGCGGCGGAGCCAGGCAATAGCGCGATCGCAATGGCGTAATAAAGTGATACGGGCAATTTAGCCGGCATATAAACATCAATCCTTAACAATTCAATGGTTCAGCGCCTTTGTAAGACAAAAACGTGGTGTCAGTTTACCTGTAACTTGAAAATAATTTGCCTGCACGCAACGCGTAGATCTCAGGCCTGCTTATTTTCCTGGTTTTTTTTCTCACCTTTTGAAAACACCCGGTATACCCAGACAAAGAAGTACGGGGCGAAAAATACCACGAATAATGTGGTAGCGGTGATACCGCCCAGTACACCTATACTGATAGCATTTTGCGCGCCTGAGCCCGGCCCGGTGGCAAAGGCCAGTGGCATTACGCCGAGAATAAAGGTTAGCGATGTCATCAGGATTGGCCGCAGGCGTTGTTTAGCGGCAGTCAAAGCAGCATCAAACGCGTCCATACCCTCGTTAACATTGTGCTGGGCAAACTCCACAATCAATATGGCGTTTTTAGCCGCCAGGCCGATGGTCATCAAGAGGCCGACCTGAAAATAGACATCATTGGCCTGTCCGGTTAACCAGGTAGCCAGTACCGCCCCTAAAATTCCAAATGGCACGGTAAGCATAATGGCCAGGGGAATGGCCCAGCTTTCATACAGTGCAGCAAGAATCATAAACACTGCAATAACGGTGATACTGTAAAGCAACATGGTTTGACTGCCGCTTTGTTTCTCTTCATAGGACAGGCCGGTCCAGGCAATATCAATTCCCTGAGGAAGCGATTGAGCGATACGGGCCACTTCCTTAAGCGCCTCACCGGAGCTGACCCCGGCAGTGGTTGAACCCTGGATTTCCCTGGAAGAACTGCCATTGAAACGGGTAAGTTTAGGCGGCCCGTAAGTCCACTCTCCGGCAGCAATCTCTTTTAACTGGACCATTCCGCCGGTTTCATTACGCACATACCAGTCGTTAACATTTTCCGGTAGCATGCGGTACTTATCCTCCGCCTGCACATATACCCGTTTAATGCGTCCGTTCTCAATAAAGTCATTCACATAAGTGCCACCTAAAGCAGCACTCAGGGTTTGGTTGATGGTGGAAATGGGCACGCCCAGTGCGCGTGCTTTAATCGTATCGACATCCAGATTGTACTGCGGATTATCCGACAAACCGTTAAAGCGCACGGAGGTAAGTAGCGGGCTCTGGTTTGCTTTACCTAAAAATTGTTCGCTTGCCTGAACCAGGGCTTCATGACCCAAGCCCCCCTGATCAATTAGCTGAAACTCGAATCCGCTGGCATTACCCAGTGCGCTAACCGGCGGTGGAATGAGCGGAACAATCATGGCATCTGACACCGTTGCCAACGCTTCCGCTGCCTTTTCCTGAATTTTGAACACACTTTTGCCTTCGCCCCGTGCTTCCCAGTCTTTCATCTTTATAAAGGCGATACCCACATTCTGCGCTTGCCCGGAAAAGCTAAAGCCCGCGGCCGTGAAAAGTCCTTCAACAGCGCCATCGGCATTATCCAGAAAAAAATCTTCCACCTTTTCTATTTTGTCCCGGGTTTGCTGCAGTGTGGTACTTGGCGGACCGGAAATAAGTGTAAACATGCGTCCCTGATCTTCTTCAGGTAAAAACGAGGTGGGGATGCGCAAAAAGATAAGCACCGTAATAACCAGTGCAATGAAGAAAATGATCGGCAAAATAAAGCGGTTGTTGAGGGACGACTCCAGCGACCGTTCATGCCCGGCGCGAAGTTTATTAAAACCGCGGTTAAATAGTCCGAAGGGCCCGCTGGTTTTTTCTACCTTGCCCTGCTCCAAAAACAGGCCGCATAAAGTAGGCGACAGCGTCAAAGCCACAAAGAGTGACAAACCCATCGCTGCTGAAATGGTAATGGCAAACTGCCGGTATATAACACCAACGGACCCGTCAAACAGCGCCATAGGCAAAAATACGGCCCATATCACCACTGTGGTACCCAGCAATGCCGATGATATTTCCTTCATGGCTTTACGGGCGGCGTCTTTCGGGCTCAGCGAGTCATCTTCTTCAAGTTTACGCTCAGCATTTTCGGTCACCACGATGGCGTCATCCACCAGCATCCCGATGGCCAACACCAATGCAAACAATGTCAGCACATTGACTGAGTAATCCAGCACAGCTAAGAAAATGAACGTACCTAGCAACACAATAGGTATTGCAATGGCCGGAATGAGGGTTGCTCTGAAGGTTTGGAGAAAGATGTAAATGACCAGGATAACCAGAACAACGGCAATGGCGAGTGTCTCTACTACATTAAATATAGAGGCTTCGATAAATGGCGAGATATCTACCGGATATTGCACATCCAGGTCGTCAGGGATAATGCTGTCGAAGTCTTTAACCCGGGCCTTCACATTTTTAATTGTTTCTAAAGCATTGGCCGAAGGCGCCAGCTCAATGGCAATCCCTGAAGCGGGTTTGCGGTTCCAGCGTCCAATTACCCGGTAACTTTCTGCGCCGATTTCAATGTTAGCCACATCCCCCAACGCCACATGGGAGCCATCAGAGTTCACCGATAGCAAAATTTGCGCAAACTCTTCGGGAGTGGACAACAGCGTTTGCGCGGTTATGGTCGCATTGAGCTGCTGGCCTTCCACAGAAGGCGCGCCGCCAATCTCACCGGAAGCCAGCTGAACATTTTGCTCTTCAATGGCACTGATTACATCCAGCGTGGTGATATTAAAGTTGTTCATGGCATGGGGATCCAGCCAGATACGCATAGCATGCTCAGGGCCAAAGGTCTGAATTTGACCCACACCGCTGACCCGGCTCAGCGGCTCTTCCAGATTAGCAACCAGAAAATCTGAAATATCATTACGACTCATGTTCCCGCTTTTTGAGAAAAACGCCACGATTAACGCATAACTGTTGCCGGCTTTTTCTACTGACACCCCAAGCTGCTGAACCACCGGAGGCAAAGATGACTGCGCCTGCGAGACTTTGTTCTGAGTTTGAACCTGGGCAATATCGGGGTCGGTGCCCGGCTCGAATGTTAATGTTATAGAAGCGGTGCCGGCAGACGAACTTTGTGACTGGATATAGCGCAGGTTGTCGATACCAGTAAGGTTTTTCTCAATAACCTGCGTGACAGTATTTTCCAGTGTCTGGGCCGACGCGCCCGGATAATTGGCTGAAATTGACACCTTAGGTGGTGCAATATTCGGGTATTGTTCCAGCGGCAGGCTAAGTACTGAAAAGATACCCGCGCCAATAATCAGCAGGGCAACAACAATCGTAAATATTGGTCGGGCGATAAAGAACTTTGAAAACATGAATTAACGCTCGCCGGTAGAGTGTGACGATGATGCCGCGTTACCGGCTGTTGCGCTGTCATCTTGCCTTGAGGAGCCTCCGGCAGATGATTTCTTCTGTTGCGAGATATCTTTTGGTTTTACCGGCGCACCATCCTGTAAGTTCATTGTGCCTTCTACCACCACTTTATCGCCTGCCTGTAGACCGTCTTCAATAACCCATTGATTCTGATAAGCCACACCGGTTTGCACACTTCGCTTGCTGGCTTTATTTCCGCTCGCCACCACCCAAACACTTTTCGCGCCGCCATTTCCAATCTGCACACTTTTCTGCGGTATTACCAATGCCTGGCTCGAGGAAAGATCTTCAATGGAGGCACGCACAAAAAGCCCCGGCAACAACCGGTTATCCGGATTGGGAAACACCGACCGTAAACGAATTGCACCGGTTTGCTCATCGACAGCTAAATCCGTAGCGTCCAGTTTACCTTTATGGGGATAGGGCTCCCCGGATTCGGTAAAAAACAGGCTGACTTCAAATTTCACATCATCGCGCTTCTGAATTCTGGATTCTATCAGACGGGCTTTCAGTTTTTGTGCATCCCCCACCGATTGCGATAAGTCCACATAGACCGGATCAAGTTGGCGGATAATCGCCAGAGGCTCTTGCTGTTGCTGTGTAACCAGCGCTCCTTTGGTTACGCTGGACGGGCCGATGAAACCACTGATAGGTGCATAAACGTTCGTATACGCCAGATTAATTCTGGCATTTTTTACTTCAGCTTCAGCCTGGCTGACAGAGGCCCGGGCCTGTCTGAGCCGGGTTTTGGCGTCATCAAATTCCTGTTCACTGAGAACTTGCTTTTGCGCCAGTCCATCAAACCGGTTCACCACCGCCTGCGCATTAGCAACTGCCGCCTGAGCACTCTCCAGATTTGCCTGTGCCATGTCTAAATCAGCCTGATACCGTTCCGGATCAATCTGATAAAGCTGGTCGCCTTCCTCGACAAGAGAGCCTTCCTCGAAAAGACGCTCCTGAATAATCCCGCTGACCTGTGGACGTATCTGTGCTACCCGGTAAGAGACAACACGCCCAGGCAGCTTCTCGGTGTAGCCGATTTTTTGCGGAGAAACCGTAATGTATCCCACCGGAATTGCCTGTTGCGCTTCCCCCTGGGAACCACCGGGGCCCTGAGCCTGGCCATTGCCTGATTTTTCTTCGCTACAGGCGCTAAGTACAGTAATCACTAAAACACCTAGCGCAGCGACAAGACCTCGGGAAATTTTGCCGTGAAAAAATAAAGTTTGCATAAGAAAACGCGTCATTTTTAATGCCTGTTTAGCCAGACTTGGCAGGTACCAATTAGAGCAATCGATACACATATGGATTTATATTACTAATCAGCTAGTTACTACGCTGGCGGTAAATCAGGCGATCACCACAAATCCCATGACATTTTTGTTAGGTAAGAAGTTATTTTTTGCGCAGACAAAAAATGCCTGGGGGCAAACCATTTGCCACCCAGGCGTTACTTTTTATTTAAACCCGAACCACTTGCGCGTTACGGAAAGTCCACATCAATGCGCTCCAGCAGGATCTGATTACTTTCATCAGATTCAAAGGCGCCATTTATCTGTAAGGCAATACGCTCTATATTAGCTATTGACCCGGCATCATCGCTGTCAGGGTAAAAAGTAAATACAGCGCTCCCCGATGACAACGGCTCTACCGTACCGTAAATTCGGACATAGTCTGGCGCGCCAGTCTGCACATACCCCTGAACGCTGAGCTCCGTCGCCCCCGGCGTACCATTTACCCGCAACGTGTAAGTAATGGCCGCATCGGTATAGTCGCGACTTCCTACCTGCAAAATATAGTTGTGGGTCTCACTGGTACCGTTTGGCTGCAAACTTACCGCCTGCTGGTTAGCCTGGTAAGTTACGGTGGCATCAGTACCGAATTCACCCTGCATACCTTCATCACCATCGGCAAAATCATAAACAACTGTTTCTGCTGAAGGAATGACCGTTGGAATCTCCAGTCTCACATGGGTCATTGCCACACTTTGAGTATTACCGTTAGATAATGGCCCGTTAAGCTGCACGCCAAGACGCTCGACAATGGTCAGGTCACCGGCAGCATTATCCTCTGGTGCAAAGGAGATAATATTTTCTCCGGCCTGTACCGCGACCGCATCAGCATAGATTCTGGCATACGAAGGTGCTCCCGTTTGCACAAACGGTTGAATTGTCAGTCCGCCCTCAGCTTGCTCCTGGGTTACATTAAACGTGTAAGTTAATGATGCCCCCGTCAAATCAGACAGACTCACCTCTTCAATAAAGACCTGCTCGTTGCTGGCCTGCCAGTCCGGTTCCAGTAACGCTGCCGGTGTAGCATTGTCATAACTTACTGACGCGGATGTGCCATAATCGCCACGCCATCCCTGTACGCCTTCAGCAAAATTGTACTCTATGACAGTGGGTGGAAGATTATCGCCGGGCACCACAATCTGGACCTGACGGGCAAAGCTGGTGTACTCGCCTTCCTGAACCTGGACATACAGATTATAGATTCCCGGTACCAGGTTGTCGGCGACCGTCAGTTGCCCGGTACTTTCATCCAATGCAAAGCGTCCATCCTCATTGCCGCCTAATACTGACCACACCACATCGCTTTGTGCTGTGTGTGCATTACCTGATGCATCAAATGAGGTGAAGTCCGCTAGTTCCGTCCCCACTTCTGTCGTTTCATCAATGGTAATTGTGCCAGGCTGATTGAACTGAGGAGCAACTTCACGCACGTAACCTTTAAGCCATTTCAATGCCGGCTTTTCAGCACCGTTGTCATACGCCAGTATTGCGCCCTGTGCTTCACGCCAGTGACCGGGTAAGTAGCCCCACACAGTAATGCCTTCAATGGCAGGATGATTCCAGTACATGGGAAACAGCCGTTGAAACTCAAGTAACTGCGTTAGCTCATCGGGCCCGTCAATATCCAGCTCGGTCATGTAAATATCCAACCCGGTTTGCTGGTCAATACGATCAACATTGTTGCGCTGGGTTTCCAGCGGTCCGGTGGTCGAAAATGCATGCCCCTGAAAGCCCACAGCGTCAATGAGATTACGTGATTGCAGCAGGTTGGCTAAATCAATGACCTTTTGCGTGCGATCATTAGAGTTCACCACACTGTACTCATTGAACATTAGCTGAGTCGAAGACGGAAAGATGTCTCTGGCCATTTGAAACGCATTAACAATCCAGTCGTAAGATGAGGCTTTTTGAGCGGCATCTGCTGGACTATCACCCTGGTCTATGAAATAGGCTTCCACCTGCGCGGTTGTATCAGGGTTAAAGAGCCGCAAACCATCGACATAGTCTGGTCTGTCATTCTCGCCATCTGGCGGTGCGTTATCAAACTCATTGACCACTTCAATAAAGTCAATGTCCGGGTAACGTTGGTTAACCAGTTCAAACCATTCGCGAATCTCAGCTAACTGCGCTTCTGGTGGTAACGCGCTTATCCATTCCGGCTGCTGACTGCCCCATACCAACACATGGTGCTTGTAAATAAAGCCGTTCTCTTTAGCAACCTGATACGCCTCATCAAGTCCGGCCCAGTTATATTCATCCCGAACCGCTTCCACGGAGCCCCACTTGCCTGCGTTTTCGGGCGTTACCTGATTCCAGTACGCTTCAAAATTGGGTCGTTGCGCACCGCAGCAGACCCCACCCAGAAATTTTGATTTACCTTGTGCAAGTGGTGGTCCTTCCGGTACATAAGCGTCAGGTGGCGGAAGCCTTTCACCTGGCTGCCCATTTTCAAGCTGTTCAACGGTGTAGGTTACCCCTTCTGGGGCAAACACAAATTTATCAATATCCAAGCCATCCTCACGGCCCGCGTAGCGGAAAATAGCAGTGGTGTTATCATTTTCCACGCTATACTCTCCATCAGGGATTTTCACCCATCGGAACGCCCCGGGCGTATCGTCACCGCCGGTATCCACTATGGCGCCGGGTGTGTATCCATCTTCACCGGGCGCAGCGTACCCCAGAATGCTGTTAACCAGCACCCAGCCCTGGTTATTCCCCAGACCCTGGGCAATATAAAAGCTGTCGTCATTGGCTCCTTCCGGACCAATGCGGACCCTGGCATAAAGGGTATAGTCACCGGCCGATTCAAAACTCACAGCAAGTTCGCCAACCCGGTTGTCAGTGGCCGGTTCATCAACGCCATTAACACTGGCGGTAACAAACTGCGGCGGCCCTGCTTCTACGCGCATATCCGCGCCTAAAAAGTTAAGTAGTGCGCTCTGCCCGCCTTCTGCCTGTGCATAAACGCCTACATCCGGGTTGTTTTGCTCAAGAATGGGGGTGTAAGTCAGTCGCTTGCGTTGCAGTTCAAACTGTAAGTTTACCGCCAATGATTCCCCCGGATTGAGGATTTCAGCGTCGATCATTACATAGGGTATGCCAGAATCGGTATACCCATCAGCCTCCACCAACGGGATGGAATTGTCGGTGATCAGGATCCTAAGCGGTCCGGCCAGGGCTTCATCCGCCCCATTAAATACGGTTACCACAGAGTTGTAGACCCGGTTTACCCGATCAAAAGAGGCCCGAGCCGAGGCTAATTCCAGCGAGCTGTCCGCCTGAATCCAGGCAGCATGCGCCATGCCACTGCAACCAATTAGTGCAGAAAGAAGTGTGGTTTTAAACAAATTGTTCATAACGCACTCCGTTTACCCGCTCGGTTACGTGACCCCGCGGCTATGCCAGCTAATCCTAACCCGAATAAGGCAAATGTCAGGGGTTCACTGACCGATGCCATATTAACCGGATTGATTGCAACGTTATCAATTTGCAGGAAGGATGCGCCAAAGTCGGTCATGTCCGTTGCATCTGCGCCGAGCAGCAGCTGAAACTCAAGCGTAAGGATGTCCCAGGAAGCGAGCATATCATCCAGCATGACTTCAACGTTGTAGCTTTGGGCACCATCAATGTCCGCTTCAAGCAGGCTACCCAGTGTGCCATTTGCGTTATAGTAGGCCCCACTGCCATCACCGAGCCCCACTACAAAGTAATCAGCGACGAAGCCCTGGTCCTGGCTGGTCAGTTCTGAGTTAACATTAAGATCAAAACTCAGCGAATACTGCGTGTCAGCCATCAGGCCCACCCCCTGAAAAAGGGTATTGGCAAAAAATGCCTGTGTCTCCGGGCCATCAACGGTTAGCTGAGCAGCACAGTCAGGGGCGCCGACCTGCTGAAAATCATTACCGGCAGCAAGTTCGCCGACGCCATCGGTATCTTTCTGCCAACCGGCGAAGCTGCAATCAGAAAAGTCCCCGTTAGTGACAAGGTTGGCCTGTGCCTGGTGGGCCGAGGTGAGCGCCAGAAGCAGGCAAGCTAAAGTAGATTTTTTCATTCATTTCTCTCTGGTTAATTATTTTAGGAATAAATAATCTCACCTGTACTGCTGTAAAATTAATCAGGCATATCTATTTCTACCAACCAGATTTAACCTGTCACATGTATTTTTTTTACATCTGCATAACGTTTTTCATTTATATTTATAATAATTTTGCCAGTATTTCGACGCGGGGGCTGCGTAATCATCAGCGCATTAATTTTTAATATCTCTGTCGGGTCGCGCGCGCATGAAGCTGGCGAAACGCGGCAGGCCGCGCTGCGTAAAGCCGTAGTATTTAAATGTTACCCAACTGCCCACCGGAGGTGGTGTAAGGCGTTGTTGGTCTGTGAATCCGGTGCCCAGTTTAAACTGTTTGCCATTACGTAGCTCAACCAGCATCGACCCCATCATTCCGGCAAATTTCCCATGGCCTGGTAAATGCGCTATGACCCTGGCCTCATCATCCTCATGACGTTTTGCTTTGAGTAAATTTGTACTGCGGCCATCTTCATACAATGCGTGTTGATGGTGTAACATTACCCCCTCCCCGCCGGCAGCGGTTACCGCATCAATTTTATGTTCAAGCGCATCCTTGCAGCAAAGTCTGAACTGGCGTATCAGGACCAGGGTTGGATTATCGGTCAGGGAGATAAGTTGCTGTAATTGCGCTAGCCGTTCGCGAAATGGCACGTTTGTCACAGGCGTATCGAAGACCATCATTTTAATCTCCTGCCACCGCGCATCCGGCGTATGAGAAAGAACGATAGATGCGATACGCTCAAAGTCACCGGGCCTGGTCCATAATTCGCCATCCAGAGGTTGAGAGGGCCAGCCCCGGGTGAACCACGCTGGCGCGTGAATTTTATTTCCGTTGCGGGTGATAAGCTGGGAACCGGTCCAGCGCGCACGGATGCCGTCTAATTTTTCGCTGATGTAATACTCGTTCACCGCTATCTCTGGGCTGTACTTATCCGCCAGTTGTAATGGCCCGGTATCAATGGTGCTACCTGGTGTTGCATTTACCGTTTTGGGTAGTAAGACCAGCACTATAAAAATAACAATCCACAACGACCTCATAATTTCGCCCTTATTATCACCATAGCACCAGTGTAGGTGGTACCGGGCAAGAGTAAACTGGACCAGAGGCTGGCCGCGGATCAGGTCGTAAGAAGGTAATGCTCACGTCTTTGGGGTAAGGCAGAAGGTACGTGGATAGCAGCACTTAGCGCCGCATTGAATGCGGCGCTGTGGTTTTACTGTCTGTTACCTGCCAGCGGCTTTCAGTGCTGCGTTAACGGCAAATATGTACGCACCGCCGACATTGATAACATATTCGTTTTCACCCCACAGGAAGGGCCAGTTTTCCTTATTTTCCGGAAGATCAGGTTTTAATATAAGTACCCCGGGCACAATAGCGCCGCTGATAAAAGAATAATCTGCGCGGTTCATACCATAGGCAACCTTCTTCGACACTGTACCCACATTTGACACAAACGAGATATCAGAATCCGGGTGGGTACCGTATAAATAATTAAGTGAGCGGAAAATCAGATCTGTACTGAATAACTCAGGAAACGCCTGATTTAAGTAATACTGAGTAACCGCCATTTCCAGAATTGTACCGTTCCCCGCCCAGCCGTACTCAGTTATTACCACGCCGAAGGGGTTGCGCGTGGTGGCTTTTTCCAGCGTCGGCTGATACTTTTGGGCAGCCTTACGCATACGGTCTTTGTAAGCCTTGTCCATCAGTGGCATTGCCCGTATCGCCAGCACTGCATTTCGGCCAAAATCCGACTCGATGTAGGACACCAGCTCATTAACTGCATCCCGATATTGCTTCTCACCCGTGGTGATCAGCAGCTCCACCGCCGCTTTTAGCTTTTCTTCTTGTAGTCCGCCACCGGTAGTATTACCCACCTGAAACATGTCCGGCTGTTTTTTATCTGCCTCTTGAGCCCACGCCCTGATAGCAGTTTCGCGGCTTTTTCTGGCCAATTCTGGCTTATAGTCTTGCAGTGCTCTGCTTGCTGCGGCCAGTGCGGCCATTGAACCATAGTTCAGTGGTGTGGATTTAGAGGTAAACGCCCAGCGGTCGTCAAAAACACCACTTTGCCTGCCGTCTGACTCGGTTTCTTTCATATCTGCGTTATAGATAAGATTATCCGTCATGGTCAGACCATCACCTAAATGCGTGTACTGACTAATATCCGGCACGATAATCCCCGGGATGGCATGTCCCACCGCGTCATACTGAGCTAACAACGCTAACGTGCCATGTTCAATTTGTTGCAGAATATCCGGCTTACCATCGGGTACGTGAATGTCCACAAATTTTCGGTCATAGTCCACCAGCGTGGTATCACGCTTAAGATCGAATTCTTCCCATGCCTGAACCAGGCTTCTAACGGTGCGGTACTGGGTTTGAGTGCGAATATCGTAATCGCCGGCATCGTACCAGCCACCCACGTTTAGCCCAGGGATATGTTCACCGGGTTCATATCCTGTATCCGTCGTCGGGCCCTGCGCATACAAATCAAAATGCTCATGGTTAACCGGTGCCTGCAACGCATCATCAAGGTGGGATGCGCCGTGCCATACCCGATACGCCTCGTTTACCAGAACATGGTCCATCTGCACCGGAAAATAATGGTCAAGAGTAGGATGCCATGCCTTGTCTAACACATCCGATGCAATAGCAAACGCCGCCGTGGTGGTATCTCCGTAGCGAAGCTGATAGACGCCGGGCGACGTGATGTCGCTAAAATCGAAGCTGGCGTACTGATACCGGGTATATGTACCTTCGTCTTTAGGAACCTGCTGCTTCACCACAGACGTTGAACCGTCGGCATTAACCTTTAACAGGGCAGCCTCGCCTTGACGGCTGGCGTTGGCGTCCAGCTCAATAATGGCGCGTTTAGTTTGTCCGGGCAAATACCCAACCTGGGAATGGCCAATGACCGGGGGACGTAGCCAGCTTTCATCGGTACTGGCCGTAAGCTCCCACGTTAAAATATCGCCGGTTTTATCTGCCGGTAACATCGCCCGGACCACAAACCAGCCATTTTGCGCTTTTGCCCGGCCATCATAGAGCGCCAGCTCGGCATTTTCTGACACGATGGAAACGCGCTTTTGCGCGGTTTCAGGGGCCAGTACCAGATGGTTTCCCCTGGCCAGCGGGACCGGTTCATGCTCGCCGATTATTTCTTTTACGCCGGTGGGGTAAATAGGAAAAGCACCAGGGCGGCCATCTGCTAAGAACGCGGTTTCCATATAGGTAGCCGGTAAGAACTCCATGTTAAAACCGGCTTTTCCTGTTAGTGCGTCAGGGAGCGGCTGGTCGGTGGATAATGTAATTTCCACCCCATTTTCAATGGGCCGGGCACTTATGGTGTAGGTAAAGTCGAACTCGGGATACGCCAGGGTTGCACTGACTGTCTGGTTTTTCTGGTCAACGTTGCGTTCCACAAAGGTAGGTATCGGATCCCATTGCTCGGGCGTTGCGCTTAACCGTACATCACCGTTGGTTGCCGTGCGTTCACCAAAATGAATAAGTTCCACCCCGCTTATCTTGGAGTCGCCAAACATACCGTTATACCAGTTGCTAAACACCACCACATTTAACCCTGGCTGCTCAAAATAAGCGCTGTCGTTGAGCGCTGGTGCCTTCGCTGTTACGCCTGCCGATGCAGTAAGCAGTGCGCCTGCTACAGCGCTTTGAATTAAAGACTTTATCACGTCACACTCCCATTCAATTGTTAACAGGAGGTTACCAAGTCAGTCTGCAGATAAAATTACGATATTGACTTTCAGTATTGTAGTTTCTGCCAGAGACATAAAAAAAGAGGCGTTGCGCCTCTTTTTTAAACCACGTTGTGTCAGATAGCCCACCGCACGGTTAGCCTTCCATATCTTCCAGCTCGCGGCCTTTGGTTTCTTTCACTAACGCGGTAACAAAGAACACCGAGAGTAATGCACAGATAGCGTATAGCCCGTACGCGCCGGCCAGTCCAACGCCTGCCAGAAGGATAGGGAATGACCAGGTGATTACAAAATTGGTGCTCCACTGAACCAGCCCGCTAACCGCCAGGCCTGAGCCGCGTATTTGATTGGGGAACATCTCCCCAAGCATTACCCACATCACCGGGCCCCAGGACATATTGAAGAAAAACACATAGGCATTGGCGGAAATCAGGGCCATGGTGCCGTATTCACCGAGAATAAGCCGGCCGGTTGGGTCCTGATCGGCATTCAAAAATGCATAAACCATCAGGCTCAGGGTTATCGTCATACCTATAGAGCCCCACTTAAGCAGTGGTTTACGGCCTATTTTATCAATAACCATAACGGTAATAACACACGCAGCGATACTGATTGCACCACTGATAATATTAATAAGCAGAGAATCCGACTCAGAAAAGCCTACTGCCTGCCATAACACCGCGCCATAATAGAAGACCACGTTAATGCCTACCAGTTGCTGAAAAGCAGCCAGACCGATACCTACCCAGACAATAGGGCGAATTTTACTGGTCCCTTTTTGCATCAGGTCGGAAAACCGCGGAACATGATCGCCGGCCAGAGAGCCCTCAATATCTGCAATTTTTCGTTTTGCAGCAACGTCACCGTACAGTCGTGTTAGCACAACCCGGGCTTTGTCGGTGCGCTTTTTGACCATTAAAAAGCGGGGGCTTTCGGGGATGAAAAACAGCATAAGGAAAAATAGCGATGCAGGAATCAGCTCCATCCAGAACATCCAGCGCCATGCTTCAAACCCCATCCATAACTCACTGGTAGAGCCCGCAGCAGCATCAGCGAGTAAGTAATTACTTACAAATGCAGCAAATAATCCACTAATAATGGCAATTTGCTGAATCGTGGTGAGCATACCTCTGAACCGCGCTGGTGCCACTTCAGAAATGTAGGCTGGCGCCATGACAGATGCGCCACCCACGGCCAGCCCACCAAGAATCCGATACAGCACAAACTCGCCGGAGTCAGCGGAAACACCTGACCCCCAGGCACTGATAATAAAGAACACCGCAGCGGTCATCAGCAAGGCACGACGGCCAAATTTATCGGCCATCCGTCCGGCAAAAAATGCACCGACCGCACAACCCAGCAACATACTGGAAACATTAAAGCCTGTTCCCACGCTTTCAGAGTTAAACGCCTGCTGCAGCCCGTCAACCGTGCCGTTAATCACACCGCTGTCAAAACCAAACAGAAAGCCACCAATGGTGGCAACAATACTGATAAAGATAATAAAAGCGGTGTTGTTCATTGCATCATCGGCAGACGCGCTGGTCTGCCCGTTCATGGTGTCTTCCATACTTACTCGGCCTTTTTATACGGGTCGATGGTCACAATGCTGCCATCCGGGCGATGTGTCAATTCTGTCATCTTAACACTTCTCAACCAGGTTTTGCCGCCGGATAGTGAGCTGTCATGGTAGAAGAGGTACCATTTACCTTTGTATTTGGCAATAGAATGATGGTTGGTCCAGCCTTCTACCGGGTTCAGAATTACCCCTTGATAAGTAAACGGGCCATACGGATTATCTCCGGTTGCATAAACAATTTTATGGGTATCACCGGTTGAGTAAGAGAAGTAGTATTTTCCGTCAAACTTGTGGACCCAGGCTGCTTCGAAGAAGCGGCGGTCATTGTCGCCGGTGGTAATTAGCTCACCATTTTCGTCCAGTATTTCGATTTCCTGTATAGGCTCGGCAAATGACAGCATATCGTCATTTAATTTTGCAATGCGCGGTTTTACTGCAGGTGCATCGTCAGCCGGGTATTCGTCTTCAGGATTATATTCTTCACCCTCATAGCGTTGTAGCTGGCCGCCCCAGATACCGCCAAAGTACATATAATATTCGCCATCATCGTCTTTAAACACGGCCGGATCGATGCTGTAGCTATTGGCCATCGGTTCTGGTTGAGGTTCAAAGGGGCCTGCCGGATTGTCGCTGGTTGCCACGCCGATACGAAATACGTCCTGCTTGTCCTTTAACGGAAAGTACAAATAGTACGTACCGTCTTTTTCCGCCGCATCAGGCGCCCAAAGCTGGCGACCTGCCCAGGCAATATCGTCTACAGAGAGCGCTTTACCGTGGTCGGTAACTTCGCCACCCACTTCATCCATGGAAAGAATATGGTAGTCGCGCATATCAAAATGATCGCCGTTGTCATTTTGCGGAATGCCGGACTCCACATCATGTGAAGGATAAATATAAAGTTTACCCTCAAAAACATGGGCTGATGGATCAGCCGTATAAATATGCGTAACCAGCGGCTCTGAATACCCTGCGGCGTTATCTGCATCACTGGCCATTTGATTATCCTGGCTGGCAGACTGCTGCATATCAGAAGATGTCTGGGTGTCGCCGGTTTCGTTTTCATTGGTGGGCTGACAGGCACACAGAAGTAACGCTGAAATGGTTAATGAAAGTGTTTTTGCACGAAAAGGTCCTAATGCCACAACTTTCTCCTTATCTTATTGTAATCATTCATTGAAAAGCATTTTGCAGCGAACTGTGCAACTGAGCAATGTTAAACCTTTGCAAAACAAGATAACGCCATTGCGGTATGCAATTACATAAAATTTACAAGTCTGCGTTATCGAGTTTAGCCTTTTTGCCTTTTATAGCCCTGTTTTCTGGCGCTCAATGTACGGCGATTCAGGCGGCCCTAAATAGCTATCCTTCAGACCGCCGGTATCAATAACAATCTTTTGCAGTACTACGCCGGTATCCTGCGGATAAAAAGTCAGCTGATGTGCCCCGGGCTTGTCGATGGTTATCGTGGTAGTCAGTGTGCGAACATTGTTCAACACTTCTAAGGCCCAGTTCTGTTTTTTTGCGGCCCCTTCTATACGTGTGGGGGCGGCATTATCCAGCTGCATCCAGAACGCCAGTTTATGGTCTGGAAAAATCGACTGGGTCGGTGAAATATCAATGTTCACATCAAAAGAACCTGTGGAAAAAAAGTAAAGCGGAAAGGTCAGCGCAGGCCGCTGTTCAATCGATTCAGGGAGCGTTGCATTTGCCCCGATAAAGCTTCGCACTGCGCTTCCTGTGCGACCATGCAGTGTGAGGGTTTCCCATTCAACCGAGGGTGTATTATTACGCACCGACCCGCTAACAGCATTCAGCGCGATGACACCGTCGCTTTCCACATAACCGTAAGGACTGGCTTTGGTCTGCGCTGCCTGTACGGCTATCTGTGCGCCCCCCCACCCCGTTCCTGTCACGGTAATGCTGGCTTGATGATTACCGGCGGGTAATTTCGACCAGTCTATACTGACCCGCACTGTCTGTGTGGTTTTCACTGTCCCTTTTGTTTGCGACAGTGTGATCCAGTCTGCGGAGGTTTCTGCCTTAAAGCTAAAGGCTTTGGCCTGACGATTAAAAATAACAATGTCACGGTTTTGGACGCCGTAGGGAGTAAAAGTATTCAAACTCAGTGATGCATCGGCAAACTCACTGGCGGGCCAGTAAATCGCCTGATTTTCTGTGGTTACGCCCATATCAGCCACGGCCGGCACCGCCAGCGCTTTATGCCGGGTTACCGGCGGCACATTGGCTGGTGGATTGCGCCAGTGCACATAACCAATATGCGGCTGATCCATCATATGGTTCCAGCGGCCGTCTGCTAGCGTATGATACCGCTCAGCTAAAGCCTGGTCACGTTCAAACCAGGCAGAAACGGCTGCGCCGGAGTCGCTGGTCGTGGCACGATCCTGGCGGGCATCCCGCTGATTCAGCGCCTGCGAATGATTTAGCTCGTAGACTGCCTGTGTGGCCCATAGCGGATAGCCAACTAACTGATAAAACGCAGATTGGTATTCCTGTGGCAGTTGTTTTTCAATACGCTCTGCTGTTGCAGCGGCGTTGGCTAACCGGGCAGAGATTCGTGCCGCTTCATCATAATGATAAATGCTGTATGTGTCCGGCGATACCGCTTCAGGCTTACGCCGGCCATTATGCAGTGTATAGGTATTCAATAAAGTCGCCACATCATCAACGACCGTCGCAGGGAACTGCTGGCCCGCCCATTCAAGGGTAAACTCATCAGCGCTGTCGCCGTTAAAGGCGGTTGGATCCCAGGCCATCGATAAAAAGAAATCAATGGGCAGTTCCATGGGCTTCAAATCGCCAACATTGGTAATCCAGATTTCTCTGGCGCCATACTCCCAGGCCATGCTCATCTGTTCATACACCTTGCCCAGGGGCACCGTGTTAATCCACCGATAGGAGCGCGGCCCGCCCACATAATCAAAGTGATAATACACCCCGGCGCCGCCTTCTCTGGAACGCTCTTCTGGCGTCGGTAAACGGCGAATGTTGCCAAAGTTATCATCAGTCCATAACAAGGTCACATCCTCGGGCACCCGCATGCCGCGCTCGTAAAACCCCTGTACTTCTTTGTAAAGCGCCCACACCTGTGGGATTTCAGTCAATGATTTGTCAAACGTGTCTTTTAAAATGGTGCGCTGATCAGCCACAATTTTTTCTAGCAGTTCAACATTTTGCCCTTCACTCATGGGGGTATCTTCCTGTCCGCGCATACCCAGCGTAAATATGCTTTCCAGATTTTTGTGACGTTGGGCGCCTTGCTGCCAGAATGAATATAAATTGTCAGGATTGGTGGAGTATTCCCATTTGCCTTTACCGTAGCGGTTCCATTCTTTGTCCGCCCGCATCATAGGCTCATGATGGGATGTACTCATGACAATGCCCATTTCATGAGCCAGTACCGCATTGTTCGGGTCATCGTCGGCAAAGGCATTATTCCACATCGCCGGCCACAGAAAGTTAGCTTTCAACCGCAGCAGCAGCTCAAATACATGCTCATAAAAATCTGCGTTGTACCCCCCATATTTTTCATGCACCCAACCGGTTAATGCCGGCGCCTCATCATTTAGGAAAATGCCACGATATTTTACTTTTGGTGCCTCCAGAATCCGGGTGGCGGGTGATAAATACAGTGACGTTTGTTTTTTCACCGGCACATCCGCCCACCAATACCAGGGTGAAACGCCAATAGTTTCACTTAAATCATAGATGCCGTACATTGCCCCCCGATGATTGGCCCCGACAATAACCCAGGCTTCGCCGATATCTGCAAAAGGTGCGTCAATGTGCTTAATCAGATAGCCATCCCAGCGCCCCTGCAAATCACTCACATCCAGCTTACCTTTGGCCACCAACTGATCCACCAGGGCACTCTTCCCCAGCTCACCCACCAGAACCAATGAATCGGCAGGTGAGAGAGCGTGCAGGATATCCGGCTGTTGTCCGGTTACATTAAATAGGTCCTGTGAAAAGGTGTTTACTGCGCGCTTAACCCCGGCACTGGCAGTATGCTCCACCAAAACCGGCGCAGTTCGCGTAGGGCTGGCAAGCTCAAAACCGGTGGTTGCATCATCACTTAAGTAGCCGGCCAGACACAGCGGCGCTACGCCAAGCCACAGAATGCTTAGTACTAACCATTTCATCTTATTGCTCCGTGTGTCTGGCATGCAGACCAATCAGTGCACCGACAAACCCACCAGCGGTTTGTGTGCTGACCAATGTTGCCGCCTGTTCATCACCGACTTGCTGCGTATTGCCTTTATGATCGGTAACAGAAAACCGAAGTGTGTCCTGGTCGCCGGACACTGTCAGCTCAACCCGCTGCCGGGTATCATCTAGGCGCATTTGGGCCACCCTTGTCACCTGCCCGTCTGCCACTTTTTCCAGAAAAACGCTGCGTCCATCAGCTACAATTTCTGTGCCCAGAAAATAATGGTAACGACGGTTTTGAAAGACCACCAGGCCCGCGGCCGTGTTGGCGTCGATGTGGCTGACCTGCGCACTGGCGTTAAAACTCAGGTGCTGTTGTCGTTTTCCTAAAAACGCTGACTGTTCTGCTACCACCAGCGACGGTGTTACCGGAGTCAATGTCAGGGCGCTGTCAGCCTGACTGACCCACTCCCGGTTGAAGTTATTGAGGGCCAGCCATTGCGGGCCTGGTTCCTGCGCTTCAAAATCATCGTGAAAATGACGGCTTTTCTCGGCAAATGTTGGTTTATTTTTCGCCACAGCCTCTGGCAATGGCACATTAACGGGCACAGGTTCACCAGCCGGCAAGATGTGGGGCCAGCCATTGTCCCAGCTAAGGGGCAAAATAAATGTTTCACGCCCGGTATTGTAATGGTTGCCCTGATAAGGGCGGGTAGCCAGAAAGACACTCCACCACTCGCCCTGCGGCGTTTGAATAAAGTCAGCGTGGCCGGTGGATGTCACGTTTGATTCAGGTCGATCACGCTGGGTCAGAATAGGATTATTTTTATAAGGCTCAAAGGGTTCATCCAGATTCCTGGTGCGAAAGACAACCTGAGAATGGTTAACGCTGGTTCCGCCCTCTGCGCACGTAAGATAATACCAGTCATTGATATGGTAAATGTGGGGACCTTCTATCCACACCGGCTCACTCGAAATATCAACCCCACCATTGATTAGCAATTTGCGCGAATCTGGTACCACTTTTAATGTGTCCAGCTCCAACTCCCACAACCACACAGCACGGTGTCCGTCATACAACGGCTCGCCCGGAGGCGCATCGTTATGAGCAATATACGCCCGCCCGTCGTCATCAATAAACAGGTCCGGGTCGATACCACCTACTTCGGGCAGCCACACCGGGTCAGACCAGGGACCGGCCGGATCCTTCGCTGTAATGATAAAATTACCGCCCGCATCCACGGCGGTGGTGATGATATAAAATAGTCCGTCATGGTAGCGAATGGTAGGGGCGAAAATGCCCCGTGAAATACCCAGCCCGTCAAACGTAACCTGGGATGCTTTATGCAATGCGTGGCCGGCCTGCTCCCAGTGCACTAAGTCATTGCTTTTAAATATGGGTAAGCCAGGAGTGTACGCAAAAGACGAATTGACCAGAAAATAGGTATCGTCTTTGCGCGTAATACTGGGGTCAGGATAAAAGCCAGGCAAAATCGGGTTTTGGAATGTCCCCTTTTCCGCGACGGGCGTTGAATCAGCCGCCTTATAATCAAACCACTCAAAGGTAGCTTTTGCCTGAACTTGTGCCACAGGTATGAGAGCCGCCAGTAACACTATCGCCTTGTGAGGTAAAAATCGGGCCATGCTTTATTTTCCTACTTATTTTTTGCAGGTAAATGTACCGGCTTACTGACGATAACTTCAAACAAACCCGATTATGATTACACGCTCTGTTTTTGTTTTTTTTTACATCCTGTTAAACAATCATCAATACACATACTACCAACAGAACAGGGCAATCCGGTAATATCTACTTCGCCGCTCGCACCATATCCAGCTCAATTTCCACCGGCGCAGGCTTAACGGCCTCACGATACTCAATGGGTGTTTTCTGATAGTGCTTTTTAAATACCGCATACATGTACTGCAACGAAGGATAACCACAAATCTTGGCTATCTGAGAGGTGGACTCATCGGTTTCCCGCAACATTTTGCAGGCTTTTTGCAGTTTTTCATTATGTATCTCGGTATGAATACTGTGACCTCGCTCGTCTTTGAAGCGGTTTTCAAGATTTGAGCGCGAGACGCCGACATAGTCGAGTACCTGATCGACCTTAATTCCTCGACAGGCATTCTGCCGGATAAAGTGCATTGCCTGCATCACATTCGGATCTGCAATGGCTTTATAATCAGTGGACTGGCGCTCTGCCACTCTTTCAGGCGGGACCAGGATAGGCCGCTTGGGTCCTTTGTAACCATCGAGAATTTTATGCAGTAATTTTGCTGACTGGTAGCCCATCTCCAGGCACCCCTGCTTGACAGAACTTAAGCTGACGCGGCTGAGGAATCGGGCAATTTCATCATCATCAATGCCAATCACTGACATTCGGTCAGGGATCAGCATACCGATATGATCGCAAACCTGTAAAAGATGCCGGGCCCGGGCATCTGTTACTGCGACAATACCAATCGGCGTGGGCAGGCTGCGCAACCAGTCGGCCAGCCGTTTGATGGTGTACTGCCAGGTTTCAGGCCGGACCGGATGCCCCCGGTAAACATAGCATTCATAGCCTTCTTTGGCGGTGAGGTCTAACATTGCGTTCTCACGCTCTTGGGCCCATCGATGATGTTCATCCACCGGCGCGCCGTAAAACGCAAACCGCTGAATGCCTTTTTGTCTAAGATGCTGAAAGGCGGCATTGACCAGTTCAAAGTTATCCGTAGCCACATAGGGTACATCGGGATAGTCGCCTGGCTCTCGGTAAGAGCCACCTACCCCAACCACGGGCACCTTGGCTTTCTGCAGGGCAACCTGAATTTCAGGGTTGTCATAATCAGCGATAATGCCGTCACCACTCCATTCATCCAGATGATCTAGCCGGGCCATAAAGTCTTCTTCCAGGTACAGATCCCAATCTACTTTGGATGACTGAAGATAACTGCCTATCCCTTCAATAATCTGTCTGTCATATACCTTATTGGCATTAAACAACACGGTTATACTGTGCTTATTGTCAAACATACGTGCCCCGCAAAACTAAATTAAGTAAAAATCATTATGATATTTATCAGGCTCCTTGATACTAATACAGATAATCTGAATTAACAAAAAAATTACAAAAAATCATAATTGTTCTTCTCGGTTTTGATAATCAGGATATGAACAATCCTTCACTGTTTTAGCGTAATTACATGTTCATAGGTATTGATTTAGGTACATCCGGCGTAAAGGTTATTCTGACCAACACCGATGGCGAACTCATCGCAAGTGCGAGCGCAGAGCTGAGTCTGTCCATTCCCCACCCTATGTGGTCTGAGCAGAATCCTCAGGACTGGTGGACAGCAACCTGCGAGTGTCTTGATGAACTGAGCAAATCCCATAATCTGGCGCCGGTGAGCGCCATTGGCTTTGCCGGTCAGATGCATGGTGCCACGCTGCTGGGACGCGGCGGTAACGTGCTGCGCCCGGCTATTTTGTGGAACGATGGCCGTAGTCAGGCCGAGTGTGCTGAACTGACTGAGCTAGTCCCTTCTGTGACCGAGATCACCGGAAACCTGGTGATGCCCGGTTTTACCGCGCCAAAGCTGTTATGGGTTAAAAAACATGAGCCGGAAATCTTCAACCGTATCGATAAGGTGCTGTTGCCTAAAGATTATCTGCGCTACCGCCTGAGTGGCGATTATGCCAGTGACATGTCTGATTCGGCCGGTACTATCTGGCTGGATGTCGGTAAACGAGACTGGGATGATGCACTACTTGAAGCCTCCGGCCTGACTCGGGACAAAATGCCTGCATTATATGAAGGTAGCCAGGTGACCGGAACAGTGTCGCCCTCGCTGTGTAAACGTTGGGGCATGCGCGAAGTGGCGCTGGTTGCCGGCGCGGGTGACAACGCCGCCGGTGCCATAGGGTGCGGTATAATTAACCCTGGTCAGGCGATGCTGTCGTTGGGAACTTCCGGGGTTTATTTTGCGGTTACCCGTGAATTTCGCAGTAATGCGGAATCCGCCGTCCACAGTTTTTGTCATGCCCTGCCGGATCGCTGGCATCTGATGTCAGTCATGCTAAGTGCCGCCAGTTGTTTACAGTGGTATGCCGCTAATGCCGGTTATCAGGACGTGGCCGAACTGACCGCCGATGTTGAGCAAAACACCGGCATTGATGATGCTGCCACGCCTTACTTTCTGCCGTATCTGACCGGTGAACGCACCCCTCACAATAACCCGGCAGCCAAAAGCATGTTTTTCGGTATTACATCTGCGACCACCCGGGCGCATATGGCCCGCGCAGTGATGGAAGGTGTGTCCATGGCGCTCGCCGATGGTATTGATGCAGTCCACGGCTGTGGCGTGCAGGCCGACGGCATCAGCCTCATTGGTGGCGGCGTGCGCAGCAGTTACTGGTGCCAGATGCTGGCCAACGTTAGCGGACTTGCCATGAATCTGCGTCAAAGTGGCGACGTGGGCCCGGCACTGGGCGCAGCCAGACTGGCCCAGATGGCCATGAACCCGGACATCAAGCCGTCTTATATCTGCCCGTTTCCTAAGCTGGTAAAAACCTTTGAGCCTGACAATTCACATTTTGATGTCTACCTGAAACGTCGTCAAAAGTTCCGCGAATTATATTTCGCTGTGGAATCCCATTTCTAAAGCCAACTAAAAAACACAAAACAACATCAAATTTACATAATTGTTGTGGTGCATGGGATGGTTACCATTAATCAACAAACTTTATGCTCGCCACAAACTCATTAAGGAGTGACTCATGGCAAATTATTTTAGCGACATTGCGCCTATTGAATTCGAAGGGCCGGACTCTACCAACCCTCTGGCGTTTAAACATTACAACGCAAAGGAAAAAATTCTGGGCAAAACGATGGAAGAACATCTGCGTTTTGCCAGCTGTTACTGGCATAATTTCTGTTGGGATGGCGCTGACGTTTTTGGTGGCCCTACGTTTAATCGTCCCTGGTTACAGCCAGGTGATGCCATGGAGCGGGCTAAACAAAAAGCGGATGTCGCGTTCGACTTCTTCGCCAAGCTCGGTGCGCCCTACTACTGCTTCCACGATGTGGATGTAGCGCCTGAAGGTGACTCGGTAAAAGATTACGTCAATAATTTTGCCAAAATGACGGACGTGCTGGCGGCCAAGCAGGAAGAAACCGGCATGAAGCTCCTTTGGGGCACAGCCAACGTGTTCAGTAATCCGCGCTATATGTCGGGTGCATCCACGAATCCGGATCCGGAAATCTTTGCTCGCGCGGCGACCCAGGTCTTTCATGCAATGAATGCAACCAAAAAACTGGGCGGCGCTAATTATGTATTATGGGGCGGCCGTGAAGGTTATGAAACACTGCTAAATACCGATCTTAAACGTGAGCGTAACAATTTGGGTCGCTTCATGAATATGGTCGTAGAGCATAAGCATAAAATTGGTTTTGACGGTTTGCTGCTTATTGAGCCGAAGCCGCAGGAGCCAACTAAGCATCAGTATGACTACGATACAGCCACTGTGTATGGGTTTTTGAAAGAATTCGGTCTGGAAAAAGAATTTGCGGTTAATATCGAGGCAAACCATGCAACCTTGTCGGGCCATTCCTTCCATCATGAAATCGCCACCGCTTTTGCGCTGGGCATTTTTGGTTCTATTGATGCCAACCGGGGCGACGCGCAACTGGGCTGGGATACTGATCAGTTCCCTAACAGCGTAGAAGAAATGACCCTTATCTGTTACGAAATCCTCAAAAATGGCGGCTATACGTCAGGTGGCTTTAATTTTGACACCAAGCTGCGTCGTCAGAGCATTGATCCGGCTGACCTGTTCCACGGCCATATTGGCGGCATGGATACCTGCGCACTAGGTTTGAAGAAAGCTGCAGCAATGATTGAGAACGACTTTATGGATAGTGTTAAAACCAAACGTTATCAGGGCTGGGAGTCTGACTTTGGTAAGAAAATTGCCGATGGCAACTTCAGTCTTGAGGCACTGGCCAGTCATACCGAGCAAAATAACCTGGATCCTAAACATGTATCAGGCCAGCAGGAAATGCTGGAAAATATGGTTAATCAGGTCATCTTCAAATAACTTTAACCACTCGAACAAGGTGCAGCGCTTGCTGCACCTTTTTGTTTTGCGGAGTTTAACGCATGCGCGTGGCTATCTTTTTGTTTTCCATGGTGTCACTGACAGCATGGGGCGACACTCACTTCCACCCCCTATTTAGCGATAACGCATTACTGCAGCGCAACACAACAGTGCCGGTTACGGTATTTAGTGATACAGCACAATCACTCAGCTTAAGCCTCGATGGTAAATCTCTTGGCAGCGAGCAGGTTATCGATGGTCGCTGGACCTATTCTTTGCCAGCACAACAAGCTGGTGGCCCCCATACCCTGACGGTCACTGGCGACAACGTATCGCTTAGCATTCAGAATATCTATTTTGGGGATGTTTACCTGGTGTCCGGGCAGTCAAATATGGAACTGACCATGGCGCGGGTAGAAGAAGCTTATCCGACTGATGTAGAACAGGCGAATTATCCGCTGATACGTGAATTTACCGTGCCAGACACCTATGATTTTAATACGCCTTTAGCAGCGCCAGCGGCGGCTCAGTGGAAAACCGCACAGACCGAAGATATTCTGACACTGTCAGCTATTGCGCATTATTTCGCCCGTCATATTTATCGTTATGAAGGGGTACCAGTCGGCATTATCAATGCTTCTCTAGGCGGTTCTCCGATAGAGGCCTGGATGGCCCCACAACTGCTTGCTGATTATCCGCAATACCTTCGCGACGCTGCGCCTTTTAAAGAATCGACGTTTATCGAACAAACCCGCCAGAATGATCAGGTTGCAGCCGATGACTGGTACGGCAAATTAACTCGCCAGGATGAGGGCTTAACCGAGCCTTACTGGTATTCACCTGAGTTCGATAGCGCAGACTGGCAGACCTTCACCGTGCCGGGTACGCCGGATTTTGCCAAAGAAGGCTTCACGGGTAGCTGGTGGGCAAGAAAAACCGTAAACCTGAATGTCATTCCGCAAGGCTCTGTTTTTCTGCGCCTGGGGCGGATCAGAGATGCAGATGAGGTCTGGATTAACGGCGTCCGGGTGGGCAACACCACCTACCATTATCCGCCGCGCCGTTATCCGGTGCCGGATAACGTTCTTAAAAAAGGTGAAAACACCATCGCCGTGAGAATTACGGCAAATAATCTGCGCACCGAGTTTTTCCCAGACAAAGCGTATTTTATCGGCACGTCGCAGCAGCGCATCTCCCTGGCGGGTGACTGGCAGGCAAAACCAGCGGTACAGGTGAATGAGCCTGCGCCGGAGCAGACATTCATTCGCTGGAAGCCTACTGGTTTGTACAATGCCATGATTGCCCCGCTTACTCATTACCCGCTATCCGGGGTTATCTGGTATCAGGGTGAATCCAATACTGACTCGCCGGCTGACTACAGCGACAAGCTGATTGCCATGATGAATCACTGGCGCAGCAAATGGCAACTGCCGGAGTTACCCTTTTTTATTGTGCAGCTGGCAAATTACATGGCGCCCCAAACAGCACCTGAAGAAAGTAACTGGGCTCAACTGCGCGCGGAGCAGGCACAGGCAGCGCAAAGTCCTAATGCTCATCTGGTAAGTATAATCGATGCCGGGGAGTACAACGATATTCATCCGGTCAACAAGCGCATCGTCGGCAACCGTCTGGCCAGTCAGGCCCGCCGGGCGATTTATGGCCGTGATGTAAATGCTCAGGGCCCGCAGGTTACAGATGTCAGCGTTGACGGCGAGCGTGTGACACTGACAATCACCGATCCGCAGGGGCTTCGGGTAACCGCCGGCGACGGGTCAGGGTTTACCCTGGCAGGTGAAGATGGCCACTTTTACTGGGCTAATGTTTCACACAAAGAGGATACGTTTACTTTGTCCCATCCCAGGGTGTCCAACCCCGTTAGGATCCGTTATGCCTGGGCGAACAACCCGGTTTATAGTATTACCGACAGCCAGGGCTGGCCCCTTGCGCCGTTCGAATATAAGTTAAATCAAGCTGGTAAGGATGCACCGACGAATGAATAAAAAACGCATTTTGTTTATGCTCACCGGGCTTATTGTTGTCACGGCTGTTATTGCGCTGTTTCTCGCGCCATGGTTCAAGTCTGCTGATCCTTCCCGCAGTGTGTTCATCAATCAATGGGGTTTTCTGCCTCACCAGAATAAAATCGCCGTTCTTTTTGCTGACAGCACAAAGCCATTTACGGTCACAGAGCTTAAGACCAATCAACCGGTGATGAAAAGCAAAACCACGCCCACTGAGACCTGGGCACTGGCGGGCCAGCCGGTCTCCCGGGCGGACTTAACTGGCGTTACTGAACCCGGCGAATACCGGCTTAATATAAAGGGCGCTGAACCGGTGTTCTTTTCAATCAGCACAAATCCTTATGGCGCATTACATGATGCCGCTATCAAAGCATTTTATTATGCCCGGGCCGGGCTGGCACTTGATCCGGCCTTCGCCGGCAAGTGGCACCGTTCAGCCGGCCATGCGGACACCTCGGTCCAGCGCATCAATTCAACATCGGGCAACACCACCGCTCACCGGAAAGGCTGGTATGATGCAGGCGATTACAACAAATACATGGTCAATTCAGGCATCACCACCTATACCCTGATGCGCGCCTATCTCGACCACCCTGATTTTTATACAAACAGGTACTGGAATATTCCTGAGTCTATGAATGAGCGCCCCGATATTCTGGATGAGATAATGTGGAACCTGGACTGGATGGTTAGCATGCAGGATACCGACGGCGGTGTGTATCATAAGCTGACCACCCTCAATTTTGCCGGGCCTGTTATGCCTGATGCAGCCGTTGCGCAGCGTTACACCACAGCCAAAAGTACCGCAGCCACACTGAACTTTGCCGCTGTCATGGCGGTGGCAGCACGGCTGTTTGAAGAACAGTCAGAGATGTACCTGGAGCGAGCCTCTCGGGCTCTGGCATGGGCGCAGGACAATCCGCAGCAATATTACCGCAATGAAGAGCGCGTGAGTACCGGTGAATATGGTGATACAGCGCTAACCGATGAACATAACTGGGCTAACATTGAGTACGCTATCAGCTCACAGAACCAAGCTATGCTTGTACGCAGCATAAAGCAGCTGGCTGATGTATCAGTTCCCTCATGGGCCAGTACCACCGGTCTGAGTTATCTTTCTTTGCTACGGGATGCCAGGGCATTGCTGCCGGCCTCTGCCTACGAGAAACTAAAGCGCGCTTTTTCAGGCCACGCCGATCAACTTGTAACAATCCAGCAGAACAATGCATTTCGGATACCGGCAATCGCTGATGACTTTGTCTGGGGCAGTAATGCTGTAATGATGAATAAGGCCATGCTTTTAGAGGTTGCCTGGTCGCTGGATAACCAACGCGCGTACCGCGACGCATCGCTGGCGCTGGTAGACTATATAAGCGGCAGGAACCCCACCGGTTATAGTTTTGTAACAGGTTTTGGCAAACAGTCACCCCGTTTTATTCATCATCGCCCCTCAGAAGCTGATGGTATAGCAGACCCGGTGCCCGGGTGGCTGGCAGGCGGCCCGCAAAACGGCCATCAGGACAATTGTCAGTATCCCTCAGATTTGCCTGCACTGTCTTATCTCGATGCCTGGTGCAGTTATTCTACCAATGAAGTCGCCATCAACTGGAACGCACCACTGGTTTACGTACTGGGCAGTATTGTCGCGGATCCCTTATGACCATGGGTTACGAATTCTGGTTATCTGGTTGAGTTTTTTGCGGTTAGTCTTTACCCCACGTGTCCGTTCTGTGAACTTTTAATAAATTATTAACAAACGGACTTTCGGTGTGAAACATCAACCAGCCATTCTTTCTATGCTTGCCCTGGCAATCGCCGGGTGTGGGCCCACTGTAAACAACCCGCAGTCATCGCAGATGAACGAACCGACAATCAACCCGGACAACTGGCCAAAACAGGCATCGCCATTACGTCATGACCCTGATATTTCCCGCCAGGTGGATGCACTGCTTAAGCAAATGACGCTGGAAGAAAAAGTGGGCCAGGTTATTCAGGCAGATATTGCCTCTGTAACCCCTGAAGAGGTTAAAAAATATAACCTGGGCTCGATTTTAAATGGCGGCAACAGTGCCCCTGGTAACGACAATCGCACTGCGCCAGAGAACTGGCTGGCCCTGGCTGATGCTATGTGGACAGCCTCCACCGACAAGTCTGATGGCAGTGTCGGGATACCGCTGATGTGGGGGGTGGACGCAGTACACGGTCATAACAACATTGTTGGCGCAACGTTGTTTCCCCATAATATTGGCCTGGGGGCAGCTGATGATGAAGACCTGATGACCCGTATTGGTGAAATCACCGCGCGGGAGATCCGGGTGACCGGTAACGACTGGACATTTGCGCCCACCGTTGCGGTGGCGCAGGATGATCGCTGGGGCCGCACATTTGAAAGTTATTCCGAAAACCCCGATATCGTTGCGCGCTATTCCAGGGCGCTGGTGACGGGTCTGCAAGGCAAGGTTAATTCAGACTCATTTTTAGATAATGACCATGTCATTGCCACCGTTAAACACTTTGTTGGCGACGGCAGTACGGTGGGCGGCAAAGATCAGGGAGATAGCCGGGTCTCTGAAGCAGAACTACGAGATATTCATGCTGCAGGTTATCCCCCCGCTATTCAGGCCGGCGTGCAAGTCGCTATGGCCTCGTACAACAGCTGGCACGGCACCAAAATGCATGGTTTTAAAGCCATGCTCAATGATGTGCTGGTAGGCCGAATGGGATTTGACGGTTTTGTGGTTGGCGATTGGAATGGGCATGGCCAGGTTGCAGGCTGCGAACCAACCTCTTGTCCGCAGGCGTTTAATGCCGGGCTGGATATGTTTATGGCACCCGATAGCTGGAAAGCCCTGTATCACAATACTCTTTCCCAGGTGCAGGATGGCACGATTTCCATGGCGCGGCTGGATGAAGCGGTAAGCCGTATTCTGCGGGTTAAGGCTCGGGCCGGAATTCTGGACTCCAGCCTGCCGTCTGAGCGCCCCCACGCCGGAAATTATGATCTGCTTAGTGCGCCAGAGCATCGGGCTGTGGCCCGTCAGGCGGTCAGACAATCACTGGTGCTGCTCAAAAATAATAACCAGGTGCTGCCGGTTTCCCCCGCCAGCACGATTTTAGTCGCCGGAGAAGCGGCAGATAATATCGGACAGGCAGCCGGCGGCTGGACCCTAAGCTGGCAGGGCACTGGCAATACCAATCGCGACTTTCCCAATGGCCAGTCCATTCTGGCAGGTTTGCAGGCACAGGTTAAACAAGCCGGCGGAACAGTGGAGTATCAGCCAGACGGCAGCTATTCTACTCAACCGGATGTCGCAATCGTGGTTTTTGGCGAGCAGCCCTATGCCGAGTTTCAGGGGGACAGGTCGCACCTTGACTACCCGGACACCACTGCCCTTGAGCTTTTAAAATCTTTACAAAACGAAGGCATTCCAACGGTTTCTGTGTTCTTGTCGGGCCGGCCCATGTGGGTCAACCCGGAAATCAATGCCTCGGATGCCTTTGTTGCGGCCTGGCTACCAGGTACGGAAGGCGGCGGCATTGCAGATGTTGTACTCAGTAAAGCCGATGACACAACCCAGCATGATTTTACCGGCAAACTTAGCTTTGCCTGGCCAGCCACGCCCCATGTCGACCAGTCTGACAGCTCAGATGACACTGCGGCGATTTTATTCCCGCTGGGGTACGGACTCACCTACCAGTCGCCAAAAACCATCAACAACCTTGACGAAACGCAGGCGGTGAACTCCAATCAGGATGCCACGCAACAATTTTTGATGGCGGGAGACCCTGTGACCCCCTGGCAATTAGCCTTAACCGACGACGCTGGCACACAGGCCGCATTTCCGCCGCAATCTGCCAGCCCGGCCGATGCGCTAACCGCTGTCGCGGCCGATGACCAGGCCCAGGAAGATACTGTCATTTTCACCTGGCAGAGCAAGGCCACCGTCGGGATTAGCGGTGAGACGGTGGATATCAGTCGCCAGAGTAACGGCGACATGGCTGTGTCATTTGAGTATAAGGTACTAAAACCTGCCGCAGGGACTGTGCAACTGGGTATGCAAAGTAAAAATGAAAAACCACATTTCATTGATGTGACCGACGCCTTTCGTCAAACCGGCGACTGGCAAAGTCATCTGATCAAGCTGAGTTGCTTCTCCGGTCCAGTGGATATGAGTCAGCTCACTCACCCGGTGTTAATCAAAAGTGAAGATGCGCTGGCTATTCAGGTAAAAGCAATAAAAGTGGTTTCAAATCAGGGTGAGGCATCCTGTAAGTTATAACAATTTGGTCAGCCAGTAGTGTTTGTCGGGCCCTCGGCCCGGCATTTATTTACCCACCACGTAATTTATCGACACCCTGTTGTGAAAAAAGATAATAGCTTGCTAGCACTAGCTTATTACCATTCATTAACAGTCTGTTTACTCTTCACAGGAAGTTAATTTGCCGTCTCGACCAGGAATGTCGGAGATTGACGCAGGTTGTAGTAAGCAAGTCATAGGGAAAAGAAATGGGGACACACATGAAACGCAATATTCCATACAAAAAGACACTTTTAACCCAAAGCCTCTCAATCTTACTCGGAACCAGTGTAATGATGCCGGCTCTGGCGCAAGAGGCAAATGAAAATGAGCAGGATGGCGAGCCGGTAGAAGTCATTCAGGTGACAGGCCTGAAGTCCAGTCTGACCGAGGCGCAATCCATTAAACGTAACTCTGTGGGCGTGGTAGACGCCATTTCCGCAGAAGATATTGGTAAGTTTCCAGACACCAACCTTGCCGAATCATTACAGCGTATTACCGGGGTATCTATCAGCCGAACTAACGGTGAAGGTAACGAGGTAACGGTACGGGGCTTTGGCGGTGGCAACAATATGATCACACTAAATGGTCGTATGATGCCAGCAGCCCAGACCTACGGCGGCGGTAGCGGCGCTGACGGTACCACCCGCGGCGGCAGTACTCGTGCTTTTTCTTTTGCCAATCTTGCATCGGAAGGGGTAAGCGCGGTAGAGGTTTATAAAACCAGTAAGGCAGATATCGCCACCGGCGGTATTGGTGCAACCATTAACATTTTAACGGCACGCCCGCTTAGTAACCCTGGCTTTACGGCGTCTGTGGCGGCAAAGGCTGTACATGACACCACCAACCGCGTTGGCGATGATGTTACGCCGGAAGTTTCCGGCATTGTGAACTGGACCGATGATGACGCAAAGTTTGGTGTCAATATCGCAGCTATTATCCAGCAACGTGATTCCGGTTATGTCGGCGCCACGGTAAACGACTGGAATATTGGCGAATGGGGTGACCCGAATGACCCGGATACATTGTTTAACAATGCTGATATGTCGGTATATCAGAATGTGCCGGATGCCGGGCAGCTGTATGGTCGTCCGAACGACTTACGCTATGCATTTTCAGACCGTCAGCGCGAGCGCAAAAACGCGCAGATCACATTGCAGTACGCACCTGCTGATAACATGACAGCAACCCTCGATTATCTGTTTGCTGAAAATGAAATTAAAGAACATCGTGGTGAAATTACTAACTGGCTGCAAAACGGCTCAAACATTACCCGCGTTGAATTTGATGATGGTCCGGTCGCAACGCCTATTTATGTGGCTGAAAATTATAACGGTACTGTGGATGAAGGTTTTGAGCAGCAATACCGTGAACAAACCAATACGCTAACCTCACTGGGTTTTAACTTTGAATATTATTACAGTGATGCCCTTAAGCTGAATTTTGATGTGCACAATTCAGAAATGGAAAGTTTACCTACTGGTCCCAGCGACAACCTCGCATCCGGCGAAATAGCGGTAGGTCTGGGTGCGCCGGTGGTAGCCTCCCGGGAATGGTGGTTTGGCCGTGAATTACCCACGTATCGCAACGTATACGACGACTCCCAACGCGGTAATGATAACGGCGTACTGGATGCAGGCGATGTAGGCTCATCTATTCTGCGCTTCCGTCATGCATCTCAGATAACTGAAATCACTCAGTTTAAGTTCGATGGTACCTATTACCTGGATAACGGTGAATTCCAGTTTGGTGTAGAAGGTCGCGCCATGGAAATGAACGCCCGACAAACAGCCGGCGACAATATGACGCTGGGTAACTGGGGTATTGCCAACCCGGGTGAATTTTCCGAAGGCATGCTGGAGCAGATTGATGTCGGCGGTGAATTTGAGGATTTCGACACTGGTGAAAGTCAGGGTATCGGCTTTACCGGTGATACCGTCGCGCTGGCCCGTGAAGGTATCGCTCTGTATCCCTCAGAAAATAATTTCTTTGGTGTCAGTGACGTGTTCTCAACCAACGACACCGTAGAAGAAGATACCATGGCGGCCTACTTCCAGGTGCATGTGCAGTCTGAATGGAATGACATGCCTATCAATGTCCTGGCTGGTATACGCTACGAAACCACCGATGTGAACTCTTCTTCACTGGTGACTCCGCCAAGCTACCTGATATGGGAAAACAATAACGATTTCAGCGTATTTACTAACCCTGAAACTGTCGCACAGCCATTGGCCGTTGAAGCAGATTACGACAACCTGCTGCCGAGCCTCGATTTTGACATCATGTTGACAGATGATGTTAAGGGCCGTTTTTCCTACAGTAAAACCATTGCCCGTGCAGGTTACGGGTCACTACGGGTCTCACCCAGTAACTTTGGCCTGACCGGATCAACCTTAAACGGTGCCCGAGCCACAGCAAGTTCATCCAACCCGGCGCTGTTACCGCTGGAATCTGATAACTTTGACCTGTCGCTGGAATGGTATTACGACGAAACCAGTTATGTCTCTGCTGGCTTTTTTGAAAAGCGTGTGGCTAACTTTATCGGAACAGGTCAGCAGGATCGCACATTCTTCGGCATTCAGGACCAAACTTCCGGCCCTCGCGCCATCGCAGCGGCTAATGCACTGCGCGAGCGTGGCTTTGCTGTAGATGATACGTCGCTGTTTGCCATGATGGTGCTGCTTGAACAGCCGCAGGCATTCCCGAATGGCGCCGATGATTACACCGGTTCAGCTGAGCAGATTCTGGAATTAGGCGAAACTCCCGGATGGGATCTAATCCCTCAGGAAGGCGACCCTGAGCTTACCTTCCGTACCTCAGTGCCGCAAAACAACCGGGAAGCAAAACTGTATGGTGGTGAGTTTGCCGTGCAGCATTTCTTCGGTGAAACCGGCTTTGGTGTTCAGGCCAACTACACTATCGTGCGTGGCGACATTGGTTTTGACAACGAAGGTAACCCGAATGTGTCACAGTTTGCCCTTACCGGCCTGAGTGATACCGCCAACCTGGTTTTGCTGTACGAAAACTACGGCTGGACCGCCCGGGTTGCCTGGAACTGGCGTGAAAAATACCTCAACCGTATAAACTACAAAGGCTCTAATAACCCAGCTTATATCGAAGACTATTATCAGATTGATATGAATGTAAGCTATGACTTTAACGAGAACCTCTCCGTGTTTATTGAAGGTATCAACGTGACCGGTGAGAATAGTCGTGAGCACGGCAGGACGCCGAACCAGCTCTGGTATTTAGAAGATTTAGGTGCACGCTACAATCTTGGTGCACGCTATACTTTCTAACGGCGGCTAAAACACAATTCATACCAGGCCACTTCGGTGGCCTGCATGCGTTTGAGCTTGAATCAAGATGCAGAGTAGGTGAATACCTTCACAAGCGAGCAATCACACATTCTTGGGCGACATTAACAGTACTGCCAGACTTGATAGAGCCTAAATTCGAGAGCCATTAAACATCATGCTGACCGGTAAGGATTATTTGCAAAGTTATTATGGAAAATCGAAATTTACAACAATGTGAATGAGGATTCTCCATAACAATTTTAAAGCAGTGATGCTAAGCGCAGCAGGTTTAGAAAAAGAAGGTAAATGATGAGTAACTACACCCTCCTTGACAACGTCACCCATAAAGATCTGCGGATCATTACGCAGTATCGGGCCGACTGTGGCGATAATGTTGCTTCTGTGCCGGTCTTTGCCACAGAGCTGGCGAATGTGACAAAGCATTATCCGGTATTGTTTTACCCTGATGAAAAAAATGGCGGGTTTACGATGACCGCACTACTGGGCCTGGAGCGGAATGAAAACTTATTTTTGACAGAAAGCCTGCCGGCAGATTATGAAAATTTACGTGCACAACACGGCTGGGCGGCAGATTATGTACCGGCGATGGTTGCCCGCGGGCCGTTTGCAATTGGTCTGCACGATAACGGCAACGAGGTGATGGTCCATGTAGACACAGACAGTCCGAAACTCTCCACCAGCGAAGGCAAACCACTGTTCTTACCCAAGGGCGGGAATTCTGATTATCTGAACCGGATGGCCTCAGTGCTGCACCTGATACACTCTGGGGCGTCGGTCACCAGGGATATGATCAGTGCATGGCATGAACTGGCATTGCTGGAACCTTTGAATGTTGATATTGAACTTAGCGATGGCACGGCGCTGACGCTTTCCGGACACTATACGGTCAGTGATGAAAAAGTGGCGGCGCTGGGGCCCGGTGAATTACATCAATTACATCAGCAAGGCTTGTTACAGGGGCTGTTTTTAGTTATGAGCTCACTGACCAACCTGCAAACCCTGATTGACCTGAAAAATATTCGTAAACACCATGAGCAACAGGGCTATGCCTGATTCGCTGGCAGGTATCAGCAACGCGATTGCGCAGGTCCGGGCCATTGATGCACCGGATCTTGCGACGCTTACACACACAGCCCAGCCACTGGTGCTACGGGGAATTGCACAGCACTGGGCACTGACCCAAAAGGCACAGCAAAGCGCCGCCGATGCCGCCGACTATATACAATCATTTTATAACGGCCGTCCCTCAATGATTTACCGGGCCCCGGCATCAATAAAGGGTAAGTATTTTTATGCGCAGAATGCCGCTTCGCTTAATTATGAGAGTGTGCGCGGCAATGTGACTGAGTTGTTAGCTGAGCTTGTGGCCGGGGCTGACGATAAGTCTCTTTATATGGCCTCTGCCCCGCTGGACACATTTTTTCCACAGCTTAAAGCACAGGTTCAGTTTTCCGCCACCCCGCACCTTATCCCTGAAGCACAGCACGACCCGTTGGTCAGCATCTGGGTAGGCAACCAGTCACTGGCGTCGTGCCATTTTGATTGCCTGGAAAATATCGCTTGTTGTGTAGCCGGTAAACGCCGCATTGTGGTATTTCCACCTGACCAGGTTGCCAACCTTTATCCGGGACCCGTGGAACGCACCCCCGGCGGACAGGTAATCAGCATGGTTGATTTTCATCACCCGGATTTCACCGCCCACCCCCGCTTTAAAGAAGCACTCAGGCACGCCCAAATAGCAGAGCTTGGGCCCGGCGACGGTATTTTTATTCCCAGTATGTGGTGGCATCAGGTAGAAGGGCTGAGTGATTTTAATATTCTGGTGAATTACTGGTGGTCACAGGCGCCCGCATTTTTGGGCAGCGGCATGCCAGCCCTCTATCATGCCATGCTGGCCATTCGCGATCGCCCTGAACGGGAAAAAGCCGCGTTTAAATCCTTGTTTGATTATTATGTGTTTAATGATGCTCAGATGCCGGCGGCCCATATCCCTGATGCAGGCAAAGGTATGCTCGACGAGCTGGACGAAGCCAGTGCCCGGCGTTTACGGGCATTAATCACCAACCAACTGAATAAGTAGTTGCATTATGACAGCGCATCCAAAAAATATTGTTATTGCCGGGGGCGGCACCGCAGGCTGGATAGCCGCCGCTGCACTGGCCCGAAAAATGGGCCAGCTGGTCAATGTACGGGTTATTGAATCTGAGGTTATCGGTACCATCGGTGTTGGCGAGGCCACTATCCCGCCGTTGCGCACCTTTCATAAACTGCTGCAAATTGATGAGCAGGCATTTATGCGCGCCACCGCTGCCACGTTCAAACTGGGTATACAGTTTGAAAACTGGGGAGACATAGGTGACAGCTATATCCATTCTTTTGGCGTGACGGGCCAGCAAAGCTGGCTGGCTGAATTTGTCCATTTTCACTTAAGCGCAAAAGCACGAGGATTCCAGGGCGACTATGGCGATTACTGCTTTGAGCTGGAGGCTGCGCGCCAGCATAAGTTTGCCACCTCGCCCAAAAGTAATATTCAGTACGCATATCATTTGGATGCCGGCGACTATGTAGAATTTCTCAAGCGGTTTTGTAGCGCATTGGGTGTAGTTCGCACTGAGGGGGTGATTGAACATGTGGCCCAGCATGATAACGGCGATATCAAAGCGCTGCACCTGCAGGATGGCGATATTGTTGAGGGCGACTTTTTTATCGACTGCACCGGATTTAAAGGTTTATTGATTGAAGAAACCCTGAACACCGGATTTGAAGACTGGTCGCAATGGCTGATGTGTGACAGCGCCTGTGCGGTACAAACGCAAAGCACCCAGCCTGCCCCGCCCTATACCCGCGCAGCGGCGCATCACGCTGGCTGGCAGTGGGAGATCCCTTTGCAACATCGCGTTGGTAATGGCTTAGTCTACGCCAGTAGATTTATGAGTGACGATGAAGCCCGTGACACCCTGTTAAAAAACGTCAAAGGTGAGCCGCTGACCACGCCTAAAACATTGCGTTTTAAAACCGGCCGCCGCAAACAGGCGTGGAACCGCAACTGTCTTGCTCTGGGCCTGGCCAGTGGTTTTGTCGAACCGTTGGAATCCACCAGCATTCATCTGGTGATGATGGGTATCACACGCTTTATGCAGTTATTTCCCCACAGCGGCCACGATCCGGCGCTGATTGCTGAATACAATAGCCAGACTCAGGCCGAATTAGAGCGAATTCGTGATTTTATTATTCTGCATTACCATGTGACTCAACGCGAAGACAGCCCGTTCTGGCAACAATGTAAAACCATGGATGTGCCGGATTCGCTGGCTGAACGCATTACGCTTTTCAAAGCGCAGGCCCACGCCTTTCAAAAACAAAACGAGCTGTTTCGCGTCGACTCCTGGACCCAGGTCATGCTCGGTCAGGGTATTGCGCCAACACACTTTCATCCGGCCGCGACTATGCTTACCGATGAGCAGCTACAAAACTCTCTTAAACAGCAGCGCGAGCGTGTGCTGGCCGCGGTCAAACAGCTGCCAGAGCATGCCGACTTTGTGAAAGGGTATTGTGGGGCGATGAGGGGCGAATGACGCTTTTTGCCTGACGGCACAAAAAACGTTAATGGGCTTCTGAAACGAGCATATCGGCAGAGGATTTTCGCTGTAATCAGCATTAGCGAGGCGCTGGTTTTGCTAAAGAACAAAACCGCGTCTATGGCTAGTACATACCATCAATTCTACTTATACTCTGCGCGTTAAATTAGTTTCGAGGTTTAGTGTAATGAATGAGTGGTGGCACACACTGTTGCAGTGGTTGACTGAATACCAGTCGAATGTGGTGTGGAGCGTAGTAGTGTTACTGATTTATTTGGCAACCTCCCAAAAGCTACTACCAAAACTTGAAGCCAACATGGAAAAGTCGAAGTTAAAATCCAACAGCGCCATCAAGGGGCTATTTGTAGCCAGAGTGCTGGTTGCAATAATTTCTATCGCGTTGTTGTTACTCGCATGGGGCATCGACTTTTCAGGGCTGTTGGTGTTATCCACGTCTATCCTCACGGTCACGGGCGTGGCGCTGTTTGCCAGCTGGTCGCTGATCAGCAATATTACGGCATATTTCATTTTGTTAACCAATGTGGCCTACCGTAGAGGAAATTATGTTCGTATTCTGGATGGTGATAATTACATTGAGGGGATTATTGCCGATATCGGCCCGTTTAGTTCGCGCTTAGTGACAGCAGATCGCGAAACACTGATGTACCCGAATAACCTGATTCTGACGCGGCCGGTACTGCTCAACCCGAAGGTCAAATGGGGTACGATGGGCAAAGTCATAACGAAGCCAGCGGAAGAAAAGTCAGTAGCTAAATTGGATGATGGCGAGCCTCAGGAGGAGGTTTAGGTTTAAGCAATCAAGCAGTGCGCGAAACAGCAAAGAAATACTTTTTATTTGCTGTCACCATTCCATCAGTTGCTGAAAGTCCTTGATTCGATCTCTTTGAATAGTCATCGCTTCGAATACGTTCACAAAGCTTCGGTTACTGGCCGACAGATTGGGCAGTGACAGATTTGCCTGTATGAAAAATTCATCGGCCTGTTCGTCCCAGGCCTGTTCCCACCATTCGGTAATCAGGCTTTTGCTGTTCATCATGCGCACAGATGAGGGCAGTTTATCAGATTTACTGCTGTTCACAGCTGACTGGGTTGGCAGCAAATTCCATAAATCGTTGTTCGGCCAGCGAGCAAAAGGCATAGCATGATCCACGGCATAGCTCGGCAGGCGAATCGCTTTCCCGGACCAGCAACAATTCACACTGCCGGTTTGAAGCAATTCATTGATGCGATTTCTGACTCGCGTTGTTGTTCTTTTAGGATCTTCCCAGATAAGCGCATTTAATAAATCGGCTTTGGAAAACGCTACGTCAGTATTTTTAACGTAACTCTGCATAAGCCCGGCCCATTCATTTACCAGTGACGGCTCTATCCATACGCTGAAACGGGTAAGCGAATCCCAGATATTCACCGGCACGTAAAAGCGACCCAGTGAAGTAAGGAAGTCAGCATCCAGAACAAGGCTTCCGGATGGTTTTTTGGTTCGCTGGGTTTCAGCCAGAAAAATGCCCTCACCGGTTCCCGGCAACGTTGTGTAGCGAACCGGCATATCACGAATAGTGACAGCGACATCCTTCATCGTTTGATATACCGCTTGAGCAAGCTCAGGTTGCAGATACATGGCACCAATATAAAAATCGTTTGCCGTAAAAGAAGACAGCGCATTCCAGCCTCCATCTTTTACAAAACCCAATCCCCGATTGATATTACTGCTTTGGGGAATTTTAAAATGATCGACCAGTGGCTTAAACAACTTAACCCAGTAAAGTGCAACGAGACCAAGAGGCAACACAACATGCCCCAGCCTTCGTTCTATTACCGCACCCGGATGCCCTTCAGCAATCCTCAACAGTGCTCGCAGCAGCGCCACTTTATAGGTGGATGACTTATTGTCGTTCATGATGATATTGCGAAGCAGTGGAAAAGCGCCAGAGCCATCGTCAGGTAATGTGAGGATAACGGTTTGCCAACTCACATCGTCACGGCCTAACTCATCACGACGCTTATTTTCATCTATCAACCTGAAAGCCAGGCCGAACGTTCTGGCAAACACAGCAAGCTCATCGGCCGGCACAGGGTGCATCGTTCGTTCATCGCTACATGCGCCGTGGCGTAAAGAAATGATAATTTTGCCGCTGGCTTTAAGCAGCGAGCTTACTTTACGAATGCAGCGTTCACGTTCTGACGGTGCAATATGCATCCATACAGCACTAAGAAGAATGAGGTCGAATTTTGTCTGCAGATTAAAGACTTTATCCAGAGAAGGCAGCTTGTCGTCAATCCAGTGAACATTCTGATTTACGGTATACCGCCGAGCCTGTTCTCGAATGCCGGCTGCAGGCTCAACAGCAAAGACGGTTAGCCCTTTTGCTGCCAGATAGCGGGCATCGCGCCCGGAGCCAGCACCGACATCCAGTACAAAGCCTTCATCAGGAATTTCAGATAGCCAGCTCTGATGTACCTTTTCAAAGGACACACTATTGTATTGTGCAGTCAGCTTTTCAGCATTTTTGGTGTAAAAATGTATGTTTTCTGACAATTGGCGTCACGTCCCTGCTGAATACTCATTCAAGCTTTGGCTTATATATTTTATAAAATCAGTACAATACGAACAATGCTAAAGAATTGCAAAAGGCGTGTGTCGAGTACGCACAATGGCGGTAGGTCTTTGGAAGTAGACGAGACGATTTTGTCGAACGGAGATTCTCATCCACGGGAATACAACAGATATAAAAAAACCGACTCGAAAGTCGGCTTTTTATATCTGGCGCACCCGATAGGATTACTCGGCGCATCCCTGCGCCTCGCCCTCACGGGCCGCGCTGAAGCGCGTTCAAAATCGCTCCCGACGATTTTTTCGAACCTATGACCTTTGCCTCCGGAGCCGAGAAACATAGTGTTTTTCAGTGACGCTCAGTGAACCACAAAAAACAAAAATTAAAACATAAGTCATTGTTTTAATTGATATAGACAAATTCATAGTTTGTTCACTATTGTTCATGTAAACTCACCCAATATCACTCGATCTGCTACATATTTGCTACATATTTTGAAATGACTATCAAAAAGAAGATCTCAAACGCGACGATTTCCAGCCTCAAAATCGAAGATAAGCGGCTAAACGATACAGAGATATCTGGCTTTCATGCGCGCATATCGCCCAAAGGCCGGATTACCTACTTTTTGTACTATCGCCATAACGGTAAACAGCAAAATGTGAAGCTGGGTACTCATCCTGAAATTACTCCGGCGCAAGCCAAGGATGCAGCAAAAGCCGCCGGCGCTTCGGTTGTTCAGGGTGTTGACCCTCACGAGCATAAAAAAGAGTTAAAAGCCCAGGAAAGAAAATCCAGGTTAACCACGCTGGAAGCATTTTTGGATTTACAGTTTACGCCCTGGTACAGCGCTCAGTATCCTAAGTCCGGCGCGCAGGAAATAAAAAACCTTAAAAAGAACTTCCCTACCCTGCTACCTATGCAGCTAAAAGATATTACTGCCGCTGTAGTCGAGCGCCGCCGCACAGAAATGATGAAAGTTAAACGAAGCAACGCCACTATTAACCGGCGCTTCACTACGCTTAAATCAGTCATGAGCAGAGCGGTTGAGTGGGAAGTGATAGAAAAGCACGACCTGAAAAAGGTCAAAATGCTGCGCGAAGACAATACCCATATTCGCTATTTAAGCTTTGAGGAAGAAGAAGCCCTGAAACGCGCCCTCGCCGCCAGAGACTATCGCATTAAAAAAGACCGTGAAAACGGCAACAAGCACAGAACAGAGCGTGGCTACCCACTCCTACCAGATTTGAGCAATCGCACGTTTGCGGATCATATAGCGCCCCTGGTGATAGTCGCTATGAATACCGGCATGCGAAAAGGTGAGTTACTTAGCCTGACCTGGGCCGATATTAACTTTGAACGGGAATTTGTGACCGTTAAAGCGGCCAATGCCAAAAGCGGAAAAGCTCGACACATTCCGCTTAATCAGAAAGCCAAGTCGGCGCTGCTCAACTGGAAGCTGGATTGCGGTTCGCTGCACTGGGTATTCGAAGGTGAAAACGGCCAGCCAATTAAAGACTTTAAAAAAGCCTGGGTAGCCTTGCTGGAAAGCGCCAAGATTATCGACTTTCGTTTTCATGACTTCCGCCACCACTTTGCTAGCAAACTAGTGATGGCTGGAGTAGATTTGAATACTACCCGCGAATTGCTCGGTCATGGTTCGTTAGATATGACGCTCAGGTACGCACACTTGGCGCCAGAGCATAAGGCGAAGGCGGTGAATCTGCTTTAACTTCTGTTTGACTGTGCTGCTTCAACTATGCGCCAAAGTTTATGAATTAGTGTCTGCTAATAATAAAAGACTGTCACATAAATAAGTTATTATTGGCTAGATCTAAAAAACGGAAACTCTGTTCTAGTCGCTCAGGCCTGATGTAAATTCTACGCTTTTTAGAGCCAGAAACATTTTCAGTCTCGCATTAAGTTAAAACAGAGAAGTTTTAGTTAATTTCATTTTACTGAGCATAAACCATTTTGCAATCTACGTAATAGTAGCCTCTTTCAATTTCTTCACTTTCAAGCAAAATGAACTCTAAACGACTCAACTCATTTTCCGGAATTGAATTCCATACTTTATCATTTAACTCCATCCTTGAAATAAAGTCTGACTCATCGTAAGTAAAACTAATCACCCGCTTCCCATCACGTTTATCATTCGAAAATTGAAGATCACGCAGGCCAAAATAGCCACGATAAAACTTAAGATAATCTCCCTCCTTCTTGAGATCTATTACAACGGGTTTAATTTCTTTTAATTCACTGGTATATCCAAAGTTAGAGTTGAATTGGTTGCTCAGACGTCTTTTTGCTAGTTTGTACTCATCTTGAGATAGTTTGACTGAACGAACTTTTTTTATCCCTCTAGAATTTTTTCCAAAAATTGATTCTAGAATAAAGTCATATAATCCTCGAGAATCATGTTTACCTGATGTGAATAAGTAATCATCAATCTCAAAATGAGTTTTGCTGATTAATCCCATTTCTAACAAGGCTATCTCACCGTAAATTCGATAATATGTACCTATACCACTTTTATATGATGCTCCTATATCAGAATGAGAGCCAGGCAATGATAGTTGCGCTAATCTATTGGAATTAGAAATTGTCGGCAATTTACATTTTCTAGGTTGTAAAATATGCATCCTTCCTGGAACGCCTGGAAAATCAATATCGACATCATAAATGACCGGGAAGAGTCTTCTACTTTCGTTATTTGCTATAAAATGTAATAAGAAATCAGTTGAAGTTGATATACCAAGTTCCAACTCGTCTTCAACACTGGTAGCTACAGTGTCAAACAATAAACCAATGGTTCTAATAAGAGTAGAGTTTGGTTCCTGCCTGTCGTCTAATAAACTTGTTTTGTATTGTTTAGATAACTGGTTCATGAAGTGTCTTGCGATTGCAGCTCCACGACTAAAACCGATAGTAATGACTTTTATCTCTAAATTATCATTTTTCCTTTCTTCCTTTTTTATAAATGTTTCAAAGTCCTCTAAAGCCTTATTTGCTATCTTTATACATGAGTGACATCGAACTGAGTCTAACGTTCGAGTGATATAGTTTTTTTGAGTGCCAGGACCTGGATAATATTCAGATTTAATTGATTTTTTCTTATCTAGAATGCTATAAAGATAGCTAACAACTGTTTCACGGCTATTTTCATCTAAATTATCTTTGTCGTTTTCAGTGCCGTCAAATGCCGCTACGTAGTATTTGATATTCTTTTTGTTTGGATTAAGCCGTAAATCTGGAGCTTCAATAAAAAACTTCGCTTGATCTAGTTGGTAACGCTCCTCCATAGGGATGGGTAAGGCTTCATTTCCCGAAAATATACTGCTACATCCACAGAGCATAAAAGCCATTATTAAAAGTAAAGACCTATTCAATAATTTAATTTTTGCTATAGGGATTAAAAAATTTTTGCAATGAAACCTGTATTTCATAATTAGCATCCGTACTTTAATAATATTAGAGATTGCTCAATATAATAATTATGATATCACATAAAATTAATACAAAAACAAATGAATGTTGGTTATAGAGCTGTAAAAGAGTAAAAATATTCATACTCTCGAGGCGTTACTGAACCGGCGATCAGGCCTCTTAGCAGATTTCAGGCTTGGTTGATATACGTACCCAAAGTATCTTATAGAGTTGTTGTTCATCCAGTTTATTAGATAAATAACAAAGCTAAAAGTTACGAATGCTAACATAAAGATTTTTGCTTTGTTTTACGCTAAAACTTCATTCTGATTCTTCCGGCTCAAATTTGCCTGTATGCCAGTTGTATGGTCCGGCAACTTTTCTGCCAACTGGCCAACGTTCTTCACTATGCTCACACTGTACCCAATTTGCACTTGTATATGTAACGTCGTCATCGCCGCAGTAAGGACACTGTTTATCATCCAACACCATCGTTATAATCTCCTTTTATCAGTTTCGTTTTGTAACTCAAACAATGGACATCGTGCATTATGCAGGAGAAAGCTTACTACAGGCTGAACGAGCTTCAGCATCATCACGGTATTACCGCAGATGAAATCCGTTTTTTAGTCGAGCAAAAACGTCTGCGCCTTTCCTTTCTGCTTCAAGGCATAAGTTTGATAGTGGGAACGCGTGTTAAACAAGGCTTTATTGGTCAAGGTTCGACAACTGTTGATGCTATTGCCTCAGTAGATATTCCTGACTCACTTGCGCTTTTAAGTCGGGGAAAGGTAAACACTAAGACTGTATACCTCAGACAAGCATCTTTTAAAGGCTACTCTTCAGCCTATCCATTTAAAACCAAGGCACCAAACTCAGAAATAATTGAATGGCATCCGACTGGACTGTCGACTCTTAAGCAGGGTGTCATCGTGGCTAAAAACTTTCCTCGCGAGCAACAGTCTGGTGCAGCAGCAATGGCTGATATCTTTAAAATGTTTAGTGGGGAGGCTACTCCACCAAATTACCTGAAGGAAAAAATAAAAAAGAACGGCGACACAGACCTCTATTGTGAAGAGTTTACGTTTTCCCTTTCTGACGCATGCCTGTTTGTTGATGATTTAAAATGTCATGGCCTATTAGGCTCCGATACCGCTTCTAAGCCGCATTCTTCTAAGCTAAAGGAGCAAAACGGAAGCGCTGATGGCAAGCCTAATAGGTCAACTGCTGAACCTAATAGGCAAACTCGCGCCACTTATTACAATCGTGGCTCTAAAGCTAAGCGCATTGTTTCAAACCTAATAGACCATTCACCAACCGCAACTGCTTCCGAGTTGTGGGCTCTTCTGCACGAATCCCAATCTGATGATGATCTTCTTGACCTAATAGACCCTGAGAGGGTGGTACTCGAAGTCACCATTGATAAGATTTTATGGAACGTGTCTGAAGAATTGCCGGAACGTCAGAAACAGATAACGAGAGGTACTTTCAATAATCATGTTACAGAGCTAAAAAAATAATCATGAATTCAATCATGTGATAGAAGGTGAAAGCTAAGTTCGCTCCTGAAATACAAACTTGTAATCAGGAAACGAACAATGACAATAGCAATCACACCCCGCCTTTTATCTGAAAAAGAGGCATCACAATATATCTGTATGAGCCGTTCTTTTCTGCGCCAGGCGCGGATGGACGGTAACCGCGAAAACCGTACACCGGCACCACCGTTTATCAAAATCGGCCGTTCTGTGCGTTACCTACGAGAAGACTTAGACGCCTGGCTGGAAAGCTTTGTTCGTCGCACTCACCTTTATCAAGATGAGAGGGCGGCATAATGAAAAAGTTAACTTCGAATCAAACTGAGCTGCTTCACTACTTTGCCAACGGCGGTTACGTCGAGCTTTGTACCTCTGTATGCAATCAGTTTGGCAAAACTAATTTCCCTAAAGTTTATCCGCTTAGTTTTTCAAAAACCGTACTGTACTCACTTATAAAAGAAGGCTTGCTCAGGCAATCAACAGAGCAATGCGTTTACGGCTTGCGATGGTCACGAGTAGAGATATCAGAACGTGGTATCAAACACGCTCAGGCATTGGAGGCATCTAATGAAACGGTTTAAAGAGTCCTCTATCGCAAGAACGCTGGACTTAATGGCTGGTAAAAAAGGTCAGTTCTATAGTTCGCTGGGTACTGAAGACCGGATTTTTGTTAAGAAGCAAATTTCCCACTTCCCGCAGGCCGTTCAGCAGATCCTAATAGGCCGTTACCAGGAATTCGATAAGCCTTTTAATGCGAATAGCTATTTGAGGCAAATCACCGCAAAGCTAAACGGCTTGTTACCTACCAAGTTAATACCTCACTTTGATGCTGGTGAAGCTGAGTTAAGGGAGTTAGCGGAAGACAATGCAAGGCGTTGTAAGCGCTTTGAACTGTATGCGGTAAAAAGTGATAAGCACCGTGCTGAAAACACTTCAGCTATTGGTCAGGGGCTTCGCACTACCTATGCAGAAGCATCAAAGTATGTGAGCGGCTACGGTATCGAATTACCAAAACTTACAGAAGATAAGATGCTAATAGGCACACTACGCAGAATGCAGGATGTGTATTGGTGGTTACGGCAATTGAGAAAGGTTGTTAGCCGCAAGCGTGAGATAGTGTTGATGCACCTGGGCCAGGTGCATAGTCGCAAAGGCAAATACTGTAGTGACTTCACCGTTCAATCTCGTTTAGCGCAAAAAGAGCTACAACGTAAAATGCTTGAAAACCTCGTTGTCGTTAATGAGGTCGGCGACTCATTTTCGTTAGCTGAATTATCGGATAAGAATGTTTCGAATCCCGTTAACAGAAAAAACGAGCTAATGACCCGCATGTTTGGCTTTGAAAAGCTTTCTAAAGAAGCCGGACACAAAGCGATATTCGTCACAGTTACCTGCCCTTCCCGCTTTCATAACACCTATGCAAAATCAGGCGACTCAAACCCGAAATGGGATGGTTCTACGCCCCGTGATGCTCAGGACTACTTAAACACTCTGTGGCGACGTATACGCGCCGAGTTCGACCGTCGTAAAATCCAGCAATACGGCTTTCGTATCGTTGAACCCCAGCACGACGGTACGCCTCACTGGCACATGCTGCTTTTTATCGAGCCTATACACGCTGATGCATTTAAATCAGTGATTACCCACTATGCCTTACAGGAAGACGGCGACGAAGCCGGTGCACAGGAAAACCGTTGTGATTTTAAAGATATTGATTATAGCCGTGGTAGCGCTACTGGCTACATTGCGAAATACGTCAGTAAGAATGTTAATGGCGAACAACTTGATAGTGATATTGATGGCGGTGACGCTATACACGCAGCTCAACGGGTGGAAGCCTGGGCGAGCTGTTGGGGTATTCGCCAGTTTCAACAAATCGGTAACGGTTCAGTCACCGTATGGCGCGAACTTCGCAGGTTAAAGCAGCTTGTTGGCTTGTCTGAATCTTTCGACGCAATTTATGAGGCTGCTGATAGTGGCGACTGGGCAAAATTTGTTGAGTTGATGGGCGGCGTGTTCTGCAAGCGGAACGACCAGCCTATTAGGCCGTTGTATAAGGAAAAGGTGAACGAGGAAACCGGCGAAGTGAAGCAAAGCTACTTCGACGGCGTTGTCACATTTGCTTTAAAAGGCGTGCAGTATGCAGGTAAAGAAGTTATCACCCGCGTTCACGAATGGCGCATTGAACATCAATCAGAAAGAGCCGCATAGCGGCTCATCTGCTTTTACTTGGAGTTCTGTAAATAAGTGTACGAAGTAGAAAAATAGTATCTTATGAAGCATAATGACAACATCGTCAAAAGGGATAAAGTCGTAGTAAGGTTTGGAAGTTTTTTTTTCATCTCCTGAGTTAAGGAGTATATGTACTGTGATCAAGATAATGGAGGACACTCTGGGACGTGAATGCTCTAGAGTTCTTAAACCATTGCTATTTGATTTCGAGGCAGCCTCTTACGCTTCGGATATACTTTCGTTCAGGAAACATACCGTTACTACACATCATGGAGCTGTCGCTTTGCTTTTCCCTCTTTTCAACGACTCAAACTTAATTGCAACCAACAACTCTCATTTAGTTGAGCCAGATAATACCTGGTCAAATATTTATAGAATCAAAATTGTGCAGATAGGGACAATACAATGAGCGATAATCTTGGATTTTCACCTGAATGGGCTTCTCCGCCAGGAGAAACTATTCGGACTATCTTGTATGAAAGAGATGTAGAAATTGATGAGTTTTCTAGCTTAGTAGGTATTGAACGTGAATTTTGCGAACGTATGTTACTCGGCTATGAATCAATTACGCAAGACTTAGCTAAAAGTATTGAAGAGGTCACTGAGGTTTCAGCAAAATTTTGGATCAATAGAGAGAGTAGATATAGGAAACAGCTCGATGCGTCACATGACGAGCGCATTCAATGGTTAGCGAGACTTCCTCTCAAAGATATGACCAAGTGGAACTGGATTCCTAAAGGGTTAAGGGTATGGGAAAAATTTGAAGCATGTTTAGATTTTTTCAATATACGATCTCTTGAGGAATGGGACGACAAGTTTTCTTCTCGCCTATCCAAAGTAGCATTTAGAACATCCAATTCTTTTGATAATTCGCCAGAGTCAGTAATAACTTGGCTATATCAGGCTGAAAAAATTGCAAAGCAGCAAAATATCGCCTCTTGGAATTCTGATAAGCTGTCTAGTTCTTTGCCTGAAATTAGAAAATTGACATTAATTGACAATCCCAAGGAGTTTGTACCCAGATTACGAAGCTTATTTGCATCTTGCGGTGTGAACTTAGTTTTATTGCCAACTCCAAAAGGAACCAGAGCCAGCGGTGCTACATTTTTTTCAAAAGAAAACGAGCCTATTTTAGTTCTAAGTTTTAGATACAAAACCAACGATCATTTCTGGTTCTCTCTTTTTCATGAAATAGGCCATCTTTTATTACATAGCTCTTCATCTATATTTATTGAAGGTAAAGATATCGCTAATTCTGAAGAAGAGAGAGAAGCCGATGTTTTTTCACAAGAAGCTCTGATTCCTTTAATTTATAGGGACGAGATGCTTAACTTTACACATAAGGATTGGATAAAAATAATAAGATTCTCGAAAAAAATCGGTATTGCTCGAGGAATAGTTGTAGGCCAGCTACAACACTGTGGAAATATCGATCACAAATACCTTAATAAACTAAAAGTTAGATACGACACAAATGGTTTATTTGATTAACCTCTGAATAATTTATATTTATTTGGTGACTTCTGCCAATTGCAAAGCGAATCTTCGAGTATTTGCATCGCATACGGTCCGAGATTTAATTCATGATTTAGTTGGGCTAGTTTAGTCTCTAGAGAATCAGCGCTATGGCCTCCATGCAGTCCAAAAAATAATAACGTAGCCCCTGGCCTTGGTCCAGTAGAACCAGAGATATATGCACTCTGAGGGTAAAAGTCAACAAGGTCTAACTTAGCCCACATAGTCAGCAAATCAAAAACACCTAAGCGACTAAAGGACTTCACATTACTTTTCATACCTTTGAAAAAATAATCAAACATCAAAGATTTATCATTATTTGTTGCATATTCAGCTTCGGATATTTTAGCAGCATGGCTGAAATGGCCTCCTATATAGTCAATATAACTTTTTACAACTACAGGCACTGAAAAAGCTGTGTCATACCTGAAAGATTGGTATTTCCTGTGATTGTTAAACTTTAACTTTTTCTTCTCACTAGAAATTTCAAAACTTGCGCGTCGAAACCACCTATCAAAGGCATCAAAGTTTGAAGTTATATTTTGCCAAGTCCATGGTTCGGTCTCGCCTCTTGCACCATATACATCTGCTACAATACTCCAGCCATAAGCTTGAGACTTTCCAAAGTGAGTTGCTAATAGCAGCAACCAGAATGCCTCGTCTGAATCTCCCTTCTTTTTATGTATAACCGCAGCCTTAAGAGGATCAAACAGTTCTGAATTAGGGTCAGCTCTAAATTCACTTAGCTCTAATTCGCTCAGTCTTTTAACGAAATCAATTCTTCGAATGCTATCTACAACCTGTCGAGCAAACACCGCCCTCCTTTCATCGTCTAAGATTCCAGGTAGTTCTACACTTTGGACACTGGCCAATTTCTCCAGGACTTCCTCAAATAAGTTCTGTTTTTTATTTTTCATCATTTTTTTCTTATTTTATCTATCAGTTTCTGAATGATGGGTTTGTAGTTGCTATTAGATAAGTTTTCAATCTGACTTTGGAGTTTTCGACATCCATCTAATGGATTGCTCTTATATATTTTAAAAGATTTCAACATTATTGTTAGATCTCCCCAATAAGGGGGAAGTTCAGCTGAAATACTTTCGCCTAATTCCCCTTTCCTGATCTCTTTTTCTACTTCAATGAAGTTTCTGACATCTGCATAAGAGTTTTCAGGCATTGGTGTCATTATAGGAGTTGGGTTAGGGTATCCTTCTTGATTGTAGCGCCCAATCAAGCCTGAATCCTCGTCATAAACGTGGAAGCTCCCGACAAAATGTTTGTAGCTACCAAGTTTGATTTTGCGATTTAATCGTGAAGATAGTTCACTTGCTACTAACTCTTGAAGCATTGTGAAGCAAAAAATATCGTGTGGAAGCCCACGAAATACGTCATTTGACCGCATAGTGGCAATAAGCTCTAGACAATTCTCCCTTAGAATGAACTGTAAAGTCTGTGTACAGGGTATATCTTTTTTTTTGTTAACTAAGTCATGCTTGTCAAATATCTGAATGACAGCTTGCCGAGAAGACGGCTTGTGCTCGAGGATAGAAATGATATTTTCAATCTGGTTTACTGAATCCGACTGCCCAATCAGTCGCGGGCCATACGCGCCTCCTACCGTTCCATCAAGCTCAGCATAATTTCTATAACGAGACAGATAGTAGATCATATGTTCGGCATCTTCTGAACCGCTTAGATACCAGGTCAACTCACCAAGACAACTATAAAGTGTATTTTTGCTCTCCGCTCGGCTTACCCTGTTGAGAGGATCAGATAGTGTTAGAAGAACCCCAGTCAATTCAAGGTTTTTGCCCTTAGTGGGAGTATTTTCTTTTCCTTGAGTTTTCAATATGCAGAGACTTGATCTGATGATCTCATCTATCGACTCACCTTCGATTTCCATTTAAGTTTTCAACTGTCATCCATGCTAGTTTCTGGATGCTAGCAAATTATTTGAATACATACAGCCAAAAATTTGCTACATATTTGCTACATATTTTGAAAAGGGAATTTTTCGAGGAGAGGAGTCGGGCTACAGCCCTTTAAAAATGGCGCACCCGATAGGATTCGAACCTATGACCTTTGCCTCCGGAGGGCAACGCTCTATCCAGCTGAGCTACGGGTGCGTACTTTAAAAACTTGTTTCTGACCCGTCCCTGGTGGGTCATTCCAGCCGCAACGTCCTGTTGCGGCGTTGCGTGCCTTTCGGCGTGACGTTAAGTCACCCCTCATCGCCTGCGGCGACCGGTACTCACCCAGCTGAGCTACGGGTGCGTATTGTGTAAACTTGTATCAACAACCAGTGACTTTGCGCAGAGGCTCAAGTCGGGAATGGCGTTGAGGAGCGCTATAATACTTACGCGAAGCGGTTGCATCAACCGTTTTATGTCATAAATCTGTATTGCGGTGCAGAAATTCAGTTTCGATTAAAAATAGGTTAATTGGCCCTAAATGGTTGTAGTCATTAAATAACCATTATAATCTTCATGAAATAGGCGTTTGAATACGATGCCCGGAGGCGGATGTGAAAGTAAAATCGTGGTTAGTTGCTGGCGCGATGACGTTAGCAGCAGTAGCGCAAGCTCAGGAAATGAGCGATGAAGCAATTAAAGAACGTATCAAACCGGTTGGTTCGGTAAACATTGGTGGCAACGATGCCCAGGGCGCAGCAGCTGGCGGCGGCGGTGGTGGAACCCGATCTGGCGAAGCGGTTTATAACAATGCCTGTGTAGCCTGCCATGGTGCTGGTGTACTGGGTGCGCCTAAGCATCAGGTTGCAGCCGACTGGCAGCCGCGCCTGGATGAGCGAGGCTTTGATATGCTACTGCAAAACGCCATAAATGGTTATAACGCTATGCCCCCGAGAGGAACATGTGGTGACTGTAGCGATGATGAAATCAAGGCAGCCATTGAATACATGATGGAAGGTATATAACTGTTTTGTGATGCGTTTCTACAAATAAAGTATGAGCATAGTGTAGTGTTATCTGTACAACGTGAGCGCGAATGTACGGCCCGCCTGGCTCTGGTCCGATGAGAATAAAATGCTGCATTTTTGCACAGAATGTGGCATTGAACTCAAAAATCAGTTAAGTTAACCCGTTAACGACCATTGGTGTTTTTGAGTAAAACTGGCTAACTTAATGTCGACAGAGTCTACGCAGTATCCGTTGTCTGAGGAAGAGCTTCGAGAGCTTATACCCCAGTTACAGCAACTGACTGAAAAATATAAGCGTGCAGAGCGGGTACAAAAAGCCTTGTTCGACATTGCCGAACTGGCCAGTTCTGTCAGCCAGCTAAACCGCCTTTACACAGCTATCCACGAAATCATTGGCGATTTCATGAACGCCGATAACTTCTTTGTCGCATTTTATGAGCGCGACGTTAATCTGATCAATTTTGCTTACTTTGTCGATGAGTTCGATGAACAAACCATTCATCAGGTTCCAGCACACGAGCTTATGGATGGCATTACCGGCTATATTCTGCGTACAGGTAATCATGTTTTTCTAGACAAACACAATGCAGATGCCTTTGCCGTTGATACCGGTGTCAAACTGGTCGGCGCGTTGCCTCACCAGTTTTTAGGTGTCCCCCTGAAAAGAGGCTCGCAGGTTATTGGCGCCATGGTAGTGCAGACCTACGATGAGGCAGTCTCTTATTCAAGTGAAGATCTTGAAGTCCTGCTGTTTGTTTCCCAGCACATTGTGACCACCGTCGACCGGGTAAAGAGCCGCGAGCTCACTGAGCGCACCATTCGTGACCGAACCCGGCAACTGCGCAAGATTAATGATGATCTGCAGGAAGAAATTCTGGAGCGTCAGAAAGTAGAACAGCTGCAAAATGCGCTGTTTGAGATATCAGAACTGGCCGCGCACGTGGAAGGAGATATGGGCAGTTTTTACTCCAGCCTGCACGTCATCCTGGCCCGACTCATCAGCGCCCCTAACTGCTATATTGCTACGCTCAATGACACCGGCGATAAACTCCATTTTCCTTATTTTAGTGACAGAGAGCAGGATAGCGCTGAAGTGCGTCCGCTCGGCCTGGGCCTGACTGAATTTGTACTGCGAACGGGTCAGGCAGAACTGATCAACCCACCCCGCGTGCTTGAGCTGGCCGAATCCGGCGAGATTGATGTGGATGTCGCCCAAAGTATGCTTAATAGTGCCAACTCCTGGCTGGGCTCGCCGTTGGTGGTCGATGGTGAGGTATCCGGCGTTATTGCGGTGCAGACTTACGGAAAACTGGCCAAGTATACCGCCCGGGATTTGGAGCTTTTACGGTTTGTGTCACATCACATTGCGGTGGCTATGGAGCGCAAGCGCAGTACCGATGCCATCCATCAGTATAATCAACAGCTGGAAGAACGGGTTCGCGAGCGGACCGAAGAGCTGAATAAAGTGAACGCCAGCCTGCGCAAGCAAATTGAAGAACGCAAGGAAATGGAGCTGAAGCTGATTCATGATGCCCATCATGATGCGCTGACCGACCTGCCCAATCGGGCGATGTTTACCAGTCGGTTAGATCTGGCGCTGGCCAACAAGCAGCGTTATTCAGAAAATCTGTTTGCGGTACTTTTTATCGACCTCGACCGCTTCAAGGTAATCAACGATACGCTGGGTCATCATGCCGGTGATGAGTTTTTGATTGAAGTGGCCCGACGCATTTCTCTGTGTATTCGCGGGCATGACTTACTGGCCCGTCTCGGTGGCGATGAGTTTGTGGTGTTGCTTGACGCTTTTGAAGATCTGGAAGATGTGGAAGAGGTAGCCTCGCGCATTATTGAAGCGGTGTCAGAGCCCTTTACCCTGGAAGGTAAGGACATGTACTCAGGCGCCAGCATTGGCATTGCCCACCTGGAAAACTATTACCGTTCGGCTGACGAGGTATTGCGGGATGCCGATGCGGCAATGTACCAGGCTAAAACGCTGGGCCGCGGTCGTTTTGTCATGTTCGACAAAAGTATGCGCGAACGGCTTCTTGAAGAGTTGGAACTAGAAAACGAGTTTCGCCAGTCGCTGCGCCAGGAAGAGTTTGACTGTTACCTGCAACCGGTGGTTAACCTTAAAACCGACGAAGCAATTTATCATGAAATGTATGTTCGCTGGACACATCCGCAATACGGTAAGGTCGCCCGTGAACAGTTTCGTCAGGTGGCAGAACAAAGTGGGTTAACACTGGACTTAGATTTGTACCAATTACACAAGGCCTGTGATTTGCTGCAAAACTGGAAAGAAACACATCGTCGCCCTACCCGTATTGCAGTAAATGTCTCTATCAATCACTTGCTGCAGCAGTCCCTGGTCAACAAAATTATCCGAATCATTGAAGAGCGTGGGACCTCGCCTGAAGAGCTGGTGTTTGAGTTTGATGAAAATGATTTAAACCGGCGCTCGCAATATATTCTGCCAGCCATTAAAAAGTTAAAACGTGCGGGCATCACGCTGGTCTTGGATAATTTTGGCAGTGGGCTGGCGTCCCTCAGCTATTTATTCGCCTATCCCTTTGACTACATCAAGGTCGATCACCGGTTTGTGAAGTCGCTGCCGCGCTCTCAGCGCAATCAGAAGCTGATTCAGTCGGTGATGCTGATTTCTGAACATCTGCGCTTTAAGGTGATTGCGGAGGGCGTTGATTCACCCTCACAGCTGGCTGCTCTGGCTGAAATTAACTGTAACTTTGCCCAGGGCAAGGTACTCAGCCGGCCTGAACCACTGAACAATGACCGGATAGCGGTTTAGTTACGTAACGCACCTGCACGTCCGGTTTCCAGTTGTACGGCTTAGTCCTTACCCAGCATTGCTCTTAAGTTGGCAATACTCTTGTGCCCCTTTTCCTGGCGCTCTTCTGCGCTTACCGTTTTTTTCTGGTTTTCCCACTGAAGATCATCCGGTGGCAGTTCATCTAAAAAGCGGCTGTGCTCTGGGTTGATGACCTCACCGAATTGCCGGCGTTCCCGGGCCAGGGAGAAGATCAGTTCGCGCTGGGCCCGCGTGATCCCCACGTAGGCCAGGCGGCGCTCTTCCTCTACATTATCTTCGTCAATACTGCTTTGATGCGGCAACAGGCCTTCCTCCATGCCGACTAAAAACACAATCGGAAATTCCAGCCCTTTCGATGCGTGCAAGGTCATTAGCTGAACCTGATCAGCCTCCGCATCATCTTCGCCCCGCTCCATCATATCCCGCAGGATCAGACGGTTAACGACCTCTGGCAGCGTCATTGGCGGGTCAAGATCATTACCTTCCAGCATATCGGTAACCCAGCCAAACAATGTGCTGATGTTTGCCATACCCATTTCTGCGGCTTTAGGCGTTTTGCTTTGCTCATACAGCCACTCTTCGTACTGCATGGATTTTATCATCTCCCGTAACACCGCTTTGGTGTCACCACGCTGGGCGTTATCCGACAACTCCACCATCCAGCGTCCAAAGCCTGCCACCCGCTGATACGCGCCGTCACTCATAACCTGAGACAACCCGTCATGCACCGCAGCAGCAAAAATAGACACGCCCAGTTCATTGGCAAAATTACCCAGCCGCTCCAGGGTGGCACGTCCTATTCCACGATGCGGGGTATTGATCACCCGCAACAGTGCATTGTCATCATCCGGATTCACCAGCAGGCGCAGATACGCCATAATATCTTTCACTTCTGTGCGCCCGAAAAATGACATGCCGCCACTGATTTTGTAAGGGATACGGTTACTCATCAGCAGCTTTTCAAATAACCGGCTCTGGTGATTCCCCCGATACAAGATGGCGTAATCTTTAAATTGGGTGCGATTCATAAACTTGTGCGCAATAAGCTCGGCCACTACCCGCTCGGCTTCATGCTCTTCGTTTTTCGCCACAATGACTTTTAGAGGTTCGCCATATGCCAGTTCAGAAAAAAGCGTTTTGTCGAACAGGTGCGGGTTGTTCTGAATCAGAATGTTGGCGCTGTGCAAAATCCGGCCTGAGGAACGGTAATTTTGCTGTAGTTTTATAACATTGAGTCGCGGGAAATCCTGCTGCAGCAGGTTGAGATTCTGGGGCCGTGCACCCCGCCAGGAATAGATGGACTGATCGTCATCGCCTACCACGGTAAAACGGGCGCGTTCACCCACCAGCAGCTTCACCAGCTCGTACTGACTGGTATTGGTATCCTGATATTCGTCCACCAGCAAATACTGCAATCTACGCTGCCACTTTTCACGGATAGTTTGCGAGCTTCTAAGCAACAATGTCGGCAGTAAAATCAGATCGTCAAAATCCAGCGCATTATAGGCTTTTAAATGGTTCTGATACTCCCGGTAGGCCTGTGCAAACTCTTTTTCACCGGTGCTAGTGGCTTCCCTAAGCAACTCATCGGGTAAGCGCAGGTCGTTCTTCCAGTTTGAAATACAGCTTTGCAATAGCGAGAGCTGATCTTTGTCACCATCCAGCATGTCCTCGGTTAAATCTTTTAACAGAGCCATCGAGTCTTTGTCATCGAACAAAGAAAACCCGGCTTTGAGACCTAAATCTTTAACATGCGATTTAATGATACGCAGGCCCAGGGTATGAAATGTTGAAACCTTGAGACCTCGCGCTTCGCTTTTACCCAGCGTTTGCGCCACCCGCTCTTTCATTTCCCGGGCGGCTTTGTTGGTAAACGTCACCGCTGCAATATACCGGGCGGGGATGTCACACTGGCGCACCAGATAGGCAATCTTATTGGTGATTACCCGGGTTTTACCACTACCAGCACCGGCCAGAACCAGACAGGGTCCTGACACGTATGTAACTGCAGATTGTTGGGCATCGTTTAAACGCATGAATTCACTACCGGAAAATTGCTGAATTTAGGGTAAAGGTGGTTTTCGTTGCATGTGCCCGACTTCTCTTTAGAATAGACAGACTCATGCTGTGGCGCATTATAGAGGAAAACCATGCTCGATCCGAAAAAACTCGAAGAACTGGCAAAACAAATTTCAGGTGCAGTGCCACCGGGCGTTCGCAACGCAGCCGAGGGTGCCGAAGGCCGTATCAAGCAGATTTTGCAGGCGCAGCTTGCCAAACTGGACCTGGTAACCCGTGAAGAATTTGATATTCAAAGTCAGGTATTAATCCGTACCCGCGAAAAGCTTGACGCGATGGAAGCCCGGCTGGCCGAACTTGAAGGTAAAAATCCGGCCTCAGAAAAGAAAAGTCAGTGATTACTCTGCTAACGAATAATTAAATAATGCAACAGTAAACCTACGGAAAATGCCAGGCCAATGTAATGGTTATCCAGAAAAGACTGGAAGCAGGCCTGGCGATCCCGATGGCGAATCCGTACCTGTTGATAGGCAAACAAACTGGCGCAGACCAGTAACGCCAGGTAAACCACCCAGCTGGCATTGATTAGCATGCCAACCCATGTCAGTAAACCCAGCGTAGCCAGCTGCAAAATACCGATAATAAGCCGATCGTAGCGGCCAAATAAAATAGCACTGGATTTGATCCCGACTTTTAAATCATCCTCTCGGTCGACCATGGCATACATACTGTCATAAGCCACTGTCCACACCACATTCGCGGCAAACAGCACCCAGGCCACCAGCGGCAACGTTTCGTTAACTGCCATAAATGCCATCGGAATTGCCCAGCCAAAGGCGGCGCCCAGCACAGCCTGCGGCATATGCGTATAACGCTTCATGAAGGGATAACAAAAAGCCAGCGCCACCGCGACGAATGACAGCGCGATGGTTTGCCAGTTTAAAAACAGCACCAGAACAAAAGATAGGCTCACGAGCAAACCGAATAGCTGCAACGCCTCTTTTTCTGTGGCCTGGCCTGAGACCAAGGGGCGCTGACGGGTTCGCTCCACCGCGCCATCCACTTTTCTGTCGGCATAGTCATTAATTACACAACCAGCTGAACGCATCAGTACCACCCCGGCCACAAAAATGGCGATAATATGCAGCGCAGGCACGCCCTGGCCAGCAATAATCAGTGCCCACAGGGTCGGCCACAGTAACAGATAAATACCAATAGGTTTATCCAGCCGGGTTAACTGAATATAAGCGCTGATATTTGAAAACGAGAGACGATTATCCATGCTTATCCATTCTTGTAGGCGGGGGCGTCCGGTAAAAAGATCTCAGCGACAATTATATAATCATTGCCCATGTGAAACCGTGAGCGCCTGCCCCATAGCATCGTCTGCTGAGGCCCGTCTGACTGCTCTATCTGCCTGTTGGAGAAATCAAATGCGCTGGCCGGCACCTCACAGAGTTCAAAATTACTGCGTATGAAGCGGTCATCATTGAATAATCTGACGCCCAGAGGTTGGGTACCCAGATTGGCCAGCTCACTGGTTATCAGTGTTTCAGGCAGAACAGAGCGGGCAAATACCCAGGGGGCACCATCGCCATACAGCACGACTTCTCTTATCTGCCAGCTCTTCTGCGAAGCAGTGGGCAGCCAGCGCTTTTCGTTAGCGTACAGCGGCACCTCGCCCTGTCCCAGCCGGGTTAATGAGAAAGTATCACAACACTCCTGCAACCGCTCTGTGAGCGATCCGGTATCCAGCAGCCATCGCCGCAGGTTTTGTGAAGGTATGTGAGCATGGCTGGCGTGCATCCACTGCACCGATACACCGTGTTCAAAAGGAAAAGTTAATTCCAAAGACTAATTCACTCTTGCTGCTTTGCGCGTTATCTTAGCATTACGTATTAAATGGTCCCAGTCTGTTATCAGCATACAGACGGTAATTTTCCCGTTTAATGAATCTTCTTTGCTAAACTATACAGTCACTTGTATCTGGCAATAACTCATTTAAGAAAAGCTCTCTTATGAATAAGCGTTTTTTTAGCTGCCTCGTTGTTACTCTTTGTGGTGTGTTTATGCTGTTGAGTTCGACGGCTCACGCGCAAACAAAAGCCAATTATGCCTATCTGGGGCTGGAGCCAGACATCGTAACAAATTTTATCAGCCCTTCTGCGCGCAAACTGGGGTATGTCAGAGTGACTGTAGAGCTGATGATCAATGATGCTGACCAGCTGGAAATTGCCCAGCATCATATGCCGTTGCTGCGGGCTACGGCAATTGAAGTGTTCGGCCAGCAAACAGCTGAAAAAGTAAAGTCGCTGACTGGCCGGGAGGATATTCGGCTGGCTATTTTAAAAGCCCTGCAGGATCATATGAAACGAGAGACCGGTGCAGAGATTATAAAAAATGTGATTTTCACCAAATACCTTTATCACATTTAACCGGCTTTGCGGCGGTTGCTGCCCAGGGCAAGCAAAGCCGCCAGCAGGCAACCGCTGACCAGCCCGACAGTGTGCGCGGTATTGGCCATGTTAACCCACAATATATCGGCATAGCCGATGACCAGCCATACCAACATAAAGCCGATGATTGACCGCGGCAGGGTTAACCCCCAGGACGGTTTTAACCAGCCCAGCCACCAGATAAAGCCCAGCAGCGCATAAACTACGCCAGACATGCCACCAAAATTGGGGCCGCTCACCAGTAATTGCCCGACATTAGAAGCGATGGCTGAAACAACAAAGACCAACAGCAACATCGACACGCCGAGGGTCCGTTCTATTTGCGCGCCAAGGGTCGCCCACCACAGTAGATTAAACACAAAATGCAGGGCGCTGAAATGAAGAAAAACCGGGCCGATTAAGCGCCACCACTCGTGGGAGGTCGACAACATACCCAGCGGCTGCATCATCAACCCCTTATAGATGGTTGGAAACAACCCCAACAGAGAAAGCCCATAGGTTAAGGTGCAAACCACAAATATCAGCGCCGTAAAAGGAGCATGCCGGGCGTTGTTTTTCACAGTGTTCAAGGTACCGCCGGAGCGCCTGGGCATAGTGATTTGCTTGCCAGACTGCCAGGCCGCCTGTTGATAACGTGGATGGTTCGGTTCGCGAATAAACGCCTCACAAATCAGTTTGACCTGCTCTGAATCGGCGTCGTTTTCCAGGCTTATCTGATATTCATTATCAGATAAGGGGATAACCTGTACCGGGTGCCCCTGGTTGACCAAATAATTAGCCAACAGGTGCGCATATTTTTTATCCCGAATAGTTAAGATAGGCTGCGACACGTCAGTCAGTTACCACAGGCTGCGTTTGTTTCCATGCTTCAAAGCCGCCGTCCATACTATACACTTCTGCAAAACCCTGATTAGCAATAACCGTTGCCGCCTGTTGGCTACTGATGCCGTGATAGCAGACTACTACCACCGGCTGAGCCCGGTCGGTTTGCTGAACAAACGCCCCGAAATTGTCATTATTCAAAGGAATCGCATCAGGCATGTGACCCATGGTGAACGAGTTTGGATCGCGGATATCCACAATACGATAGGCCGACATATTGTCGGCCACATCCTGTACGCTGATATGCTTAAATTCAGACATAAATCCTACCAGTTAAGAATGACTTTACCCGACTCGCCAGAGCCCATTTGATCGAAGCCTTTCTGAAAATCATCGACATCAAACTGATGGGTAATAACCGGCGACAGGTCCAGTCCGCTTTGTAACAGACTCGCCATTTTATACCAGGTTTCAAACATCTCCCGGCCATAAATGCCTTTAACCACCAGCCCTTTAAAAATGACCTGGTTCCAGTCAATGGCGACATCAGATGGGGGAATGCCCAGCATGGCGACTTTGCCGCCATTATTCATTTTATCGAGCATATCACGGAACGCCGAGGGGACGCCGGACATTTCCAGGCCTACATCAAATCCTTCGGACATTCCGATTTCTGTCATCACATCCTGCAGGTTTTCTTTGCTGACATCCACGGTGCGCGTCGCCCCCATTTTCTTCGCCAGCTCCAGCCGGTATGGATTGATATCCGTGATGACCACGTGGCGAGCGCCCACATGCCGGGCCACGGCAGCTGCCATTGCACCAATGGGACCGGCGCCGGTAATCAGCACATCTTCGCCGACCAGGTCAAACGACAGGGCGGTATGCACCGCATTACCAAAGGGGTCAAAAATCGAGGCCAGCTCGTCACTGATATTTTCAGGTATTTTAAAGGCATTGAAAGCAGGTATAACCAGAAATTCAGCAAATGCCCCTGGCCGATTTACACCTACACCGGTGGTATTCCGGCACAGATGACGCCGGCCCGCCCGGCAGTTACGGCAGTGACCGCAGGTGATGTGGCCTTCACCAGATACCCGGTCACCCACTTCAAAGCCACGGACTTCCTGGCCCATTCCCACTACTTCGCCCACATATTCGTGCCCTACTACCATAGGTACCGGGATGGTCTGCTGTGACCATTCATCCCAGTTGTAGATGTGCATGTCCGTGCCGCAGATGGCGGTTTTACGAATTTTGATTAATAAGTCGTTATGACCAACTTCGGGTTTGGGGGTGTCCTGCAGCCAAATCCCTTTTTCGCGTTTTGCTTTTACCAAGGATTTCATTCAATCACTCCCATCTCACGACCTACTTCGATAAACGCATCGACTGCCTGATCAATATGTTCAATGCTATGGCCGGCTGACATCTGGGTGCGGATACGCGCCTCACCTTTGGGCACCACCGGATAAGAAAAGCCAATGACATAAATGCCTTTTGCCAATAGTTTATCGGCCATTTCGCTGGCTTTTTTGGCGTCCCCCAGCATAACCGGAATGATGGCATGGTCGTCGCCAGCCAGAGTGAAACCAGCTTCTTGCATACGCTTTCTGAAGTGGCCGGCATTGCGCCATAATTGCTCGCGCAGCTCGTGGCCGTCAGCCATCATATCGAAGACTTTGAGTGACGCAGAGACAATCGGCGGCGCCACAGAATTAGAAAAAAGATAAGGACGTGAGCGCTGACGCAGCCATTCCACAATTTCTTTTTTACCTGAAGTATAGCCGCCGGAAGCACCGCCCAGCGCCTTGCCCAGTGTACCGGTCAGAATATCCACCCGATCAAGCACACCACAATATTCGTGACTGCCTTTACCGTTTTCACCTAAAAAGCCGGTGGCGTGACAATCATCAACCATTACCAGCGCATCGTATTTGTCGGCCAGGTCACAAATGCCTTTTAGGTTGGCGATGACCCCATCCATACTAAAGACACCGTCAGTGGCAATTACTTTAAACCGGGCGCCATCGGCATTGGCCTGCTTAAGCTGGTCTTCCAGTGCTTCCATGTCGTTATTGGCATAGCGGTAGCGTTTAGCTTTGGATAAACGCACACCGTCAATGATGCTGGCATGGTTTAGCGCATCAGAGATGATGGCATCTTCCTTATCCAAAATGGTTTCAAACAAACCACCGTTGGCATCAAAGCAGGATGGATACAGGATGGTATCTTCGGTGCCCAGAAAGTCACTGATTTTGGTTTCCAGCTGCTTATGAATATCCTGTGTGCCGCAGATAAACCGGACCGAGGCTACGCCGAAGCCGTGACTGTCCAGTCCTTCTTTGGCAGCGGCCACAAGATCAGGATGATTGGCCAGTCCAAGGTAGTTGTTGGCACAAAAATTAATAACGTGCTCGCTGTTTTCTACCTGAATGTCAGCCTTTTGTTGCGAGGTTATAACCCGCTCTTTTTTATACAGGCCGTCTTCTTTAACCTGGTCGAGCTGTGAGCTAAGGTGTGCAATGAATGCCTCAGACATGCTTATCTCCATTGAGAAAATAAAAGCGTCATTTTAAAGAATGCGGGGTGAAGGGTACACTCTTTCCGTCAGCATGACGGGTGACAGCAGAATTTATTGTAAATAATTCGCCACACCTTAACGGTTTACAGGTTATGACGCATCTCTTTTCCATACACCCTGGGTAAGGTTTTTGTTCAGTTGGTCCCACAAGGAGGCTTCAGGAATTGGCGGGCTGAACAGGTAACCCTGCCCCTGATGACAGCCAAACCCGGTCAGCATGTCGAACTGTTCTTCTGTTTCTATGCCCTCGGCGATCACCGTCAGCCCCATGCCCTTGACCATGGAAATGGTCGAGGCAACAATTGAGCGGTCATGGGCGCTTTTCTCCATGCCTGATACAAATGACCGGTCTATTTTGATAAAGTCTGCAGGTAAGGCTTTCAGGTACCCTAATGAAGAATAACCGGTACCAAAATCGTCAATGGCGATTAAACACCCCATCGCCCGAATGGCCTCAAGGGTCGCCGTGGCGCGATTCATATCAGCCACCAGCGCGGTTTCTGTTAGTTCCAGCTCTATGTGCGCCGGCGACACCCCGTAATAATTGATCTGCTGCTGTAGATAACTCGGTAGTGAGATGTCCAGAAATTGTGCCGCCGATACGTTTATGGCGACTTTTACATCGGTATAACCACGGGCGTGCAGCTGCGCCAGACGGCTTATTGACTGAGAAATAACCCAATAATCAATGGTCATCATTAGTGAGGTATTTTCCAGTAAGGGAATAAACTCAGCCGGCGAAATAAACCCTTTTTCCGGATGGTTCCAGCGTATCAGTGCCTCCATTCCAACCAGTTTGCGTGACGGCAGTTCAACCTGCGGCTGCAATGCCAGTGAGAAATGCCCCTGCTTGAGCCCTATGCGTGCATCATTTTCCAGCTCAACCCGGCGCATAATTTTCTGATGCATGGTTTTATCGAAGATGCAGTATGCCGAACCATGCTGGGCTTTAGCTTCATACATTGCGATATCAGCATGGCGCAGAAGATCCACAGCACTGAGATCACTGTTTTCGCTAAAGGCGATGCCAATACTAAGGGAAATGTAAAACTGATGCGCATCAAACTGGATGGGCGCCTCAAACGCGCGCAATAGTTTATTCGCAACAACCTCAAGCTGCGCTTTGTTTTCTGTGCCAGAGAGCAAGATTACAAACTCATCACCGCCAAAGCGAGCCGCCACATCACTTTCCCGCAGCGGCGTGGCAAGGCGCTCAGCCGCAGCTTTGATCAGCTTATCACCCACGTCATGGCCGTGGATGTCATTGATGCGTTTGAAATCATCCATGTCCAGAAACAGTATCGCCATCGAATTGCCGGTGCGCGCGCGCTGTGAGACTTCTTTTTCCATCTGAAACATCAGCATATTTCGATTGGGCAAGCCGGTAAGCACGTCAAACATCGCCATGTTTTCAAGCTTAGCGGTGGTTTCATTCATCTTGATATCGATACGTTCCAGTTCGGCTGCCAAATTGGTGGCGGCAGACTCAAGCACATCCAGCTCGTCCGGCAAACGTGTACTACGAAAGTTGCGGCTATTGGCGGCATCACGCCTGAACTCATCATAACGATGCTCTGCCAGAAGTGGCAGACGCTGGCTCAGTGCAATAAGTTTGGTTCGTGAATGGTTGAGTATCAGGTATAGCAACAGGGCAAACGCTGCCAGCGTGACCAGTGCGCTACCTACAACCCAGTCCTGGTAATTGCGCGCTGACATCACCTGTTGGGTAATGTCCCGGGTAAACAAAATATAGCTGTCAGGCAGTCGACCATCCAACACCGGCAGCAGACTCACCAGCATCAACCGGTTGTCAAAGTCTATACGCCGCCCCTGGGCGATGAGACTTTCAATAGTGGTATCGTCAGGCAATTGTTGCAAAATATCAGTCACCCGCGCTTTATTGGTGGGGGACAGACGGCTGATGACTTCCATCGAGGCAGCTTTCTCATCGCCCCGGGCAATGGCGATGCGCTCTACATCAGCAAACCGTGACAACAGCGCCAGGATGGCTTGCGTGCCGGATGAGAAGATCAACACGGCCGGATCGTCCCCCTGTACCATGACTGGCGTCGCTACGTAACGTCGGCACAGATGTTCACAGGAGGTAATTGTTTGGGGTCTTAATTCGGTATATGCTTTTTCGCGCATAGTGCTGACAAACCCCGGCATCGCCTCTGCTTCCCCATGCAGCAGTTCACCATTTGCGGAAAACAGCCAGATATTGTCAATTTGCAAAGAGACATCCAAAGAGGCCCTGGCGCCCTCGATGGAAGCGGTGAGATCGTCCAGGGTGGCCGGCCGCCCCCCCTTAAGCCGTGCAAATGTTTCGGCCCACAACAGAATACGATCATCCAGCAGGGTACTGAGCAGCTGATAACGCCGCATGTTCAGCTGTTGCGTCGCCTGATGCTGCGTTTCTATCGCCATGTTGGACTGCTTGATCAGCAGCGAGCTGATAGTTGCGGTAATACTGGCCATCATCAGCAACACCAGCAACATGACTTTAGTGAGAAACGAAAGCTTCACCTGCATGTTTTAAAACCAGTACATCAGCTGTACCGCCCACATGCGCCAGTGCTTATCGGTGCCCCCTGCATTCATTGGGATGATACGTGTGGTGGAGCGGGCAGCACCCTCCACCCAGTGATGCTCGGCCTGTAAGCGCCAGTTGGGCGCGATGTTCCAACGCGCGCCAATAGCATAGGTATTTTCATAGCCATAATAAGAAGGTATCAGGCCCTGAGACATAACCGATAACTTATGGCCGTTAGGATCATTACGATCCAGATTAAACGTATCGTAGCTCAACAGTGCACTAAATTTAGGGTTAAACAGATAGCGCGCCTGAACATAGCCGCCTTCGCCGGTCCTATCTGTGGCGAAAGTGGGTGCATACGCACCGGAATCCAGCCGGGCTTCCTGCACCCATTCTGCGCTTAACTCCCAGAACTCACTAAAATAAATACCGGATAAAACAACACGCTCAATCTCACTTTTACCATCAAAGAAGAATTCCCGGGGTGCCGCTTCATAACGAAAATCAGAGCTGAGCCAGCTTGCACCCAGCCGCCAGTTGTAAGAAGGTGGCTGATAAAAAACACTAAACTGATGAACATAATCCTGCTCCGTTTTACCCAGAGCATTCGGACCCAGAAACGCTTCAGTATCATGGTCATCCAGCGGCGACTTACCATAACTCCAGTTGACTTCCCAGACCCCATTCCTGTCGCTGTGAGTACTTTGCACGCTGATGCCATCGCTACCCAGAGCAATATCTCTGGCGCCATCAAAATAAACCGACTGCGGAAGTATCGCGGTAGCACGAGTGTGCGGTACATCGCGACTGGCAGAGTACAGCCAGTGACGGTTTTTATATCGGCCAAGATGAATATGCGTCGACCAGTTGGCAATATGTGGCACAGCCCAGTCAATAAATAAGTAATCGACGCGCGCGCCGGCCTCATAGCGATTGCCGCCATTGAGGTAATTTAATTGTCCTACCAGAGCCAGCTGATCATGGATTTGCCAGCGGCCGTTTATACCTACTTCAGTTAGATCGGTAGTGATGTCATCATCATCAGTAATATAGTCGCTGCCCACCGACTGGGTAAGCCCTTGTGATACATAGCCGTGCCACTGCACATCCTGAGCATGTGCACAGACGGAAAAAAGGGAGAGAAAAAACAGCCGTTTCATTGCGGGTCGACCTTATCTTGCCGGTTTTCTAATAGTTCTTCGCTGGCATAGCCCACCGCACCAGGGGTGGCTTGTACTGCGTCGATGAGTGCTTCCTGAGAGACCACGACGTGCGGGGCGTCGCCTTGTCCGGAATAAATTATCTGGTTCCAGATGCGTTCTAGTTGATAAGGAAACATCTGTAGCATTTGCCGGCAAAAACGGCGATGGGTAGGAGAATCTGTTTGTAGCACAAACACATGGATTTTATTCCCGTCCTCCCAGTGCTGTTGCCTGGCGGTAAAAATGGAACGTGCTTCTGTAGGGGTGAGGTTTTGTTTGCCCACCGAAGGATGAAACACAAATTGCAGGTTATCCTCTGCAGCCCTCGCAGAGGTTACAGATAATTGAGACAGTGCTATAAGTGCAATTCCTATTGCGAAACGCACCCGTTGTAACAGGATAAACCCAAGCAGCCTGGACACCCAGCGCTTCTCCCTGGTTGTGCCGAAATTTAGCATTTATTATAAGTGTAGTTATTGTTTTCGTTTTTGCGTTACACGGTATCGGCGCAGCGCTGCTCTTTCTATAGCAATGCTGCCACTTTTTCCCATACCTGTTCCACGGTAATTAGCGACATGAGTTCCTTTCCTTTAGCACGGGTGCCCCACCGAAGCTGGTCCCATGCCTGTCCTTTTTCTTGCGCAATAGCGTCATCGTATACAGAGACAACGTTATTTAAATTATTATATGGCCCGGTACGCCGCGGATTAGAATGTGCATACAGGCCAACCACCGGCGTGCTCATGCTAACCGCAATGTGCGCCGGCCCCGTATCCGGGGCTATGACCATCTGCGCCTGGCCCAGCAACGCCGCCATCTGATGCAGACTGGTCTGCCCGATAAGATCTATCAGCTCACTTTGCGCATGATGTTTGATAGCGTCGCCGGTTTGCCTGTCTAACGGCGCAGGCCCACCACACAACACTACCTGCAGCCCCCGTTCGGCCAGGTTGTCAGCAATCTGGGCGTACCGTTCAGCCAGCCAGTTTCTTTCGGCTTTACTGGCGGCGGGGCTTATCACTACAAACCGGCCCCATGCCTGACGCTGCTCTGCAGCCCACGTGGTAGCCTCAGGTTGCAGCGGGATATCCCACTGTAACGGCGCTTCTGGTACACCGAGCTTATCGGCAAAGTCCATAAAACCTTCAAGAACATGGGCATGTTTTGATGCCGCCACGCGCTCGTTTACAAACCACCAGTGCAATTCTTTACTGCGCGCCCAGTCAAATCCGATACGACGCCTGGCGTTTATGACCCGCGAGGCCAGATTAGCTCTTAATGCGACTTGCATCATCAGCAGTGCATCAAAGGATTCATCGCCAAGTTCGGCTTTGAGTTTTTTCACGGCCGCTTTTTTTTCTTTTTTATCGAAAATAACAAAGCGAACATTCGGAATCAGGCGTACCAACTGGTATTCTATTTTACCAATAACCCAGGTAATCTCTGCGTTTGGCCACGTCTGACGAATTCGGGTCACCATGGCAGCAGCATGGGTGACATCACCGATGGCTGACAAACGAACCAGACATATTTTTTTCGTCAACGCGTCGTACCCCAAACGTTAAATAGCGTAAGCTAATCATTAGAATAGCGAATCTATCACAAGATAAAGCAAATATGCCTATCATACATCAGAAACATGGTATTGGACATCATACGTTAGTAAATACCCACTACTTGTCAAGCGTGGACACAGACGTATTTTCCCCTGAATACTGGTACAGCCAGAAAGCGGTTATCGGTGAAGCAAAGGGGCGTGGTACAACATTATTGTTAAAAACGCCTGAAAACCAAAACTGGGTGTTGCGCCACTACCGCCGTGGCGGATTAATTGGCAAGCTTTTGTATGATCAGTTTCTGTATGCCGGTCTATCCCGTACTCGCCCGTTTATGGAACTGAATCTGCTCGAAGACATGCAAAAACAGGGGCTAAATGTGCCTGTGGGGGTGGCTGCGCAGGTGCGTCGCAGCGGCATGATTTATCGGGCAGATTTAATTACGGTAAGGATCCCCGATGCCCGCGAATTACATCAGGTTATCCAGGAAGAAGCGCTGGATGAAGATATATGGCTGGAAGTGGGCCGTGCCATCAGAAAGATGCACGATGTGCAGGTATATCACCACGACCTGAATGTGAAAAATATCATGCTGGATAACGCAGGACAGGTGTGGATAATCGATTTTGACCGTTGCGCTCAACGACAGGCAAGTGGCTGGAAAAAAACCAATCTTGAACGTTTGCGTCGCTCCTTTGAAAAAGAGCGGCGCCGGACCGCTACCTATCACTGGGAGCAACATGACTGGAATACGCTGATGGTGGGGTATCGCCATGGTTAAACCGCGTTGCATCCGTTGTCATTAGGCGGTAGTGTGCCAATAACATCAGCATTTTATTCTTGAATTATGCATACCAGAGCGATTTATCCGGGGACGTTTGATCCCATTACTAACGGCCATGCCGATCTAATCCAGCGCGCCTCACAGATGTTTTCTCATGTGATAGTGGCCATTGCATCCAATCCGAGCAAAAAGCCTGTATTTTCGCTGGAGGAGCGGGTCAGACTAATTAAAACGGTTACCGGTGACCTAGACAATGTCGAAGTTCAGGGCTTTACCGGTTTGCTGGCCGATTTTGCTGACCAGCAAAATGCTACTATTCTTATCCGCGGGTTACGGGCGGTATCTGATTTTGAATACGAGTTTCAGCTTGCCAATATGAATCGCCGGCTAAATCCCAAACTGGAAAGTGTGTTTTTAACGCCGGCAGAAGAAAATTCGTTTATTTCTTCCACCCTGGTTAAAGAAGTCGCCATGCACCACGGCAAAGTGACAGAGTTTTGCCATCCTGAGGTGGTAAAAGCGCTGGCAGAACGCTTTCACGACAGCGCTACCTGATTAGCGCTGGCAGGTGGGACAATAAAAGGTATTGCGCTGACCGATGACGACACTTTTGATTGGCGTCTTACAGATATCGCATGGCGCCTGGGCCCGCCCGTATACCCGTAGTTTCTGCTTAAAGTAGCCTGGTTTGCCATCGCTTTGGGTGAAATCTTTCAGCGTAGTACCGCCCTGCTCTATTGCATCTGCCAGCACTTTTTTTATCGCGTCAGTCAGTAATTGGTAGCGTTTAGCACTGATTCGGCCCGCTGCCCGGCGTGGATCGATACCCGCCATAAACAATGCTTCGTTGGCATAGATATTCCCTACCCCCACCACGATAGCATTATCCATAATAAAGTTTTTAACGGCACCTTTGCGCTGACGCGAGAGCGTATAAAGCCGCTTATCATCAAATGCATCGGTGAGTGGCTCAGGCCCCAGATTCTGCATTTGGGCCAGCTCACTGTCGGCAGGCTGCCACAGACACGCACCAAAACGGCGGGGATCGTTAAAGCGTAAACATTTACCGCTGCCCAGCACAATATCAATATGGTCATGTTTAACCGGTTCCAGGCTGGCATCTACCACCCTTAGCTTTCCCGACATACCCAGATGCAACACAATAGTGCCAGCGTCCATTTCAATGAGTAGATATTTGGCACGACGCTTTACCTGGCGCACAGTCTCACCCACCGCCAACGCGATTTCCTCAGGCACAGGCCAGCGCATTTGTCGCTGGCGTACGATGATGTCAGTAATAGTCTGGTCATTCAGCCAGGGAGCAACGCCACGTCGACTCACTTCCACTTCAGGTAACTCTGGCATGATAAGCGCCTTTAATTGGTTGTATTCCAGGGTAAGAGTGTGGGCAAGGTAGCCTGTTTCAGGATAAACCATTGCTTTTGTGTTTTAACGTAAGTTTGCCCGGCGTGAGGATAAAACGCAAAAACCTGGCCCTGCGTTTCGCCCGCCAGCCAAACCACTGCGACATAGGGCTCCACAGAGGTAATATCCTGAGGTATTGCGTCTGCGGGGGACAATACAGCCTGTTGCCAGGCGGCGAGTTGCTTATCCGGCCCGGTGGTGCTGGTGCTTTCCAGCTGGCTTTGGCGCCAGCTTTGGCCAACGCGTTCAAGACGATATTGTCCTTGCTCAATACGTAACAGATAATCGTCCTGACTTAGCATCGGGCGCGCTTGCGGCGTTGTCTTTTCTGGGATAAATGAATCCAGATTAAACAACAAAATCATGAAAAGCATCGCGAAAATAACGATGTTATTCATGACTCTGGAGGAAATCCGGGTTTTTGCCATTCTAAGTACCTACGAGGGTTCAACGCAAAATAAAAAGTGTATAGCAATGTCCTATACAAGGCTATGGATGTTCAAATTAACCGGTTCCTTAACGCAAAAAACCCGGCAAAAGCCGGGTTTTCGTGGAGACAAAAGCAAGTTTTATTACTTGATTTTGGCCTCTTTGAACATAACGTGCTTACGCACTACGGGATCAAACTTTTTGATCTCCATTTTGCCAGGCATATTACGCTTGTTCTTATCAGTGGTGTAGAAAAATCCAGTACCTGCTGATGAAACTAATTTGATTTTATCACGCATTTTCAGGCTTCCTTAGATTTTTTCACCGCGAGCACGGATATCAGTCAATACTGAATCAATGCCGCACTTGTCGATAATACGCATGCCTTTGGCAGACAGACGCAGTTTAACAAAACGGTTTTCGCTCTCAACCCAGAAACGGTGAGAGTGAAGGTTTGGTAAGAAGCGACGACGGGTCGCGTTTCTTGCGTGCGAACGGTTATTTCCAACCGTAGGACGCTTACCTGTAACTTGACATACTTTTGACATGTATTTGTCTCCAGAACAACGATAACTGTCGCGCCAATCGATCCCACCACTTCATTAGTCACTGGGTCAAATGACGTATTACTATAAATTAGAGGGCGCATTTTATACAGTAAAGCTAGCCAAAATACAAGGTAAGCAACAAAAAAACCTGGCAAAAGCCCCTCAAGATGCGATCCCGGCTGATCCGGGGTGCGGATTCTACCGCAAACCAGCTCAGCAATGAAGCGAAAAGCCTTTTTTAACTGTTAAAACTGGCGTTTTTTTATTCGCGATCCATTTACAGCCATTGGGGATCTGTAGGTGATACTGATGTTTGTGATCTATCATAGGATCCTCGATCACGTCTACAAGTGCTACTTCTCGTATACGTTTCACTACATACACCCTTCGCAAATAGCTCAAAGAACGACATATCTTAAAACGTAAGCGCCAGCACCCCCTGAGAAATTTGGCAAAATCATCAGGTACAAAGTAAGCGTGCAACAAGACACCCAGTCAGGTCAGAATGAGAAGCTGCTTACAGGCGCTACCCCGCTAAAGTGCAGCGCCTGTCACCAAGATTACCGATAAAACGGTGAACGCGGCGCGGTAAAGTCAATGAGTCTTGAAGGACGATTCAACATCTGTCCACCATCTCGAGAGATAGGCACCCACGGGAATCGTCCACGTCCCTTCGCGGGTTTAAGCACAAATAAATCCAACGGCACCGAAATATAAAAGCCCTTGGTAAAACTGCCTTCACCGTAATCTTCTGCCGAAGCGTCGGTAAACGCCGCGTAAGCGCCTACTACAATCCCACTGTCAAAGCGTTTGGCAAAATCTATATTCACACCTTTATCTTTTGCCAGAAACTGCCCGGCACTGATTGTAAGCTGCGTATCGGGCAGAATCTCAGGGCGCCAGTACGCCGAAGCAAAACCGGTGATTACATCGTAATCAAAATAGTCCCAGTCATTTTCATAGGAACGCTGACGGGCATAATTCACATCAAAACCAAACACCAGGTTGCTATCAACCGGGCGATACATTACTTCTGCGCCAACGCCACCAAACATGGTCTCAAGATAACCAGCATAAGCCTGGGCGTACCAATTATCCGCAATTTTGTCGACCCAGCGGCCGTACAGGTCCGTCATCAGCACATCTGAGCGAGTGACATATTCACGGACGTAGGTTCGCACCCTTGGCAATGTGGAATCTGCACGGTCCAGGGTATAGTTAAACTTATCGTAGTTTTCCAGCAAGGTTGCAGAAACTCCGCCAAAAACACCGAAGTTTTCATTAAAAGAGTAAGCACCGCTTAGGATCAGCCCACCCTGATAAAGATAAAAGTCTTCCGGCCCGCCGAAACTCTGGGTCCAAAAAAAGTCTGTTGAATAACCAAAGCCGGTAACCGCTTTCGGTTCATACTCAGCCATATCAGCATCACTTGGCGTCACACGTTGGTAAGTATCCTCGATGGTCGTTTCAAGCCCTTCATAGCGGGCCACGGATTTAAACGCATCTGCGTCGATACGGGTGGTGGTCATGGGCAAGCCGTTTTGTGTTTCCACCACACGATATTCTTTCACTGTATCGGGCATCTCAGCTGCTATCAGCCGCCCTACACGTTCGGTTGCCTCCACCAGATCCCGGTACGCCCGCTGCGAACCGTAGACGGTGATACTATCTTCTGTGATGTTAGCATCGTGGATATAAAATGCGCCGTCGGCAGCTAGTTCGCGGGATAATCTGGCGCGATTTACCGTTTCCACACTCTCAGCGGATTTTGTGGAGAACAGCGACTTCGGCGGTTCATCTATTTTAACCTGACTGAAGGTGTCCATATTAAAGTTATAGGTAATACCAAAACCAACAGTATTGCCCCGCTGATAATTCAACGAGAAATCAAAACTGTGCCAGCGATAGACCGCACCAACATTCCAGCGCGTATCCTGCTCCAGCCTGCCGGCACGATCCCGGCTATAATCATTCCCTTCGAACTCCAGCTTGAAACGAAGAGGCTCCCAGGGGCTTTGGTACTCTACGCCACCAAATACCGCCATGGTGCCTTTAAAAAACTGATCATAATCTACCTTCCCACCATTTCCGGAATACCCTAACGGTCGGGCACAAAAACTGTCTTTAACCTTACAAAACGGATTGGTGATATCGTCTGCAGTACCCATATAGCCCCAGCCTAAGCCGAGGTGGAAATCAAAGGGTCCCCAGGCTTTACTGGCGCTGACATGCTCACTTTCAAAAAAGCCGGTACCGCCGAAATCACGAAAGCCCACCGATACCTCGGGCAGGTAAAAGCTTTCTTCCAGTAAACGGAATTTGACATCCAGCCCCTTATCCTTGAGCGTTTGGTCGCCACTGAAGCTTTCCACCTGGCTGTACAACCGTGTTCTGACATCGGTGTAGCGAGCGGTTGCCTCCATCCAGGGATAAAGCTGCATGCTTACCGTCCAGAAACGGTACTGATCGTTATCGGAATAGCTGATGGCCAAATCGCCCTCAGGACGCATTCTGGATGTCGGCGTCTGAATGAGCCCGGTGCCCCCCTGAACCATCTGTGAAGGGGTCACTGCTAAGGACGAGTGCTTTTCCTGTGCGTTTACCGCTGGGGCGGCCACAAGAGTAGCCACGAGGGCTGAAAGGTAACGAGGTTTGCCTGAAATCATTGAAATACTCTGTTTACAGCTAGCTCCGCAACGCGTTGATTCAGCTCAGACAGCGAAGGGGTAAGAAGATAAGAGAACACAGGAACAATTAACTGGCTGCCGGGCATAATCGAAGCGAAGTCACGGTTCCAGTACGCTGTGTCCAGGCGACGCAACTCGCCATCCGGGGAAATTACATACACAAAGTCAGGCTCTGCGTCAGCCCGTAGCGCTACCGCCTGAGTATACTGAAAGCCACTCGCCATGGACTGGTACTCATAGGTCCCGGGCATTTTTACCAAGCCGCTGATGTGTACAATATTAGGCCGGGTGGTTAAGGAAAGCTTATAGGTACCGGCCTGGAGCTGTGGATTAGCCGAAATATCCAGTCGGGCCACATCATAGTTTACCGGCACTTTGACACGTTTAGCCAGTTTCCATCCCTCTACCTGCTGACGCAAACTTCGAAGACCAATGGCCCGTTCATCTTTTGGTTCCAGCTCTACAGTCAGCGCGTCTATCAAGGCAATGACTTCAGCTCGCTGCTCTTCCACATCGACTGATAAATCGTAAAAACGGCTGGCTGGCCAATACCAGTCCTGGGTCATGGCGACCGGTGCCAGCACTTGTGCAAGACGCACCGGCTCACTGTACCGATATTGCTGACCATTGATATCAACTTTAACACTGGCCAGTGCAGTGTGGCTCATTATCACCATGCAGGCGATACATAAAACTCTGAACATAGACATTATTGCGACTCTTCAAGTAACCGGGCAGCGCGGCTTAGGTAGGTCATCTCAAAACGGTCCGACTGCGGAGTCAGCTTGACAGACGCGCGCAGTAAATCACCATTCTGACGGCTTATCCAATACGTATTTTTCCAGCTCAGTCCGGTTTCGATATACGGTGTGGTTTTGGGGAACGAAATCGTTTCCTCAATACGTTGCACCGCAAATTGTGATGACAAAATCGAGATACGGGCTTCGCCAGCGACCAGCCACTGACTGCTTACAGGCAAACCATAACCGACACCCTTGATATCCACATTACGCGACCAGTCAAACGCCAATGGCAAAGGCTCGGCCAGAGGGTTGTCGTCCAGATTGCCGGTATACAATAGGTCATTATCAAGGCCATGGGTGGTCACGATGACACCATGATGAATGTGAAGCTGTGCTTTATCGGCAGAAACCCACTTATTTCGGCCATTTTCAATAAATGCCAGCGCCATTACTGCTGGCGCTCTTTCGCCACTTTTTACCTGCAGCAAATCAGCCTGGCTGGCCCTTACCTGGTCGACGGACAGTGTTACAGGTTCATCTGATGCAAGAGCTAGCTTAATAGTATCGTAATAGGCCCGGTTGGTAGAAGAACATCCTGCCACTGCCAGACACAGCAGTGCAGTCGAAAACACGTTGAAAACAAATTTTATATTCATGAAGAGGCGTGGCTTAAAGACAAAATCCAGAAGGGATAAAACAAAAAAAGCCGCACCAAAGGAGCGGCTTCAAACAAACTGTGGCAACTTACAAAGAAGGCATGTAAGTGAAAGTAACAGCTGTCATTGTAGTACCAGTAACAGTACCGGTAACACTGGTTACAGTATTAGTTGTGCCAACACAGAAACCGTCAGAGTTTATCTCGTCGTCGCCGTTACATGTTGGAGTCGGCTCTACCGGATCTTCAATGACGTCGCTTGAACCACGGTTGTTACTAATTACTGCCGCGGCGATACCCGCTGCAACAACACCTGTTGCGATAGTGCTAGTTGCAATACCGCCTGTAGCAGATTCACCAGAAGTGTTTCCGCCAGCCTGATCCTGAGCTGTAGCAGAAAAAGCTAAGCTAGCACCAATTAATAATGAAACTAATGACTTTTTCATAATGGTCCTTACAAATATCCATTGACTCATTATGTTAAAGCATTTGATCGATGCTGACCATACTTTAAACAATAATTCGTCGTAATTATCAAAAATCCGTCCCCAGCCGTTATAAAAAAGCCGGTCAGAATTTGACGCACTGCCAGTATAGCTGGGGTTCTTTATCACATCAATCCTTGCTGCGATAAAGACACCACATATCCCTGGCCAACAATAAAATGATCCAGCACGCTTATATCCACCAGCGCCATGGCTGCCTTGATTTCTTTGGTCAACGCAATATCAGCACTGCTGGGATCCGCGATCCCGGACGGGTGATTATGCACTAAAATGATCGCAGCGGCATTGTCTTTTAACGCTTGTTTCAATAATTCCCGCGGATAAACTGCGGCACTGTCTATCGTGCCGCTGAACATTCGTCGAAAAGCAATAAGCCGATGCTGACTATCGAGCATCAATACCGCAAATATTTCTTGCTCTGCGGTCATCAATTGCGCCCGCAAATAACGACTTACCTGCGTTACATCACTTAATACGTTTTTTTGCGTCAATGGTTCTTCATACATACGCTTAACCAGTTCTTTAGCAGCCTGCATCTGACAATACCGGACGACCCCTACCCCGGGCACCGCACAAAATGTATCCACATCGGCATTGAGTAAGCGCCCTAATGTGGCAAACTCTTTAAGCAGATAGTGGGAAAGCTCTGTCACGCTGTGCTTTTGTGTACCATTGCTTAATAGTACCGCCAACAGCTCTGTATTCGACAACTGCTCGGCCCCTCGCTGCAACAGCTTTTCCCGTGGCTGGTCACTTAGCGGCCAGATGGCAATGGTCATGATTGTTCTCCCAAATTGTTTCTTTATAACCAGCCCGATGGCGCGTGGGAACTGATCCTTGAACAGGTTTTCAGCACGCGGCAAAATCTACCGATTGAAGCGTGTCCGTGATAGGCTTACGCCATTACTGGCCTACAGTTGCTTACACTTATGCATTTATCAGGAAAAAATGTTTTGCTGGGTATCAGTGGTGGAATTGCCGCTTACAAAACCCCGGATTTGGTCCGCAAACTGACTGCATCAGGCGCCAATGTCCGAGTGGTGATGACCGATTCTGCCAGCGCTTTTGTCAGCGCAATGGCGTTACAAGCGGTATCCGGGAACCCGGTTCATAACTCCCTGTTAGATCCAGCCGCCGAAGCCGCAATGGGGCATATTGAGCTGGCCAAATGGGCAGATATTTTGCTGATTGCCCCTGCTACCGCCAATGTAATGGCAAAACTGGCCTGTGGCCTGGCAGATGATCTACTCACTACATTATTTTTAGCCACTAAAGCAGACGTCTATCTTGCGCCGGCTATGAATCAACAGATGTGGGCCGCCCATGCTACGCAGCGTAACCTGACTATGCTTGAAAATATGCAGGTAACTATTATAGGCCCGGCGGCGGGTGAGCAGGCTTGTGGTGATGTAGGCGCCGGCCGGATGACTGAACCCCAGGAGATTGTTGAACACATTCATGGCGTCAAAGCAGGCGAGCAGGCTGCTAACCTGGCCGGTAAAACCGTTATGATCACTGCCGGACCTACACAGGAGTCGTTAGATCCGGTTCGTTATATCTCTAATCACAGTTCAGGAAAAATGGGCTACGCTGTCGCGCTGGCAGCAGTCGAGGCCGGCGCCGACGTGATTTTGGTAAGTGGCCCGGTTACGCTGCCTGCGCCAGTGGGTGTAAAGATCGACTATGTCACTACAGCGCAGCAAATGCATGATGTTGTTATGGCGCAAATTGACCTCGTAGATATCTTTATCGGTACCGCAGCAGTAGCGGATTACCGTGCAAAAGTATTAAAAGATAATAAGATAAAGAAAAAGGGTGAAGAGTTAACGCTTACTTTTGTTAAAAACCCTGATATTCTTAAAAACGTAGCAGCGCTTTCTGATGCCCCATTTACCGTAGGCTTTGCCGCTGAAAGCCAGGATGTGGAGCATTACGCCAGATCTAAACTAAAAAACAAAAAGCTGGCGATGATTGCTGCCAACAATATAACCACCAGCGGACTGGGTTTTAATAGTGATAAAAATGCTCTGCATGTGTTTTGGGAAAACGGAGACAGGCAACTTGGCCCCGCCCCAAAAAAATTGCTGGCCCAGGAGTTGTTAGCGCTGATTAGTGAGCATTATAAAAATAAAATATCAAACTGACTAACAGTTGGCCGATAACAAACACTCTAAAGAGATCCTGGCTATTAGCCGTATTTTACAAGGAACGGGCGCAAGCCCAAAGCTGAGGAATTACACGCGTTATGCCTGCTGTTAAAAAGACCAATCGTCGTGCTCAAATCCTTCAGGCACTGGCCGGAATGCTCGAAAGTAATCCCGGCCAGCGTATTACAACTGCCAAGCTAGCGGAAAAGGTAGGCGTATCTGAAGCCGCGCTCTACCGCCACTTTCCCAGCAAAGCGCGGATGTTTGAAGGCCTGATTGATTTTATTGAGGAAACTCTGTTTTCCCGGATTAATAAGATTCTGAATGAAGAAAAGGATTCGCTGGCTCGGTGTCAGATGATTTTGCATTTACTGCTTGGATTTGCTGAAAAAAATCCAGGTATCAGCCGTATTTTAAATGGCGATGCTTTGCAGGGGGAGCAGGATCGTCTGCGGGCCCGGATTGCCAAACTGTTTGAGCGTTTGGAAACCCAGTTCAAACAGGTTTTACGCGAGCGCAAACTTCGTGAGGGCCGCGATTTATCGGCTGATGAAGCCGTTCTGGCTAACCTTTTTGTATGTTACGTAGACGGCAGAATCAATATGTTCATACGCAGCGGTTTTACCCGCAAGCCTACAGAACAGTTCTCTGATCATTGGTCTTACTATCGGCAGTCATTTCTTTAACCAAAAAAAGCGCTCTGTCTGAAGCGCTTTTTTTCGGCGGCCTGACACTGCATTAATTTTTGGCCTGAAGTTTTTGCCTGCGCAGAGAATCAGACAACGTATCTTTTTGTAGCAGGCGCTTAGTTAATGCATCCACATGTTTATGGTCGATATTTTTCCATGAGGATGGAATCGTATAATGATCATGCATGAAATTCAGAAAACCGCATTTAATTTTCGGATCAGCACAGGGTTGATCTGGATGATTAAATACTTCTATCATCTGTTCTTCAGATTTGACTTGTTTGCTCACCCCTTCTATCCCATAACATGCTTTGCCCAGTACTATTACGGGTTTGCCTAATAACAACGCCTCAAGACCGACGGTTGAATTAATTGTCATTACTGCGCAAGCCTGCTCAATAAGTTTTTGGGTATTGCATTGATTTGCAAATAAAATACGCTTATTTTGATGATGCAAATTATCGTGTCGAACAGGCTCAGAAGGATGCTCTTTAATTACCACATATAAATGTGGATCGTTGACCTGCTCCAGAACATTAGATATGTGCCAGTACAGCTGACGCATGTTCCTAATCCAGGGGGAGTTTGAAATAATCTGGCTATCAGTTTCAACCTGAAAGGGTACAAAAATATACCGTTTGGGCAGCGAGTCAGATGATAAGCCTTCGGCTTTGTCTCGCACTGGTTTGCGTGCCACTAATTCCTGAGGTAGCGGTTTCTGGTCATAAAACTGAAGATAAAACTCTCCGATTCTGGGTAATGAATTTAGACAGTTTACCCCTGACCAGTCACAGGTTGTGGTGTGTGGTAATAAACCATTTTCAAAATAAACAATTTCTTTGCCCAATATTTTTGCTGCTTCAGCAATAGCCGAGCTGGGTAGCTTTTGCCCATTCCACACGCCAACCACATCGGCGTTTGCTTCATCAATCAACGCCGCACTTTTTACCACTTCAAGCTTAGTCAGAAAGTGACTTATACGCTTAAATACAGGCCATAAAAACGACTTATATAATTTGGGATGCTTACGAGATTTTTTAATAAGGTGAGGATGTAAGAGGGTTTCTATATCGGCATTTTGCGTAATATTCAGATAGCGCAAAAAACCTGGTCTGAAAAGCTCTCTGTTCAGTTTGATGACAGTAACATTAAGCGAAGACGCGTCCGCGAACGCTTTGAAATAGTTAATATGAGAGCTACCTCTGGCAATAAAAACAAACTTTTTATGCTGCTTTCTCAATCACATCTCTCCTTCACTTTACCTGGAACTCTGCTTATAATTTTTATTCAGATATCCATAAGTTGTATACTATACAAGAATAATCTTAAGAGTGTACAAACTCATCCAACTTTATTGTTATCAAGAGGTTCGATGTAAGGGTTAACACTATATAACATGGTGGTTACAAAAAAAGCAGCGCAAAGCGCTGCTTTCTAACGAGGTTCTGCGTATTAATTAATACGATTAAACGCCTTTCTTATTTACCAAACGTGGTGCCAAAAAAGTCACCATCATTCCACGTTGGTGCTTTTTCCTGCGTTGCCAGGGTAAAGCCAATCTGCGCATTTACTTCTGCAAACGTACGTGCTGCATCCCAGTTAAAGTTCTGATTGGTATCATCGCTGGGCATATGATAGTGCGTTGATAAAAACTGACCAAATACCTTCGAGCCGTCAACTTCTGGATCTTTAGATTTCAAACCGGGAACCAGGAATACTGACGGGACGCCCTGCTTAACAAATGCATAATGATCAGAGCGTGTAAACAGTGCCTGCTCTGGCCATGGATCAGGGCTCAACTCAATACCGGCATTGTTAGCCGCTTCAGTGACCGACGCTTTCATATCACTGTGGCTGGCGCCAAATGCAATAACATCTGCAAACTCGTAGGTGAGAATCGGCATGTCCAGATTTACATTGGCCACCATCTTATCAACCGGCACAGTGGGATTATGCGCAAAGTAATCTGCACCCAATAAGCCTTTCTCTTCACCGGTTACAGAGACAAACAAAATAGAGCGTTTAGGTTTATTTTCCATTTGGCTGAACAGACGTGCTGTTTCCAACATAACAGCCGTACCGGAGGCATTATCCATAGCGCCATTATTGATATTGTCTTTTTTGACTGTTTTGGCAAAGCCAATGTGATCGGAGTGAGCAGAAAAAACCACATACTCATCTTTTAACTCAGGATCTGAGCCTTCCACTGCGGCCACCACGTTCGGGCTGGTGATTTGAGAGTGCTTGCTTTGCTTTTGCAGAGAAATTTCACCCGGGATAGCAAACCCTGGCGGCGTTTCGTCTTTTTCAAGCATCGCATAGATTTCGTCCAGACTCATTTCGGCATTGTCGAATAATTGACGCGCCGCGCCTTCACTTAAAAAAGCAGACCCTTTTAATTGCTCAAACGTATTCGCCGGCTTATCGTTTTCGTCCAGCCAAGCCAGACGCGGTGTGTGGATATAGCTTAAACGGCTTTGATAGGGACGCACTTTTTCTGCTGTGGGGGTGGTCACTGAAATCATACCAATGGCGCCATTATCGATAGCATACTGCGCTTTCTGACTACCAGAGGCGAGGTGAGCGCCCATTTCACTGGGAAATGATTTTGGCTTACCTGACAAAATCACTACAATTTTGCCTTCTACATCGATATCTTTATAGTCATTGTGCTCCAGCTCGTCAGCAATGATGCCGTAGCCGGCAAAGACCATTTTACCTTTAAGGCTTGATTGAGTATCAAGTAAATCCGGACCGGTAAGGTATTCTTTTGGATATTTAAGCTCAGTTTCACCTTTATCTGTGGTTAACGTTAAGCTCGGAGATTCCTGGACCAGAGTCGCTTTTCTGAAATCTACAGCTTGCATGTAGCCATCGGTGCCCATAGGCTTAAGACCGTACTTGGCAAATTCTGTAGCAATATAGAGCGCAGCTATATCGTGACCACGGGAGCCGGTATCACGGCCTTCAAGCAAGTCATCGGCTAAAAAAAACAGATGGGATTTGATTCGATTAGTGTCGGGGGAAAAAGCAACATCTTGCTGCTTATCCTGGGCCAGTGAGACTGTGCTCAGGGCAGAAACCATGGCACCAATAATTATTTTTTTCATCATAGTCGTTAGGTATTTTCGTCTTATTAAGAATGAGTATGGTATATCAGCCAGATAAAATGACCAGTGTTGTCGCCCATCCTTCATCTGACATGGGTGTAAACTGATGGATTATTTACTGACAGGATGGAGCATTGTTGATTTATGCTACGTCAGCCAGTTAAAGATGATCACTGGCTTAATTACGTGAAATTTTTCAAACCATCCCCATTTAATTAGTCTGTTTAAATTGCATGTCATAGATTATGAGTAGTACCGACCTTTTATACAAAGTACAGTTTGTCAGCAATGGTGAGCGTTACGAAGTGTATGTTAAAGAAATTAGTCAGGGCAGCCTCTTTGGCTTTATAGAAATTGGTGATTTTGTCTGGGACACTCACACCGGTATTGTTGTGGATCCTAGTCATGAGAAGCTTAAGGCTGAATTCTCTGATGTGACAAGCACCTATGTTCCCATGCATAATGTGTTGCGAATAGATGCTGTAAAAAAGCAGGGAAGTGCCAGTATTACCCGACTGTCAGATAAAGTTACCGCATTTCCCGGACCTATCTATACACCAAAAAAAGATTAAACTGAGCCGGCGTATTCCGGTTCAGGCAACTGCGGAATACGTCTATGCAAGCTTTCTATACTGTTACACGCTTAGTTCTTCTGTCTTTCTGTCTGGTTACTCCGGTTTCCCTGGCACAGCAAAGCGAAGATGCGCGTCTAAAAGCACTCACTGAGACCATCTGGGAATATGAATCAAAACTCGACGAAACCGTGCCGGCAGACATTTCCCCAGACGCATTGGCCAGCCAGCATAAGCAATTTTCAGATTACTTAGCGCAGCTTGAAAAAATTAATAAAGACACATTATCAGAGGCATCGCGGATCACGCTGCTGATGCAGCAGTACCGGCTCAATAATCAGGTTGATCAATATAAATTTGGCGCCTATAAAGTGCCCATTACCTCTGAGTATGGTTTTCACAACGCCCTGGCTGCCCTGCCCGGTCAGATGAACTTCCAAAATGTTGAAGATTACCAGGCATATCTAAAACAGTTAAAAGGTATTCAGGCCTATGTAGATCAGCAAATTGCTTATATGCAACAAGGGCTTGAAGAAAACTACACCCAGCCTCGTGCAGTCCTGGAAGGCTATGAAAAAAGTATTCAGCCGCTCATCGTTGATACTCCCGAACAAAGCAGCTTTTATGCACCCTTTAAGGCCATGTCACGCTTTGTGTCACCGCAACGCCAGCAATCTCTGCAGGCCCAGGCCCAAAACATTATTGAAAATCAGGTGACACCGGCATTTCAGCGTTTTTATACGTTTATGACTGATACCTATATTCCCGGGGCACGCCAGGATATCGCCGCAAAAAGTTGGCCTAATGGTGAGGCGTATTACCAAAACAGAATTGAACACTACACGACCACGCAAATGACGGCTCAGGAGATTCACCAGCTTGGCATAAGTGAGGTAAAGCGCATTCGTAAGCAAATGAAAGCAATTGTGGAAGAGGTTGAATTTGATGGTGATGTAGATGCATTCATACATTTTTTGCGTACCGATGAGCAATTTTATGCTGATTCAGCAGAGGCTTTACTCAAGGAAGCTGCATTTATCGCCAAAAAGGCCGATGCTCAGTTGCCCCGGTTTTTTGAGAAAATCCCCCGCAAACCATATGGTGTAGCGCCCGTTCCTGAAGATATCGCACCTAAATATACGACTGGCCGTTATATTCATGCCAGCGGTGACACCCAGGCGGCTTACTATTGGGTCAATACTTATGCGCTGGATAAGCGGCCACTTTATGCTCTGCCTGCCCTCACGCTGCATGAAGCCGTGCCAGGCCACCATCTACAGATTTCGCTGGCTGGAGAAATGACTGACCTGCCCCCGGTCAGACAGAAAACTTACATCTCCGCTTTTGGCGAAGGCTGGGGCTTATACTCAGAATTTTTAGGAATTGATATGGGCATATATGAAACCCCCTATGACCACTTTGGCCGCCTAAGCTATGAAATGTGGCGGGCTTGCCGCCTGGTGGTTGATACGGGCATGCATATGTTCGGTTGGAGCCGCCAAAAAGCCATTAATTATATGATGAAAAATACTGCCTTGTCTGAGCACAATATTAAAACTGAAGTAGATCGATACATCTCATGGCCGGCCCAGGCTTTATCCTATAAAATCGGCGAGATAAAAATAAAAGCGCTGCGTGAGAAAGCAGAAAACGCATTGGGCGAAGATTTTAACATTCGTCAGTTTCACTCCGCAGTTCTGGAACACGGTTCTGTACCTTTGTTTATTCTCGAACAAAATATCGAACGCTTCATCCAGGAACAACAAGCAGGAAAATAGTCATGATCGCCTTTACCATTGTGGGGATACTGGTCCTTATTCTCATCTATTTTGTGATTCGTTCACAGACACTGCAACGGGAAGCTTCAGTGTCTAAACATGCCGCAAAAACAACGAGCAAGCGTTTGAAGGATGCGTATTCTGGTTTGATTCTGGTATGTACTGATTTACAAAAAGTCTATCTGGAACGGGTTGAGTCAGCATACCAGAAGCGTCTGATCAGCGCTGAGGACCATACTGTAATGCGATTCATCATGAGTCATTTTTCCCAGATTGTGATTGATTGTTTTGAGAAGCGTCATAGTGTGGAAGAAGCTTTGAAAAATGCAGTGAAGTCTTCTGAGATATCCGAACAGGATGTCCGAGATGTCATTAAAAAACAGCCCAGCCATCTGCGTATGGCCTGGGTTAAAAACACACCAGAGGGCTTCATGGAAGCTTGTGCCCAACTTTCTGTGCAGCCTTTAAAAGCAGCACAACCCGCAGCAGAAGACACCGCCGCTAAAGCCTGACGGTAGCCTTCCATAGCCCCCTTCTTCGAATTATTATTTTTCTGATAAATTGCCCATTGCCTAATTCCATGATTTCAGAGCACTTCTTTATTTAGTAGCAATACTATGGTCGCGGCGGGCTATTCTCTTTTGCTTTGCCAATGTTGCAGGATGCTATAATTTACCTATAATACTGTATATACATACAGGTAAATTATGTCAGAAACTATCTTCCCTCTTAAACATCCTCATGTCTGGCGGGCCAGTGAAGGCCTTAATGATGCCAAACACCGTGTTTGTACAGGTTTTAAAAGCCTGGATGAACTGCTGGGTGGAGGTTTACCGGCAGCAGGATTGATCCGGCTTCGAGCCTTACCAGGGATTGGTGAACTAACATTTTTAAAGCATGTATTGGCTGAGAATCCATACGAAAAACTTACTATGCTTATCAATGCGCCCGGGCATTTACATGCCGCGTGGCTTGTTAATAACAAAATTAAACCTGCGACAGTCAGGCTGGTGAACCCGGAAAACCATGAAGATACGTTGTGGGCCGCAGAACAATGTCTTAAAAGTGAGGCCTGTCACTGCGTCATCCTGTGGCTAAATAGCCTGAATGCCAAACAAGCCCGTCGGCTTCAGGTTGCCGCCAGTCAGCACCATACGTTGTGTGTGCTGCTTGAATCTGTAAAAGTACGCCGAGAGTCATTGCCTCTTGCGCTGGATTTGACCTTATCTCCGTCTCTGCACGGATTACAGATAGAGATAAATAAGCATGTCGGTGGGCGTGGTACCGGCGCTACAGAAATCTATTTTCGGTATACCCCGGATAATGCTGTTATAAACCTGGCTCTGCGTTCAAATCATGGCGATAACAACCCTACTCAGGTAGTGGGCTGACGATGCTCTGGGCCTATTTCCATTTTAATCAGCTGACAATTGATACGGGTGATCAGGAAACCCGGTTATTACCGGCTATTGTCTATGAAGCTGGCAACAATCAGGTAAAGCAAACTAACCGACGCGCGCAAGATGCTGGTGTCACCCCGGGAATGGGGATGGCGCAGGCTGCAGCACTGTGTCAGTCGCTGCATGTAATTGATTACTTTGAGAAAAGCGAGACGCAACGTTTACATGCGATCGCTAACCGCTTGTATCAGGTAGCATCCGATATTGCTGTTTTTGTCCCTGACGGTCTGGCCATCAGGCTTGATCCGCTTATCCGCTATTACGATGGTCTCGATAATCTCTGGCAAACCCTGGTTAATGAGCTTCGACAAGCTGGTGTTACTTTTAACTTTGGAGTGGCCTGGAGCATCGAAGCGGCCAAAGTGCTGGCTTATCATCAGCACAATCAACTGTTGCGCGCTAAAAGCGAGATTAAAAAGGCGCTCTCAGACTGCCCATTAAATGCCACTGCATTAACCGTAAAACAACAGCAGACATTACAGCGTGTAGGTATAGATTCTATCGCCAGGCTACTTGATGTACCCGCGACCGAACTTGGCCGCCGGTTTGATAATAAACTGATTACTTATCTGTGCAGCTTAAAAGCAGAAGTCTTTGAGAAGATAAATTTTTATCATCCGCCCGATACATTCGAGAGTTTCATAGAACCATCTTACGAAATTAGCCACACAGATCGCTTGCTACCTTATATGCAGCGTTTAAGTGATGAGTTCCTAACTTATGCACGCTTACGCAACATGCTTACTACCTCTCTTCACTTTACATTGCACTTTCGTGAAGACGCACCCATGCCTGTCACTGTTAGGGCTGCCACTGCCCTTTATAAGTTAGCGCAGTGGCAAAGCTTAATAGCGCTCAAGCTTGAACAATTGGCTCTGTCATCTCCGGTGATAAATATAGCTTTACGGGTCGATGAGCTTGAAGAGGTTGACGAGCAAATGTCAGACTTTTTCGATAACCGGGTACATGATTTTGCGTACAAACAATTGATCAGCCGCTTGCAAACTCGCCTTGGTGAAAGCGCCATTCAGTTCCCAAGTGCAGGTAGCGACTTTCGCCCGGAAAAACTACATCATGATCGCCAGACAGATACTCTTAATATTTCTTCACATCCACTGCCATCAATTGGGCTACCCCAACCCAAAGCGTTGAGAGAAGCTACTCAAATAGAATTTGGTCCGGTACGAATCCAGACTGGCTGGTGGGACGGTGCTCCCGTCAGAAGGGATTATTTTATCGGCCGCACCGACGATGGTCGCCGTCTGCATTTGTTTAGGGATAAAAGCAGGCAATGGTTTATCAGTGGATGGTACTGCTGATGTTTGCGGAACTGATATGTCAGTCAAATTTTAGCTTTTTACAGGGCGCCTCTGACCCGGAAGAGCTGGTTAATACCGCCGCGTTTCTTGGTTATCAGAGCCTGGCAATCACCGATGAGTGCTCAGTTGCCGGGGTGGTCAGAGCGCATGCTGAAATTAAGCGCAACAATTTACCTTTACAACTTATAGTAGGTAGCCGCTTTCAACTCACTGACAGTCTGCAAATGGTTTTGCTGGCCACCGATAAATATGCGTATGCAGAGCTGTGCCGCATTATCACCAACGCTCGACGCCGTTCTGAAAAAGGCAGTTACCGGCTGGCAGAGTGGGATTTAAAAACTATCAGGCATTGTTTGGTAATCTGGCTTCCTGGTACCGACAGCGCAACAAATACCTATTGGGGCGAATGGTTAAAGCGACAATACGATACTCGTTGTTATCTGGCCGCCAGACGTTTTCTGGATGGTAGCGATGATGCGCATTTAAAGGAAATTATGCATCTGCACTCCGAATTTGGCTTTCCCATCGCGGCCTCATCGCAGGTGCTTTTCCATCACAGCGACAGGCTACCTGTGCAACATGTATTGCAGGCGATTAACCACAACACTACCGTTGAAAAACTAGGCTTTACAGCGCAATCTAATGCCGAACGATGCTTACGGCCGCTGGCCAAACTCAATAAACTATTTGCTCAACAGTGGCTGCAAAATACACTTGATATAGCAAAGAAATGTACCTTCTCGATGGAGGAGCTTAAGTACCAATATCCTGCAGAGGTTGTACCGTCTGGCTTTACAGCAACCAGTTATCTTCGTCATTGTGTGGAAGAAGGGGTAAAAAAACGCTTCAAGGATAATCTGCCAGAGGCTATCCGCCAGACTATTGAAAAAGAAATGGCGCTGATTGCTGAGCAAGAGTATGAATACTTTTTTCTTACCATTTATGATGTTGTTCAGTTTGCCCGGTCTCAGGGAATTTTATATCAGGGGCGGGGCTCAGCGGCTAATTCAGTAGTATGTTATTGCCTGGAAATTACTGCGGTGGATCCTCGTCAGATTGATGTTCTATTTGAGCGCTTTATCTCTAAAGAGCGGGATGAGCCTCCCGACATCGACGTGGACTTTGAACATCAGCGCCGCGAAGAAGTTATTCAGTATATCTATAAAAAATATGGTAGAGAAAGAACAGCCTTGGCTGCCACCGTCATCAGCTTCCGGTTTAAAAGTGCATTTCGTGAAGTCGGCAAAGCGCTGGGCTTTCCTGAATCCCAACTTGATTACATCATAAAAAACATAAACCGGCGGGATCGAACGGTTCCCTGGCAAGCACAACTCGCAGAGCTCGGACTTGATCCCGACAATACCCGGGTTAAACAGCTGATTTATCTGGTAGAGCAGGTAGTAGGTTTCCCCCGTCATCTTTCTCAGCATGTGGGCGGCTTTGTAATCTCTGCCGGACCACTGTATGAGCTTGTGCCGGTTGAAAATGCGTCAATGCCGGAGCGGACTGTTATTCAATGGGACAAAGATGACCTGGAAACGTTAGGCTTACTCAAGGTAGATGTCTTGGCACTGGGCATGCTCTCCGCTATCCAGCGCACCTTTAAAATAATACAAAGTACCACCCGGTACCCAATCTCTATTCCCTTTATCACCCGTTTAGGCGACGACGCTCAAGTTTACGATATGATTTGCAAAGCCGATACCGTTGGCGTGTTTCAAATTGAATCGCGCGCTCAAATGAGCATGCTGCCCCGGCTTCGTCCGCGCAAGTATTATGATTTAGTAGTTCAGATAGCCATCGTGCGTCCTGGTCCAATCCAGGGTGATATGGTTCATCCTTATCTAAAAAGACGTCAAAACCAAACCAAAATTCAATATCCCTCGCCAGAGGTTGAGAGAGTTCTGGCACGAACCATGGGGGTTCCCATATTTCAGGAGCAGGTGATACAGCTGGCAATGGTAGCTGCAGGTTTTACCGGCGGTCAGGCCGATCAGTTAAGGCGCGCCATGGCAAGCTGGAAAAAGAATGGGCGTCTGAACCTTTTTCGGGAAAAGCTTATCAATGGTATGTTGGACAAAGGGTACGATAAGGATTTTGCGACACGGCTGTTTGATCAGATAAAAGGATTCAGTGGTTATGGTTTCCCCGAATCACACAGTGCCTCTTTTGCAGTGTTAGCCTATGTTTCCTGTTGGTTAAAATATTATTTCCCGGTGGAATTTTATGTGGGTTTGTTAAATAGCTGGCCTATGGGCTTTTATACGCCTAGTCAGCTTATTCAGGATGCAAAACGCCATAACATTTTGATAAAGCCAACATGCATCAATCATTCTGATTGGGAACATAAAATGGTGCTGGAGAATAATGAAAAGGCGATACAATTGGGTTTCAGTCTGGTTAAAGGGGCAAATCAAAATGCTATTGAGTCGCTTATCCGGAATCGCCCAGCCGATGGATTTACATCTATTGAACAGATTCGATCTCTAACGTGTCTATCAAAAGACACGATGGAAGCCCTCGCCAGTGCCAATGCCTTTTCAATGGTCGCTGGTAATCGCTATCAGGCCAGATGGAAAATGATGGATAAACAGGCAGAGCTCCCGCTCTTTGTCGGAGAGCCTGACGAGCAAGCAGTAACATTGCAGCCTTCACCAACTGATAATATGCTAGAGGACTATGCCTCGACTGGCCTCTGTGTGAACCAACATCCTATTGAACTCATTGCCGGTGCGCGTGATTTAAAAAATTTCACTTTCGCCCGTACCCTGGCAGAAAAAACAAACAATTCAATTGTACATCTGCTGGGCTGTGTAACCTGCCGCCAGGCGCCCGGAACCGCCACAGGGGTCACTTTCCTTACACTTGAAGATCATACCGGAAATACTAACGTTGTAATCTGGCAGGCTACTGCTCGACACCAAAAGCAACCCTATCTCAAAGCAACTATCTTACAGGTTGACGGCATACTTGAACGGTCGAAGGAGGGCGTTATCCATGTAATAGCAGGCAAACTGACTGATCGATCCGACTGGCTGGCCGAGTTGCGAGTGCCATCAAGAGATTTTCACTAGTTGTCATAAATCTCTACCGCTTTCTTTCCTGCTAAATCGTAGGTTATACAAAGTCAGCTTGGGTAAGCACACTATTGCGGCGCATATCACTTAACTAATCTGGCTTATCCTTTTACCCTGGCACTCTGGTCTTCAGGTTTGATTCTATCCCCATATAAAAAGACATAAGCATTCAAGCGACATTTCTGACTTATAAAGGCCGAGAAACATAGTGTAAATTAAGGTGTTTATACTTCTCAATTCACACACCAACCAGCAATAAATATAGCATTTTCGTTACGAATTATTTTCAATAACCGTAAATATTTGACAACTTGAATAAGCTACTTTTGTTTGTTTTTATGCTATCTCACTGATCTTACAGTACTAAAAAACCAGGCACGCTTAATGTATACATAATAAGTGTAATTTACCTCCTGTCAGCAGTTCCATTGGGAGGCAACGACTTAAGGAGATACAATGAATAAGTTAACACTAGCGGTATTAATTTCAGCTGCAATGTCTACAACAGCGATGGCTCATGATCATATGGAAAAAGATGATCAGATGAAAAAAATCCCTCATACATTTAATGCGATTGATAAAGATAAAGACGGTATGTTGGGTAAGCAGGAAGTTAGCGATCACGTTATTTCCAAACGCTTTGAAAAAGTAGATAAGAATAGTGACAATAAAATTTCTGAAAATGAGTATCTGACATTCTATCAGAATAACCCGAAAGCATTTTCCGAAGATGTAAATGACAAAATCCAGGTTACTAAAGCAAAAGTTAAAGCTGATGCCGATAAAGTATTGGCAAATGCACCTAAGGATATGAAAACTGACGAAACGCAGGTCGGTGCAAATATGGAAATGGAAGATGCGTATTCCACAGATAGCGACGATATGAACGCTATGAAAAAACATAAGGATAATATGCGTCATAGTAAGGAAGATATGGAGCATAAAACCGACATGGCCATGAATACAGATAACACAAACTCAGGAATGCAGGCCTATAATGCAGATCGTGATGCAGACCTTCGTAACAATGATGAGATGGCAGGCAACGAAGGTGACAGAATGGTCGCAAAAAATGAGTTTAAAATGATGGATAAAAACGGCGATGGCATGGTTTCGGAAGAAGAAGCCAGTGAAGCCGGAGTAAACAGTACATTTTCAGATATGGACGAAAATGAAGATAATATGATATCGCGTCAGGAATACAGAGATTATCGTCAGTCTCAAGAAGTAAGTCGCTAAGATGTATTAGACCAAGTCCAAAAGCCCGGGTTGACCCGGGTTTTTTATTAACTGTGATTAATTAATCTTTTATAACGGCAAGTAGTAATGGATAACTGATAAGAACTAGAGGTCGATTTTTAACGCGTACTCTGGCTAATATCAATGAACCCTATACTATTGAAAATAGTTTTTTAGATAATAAATTCATTATACGAAAAGTTTGAACCAGCATTGCCGAAATTGAATCAGCAATACTATGTTTCAATCGTAATTTTAACTGCGCCATATTGGCATCCAAGCCGTTTATCAACAGCATTGAAACGATTTTCAGCAACAAAAAACTGAAGGTAATCCACTTTCACATCGAGGCACCGACATGGTAGTCATAGGCTATATAATAATATTTCTGGGAGCAATGGCTATTGCAATGCTGCCTTTTATCTTTATGAACCGAAAGCCCACTAAATTTCCAGCTACTGGATCAAATCAATCTGATACCGACGAAATATAACCCCCAATCCATTGTCAATATTTCTTTCGGTACTTCCCACTATCAATACTACTTGAAGCAAGAATACAGGTAAAAAACTGTATACCTTCTAATTACACAAAGATAGTTTAGTGAGTTTATTTGCCTTTTTGAGACTGAATACTGCTCTTACACTTTCACTTTGATGTTGCATACCATCGCTTGCCTTTATAACACTAGCTTTTAAGCTAATCATCGGCTTATACAGCTTAATGGCTAAAGCTTCTTACGAGTGCCTAGCCTCGGCATGAAGCATCGTATCTTCTGAACCATGCTGAGAACTGGCATTAATGTCGCGGCTCTTGCCTGGTAACGGCTCTCAGCTTGATAAACAGACTGCCGGGATATTCCCATCACGTGGCACAGTTGCGATAAGCTTATTTGAGCTTGGCTCTGGAGTCTCGTAACCCCATGTCGACAAGCTTTTTTCGTAGGTGGGTTCCTTGTGTCGTATCGATGTAATCAATCATTTCATTGAGTACCAGGTTACGAATTTTCTCGTCTTCAAGCTTACGCTCTAGCTCTTTGATACGTTGCTCTGGAGTCGGGTTAGAAATAGTCATAAGTGTTAACCTCGGGCGATGCCAGTTTTGCCGCCCATGCTTGCGAAGCCACACCAATACAGTGCTTCTGCCTTGTATTCCATATTTAGCTTGTGCTTGCTTGTAAGTCAACTCGCCTTTTTCTACC
>NZ_KB899388.1 GCF_000378185.1 Salinimonas chungwhensis DSM 16280
AGCGCATCACGGCGATCAGTCTTTACACGTTCACCTGGCTTTTTAGGGATAAGAGAAGGAGCAACCACATAACAACAATGCCCTAGGCTGGTAATGAGCCGATAAATCCAGTAGCCACAGGGGCCAGCTTCATAAACAAAGTGAAGGGTGGCGCCTGGGTATTTCGATTCAAACTGACGAAGCAACTTTTTCTAGCTGACTTTTTAAAAGGGGATGCGTCCGTAATGAACAGGACTTACGCCGCGTTGCTCTTCGCAATACGCGACTTCATGGAATTCCTTGTGCGTATCCAAGCCGATAAAAATCATGCTATGTTTATTCATGCTAGCCTCCAAATGATTTAGTCTTAAGCAAACTAATTATGGCACTGGCTTTCAGCTAACCCACGAAAATGCGGAAGCTAGCATTTCACAGGGAGTCATTGTGTCTATACAAATTAGGAGAGTTCAGTGAATCCAATTGAACAATATGAGTCCTATGTATTGACTTATTGTGACCTTATTTATTCCAAAGTTGCTTTAAAACTTGGGGTTTATAAAGCTCATGTGGAAGCGCTTGAGCGTGAACCATATGATATGACCCGAGCTAACCCTTTGATGCCATTAATGGTTGAATCAATTCAGGTCGATTGTGTTATGACTGTTTCTAAGTTAATTGAACGTGATCGTGGGGATAGGACGTTTCAAAAGTTCTTAGCTTTTGTCGAGAGTAATATTAAATCAATCAATAAAGCCTACCCTAAAGTAAACGCAAGTTTAGTGACTGAGCAGCGACTAGAGTTGGATCAAGTGGAAGCTCAGGTTAGTAATATCCTGACTCAGCGCGATAAATATTTTGCGCATGCTGACAAAAAATACTTTTTCGAGCAGAATAAAATTACAGAGGACTTTCCGGATACTTATCATGAGCTAGTTCAGATATTGAGGACTCTACAAGGTATCGTTGGAAAGCATCAAGAGTTAATGACAGGTGGTTTTCCTGTTTGTATGGCAGGTTTTGCATATGCATTTTCAGATAAAACTATCAACCACGTGAAAGTTGCAGAAAAAGAATGGCATGCTACTTATCGGCAAGGCGAAGAGTGGTAATTTGTATAAAAAACGCTTCAAGTGGGGTTCGTAAACGCGTTCACTCACCCCTTAAGCGGGCGTTATATTTTCTAGGATACAGATGAATTTTTACGATAAATTTTCAAAAAAGAACCTCTCGGAGGTAACCCACATATTGCAGAACTCCGGACACGAGAGCATTTTGGACCACTTGGTAGAAACTGATGACGGCTTTATTCTAAATAAGCCTCTCAATGATGTATCAGATTTACCAACATACAAATTTGCTCTTTCATGTACATTAGCTTCGCTAGGAAATAGGTCCCTTGCTTCGCAAATACTTCCAAATCCGGAAAACTTTGTCGCTGATGGTTACGGTGACAATATATCTAGAAGTTTGGCTTCTGACTTTTTAAGCTAGGCCGCAAAAAATATAACAATCACATTAAGTCACTCGCAAGCTCCCTTGTACAGTAACGCATGGCCTCTGTCGCTTCGCTCGGATTTTAGCCCATGCGTTACTGCCCCTTATGTGGGTGTTATATTCATATGGAGTTTCATCAAAGAATGAGTTTGATTTTCAGTAACCGCGGATTCAACCCCGAAGTGCACCACTCGTTAAATTAAGCTGCGTCTCTCAGGGGGAACGATATTTCGAAATCTTGCTTGAGATCCGCTGCCTGGGCCGTATCAAACGATGCGAGTGTCTTATCGCCTTGTCTTATCTTCAAAAATTCCTCTTCTTCAATGAGTTTCAGACTGTCAGTATGAATAGCATGTCGTAAGATGCATAATTCGCCCCCCTCAAAGAAAAATTCGGTGCCATTGCGCGCAGTAAAAACTTGCAATAATTCAAGAGGCTGATGATCATTACAATTGTTCAACCCATCTCTTTTTACTAATAGCCTGAATTCTGCTTCGGATACCTTAAGGGTTGTCAGATATTGCTCGTCCGTCCATAACGATAGATTTCCACTTTCAAACGCCCCGTAAAGAGATTCCAGGTCAAACTTCACTCCATTGACGTTATCTTTGAGCGTGCCATTCGAACTATATATGTTCCAACGGCTTTGGTGCACTTTTTCAGGTACGACTTTTTTCTTTCCAAACACAGCAAGTCCCTTTTCTTTATTAGTAAGAATTCAGATTAACAACATCTCCAAATAGATTTCTAATACTTTTACTCATGAAGCTAAGAAAATCCGATAACTCCACGTTCACTTCGCTCTAAAAATTCCAAAACTAGGACGTGTTGATTGGCTTAGTTTCAATACCCTTTTTCATTATTGGAAAGCTAACAATTTCACAACGCGCTAGTGCAGCTATCTGATGTGTAGCGTAGTTAACACTTTTCATCAGGATATTTTTCATCGGTATTATTTTTACCGACTGTAGGCGAGAGAATATATATCTATACTTGGCAACTGTCTGGCGTGTGATTCTCGCTGTCTGAGAGACAGCTGTGAGGGTTAGTTTTTTACCTGAACTCTCAAGAGCTTTTATTGCTCTACGAATCTTATCTTCCGTTCTTTCTTTTCGAAGGCTATTTGTTCGCAGGGAAGACAGTCGCTGTTTTTCGCTTACGCTAAGATCTTTTCGGTGACGGAGATTCATCTGACCGGTCTTGCGTCCGCTACCTGTATAATGTTCCCAGACCCAGCGGGACACTGATTTTACTGTCGCCTTTACTTGGCTAAAGGTAAGATTAGAAGAGAACCCTTTTTTAACGAAATTATTGTGAGACTCCGCATATTCTTCTACTTTGCGATAAAAAGAGTTATAGCTCTTTCCCTCACGATACTTGGTGACTATCGAATAGGCGTACTGTCGTATTGTATGAAACAGTAAGCAGTGTCGGGATTCGGTATTCGAGTGAACATCAAAGCTATCTTTTTCCCACGGCTTCCTCCAGGTTAGATCTAACCCTTCAGCAAGTTCGTCTAACTCATATTCCTGATTGTGGATTGGCCAGGTTTGCCAGTCTGGATGACCTGGTGTTTTTGCCACAGGACCGCTGTAGGCTATATCTGCACCCAGTTTATCTCTAAGTGCGTTATACACTGCTTTGAGATACTTTTGAGGGCCTCGGCGAGCTTTATCTGACGTACACACGGGCTTAATGGCGTAAAAGAGGTGGCACTTTAAATCGTGCTTATTCCGGACGACGATATTTGGTTCGGGAACACCACGTTCTTCCCATATAAGTGGGTTTGAGCAACCTTCATCCAAATCGAAAATAAGCCAGGAAGTCATGGCTTGAGGATTGACCTGTATGTATGGCTGGCGAACGGCGTATTCCCTTGGCCGAACCCACTTAGCCGTTTTGTCATCGCTACATCGGGGAAAGTATGGCGCCTTCGCCAGTACCCTGGAAAGTATCGATGTGGGCTCGTTGTACCCCGATTCTTCGGCGTAGTGGTCTATGCGTGAAGCTGCTACCAATAAATTTTCGACAACCGCGCAACAAACAAATAGCTTCCTTTGTCCTAACTATGGACAAAAAGAAACCGTTGGGCTAAATTAACCCTAAATCTGGTGAGATTTGCTTATCGAAGTAAGTGTTGACGCACTTGCTTCTCAAAGACCGCGTGCAAACGCGGTTTTTTTGTTTGTGCTATCGGTAAAAGTGTCGCCTCCGTTTGGAGCGAACTTTTTCTAGGAAAGAAATAGGATAGTAGGAACAAAAAAGCCCCGCACTTGCGTGCAGGGCTTAGAATAATGGTGCCTCGACCCGGAATCGAACCAGGGACACGCGGATTTTCAATCCGCTGCTCTACCAACTGAGCTATCGAGGCAAAACTGTTTAGCGTTTGGGCGTTGACTGCCTCTCTCGCTGTGGGTGCGTATTAAACGGATTTCAGCCTTCCAAGTCAACACCTTTTTTAAAAACTTTTACTGTTTGCACAGACTTTGCGCAAATTAGTTTGTTTTGCTTATTTTTCAGGCGGAACATAGCCTTCAATGGTCGGTTCCTGTCCTTCAAACAAATACCCCACCATTTGTTCTTCTAAGAACTTTCTGGCAGTTGGCTCCATCATATTGAGCTTGTTTTCATTTATCAACATCGTTTGCTTTTTTTGCCATTCGGCCCACGCCTCTTTCGAGATGTTGTCATAAATGCGTTTACCTAACTCTCCCGGATAGAGCTGAAAATCCATGCCTTCGGCATCTTTTTCCAGTTTCTGGCAATATACTGTTCTGCTCATTATGTTTCCTCACTGGCTGTAAATGCATTACAGCATGGTTTGAATATGACTGATAATTTTTTTTGTCGGGGCGGCCAGGCCAACTTCAATGGGCTCGTGTAAATGAAACCATTTTACCTGACGGTCCTCTGCGACTTCGCGCACTTTGCTGCTGTCGCTGATAATAACAAACGGTGAAATATCCAAATGGAAGTGACTGAATGTATGCCTGAAAGAAGATAGCGTTTCCAGCTGAAAACTTTCAATTCCTAATTGGCTTGCCACCTTATTGTGATCATCGTCACTTTCCAGAAACCCGTAAAGACCACCCCACAATCCAGTGGCGGGTCGCTGTATCAACATTATGGATGGGCCATTCATAATAACGAACATATTAACGGTTTTCACCGGCAGCGTTTTTTTCGGTTTTTTTCCCGGAAATTCAGCCTGCCGGCCCTGGGCAAACGCCAGACAATCATTTTGTAGCGGGCAACTGTCGCAAGCAGGCCTGGATCGGGTGCATATCGTCGCCCCCAGGTCCATCATCGCCTGGGTATATTCTCCACATCGGGTGTGCGGCGTATTACGCTGGGCATACTCCCACAATGTATTCTCAACGGGCTTTTTACCCGGCCAGCCGTCGATTGCGTAATAACGCGCCAGTACGCGCTTTACGTTACCATCAAGTATTGGATGCTGCTGACCATTGGCCAGGGACAACACTGCACCGGCTGTGGATCGACCGATGCCCGGCAACGCCATTACCTGTTCTAATTGGTCCGGAAATACGCCGTTATAGTCATTCACAATCGTTTTGGCAGCGTTATGAAGATTGCGGGCCCGGGCGTAATACCCCAGACCGGTCCAGTGATGTAGCACTTCATCGGGATCCGCGCACGCCAATGCCTGTACATCCGGAAAGCTCTCCATGAAGCGGATAAAGTAAGGAATTACCGTGGTTACCTGCGTCTGCTGTAACATTATTTCAGAAACCCAGACCTTATAAGGAGTGACATCTTGTTGCCAGGGCAGATGTTTACGCCCGTGCTTATCAAACCAGGCCAGTACTCTGTCTGCAAATGTGGTGCTCATTGAACGCAAAAACCTGTATCGCTGATTTAAATAGCGGGTATGATACCATGCCAGCGATATGTGTCAGGATAAACGGAGTGTCTGGTGTTCAATGAACCGGTATTATTTTTACCCGGAACCCTTTGCGATGAGCGAATCTGGCTGCCGGTCTGGAAGCAGCTGTCTTTAGCAAAGCGTCGTTATGTTCCCTTGCAGTGGGCCACGAGCCTGGATGACATGCTGGCACTGACCGGTGATCGGCAGGTGGATGATGAAAAGGTCCACCTGGTGGGCTTTTCCATGGGGGGGTATATCGCCAGTAAATGGGCGCTGGAAAACCCCCGTTACGTGGCCTCATTAACATTAATTGGTTATAACCCTCAGGGACTTGGCATAGAGGAACTAAAACGCCGCAAGCAGCTACTTGCGGTTTTGAAAAACGGACCGTTTAAACCGTCCAGCCCCAACTACATAAAAAACTTTGTGCACCCGGATGCGCTGGGGCGCGAGGATGTGGCCGGTACAGTGGCTGATATGGGAGACGATCTGGGCAAAGGAACACTTATTGCCCACACTGAGTCCACTACTCCCAGAGAAGATCTCGTCGCTCCGTTAAGAAAAGCCCCTTTTCGAACCAATATAATCGCCGCCCGAAACGATCTGATTGCCTCATTTGAGGTACTGACAGCTGTTGCGGCACAGCTCAACGACTGTACATTGTACCCGGTAGAAGAAGCCGCACACATGATGCTGCTGGAAAAACCTGATGACATCGTATCTGCATTACAACAAATTTTGAGTAAATCAGTGTAAAATGGTACAGGCGCACCGCTAATTGATTGCAATGTTGCAGATAGGCTGGATAATGCGCGACATCATATATAATCAGCGTCGTAGAGTGTCGGTATGGGTCAGTATAAGAGTCAGGAAGAGGCAGAAGCCGCTGGCGTTTATGTCAGCAAAGTAAAAAGTTTTGTTAAGCGTGAAGGCCGTACAACAAACGCCCAGGCCAGAGCACTGGAAGCATTTTGGCCTACTATGGGTATTGAGTACACCGGGCAGTTGCTAAATCTTGAAGCGGTTTTCGGCCGCAGCGCGCCTGTCATACTTGAAATTGGCTTTGGTATGGGTAAATCTCTGGTGGAAATGGCCGCCAACGCGCCTGACAAGAACTTTATCGGCATTGAAGTACACAGACCGGGGGTTGGTGCCTGCCTGGCTGAGGCTGGCGAACAGGGCCTGACCAATCTGCGGGTTATGGAACATGACGCGGTTGAAGTATTTAACCACATGCTACCCGATGGCGGTCTGGACCGTCTTCAGCTGTATTTTCCTGACCCCTGGCACAAAAAGCGTCACCACAAGCGTCGTATTGTCCAATCCGAATTTGCTCAAACTGTGCGTAGTAAATTAGCGGTGGGTGGTCATTTTCATATGGCTACAGATTGGGAAAACTACGCCCAGCACATGGCAGAAGTGATGAATAACGAGCAGGGCTACAAAAATACTGCAGCTGAAGGTGATTATGTTCCACGTCCCGACTATCGCCCCATCACTAAGTTTGAGACCCGCGGTCAGAAACTTGGTCACGGTGTATGGGACTTAATCTATGAGCGTGTAAGTTGATGTTATCACCACAAAGCCAGTTACTGGAACGCAATCTGTCGATTTTTGAAGACGGCCAGTGGCTGATTATTAATCCGGCAGATGCATACTTTGGGGACCTGGTCAGTGACATCCCCATGGACTTTTTACATCAATATTTTGATGTTTTTTCAGAAAGCGCCAAGGTCATTCAGTCCCATGAGCTGGATAGCCGTGATGTGGCAGCCCGACCCATGGGCTTTTCTGTAGAGCAGAAAGTCAGTAAACATATGCATATCTTTGCCCCTTTCCTGGGGGGTGAAAAGCGCTATTCCCGTATCATGATTTACTTACCCAAAGCCAAAGCTCACCTCTCCATGCTGCTAAATATGGCCGCCTCACTACTTAACGACAATGGCCAGATTTATGTGGTAGGAGAAAACAAAGGCGGGATAAAGAGTGCTGGCAAACTCGCAGCCAAATTAGGTCATACTACAAAGGTCGATTCAGCCCGGCATTGCAGCTTGTTATGCACAGAAGTGGAAAGCCCGGTCGAGTTTTCTGTGCAGGACTGGCTGGATACTCAAACCTATGAACTGGACAATAACGCGTGGCAAGTCACGTCTATGCCAGGTGTCTTCAGTTACAGGGATCTGGATGCAGGTACGCGGCTGTTACTGGAAAAACTACCTTCTACGCTAAGAGGTGGAATACTCGATTTTGCTTGTGGCGCCGGGGTGATTGGAACGTACCTTCAAAAACAATATCCTCATTTGAATCTGACTATGCTGGATGTCAACGCTCTGGCTCTTTTTTGCGCAGCCCGAACCCTGGCCAGCAACGATCAGACTGCTGCACTGATAGCGGCTAATGGCCTGCACGGGGTGGATAGAAAATTTGATCATATTGTTACTAACCCGCCTTTTCACACCGGCATCAAAACAGACTATAGTGTGACCCGGCGTTTCATCAGTGATGCCAAACGAGTCCTGGTATCCAGAGGTTCAATGCATATGGTGGCAAATCGATTCCTGCCCTACCCGGGGCTATTGGATAACAGCTTTACGCAGGTACGCACCCTGGCACAAACTTCCCAGTTTTCAGTCTATCTTGCTCTGGCCTGATGGCGGATAACCCTCGGGTGTGGTAAGTTTTTACCCACACCCTTTACAGGTTGCTGACGCAACACTCAGCATTCTTTGATTTTGCCTGCAAAACGCAGACAAAACATGGAGTCTCGCCAGATGAAAATAGTATTTGCGATATCTGAAGTGGAAGAGCTGGTAAAAACCGGTGGTTTGGCCGATGTGGGCAAAGCACTTCCTCTTGCGTTAAAAGAAGCCGGCCATGATGTCAGCATCGTCATGCCCTATTACAAGAGTATTGCACAACAATATAAACTGGCCGAAGCCCTGCCCGCGCAAGCGTTATTTGCACAAGGCCGGGTTTACCATTTCACCGTACGGCAGTTAAGCTGGAATGATATTGACATTCATTTTATTGATTACCCGGCGTATTTTGACCGCGACGGGTTATACAGCAATGCGTATGAAGCATACAAAGATAATAGCGAACGCTTCTGCTTTTTCTGTGGTGCGGCACTGATGGCAATGCAAGCTTTAGAGCTGGCACCTGACATTGTGCACTGCCATGACTGGCACACAGCTATCTTACCTTTTTTGTTACGCAATGATACAAGCGGCTACTTTGATAGTACCCGTACAGTATTCACTATACATAACGCCGCATTTCAGGGGGTGGAGAAGCTGGATGACATCCCTTTTTTACACCATCATCCGGCTATTCTCAGCCAGGTTCACGGTGGCTACATCAATATGCTACAAAGCGGCATTGAATTTGCGGACAAAATTACTACCGTCAGCCCTAACTACGCCGAAGAACTGCTAACCAATCTGGGTAGTCATGGTCTCCATGATCGTCTGGTACAGCGTCAGCAGGATTTATCAGGGATTCTTAACGGTTGTGATTACGAGCAATGGAATCCGGCTACTGACGCATTTCTGCCGGAAAATTTCGACAGTGAAAATTTACTGCCCAAATCACGCTGTAAGGCCGTCCTGCAAAAAAATGCCGGCTTACCTGAAAAGTCAGATGTACCTGTGCTCGGTATGGTTTGCCGGCTTACAGAACAAAAAGGATTTGGTTACCTGCTACCAGTACTCGACGATTTGATGGATCATAATATTCAGATGGTCATTGTCGGTACCGGCGATCCGGGGGTCTGTATGGATCTGAACGAGTATGCGCAGAATCACCCTGATCAGTTCGCCTTTATTAATGGATTTAGCACAGAGCACGCGCATCTGGTTGAAGCAGGCTCAGACTTTTTCCTGATGCCTTCACAGTTTGAACCCTGTGGGCTGAATCAAATGTACAGTCTGGCTTATGGTACGATTCCCATCGTCCGTGCCGTAGGCGGATTAAAAGACACGGTAAACGATCCGTTACAGGACGCGCAAAATGCCACTGGCTTTGTGTTTGACGCGCCTTCTTCGGACGCGTTGCTAGCCTGTATCCGTCGGGCTCTGCTGTTTTATTATGAACACCCTAAGCGTTTTAAAGCTATGCAGAAACGCGCTATGCAGACACGATTTACCTGGCAGACTGCCGCGGACGAATATAGTAATTTGTATCAGTCACTTAAACCCTAAACTGAAAAGCGCAGCTTTGTTGCTGCGCTTTCTTTTTCCTGATTCTTGAGCCACTATAGATACATCCGCTGGTTTCAACTAACGAACGGTTTATCAAAGAGTAATGACAGCCTCACCGGCACGGCTTTCCATACGTAGTCTTTTTCTGTGGGTAATCATGGCAATTGCCACCACTACGCTGGTTATATCTACCGGCTTATCGCTGTCTTTACAAATTAACGCCTATCGTGATGATCTGAAGGAAACGGTTGTTATGCTGGCCGATATTATTGGTCAGAATGCGGCAATGGATATTGCGCGCGGAGACGATACGGCCACAGTGCGGCATCTTGACACTATGGCTCAGGTAGATATTGTTACCCACGTGCATGCCTATTGGCTGAACCCCAATCGCGATAACAATCTCAGTTTTCTTGCCAGCTATCACAGGGAGGGTGAACCTCCAATTCAAGATCAATCAGGTCGGATAGATTTATTTAACGCCCCGGTTATAGGAGATAGCGTTATCGAATTTGCCCGCCCGGTTATGTTCAATAATCGTTATGCCGGTTACATTTACCTAAGTGCCTCGGCGGTTCAGTTCAATCACCTGGTCACCCAGGCTATTTTATTAAATTTAGCCGTGTTACTGGTGATGATGGTTTTGACGTTTATTCTGGCACTGCGCTTTCAAAGTCTGCTGACAAAACCCATCGAAGCGCTGGCAGATTTTCTTCAAAGTACATCGCGCGTACGGGATTATTCGGCCCGCACTCCCTCTTCCAGCATTCGCGAACTAAACATTCTCACTGATGCGGTGAACGTCTTGCTGGCAAGAATGCAGGACCATGTACAAAAACAACGTGAAACAGAAGAACAGCACCGTGCGTTAAATGCCAGCCTGGAAGATATTGTAAGCCAGCGGACTGTGGCATTAAAAGAAGCCAACCAGGAACTGATTCAAACCCTGGAAAAATTACATCAGTACCAGCGACAGATTGTAGAAAATGAAAAAATGTCATCATTGGGAGATATGGTTGCCGGTGTGGCCCATGAAGTAAACACACCTATTGGGCTAGGCGTAACAGCTTCAACCATGATGCTGGACCAGATTGTTACTATTCAGCAGAACTTTGACAGTCGTACGCTGAAAGCCAGTTCCCTAGACCGTTTTTTACGCGACAGTCAGGAAAATCTGAATATCATTTACAGAAACCTGAATCGGGCTGCTGAGTTGATTTCCAGCTTCAAACAGGTGGCAGTGGACCAAACGGCAGAAAACAGTCGAACTTTTTGCGTTTCACAGTTAATTAATGAGATACTAGTCTCGCTGAGGCCCCAGCTTAAAAAGCATCATCATAAAATCAACGTTCACTGCGACCCTACCTTACACGTTGAGACAAAAGCAGGCCCGATAAACCAGATTCTGATCAACCTGATTGTTAACTCCGTAATCCATGGCTTTGAAGATACGGATAGCGGTACCATAGACATAACGGTTGATCTGATGACGTCCAGCATGCTTAAGCTGGTGTATAAAGATAATGGCAAAGGTATTGCGGATGACATACGCAAGCGTATATTTGAGCCCTTTGTTACTACCCGACGAGGAGAGGGCGGCTCTGGTCTGGGTATGCACTTAGTGTATAACCTTGTGACCCAGGTGCTCAACGGATCAATCACCCTGTCCAGTGAAGAAGGCCATGGTGTGGAATTTCTGATAGTTTTTCCTGTCGAACCGGCATCTGCCGGGATTGAAAAAAATTAGGCAGCATCACGGGCTTGTAATTTTGTTACAAACCCTTATACCGTAGGTCAGGTTTTATTCGTAACAACCTTGAAAAGAAAGTAACGAATAATACACTTAAACCAAAATATTGCTTTAACCGATTGTAAAAGAGTGCGAAACATCATGCAGACGCCAAATGTATTAATTGTTGAAGATGAAGTGGTCACCCGTACCACCCTCAAAAGCTTGTTTGAAGCTGAAGGCTATAACGTTCTTGAAGCCGAAAATGGCGACCAAATGCATGATTTTTTCGAGAATCACTCCATCAATCTGGTCATCATGGATATTAACCTGCCTGGTAAGAACGGCTTGATTCTGGCCCGGGAAGTGCGTGATCGCAAAAATGTAGGTCTCATTTTCCTGACCGGCAGAGACAACGATGTTGACCGTATTCTTGGTCTGGAAATTGGTGCAGATGATTATCTGACAAAACCTTTTAATCCTCGTGAATTGACTATTCGTGCCCGCAATCTTCTCACGCGTACCACCAATGCTGCTGAAGATGATGATCTGCCCAGTCGTGTTAACTTTAATGGCTGGACGCTCGATGGAGACAGCCGCTCTCTTATCTCGCCTAATGGCAAAGAATTCCGCTTACCGCGCAGCGAGTTCCGGGCACTGCATTTGTTTTTGAGCAACCCGGGTAAAATTCTTACCCGCGAGCAGCTGATAATGGAAATGACCGGTCGAGAGCTTCGCCCCAACGATAGAACAGTTGATGTAACCATTCGTCGTATTCGTAAGCATTTTGAGTCTGAGCCAAGTGACGAAGAGTTGATTGTTACCATCCACGGTGAAGGTTATCGCTTTTGTGGTTCTGTAGACGGTTAACCAGACATCATCAGTACAGATACTAACCCTTCGCAGGCTACTTGTCTTCGAAGGGTTTTTTTATGGCACGGCGAAAGGTCACTTGCTGCTCCGTTTGCTGCATGATGATGATGCGACGGTGCTTTGTATTAGAAATTTGTCACGCGGAATAAATGGACCCTGGCTGGTCAGGGTGCGTAAACTTCAGATAAATGCCGACGCGATGAGGAGAAGACTATGTTTGGGTTATTTAAACAGGATCCGACAAAGAAGTTACGTAAACAACATGCCGCTTTGCTGGAAAAAGCGATGCATGCACAACGCAAAGGCGATATTAAAACCTATTCAGCGTTAACCGCTGAAGCCGAAGCAGTGTGGACAAAGATTGAGACGATTACAAAGCAATCAAACAGCGCAGTATAGACTGCGCTGTTAACGTCGCATTATCAGCTACCTGCGATCTTCATATTATCGATAAGCACAGAGCCGGTCTGAACGCCACCGCGCACATCCCGGTCTTTGCCAATCGCCCGGATATTAGCGAACATATCTTTTAAATTACCGGCAATAGTTACCTCGTGCACGGGATACTGAATCACACCATTTTCCACCCAATAACCTGCAGCACCACGAGAATAATCGCCGGTAACAACACTCACGCCCTGTCCCATTAACTCTGTGACCAATAAGCCCGTGCCCATTTCTTCCAGCAGCGCTTTATCGGTGTGCCCCGTATCTCCGATAATCCAGTTGTGGATTCCACCAGCATGACCCGTCGGCGTTTGCCCCATTTTGCGGGCTGAATAAGTGGTATAAAGATACTGCGACAGTTTGCCATTTTCCACCACATGAAGATCTTTAGTTGCTACGCCCTCAGCATCAAAACTGGAGCTGGCCAGACCGCCTTTAAGATGAGGTAACTCCTGAATATTCAACCAGCCAGGAAAAACCTGCGCGCCCAGTTTGTCCAGCAAAAAGCTGGAGCGGCGGTAGAGGTTGCCACCGCTGATCGCACTCACATAATGGCCAAATAGAGAGGACGCTACATCTTTATCCAATAACACTGGCACATTAGCTGTATTAATTTTGCGGGAGCCCAGTCGTGAAACTGTATTCTCTGCGGCTTCCTGGCCCACCGAATGCGCACTTTTTAAACCGTCAGGTCGACGACTGACGGTATATGCATAATCCCGTTGCATGTCGTCATCTTTCGCAGCAATGGTCATACAGCTGAGACTATAACGGCTGCTGGGATAGCCAGCATTGATCCCATGTGTATTGCCGTAAACCCGGATCCCCTGATTCGCGTTATAACCTGCTCCGTCAGAATTAACGATACGCTCATCATAGTCCAGCGCTGCTGTTTCAGCTTCAATGGCAATTTTCATCGCCTGCTCAGGGTCAAGCTCCTGCGGATGGTAAAGTTCTAAATCAGGAAATTCTGTGGCCATCAGTGCTGCATCAGCCAGTCCCGTACAAGGGTCTTCACTGGTGTAGCGAGCGATGTCGATGGCCTTTTCCACCGTTAGCGCCAGGGCTGCTTTACTTAAGTCGGCGGTAGAGGCGCTACCTTTGTGTTTTCCGACATACACACTGATGCCAAGGCCGCCATCATTGGTGAATTCTACGTTTTCAACTTCTTTCATCCGGGATGAAACCGCAATACCCTGAACTTTCGACATGCTGGCTTCTGCCTCAGTGGCACCTTTTGCCTTTGCCATTGTCAGTACGTCATCAACAATATTCTGTATTTCTGCGATTTGCTGGTCAATTTGCATAGTCAGTTTCGCTATCCCGAAGTTGTGTGTCACAATTATAATTATTATCAGTGTAACACTTAGAGATACCGATGAGCGACCATAAGCATCATTCCCCGGAAGATTCCGTTTTTGATGATACACAGTATGACGCGGCAGGAGAGCCGTTAAGTAAAACCGAGCTTAAACGTCAGTCTGCGCAGCTGCAGAAAAAAGGCCTGGCACTTATAAATCTTTCACCGGCCCATCTACAGACTATCCCCATGGATGAGCAGCTAGAGGAAGCCGTGATGCAGGCGCGTGCAATGAGCCGCAAGAAAGAAGGCTTTCGCCGCCAGATACAGTATATCGGCAAGTTATTGCGCCAGCGTGACGTCACACCTATTAATGAAGCGATGGATAAACTTGCCCATCAGCATCAGGAAACTAATGCGGCCTTCCACGCGATAGAAAAAGCGCGCGAAGATATTATCGAACGTGGCGATGATGCTATTCAGGCTTTGCTTGAAACATATCCGGCTATGGACAGACAACGATTACGGCAGCTTCATCGCCAGATAAAAAAAGAGCGTGAAAAAAACAGTGCGCCGCGCGCTTACAGAGAACTTTTTCAATATCTTAAAGAGCAAATGGAGCCGGAATAATAACGCTTTTGAGTAACGCTTGCAGATAGCAAAAAGCCCCGGTGTCCGGGGCTTCTTTGTGTTTTTAATGCGGCAGATTATGCGGTGCCGCCTACCGTCAGCTCGTCAACTTTAAGGGTTGGCTGTCCTACGCCCACCGGAACCGACTGGCCATCTTTACCACAAACGCCAACACCCCGATCAAGCGCTACATCGTTACCAATCATAGAGACTTTTTGCATGACTTCAGGGCCATTACCGATAAGCGTGGCACCCTTAACCGGTGCGGTGATTTTACCATTTTCAATCAGATAAGCTTCCGCGCTGGAGAAGACAAATTTACCTGAAGTAATATCAACCTGCCCGCCGGCAAAGTTTGGTGCGTAAATGCCCTTATCAATGGTCTTGATTATATCCTGGGGATCATACTGACCAGCCATCATAAATGTATTCGTCATACGCGGCATCGGTAAATGTGCAAAGGATTCACGCCGACCATTACCAGTGGGCTTCACCCCCATCAAACGGGCATTCATTTTATCCTGCATGTAGCCGGTTAAAATGCCATCTTCAATAAGTACGTTGCGCTGCGTCGGCGTACCTTCATCGTCCACCGATAGAGACCCACGACGATCCTGCAAGGTACCATCATCGACAATGGTTACGCCTTTCGCTGCTACGCGCTGGCCCATTTTACCACTAAAGGTAGATGCGCCTTTACGATTAAAGTCACCTTCCAAACCGTGGCCCACGGCCTCATGCAACAGCACGCCAGGCCAACCGCTGCCTAATACCACTGGCATGGTGCCCGCCGGCGACGCTACAGCTTCCATATTGACTCTAGCCATGTGCAACGCATCATCGGCCAGCTGCTCAAAGGCCGGTCGGCCGTTTTCATCTGACTGGAAAAAGGCATAGGTATGGCGGCCGCCCGCGCCTGATGCGCCGCGTTCGCGCCTATCGCCATTTTCCATCAATACTGAGCAATTCAGTCTGACAAGCGGGCGTATGTCCGTAGCAAAGGTACCGTCACTGGCAGCCACCAGCACTTCTTCGTAGACGCCGGTTAAGCTGACCACAACCTGATTAATATCAGGTTCTTGTTTGCGTACATAGCCGTCTACGGCTTTTAGCAAAGCCACTTTTTCGGCTTCTTCCATACCCAGTAAAGGATTGTCAGGTTGATAGCGCTGCGGATACGCTTGTTCACCAAATCCGGCGACCGCGATTTTCCCGCCAGCCGGAGCTATGGTACGCGCTGCATTGCACGCTTTTTTCAGTGCATCTTCACTGATTTCATCTGAATAGGCAAAGCCAGTCTTTTCACCACTGATCGCCCGGACGCCAACACCCCGTTCAATATTATAACTGCCTTCTTTAATGATGCCGTCTTCCAACACCCAGCTTTCATGTTGACTCGACTGAAAGTAGAGATCGGCATAATCGGTATCGTGACTGTGGATCTGACCCAACGCTTTTTCCAGCGCGGGAATATCGAGTCCCGAGTCAGTCAGTAAATGGCTAGCAACGTTATTTGACAAAATCGCTCCTGAATTGATTATGTTGGCTCACCGGCATGCTTTCTTTTAGCGCGTCTCTGTCTTTTACAGACACGCTGGCCTGAGCCATACCGGTTTGCTGACCCAGTTCGGCCAGTGTGTCACCCCAGGGTGAGTAAATCACACTGTGGCCATAAGTTTGCCGTCCGTTAGCATGCTCACCCGTCTGATTGGGGGCCACCACGTAGCATTGTTTTTCTATGGCGCGCGCCCGCACTAATGTGTGCCAGTGAGCATTGCCAGTATGCTGGGTAAATGCCGCTGGTACTACCAAAATATCGACATCCCCCATAGCATTAAACAAACCCGGAAAACGAACATCATAACATACTGACAGCCCAATACGCCCTAGTGGTGTATCGCAGACCACAACACGATCCCCAGCTTCAGTATACTTTGATTCCTGATAACTGCCGGTATTGTCGTTAATAGCCACATCAAACATATGAATCTTTTTGTATTCATCAATAATGTCACCATCCGGTCCGACCAAAAGGCATGATGCAGTGAATTTATCGGTTTGCTCCGACTGTAGCGGAAAGGTTCCACTTACCAGATACACACCAAACTGCCTGGCCAGCCGTTGCATAGCCTGACCAATTTTTCCGCTGTATCTGGGCTCCGCCGCCTCCAGTAACTCTCGGTCACGGGTACCGAATAATGCAAAACACTCCGGTAATACCACCAGTGTAGGCTGTGATGTATCCAGTTGACTGAGTTGTTCTTCTACAAAGGCCAGATTGGTATCGATATCCGGCTGGCTCGTCATTTGTACCGCGACCAGGTTAACCATCTTGTATCTCCAGATTCAGTTTTTTAAGTCAGGTTGGGACGAAGGGTCTGGCGCTTCTTGGTCTTTTGTTGGCGCCGGCAGCGTGACCTCTTTGCTATCACGTCCCATTTCCGTAAATTCAGGATTGTCCCAAGTACCTGTTACCTTATAATTAACATTGGAGATTACTTTCGCTGAGGTCAACACCTGATCGATCGCCAGAGCGGCAAGAGCTGTAGGCGGCGACGCCAGAAAATAAACCAGTACCGGTAAATTACCGGTGACATTGGGTGTAAAAGAGACATCATAATTTAGTTTCTGCGCCACCAGGTTGGTGACCCCATTGATAGTTATCTCCCCGGCACCACCGTCAATAATCGTATCGTTTGTGCTGGCTTTTCCCTGGGTAACCTTTAATGTGCCGCTCATGTCATCATAGAAAAAGCCCTGCGCAAAAACATCGCGAAAATCCAGGCTAAGTTTTCGTACCAGTGAGTTCAGACTGAACAAAGTAAAAATCCGTGAGCCCTGATCGCTCAGATCGCTCAGATATCCGTCGGTCAGGCGCCAGTCGATATTTCCGTTTAACTGTGCCACAGAAAAATCCATCGGTGAATCCGGCCAGTTTAGCGCAAAATTGATAGCCGCCGCCGAATCCTTAATCCCTGAGTTTATATTCAACTCCTGTAACATACGGCCAACATCGTCACTGTTTAATGTACCGTTTAAAGATGTGGTCTGAGACTGAGTATCCCAGCGGCCGCTGGCTTTAAGTTGCGTATAGCGGTTAGCTGCGCTCAGCTGACGGATAATCATACCCTGTTCGCCTCTGACCACATCCAGTATAACTTCACCCAGGTTGTTACCTAACAGAGTACATGTTTTACAGCGCGCATAAACCGGCGGCAGCGAGGCCGCCTTCCACTTGTCCAGCGCAGGTAAGGAAGATTCCGCAGCCGATGACCATTGCGGCAGGTTTATATAATCGGCTTCAACCCGGACACCTCTGTTGAGAAAATCTTCATAAATATGAATGCTGGCCCGCGCCTCAGTTGAATCAACGTCCATCAGCCAGTTGTGGTTATTTTGCTTGGCGACTATATCCACGTTATTAAGCGTCTGTCCGGCCACATTAAGCTTCGGCGTACTGATAAATAACCTCTGGGGCACTGCCAACAGACTGTTGCTCTGTTCCTCTTGCTGGTCCGGTTGGCCGATAAGCTCATCGACTACCGTGTACCAGTTACCAAGGTCGATATACGGTAAATCAGCAGATATACTAAAACCAATCCCCCGGCCGCTGAATTCGCTGCTTCCCAGGGCCAGATGCGCACGCGAAAACTGCATTTCCTGATGCGGCAATACACCATCAAAGGCAATATCGTCACCCAACATCGCTTTAATAGTAGACGCTTTTTCATCACCCACACTGGTAATGGCTAGTCGCTTGATCGTCCCATCGGGTTTTGCAAAAGGCGTTGGCAGGTTCGACGTAACGCCCTGCATTGTGGAATAAATATTCGCGTTATAGCTGAACCCATCTTCGGGCAGCAGCAAAGATACATTGGCCTGCCAGTCACTGGTGCCACTCAGATAGGTGCGTAACGAAGGACTGACCTGATCAGTCAGTGAATCCAGGCTCCAGTTACCCTGCGCCCCGATATCAACACTATATCCATCATCATTATTGCCACTACTAAAAGCGAGCGTTAATGGCTGCCCCAGCAAACTGCCTTGCATATCGCTGGTACGGATATTTTCATTAAGAAAGGTAATATCCCCTGAAACATTCTTCAGCGCCATACCTACTCGCGCAATAGTGACCTGATTACCAGATAATGAAGCGGTTCCCCTGGCCAGTACATCAGGACTGTTGAGGGGAATAGCCAGATGAAGTTGTGCCGTAACCGGGCCGTCAATTTTTACCTCTTCCCCTAGCACCTTACCCAGCGAGTCTGCTAACGCGCTTTGTGCCATGAGTGCAGCTAGCTCTTGACCGGTACCGCTGCCAGTGGCATCAATCTTCAAGGTGGCGGAATCTGTCAGCGGCATAATAGTCGCATCCACATCGCTGACATCTATATCTGCTAACATGGCCTGTGTCGCCTGCATGTGCAAACCGTCGTTTTCAAACTTCAGAGCCATATCTGCGTTCGTCAACGCAGGCCAGGTGTCGGCGAAGGCAAAGTCGGCCGACTTCAGCTGGGTATAAGCCTGAAAAATACCTGAGTTATTAGTAAACGGGAAGTTTGCGGGTTTGCCGTGCCACAAGACCCGGGTGTTAGTAAGTTGCCCGTTTCCGGTCAGTGCCCGTTGTAAATAATCAGCGGTACTTTGTCCCATTAATGAGGCCGGCAGCAATTGTTTTGCAACGCTCACCGGTACATCACCGGCGTGTGTAAACAGGCTTAGGTGTGGCTGGGAAACATTCAAGCGCAGACTTTGCGTTAACGTTACCTCGGGGGTTTGGATTAGCAAGTTATCGTAGCTCACCATCCACTGGTTTTGTTCGTGGTGCGATTTCGGATAGATATAAATGTCGCCGCGCATTTCAGTAAGTGAAATGTTACGGGAAAATAATGACTGGGTTTCCAGCTCAGCATCTTTGGCGTGCAATGATAACGCGCCTTGATTATGACTCCAGAAAACATCAATATCCAACGCGTCTACACCAGGCAGATCATTGTGCTCTCGCCAACTCACATCTAAAAGTTTGGCCGCTACAGCCAGATTCTCAAAATCTGATTTTACCTGTAATGTCGCCAGCTGACCGGCAGGCTTGAATCCGCGGACATCGTCATCGGCCGTATCGCTGGTAAATAACGGCAACAACAGTAAAAAAGGGTTTACCGGAGTAGGTTTTACCGTATTCATTATGAGCTTGTCGCCAGGTGACCACTGCCCGACCATATCGGTAACTAAACTCTGACCGTTTGATACTACTTCCAGCTGATCAATACGAAAAAACCAGTCCTGCTGTCGGGGTAATGCCTGAAAGCTACCGCCATGTATACCTGTACTTACCCTGACATTATCTTCACCGCCCCAGGTCAGGCGACTCTCGTGAAGCTGTGTAAACACCCCACTAATCGCGCTGTTTTTTACTTCCGCCCAGACTTCGAGATTGGCCCGACTTTCCTGCAGCGGGCGTCGGGTTTGTAATTTACCACTCACCCAGGGCGATATATCCAAATCCTCGGCCCGGGCGTAAAGGGTTCCCTGCAGATTTTCCCTGCCACCCGTTAAGTTGATAATAAATGAGGCCGCATTGCTGGTAAGCTCCTGCATGCGAAAAGCACCCTCACCACGGTGCTGGCCATCACGGTTGAGCCACGACAGCGCACTTATCTCAATGACCTGGGGCCGGGCTGCGCTGAGCAGGGTCACTTTACCGTCACGCAGGGAGAATCGTTCAAGCTGCTCTAAAAATAAATCGTTCAAAGCATCAACGATGGGAAAACGACGATTATCCTCAGAACTTTCTAACTGGTCAGAATCGATAACTAAATTCAGCCCCTGCAGATTGAATTCAGAAGAGGAAAGTTGGGCATTGACCAATGATTGCCAAAAGTTTATTTCAATTGCAATATTGGCTACGTCAAGGGCAATGGGCGAGGAGGCACTTTGACTGAGCGTCACGTTATCCAGTACCACAACAGGCCCACTTTGCTGCCAGTCTGCTTTGAGCCTGCCAATGGTCAGATCGACGCCATACTGCTCACTGATGTAAGCTTCAAACAGCGGTTTTTTATTTTCCAGGTATGGTAACGAATAGCGCAGTACACTTAGAAGTACTGCAAAAAGTACCAGGACTACTGCCAGTCCCAGCCATAGCTTTTTTGCTATCCAGTTAAACGCTGTACCTGCTATTTCTGTTTTTTTACCCACGCAACCCTTTTCACTTACATCATAACGCTGACCACACGACGTCTACATCATGACAACGTCGTACTTATCCTGGTTATACAGTGGCTCGGTTTGCACTTTTATCTGTTTAGAGACAAACACTTCCAGCTCTGCCAACATATGCGATTCCTCCCCGAGCAGTGCCTCGGCAACATGAGGGGACGCATACACCACAAATTTGTCGGCCGCGTAAGCCCGGTTTACCCGAACAATCTCCCGCATAATTTCAAAACAGATGGTTTCTATCGTTTTCATCGTGCCGCGCCCTTTACAGACGGGGCAATCGCCACACAATACGTGCTCCAGACTTTCCCGGGTACGCTTGCGGGTCATTTCAATGAGTCCAAGGGCAGTAAAGCCATGTATATTTATCTTCGCACGGTCTTTACTGGTTGCCACTTCCAGACTATGTAAGACACGCCGTTTATGATCAGGTTCAGTCATATCGATGAAGTCGATAAGAATCATCCCTCCCAGATTGCGCAATCTCAGTTGTCGGGCAATTGCCAACGTCGCTTCAATATTAGTATTGAAAATTGTCTCTTCCAGATTGCGATGCCCCACAAATGCACCTGTATTGATATCGATAGTGGTCATTGCCTCGGTCTGGTCAATAATCAGGTAACCACCTGACTTTAAGTCAACCCTTCGCTCTAAGGCGCGCTGGACCTCATTTTCAACATCGTACAGATCAAAGATCGGTCGATCACCTCGATAATAATCAAGCTTATTGCTCAATTCCGGTACATATTCTTTAGTGAACTCTTCCAGCTCCTGAAATGACAGCTTTGAGTCAATACGTATACGATCCAGTTCTGTGCCCACAAAGTCCCGGATTACACGGCGGGCCAGTGGCAAATCCTCATACAGCACATTGGATTTTTTATTTTTCATGCGCTGCTGAATCTTGCTCCACAGCCGACGCAAAAAAGCGGCATCCTGAGACAATTCTGTTTTGCTTACACCTTCAGCTGCAGTTCGCAAAATGAAGCCGCCCTCTTCATTGCAAAATGCTTCCATCAACGACTTCAAGCGCTCTCGTTCATTTTCATCTTCTATTCGCTGGGAGACACCAACATGTGAGACGCTGGGCATAAATACCAGATAGCGCGACGGTATTGTTATATCTGTGGTCAGCCGCGCCCCTTTGGTACCGATAGGATCTTTGACCACCTGCACCACGATTTCCTGCCCTTCGCGAACCAGCTCGCGGATATCCTGCTTTTGCAGCTGGCTGGCGGTAACTTCACCGACAATTTCATTGTGCAAGACAATATCAGATGCATGTAAAAACGCGGCTTTTTCCAGTCCTATATCGACAAATGCTGCCTGCATACCCGGTAACACGCGGCTTACCTTGCCACGATACATATTACCTACCAGGCCTTTTTTGGTGTGACGTTCGACGTGGATCTCCTGCAAAATTCCGTTTTCTATAAGTGCCACGCGCGATTCCGAAGGCGTCACGTTTATCAGTAACTCACCACTCATGCATATACCCCAAATTCGTTTAACAGGCAGCGTGTTTCATATAATGGCAGACCAATTACCGCACTAACACTCCCTGAAACAGATTTCACAAACTGGCCGCCAATTCCCTGTATCGCATAGCTGCCTGCTTTATCAGCTGGTTCGCCGGTGGCCCAGTAGGTTTTAATTTCAGCCTCGGTGACAGGCGCAAATAAAACGTCAGTGGTGATGGTTTTGGTTACCCGGCGTGTTTGGTTTAGTACGCAGATTGCGGTGAGCACCTGATGAGTCTGACCCGACAACCGTTTTAACATCGCCATACAGTCTGACTCGTCAGCTGGCTTACCCAGACTTTCGCCTTCAAAAGCAATCAGGGTATCAGAGGCCAGGACCACACCATTTTGACGGATCGGTGCCGGTAGTTTCTCAAAGGCAGTGGTGGCCTTTTGAGTGGCAAGCCTGTCGACGAGGATTTGAGGCGACTCCCCGGGTCGCGGCGATTCATCAATGTCGACGGGCATTTGTTGGTGGACAAACCCAATTTGATCTAACAAAGCTGTTCGCCGGGGTGACGCAGAAGCGAGTATCAGTGTCATGGTCAAAAGCGCCTTATTTATCAGGTAATATTTAGCTGACGACGAAGTTTACGCAGCAACCAGAAAATCCACGGCCATAAAATCATGGAGCTGAAAATAGGCCACAGATAAGCAAACTGAAATGGAATATCGGTAAGCAAATGCTGTAACCAGAACAATACCAGGTGATATAACGAGCACAGCAGACCTATGATTATCGCCTGCTGCCACACAGAGTAATTACGCAGGCGCTGATAATTCGCGGCCAGTACATACACTGAGGCGCTCAATGCAAAACTATGAATGCCCAGCGCAGTGCCCAACAGAATATCCATGGCCAGACCGACTAAAAACGCTACGCCCACGTTGACTCTGTGGGGAAGAGCCATTGTCCAGTAAGCCAGCACGATGATCACCCAGTCAGGACGGTACAGGTCAGCCTGGATAGGCATCGGCATAATTTGCAGTACCAGGGCCACTAATATGGTAGAAGCGATGAAGTAGTGACGAGCCCGAGGCAACATGGTTTATTGTGTCTCCTGCTGCGCAGCAGCGTTATCAGATTCCAGGTTATCCACGCGGGTGTCTTTTTCCTGCTGCGGCCACAACAGCAATAAATGCTTTAAGCGATCAAGCCGGGCGACCGGTTGGGCGATGACAGTGGCGAAGGGGCGCCCCTCATCATGGACCACCGAGGTAACTTTTGCCACCGGATAGCCTTCCGGGAAGACACGACCCAGCCCCGAAGAGACCAGAACATCGCCTTCCTGTACATCCACACTGTGTGGAACATGCTCTAAAAACAACTCATCGAATGCCCCATTGCCGGTTGCCACAAAACGAATATTGTTACGCATTGAGCGTACCGGAATGGCGTGGGTGACATCTGAGATGAGCACTACCCGACTGTTGGTTGTCCCTACCTCCATGACCTGCCCTACAATACCACGGTCATCAAGCACTGCCTGCGACAAATAAACGCCGTCAATAGCGCCTTTATTGATCATGATTTGCTGGCTGAAAGGATTATTGTCAACCGCCATTAATGCAGCGACCATTTTACGCACTTTAGGCTTTACCGGTACTTCCAGCAGCTTGCGTAATTCTGCATTTTCAGCCTGCAACACATTAAATCGCTGCAGCTGCTCGCTCATTTTAAGATTTTGGTTAGTCAGGCGCTCATTATCGGCCAGTAATGCCTGGTGAGAGGTTAAACGCTGGGCACTTTCGTTCAATAGCACCTTGGGCAGATTCGCCAGGTACTGTAGGGGGCTCATGATTGAATTGAGGTACACCCGGGTTGACTGAAACGCATCAAGTTTATGATCCGCAAAGATCAACAAAACCGACAGGGTCAGAGCGAGCGCAAGTCGGTTATTCAGTGACGGGCCACGGGTAAATATGGTATCCATTAAAAACCAACAGGCAGCACAAAACGTGCTGCCTGACTAAGATTATTCGTAAGTGAACAGGTCGCCGCCGTGCAGGTCGATCATATCGAACGCCTTACCGCCACCTCGTGCCACACAGGTTAGTGGATCATCGGCAATAACCACCGGAATACCGGTTTCTTCCATCAGTAACCGATCAAGATCTTTTAGCAGCGCGCCACCACCCGTCAGCACCATACCTCGCTCAGAGATATCAGACGCCAGCTCTGGCGGGGATTGCTCCAGTGCCACCATGACTGCTGATACGATGCCGGTCAGTGGTTCCTGCAACGCTTCGAGTATTTCGTTGGAGTTCAGAGTAAAGCCTCTGGGTACACCTTCTGCCAGATTACGGCCGCGCACCTCGATTTCGCGCACCTCTTCGCCTGGATAAGCGGCGCCGATTTCGTGCTTAATGCGCTCTGCGGTGGCTTCTCCGATTAGTGAACCAAAATTACGGCGAACATAGTTAATAATCGCTTCGTCAAACTTATCACCACCAATACGCACTGATGAGGAATAAACCACGCCATTTAGTGAAATGATAGCCACTTCCGTGGTACCGCCACCAATATCTACGACCATAGAGCCGGTGGCCTCGGATACTGGCAGACCCGCACCAATTGCTGCTGCCATAGGCTCGTCTATCAGGTACACCTCACGAGCGCCGGCACCGAGTGCTGATTCACGAATAGCCCGGCGCTCCACCTGGGTTGAGCCACACGGCACACATACCAGAACACGCGGGCTGGGCCGCAAAAAGTTATTATCATGAACCTGTTTAATAAAGTGCTGCAACATTTTTTCTGTAACGAAAAAGTCTGCAATTACACCATCTTTCATCGGCCGGATGGCCCGGATGTTACCCGGTGTCCGTCCCAGCATACGCTTGGCTTCTGCACCTACTGCGGCAACACTTTTTGGTCCGCCGGCTCGCTCTTGACGAATGGCAACAACAGAGGGTTCATTTAACACTATGCCCTGATCTTTCACATAGATCAGCGTATTAGCTGTTCCGAGGTCGATGGACAAATCGTTGGAAAACATGCCCCGAAGCTTTTTAAACATGAAATGCAAATTCCTGTAACTGTACGCTGGTTGCTGTGTAAGGAGAGGTGTGTAGGCACCAGCAAAGACGTCGTTAATTATCACCACACTTTAACAACGGGGGGTGGTTTGGGCAAGTCAAGCGCACGCTCAAAGAGACATTTTCCCCATAAAATTTGCTCAGTCGCAGGCTAGTAACAACTTACCCTGATTAACGACTGATAAAAACCAAGCATTGTAATTCATGGTTATTTTTTCAGACAGTATCAGATCCTGCTTTACCGTACGACCTCGCCGGTGCGAATGATATAATTAAATCGGTCACCAGTGCTAATAGAAAATCGACAATATGCATTGATGGCCTCGCCATTATCACTGTCACCACGAATATACCGGCCTTTAATTCGAAAACCTTCAACTTGCATGGGCGCATCAAGTAGCTGCTGCCATAACTTGTCACAACCACTATCCCCGGGGTTTACACGGGGATAACCGGCACTACTCATCGGTATTGGCTGCCTGCTTTTCTCGCGGTCCTGATTATCATAATGCACCATCATAATCCTGGGCGGTTTCTGCTGTGACTGCCACTGCCAGTTGGCGTATGCAGCATTATCTTCTAAACGTTGACTCAACGAATTAAACGCCTGCCGATGTACACCAGGAGCCGTGTCGTCAAAATAGACAATAAGACTCACCAGGACCGCTGCGAACAATAATGCCAGCATTACATTCAGTCGGGAATTCCCACGATATTTTAAAATTTGTATAGAATTATTTTTCACCCAGAGGTATCCGCTGTTATTGGCTCGTATTTTGAACGCACTAAAAAGACGGCTGTTGTAGCCGGATAATCCCCCAGTACCGATGATCTTTTTCAATCATCTGCCAGCCCTGGTTACGCAAGTTCCAACTCAAAAACCGATTGGTGAGCGCATGTGCAAACACAACGACGCGCCGGTGTTTCTCCACGGTAGTTAGCAAAACATCCGTAGCCAGGCGAATCCTGTGGCGCGCCTGAGCGAAAGACTCAAAAGGCCCGGGTCTCCCCGCCATCCATAGCAACCGATTCAGGTATACCCAGGTCCAGGCGTTAAATCTTCCTGGCAAACGGTAACGAGGAATCTCCATTTCATTGAACAGGGCATTAAATTCGTCCGCTGGCCTGTTAATATACAGGCTCGCAGACAAACGGGCCCGCCGCAGCGCACTGGATATAATATAATGGTCACAGAAATCACGGGGAGCTACTGGCAGACTGTCCGGATGTAACAAAGCACGGTTATAATCCCGTACCCAACGACCGAACTCGCCACTGGTAAGTTTATGATTATGTTCTGATGCTGGCCGACCATGGCGCAACAACACAATTTCCTTATAATCCATTCATTTATAATCAAGGCCTGGAGCGTTAGCCATTAACCATAATCAAACCAGCCCCACAGTGCAACTGCAACAACGGCATGGCGATACTCGCTATTATCGCAGCCATTGCGCCAGCAAAGCGGTGAAACAACAATATCAGCAAATTCAAACCGCTATGCAGAGTACGCCGCCTAACCGGCTAAACCGTATGTATGCCCAACTGTTTGAAAGTGAGGGACCAGTATTTATTGAACCCGATTTCTTTTGCCAGACCCCAGCGGCTGTCAATTTGGGCGCCGGCGTATTTTTCAATCACAATTGTTGTCTGCTTGGCGAACATAACATTGTAATCGGTAAATCTGTGCTTATTGGTCCGAATGTGATTATCAGTACCCGGGCTCTGGGCGAACACAGCGCATCGAAGGCGCCTGTCGTAATTGAAGATAATGTGTGGATAGGCGCTAACTCACTGATTCTTGCCGGCGCGCATATCCATGATTCCGCCATAATTGGCGCCGGTGCAACTGTTGACCACTGCGTGCCTGCCAACAGTATCTTTATTAATGCGCTTCGTTACAAACCCGGTGACTTCAGCCAGCGGTAGGGCAACCGATTAATAAGTATTTTTGCACCGTGAACTGACGGGTGATTGTCATCAAAATACAGCGCTTTACCCGCTTTTACAGCGTAGCATTCGGCGCCACTACATAGCGCATCTGTCGGACGAATCATCCTGACGTTGTCCGGGTAATCGGTGCTGTTCAAGTGCTGCAAAATCACTTTATTTCTTTTGTTATAATAAGCCATTGTTGTGCCTTGCAGCGTGTCGGTATGGTTGGCAAATAAATAGCCTTTAGCCACCAGAAGAGGGGCTGACCTGGCTATTTCTGGCACCGGATACATGATAATAACCTGTTTTTTATGGCGGGCCAGTTTTTCCACCGCCGCATCAAATGAACGAAGAATACGACTGGTTCGCTCCGGGTTTTCTTCTGGCGGCACCTGCGGATAATCAGGGCCATGGTCGCCGTACAACGACCATGAATACCGATGATTGATAAGCACACTGGTAATCCGCTCATCATTGATAATATTATCGACCGCTTCCTTATACCAGCGGGTACAGCGACTGGTGCCGTTTTCCTGCAACAGTGATGGCGCACAGCCTGAAAACGTATAATGCTTGATCCCCTGCTCCAGCGGTTCTAGCCGCTGTGCCAGAGCAAAGGCCAGCTCTACGCTGTGACTGTCACCAAATACTGCCCAGGTAACATTGTCGTTTTCGTATTCACAGGCCTCATCTGGTGCCACATATTCATCAATATGACAGTTGTCCCGGTATGGGCTGGCGGTCATAGAAGCCATCAACGTCTGAATGTCTTCAGAAAAGCGACCCTTTACTCCGTGCTGACCGACTATTGCTGAGCTTGCAATCACCACAAAACCAGCGATCCACACCGGCTTGGCTCGCCAGGCATGGGTAAGATCTGTTATACGTGCCCAGCGTATATTTTCAATAAAGCGGTAACTGAGAAAGCCTAACAATATCGACAAGAGGATACCCGGTATCCACCAATACTGAAGATCATACCGATAACCAAAAACAACCAGCGGCCAGTGCCACAGATAAATAGAATAAGACCACCTACCCAAAGGCTGAAACAGCCTGTTATTGGTAAGTTTACTGTCCTGCACACCCGCCATAATAACCAGGCAGGTACCTACAACGGGCAAAAGCGCCCATATTCCCGGCCATGGGCTGTGCTCATCAACCATGATGTATGCGATTGCTATAAACGCGCTTCCCGTCCAGGCCACCCACCTAGCGCGGGCCAGGGTTAGTGAAACAGGAAACAGACACACCAGCCCGCCAGCCAGTAGCTCCCATGCCCTGGTAGTTAAAAGGTAATACGAAGCGCTGGGCCAGACTGACGAAGTGATACCGCTGAAAAGTAGTCCTGCCACAGTCAGCAGCAAAACAGCCGGCCGCATTGCCTGTTGCCCGGCTATCCGCTTAAGGGCAAGCAAAATAAGGGGATACAGCAGATAGAACTGCCATTCTACGGCCAGTGACCAGGTGTGCAACAGCCACTTTTCGTGCGAAGCGGCATCAAAATATCCGGCTTCCTGCCAGTACAAGATATTAGACACAAACGCGATACTTGAAGCGGCATGCTTACCCAGTTGGGCATACTCGGCGGGAAATAGAATAAACCAGCCAGATAACAAGACTGTTATGCATAGCAGCGCCAGCGCCGGAACAATGCGGTTCGCTCTGGCGATGTAAAACTTTACCAGATTAAACGAAGACTGCTCGAAGCCGCGAAAAATGATGCTGGTCATCAAAAAGCCGGAGATCACGAAAAACACGTCTACCCCGGCAAAACCACCGGGTAACCAGGCTGGCTTAAAGTGAAAAATAACTACGGCAATAACCGCAATTGCCCGCAGGCCATTAATATCATAACGGAAGTTCAAGAAGCGGGTTACCCTTATGTGTGCCCGGGGAATGGATAATCAGCCAGGCAGTAATTCGTTATTCCAGATACTGGCAGCATCCCGCGCAGGTTCACCCCGGGGGATGCTTTATCATGATGAGGCTGCTGAGTCAGCCGGTAACAATACATTCCGGCCCACCCGCGTGCCAAGTGCGGCTTGCAGCAAACTGAAAATCACACAAACCCATAAGGCCAGTTGCCATTGCCCCAGATAATCGTAAATGGCGCCCAGGGCGAACGGCCCGGCCGCTGCCACACAGTAACCCAGGGTCTGGGCAGCACTGGATAAGGATGCAGCCTGATCGCCTGTGCGAGCGCGCAAACCTAAAAATGATAAGGCCAGAATAAAGTTCGCCCCGATACCAAAGCCTAATAACGCGGCCCATAAATAGGCCAGCGAAGGAAGTATCATTATGCCCGCAAAACCAGCCAGATTTACGGCTGTCATACTCGCACTCAAAGCGCGCTGGTCCCGCAAGCGCGCCATTGCCGGTACAATAATAAGACCAGGCAAGGCGCCGGCAAACTGAAAGACGCCGTGAATAGAGCCAGCCTCTGCGTCACTGAACCCAGCTTCTCCCACGACAGCAGGCAGCCAGCTGACGACGGAATAATACAAAAAAGAGTTACAGGCAAAAAAGCCACACACCTGCCACGTCAGCCAGGCCCTGAAAATTGACTTTGGCGGCTTGTGGGCGGTCGTCGGGGCCGGTTTACGTCTGCCCCTCAACTGAGTGAGCCAGAGCAAAGCGGAAACCACTGGCATGATGAGCATGGCCAGTAAAGCGACCTGCCAATTGCCCCAGTCTGCTTCCGCCAACGGAATAACCAGTGCAGACCAGGTAGCTGCCATAATCCCCATCGCCAGTACATACGCCGAGGTCAACAATGCAATATGATTGGGAAAACGCGATTTAACGACACCTGGCAGCAATACATTGCCGGCTGCGATACCTGTCCCAATCAAAACCGTGCCAAAAAACAGCCACCCGAGGCCGCCCAGAGAACGTATTGCAATTCCTGCGCCTATAAACACCAGCGCGGCAAGTAACAGGCGCTCCATGCCATAGCGCCGGGACAACGCCGGAATCGTTGGGGAAACAACCATAAAAACCAATAATGGCAGTGTGATCATTAGTCCGGCTGTACTGGCACTTATGCTCAGACTTTGCTGTAAATCATTCAGTAAAGGAGCAACACCAGTAAACGGCGCGCGCAAATTTGCTGCGACCATCATGATGGCGAAAAATAAAAAGACAGGAAAGCCCGAAGTCAGTGCTGAAGAGTTCCGCGAAGAGTCCATAGCGCCTTAGTAGGAAATTAAACAAGCGCTGTATTCTACGGATATCTATAATCCATGCATCTGTTATTCGTTAAAAAGCCTGTACAACAGGATTCAGAGACAAAAAAGCTCCGCCAAAGCGAAGCTTTTTAACAGACTTTAGCTGCTGCCTATTCCGGGCATGATAAAGATTGTTCTGTTGTCGGCTCAATACGAATATTTGACACTTTCAGCGTAACCGGCGCGCTGGCCTCAAATCCAATGACCGAGAACACCTGATCAAATGCAACACCGGCTTCTTTAAAGCACCGGGTTGGGATAGTCACAGTCTGCCAATCAGTGGTTTGTTCAGCAAAATCCTGCAACGGGAGAGTACCGCCACACTGCTCACCGCACATCATGTTGATATCAATCTTTGCACTGGCCTCAGCTAACTGCACATCCATCTGTACTGCTGCACTTTTATCAAGGTAATCTCTCAAATCTTCCGGGAACTGGGCGGCAAAGCGCACATTGGCGTTATCCAGGAACGTCAGCTCAAGCGTGTCTTCCTGGACATTTCTGTCGGTAGTGCGAACCTTCGCGCCAGGTGTTGATAATGTGTTGCTGGTCATCACATGCTGCCCCTGGTCATCGATAACTTCCAGATGCCATGGCTTCTGAATGTTCCGAACAAACACAGGATGGGCGAGTACCAGATTCTCGTCGGCGCCGGCTTCTTCTGACAGAGGCTCATCCAGCGGGTCATCCTCGTCATACGTCAGACCATAACCATAAGCGAACTGAGCCGTCTGACCGTCACCACGGTTGACAATTTGCGTGGGATTAGCAGGCCAGGAAAAAGACAATTTGCCCTGCATTGGATAGTTAATATCACCATTGGTATCGGTAAATAGCACATCCGCCACACCCTGACCTTCTGATCCAGGCAACCAGGCTACTACGAATGCATCACTGGCATTAATTTCAGGGTTCGTCCACAACGGACGTCCGGTAATAAAGACAGAAACCACCGGAATTCCCTGCGACTGCAGCTTACGAAGCAGAGCAACATCAGACTTTTCACCACGCTGATATTCCAGGTTAGAAAGATCGCCATTACCTTCTGCGTATGGGTTTTCGCCAAACACGACTACCGCCACATCAGGTTTTTGCTCAAAGCTGCCATCTTCAGATAGCGTAGCTGAACCGCCGGCTGCGGCCACCGCTTGCTCAATGCCGGCATAAATAGACGTAGCGCCCGGGAAGTCGCTGTTTTGATTACCAGTTCCCTGCCAGGTGATCGTCCAGCCGCCGGATTGTTTTCCGATGTTATCGGCCGCATCGCCAGCCACCAGCACATTCATATCTGGCGCAAGCGGTAGCAGATTATCCTGGTTTTTAAGCATAACAAGTGATTTGCGTACCGCCTCGCGGGCTACTGCACGATGTTCATCAGCGCCAAGCACGTCTTTCTTCGCTGACAACAAACGCTTTGCCGGGGACGGTAAGTCAAACAGGCCGACCCGTACTTTGACCCGCAAAACACGACGGACTGCGTCATTTAATCGCGCCATCGGAATAACGCCATTTTTCACCTGATCAATGGTATTTTCGAAAAGCGGCTTCCAGGCGCCAGTAGGCACCATGTAAACATCCAGACCTGCGTTAATGGCGTCAGGACAACTTTCGTTGGTACAGCCTTCAATCTGACCGTGACCATTCCAGTCACCGACAACAAAACCGTCGAATCCCATTTTTTCTTTAAGCACATTGGTCAGCAGGTATTTGCTGCCGTGTATTTTCTTTCCGTGCCAGCTGTTAAAGGAGGCCATCACCGACTGGGCACCAGCATTGAGACCGTGAACATAGCCCTGGGCGTGAATGCGATACAAGGTTTCCTCATCAACCAGGTTATTGCCCTGATCATCACCGCCTTCGGTACCGCCATCGCCGACAAAATGTTTGACGGTAGAAATAACATGAGACTCATCGATGTTGCCATCACTGATGTCACCCTGTAGGCCACTTACAATCGCCCGGGCATACTGCCCAACAACGTCGGGATCCTCGGAATAAGATTCATAGGTCCGTCCCCAACGATCATCACGGGCGGTTGCCACGGTGGGCGCAAAAATCCAGTCGATGCCGGTGGCTCGCACCTCTTTGGCGGTCACTGTGGCAATTTGTTTCACCAGGTCCGGGTCACGCATTGCGCCCAGGCCTATATTGTGCGGAAACAGGGTCGCGCCGATAACATTGTTGTGCCCGTGAACCGCATCGGTTCCCCACATCGTGGGGATACTGCTGCCATCTAGTGAGTCATCGACAGAGGCTTCATACATCTTGTCAGCCAGAGCGACCCAGTCACTCAACGTCGCCTGTTTATTACCATCAGGAAAAGAGCCGCCGCCATTAAGGTATGACCCAAATCCATATTTGCGCATGTCCTGGATTGTCACATCGCGTATTTCTGGCTGCATAATCTGAGCAACTTTCTGCTCCAGGGTCATCTCTGCCAACAAGCTTTCTACCCGCGACTCTACCTCATCACTGTTTTCGGTTTCGTAGGTAATTTGTGGCCAGTAGTCCGGTACCGTGGTATCGGCAGCCGGCGGCATGGTGGTTGATGTTGAAGCTGTTTGCTCGGCTGGCGCGTCCGCCTTATGTTGCTGACACCCGCTAATTAAAAGCGCCGCTGCAATCAGACTCAGCGATTGTTTGAATACAGGCTTCATTGATATGTCTCCTTGGTGGTTGCCGGCACCGACCCTATTACGCCGTAAAAAGCGATATAGATATAACAAATAACCGGAAGTAAAAACGATAACTGCAGACCAAATGCATCAGCCAAAGCGCCTTGCAACAACGGCACTATAGCGCCGCCCACGATTGCCAGGCAGAGCATACCCGATCCCTGAGCAGCCTGATTACCCAGCCCTTTAAGAGCGAGGCTGAATATAGTCGGGAACATGATTGAATTACACAGGCCTACCGCAAGTATTGTCCACATGGCAATACCGCCGTCGCTCATTACCGAGATAATAACCAGCGCGCACGATAACATGCTGTTAAATGCCAGCAGCTTACCCGGGTCGATTTTTTGCATTATGACTGCGCCAATAAATCTGCCTACCATGGCGCCTCCCCAATAGTAGGCGATATAAGCAGAAGCTTCCGCTTCACTCATACCCATGACATTTTCCAAACCAAGGTAATTAACCAGAAAGCTACCAATGGCCACTTCCGCGCCCACATACATAAACAGGCCAACCACACCCAGAGCAAGATGGCGGTGTTTCAGTACGGAACTATCTGTTGAGGTCGCCAGCTCCACTTCGTCATGTTGTGGCGTGGGCAACGATATCTTGACCATAATAGCGGCCATAATCGCCAGTATTGCTGCCAGCGCCAGATAGGGCAAAACAACAGAATCAGCCTGAACCTGGGGCTCGATTGCATCATGAGATGAAAACAGCAACATGCCGCCAATGATAGGCGCAACCGTTGTACCTAATGAATTAAATCCCTGCGTCATGGTCAGGCGACTGGACGCAGTGTCTGGATCCCCCATTACCGTCACCAATGGATTCGCTGCCACCTGCAGAATCGTTACCCCTGAGGCCAGCACAAACAGTGATGCCAGAAACATCCAGTATTGGGTAAGATAAGCCGATGGAATGAACATCACACAACCTACCGCGGCAGTGACCAGGCCGTAACCGATACCTTTTTGGTAGCCCACTCTACTTACCAGCTTACCGGCGGGCAAAGAAACCAGAAAATAAGCGCCGAAAAAGCAGAACTGAACCAGCATTGCTTTGGTGTAGCTTAGCGCAAACAGCGACTTCAAATGAGGAATGAGAATATCGTTCATGGCGGTGATAAAACCCCACATGAAAAATAACGACGTTAGCGCCCACAATGCAAATTGTGAGTTTGATGGTCGTTGAGACGCGGTCGCCTGCGATGAATGACTCATACAACAAACCTTATAGTTAGGTAGAAAGTGCTGATATGGCAAAAACTTAGGTAGCAAACCCGGTTTTCACCAACCCTTCACTTGTTAATAGCTTGTTGGGCAGTATAGAGTTACGGGTATAAAATGCAAGCGCTTACATTTTAATTCAATACCTACATAAGTAACAATTCAGTCCGTCCGCACACTAAATTTTAACGATGATTTAATGTAAGAGATAACGATAAACAGAGATTTTTACTATAGTTAAGCGATGTAAACACACACTGAAACGTACAAATGGCGAACAATTACAGTTTGTTTCTTACACATTTTTTAACATTTAGTATCAGTGATTTTTTGATTAACAACTTAAAAACACTTGCATTACAAGTTCGATATTCGTACATTACGCTGAAAGCGCTTACAGTTAGCTATATCAATTTTGTAAGCGCTTTCTTTTACCCTTGTCCGCAGACAGTATTGGTGGTGTGTATCGTTACCGAAGCAAATAGCTGGCAAGCGCCCGGGTTGATAGCACTTGTTGCAGGTCGCGAAGACCTGTAAGCGCTTACAAAATACGCGGATGTTGATAATAAGGCTGGGAAACACATGAAAACGACTACATTTAATAAAACGCGCCTTGCGACCTGTTTGTCGCTGGCGATGGGTGCAATGTTATCGCACCAGGTTGTGGCTCAGGAAGCACAAGCCGACGATCAGGAAATGGAAGCAGGTAACTTTGAAGTTATCGAAGTAAGCGGTATTCGCGAAAGTCTGACCAAGTCAATGCTGACGAAAAAAGCAGCATCAGGCGTGGTTGACGCTATCTCTGCTGAGGACATCGGCAAGTTCCCGGACACTAACCTGGCCGAGTCACTGCAGCGTATCACTGGTGTAGCCATCGACAGAAGCAATGGCGAAGGTAGCCGTATTACCGTGCGCGGTTTTGGCCCTGACTATAACCTTGTCACACTCAACGGCCGTCAAATGCCGGCGGCTAATATTGAAGCCACCAGTGCTTCTTCATCGCGTTCTTTTGACTTTGCCAACCTCGCCTCTGAGGGTGTTTCTGCGGTAGAAGTCTACAAAACCAGCCTGGCCTCACAGCCCACCGGTGGTATCGGTTCCACGGTTAACCTTGTAACTGCCAAGCCGTTAAGTAATCCAGGTTTGAAGGCCATCGTAGGTGCGAAAGGCGTCATCGATCGTTCCACAGAAACCGGTTCGACCGTTACCCCTGAGATCTCGGGTATCTTTAGCCAAACATTCAACGATGATACTTTCGGTATTCAGTTAACGGGTGCCTATCAGGATCGTGACGCCGGTGTAAACAGTGCCGAGACAGGTAATGGCTGGATTCCATTTAGAGGTGACAGTGGTGACTGGAACTCTCTGCCCCGCGATGGAAGTTTTGAAAACTATCCTGGCCCAAATGATGTGTATGCCATACCGCAAAACCTGGCCTATAACGTTGATGAGTTCCGTCGAACCCGTGTCAATGGTCAGCTGACATTGCAATATGCACCCACTGATGACTTAACCACTACACTTGACTACACGTATTCAGAACTGGAAACGCGTACAAAGCGTCAACAGTTATCTACCTGGTTCAATGGTGCTGCCGCTTACGGTGAGTACACCGAGGGCACAAACGAAGTTGGCTCAGTAGTCGGCCCGGTTATCTTTGCCGATCGCACAGGCGCTGGCGGAGAACCCGGCAGTGCAGGCGATATCGGTCTGGGCACCAGCGATTACGCCTCTTACAACGAAAATAAATCGCTTGGGTTTAATGTCGAGTGGTTAGCCACTGATAATTTAACCCTTGAGCTGGATTATCACGACTCTCAGGCAGAAGCAGGTCCGCAAGATAATCTGGGCAGCAATAATGTGATCAGCGGCGTGCAGTTTGATCGCGTTCTGACCGAAGTTGATTATTCTCAAGATTTCCCGGTAATGGATATTACCTACGCAGATGGTGTAGACGGCCTTAACCCCAGCCGCATGCTGACATCAGGTACGTCCTTTCGAAATAGCTACATGAAGTCAGATATCAGTCAGCTTCAGTTTCGTGGAAATTACTACTTTGATACAGGCGTGGTAACCAGTATCGACTTTGGCCTTTCAGGTATAGAAGTAACTAACCGGTCGGCCTATTCAGTTGCTCAGCGTGATACATGGGGTGGCTACGGTTCGCCGGAAGAATACCCGGATGACATATTTATCCAGAAAGACTTGCCGGGTAATTTCGATGATACTTTGGGAAGTAATGGCGAAGATCTTGAACCTTTCTATTACGCATCAAGCATGCAGGATTTCTTAAGTGCAATATCTGCGATTGCCGTGGCTAATGGCGATAACCTTGGCCCTTGTGGTACTGAGCTTTGCATGGACCCGAACTATCAGGTCGACAGAACCGTTGAAGAAAAACAGTGGGCAGCTTACGCGCAGGCAAATATGCAATTCGAGATAAGCGACATGCCAGCCTGGCTATCTGTCGGATTGCGCTACGAGGACACTTCGGTTGACTCTACTGCACAGGTCCCGCGAATCACCGGGCTGGCCTGGGCAGGCGCCAACGAATTTACCGTCCTGGATGAAGGCTATACCAATACCAGTCTTGAAGGCGGTTATGAGCACTTACTGCCTTCCGTTGACTTTAAGATGGAGGTTAAAGAGGACTGGTTTGTTCGTGCATCCTATAGCCAAACAATTACCCGACCTGGCTATGGAGACATCCAGGGTGGCCTGACGGTGAATCAACTTGCCCGCCAGCAGGAAGGAACCGGTACAGCCGGTAACCCAAACTTAGACCCGTTTGAATCGACGAACATCGATTTAGCCACAGAATATTATTACGGCGAAGGTAGCTATGTGTCCGTCGCTTACTTTGATAAAGAAGTAGAAAACTTTATCGGTCAGGATTCTTATACCGACACATTGTTTGATATTGCGACTCCTTTTGGTGGTCCACGTTATCAAGAGGCAGTAGATGCACTGGGTGCAAATGCCGGTAATGATGTTATTCGTCAGTATTTCTTAGACCAGGGCTATGTTGATGCCAATGGTCAGATTGTTGGTATCGACGGCGAAGATCCATTATTGCCAATTCGCATTAATCAGGCTGTTAATTCAGATGAAAAGCGTTCAATTGATGGTTGGGAATTTGCTGTACAACATATCTTTGATGACACGGGCTTCGGGGTAATTTTAAACTACACCATGGTTGACGGCGACGTTGAATATGATAATTACAGCCGAGAAACGCAGTTTGTTCTGCTGGGATTAAGTGATACGGCCAACGCTGTTTTATTCTATGAGAATGAAAAGTGGGAAGCACGGGCAGCATGGAACTGGCGTGACAAATTCCTGACTGCTACTGCAGACGGGAATGGCCTGGCCAACCCAATTTACAACGAAGCGTATGACCAGTTGGATGTGAACGTGCGTTATCAGGTAAACGAAGATTTAGAAGTTTTCGTGGAAGGGATAAATGTAACAGGCGAGTACCAACGTACCCATGGCCGCCATCCAAACATGTTGATTGGCATCTATGACGTGGAGCCTCGTTATAACATTGGTGCACGTTATATTTTCTAAAGCTTAGTGCTTAACTTAGCCGGACTTGGGAACGCTGTTGTAGGGATACAGCAGCGTTCTTTTATTAAAGACGGGTAAGGTTTAGCATTTTGATCAACGTTAAACACTTTTCTTTTGATACTATCCGTTCGATATAATGACGAAAAAACAGTGGTGAAATGAAAAAAGTGAATCCTCAAAGTACAACATCCGTAAATTCGATTGTAATTGCTGGTGGTGGAACTGCTGGATGGCTTACTGCTGCAATCATCGCTGCCGAGAATGATGTCATTAACAATCCAAACCTTGAAGTGACCCTTGTAGAGTCACCTGAAGTGCATATATTAGGCGTCGGAGAAGGTACCTGGCCCACTATGCGAGATACGCTGCGGCGCATAGGTGTAGATGAACGGGAATTTCTACTTGAATGCAATGTCTCTTTCAAACAGGGCACCTGTTTCAACAATTGGCGCAACAACGAACCTGATGACACCTACTATCATCCCTTTGACCTGCCGGTAGGTTTTTTTGAGGCCGACGTGACTGCCTGGTGGCAGCAACGAGCGTCACAGATACCTTTCGCAAGCTTATTTTCTACCCAGGTGGATTTGTGCCGACAATCTAAGGCACCTAAACAACTGAAAACTCCTCCTTTCGCAGCTGTTGCAAATTATGGTTATCATCTCGATGCATCCAAATTTGCAGATTTTCTAAAGCGACACTGTATTGAAAAGCTGGGAATAATCCACGTACTTGAACACATTGAACAAGTAGAAACCGACCAGAATAATTTCATTAGAGGGTTAAGGGGTAAGCAACAATATATTTCTGGTCAACTATTTATTGATTGTACTGGGTTTGCAGCAAAGCTTATTGGAGAACACTATAAGAGTGATCTTCACCGAGTCGATGATATTCTCAAGAACAATACAGCGTTGGCTGCGCAGGCGTCCTATCTTCGTAGTGACGCCCCCATTGCCTCTACAACCCTTTCCACTGCACAGCCCCATGGTTGGATTTGGGATATCGGACTGCCAACGCGCAAAGGTGTGGGGTACGTTCATAGCGCAGAGCATTGTGATATAAACCAGGCAGCTGATACTTTATTGCGGTATCTGAACAATGATAAGACCACGGAATCTGTCAGCTCTGACCAATTACGCGAAATACGGTTTACACCTGGCTATCGAAAACAAAGCTGGGTAAAAAATTGCGTTGCTATTGGCACCTCAGCCGGTTTCCTGGAACCCCTAGAGGCCTCGGCACTCGTTATGATCGAGTTAGCCGCTCGCCACGTTGCCAATCAATTACCCGCGACAATGTCTACGATCGAAGCGGCATCACGTCACTACAACCACACGTTCGAGGCAAAGTGGCAAAGAATTATCGACTTTCTTAAATTGCATTATGTTTTAAGTAAGCGGGAAGACAGTGATTACTGGCGGGACATGCGCGATATGAGCACCGCTTCATCACAACTCTATGACTGGCTGATGCAGTGGCAACAACGCCCTGTTTCCCAATATGACTTTATGTATAGCGATGAAATATTTCCCATGGCAAGCTATCAGTATATCTTGTGTGGGATGGGCTTTGCGTCGGGCGCCGTGCCACATCTTGCGTCTCACGAAAATGAAAAAATCGCTCATTTTTTAAAAACCAATGAGCGACGAAAAAAACAACAAAACGACGGTTTACTGTCAAACCGTGCATATATTGATGCACTTAAAATATCAGCATCACAGACTGTTCGCTGAGCGGAGCTATTAATGCCACATCATGTTTTATTAAATAATGTCGATCACAAGCACCTTAAGGTTCGCGAGTCATATGGCGAACAGCACGGCCATAATGTTATGTGCGTGCCGGTTTATCCTGTAGAAGCTCGTCATGCCCAGGCACATTATCCACTGATGTTCGCTAAAAATCCGGATGGTGCATTTCAGCTTGTAGCGCTACTGGGATTTGAAAACGGCGAGAATCTTTACATTGAAAACCATCAATGGCGTGCAAGCTACAAACCCCTTGTTGTGGAAAAAGGCCCTTTTTTAATTGGTCGTCATCAAAGTGATGAGTCTACTCTTTCAATCCATATAGATATGGATGATTCACGCATTAACGAACATGAAGGTCAGCCTATTTTTCTGCCACATGGTGGCAATACCGATTACATCGATAATATAGCCAACGTGCTGAGCACGTTACACCAAAGCCTGGACAAGCATGATCAGTTTATAGAGCGCTGCAGTGCCTTATCGCTCATAGAGTCTTTTGTTTTGGATGTAGACCTCAATCAGGATGAGACTCATCGCTTAGCGGGTTTCTACACGATTAACGAAGAGGTGCTTAGGAGTCTGACTGGCGATGAAATCGCTGAGCTTCAGACACATGGTGATTTAGAGGTAATTTATATGATGCTTGCCTCAATGTCACAACTGTCGACACTTATTCGCAAGAAAAAAGCGACATTGTAATGAGACCGGTACCCTCTGTTCCCTGCCCTGCTGATAACCAGTTACTGCAAACCCTGCGCGGGTTTCATGAGCCACGGGTAATGCGCGGGCTGGTGGCGCACTGGCCGGTGGTTAAAGCGGCAACGCAATCAAACCAGGCGTTGGTTAACTACCTCAGTCAGTTTGATAAAGGTATGGTTGTAGACTGTTTGCATCTGGCAGCAAAACATCAGGGCCGGATGTTCTACAATGAACAGATGAACGGCTTTAATTTTACCCGTCAGCGTCAGCCATTCATGGCGGCGCTGAATATGTTACTTGAACGCCAGGATTCGCCCGACGCGGACTCGCTTTATGTGGGTTCAACCAGTATCGATAGTTGCTTACCCGGGTTCACCCATGAAAACCCTATCCCGCTTGACGAGGCTGAGCCGTTGGCCACGCTTTGGATAGGCAACAAAAGCCGTATTGCGGCACATTATGATGCACCGGATAACCTGATTTGCGTCACCGCAGGGCGCCGTAAAGTGACATTATTCCCGCCCGCTGAGGTGGAAAATCTGTATGTCGGCCCACTGCACTTTACCCCGGCCGGCCAGGCTGTCAGTCTGGTAGATTTCCACGCCCCTGATTATGACAAGTTCCCCCGCTTTAAAGAGGCCCTGGATAATGCATTTACGGTGGAGCTGGAGCCTGGCGATGCACTACTTATCCCGTCAATGTGGTGGCACCATATTGAAGGCCAGCAGAGCCTCAATATGCTCGTGAACTTTTGGTGGCGAGATGCACCAAGTCATTTGGGGCGAGCTGAAAATGCGTTGTATCACGCACTATTGTCATTAAGCCAGTTACCCGATAAAGAACGACAGGCATGGCAATCGATGTTTGATTTTTATGTGTTTGGCCAGGACAGCCAGCGTTTTGAGCATATTCCCGAGGCTATGAAAGGGCCGTTGGGTGAGCAAAGTGAAACTACCCAGCGCCAGTTCCGAGCCTGGCTGGCCAATCACTTAAAGCAGTAAAAGGTGACTACGATGAAGCAGGACAATAGAAAAACACGCGTGGTAATCGCCGGTGGCGGCACTGCCGGCTGGATGGCAGCAGCTGCCCTCACGCGGGTTTTAAAAAACAATGTTGATGTCACGCTGATAGAAAGCTCTGATATCGGTACAGTGGGTGTCGGAGAAGCCACTATTCCGACGCTGGTCTTTTTTCATAAGCTGTTGAAGATCAGTGAACAGGATTTTATGGCGCAGACGAATGCCACTTACAAGCTGGGCATTAATTTTGAGAACTGGAAAGATCTCGACCACACTTACCTGCATGCATTTGGCGTTACCGGCAAAGATTGTTGGGCTGCCGGCTTTCAACATTTTTGGCTCAGGGGGCTAAAAGAAGGCTTAAGCGGGGATTTTGGCGATTACTGTCTGGAACGACAGGCGGCCGAAGCTAATAAGTTTGCCCATCTGCCCAATAACGGGCTTAACTACGCCTACCACATTGATGCCACCAGCTACGCCAAATTTTTGCGGCAATTGTCAGAAAAAGAAGGCCTGACCAGAATCGATGCTAAAATCGACAAGGTCAATCTGCGCGCTGCTGATGGCTTTATTGAAAGCCTGGATCTGGATAATGGTCAGCATATCGAAGGTGACTTTTTCATTGATTGCACCGGCTTTAAGGGACTGTTAATTGAAAAAGCCATGCATACCGGGTATGAAGACTGGTCTCACTGGCTGCCCTGTGACAGTGCCGTAGCGGTGCAAACTGAAACTACCAGCGCGCCGCTACCCTATACGCGTTGTATCGCTCACGAGGCCGGTTGGCAATGGCGTATTCCATTGCGACATCGGGTAGGCAACGGCATGGTTTATTGCAGTCAGTATCAGTCTGATGATGAAACCATCGATAAGCTGCTGCATAATGTTGAAGGTAATCCGCTTAATGATCCCAGGGTTATTCATTTCAGAACAGGCCGACGACGCAAACAGTGGAACCGTAACTGCCTTGCTTTAGGACTTGCCAGCGGCTTTCTGGAGCCATTGGAATCGACCAGTATTCATTTAATTCAACAGGGCATCGTGCGCTTTTTACGGATGTTCCCAACCAATGGCGTGGTGCAGGAAGACATAAATGAGTTCAATACTCAGGCTGACTTTGATATCGAGCATATTCGCGATTTCATTATTCTGCATTATCATGTGACCAACCGCACGGATACGCCGTTTTGGCGTCATTGCCGGCAAATGGATGTGCCCGAATCACTGCGCCACAGAATTGATCTGTTCGTTAAAACTGGTCGTGTTTTTCGTGAAGGCAGTGAGTTGTTTGACGATTCCTGGCAACAGGTCATGATAGGCCAGGGACTGATGCCTCAGGCTTATCATCCTATTGTCAATACCATGAGCCGTGATGAACTACAGGCACTGCTGAATCAGGTCACTACGCAAATTAGCCGGACCGTCAATAAGCTGCCGCCCCATGAAGAATATCTCAAGCGGTTTTGCCAGTAGCCAGCGCTCAGGAAGTATTTACAGAGAGTAACATGAAATTAGTTGTGCCTGAGGGCTCAGTCTTCAAATCACCAGATTTTACCGTCGGCGTGGCCACTTCATCATTTCAGATTGAAGGGGCAGCAGAAAGCCGGGAAGCATCGATTTGGGACACATTTTGTCAACAACCCGGTGCGATTGCTGATAACAGCGATGGGACAGTCGCCTGCGATCACATTAATCGCTGGCATGAGGATTTATCCCTGATTGCTTCACTTAACGTGGATGCCTATCGCTTTTCAGTCAGCTGGCCGCGTATCATGCGCGCCGATGGCAGCGTTAACCAGCAAGGTATCGATTTTTACATTGGTATTCTGGATTTTTTGCACGCCCACAACATTCGGGCTTATGTGACCCTTTATCACTGGGATTTGCCGCAGTACCTTGAAGATCGCGGCGGCTGGCTTAACCGCGAGACTGCCTATGAATTTGCCCGCTACACAGAGGTTGTGACAAAGGCCTTCGGCGATCGGGTGTATTCTTACGCAACCCTCAACGAGCCATTTTGCAGTGCATACTTGGGCTACGAAATCGGGGTGCACGCGCCCGGCAAAGCCGAGCGTGCTTACGGGAAAAAAGCAATTCATCATCTGTTACTGGCCCATGGGCTGGCCATGCCCGTTATAAGGCGTCTGGCCCCCTCAGCACAGGCTGGAATTGTATTAAATTTCACCCCCTACTATCCTGCCAGCGCAGCAGACGCCGATGCAGCTGCAACGGCGCTGGCTCATGCACATCACACTGACTGGTATATTCAGCCATTGCTAACTGCGCAATACCCGGCGCTTCTTGACGACCTGCCAGAGATTGAACGGCCGGACATTCTACCCGGTGATATGCAAATTATCAGTGCTGCTAATGATTATCTGGGGGTGAATTACTATACCCGGGCCCGGGTCTGTTATGACCAGACACATGGTTTTCGCCGGTTAGAGGCGCCGAGCAACAGCCCCACATCAGCAATGGGATGGGAAGTGTTTCCGCAGGGTCTGACAGATTTGCTAATACGGCTGCATGAAGACTATGTGTTACCACCGGTACTGATTACCGAAAACGGCATGGCTTGTGATGATACATTGATTGATGGCAAAGTAGCTGACTACCAGCGCATTGCTTATTTGCAAGCGCATATGGATGCGGTAAATAATGCAGCAGTAGCCGGCGTGAATATTACGGGCTATTTTGTATGGAGCCTGCTGGATAATTTTGAATGGGCACTGGGCTACACAAAGCGGTTCGGCATTGTGTATGTCGACTACGACTCCCAACAACGTTTCTTAAAACAAAGTGCAATTGCATTACAGGCAATGCTTGCCGAGCGATGTATTTACACAGCGGTACAGGAAGAATAACGGCGGTATGTCTTAAATGGTAAGTGCGCGCGAAAAAATCGCATACGGACTGGGTGACACTGCCAGCAATTTTATTTTTCAGTCTGTCATGCTGTTTTTAACGTTTTACTACACCGATGTGGTGGGCATTCCCGCAGCAGCGGTAGGTACCATGTTTCTGGTCATTCGTATCATGGACGCGGTAACCGATCCGTTAATGGGCTCTTTGGCGGATACCACGCGCACTAAGTGGGGCGCTTACCGGCCTTACCTGGCCTGGCTGGCGCTGCCATTTGCGCTTACCAGCGTACTGGCGTTTACCTCCCCCTCTACCTTCACTGCCAGCGGTAAACTCATTTACGCATATATTACTTATGCCTTACTGATGCTGACATACACGGCTATCAATATTCCCTACTCCGCGCTTGGAGGCGTAATGAGCGCCCAGGCCAGCGAGCGTATCTCCATTCAGGCTTACCGGTTTGTATTTGCGATGATCGGGGGGCTGATTGTAACTGCATTTATGCTGCCCCTGGTAGATTTATTAGGTCAGGGGGATACCGCACGGGGTTATCAGCTTACCATGCTGGTTATGGGCACAGTTGGTATGGTGCTGTTTCTGGTGTGCTTTGCAGGTACTCGAGAACGGGTTAAGCCGGCCGAATCGAACATGCCTTCCATAACCCGACAAATGCGTATTCTGTGGTGTAATGACCAGTGCCGGATTTTATGTACAGTCGCAATGCTGGTCGTCACAGGGGTAGCGCTGCGTAACACGATGGCTATTTATTATGTGAAGTATTCCCTGGGATTGCCTGAACTGGTCACGCCGTTTATTACCGCGGGCATGCTTGGCAGTATTGTTGGTTGCGCACTGGCTATAAAATGCAGCCAGAAAATAGGTAAAGTCAGGTTATATATCTGGCTGCAAATAACCAGTGCCCTGATTTGTCTGTCTAATTTCTTTATTCCGTTGGATGCTCCCTACCAGGCTATTGCGCTGCAATTTATCTGGGGGCTTGTTTTTCAAATGTCGACACCATTGCTCTGGGCTAAAATTGCCGACGTAGTGGATTACGGTGAGTATAAAACAGGGGTACGAATGACAGGCGTAACCTATTCAACGGTAGTATTTTTTATAAAAGTAGGGTTAGCTACCGGCGGTGCGCTGGCGGGTTGGTTATTAGCGTTGTACAACTATCAGCCGGGGATCGCCCATCCTGAGGTAGCAAATGGCATCCTGGTTTCATTCTGCCTCGGTCCGGCCCTGGCTTCCTTTGCGGTGGCCTATCTGATGCGAGGCTACGCGCTGGATAATGCTCGTTTAGATCAAATTCAGCAGGCACTGGCATCCAGTACCCACTCTCCCTACCCCGAACACCCGGTTACTGCAAACCGCGAATAACATGCTGGACAGGACATTATGGTTACAATAAAACAGGTAAGTGAAAAAGCAGGTGTTTCATCAGCAACAGTATCAAGGGTCATCAATAACACTGACACCGTTAAGGAAAAAACGCGTCAGCTCGTTCTCAGCGCAATGGAGGAGCTGGGCTATCGGCATAATGTCATAGCAGCTTCACTGGCTTCCAATAAAACCAATACCATCGGCTATGTGGTGCCGGAACTTCACGGTTCTTTTTTTGGCGCCATGGTTGCAGGTTCAGAGCATGTGTTGCGCAAAGCAAACAAGCATATGTTTGTGGTGGCCGGGCACAGTGACGATAAACTGGAAAGAGCCGAAATTGATGCGCTGCTAAGTCGGCGTTGCGATGCGTTGATTTTACATGTGGAAGCAGTCAGTGATGACTACCTTATTCAGCTGGCGCGACAAAAAGTCCCTCTGGTAATTGTTAACCGTTATATTGAGGAGATCGGTGAAAAATGTATCAGCCTGAATAACACCCTGGGTGGTTATCTGGCTACCCGGCATCTTATCGATCAGGGTCATGCCGCGATAGCCTATGCTGCCGGCGCGCTATTTAAGGCCGATGGTATTAACCGTCTCAACGGACATAAGCAGGCATTAGAAGAAGCGCACATTCCACTGGATGAAAATTTAATAGTGGAAGGTAACTTTCAGGCCCAATCAGGTGAAGCATGTGTGGCCGAATTAGCCAGACGCCAGGCTCACTATACAGCGATTGCCTGCGGTAACGATGAGATGGCCACCGGCGCGATTAACGCACTCAGAGAGCAGGGCCGTAATGTACCTGAAGATGTATCAGTGATTGGTTTTGATAACATCGACTATGCCAGCTATTTAACACCGAAACTGACCACGATTGATTACCCGGTGCGTGAGATTGGTGAAATGGCTGCACGCTGGATCCTGAATCAGGCGTACGGTGATAAACACCAGTCTTTAACACATATTCTTTCACCTGAGCTTATTGTTAGAGGCACAACCCGCCCCCACGCCTGACGCGCGCAGAATCGTTGCGTACAAATTTCATCTGTTTATTAAAAAGCCAGTAAAAGCAATTCGCGTCGTTTTCACTGGCCTTGAGCAGAAAACTGTGGCAAAACATTATGTTAAAGTCGTAAATTGAAGCGCTTTACTATTGGATCTCGAAGTCGTTTTCTTGCAAAAAAGGTTTACTTGGAAATGCGGTGATCCATGACACCGTAGCGCACTATCAAAACATATAGGATTTTGTTTTCCAGCAGGTTAAAAGTCAGAGGCTTAACTACTTATCCCCGACGAATTCCCTGTGGCTAGCGGCGCAACAGACAGACTTTGCGTCTTAATCGACAAACTGAAAATAAGGACTACACAATGAAAAAATTATGTTCATTAGCACTCATTGGTGCAGCAGTGACGCTTGGTGGATGTGGCGTAAGCTCTGATCCGCAATGCACCACACAGGCAAAAGAGACCTGGATGGATGAGAACGAATTCCAGAACCAGTTGAAAAATGAAGGCTACACCATCGATAAGTTTGAAGTAACCGACGGCCAGTGTTACGAGATATATGGCAAAGATTCCAACGGCCAGAATGTTGAAATCTACTTTAACCCGGTTAATGGTGAAGTGGTTAAAGAGGAAAATTAATTGTGTCTGAGCAAAGAGTCTATGTCTGGGGCTGGTTAGTACGTGTAGTTCATTGGTTACTCGTCATACTCTTTGCGTTAAATTACTTTGTGCTATCACCGGGCGGCGACAATCATCAGTGGATCGGTTATGCCGCGTTATCCTGTGTGGTTGTTCGTTGTTGGTATGGGTTTATCAGCAACGGCTACGCCCGGTTTTCAATTTCTGCTTTACGCAAAACTGAATTCAAAAAGCATTTTGCGCATTTGAAACAGCGACATATCCCTGCCAAAACAGGCCACAACCCGCTGGGCTGGATGATGGTCTATGCGGTATTCACAGCGTTCGTAGTGTTGGCCACCACCGGTTTTCTACTCAAAGAAACAGATTACTTTTTCGGCAGCAGTGAGCTGGAGTGGATACATGCTGTTACCGCCGACGTTTTATTTGTGATGGTGTGCATTCATATAGCGGCTGTGCTTATCACCAGCATTGTAGGAAAACGGAACCTTATCTACGCCATGGTCACCGGATACAGGGAGAAGAATCGTTAAGCATGTTGTGTTTGGTCATATCTGGATACATTTATGATTAGTACTTCCCCGGGATGATGGCTATAGTAAAAAATTCTACGTCACTCAGGCAGATTCCATGAGATATATAAACCAACTGCTGTGTTTTCTGATTGCGCTGACCATTGCCACTGTAGCGACAGCACACGGCGATCACGATAGCCATCAAGATATGCAGGTAGCGGATACGCTGGATACGCTGGAAAACTATCGCACTGATAGCGATGATATGATGAGCTCAGGTCTCCCTTCCGAACAACAGTTCAGACTATTAAAAGACAAGGGCGTACGCACGGTTATCGATCTTATTCCCGGTGACAGAAGTGATGAGCAAGCGCTGGTGTCAACGCTGGGAATGACTTATCACAATGTACCCGTAGACTGGCAAAACCCTACGATAAACGATTTTTCTGCGTATGTTGAATCTATGGATTCTGCACGTTCGCAGCCAGGTATTGTGTTAACCCACTGCCGCAAAAACTGGCGGGGTGCCGTATTTACTTACCTTTATCAGGTCACGCAACAAGATGTTCCTGATGAAACTGCCAGAAAAGCGCTGGTACAAACCTGGCAGCCCAATGAAACTTGGCAAGCTTTTATCAACGATGTGAAAGCGGCCTACTGAGCATCATGCTGCCCGCGCGAAACGATCCGCCGGGCAGTGCCTGAAAAAGAAAAACTAATACTATTATTCCATCAGCCACATTCTCGCGCTGCGTCCCGGCAGGTAAAAATTGTGCCACTGGCTTGATATATATTGTACATCGGATGACAGAGTATCCTGATAGTTTCGATACCACCATAATCCTTCAGCAGAGGTGTCTACCCACACATCCTGCCCCGTATCACATTTATTAATACCGACAACCCCGACATGTTCGCGCTTAAACAGCAAAAAGCAGTCATTGTAATTAATCACCTCCATGCTACGGCCCTGCGTCTCATTGTGAAATGAGATCATGCCTTCTATATCATCGCGCTTGTACAGATCCTGCCAGCGACCATCACCGCTCTCGTTATGGTCAGAATATAACAGCGGAGACCCACCGTCGCGGCCCAATACGTAAGCATTGGCCAGCGCCTCATCAGCAGCATCTAATAACTGATACCGGAACCCGTCATTCAACGGTATATCATGGGTCACACTAAAGGTAACGGCCTGATCACCGGGTAGCGCCTGCCCATAGGCACCTGGATCCACAAGCGCTGTCATAGAACCACCAAATCCAAAAGCATTTCTTATCTGTGCAAAGAGTGGAAAGTCATAGGCATCATGGCCGGTCTGGCTGATATAGGGGGCCAGGAATTTATCATATTCAGCACTTCCTGCGCCGCCAGTGGTAATGATTTCGCCAAACACATGTGTGCCTTGCTTAATATTCTCATCAAATACCTGATTAATATGATAATTGGTCATATGTTTGGCGGCATCAACACGAAAGCCGGTAACACCAAAATCTTTCAGCGCTTGGAGATACTGTTTCTGTTTCTCGACGACCCAATTGTTAGGGTCAAGGTCTGGCAGACCCGGGTCCGGCGCCGCGCCGCATAAACGGTTATACTGCACATCCCCGACGTTGGAATAGTCACTGATACATTGTGGTCCCTGCGGATCGTAGGTGCCATGAAAATCATTACCGCTGAACAACCCATTTCGTACATCGCCAAATAAAGTGATGCGGTCATAATAAGATTGACGGGAAGCATACTCATCCAGCACCGCCACGCCGGGGTAATTCAAGTCACTGCGTTGCGAGGCTTCGTTAGCCATATGGTTAAACACAATGTCGGCGTAGGTCTCTACCCCCTGTGCTTCCAGCGCAGCAACCATTGCTTTAAAGTCGTCAGTATCGCCCAGCGGATTGTCTATAACACGATAATCCTGTGGCTGATAACGAGCCCACCATTGACTGCCAGTGGACTTATAGGCGGGCGATACCAACACCTTTTTGTATCCTAATGCAGCGATTTCCTCTGCTTTTTCGGCAACGTCGTCATACTGCCAGTTGAACGCATGCAATATGACATCTGCCTGAGCCTGAGAAACCAGCATAACCCCTGTCAGAGCAGCCCCGGTTAATGAGCGACGAAATATGCCCTGGGATAATGACCTGTTTTGCATAATGACCTCTTTTCACGAATGAAACATTATATTTACATTTGACTGTCATCTTATAAACATTATGCATACGTATTCATACATGCATCTAGCCGGTTACAAAAAAGCCTCGCTGCAGCGAGGCTTAAAAAGTCCACTCTTTGATTTGACTCTGGTTACACGTGTCATTCTCGTCTATATGACCGTTGACAGCGCGCTACGTTACGCTTCTATCCGGGAATTATCTTCTCCACCCGCAAGCGGTCGAACAAGTCAAAAAAGGCTGCACGGGTTTCGCGAAAGTCACTAAAGCCAAAATCCCGTGATTTGGTGACATCATTGACACATTCCTGCTCACGGCCGAGATCAGCATCGGTGTGCCACCAGGATGCAAGCTTTTCAACATCCGGCTCAACAAGATTATGCTTTTTGGCAATATCTCGCCATATAGATTGAGCATCGGTCATCTGCTCGTCGAGCGGTTGCGGCGTCTCTGGGCAGTCCGGCACGTCAAGACCAAAATACTCACCAATTTCTTGCCACATGCGGCGCCAGCGAAATGAATCGCCATTCACGGTATTAAAAGCCTGATTGGCTGCGCCGGGCGTTGTCGCCGCCCACTCCATCTGCCGGGCTAACAGCAATGCATCGGTCATATCGGTAAGCGCATTCCACTGGGTTTGTGAACCCGGAAATATAAATGGCTTGCCGGTAGCCTTACAAATGGAGGCATAGACAGCAATCGTCGTCCCCATGTTCATAGCGTTGCCCCGCGCATAACCGATAACGGTGTGGGGCCGATGTACGTTCCAGGAAAAATGATGACGCCTGGCCGCTTCGAACAGGACATCTTCCAGGGCATAGTAAAAATTGTCGCCAGGCACACGAGGCTCGGATTCGCGAAATGGCGTCTCGATTTTTCCACTTCCGTAGGCATCGAAGGATCCTAGATACTGTTTGGTGCCTGTCACCAGTGATGCGTGAACTAGCTCATCGGCATTAAGCGCATTGAACAGGTTGTTCATCATTGCGCTGTTAGCCTCAACGTTTGCTTTCTCGCTGTCACGCTTTATCCATGTGCAGTAAAAAACGTGAGTGACCGACACGTCGGCAAGTGCCTTGTGCGTTTGCTCTTTGTCTAATAAATCAGCGACCACAGGGATTACACCGGGTTCTTCAGTACCGCTGCGCGACAAGCCGTATACACTCCACCCGCTTGCAACCAGATATTTGGCAAGATTTCCGCCGGTTAAGCCGGTAGCGCCAACTACCAGTGCTGTACCTTTTCGCATATTATGTCTCCCTCAAAGTTGAAAGTGGCCCAGACCGAGAGACTGGAACCGATAAGCAAAGTGTAAAGATGCTCGAGAGTTGCTACAATCGTAATTATCACAAATGTTTATTGCACAGAGCGCAACTTAATGGATTTCAGTTCGTTAGACCTAAACGCTTTGCGAGTGTTCGAGCGGGTCGCTGCTACTGGCAGTTTCACCGCAGCCGCGCGTCACTTTCACCGGGCGGTATCTTCTGTTTCACGCCAGATTGCAGGCCTGGAAGAATCAATTGGTCAGCCATTACTGTATCGCCACACCCGCGCAGTCGCCCTGACCGAGGCGGGATGGCGATACTATGAAGAAGTACGCGAAATCCTGGAGCGACTTGACCTGGCCACCGAAGCACTCGCTTATCCAGACCGGGAACCTAGTGGAGTTTTGCGCATCAATGCCCCGGCAGCATTTGGTCAGCGTCAAATCGTCCCGTTGCTACACGAATTCCAGAATCGTTACCCGGGAATCAGTGCAGAATTGCTGCTAAGCGACCAGATCATCGACCCAATGCGTGAAGGTCACGACATTACCTTTCGCGTCGGTGATCTGGCCGATTCATCGCTTATCGGGCGGCGCCTTGCGCCGATGAATTATGTGGTTGCCGCAGCACCGCACTATCTGTCTGACCATAGTGAGCCTGTTACGCCAGATGATTTAGATAATCATAATTGCTTACTCTATCAGGGTGAAATGGGCCGGCAGCGCTGGTACTTTCAAGCGCCAGCGGATAATGAATCGACGCCATTCGAGGTTACCGGCAATCTGTATAGCAACGACCCAGAGAGCCTGGTCAGAGCCGCGTTACTTGGCCAGGGATTAGTACTGTTCCCAACCTGGCTAATTGCCGGAGAATTGGCGGCCGGCACGTTGGTGCCAGTGCTGGAAGACTGGCGGGCCGAGGTCGTAGATGGCCACCGCGATCTTTACGTGCTTACGCCGCAGCGCCGGCTTGGCGTACGCAAAGTGAGTACATTTATACAATACCTGTTTGACGCACTGTCACCGCACCCTCCCTGGGATTGCTGGCGAAAGAGAAAAAGAACCGGCTAACATCACTGACAATCAATGCAAATTGTGCATAAATAACTATGCGGCGATGGCTGCTTTAACCATAGGTAGTCTCTGTACTTAACATACTATGCTCCGGGCTGATATACGACTTAACGCAGAGGTGGCGTTTTAGATTAGTCATCAATTTACCATTACCGTCATACGAACCGCTTTTTAGCAATGTATGTACCGAAGGGCTAAAAAATGACAATAACGAACACTGAATAATCAGCTTTCTGCTTTTTTACACCTCGTGCGTAAAGCGACTTCGAAAATTATAGGCTGATATGTTACGAAGTAGTCGGATAACCTGTTCGGCAAATTAAAAATAAGACGGCTGTGAATACAAATAAAAAAAGCCGCATCGAATGCGGCTTTACAAACTATACTCTTTAGTAACCGTCAGAACGGTATATCGTCGTCAAAATCGAAGTCAGGCTCGGCCATAGGTGGTTTACTATTCTGCCCACCCTGATTGTTTTGACCAGAGGGGTTGCCTCCCTGATTAGGCGCATTGCTGTAACCCTGATTCTGATTTTGCTGTTGACCAGGCTGCTGTTGGTAACCGCCCTGGTTACCCTGATTGCTCTGCTGGCGCTGATAACCGCCTTGGTTGCCGCCTTCACTGCGACCTCCAAGCATTTGCATCTGATCAACAATAATTTCTGTGGTGTAGCGATCCTGTCCCTGCTGGTCCTGCCATTTACGGGTTTGTAATTTACCCTCAACGTAAATCTGCGACCCTTTCTTCAGGTATTCACCGGCTACTTCTGCAAGCCTGCGATACATCGTCAACCGATGCCACTCAGTGCGTTCCTGCAACTGACCCTGCTGATCTTTCCAGCTCTCACTGGTTGCCAGACTCAGATTAGCTACGGCATTGCCATTAGGCATGTATCTAACTTCAGGATCATTGCCAAGGTTTCCTACCAGGATTACCTTGTTCACGCCTCTACTTGCCATCGATATCTCCTGTTTATCTGTTTACTGTCAAGCCTTTAAGCCTGTGCAGATAGGGTAATAAGATTTGATCCGCGGTTCACGCTGAATCAGAGTGCTTCATTATAACGAAAAACAAAGGCACTGCGTAAAAATTCTCACTCAAACGGGGTTAGACCTTTGATTTAGCAATAATAAAGTTTGGTGAAGCCGTTGTAAGCTGTATTTTTGAACAGAATTTTCTTTAGTGCCATTTACATTTACCATTAACCGGATAAACATGAACCTGTTTGAGTTTTTCTGCTCGGCGGGTACACTCCATTACAAGATGAGTAAAAAGATGAGTTCCCGTGCAAGCACCTGATTACGAAACGTATACATTGGCAGAACTTCACCAGGCTTACGAAACACTGGATAAAGACGAGCAGCCTGAACGGGCGGCGTTGTTAGCCCAGTATATTCGACGTCGGGAAGAAGAAGAAATAGACAATATCAATGGCATTGAGCACCTTAAACTTGCGCGGCGAAGAGAACGCTTTGCAGCATTTCTTATTGACCTGCTAATTAGCCTTGTGGCTTCCATTCCTTTATGGATTTACTTTGGGGTCGAGCGTCTACAGCAAGCAGATTTGGCGCTTATCATCACAGCGGCAATTTATAGCTTTGTAATGTTTATTGTCATCCACGGTTACTTTATTGCCACTGCGGGCCAAACCGTGGGTAAGCATTTTCTGGGCATCCGCGTAGAGGACTTGAGCGGCGTTCAGGCAACATTTTCACGCTACGTTTTTCTGCGCTATTTACCTATGGCGGTGGCATATTCAATCCCGCTTATAGGACCGCTAATTTCGCTAATCGACCCCTTATTTATTTTTGGTAAATCCCGCCGCTGTCTGCATGATTACGTGGCTAAAACACAGGTTGGTTACGCGCCACAGGATTATGATGACTGAACACGGGAATTGATCGCTTAATCTGCCGGCCTTGTCGCGTGCTGCTGGTCTTCAGCCTCTGTGTGCCTGAAGATACTGGTTCTCTTTCATAAACAGGATAATTAATGCTAAAGCCGTTTTTATTCCAAAGCGCACTGGCCGGATTACTGGTGCTGACCACCGCCACCGCCTGGGCCAATGACCTCACCCCACAAACCAGGGAACAGCTCAAAGCCATTAAGGCGCACGCGCTTAATGATGATTTGTCCTATCAGATTATTGAGTCACTCACCACAGAGGTTGGCCCGCGAATGGTAGGTACCCCCGGTGAAAAAGCCTCAGTGAAATGGGCCATGCAGAAAATGAAATCGCTGGGTTTCGATAAGGTCTGGAAAGAAGAAAGTGAAGCTACGTTGTGGCAGCGCGGAGAGCTTAAAGCCAGTATCACACAACCCTATAAACAAAAAATAAAAGCCCTGGCACTGGGCAACAGCGTTGGTACCAATGGAAAAGCGGTCACTGCCGAAGTGATTGAATTTGAAAACCTTGATGCGCTAAAGGCCGCCAGCGCAGGTGATATTAAAGGCAAAATAGCCTTTGTCAGTTATAAGATGGCGCGCCATCGTGACGGTCATGGTTATGGCCAGGCGGTTGGCGCTCGGGTGGTGGGGGCCTCTGAGGCAGCCCGCAAAGGCGCTGTGGCATTTGTCATGCGCTCAGTAGGCACGGACACAAATCGTTTTGCTCATACTGGCGTGCAGATTTACCAGGACGGTGTTGATAAGATCCCGGCCATCGCTATCTCCAACCCGGATGCAGACTTACTGGCGTCAATGCTGACGCGGAATAAGCCCGTCACCTTTTCATTAACCCTGTCAGATACCGGTACGCAAAACCAGACAACCACCATTGCCAATGTCATCGGCGAAGTCACCGGCTCGAAATATCCAGACCAGGTAGTGACCCTTGGTGCACATCTGGATAGCTGGGATGTAGGAACTGGTGCGGTAGATGATGGTATCGGTGTCGGAATTACCCTGGCCGCAGGCCATTATCTAAGCGAGCTCGAAACACGCCCTGAGCGCACCTTGCGGGTAATCCTTTTTGCCGCCGAAGAGATTGGGTTGCATGGTGCCAAAGACTATGTGGCTAAACACCAGGATGAAATGGACAAGCATGTCATCGGCGCAGAGTGGGACTTCGGCAACGGTAAAATCTACGAGCTGGAGCCCGGCGTAGGTCAACAATCACTGGCCGATATAAAAGCGTTCGCCAAAATGCTGGTCCCTATGGGCGTCACTTTAGCCAACAGCAACGATGCAACGGGCCAGTCCGATATGAGTGAGCTGGGTAAAGCGGGACAACCAGCAGTAAACTTTAATCCCGATGGCAGTGATTACTTTGACTTTCATCATACCGAGAACGATACACTGGATAAGGTCGATCGTGAGGCATTAAAAGTAAACACTGCGATTTACAGCATGTTCGCGTTATTTGCCACTGACAGTACCACAGACTTCCGTCAGTAAGACTAATAGCCGGGAAACTTGTCGAAGGATTCGATGAATTCCCGGTATTTGGGCGCCACCCGTCGATGCTCCATGGTTTCACCGTGTCCCGCCCCCGGCACAATAATAATTTCTTTATTTAAACTGGTGGAAGTATCATACAGCTCGCGACCGAATTTGACTGGTGTGAGCTGGTCGTCGCGGCCTGTGAGGATCAATAAAGGGCCGTGGTAATTGCGAATATAGTCAGCATTATCTACCAACGCCAAATCCGCAGAGACTTCCAGGTAGGTGAAGTATTTTGTCCACGACGGCACCATGTTCTGTGCCACATCCGTTATTCGGTTAATAGGACCATCCAGCACCAGACCGTCGACATCTCGGACTGACGCAACATAGCTGGCAACAATGCTGCCCATTGAAATACCATGAACAACCGTAGGCAGCTTATCCGGAAAAACGCTTCTGCCGTAGTCATAAACCTGCAACGCATCTGCTTTTAGGTTGGCCATACGCATACTGGCTGCTTTCTGACTGGCACCTACCCCCTGGTAATCTACCCATAAAATATTGGCCGGAATTTGTCCGAAGCGATGCATCAACCCCGACGAGTTAGAAATACTCATGCCGTTACCGGCAAAAAATACGATATTTACCACCGGATTGGGATATGACACCGCCACGCCTTTAAGCGTCAGCCCCTGGGCATTTGTAAGCTCTACCGTGGTTATAGAGACTTCTGCTTCATCTTCATTTACCCGCTGATGCAATTGCGTGGTATCCAGCGGCAACACCGAAGGATCCTGGTGGACAAAGGAACCTGAGCTGACATCAATAGCGCACCCACTCAACACGACTGAAAAGCAAAGCGCCCAGAATCGAAAAGACAACATGTTTTTACCCTGACTAAAGCTAGTAATCACTACTGCATTTTTTAATTATTACGCGGGGCCGCCTTGACGGGCTGCTGAATTATCCCGGCGTCGACTAAAAAGCAATCCATACCTGCACGGTGTGCAGCTTCAAGCCCTATCTGGGTGTCTTCAAAAACAACACAATCCTGAGCAGAGACACCCATTTGTCTGGCAGCAGTGAGAAAAGTTTCCGGATGGGGTTTGCCACGTTTGACATCACTGGCCGTCACCAGCGCATCAATTCTGTTTATCAGCTCATGATGAACAAGCAAAGTTTCGGCATCCTCTCTTTGCGCACCAGTGCCCACACTAATGGGCATGCTGCCATGATAATGATTAAACACCGCCAGTGTTTCACTGATGAGTGTGGGCCGGTGGTCCAGCTTTTTCCAGACCGACTCTTTATAACTGCTGACGTCGCTGACTGAATGCTGTTGATTATATGTATCGTTCAGTATTTCCACCGTCTGGGCGGTGGGAACCCCGCCCAAAGAATGCATAAACGCCTTATCAAAGGTGTAGCCAAAAGCATGACAGGTTTTTTCCCACGCCAGTAAATGAGCGCCCATTGAGTCCATCAGCGTGCCGTCCATATCAAAAATGATACCCCGGTAAGCACTAAGATCCACCATAAAAATCCTGTCGATGTTGAAGGTTGTTAGGATATCTCCGTGGCCTACGTTGCTGTCTGGTCTGAATCCAGAATGTCAGCGTTAACGTGCGGAGAAGCGAGTCAGAATACGATTGATAGCATCCTGATCAAACTGCTGGGTAACTTTCAGATAGACCATACCCTCATTGACAGATATGGTGGTTTCCTGCACACCGGTTACCTCATTTAATGCCTGTCCCAGCTCAGAAGACGCCTGTGCAGAGCCCTGCCATTTAAACGTGACACGTTTGACTCGGTTCACTTCGTTGAGTCCGCGCAATACAAGTAGCCAGCAGGAGGCCGCTACAGCACCGACAAAATAAGCTGTTTCTGGTGTCCAGTGATCAGCCACCACACCCGCCAGCACGCCGCCGATGAAGGCGCCAAAAAACTGGAAGCTGGCATAAATTCCCATGGCCGTGCCTTTTTCGCCGGCAGGCGCAATACTCGACACCAGGGCCGGAAAACTTGCCTCGAGATAATTGAAGCCGGTAAAGAAAAGAATCACCGCACCGACCACAACCCAGCGGGCATGGTCCTGGGCGCCTAACATGGCGAAAGCGACCGTCATCATCAACGCTGCGGCCATCACCACTTTGCGTGGGGTCTGCCCCTTGCCAATAGCCATCAGAATAATCAGACCGATGATAGATGCTACCAGTACCGGTAGATACAGCATCCAGTGACTTTCCAGGGTCATATCAAAATGCACCAGCGTTACCGGCAACTGTACGAACAACAGGGTAATCATCATATGCAACAGCATCACACTGAGATTAAGACGCCACAGTTGTGAAGAGACCAGTAATCGGCGCAATTGATTACGCTGTGGCAGAACATCCCCACTGCCTTGCATACCAACCGTGGGTACTGCCCACTGGATAAGGGGCATACAACATATCGCCAACACGCCGGTCAGCGCAAAAATACCACTTAAGCCCCAGCTATTGGCGATGAGCGGCCCGGCCAGTACCGCCAGATAAAATGAAAAGCCAATAGCAATACCAATAACTGCCATTACCTTAGCCCGTTGCGTCTCACGGCTAACATCGGTGGCCAGCGCCATGATAGCCCCGGCAATCGCCCCGGCGCCCTGCAGGATTCGCCCGGCAATCATCCACGCCAGCGTGTCTGCTGTAGCAGCAATAAAACTACCGGCTGCAAAGACGGTTAAGCCAAATAAAATAACCGGTTTGCGCCCCCACCGGTCCGACAACATGCCCATAGGTATTTGTAACGCAGCCTGTGTCAGGCCATAGCCACCAACGGCCAGACCTACAAGGACAGGGGAGTAGTCAGGATAATCCATAGCCGCCACGGCGAGTACCGGCATCACCATAAATAATCCCATCATGCGCAGAACGTAAACCAGTGCCAGGGACACTGCTGCGCGGACCTCTAACGCGTTCAAAACCTTACATTATCCTGTCATCGAAATTCGTCGCGCAGTGTACCACAAAAAGCTTTTTCGCCCATGACACGTTTTTCATTAACTGATCTGCCTTATTAAGCAGGCGTAACTAAATAGTATTTTCAACAGCCAGTGTGGCATACTGGAATTTTGGCAAACGTATGGGTTTCAATGGATAAAATCGAAATACAGGGTGCCCGCACCCACAATCTGAAAAATATCGATTTGGCAATTCCAAGAGATAAGCTGGTCGTTATCACAGGCTTATCAGGCTCTGGCAAATCGTCGCTGGCGTTTGATACGCTGTATGCAGAAGGCCAGCGGCGTTATGTCGAATCTCTGTCTGCTTACGCGCGCCAGTTTCTGTCGATGATGGAAAAACCGGACGTTGACCACATCGAGGGGTTATCGCCAGCTATCTCCATTGAGCAAAAATCGACATCCCATAATCCTCGTTCCACAGTTGGGACGATTACCGAAATATACGATTACCTTCGCCTTTTGTTTGCCAGAGTGGGCACTCCGCGTTGTCCTACGCATGATGAACCGCTTGATGCCCAAACTATCAGTCAGATGGTCGATAAGGTCCTGGAGATGCCGGAAGGCAGTAAGCTGATGTTGTTAGCCCCGGTGGTCTCTGACCGCAAAGGTGAACATGTTAAGCTCCTGCAAAATCTGGCTGCTCAGGGTTATATCCGGGCACGGATCGATGGTGAGGTTTGTGATTTGTCAGATCCTCCGGAATTGGATTTGCATAAAAAGCACACCATAGAAGTGGTGGTGGATCGCTTTAAAGTCCGGGACGACCTGCAGCTACGTTTATCCGAGTCGTTTGAGACAGCGCTGGAGCTTTCTGGTGGCAATGCGCGTGTTGTTGACATGGATACCCCGGACGCTGAACCTACTGTTTTTTCGGCTAACTTTGCCTGTCCTCACTGTGGTTATAGTCTTAGTGAGCTGGAACCCCGGTTGTTTTCGTTTAACAATCCCGCCGGCGCCTGCCCTACCTGCGACGGTCTGGGAACGCGGCAATTTTTCGATCCATCCCGTATTATTATCAATGACGAGCTGAGTTTATCTGGTGGTGTGATTCGTGGCTGGGACAAACGCAGCTATTATTATTTTCAGATGCTGCAGGCGGTTGCTGACCATTACGGCTTTGATCTGACCAAACCCTTTGCGCAACTAACGCAGGAAGAGCGCGATATCGTCTTGTACGGCTCTAAGGGTAAATCGCTGAAGTTTAAATATATCAATGATCGCGGCGATATCATGGAGCGCAAACATCCCTTTGAAGGCATCATTCCCAACATGGAACGCCGCTACCGCGAGACAGAATCTAACGCAGTGAGAGAGGAGCTTGCCAAATACCTTAGTCAGCAGCCATGTACCAGCTGCGGCGGCTCCAGGCTCCGTGAGGAAGCGCGTAATGTATTTATCCAGCGGACCAATTTGCCGGACATTGCTGAAATGTCCATCGCTAATGCTTTCGACTTTTTCGAAACACTTGATTTAACCGGGCAAAAAGCGCAGATAGCCGATAAAATCTTAAAAGAAATTCAGGACAGACTGGGCTTTTTGGTAAATGTTGGTCTGAATTATCTGAATCTATCCCGCAGCGCCGACACATTGTCCGGCGGCGAAGCGCAGCGTATTCGCCTGGCCAGCCAGATTGGTGCCGGCCTGGTAGGTGTAATGTATGTGCTTGATGAGCCCTCTATCGGTCTGCATCAGCGGGACAACGAGCGTTTGCTTCGTACCCTCACCCGCTTACGGGATTTGGGCAATACCGTACTGGTGGTGGAGCATGACGAAGACGCTATTCGAGAGGCCGATTATGTCATTGATATTGGTCCGGGCGCGGGTGTTCATGGCGGTGAAATCATCGCTGCAGGTTCGGTAGATGATATTATCAATAGTGAAGACTCACTTACCGGAAAGTACCTGTCTGGCCGAGAGCGAATTGAAATTCCCGCACAGCGCAACAAGCCTGACAAGAAAAAATGGTTACACCTGGAGGGTGCTACCGGCAATAATCTGCAATCTGTCACGCTGGACGTGCCGGTAGGTTTGATGACATGTGTCACCGGGGTATCCGGCTCAGGTAAATCAACCCTTATCAACGATACATTTTATCCCATTGCACAGCGTGAACTAAATAATGCCACCGCCAATGAGCCAGCCCCCTATACTATGATGAGCGGACTTGAGCACCTGGACAAAGTGGTGGACATTGACCAGAGCCCCATCGGCCGAACACCGCGCTCTAATCCTGCCACTTATGCGGGTATTTTTACGCCTATCCGCGAGTTATTTGCCGGCACTCAGGAATCCCGCTCACGAGGTTATAAACCGGGCCGCTTTTCTTTTAACGTCAAAGGTGGACGTTGCGAGGCTTGTCAGGGCGACGGGATGATTAAAGTAGAAATGCACTTTTTGCCGGATATCTATGTGTCCTGCGATGTGTGTAAAGGCAAACGCTACAATCGTGAGACTTTGGAAGTCCAGTACAAGGGTAAAAACATCAACGAAGTGCTGGATATGACAGTGGAAGAAGCCCGGGAATTTTTCGACCCGATTCCTTCTATTGCCCGAAAACTTCAGACCCTGAAAGATGTGGGCCTGGCATATATCCGACTTGGTCAGGCTGCCACTACACTTTCCGGCGGTGAGGCCCAGCGTGTCAAACTGGCCCGGGAGTTATCCAAGCGGGATACTGGTCAAACGCTATATATTCTGGATGAGCCCACCACCGGTTTGCATTTTCATGATATTAAACAGTTGCTGGCAGTATTACATCGGTTGCGGGATCACGGGAATACTGTGGTTGTTATCGAGCACAATCTTGATGTGATAAAAACAGCCGACTGGATTGTAGACTTAGGGCCTGAAGGCGGGTCCGGCGGCGGAGAGATTATTGCGCAAGGAACGCCTGAGGATGTTGCTAACGCAGAAGTTTCCCATACGGGTAAATTTCTCAAGCCAATGCTTGAACGGCAACAGTAGGTTTGTTTGGTGCTTCCGCCGTGCTAAGGTGGAAGCACTACAACAACTTGATTCAACACTAAACTTATGAGCGAAGCACGCCCTTTAGAAACAACATTTGATGTGAGATTTTGTGAAACAGATGCGCTGGGACACGTGGGAAATACTGTGTTGGTGCAATGGTTTGAAGCTGCACGTGACCCGGTGTTTGCTTATTTTGTGCCCACCCTAGACATCAAACAATGGCCCCTGATTCTGGCCAGTTATCACGTCGACTTCCACCATCAGCTGTTCTACGGTACGCCGGTCACCATCAAAACATATCTTCAGCGTATCGGTCGCAGCTCTTTTGTTACTCTGCAGGAAGTCTGGCAAAACGATAAAAAATGCGCCACGGGCACCACCACCTTGGTCAATTTTGATTACCAAAATCAGTGTTCTGCGCCTATCTCTGAAGAGATAAAAGATAAACTTTCTGTTCACTTGCTGGAGTCACATGATGAGTAGTAGTAACGATTTCATCGAAGTCATTGATGATGTCCTTGACCCGCAGCTTTGTGCTCAGATTATCGAACGGTTCGACAATAGCCCCAATCTTGCGCCCGGTCGCACCGGCGGTGGTGTTGATCTTGATAAGAAACGTAGCGTGGATGTGTCGTTCAGCGAAAATGAAGAGTTTGCGTCGTTTTTTCAGCCTGTTATGGAAAAAACTGGCCAGGCTTTACTTAACTATATTGAGAAGTATTTCTTTGCCCTGGTGGGGCCTATTGCTCTAACGGTCAGGCATCCGCAAACGGGTGAACCGGTCAAACTGACTCATGACAATTTTGCCGAAGTAGGTAAGCCAAATTTGTCTAACCTGCTTAACTATCTGTTTCGAATTGGTGAAGTTAACGCTCAGCGTTACACCGCGCAAGAGGGTGGCTATCCTTATTGGCATTCAGAAGTGTATCCGCAACTTCCCCACAACGATGCGTTACACCGTGTATTGTTATTTATGTATTACCTGAATGACGTTGAGGAAGGCGGTACGACAGACTTTTATTATCAGGATCGCTCTGTGACCCCGAAGACGGGCAGAATGGTCATTGCACCGGCCTACTTTACGCATACCCACCGTGGCCAGATCCCCACCAGCAACGACAAGTATATACTGACCTCATGGCTGTTGTTCAGTCGTGCTGAGCATATCTATACACCTCAGGGGCAGTAACACGCTGCCCGCTGTAAATAACAGCACTGATTGCAAGCGGTCGTCTAGGCAGCCGCACGCTGCGCTTTAAACATTTTCCGCGCCGCGATTTTGCCCAACTTGTAACCGCGCTCCAGCTTTTTCTTATCCATGGTAAGTCTCTTAACCTGAAAACCGGCCGGCGGAGCTACTATCGTAAGATTCAAATCAGCTGGCGGATTTTTCAAAAATGACAGCGTTTCGTTATAAATACCAGGCCGTTGCAGCAGGGTTTCCATTAATTCGGGCTGATGGCCGTATAAACGCTCAAATAACCAGGGCGACCTGATGGTCGGCTTCGAAAAGCCTAAAGGTTGTGACAAGACTACTGTAATATCACGGGCGCCCATCTCATACGCCTTTTTAACCGGAATTGCATCAGCTACACCACCATCCACATAACGATGATTACCAATTACAGGCTGCTCGCGATACGCCATGGGAATGGAACAGGATGCCACCATCAAATCATCAATATTATCGTGGTCAGCACGCAGGTAATCACATTGCCCGGTATCCACATTTGTCACCCCTACATACAGAGGAATTGCCGTTTTAATTGTGGGCAGGCGGCTGTCGAGTTGCTGACGACACTGATGCCACAACCAGTGAACATCTGTCATATGGCCACCACGGATAAATCGCAACGGGCTGAAAAACTCCCTGCGCGTGGCATAATCGGTGATGATTGTGCGGCTCAGACCCGGTATCTGCGATACGTATGTAGCCAGATTAGTGGCCCCAGCCGACACGCCGATGGCAAAATCAAAGCTTTGCTGATGACTTAAAAACATGTCCAGCACGCCTGCTGCAAAAACCCCGCGCATCGCGCCGCCTTCAACTACCAGTGCTTTGTTCATGCAATATCTCCGTGCCAGGTAAGTAACAACTACACTGCACCGTTTCCATATGACTGCCATTTCAGACAGAACGATGTCATGAGCCGCTGAATCTTTAAACTATGACGTTATTATTCAAGATTCTGACCAACCTTTTATCGAGCAACTATTAATTTGGCAAAGGCGTTTGATAGCGGCTGCAACCAGCCTGTCCAACAACAAGGACTCGGACATTTTACGTAATCAAATTGCCGGTGAAGATGAAATAGCCAACCACGTTTGGCGGAATGAGGGCGCAAATACCGCTGCCTGGTAATGGCATGGAGAAATTAAACGGGCAAAGTGAACGTGTTAATGCTGCCAGCCATTTTTTCTGCGCAGCTGTCCACCGTGCTATTTATTTTTTCGTCACCGTAGATGAGCATTGATGCTACTAACGCTGGTTGGTTTAAAACGGCGCGACAGACTCACCGGTTAGTCGATATCCAACTGACGCTATGTCGCCCTTCCAGCCAGCTGTTGAGAGTGTGCCAGTAACCCAAATCGCGTCATACAAATCGTCAATAGCAACACCTTCTTCAAATTTTACGTAAACAATCTGATTGGACGGCGGCGGTGGTACGTGTATGCACGCCCCAAAGTATGGCACCAGCAGGAACTCAGTGGTTAATTCGGCAGTCCCTTCCAAAGGTACTACGAAGCCGGGAATTTTCACGCGCTTTCCGTCGTACTTATCGACGACAGGCGCATTAGGCTGAAGTTGTGTCATCTCTCCGTCATGCTGAACCGCTGGGGCATCTAACTCGTTAAACCCTTCAGGCACAAGATCTTCCCAATAAACCTCCTGTGGCTCGGCGCCGAGGGCACCCGTCGAAGTGATAAAAAGTACAGTGAAAACCACTGATTTTACTATTCTGCTAACCATATTAGTTCCTGTTCTCACCTTACCTGTGCGATAACTTGATATTGCTGAAACGCAATTTTTGTTCATCTGACCGTTAAAAAGTATTTCGGGCATTAAACAAAAAAAAGGGCCGGTTCGGCCCTTTTCAATATACACAGACAGTTTTATTTATTCTGTTCAAAGCGCTTTATGCTGCTGGTAATTTCATCTTTGGCGGCCTGAGCATTTGCCCAGCCGTCAATTTTGACCCACTTACCAGGTTCCAGATCTTTATAGTGCGTAAAGAAATGCTCAATCTGCTGCTTAGTCAGTTCAGGCACATCATCAATTTCTTTAACATCACGATAAATCGTAGACAATTTATCCACTGGCACAGCAAGAATTTTCGCATCTTTGCCCGACTCGTCCGTCATGTTCAGAACGCCCACCGGACGGCATTTAATTACCGACCCACTGTGAATTGGAAACGGGGTCATTACCAATACATCTACCGGGTCACCATCTTCTGACAATGAGTCATTAACATAACCGTAGTTCACCGGGTAATGCATACAGGTGGCCATAAAGCGGTCCACAAACATGGCACCAGAATCTTTATCCACTTCATATTTTACCGGGTCCGCGTGGGCCGGGATTTCGATGATAACATTCACTTCATCAGGCGCATTAGAACCTGCGGTAACATCGTTCAGACTCATGAAAAGTTCCTTAGTAGTAGGCTAAAAGTCGACTCGCTACAATAAAACGAATTCGGTTTATTGCAGCAAATAGTTAAAGTATACGGCGCGCGTGACAAAATGAGAACTGCTGTTCTCATGTAGTTGACCACACACGCATCAATTGATTATTTATCAGTCTGATAATAGCTTAGGCATGTTTCAACCTCTTCTTTTGAACCAAGAATGGTTGGTACCCGCTGATGGATTTCGGTTGGCATCACTTCCATGATGCGACCATGGCCAGTATTCGCCAGCCCGCCAGCCTGCTCCATTAAAAATGCCATTGGATTGGCTTCATAAAGCAGTCTCAGTTTACCGGGTTTCGACGGGTTCCGCTTATCAAACGGGTACATGAAAATACCACCGCGACACAATACCCGGTGAATATCACCTACCATCGCAGCCACCCAGCGCATATTGTAATCTTTGCCTCGGGGGCCTTCGGTACCTGCCAGCAAATCATTGATATAATTTTTAACCGGGTCTTCCCAGTGACGCTCATTAGACGTATTAATTGCAAACTCAGCAGTTTGCTCTGGCACTTTGACATTAGGATGGGTCAGCAAAAAACCACCATGGGTTTTATCCAATGTATAAATATGCGTGCCGCGCCCGGTAGTCATCGCCAGCATGGTCGATGGGCCGTACAAAACGTAACCAGCAGCAACCATTTGCGAGCCGGGTTGCAAAAATGCTGACGGATCATCAGGCTCCATCCATTGCGGAGCATGGGTGATAGAAAATATAGTACCGATCAGGCTGTTGATTTCAGTATTCGATGAGCCGTCCAGGGGGTCAAAACTGACCAGATAATTGCCTTCCGGGTTACAGGGCACCACTGTGTCTTCTTCTTCAGACGAAATCGCCTTTACATAGCCTGAATCACGCAACGTATCTTTTAAAATCTGGTTGGAGATCACATCCAGCTTTTTCTGCGTTTCACCCTGAACATTTTCACTGAGGGTAGACCCAAGTACCCCGGCAAGCGCGCCCTGGCTTACCCGAAAAGAGATTTCCTTACACCCGGCCAGCATGGTGCGTAAGAGTAAAATAAGTTCAAGGGGGGCGCCGTCATGCTGCAGCTGTGAGTTTAATCGTTTCATGTGTGCTAATGCCTTGTTTCTTTTGTAGGGTAATTATTATCGGTATAGATAGCCATATCTGTGCTTCACCGGTCCTGAATTATTGTGCTATGCAAATGGCTGACCAGCAAGCTGGGCCGAACCATGGGCATCGGTTCTTTTTTGACCGGCAAAGAGATTGTACCTTTGAAACGACGTACAGGGAAATGAGTTATTCGATCCACCGCTGCCTTCTGATAAAGTAACGCACTTCTTCGCCAAGGCAGTAACCGCTATGCACGTACACATTCTGGGGATCTGTGGCAGCTTCATGGGAGGCATCGCCGCTATCGCAAAAACACTGGGCCACACAGTGACAGGCTCAGATATCAATGTATACCCGCCCATGAGCACACAGCTTGAAGCGCTGGGTATCACACTAACCCAAGGCTACGACCCGACGCAGTTTGAGCCTCAGCCCGATATCGTTATTATTGGCAACGCGTTGTCCCGCGGTAATCCGGCAGTAGAATATGTGCTGGATCGCAATCTGCCGTACACCAGCGGCCCCCAGTGGCTGCTGGAAAATCTGCTTAACGATCGCTGGGTTATCGGTGTCTCGGGTACCCACGGCAAAACCACTACCAGCAGCATGATTGCCTGGATACTTGAGTTTGCCGGCCTTGAGCCAGGCTTTTTGATCGGGGGAGTCCCGGAAAATTTTGGCATCTCTGCGCGGACAGGCGCCAGCCCGTTTTTTGTCATCGAGGCAGATGAATATGACAGCGCATTTTTTGATAAACGGTCCAAATTTGTCCACTATCGCCCCAAAACACTGGTTATCAATAATTTAGAATTTGATCATGCGGATATCTTTGCTGACCTGGCCGCCATCCAGACTCAGTTTCATCATTTGGTGCGTATGGTGCCCCAAAACGGATTGATTTTATCGCCTGCGAACAATGCGGCCATTGACCAGACGCTGCAACGGGGTTGCTGGAGTCAGCAACAATTCTTAGGCAAAGACTGGCAGGCAGAGCTGGTGAACCCTGATGGCAGTGTTTTCACGGTATACAAAGCAGGCGTCAAAGTAGGTGTAGTAGACTGGGCATTATTAGGCCAGCACAACGTGGATAATGGTATGATGGCCATCGCCGCCGCTCACCACGCCGGTGTACAAATAGAAACCGCAATCGACGGACTGTCGGGCTTTAAAAATGTAAAACGCAGAATGGAGCTAAAGGGCGCAGTTAACAATATTTCTTTATATGACGACTTTGCTCACCACCCCACGGCCATCGCCACTACCCTGGCCGGTTTGCGCAACAAAGTGGGCCAGCAGCGTATTATCGCCATCCTTGAGCCGCGCTCCAATACAATGAAAATGGGTGTCCACAAAGATACCCTTACCAACTCCTGGCAACAAGCCGATGAAGTTATTGTTTATGAGCCTGCCGGTATGAACTGGTCGCTGGCAGACTCGGCGCTGGCCAGCCGTGCGCCAGCGCATATATTTCAGAAGACGCAGGCTATTGTTGACTGGGTAGTGGAACACGCACAGCCAGGTGATCATATTGTGGTAATGAGTAATGGTGGATTTGAGGGTATCCACCAGCGGCTGCTTGATGCCCTTCAGGGTACAGTGTCACAGGAGATAATATGACCGAAAAACGAATAACCCTGGCGATAACCGGTGCATCCGGAGCGCCTTATGCTATGCGTTTGCTGGAGTGTCTGGTCAAAGCAGACTATGAGGTGTTTGTACTGATTTCATCTGCGGCAAAAGTCGTTTTTGCCACTGAGGAAGACCTGAAAATTCCGGCCCGCCCGGACGCAGCGGCAGCATTTTTCACCCAGCATTTTGCTGCCCGCGAGGGGCAGATTAGAGTGTGTGGCAAAGAAGAGTGGTTTGCACCGGTAGCATCAGGTTCAGCGGCCCCCAAAAAAATGGTTGTCTGCCCCTGCTCCACCGGTACGCTTTCAGCCATAGCCACTGGCGCCAGTGACAATTTAATAGAGCGCTCTGCGGATGTAGTAATGAAAGAACGTGGTCAGCTCATTTTGGTTCCACGGGAAATGCCTTTATCGTCTATCCACCTGGAAAATATGTTAAAACTGTCACAAATGGGTGTCACAATCATGCCAGCCGCCCCCGGCTTTTATCATCAGCCCACCACTATCTCCGATTTGGTAGACTTTGTGGTAGCGCGAATTCTGGATCATCTGGGACTGGACCAATCGCTGATTGCCCGATGGGGTTATCAACCATCCACGACAAAGGACTAAAACACATGCACGTATTTTTCGGAAAAAAACGCTTGCTGACGCTGGGTCTCGCCAGCAGCTTGCTGGCCAGCCTTCCGGCATTTGGCTGGGGTCAGACTGGCCACCGTGTTACCGGTGCTATTGCACAGCATTACCTAAGCCCCCATGCGACGGCCGCGGTAGATGCATTGTTACCCAATGAAACTCTGGCCGAAGCATCCACCTATGCCGATGAAATGCGCTCCAATCCGAGCCATTTCTGGCAGGATGTATCGCCCCCGTATCACTACGTAACCGTGCCCGAGGGAAAAACCTACGCGGAGGCGGGCGCGCCAGAACAGGGCGATTCAGTCACCGCCTTAAATCGTTTTACCGAAACACTGACCGATGACACTGCCTCACAGGAAGATAAGCAACTGGCACTGCGGTTTCTGGTACACATCATCGGCGACCTGCATCAACCACTTCATGCCGGAAACGGCACTGATCGCGGTGGTAATGATGTAAAGGTACGCTTTTTCTGGGAAGACTCTAATCTGCACCGTGTCTGGGACTCGCAGATGCTGGCCCAGCGAAAACTGTCATTTTCTGAATGGACTCGTTGGCTAAACGCAAAAATCACCCCGGAACATCTCACACAGTGGAATACCACTGATCCACTGGTTTGGATTAAAGAGAGCACAGCAATACGTGACAGTGTTTATCCTGACAACGCCAACGATATGTCTTACGATTATTTATACAACCACCTGCCCACCGCCAAAGAGCGGCTGCAGCAAGCAGGGGTTAGAATTGCATTCTATCTGAATGAGGTGTTTGACCCTGCAAACAAGAACCAGGGCTAAATGCCCTAATCAATATCCAGAGGTTCCGGCGATAAAATGACGCCGGTACTGTCAGCATAAAGGTGATCTTCGGGCAGGAATGTTACACCGCCGAAGTTCACCGGAATATCCGCATCACCGATACTTTCGCTGTCCGCGTTAACCGGAATAGCAGCAATGGCCAGGATGCCTATGTCATAATCAGTCAGGGTATCCACATCACGCACACTGCCATAACAGACAATACCTTCCCAATCGTTATCAATAGCCAGTTGTGCCGACGTTGCATCTACCAAAGCACGACGTGTAGAGCCGCCACCATCAATTAATAAAACTTTACCACTGCCTGGCTGAGCCAGTACCCGGTCTATTATTCCCCGATCCTCATAACATTTTACTGTGGTAATCTCACCGCCGAACGAGTAGCGCCCACCATAGCTGATAAACATAGGATCAACCACATCGACACTATCAGCAAACAAATCACATAATTCAGAGGTGTTATAATCCATCACGAAGCCTTTTGGATTGGAGACCGAAGTCAGTTACGAAAGTTACACGCCGAAGCCCGTCTTAGCGCTTGTGCTACATGTGGTTAGCATAGCATCATTTGGGGCAAACAGAGTGGCGCTTTTTGTATTAAATGTAGTCGTTACACGCTTACCTTACTTTTCAAATCAGCCTACGGCAACACTGTCATAAAGGTTTCTTCATTTTGTCACCGGATGGTCACAGACCCTTTCTACTCTACGGGCTAAACAATGGGCTGCAGGACCAAGTGATGCGACTGAAAACCCTGAGCGAATATGATACCGCGCTGTTCTACCGACTCAATCGTCTGACTGCCCAGCGCCAATGTCGCCGCGTGCTGTGGATGTCCAAAACCGGCGATGGCTACCTCTATTTTGCTCTCGGTATGCTGCTGTGGGCATTCGAGCGTGAACATGGCGAGTTATTTTTGTACACCGCGTTGATGGCCTATGGGCTGGAGCTGCCGGTGTATGTCGTCATGAAAAAACTGTTCAGGCGTCCTCGCCCCTGCGATTTACTCAGCGATATGTTTGTTCACGTAAAGCCCTCTGACAAATTCAGTTTACCCTCGGGTCACACCGCTGCAGCCTGGCTGATGGCCAGTATTATCGTTTATTTTTATCCTGATTTTGCATTGCTGGCATGCAGCTGGGCAATGCTTATTGGTCTTTCCCGAATTTTACTGGGCGTGCATTACCCGACCGATATACTGGCGGGTATGTTACTGGGTATCGCAATCGCCTCAGCAAGCCTGTGGGTAATGGGATGATATGAAAATACTTTACGGCGTACAGGGAACAGGAAACGGGCATATCGCCCGGGCCCGGATCATGGCGGCAGCATTGCAACAACACACCGATGTAAGCGTCGACTTTGTGTTCTCCGGACGCGCCCCGGACAAATACTTCGATATGGATGTTTTTGGTGACTACCGGACATTGCCGGGGTTAAGTTTTGCAACCAGGCATGGACAGGTGGATAAATGGGCCACATTTCGGCAAAACAACGTCCGGGGTTTTATTGCCGATGTCCGCGCCTTTGATGCCAGCAGTTATGATTTACTTGTAAATGATTTTGAACCCGTTACTGCCTGGGCAGCCCGGCGGCAGAAGGTGCCATCAATCTCCATTTCTCATCAGGCGGCGTTTGCCTATGCCGTTCCCAAATCTGGCGACAGCATACTTGATAAGCTGCTACTACGCTATTTTGCCCCTTGCGAGGTAAAACTTGGCGTACACTGGTTTCACTTTAATCAGCCTATAGTTCCGCCTTTCATTTGTGACAAACCTGCGCAGCAGGAATTACATGCCCACATTCTGGTCTATCTTCCGTTTGAGGATATCAGTGATATTCAACAAATGCTTGAGCCACTGTCTGAGCATCATTTTGTGTGCTATCACCCGGCGATAACAAGTGACGTGACGAACGGGCATATTAGCTGGCACCCTCCTTCCAAAGCCGGATTTGCACGCGCATTGAGTCAGTCATGCGGCGTCATCGCCAATGGTGGATTTGAATTGTCCAGCGAGGCCCTGCATTTGGGCAAAAAGCTACTTATAAAACCGTTACACGGCCAGTTCGAGCAACTGTCGAATGTGCTGACGTTGAGCCAGCTGGAGCTTTGCCAGACGTTATTTCAGCTTGATACCGATATTGTTGAGGAGTGGCTTGAGGCGCCAGCCGCTGAAGCCATTACTTTCCCCGATGACCCTACTATTCTCATCAACTGGCTAAAAGCCGGCGATCTTGCGGATACCGAATCACTGTGTGAGGCGCTGTGGAAGCAAGTAAAGTTCGGCGACAGAACGCGACAAAAACTATTGTCTCTTGCATTTTAATTGCGCGATGCGATGATAACAGCATATTGAGTAATGCCCAGTGGGATCATCGTGCAAAAAACATCACGTATCATCGGTTTATGTGCTCTGGCAGCGCTGCTGCTCAGTGCATGTGGCTATCGCGGTGCGCTATATCTTCCTGATGAAGAAGCCGCTAACCAGCGTACTGCGCCGTCTGCGACACAAAATCAACAGGGGGAGACCCCGTAATGGATCATTTTACGTATCAAAACGGCAGTCTGTACGCCGAAGAGGTGTCAGTAACGGATATTGTCGCGCAGCACGGTACGCCGGCATATATTTATTCACGAGCCACCCTTGAGCGCCACTGGCATGCGTTTAACGATGCTGTGGGCAACCACCCTCATTTAATTTGTTATGCAGTAAAAGCTAACTCCAACCTTGGGGTCCTTAGTGTGCTGGCTAAACTCGGTTCGGGGTTTGATATTGTTTCCGGCGGTGAACTGGCACGTGTCATTGAGGCTGGCGGTGATGCCGGCAACGTTGTATTTTCAGGTGTTGGCAAAACCCATGATGAGATTGCTTACGCCCTGGAACAAGGCATCATGTGCTTTAACGTTGAATCTGAGCCTGAACTTCACCGAATCAATGAAGTGGCCGCACAAAAAGGTTGCATGGCGCCCATTTCATTACGTATCAACCCTGATGTGGATGCTAAAACGCACCCCTACATCTCCACCGGGCTAAAGGCTAACAAATTTGGTATTGCCAGGGAGCAGGCTGTAGCCACTTATGAGCTTGCCAATGCCCTGCCCCATCTGAATGTCATTGGCATGGATTGTCATATTGGCTCACAGCTTACTGATCTTACGCCCTTTGTGGATGCTTTGGACAGGTTACTGGTTCTGATTGACGAGCTGGCAGAAAAGGGTATTCAGATATCTCATCTGGACCTGGGTGGTGGTTTGGGTGTTCCCTACGATGCCGAGACGCCGCCCCACCCTAAAGATTACGCAGCAGCACTGGCCCAGCGTATGGTGGGCCGGGAAAATCTGAAGCTTATTCTGGAGCCCGGCCGGGCAATTGCGGCAAATGCTGGTATTTTGGTCACCCAGGTGGAGTTTATTAAAGACGGCGAAGAAAAGCATTTTGCAATAGTGGATGCGGCGATGAACGATTTGTTGCGTCCGGCACTGTATTCTGCCTGGCAAAATATTATTCGGGTGGAACAGCAAACCACCGCCTCCCCGCGTATATACGATGTGGTTGGCCCGGTGTGTGAGACGGGTGATTTTCTGGGTCGGGATCGGGAACTGGCGGTGGCGGCCGGGGATTTGCTTGCTGTCAGAAGCGCTGGGGCCTATGGGTTTACTATGGCATCAAATTACAATAGTCGCTGTCGTCCGCCCGAATTGCTTGTGGATGGCGACCGCGTTTTTGTCGTCAGGGAACGAGAAAAACGCAAAGATCTCTGGCAAGGCGAGTACAAACTTCCGTAAACTAGCGCTATGATTACAAGGCAGATTAGCAGTTAATGCACATACAGTTTTCCAAAATGCACGGGCTGGGCAACGACTTTATGGTCGTGGATAACGTCACCCAGAATGTCTTCTTCTCACCAGATAAGATACGGTCTTTGGCAGATCGTCATTTTGGAATTGGGTTTGACCAGCTGCTCTTAGTGGAACCTCCTTACGACCCCGAGCATGACTTCCATTACCGCATTTTCAATGCAGACGGCTCGGAAGTATCGCAGTGCGGCAATGGTGCGCGTTGCTTTGCCCGTTTTGTCCGGCAAAAAGGACTGGTCAACCGTAATAAAGTGCTGGTAAGCACAAAGGCGGGGAAAATGGTGCTGTACCTGGAGAAAGATGGCCAGGTAACGGTTAATATGGGCAAACCAGAATTTGAACCGGCCCGGATCCCATTAAAGGCGAATAAACAAGAGAATGTCTACCTGACCCGGGAAGGTAACCATACGCTGTTTTACGGGGCCGTTTCCATGGGCAATCCCCACTGCGTATTGTCAGTAGATGATGTAACGACCGCTGACGTGCAGATCATTGGCCCATTACTGGAGCGTCACGAACGGTTTCCCGAAGGCGTTAATGTTGGGTTTATGGAAGTTGTCGGGGCCGACTATATTAAACTCCGTGTATTTGAACGTGGCACGGGCGAAACTATGGCATGTGGCAGCGGCGCATGCGCGGCTGTTGCGGTTGGACAGATGCAGGGCAAGCTGGGTAAAGACGTGCGTGTTGACTTACCCGGGGGAACGCTGCGTATCCGCTGGCAGGGACCAGGCTCGGTATTAAAAATGACCGGACCGGCAGAACATATTTATGATGGACAGTTAACCTTATGAACGATGTGACCGGGCAGGCACAAACATCATCAAACAGCGACTTTTCTTCAGAGACGATGATTAGCGCCCGTGATGTTGCCGACTTTTTACGCCGAAACCCTGAATTTTTTGTCCGACATCCGGAGTTACTGGAAGATATTCGCATTCCTCATATGCAGAAGGGAAGCGTGTCACTGGTAGAGGTACAAAGCGAGCAGCTGCGTAAAAAAGTCCGGCAGCTCAATTATAAACTCAGCCAGTTAATCAGTATCGCCAAACAGAACGAAAAAATTTATCGCGTTTACACCGATCTCAACGTGCAGTTACTAACCTGCCAGAGTGTCGCCGAAATTCAGCTACGGCTTGAAGAAGTACTACAGGAAAAGTTAGCACTGGCTTCGGTTACCCTCAAGTTATTTAAAGGTCCGCATGCCCTGCCAGAATTACAGCGCCGGCTTTTTGTGGAAAAACGTTTCAAAAATGAGCCCTTCTTTTTCGGGCGTCTTAGTCAGCATGAGCGACATTTGCTGTTTGAAGATGCAGTTGCCGAGTCTGCGGCATTAATTCTCATCGGTAAAGAAGAGCCTCTGGGTATTGCGGCGATTGGCAGTAGTGATGCCAGCCATTTCACACCTGACATGGATACCCTGTTGCTAAAGCAATTACAACAGGTTCTCAGCTATGTATTACCAGGCTTGTTAAAATACTAATGCGATCAGCAGTGACACCCTCAGCGGAACTGTCTGATGACTGCGCATTTTGGATTGATAAATTTTTACGCCACCTGCAGGTAGAACGCGGCCTTTCTCCACATACGCTGAGCAATTATCGCCGCCAGTTACACTTTGTGGGTGTCACACTACAACTTCAGGATTGGTCTGGCCTGACACCCGTCGATGTCAAACGGGTTCTAAGCATATCTAAACAACAGGGCAAGCATGCTCGCAGTATTTCTTTACGTCTTTCTGCATTGCGTACTTTTTGTCGTTATCTGATTGATGAGGGAAGACTGTTCAGTAATCCTATGGATGGGATCCAGGCCCCCAAGCAGGGCCGGCCGCTTCCAAAACAGCTTAATGTGGACGATATGCAGCAGTTGCTAAGCGGCCATGAAGAGGATTTGCTAAGCTATCGCGATAAGGCAATGTTTGAGCTGCTTTACGGTTGTGGTCTACGACTGAGTGAACTGACTGGTTTGAATCTCAATGATTGTCTGCCAGATGGCTTACTGAGAGTCAGAGGCAAGGGTAGTAAGGAACGCCTGCTGCCTGTCGGCAGAATGGCGCAAAAGGCATTGCAGGCCTGGTTAAAAGTACGCGGTAATTTTGCCGAAGCTGAAGAGCAGGCCGTTTTTCTCAGTAAGCGTAAAAATCGCATTTCTAACCGGCAGGTCGCTAATCGGCTGGACCAGATGGCCCGGCTACAGGGCATCGACAACAAACTTAATCCACACAAGTTGCGCCACTCATTTGCTACCCACGTACTGGAGTCCAGCGGGGATCTTCGTGCCGTGCAGGAACTTTTGGGACACGCTAATTTATCTACGACCCAGGTTTATACCCATCTGGATTTTCAGCATCTGGCCAAAGTTTATGATCGCGCCCATCCACGAGCGCGCAAAAAGTAAGGAGAGCGCATGCGCTTTTACCGCCCTCTGGGGCCAATTCGTGCTATGACATTCGATCTGGACGATACTTTATATGATAACGGACCGGTTATTCGGGCGGCTGAACAAACACTGAAAACGTTTATCGCCCAACGGTATGACTATGCCAGCGCGCTGACTCCAGCCCAATGGCACCAGATACGGGAACGGCTACTGACCGACACCCCTGACTTATCATCAGATATGGGACAGCTTCGCTTACGTACACTTGCCGAGGCGCTGCGCGACGATATCAGCGAAGAAAAAGCCCGTCAGGAAGCAGCAAAAGCGTGCTTTGACTGCTTCTATACTGCTCGTAGCGAACTGGAACTACACGATGTGATTCATACAACATTAACTGCGCTGGCGCAAAAACTTCCGCTTATCGGTATTACCAACGGCAATGTTGATGTTAAAAAGATTGGCGCCAGTGACTATTTTACTCACGTGTTGCATGCCAGTCTGGAAAGACCAATGAAACCACACCGGCACATGTTTGATGAAGCAGCGCAGTTGCTTAATTTGCCCCCCGCGCAGATCCTGCATGTTGGTGACAGCCTGACCAATGATGTTTTCGGGGCGATTTGCGCCGGTAAGCAGGCTGCCTGGTTTGCCTGTAATCGACCCATGGCTATCAACACAGAAAAGACACGTGTATTACCTCACGTAGAACTGGACGAGTTTGAGGAACTACTCGCTCTGGTCTGACATGCCATTATCTTCCAGCACATTTTGCCGCATCGAATCACAAGGCCGTTCACAACTGGGCCTGCCAACAACTTTGGCAGGCACTCCAACTACGGTAGTATGTGGCGGAACATCACTGAGCACTACACTTCCGGCACCTACTTTAGAGCCGCGACCAATCTCGATATTACCCAGAATTTTTGCGCCGGCACCTACCAGCACGTCCTGCCTGACTTTAGGGTGACGGTCGCCAGACTCATTACCGGTACCGCCCAGGGTAACACTCTGGAGCAGCGAAACATTGTCTTCAATAAGAGCGGTCTCACCCACTACAATACCGGTGGCGTGGTCAACCATGATCCCTTTGCCCACTCGGGCAGCCGGGTGCATATCCACACCAAAGGCTTCTGAGTTACGACTTTGTAGAAACAAGGCTAACTGATGCCTGCCCTGCTTCCACAGGTAATGTGCCATGCGATGCACCTGCACAGCCTGAAACCCTTTAAAATAAAGCAATGGGGTGAGGTAGTTTTCTACGGCGGCATCCCGGTCATGCACCGCCTTGATGTCTGCAATAGCGGCGTCAACAATTTCAGGCTGCAGCAGATAGGCCTGGTCGAATACTTCACGAATCGCCAGTGCCGGCATGACATCGTCAGCGACTTTGTTGGAAAGGATAAAACTCAGTGAGGACTCAAAATTATGATGCGTAAGAATACACGCATGAATATAACTGGCCAGCAGTGGTTCATTGCCCGCGATTTGCTTGGCTTCATTTTTCAGCGTGTGCCAAAAGTCCTGAGTTCCGGTAAGTGCCTGCATAGCGTTAGTCCCGATGGTGGAGCATGATCCGTATGTGTACATTGACTGGTGTGTACTGTGACGCACCAGATTACAAACATCAACAGTGCATAAGATAATGTACAATACGCGGTATATGCGTGCGTTGTACCCATGCCTAAGGGCAAATGATCAGCTTTTTCCATTAAAAAAACGCCATGGAAGATCTGGGTTTCTTTCACCAATGAGTGTAAAAGCTGCAAAATTTCTGTATGAATGTCATTGTTAATTTTATTTATATATCTTAATACCTTAGCGAAGCGTTCGTTTAACGCTTTCAGATCATGAGGTTATCTTTGTAATAGGTTGCTGGTATGAACCATGCATCAATAAGATTGGAAACCTGCTTAGATGCAGGTATTGCAATACTCTTAATGGAGGGACGCTATGAACAACGATAAAATCGAAGGTAACTGGAAAGAAATGAAAGGCAAAGCCCAGCAAAAATGGGGCAAGCTGACCGATGATGATCTGGATGTTATTGATGGTCGCCGCGAAGAACTAATCGGTAAGATTCAACAGCGCTATGGCAAAAGCCGTGAAGAGGCTGAGCGCGAAGTCGACTCTTTCTAAGTATTTATTGATGCCCGCAGCGCCCGCTGCGGGCATCGCTTTTCCCCCTACCCCGAAAACCGCCTCTTCATTCTAATAAAATTTTCTGCTTTGCTGTATAAACGCACAGTTCACTGGCATAATTACGCTCATTTGTGACAATTAAAAACAGGTGACGGAAATTATGGATGTCTCTTTGCTGCTTGACAGCCTGAACGACAAACAACGTGAAGCGGTGGGTGCTCCTCCGTCCAATATGTTGGTACTGGCAGGTGCTGGTAGTGGCAAAACCCGCGTTCTGGTTCACCGCATTGCATGGCTGATGGAAGTTGAGAATATGACCCCCTTCTCCATACTTGCCGTTACATTTACGAATAAGGCAGCACGGGAGATGCGCGGGCGTATCGAGTCCCTAATGGGTCGTAATCTGCATAATATGTGGATTGGTACATTTCACGGTCTTGCCCATCGACTGTTACGTAGTCACCACGCCGAAGCTGGCTTACCTGAAAATTTTCAGATCCTTGACTCTGATGACCAGTATCGTCTGGTAAAGCGTATTTTGCGGGCCATGAACCTGGACGAAAAACACTGGGCACCCAAGCAGGTTCAGTGGTACATCAATGGCAATAAAGATGAAGGACTGCGGCCACACCACATTGAAACCCACGGCGACGCGGTGGCCCAGAAGATGCGCGAAATTTATGCCGCCTATCAGGAAGCCTGTGATCGGTCAGGTCTGGTAGATTTCGCCGAGCTGCTGTTGCGCGCCCACGAACTTTGGGCCAAAAACCCCGAAGTCCTGGCCCATTATCAGCGCCGTTTTAAAGCCGTGTTGGTTGACGAATTTCAGGATACCAACAATATTCAGTATGCCTGGTTGCGGATGCTCTGTGCCGGTGACACGAACAATATTATGATTGTCGGGGACGATGACCAGTCGATTTACGGTTGGCGCGGTGCCAATGTCGATAATATTCATAAGTTTCTAAAAGATTTCACCCAGACCAGCACCATCCGGCTTGAACAAAATTACCGCTCAACAGGCAATATTCTTCATGCCGCCAATGCAGTTATCGATAACAACGATGGCCGGTTGGGGAAAGAGCTATGGACTGAAGACAGCGAAGGCGAGTTAATATCTGTCTATGCCGGATTTAATGAGCTGGACGAAGCACGATTTATTGTCTCGCAAATTAAAGCCTGGCTGGATAAGGGTAATCCGCTTAAGGATTGTGCGATTTTGTATCGTAACAACGCACAATCACGGGTATTGGAAGAGGCCCTGCTCCACGAAACCATCGCTTATCGTATTTACGGCGGTCTGCGCTTCTTCGAGCGTCAGGAAATTAAAGACGCGCTGGGCTATTTGCGTATGATTAACCACCCTCATGATGATGCGGCATTTGAACGCGTGGTCAATACCCCGAGCCGGGGCATCGGCGAAAAAACCGTTACTCAGGTGCGAATTGCCGCCCGCGAACAAAACTGTTCGCTGTGGCAGGCCAGTAACCTGCTTATCAGTGAGGGAAGTCTGACAGGACGGGCAGCAAAGGCTCTGCAAAGCTTTACCACGCTCATCAGTGAACTTGAGCAAACAGTTTTGTCATTGCCGCTGGAAGAGCAGGCTGATAAAACCATAAAAAATTCCGGGTTATATGCGATGTATCAGGCTGAACGCGGAGAAAAGGCCCAGGCCCGGCTGGAAAACCTTGAGGAGCTGGTCACTGCCTGTAAACAGTTCATTGTGCCCGAAGAAGCCGATGAAATGACCCCTCTTTCCGCTTTTCTTGCTCACGCTTCTTTGGAAGCTGGAGAAACCCAGGCAGATAAAGAGCAGGATGCGGTTCAGATGATGACCATCCATAGTGCCAAAGGCCTCGAGTTCCCGCTGGTTTTTCTGGCAGGCGTTGAAGAAGGTATGTTCCCTTCTCAAATGACTAATGATGAGCCTGGCAGAATGGAAGAAGAGCGCCGCCTTTGTTATGTCGGTATGACCCGTGCGATGCAGAAACTATTCATCACTTACGCTGAAAGTCGCCGGGTTTACGGCCAGGATAAGTTTCACACAGCCTCTCGCTTTATCCGTGAAATTCCTTCTGAATATATTCAGGAAGTTCGCCTGAAAAGTCAGGTGTCCCGGCCGGTGCATAACCGGTTTAGTCGTACCGCTTCTCACGAAGCCTTTGAAGATAGTGGATTCAACCTGGGCCAGCGGGTAAGTCACCCTAAATTTGGTGAGGGCGTTGTGCTGAATTTCGAGGGTGCGGGAGACCACGGCCGCGTGCAGGTCAATTTTGATGAGTTTGGCACCAAGTGGCTGGTACTGGCTTATGCTAAACTAAAGGCTAATTGAAACCCCCACTAAAGCGCGCACAATATATCGTCTGTAAATGGGGATTGTGCGCGTGCAAAACAAAGTTCTTATTATTGAAGACAGCCGAACGGCGATAAATATCGTCGTTAAACTGGTGGAACAGGCAGATCTTGTGCCCGTGGTGTCGCAATCGCTGACAGAAGCAAACCACCTGTTTATGCAGTCCCCCCCGGAAGACTACCTTTGCGCCATTGTCGATTACAATCTACCGGATGCCCCAAACGGCCAGGCGATTGATTTTTGTCTGGATAGCATTCTGCCGACCATTGTTGTTACTGCCCGTATGGATAAGGGCACGCGGGACGATGTGTTGCGTCGTGAAGTTGTCGACTATATTCCCAAAGAAAATACCCAGACCTACGATTATCTGGCGAGGCTATTAAAGCGTCTGGAAAAAAATAAGCAAATAGGCATTGTCGTGGCTGGTCAGTCTCGGACAGCGGCAGTAAGGATGACATCGTTATTACGACGGCATAATTTTATTACCTATGAAGCCAATAGCGCTGAGCGCACTTATCAACTGGTGCGTGAAAATCCTGAAATACGCCTCGTGATCACCGGCACCGACTTTGATGATGTAAAAAGCACCACCATAATTTCCAATCTTCGCATGGATTACGCTAAAGAACGCCTGGCTATCATCAGTGTTAATACTCAGGAAGCACAACTCAGCTCTGCTCGCTTTATCAAATCCGGCGCTAACGATTTTCTGTTAACACCCTATTGCCATGAAGAATTTCTGTGTCGAATTACCCAGAATATCGAGCTTATTGAGAATGTTGAAGCCCTTACTGCTATGGCGAATTCAGACTTTCTAACCGGATTATTCAACCGTCGTTATTTTCTCAATAAGCTATCCGGACTGGCAGTCCAGCGTGGTAAACGTTATGCGCTTGCGGTGATTGATTTAGACAATTTCAAACAGGTTAACGATACCTTCGGTCACGAAAATGGCGATGTAGTGCTGGTTCATACTGCTTTACTGCTACGCCAGCATTTTGCCGATGCTGTCATCGCCCGATTTGGTGGCGAAGAGTTTTGCGTGTTTATGGCGGACACTGATGCGCAGACTGCGGTAGATCGAATGGAATCATTTCGCGTCAAAGTCTCTCAGCAACCGGTTACTATCAGCCAGACAAGCATCAATATCAGTATCAGTGCCGGCTTGCTTACCGCTCCTGCCAGCTCACTGGTCAACAGTATATCCCGGGCTGACAAACTGCTGTATCAGGCAAAAAACGCCGGCCGCAATCGTATTGTATCGGACATCGCGTTTAGTCGAGCGTTAGAAAGAGCGAGTCAGAAAACACCCTGATTTTCTCTGCCGGGTCAAACCGCCCTGGCCCGGCGGGCTGTGCGATAAGCTTTCAGCGAATCGACACTAAACAATACCAGCGCAGCCCATACAAATGCGAACGTAATCAGTCGGGCAGGTTCCAGTGGCTCATTGTACAAATACACCGCCAGTAAAAACATCAGTGACGGGCCGATATATTGGAAAAAACCCAGGGTTGAATACATCAGCCGTCGCGCCGCTGCCGTAAAACACAATAATGGCGCGGTGGTAACTATCCCCGCCGCCACGAGTAATACGTTCAGCGTTACCGTATTGTTGAGCATGTTAGAATAAGAAGAACCAAACCACACCCAGTAACCAACAGCCAGCGGTAACAGCATCAGCGTTTCAATAAATAACCCGGGTAGTGAATCTACAGCAACCTGTTTTCGTAATAACCCGTAGACACCAAATGTACCGGCTAATACCAGTGCCACCCAGGGTAAATAACCATGGGCAAATACCAACACGCTTACTCCCACCACAGCCAGAATTACTGCTACACGTTGCATTGGTCTGAGCTTTTCACCCAGAAACATTCGCCCTAAAAACACATTGAGCAGCGGGTTGATGTAATAGCCGAGACTGGCATCCAGCAGATGATTGTTATTAATGGCCCAAATAAATAGCAACCAGTTCCCCCCGAGCAGCAAACCGGCCACTGCCAGTGTTTTTAATACTTTTGAGGAATAAAATGCCAACCTGACTTTATTCCACTGGCGGGTAACACCCAGTAGCACTATAAGTACCAGTACCGACCACACTACCCGGTGCACCAGAATCTCCAGTGCAGGCATAACCTGCAGTTGCTTAAAATAAAGCGGCGCTATTCCCCACATTGAATAAGCGGCAATAGCGCAGAATACGCCCGTCTGTGTGCGTTTTGCATCAGCCTCTGTATGCATAGCGTAAAATACCTGTGCGGTTGGGACACCGCGCAGTGTTAGGTAAAACGCGGCATAAAATTCAGGAAAGTAGTAGCAGGCTGCAAGTCTATTACAGCAGAAGCAACGTGCCTAGCCCCAGGAAGGCCACAAAACCGACAATGTCAGTGACTGTGGTCAGAATAACTGAGCCGGATAGCGCCGGGTCGATCTTCAGTTTGTCCAGAATAACCGGGACAAATACGCCGGCAATGGCAGCGGCGACAATGTTGAATAAAATGGCCAGGCAAATGACCACGCCGATAAGCACATCGGTAAACCAGAAGTATGCGACTATACCGATAACCACCGCCCAGATGACCCCATTAACGCCGCCTACCTTCAGTTCCTTTATCATTAATGCCCTAACGTTGGCATTAGTGACCTGCCCGAGGGCGAGCCCACGCACAATCAGTGTCAGCGTCTGACTACCGGCGATCCCCCCCATGCTGGCAACAACGGGCATTAATACTGCCAACGCTACCACTTGTTGCAATGTCGCCTCAAACAATCCAATAAACCACGAGGCCAGAAACGCGGTAAGTAAATTGATGCCCAGCCATACCGCACGATTACGGGCACTTTTGGCTACCGGCGAGAATAAATCCTCATCTTCATCCATCCCGGCTGTAGCCATTACCTGCCGCTCGTAAAATTCATTAATCAGTTCGCCGGCAGAAGTAATATCCAGCCGCCCCAGCAATTTATTATTTTCATCTACCACCGGTAATGCGGCAAATCCAGAGCGCTGAACCTGTAGGGAGGCATTCGTTGACTCATCTGACCCCTTTAAGACCGAAATATTGTCTTCAATTAATTCCACCAGCGGCACATGTTCAGGGGCGCCAAATAGCCGAGTTAGTTTAACGGCTGCGGAAAACTGCCCGGAACGGTTGACCAGAAAAATGGTATCGCAATGCATGGGCACATTACGTCGAATCAAACGTAAACCATCTCTGACTTTGGCATTCAAAGGAAGTACCAGCAGATCGTGAATCAGCCAGTGGCCCACCTGGTCATCATTATACTGCGTGGCTTCCCGGAAAAAGAGCTGTTGCTGCGCATCCAGTTCGGCGTAAGCCAGATCCACCAGCCGGTTAGGCAGCGAGTCCATGAGTTCGAGTAACTCTTCGGCTTCAATGTCAGAAAACAGGGCGGACCACTCGTGCTCTTCTGTCGCATCAATAAGAATTTCGCGCGGGTCAGAGCGCATCTCGACGAGCACATCGAGCTTGCGTTCGCTAGGCAGGTCCTGCCATAACGAAAGACGCGGATCGACGGGGACAGATTCAAGTAGCGTGGCGACAGCCACATCATCGTGAGAGGCAATGGCATCAAGCACCGCACTGGTATCTTCAGTGTTATTTTCAGATACGATTTCCTGGATAAGATCCGGTAATGGTTCGGCCACGTCATGCTCCTTGGTGAATACTGCCCGGGACGTTTGTGCTTTTTACAACGCCCCTGATAAAAACGTAAGGATCCACTTACCGGATCCACGCCTTTGACAATTGCCATCATAAGCTAAAAGAATAACAGGCACTTAGCCTAACGCCGAAAAGAAATTTTCATTTACCCGTGAAGCGAAAGCAGAAAATGCGTAAAATCCCCAGCGATGACGATAACTTCCCCCCAGACTGAACCTGCACAGTTGTGTGACCCGGACGCTCAGACAATTCTTGAGCGGGTTTTCGGTTACGCAACATTTCGCACCGGCCAGCAAGCAGTGATTGATAAAATCATCGATGGTCAGGATACATTAGTACTGCTGCCTACCGGTGGTGGCAAATCATTGTGTTATCAGATACCCGCAATGGTTCGCCCGGGTACAGGTATTGTGGTGTCGCCATTGATTTCACTTATGCAGGATCAGGTGGAGCAACTCCATGCTTTAGGCGTAAAAGCTGCTTACCTGAATTCCAGTCTTGACCATGAAATGCAGCAGCGCATTCAGACGGCACTGTTAAACAACGAATATGACCTGCTGTATGTCTCGCCTGAGCGTTTGCTGCAACCCTACTTTCAGAATCTTTTGCAACAGCTCGAGGTGTCGTTGTTTGCTGTTGATGAGGCACATTGTGTCAGCCACTGGGGCCATGACTTCAGAATGGATTATCGCTTACTGGGAAGGCTGAAAAATCGCTACCCTGATATCCCCGTGGTAGGTCTGACCGCTACCGCTGACGCGGCGACTCAGGCAGATATTCTGGTCCAGCTTAACCTTAAAAGCCCGTTTGTATTTAAAGGCAGTTTTGACCGGCCCAATATACGATATCGGGTCATGTCGAAATATAAAGGGTTTGAACAGGTGCTGGAGTACGTTAAACAACAGGATGGCAATAGCGGCATAATTTACTGTAACAGCCGGGCCAAGGTTGATGATTTATACGCCAAACTTCATCGTGCAGGTATCAGTAGCGCAGCTTATCATGCCGGAATGGATGCCGATGAACGCGAGTATGTGCAGCGCCGGTTTTTAAACGATCAGGTCGATATCGTGGTGGCCACCGTCGCGTTTGGTATGGGCATAAACAAGTCCAATGTGCGCTTTGTAGTGCATCACGATGTGCCCCGCAGTATTGAAAGTTACTACCAGGAGACCGGCCGGGCGGGGCGTGATGGCCTGGACGCTGAGGCTTTATTGCTGTTTGACGAAAAAGATGCCGCACGGGTTAAACAGTGGATAGAACAAGGCGATAAACCCGAGCGCAATCAGGTGGAGATTCAGAAGTTTGCCGCCATGGAAGCTTTTGCAGAGGCGCAAACCTGCCGCCGTCAGGTATTACTTAACTATTTTTCCCAGTTTAGTGACGAGGCCTGCGGCAACTGTGATATTTGTCTTGACCCGCCCAAGCTTATTGACGGCCTTGTTATCAGCCAAAAAGTACTCTCCTGCATCTTGCGTCTGGAGCAGCAGGCAGCTACCCAATATGTCATCGACGTACTTAAGGGTAAGCAACTCCGTCGCATTAATGAAAATGGTCATCAGGATTTATCGGTATATGGCATTGGCAAAGATGAATCCGACAGTTACTGGCACAATATTATGAATCAGCTTATCCACCAGGGTCTGGTGCGGGTTGATCTTACTGCTGGCGCGGCATTGCGCCTTACCGAAGCGGCCCGCCCGGTACTAAAAGGCGATGTGGCGGTGAAATTAGCCGTTCCCCGGCTGACTTTCAAGGCCGACAAGAAATCTAAAAATACGCCGGCGATCTACGATAAAGCCCTGTTCAAACGGCTCAAGCACCTGCGTAAATCACTTGCTCAGGATCATGGCGTACCGCCCTACGTAATTTTCTCCGATGCGACATTGGCAGATATGGCAGCAAAAACACCCACCACCAGAAATGATATGCTGGATGTCAGCGGTGTAGGCCGCACAAAAATGGAGCGTTACGGCCAGGCGTTTTTGCAACTCATTCTGGATTATCTGGACAGTGCCGTTAATAACGCCTGATCAGGCGTAATCGTATTCGCCGCCCTTTTCCAGCGCACGTTTGTAAGCTTCACGACTATGGATACGTTTTACGTAGGCGTTGATGGCTGTCCATTTACTGGCATTTTCGCGAGCAACCAGCGCTTCCAGCGGAAAACTCATTTGCACATCAGCAGCACTTGGACCATCCCCCACCAGCCAGTCACGCTTGGATAAGCAGGACTCCACATAGCGCAGACTCTGTTCCAGATTAGGGCCATAGTAGCTGTCGATAATGGCATCCAAAATCTTTTTGGCCAGGGGTCTGATCAGCGTCGGACTTTTCTGTTTGGCTTTTTTAAATACCAGGCTTGCCACCAACGGTGGCATCAGCGATCCTTCAGCAAAGTGTAGCCAGAACAGATATTCCTGATAATCAGTATCGTTATCAGGCACCGTAAACGTTCCTGCTCCATGCCGACTGATCAGATATTCCACAATCGCCCCTGATTCAGCCAGTTTGCCATTTTCAAGTTCCAGCACCGGAGAGCGTCCCAGCGGATGCACCGCTTTAAGCGCATTAGGTGCAAGGTTAGTTTCAGGGTCTCGCTCATAGCGCTCAATTTTATAAGGCACTTCCAGCTCTTCTAACAGCCACAGAATGCGTTGTGAACGCGAGTTGTTTAAATGATGGACGGTGAGCATAATTCCCTCGATACAGTGGTAGTGTTTAAATAAGGATATAACTGTGCGTTGTGCCGGTTATTTTATGTTTTTGATATATACGCCCGGCGCACAGGTCAGATTACCTGCATATAGTGCTTTTATCGAGCCAGGCGTTTTGGTAGCTTAACCTGATTATCTTTTAGAGGCTGAGGAAAACGTGTGAAACTCACACACTTATATGCCACAGAGCTGAACGAGACGGTGACCCAGGTCTACCCGGATTTGCCAGAAGATTTGCAATTGAAACTGGTCAATCATCCTCATGCCCGGGAGTTATCACTACCGCAAGATTGGTGGAGTGACAATACCCTGGTCCGGCTGCTGAAAGATACAGAATTTTGTCTCAGTCGTCAGGCGGTGGCGCAAAAGTATGGCGGCTACCAGTTTGGTCATTGGAACCCCCTGCTGGGCGATGGCCGCGGCCTGTTGCTTGGCGAGGTTGAGAACCAGACGCACCAGCGTATCGACCTGCACCTTAAAGGTGCCGGGCAGACCCCCTATTCACGCCAGGGTGATGGCCGGGCCGTGTTGCGCTCTACCCTGCGAGAATATATTGGCTCAGAAGCTCTGTTTCATTTAGGCATCCCCTCTTCCCGCGCCCTGTGTTTATTCGACAGCACTGAGACTGTTTTGCGCGAAATGCCGGAAACCGCCGCCATGATGATTCGAACCGCCCCCAGTCATTTGCGGTTCGGCCACTTTGAGTATTATTATCACAGTGGCGATAGTGCCAACCTAACCCGACTTTTTGAGCACACCTTTATCCATCATTTCCCTGAGGTGCTGTCTCAGGCTAACCCGCACCAGGCTTTGTTAAAAGCGATTGTATTGCGCACCGCACGTATGGTGGCACTCTGGCAGGCTTACGGATTTGTCCATGGTGTCATGAATACAGATAATATGTCGGTGCATGGCATCACGTTCGACTTCGGCCCCTATGCCTTCATAGACAATTTTGTCAGCAATGCAGTGTTTAATCATACTGATCACCAGGGCAGATATGCATTTGATCAGCAACCAGGGGTGGCTCTGTGGAATCTTAACGCGCTGGCGCAGGCTTTTTCCGGTTATTGCAGTACAGACGAACTGAAACAGACCCTGATGCTGTTTGAACCGACGTTTATGTCTTGTTACCAGCAGCTTATGGCCACGCGGCTGGGATTTAGCGAGAGCAATGAACAATCACTTGCGCTGGTCAACGGTTTCCTGTCCATGCTTGCGAATCAGCAGCGGGATTATCATAAATTATTCAGAAAACTCAGTGGTCAGGATCTTCACCAAAAAGAGTCTGCAATGCGCGATGATTTTATTGACCGTAGCGAGTTTGATAGCTGGTGGCAGCAATACCGGCACTACCGATTGGCCAGCGGCGATCCTTCTGCACAGTCGGCACTGATGGACAGTGTTAATCCGGTTGTCGTGGCTCGCACACATCATTTGCAATATGCTATTGATGCTGCCAAAGAAGGCGACTATGCCGTAACCCGTGAGCTACTACAGGCATTACAGTCACCTTTTGATGCCAAGTGGCTAAGCACGCAATGGGCCGACGGGCCCATTGAAGAGACCGCGGTAAGTCTGTCATGCAGCAGCTAGATAACATAACACTAAGTGAAGCGTTAGCGCTGCATGATACGTCGGTGCAGGTTATTGTTCCGTTACCGCAAACCCCGCTAAAAGCCGAGCAGCTCGCTCGGGCGTTTACCAGCCAGTTTGGTTTTGTCGCCGGTCCGGCAGATTGGGGAGCCGATCGATATCAGGTAATGCTAAGCAAGCTGGATGATGATGAGCCATTACGGTGTATACTTTACATAGAGTGGTTGTGTGAAGCCATCTGGCTGGAGCCTACCGGCACGACAAACTTGCAGACGCTCTGGCAGGCTCTTACCACGCGCTAAAAAGTCTTTTGACGATGTGCTGTTTGGTTTGTCGGGAGGATGAACGATGGGTCACAGGAGAAGCAGTGCGAATAAGGTTGGAAAAAGAGGTGCATGAAAGCCCTGCAGTGGTAATCGGGTATCGAATGATACAGAAGTGGTTTTTGGCACTTATATTCCTGTGTGCCGGTTTCTCGCTGAATGCTGCACAATCACCCGCTTTTCACGCCACGGTGGTTATTGACGATACCTTCAGCACCGCTCAGGTGTTGCCTGAGGCTTTTTCTACATCGGCTCGCACCAGTTACCGCCAGGTGCTCTCCGGGCGACCTGGTGTTTCTCAGTCAAAAAACACTGCGCTGCGCCACTGGTACAGTTTGTCACTGCAAAATAATACCGCGACAACCCAGCATCTTTATCTGAATAATCCTCTGGTGATTCCCCGTCCGGCGACGATTTACCTGCTGGATAACCGTGACCGTATGCTTGATGTGATCAGCTATGAACATGGCGATTATGATCTGGTCAGTCAGCTTACCACAGGGCTGGTTCTGCCTGTAACTGTAGCACCATCTTCATCACTGAAAGTACTGCTTGGTATAAGTGGCGACAAGCCTGGCTATTTTCCTCTGCAAGTACACACCAGTGCCAGTTATGATCGCTATTCCCAGCCGCGCCTGCTCGTCACAGGAATTATTTGCGGGGCTCTGCTGCTGCTGACGGTTTATTTCTTTTTGAGCTACATCTACCAGAAAACCACTGCACGCTTCTGGCTGGCATCGGTGGGCCTGCTTCTTTTACTACTGGCGGCCAGTACTCTGGAACCAGTGGGCCGGATACTGCAGTTGATCAATTATGGCACTACAATTATGACCGTCCTGATGACGGTACTGCTGCTCTGTCTGGCTAAATTTACCCATGCTCTGTTTCCGCGCATTCCGGTCTGGCTGCGCTGGCCGAACTTATTGCTTTGTCTGACTCCGGTAGTGCTACTTGCCTCGCCCGGACTACTGCCTGATACAATATTTTTATTGCAAATTCTGCCCTGTTTTGCGTTACTTCAGACATTGCTGTCAGCATTATTTAAAGACCGTCGCAACCGTTCGCTTAATCGTTTACTGGCGCTGGGATGGTTGATGTTAAGCCTCAGCTACGCGTTGTTTTTAGGCAGTTATAATCCCCGCCTGGTTATGCTCATCAGCTCAGAGCTCAACGCCGCCGTGTCCCTGTTAGTTGCCATGTGCACATTCGCACTATGTGTCTTACTGGCAGAGCGGGATATGAGTCGTCAGCAAATTCATACCCACGAACGGACTATCGATAGTCTGAATGTGTTTTATGATTTATTTCGCAATGCTGCCGAGGGTCTATACACTTCTACTTTGGATGGCGACCTGCGGTCGGTCAATCCGGCGATGTGCAATTTATTTGGTTACGCCGATGAATCCACCATGCTCCGTGAAGTGCCTAATACCCGTAAGTTTTATGCTGATGAGAATGATCGCGATTTGTTAGTGGGGGAGCTGCTTGAACAAAAAGTGATAATGGGCAGAGAAATGAAGGGTATAAAAGCAGATGGCAGTGAGTTCTGGTTTTCTATTTCCTGTCAGTTGCATCAGGAAAATGGCGAGACATTTATGTCTGGCTCTATCTTCGATATTACCCGGCGAAAATTATCGGATATCAGTCTGACCTATATGGCTAGCCACGATCCGCTTACCGGCGTGTTTAATCGAAGAGAATTCGAGCACTCCTTACAAGTGGCATTAGAACAGCCACATTATCACAATCCGGTAATTGTGCTGTATCTGGATTTGGACAGGTTTAAGGTCGTTAACGATAGCTGTGGTCATAAAGCCGGTGACCGCCTAATTAAAGAGTTAGCCGAATTGCTGGCAAGCAAGATAAGTGATCGAGGCATGCTGGGGCGTCTGGGAGGAGACGAGTTTGGCGTACTGCTAACTACCCAGACAGAGGAATCTGCTTATCTGTTAGCAATAAAATTACTGGATGTTGTTCATAATTATCGCTTTTTCTGGGAGCAGCGAATCTTTACCGTAGGAGTAAGTATTGGCTTACTTAATGCCACCACGCACAAGACCGATGCTGAAAATGCGCTGAATATGGCCGACGCCGCCTGCTATCTGGCGAAGCAGCAAGGACGCAACCAGGTTTACTGTTACGAAAAGGACGATGCCAGCCTGCAGGCTTATGAGCGAGAGCGCACTTGGGTAGCGCTCATTCAGCAAGCACTTAACGAAGACCATGGCTTCGTACTTTACTACCAGCACTACATGCCGCTTAATACCACTATGCAGGGAGATTTTTATGAAATCCTTCTGCGATTGCCACTGCCTAACGGTAAGCTGGCAGAACCCGCTGATTTTCTGCCCACAGCAGAGCGCTACAACCTGACGCCCAGAATTGACCGCTGGGTGACAGAGCACACCTTCAAGTGGCTTAGTGAGCACCCGGAGCGTCTTGCTAAGCTCAATTGCTGCAATATTAATATCAACGGATTTTCTTTGGCTGATAAGGATTTGCGCCGGTTTCTGCTAAACGCATTTCAGCAGCATGCCATTCCCCATCAAAAAATCTGTTTTGAAATCAGCGAAAACACTGCCACCATCAAAAAGGAAGAAGCAGTATCTTTTATCGAAACATTTGATAAGCATGGTTGTTTGTTTGCGATTGATAATTTTGGCAGTGGCTTTTCTTCTTACGGATATTTTAAATCGCTTCCTATCCATAGTGTTAAAATTGATAGAACATTTACCCGAAGTCTTTTAGGTGATGCGGTAGATATGGCAATCGTTACTGCTATAAGGGATATAGCCAGGGCCCGGCAGATACAAACCATTGCAGAATGCGTAGAAGATAAAGCCACTATGACCCAATTGGGTAAACTGGGTATCGATTTTGCCCAGGGGAATGCAATTGCGGCGCCCGCGCCACTGGATCAGTTCAAATCGCTGGGCGACAATGCCTAAAACTGTTATATTATCACAATTACTTGCATTTTTTCGGGCAGCCCCCACGTTGAGGACTCCCAGTAATTCGGTTTAGAAGTGCCATGACCATTAAACAGCCAAAGTATGAATATGTAAGCTCTGCCCGTTTGCCTACCCGACATGGCGAATTTCGTATCCATGGGTTTGTGGAGGCGAGCGGCCAGGAACATGTCGCACTTTCATACGGTAAATGGGAAAAAGGCGATACGGTGCCTATTCGCATTCATTCTGAGTGTCTTACCGGAGATGCTTTGTTTTCTACCCGTTGTGACTGCGGTTTCCAATTGGAAAAAGCGCTGCAGAATATTGTTGAACGGGGTCAGGGTGTATTGCTGTATTTACGTCAGGAAGGTCGCGGTATTGGACTGTTAAATAAAATCCGTGCCTATAACCTGCAAGATAGCGGAATGGATACGGTTGAAGCTAATGAGCATCTCGGCTTTGATGCCGATTTGCGCAGTTATGATATTTGCCAGCTGATGCTTGAAACGCTGGATGTTACCCACGTTGAGCTAATGACCAATAACCCTAAAAAGATGGCTGCGCTGGAAAAGCTGGGCGTTAATGTAGTGGCCAGAAAGCCTATTGATCACGGTATCACAGCAGATAATAAACTGTATCTGAAAACCAAAACCGAGAAACTGGGGCACGTTTTCGACCCTCACCTGTTTAAATAGCGCAGGGTCGCCCCGCCCTTCACTCTGGCAGTGCTTATAATGCAAATACCGCCTCAACAAAGCGCTGGGGCGACTGACTATCCAGATTGAAATAGAGCGATGGCTCGATCAGTTCAACTTCAATAATACACCACTTATGGGCAAAGCGGACAATATCAATACGCGCATACAGAGCGCGCTGGGGTAATGCGCCGAGTACCTGTTCACACACGGCTTGCATCTCAGGCTGTGCGGCTACCACCTTCAGTGACCCTCCGTGTTCTTCCTGAACACGAAAATCACCCTCTGCCGGTTTTTTTAAAATGGCATGGCTTAGGGTGCCGCCAAAATAAAACAGTGAGTACTCACCCTCTTGCACTATCGCGTCAATGAAAGGCTGAATCATATAGGGCCTTTGACGGAAACACGCAGAAAGCGCTTTTATCTGCTCATTGAATGTCTTGCGGGTTACAACGAACGTATCATCTGCATTAGCACTAACAGTAGGCTTGACCACAAGTTTGGCGGTCTCAAACTCTTCAAACTGAGCAAGCAACTGGGGTCTATCAAACGTTGATGCCCAGGTTGTCGGTAATGTTGGCACGCCAGCTTCTTGCAGATCTATTAAGTAGGACTTGTCCAAATTCCAGCGCATAAGATCAAACGGATTTTGTAGCGTTGTCTGCTTATTTATGACCGCCAGAGTACGAATAAAGGCATCGGGTTGCTGCTGGTAGTCCCAGGTGCTGCGCACGATAACCATGTCATACTTTTGCCAGTTAACGTTGTCAGCGTGCCAGGAAACTGTCTCAACATCACAGCCGCGCGCCCTGAACGCCGGTATCAACAATTCATCGTAAACAAAGAAATCATCAAGATTGTCGGTGGACAGGAAACAAATACACTGCATCATCGCACCTTAAAACTCGATCAGTAACTTATGGTCACGAATGCTTACCGATTTAGGCATCTGGTTGCCAAGAAAAGGGATATCGAGATCTTTGAGATCCAGCAGTAAAATCATCGGCGCTGGCTTATTTTTGAGTTGTTTGACCTGCTCCAACAGATGCGCATCCTGCTTCAGGTTATGTTCAATCACTTCAAAATCTGTCATACGCGGCTCAATCACCTGTAACGTGCGCTTTTCACCGGAATAATCCAGTGTACCGTCGAAAGCGGCGCGCGCTTTCACCCGTTGTTCGCCACGGTTGGCGGTGAGTGTGACCTCAACTTTTAACTGATTGGCCACCCCAAGTTCCAAAAACGGTTCGGTAAAGACCGCCTCAATCCCCTGATATTGCTGGGTCTGAGGAAAAGCTGCACCAATCATTTGATTCAGGTCTTGTTGCGATAACCGCAGCGAAAAAGCCTGCGCCTGCGACGCGCAAGCGATAAAAAAGATGACAGTCATCAATATCTGTCGTAGAAAGCGTTGACCCATTTGTCTCTCAATCTCATAAACAATTAGAATCACTGTACCATAATCACCTCATTTCACAGCATCTTCCCTAATGCTTTACGACGATGTTACGTTTAAGCGGGTTTACACAGGAGTTGAAGCCTTTCAGTATGTGGGACCAAATCAATGAAAATCTTAAAATAACGTTATTTACCCTCTACGATCACGCATTTACGCTGGGCGAGGTTCTACTGGTCCCCATTGTTTTAGTGGGCGGCTGGTTTATCACTAACAAGTTTGCCCATCTTGCGACGTTCAGGCTAAGAAAAACCGGCGCCAGCGCTGACACCATCCATCTTTTTAAGCGCATTTTTTATATTCTGGCCATGGCGGTGCTAATTATCACCACGCTGGATTTTCTAAATGTACCTCTTACCGCCTTTGCGTTTCTTTCCGGTGCTGTAGCTATCGGCTTTGGTTTTGGCGCACAGAACATCATTAATAACTTCATTAGTGGGTGGATTCTGATGTGGGAACGCCCGATTCGCATAGGCGATTTTCTTGAAGTTGCAGAGGCCCGGGGACGGGTAGAAGCCATAAATACCCGCTCTACCCGGATCCGGCGGGTGGACGGCGTACATATGCTTATTCCCAACAGTAAACTTCTTGAAAATACAGTCGTAAACTGGACGCTGATTGATTATCTTACCAGAACGTCGGTCCGGGTTGGCGTTGCCTATGGCTCTGATTGCAGAAAAGTCGCGGCCCTCATTAAGGCTGCTACAGAGGCACAAGAGGCGATTCTGACAGAGCCTGAGCCGGTGGTTATCTTTGATGATTTTGGCGATAACGCGCTCACCTTCGAGGTATTTTTCTGGGTAAACGCCACGGTTGAACGCGATTTGCGTCTGATTCGAAGCGATTTGCGTTTTGCCATTAATGATACGTTCAACGAAAATGAGATTGTGGTTGCTTTTCCACAGCGCGATGTCCATGTGGATGGCAAGCTCTCTCTCGTCTCCTCCGAGACGAATAATTAATCTAAAGTTTAGAGGTTTAGATGCGTTGACGCTGCTACACTCCTTCCCTCACGTTGTATGGGAGAAAAGCATGTACCCGTGGCATTACGACGGAAACAAAATATTCCGTAATATTCTTATTGTGCAGTTTGTCGCTGCAATCGTTATCGGTTTTATTACTTCACAGCTAACTGTCGCAGTAATATTGGGTGTACCAATTGTTGCCTTGCCTTTGATTTTGTCAGTTACTCAACCCGGGCGGTTTATTACCCAGGTTTGTCAGGCCGTCGGCACCCAGCTGATGACTGCTTTGCATATTCATCTGTCGTTTGGCCTTATTGAAATGCATTTTGAAATATTTGTATTGCTTGCGTTTCTGGCCTATTTCCGTGACTGGCGGGTTATCGCTGCGGCCACTGCTGTTGTCGCGGTGCATCATATCGGCTTTTTCTTTATGCAGCAGGGCGGAACCCCCGTGTATATTTTCGAGACCGGTCATATCACTTATGGCATTTTGCTATTACATGCTGGCTTCGCGCTCACTGAAGGGGCCGTGTTGATGCTAATGGCACATAAAGCCAAACAGGAAGGCGAAGCAGGCCTGGATATCAGGGTTGCCATTCAGAAAATGCTGGAGAGCGATGACAGTATTAATCTTGATGTTCCCATCAACACAAGAACAAATAACGGCAAACAACTACAACGTTTAATTACGCAAATCGCTGCACTGGTGGAAAAATCGCGACATTTAACCGGTGAACTGGCCACCGCCACCAGCCATATCAGTCTTTCCGCGGATTACACAAGAACCTTTTCGGAGTCGGCAGTGGGCGAGATCGCACTTATATCGTCCTCCTCCGAGGAAATTGCGGTATCAACCGCGCAGGCAGCGGAGCAAACCCATAAGGTGAGTGATCTGACCAACGAAGCCACTGGACAGATTGATGCATCAAAACAGATGGTTAACTCTACTGGACAAACTATCGAATCATTGAGAGCCACCCTCAATGAGGCAGCCACAACCAATGAAGAACTTAATCAGCATTGTGCTGCAATCTCTGAAACGATGCGAAATATCACTGCGGTAGCTGATCAAACCAACTTACTGGCGTTAAACGCTGCTATCGAATCGGCCCGGGCTGGCGAGCACGGCCGTGGATTTGCTGTAGTGGCCGATGAGGTTCGTACACTGGCGATTCGTTCTAAGGCCAGCGCCGATCAGATAAGCGACGCAACCGAACAGCTTCTTGTCAGCACACAGCGATCGGTAGAACAAATGCAAAGTTGCATCAGTCTAGTGGATGAGGCGGTCAATAATAGCGGCCATGCTTCCGTCAGCATGGAAGAAATTGCCCTCAAAGTCGCTCAGGTTTCCCAGCTTATGGAGGAATCCTCCTCGTCTGCCACTGAACAGCAGGAAGCCACCAGCTCAATCGCTCAGAGCACCACCCGACTTCAGCAAATCATTGATGAAGGCAGTGGCCACTCGATAACACTGACCGAGCAGGTCGATAAACTAAATCAGTTAAGCGACTCCATGCACAATACACTGATTGGTTTTAAATAATAATGAAGCAGCGTGGTTGGTGGATACTTGTTGGCTTATGGTTTACCGCTTGTGCGTCAGGGTTAGGCTACTACTCCATCAGCCACATACAGACATTTGATCCGCATCTCACCCTTAATCAGGCGGCCGCGGGCCAGGATTTTGATAAGCAGCTTAGCGCAACCTTGGCTCAGGCAGCCGTTTTGCCGGGTACGCTGCTGCATATTCGTCCAGAGGGCGAGTGTTATTGCGACACGCTGGCACGTACCCACTTGCGGGCATTGGGAGAGGCCTTGCCTTCCTATAGTATTAAAAGTATGTCCGTTTCGTCGCTACCCGGAGTTAGCCGGTGGCTGACACGTTTACCCGCCCTGGCGCTGTTGGATAAAAACGGAGAGGTACGGTATCTGGGGCCTTATGCATTAGGCGCCGGATGTTTTAGCGGTAATACTCTGGAAACGCGAATTATTGCACTAGCCAACTCATCGTTGCGCAGTCCTGGCGCAGTGGTAATCAGTGACGCCACTGGTTGCTTTTGCGATGCGGCCTGAATCAGGCTCCGCCGGTTTCCTGATTATCACCACCCAGCCCTTTTAAATGGGCCACCACGCTTCGCCCTAAAGCACTGAGGTCGTAACCGCCCTCAAGGCTGCTGACTACTCTACCATGACAATAAGTATCAGCCAGATCGCGAAGCTGATGGCTTATCCACTTATAGTCGTCTTCGCTGAAGCGTAAATGCGCCATGGGGTCTTCAGCGTGGGCATCAAACCCAGCGGAAATAACAATAAGCTGAGGTTTAAAGCTATGTAGCCGCGAAAACCAGTTGCTGGCAGCCTCGCGAAATTCTTTTCCCGTGGCCCCAGCATTCAGTGGTGCGGCCACAATATTATCGGCATGAGGCTGTGTGCCGGTAAACGGATACAGAGGGTGCTCAAAAGAAGAACACATTAATACACGGGATTCACCCTCAAAAATATGCTGGGTCCCATTTCCGTGGTGCACATCAAAATCAATGATAGCAACACGTTCCAACGCATATTTATTCAGCGCATGGGCCGCTGCCAGCGCCACATTATTGAAAAAACAAAACCCCATGGCCTTATCTTTTTCAGCATGATGCCCCGGCGGACGCACCATGCAAAATGCCTGGCGATTTTCTGCGGCCATCACCCAGTCCACAGCTTCTGTGGCTGCTCCCGCTGCATAACGTGCCGCCGATAATGTTTTATTCATCATGGCAGTTTCATCATCCAGCCAGACTATCCCCTCCTGGGGTGCGCGACTGAACAAGTCATCAACATAGTCCTTAGTGTGAACCTGATACAGGGCACTCTGATCAATCATCTGCGCATCAGCATGCTCACAACTCATCTCTAGCCCCGAGGCGAGCAACTGATCGTTAATCGCATGAATACGTTCAGGACATTCCGGGTGATCGGGCCCCATATCATGCGATAAAGAGTCCTTGCCCCGATATATACGAATCGTCATGGTTGTTCCTCTAAATCCAGCACCAGTTCAACATCACTGGGGTCATCACTCAGTTTTCGCCGAAAACCGTGCTGTTCAAAAATAGTTATCATAGGTTTATTGTCTGCCCGAACGTAGGCCATCATTCGACTGATTTGTCGCTGCCGGGCGATATCTATTAAACGGGCCAGCAGACGCGTCGCCATGCCTTTGCCCTGATGGGTCTCCCGGGTTACAAAAGCAGCTTCGCAGGAGTTATCCTCTGGATAATAATAAAAACGGCCGACGGCGTGGATAGTGATACGTGAGCCATCCTGGCGAACGATACACAAAGCGGCATCAGTGCTTTGATCCACGCTTACCAGATTGCAGGATTTCTCCCGTGACATTTGTTTAGGATCGTAGTTATACCGCAAGCGCAGCGTTTCTTTGGTATGTGAGTAGAAAAACTCCTGTAGCCGGCGCTCATCAGCAGGATTCAGCGGCCTCAGATAAAAGGTTTCTCCCTGAATCACCAGCTTTTTCAGTTGAATAGCCCCCAGCTCAGGTATTTCGGTAGGGTATTTTTCCTGATAGTGCGGTACCCAGTAATGCTTTCTTACCTCTTCAAGCAAATGGGCGCGAAATTTAGGATGGGCCACCCGAATCAATTCCAGCGCCCGCTCCCGGATACTCTTACCTTTTAGCGACGCCACGCCGTATTCAGTAACCACATAGTGCACATTGCCGCGGGAGGTGACGACACCGGCACCTTCAGTAATACTTGGCACAATTCGGGAAATGGTTTCGTTTTTTGCTGTCGAAGGCAAAGCAATAATAGGTTTACCACCTTTGCTAATTGAGGCCCCTGAGACAAAATCCACCTGCCCGCCGATACCAGAATAGAAGTCATGGCCGATGGAGTCTGCTACTACCTGCCCCGTTAGATCTACTTCTAATGCACTATTAATCGCCACCATATTGTCGTTCTTGGCAATATTGGTGGGTTTATTGACATAACTGCTGGCATAAAACTCAATATGCGGGTTTTTATCAATGAAGTCATACAGCTGACGGCTGCCAATAGCAAAGCTGGTGACTGTTTTGCCGGGATGAAAAGTTTTTTCACGGTTCGTAACGGCGCCGGATTTTATAAGCTCAATAGTGCTGTCTGTTAGCATTTCGCTGTGAATGCCCAAATCTTTGTGCTTGCACAGGTACTTAAGTGTGGCACTGGGGATTTTGCCGATGCCAAACTGGAGGGTTGCGCCATTCTCGACCAGCATGGCCACGTATTGACCAATCCGTTCAGCCTGATTATCAATAGGCGGCGGCCTTACCTCTGTCAGGGGCTCATCGTGTTCAATACAGGCACAGAATTCTGATATGTGCACATAAGAATGGCCGGCCGTACGTGGCACGTGTTTGTTTACCTGGGCAATAACCCGATCGCAGTGGCGCACCGCAGACATACAAATATCTACCGAAGCACCCAGGGAGCAGTACCCAAACTCGTCGGGGGGACTGACGTTAATTAACACGACATCAAGGGCTAGCGTTCCATCGGTAAACAGGCTTGACACTTCAGACAAAAAACACGGGGTATAATCAGCCCGACCTTCATCCACCGCCCTACGGACTTCCTGTCCGCCGATAAAAAATGTGTTCACTTTGAACAGATCGCGGTAAGTTTCCTGCGCCCATCGGGTGTCACCTAGGGCCAGGCCGTGAACCAGCTCAATATCACTAAGGCCCTGACTATTATCGATAAGATTCTGAATCAATGCATAAGGCACTGACGCGTGTCCGCCCACAAAAATTCGGCACCCGGATTTTAGCAGCGTGCGCCAGTCAGGCTTGTCAGGTAGCACGATGTCCATAATTGTCTCCACCAAGAAACATTCTCCCATCATGCCAGATTTACCACACAATGCACGCAGGCCGGTGCAGTATCCTATAAGCGATTAGTCTTAAAACACAAAAGGCAGCGTCATGCTGCCTTGTGAATAGTAACGCCCGGAATAATCTTACTCGTTCTGCTCGACTTCTTTTCTTCTGAAAAGTTTTTCCACAAAAACGTAGAACATAGGGACAAAGAAAATCGCCAGGAATGTAGCCGCGAACATACCGCCCATGACCGCAATACCAATAGCATTCTGACTAGTGGCACCGGCCCCACTGGCTATTGCCAGCGGCGTGACACCTAAAATAAACGCCATCGATGTCATCAGAATTGGCCGGAAACGCTGTTTTGCTGCGACTGATACTGCAGTCATCAAATCGACTCCCTCTTCCACCTGTTCTTTGGCAAACTCCACGATGAGTATCGCGTTTTTGGCGGCGAGCCCCACCGTAGTCAAAAAGGCCACCTGTAAGTAAACATCGTTAGGCAGATTAAAGAAAAATGCCGCTACCACGGAGCCAAGGACGCCAAGAGGAACAACCAGCATGACGGCAAATGGCACGGACCAGCTTTCATATAACGCCGCAAGACATAAGAACACCACCAGTATGGATAACGCGTAAAGCATGGGTGCTTGCGAACCGGCAGCTTTTTCTTCAAAAGAGATTCCCGCCCAGGCCAGGTCAAACCCATCAGGTAACTGTTGGACCAGCTTCTGCATCTCATCCATTGCCTGGCCGGTAGACACACCCGGTGCCGGGCTGCCCTGAACATTGACCGACGAAATACCGTTAAACCGTTCTAACTTCGGTGAACCATAGTCCCATCGGGACGTGGCAAATGCGCTAAACGCCACCATTTCGCCATCGTTATTACGCACGAACCAGCTGTCTAAATCCTCAGGATCCATGCGATACGGTGCATCTGCCTGCATGTATACGCGCTTTATCCGCCCATCATCAATGAAATCGTTCACATAGGCTGAACCCCATGCAATGCGCAGCGCATTATTGATTTCGTCGAGCGATACGCCCAGCGCGGAGGCTTTTTCATTATCAATATCAATCTTGAACTGGGGCACATCACTTAAGCCGTTGGGGCGCACACCGGTCAGGTTGGGGTTCTGCGCAGCCATTCCTAATAACTGGTTCCGCGCATTCATCAGCGCCTCGTGACCATTGCCACCGCGATCCAGCAACTGTAGGTTGAAACCGGTAGCATTGCCCAGCTCACGTATCGGCGGCGGTAAAATTGGGAAGGCCTGAGCATCATCCAGTTGACTGAACGCGCCAAATGCACGCTTGATTATCGCAAATGCACTTTGCGACTCATCGCGTTCAGACCAGTCGTTTAAATGCACAAAACCCATCGCCGCGTTTTGCGCTGAACCAGCAAAACTAAAACCCACCACGGTAAACAAATCGTGCACCGCGTCTTTATTTTCCTCAAGGAAAAAGTCTTCTACCTCTTTCACTGACTCCAGCGTGCGCTGCGCGGTAGAGCCCGGCGGCGTGTTGAGCAACACCATTATATTGCCCTGGTCTTCATCAGGTAAGAATGCCCCAGGCAGCCGCATAAAGACGAACACCATAGCCCCGACCATTACGCCGTAAACTACCAAATAGCGTTTAAAACGCGCCGCAATATGGGTCGCTGTGCGCTGATAACGATCACGACCTTTATTGAAATTACGGTTGAACCAGCCACCGAAACCCTTGTTTTTGTCTTTGTTCGGATCGTGCTTTTTAAGCAATGTTGCACACAATGAAGGCGACAAAATAATAGCCACCAATACAGAAAACGCCATTGCTGAAACGATGGTGATGGAAAACTGACGGTAAATAGACCCGGCCGAGCCGCTGAAAAACGCCATGGGTATGAATACAGTAGACAAAACTGCCGCAATTCCAACCAGTGCACTGGTTATCTGCCCCATAGATTTTTTCGTGGCCTCTTTAGGAGAAAGTCCCTCTTCCTCCATGATTCGCTCTACGTTTTCAACCACGACGATAGCGTCATCTACCAACAGACCAATGGCCAGGACCATAGCAAACATGGTTAGTACGTTGATACTAAAGCCAAAAATATACAGCACTGCAAAGGTGCCCAGCAAAACCACCGGCACAGCAATAGTAGGGATTAATGTGGCCCGCCAGTTCTGCAGGAACAAGAGCATGACCAGAAATACTAACACCACCGCTTCTACCAGCGTTTGCACAACAGATTTGATAGATAATTCAATGAAAGGGGAGGAGTCCACCGGGTAAACCACTTCCACGCCCTCAGGGAGCTGGCTTTTAAGCTCCTCAACCCGGGCTTTAACTCTTTCGATAGTGTTTAGCGCATTGGCCCCACTGGTCAGACTGACCGCCATACCAGAAGCCGGCTTACGTTTGTAGCGAGTAATATAGCTATAATCCTGAGAGCCTAACTCTACTCGCGCGACATCTTTAAGTCTGACCTGCGAACCATCGGTATTGACGCGAAGAACAATATTTTCGAAGTCTTCTGTTGTCTGCAGCAGCGATTGTGCCTGAATGGTAGCATTAATCTCCTGCCCTTCTATGGCTGGCATGCCGCCGAGCTGGCCGGCAGACACATCGGTATTCTGGATTTGAACAGCAGCCTGCACATCAACGGGTGTCATATTAAAGCTGTATAACTTATCCGGATTGAGCCAGATTCGCATAGAGCGCTGGGCACCGAACACTCGCACATTGCCCACGCCGTTAACTCGGGAAATAGGATCGCGAAATTCTGATACCAGCAGGTCGCTCAAATCAAACTGAGTCTGTTCACCATCCACTGAATAAAAGCCAATTACCAGCGCAAAACTGTCGTTAGATTTAGTGACCGTAACCCCTTGTTGCTGCACAGTCGCGGGTAGCAATGAGACAGCGCTCTGGACTTTATTCTGGGTCTGAACCTGGGCTGTATCTGGGTCAGTACCAGGTTCAAAAGTCAGATTAATCGACATGCTTCCGCTTTGGCTGCTGGAAGAAAAATAACGTAAATTATCAATACCGTTAAGGTTTTGTTCGATGACCTGGGTTACTGAGTTTTCAACACTTTTTGCCGAAGCGCCTGGGTAAGAAGCACTTACAGTAACCGATGGCGGTGCAACTTTCGGGTACTGTTCCACGGGCAAACTGAATATAGCCAGTACGCCGGCCAGCATGGTGATGATTGCCAGCACCCAGGCAAATACGGGTCGATCAATAAAAAAACGTGCCATAGATCTAAGTTCCTGCCAGAATTAAAAGTCAGCTGCCCTGAGAGCTTTGCGTTTGTGGATTTACCGTCGCACCCGGCTTCACTTTCTGATAACCGGCCACAATGATGCGCTCCCCCTCGCTCAGCCCACTACTAACCAGGTAACTGCTCTGGTAGCTTCTGGGGACTTCAATGGTTCGGGCTTCGACCTTATTATCTGCAGTAACCACATAAACAACTAATGAACCATCAGGCTGGCGCATCGTCGCACGTTTAGGTACCAGTAGGCCCTGGTCTTCTGACTTAATAATATGTGCCTTTACGAATAAACCCGGCATCAGTACGCTATCCGGATTGGGAACTACCGCCCGTAAGGTCACACTACCTGTGGTTTCATCCACAGTCACTTCCGAGAACTTAAGCTCGCCGCGTTGTTCATATGTGGTGTTACTGTTTTCATCCAGAACCACTTCAACCGGCATAGCCTGCTCGCCCTGCATAGCACGGCGCAACGCTATAATGGCTTTGCCAGAATTTTGCATGTCTACAAAGACAGGATCGAGTTTGGTAATTGTGGCTAGCTCCTGGGCCTGGTTTGCTGTTACCAACGCACCCTCAGTGACATATGAGCGACTGATTTGACCGCTAATAGGTGCATAAACTTTGGTGTACTCGACGTTGACCTGGGCCAGGTCAATTGCCGCCTGGGCTACACTTATCTGTGCTTCTGCCTGCGCCGCCTGCGCAACCACATCGTCATACTCCTGCTTACTGATAGAGTTACCTGAAAGCAGGTCTTCGTAACGACTGGCTTTAGCTTCTACTGTCTTAAGATTTGCTTCTGCACTCTTAAGATCAGCCCTGGCGCTTGCCAGTTCAGCTTTATAGCGCGCATCATCGATTTGGTAAAGCTGCTGCCCCTTCTCAACGACAGCGCCTTCTTTAAATAATCGCTTAGTGATGACACCGGCCACTTGCGGGCGTACCTGGGACTGACGAAATGCTGAAATACGTCCGGGTAACGCAAGAATATCCGGCACTGTAGAACGCTTCACAGTCGTTACGGTAACAGCGGTCGCTGGAGCTTCGCCGCCTTGAGAGCCTTGACCTTGCGCTGACTGTTCTGAACAGCCAACTGTAGCGAGCAGCAAAAACGCCACGGCACTTAAAATGAAATGTCGCTTCATAGCAATGATAATCCTGAGTGTGCACTGGACAAATTATGTATAAACCTATACCTTTTAAAGATACGTTCTTGTATGTATGTTGTCAATCAAACCAGGAAACGCAATGAGACGCACTAAAGAAGAAGCCGAGCAAACAAAACAAGCCATTTTGGATGCCGCCGTAGACGTCTTTACTGAGCGAGGCGTTGCACGTGCGACCCTTGAGCAGATTGCACAGAGTGCTGATGTTACAAGGGGTGCGGTGTACTGGCATTTTAAGAACAAAATTGAAATTTTTGATGCATTGCATGAGACCCTGCATACCCCCTTTATTGAGAGAATCATGCAGGGATTGGAAGTCGAACACCCGAATCCTGTCGACCAGCTGCAGACTATTTGTACAAATTTAATACTCGATTTGGATAAAGATGCGCAGCGTTGTAAAGCGATTAAACTGTTTATGTTTAAATGCGACTATTCCGGTGATTTTGAACAATGTAAGGCTCGGCACAACGAAAAAAAGCGGGAAAAGCTGGCAGCGTTTGAAGCCTACTTCGCTCGTGCAAAAAAGAATATGACGCTACCTGACACAGCCGATCCCAAAGTATTGGCCCTCTCGGTAAGTTGCTTCATTCGCGGCGTCGTAGCAGAATATCTCGAATCACCGGAAACGTTTAAACTGGGCCAGGATGTTCCCAAAATGATGCAATTATTTTTCAGTGGTATCCTTACCAAATAGCCCGCGTGAAACAGCGCTACGCGAAGTTCTCTCATGCGTCATAGAGAATATTTCAGATTTTGCGCTCTTATTATCTGATAGAAATAAGCCAGCCGATAAAACAGAACTGATATCTAATTACCTTGTCGGGCATGTCTGAAGTTTATGTGACCTCTTTTAGCCTGACTTCTCTCCGTTTAAGGTTGCCGCATTCAATAGTCACAACACCGACACTGCTTACAAAAGTAAAAGGCTCGCGCGAGCATGTGTTGCTCCACAACATAATTGAGGTAAAAAGAGGCTGCTAATTACGCACCATTAGAATCTGATAGGCATCGGTTAGTGACTGGGATCTGGTTACACTGCCCCCTTTGTCAGGGTGATATTTGTGCTGCAGCGCTTTATAACGACGTTTTATCTGTAAACGCGTTGGGGTAGAGTCTGGTAAGAAATTCATAATACAGAGCGCCTCTGCCACTTCCTGTTCACTGGCCTGCCTCTCTGTGTTCATTGTGCGCCAAAAGCTGTCTAACAAATCGTCCACATCACTGGTGCTGGTTTTGCTAAAGTGCGACCAATCCAGATAGTAGTCCCTTAGTGGATCGGCATCGGTAATATCTATACCAGACGCAGACTGAGCAACTAATTTAATCTGGGTGGCTGATATTAGCAGCTCGCCATGCCCCGATGTATGTAACTTATCTTTGAGTAAGTATAAACAGTGGAAAAGAATAAAGTGAGTTTGAAACAAACTCAGTGAGTCCCGCAGCGCATTTTTATCCAGTAACTTATATTCATCAGATTGTAGTAACCCAATCAGTTCAAACTCTGTAATACCTGCTTTGAGACGACACAACTCCTCTGCCAGCGCATCAGAGATTTTTTTTACTAATGGATGTTCTGTATGGTGCTCAAGAGGCATACATACTCACTTTGTTTAAAATAATTAGTATTTAGCAATTACATGAAAAATGTATTACTCATTTATTAGGTGCGCCGTCGGCATGTTTATAGTGTAATGATAGGTAAATATTAAAACAAATAAGGGAACTTACTGTGCGAATTATTGTAGCGTTTTTAAGCATTATCAGTTTTTTGATGGTGGTACTTCCAGGGCCACTTTATCAGTATTTCGGGATGGATTTAGGTTTAGCGTTTACCTCTATCCGTTATGGCGTTTTTGTCGGTGGGGCCGCTCTTATCGTTATAATTCTACAAATAATTATTGCCCGTAAGACAGTCAGATGGGGGAGTACGTTATTTTATACCGTGCTGGCGCTCGTTGCTGTGATTATGCCACTTAGCATGATGGGAAAAGCTTCTACCGTACCTCCAATTCATGACATTACTACAGATGTAACAAACCCACCGGGCTTTGTAGCGGTAGCACCATTGCGTGCTGAAGCACCTAATCCTTTAGAGTATGAAGGTGGCGAAATAACCAGACAGCAACTTGATGCCTATCCGGAGATAAAAACACAACTTTTTGCCCGCCCGATAGATGAAGTTTACACAGCAGCCGAAAAAGTGGTCCAGGAGATGGGCTGGGCGCGTGTCGAAACTAACGCCAAAGAAAATACTATTGAAGCAACCGCCACGACTACCTGGTTCGGCTTTAAAGATGACGTGGTAATTCGACTGACACAAAAAGAAGACGATACTTTGGTAGATATTCGTAGTAAATCACGGGTAGGACAGAGCGACCTGGGAAAAAATGCAGAGCGCATTAATACATTTTTTGAGAAATTAAGACGTAAAACCGATGTTGTGTCTGAATAAAGCAATATAAGTAGCGGTGTGGGTGAACCACTGTTGTCACCCACTCTGTTCAACTGTGATACATCACTGGATAATAGTGGGTTTGCGAGTACTTCAATATTGATAAAGTGACAGATACATCTTAAACAGAATTAAACTACTAACAATTGAAAAAATAGAGTAAGTGTTGCTCTGCTGCTTCTTCAACGCATAAATCCTCTTCTTCCTCGCTGTATTTCAATAACGATTTTTGTTCATCTAAGCCTATGCACTTGCAGATGTAGGGTCTTACACTGAGGCTGTGTCATGCGTGTGAACAAGCCTTCAAAAGTATCAAGATGGATAAGTTTACAGCCTTTATAAGGTCAATACTGTCGGACATGTTTTTTAAAAAACGAGCGCCGTTAGGGCTGATACAAGCTTATACACTAGTCAATATTCACTGCAATACGCGTCACTTCTTTTCCGGGTATAACCTCTACATAGTAAGCGCTGGCCCTGGTAAACAACTAAATTACCGGTATACAGGCGAGGGATCGCTTATAAGAAGGTCCTTTTTTATTCTGATAGAGAATGTTGAGCATAGCTACCCACCACGTGTGAAAACACATGATTATTTCAGCTGTATGATATGGACGATCGTAGCTTCGCGAAAAACTTTTATGGAACCAGTTTTAATAGCGTTAGCTGACCGAACCTGTAGCAGCATCAGGAAACGTTTCATCGTCAGTGATTTAAGTCCGCTGTAGCCGGCAAGGGACAGTGTGCTACTCTGCCAACCACGTTGTCACATGGGGTTGGACCCACACTGGGTGAAGAGCGGTGCTTCGTCAGAAGCATGGCGAATGCCGGTGGCATTCGACAAGGGATGAACCGGCAGCAAGGATGCTGCCGTGG
>NZ_KB899389.1 GCF_000378185.1 Salinimonas chungwhensis DSM 16280
GTTTGTAGAATGGTCCGCTAAAAGTGTCCACCAATCCTACTGGGCTGGATTGTATTACGAAAAACAACGAGCAAAAGGCAAAGCTCATCAGGCAGCTGTCAGAGCTTTAGCGTTTAAATGGGCGAGAATCTTGTTCAAATGTTGGCAAACAAAAACGCCTTACAATGAAGCCCGATATTTAAAAGCGTTAAAAGAGAGAAATTCATCTCTTCTAAGCACATAAAAAGGTTGTTGAATGACTCAGGGCGTGAAGCGGAAGTTGGCGTATTGATTACTTGATAGCGTCAACGCGCGAATTTCTGACATTCCCGCGACTGGTACCAACCTTCTGCTTGAAGTGCCATAGCTGACCATAGTAATTTCATTGTTGAGAGTTAAGTGCTTGTATGGGTATACAGATGTAGTGACCTTTCCCCTATATACATATCGTCAATTTTCCATTATGTAGCAATATGATAGTTAGTTTGATATTTATTGTGAAAGTATAAAAGTGAGCGCTGCTTTGGCAGAAAAACGCGCAAATCGCGCTATATTAAATTGTTATGTCTCAAGGAGAATTTTATGACGCCAGAGGAATGGTGGAAAAACTTTGCGCTTAACCGGGAGATCGATACATCAGGTACATTTATATACAATTCAATTAGAGCTTTAGAGGAGCTTGAATCATTTCAACACTCGGTTGATACATTCGAAGTTTTGTATGGGCTGGCCGTCGGGATTGAAAGGCTTGCTAAGATCGCAATTATCCTTATAGAGCACGAAGAATCAACTGACATCGAAGAATTTGAAAAAAGTTTAATTTCACACAACACTCTTGAACTTGTCGAGAGGATATCTTCGAATAGAGAAGTTAAAATTTCGGCACAGAGCAAAGAGTTTCTTGCCTTGCTCTCCAAATTTTATAAAACTCATAGATATGATCGATTTTCATTTTCAAGCGTGCCAAATATTGAGAAAGAGAAAACAGACTATCTAAACTTCTTAGACAAGCATCTTAAGACAGAGCTTTTAAATTCAAATGAGTTTGACTTGATCCCAAATACTGATCAAATCAGAAAATTTACTGGCAGAGTTGTGTCAAAGATCACTACTCAACTTTTTTCTGTTATAAGTAGAGAAACTTATCGTCTAAATATCTACACCACAGAAATACGAGGAGATTCTAAGGCATTAAAAGTCTTTTATGGCGAAAGGTTAGATTTAATTGATGAACGTTATAAAAGAAAAGAGATTTTACTCTATCTCATCAGTGATAAGTTTCAAGGTTCACACCGTGAGTTGTTAAAAGCAATGGAATCGTTAGAACTAGATGAAGGAATGGTACCTAATTACATTCAGGCTTTACTGAATGATAGAAAAGTTACTTTTGTAGGAGATGAAATCGATGAACTATATTATGATGTGGAAGACATAAAAAGTCGCCTTCAGTTTCTTGATATCATCGATTGTGAATACCTCTCTTATGGAGACGAGACATAACAAACCACTCAAGGCTCTCGCTTCGCTCGCTGGGACGCTAACACATGGGCTGCGTCACTTCGTTCCTAATTTTAGCCCATGTGTTATCGCCCCTTAGTGGGAAGTTAGGTGTCTATGAGCATTCGAAAAATACCAAACTCCTTTCGCTACTCAGAGAAGCTTTTAACTGAGTACAGCCGGACTAGCCTCGAAAACGCTCAGGATCTCATAGAAGAGGCTGAATTACTGCTCAAGCAGGGAAAATTAGCACGGGCATATTTCATTGCCATTGCCGCTATAGAGGAGACAGGGAAGTCATTCATTGCATATGATGCGCAAGGGCGGAATCTGAACGACTCTGCCGTTACCGCTAAAATTAGATACTCTCTTGAAAGTCACTCTAAAAAGATAAGCTCTGCCTTCCTTGCTTCAGTGATCAGCCATAGCGACATAAAAAATGATGTTATGACGTTTGTGGACATCATGATTGCGCTGAAGAATGGTCGAGAGCCATCAATGTACACAGATATAAATTATTCCACGGGCGAGATTCAAACGCCTGTGCGAGTAGTTTCTCCACGTGCCGCGAATGACTGTGTTCAACTGGCAAAGCATTGCTACTACAAAAATACCGAGCATCAAAAAACACAGCCGCCTACCGTAAGGTCCCAAAGCGAAGATCATTTTTATGGAATGAAGGATGGAAAGGTCAACCAGCTGTTCAAGACGGAGGACTTTTGGTGGTTTCATATCGCAAGAATGGAGGCAGGGAATCAGGATGTTTCGGAGTCCATACTCGTATACCAAAGAGAGTACTTGAGCAAAGGGAAACGGTTTAAGCCAGAGGAAGCCGAGTAGTGATACCTAACAATTCGCGTCACGCGGACGCACCAAAGTGCGCCGGTACGCACTGGCGTTAACTTTACTAGGGAGGGTTTGTGCAAAACTCAATATTCGTAGTAAGTAAAGAACCATATTGCATTTGGGAAATGGATGTAGGCGAGCGCAATAGAGATTTCTTGAACGGAATTGATCCAGAGTATTTCTCATATTTAGCCGATATCTGGACTTCCCAGACTTTGCTAGACACTTTTAACAGTTACAATGTAACTTCACAAAGAGGTGTTTATGAGCAAAGGCAAACGATATACCCACGAGTTTAAAGTCGAGGCCGTTAAGCAAATTACTGAACGCGGGTATTCTGCCGCTGACGTGGCAGAGCGGCTCGGCATTTCAAGTAATTCGTTGTACAACTGGCAAAAGCAGTTGGATAAAAAATCTGAACCGAAGAAGTCCGCTGATGATTCTGTCCGTATCGCTCAGCTAGAGGCTGAACTCAAGCGGGTGACGGAGGAAAGAGACATTTTAAAAAAGGCCGCAAGGTACTTTGCAAGCCAGCCAGAGTGAAGTACGCCTTTATCCGTGACCATCAGCGAGAATTTTCGGTCGCTGCGATGTCTCGCGTTCTAAAAATCCACCGCAGTGGTTTCTATGCCTGGCTGAACCAGCCCTCAAGTGCGCGAGCGATTGAAGATGAACGCCTGTTAAAACTGATACGTGAATTCTATATCGCCAGTGGAGCAACATACGGCAGCCCCTGGATCCATCGTGACTTACTGGAAGCCGGAGAATCATGCAGCGTTCATCGTGTAGCGAAGATAATGCGTAGAAGCGGGCTTCGTGCACAAATTGGTTACCAGCGTCGATACATTAAGAACGGCAAGCCCTCACGTATTGCTGATAATGTTTTGGAACGTGCTTTCGCTCCCACCAGGCCAAACACAGCCTGGGTCAGCGACATTACTTACGTAAGAACCTACGAAGGTTTTTTGTATCTGGCCACCGTCATTGATCTGTTTTCGCGTCGTGTAGTGGGCTGGTCAATGGACAAAAATATTGATAAGCATCTGGTTATCAATGCGCTGCTCATGGCGGTTTATCAACGCAGACCGAAACAGCAGGTTCTGGTGCACAGCGACCAGGGAAGTCAGTACGGTAGTGCAGATTATCTGGCGTTCATGAAGGAAAACAACCTCAAACCCTCGATGAGCCGACGCGGTAACTGTCACGATAATGCGGTAGCGGAAAGCTTCTTTGCTACGTTTAAGACACGAGTTACAAAGAAAAAGATATATGACACGCGTGATGAAGCCAGATCAGAGATATTTAATTTTATCGAGATGTTTTACAATTCCAAAAAACGACATTCTCATACAGACGGTGTCTCACCTGCTCAATTCGAGAATGCTTGGTTTACGAAACAGATAACTGTCTAGTGAAAGCTGGGAAGTCCAATCCATTTAGGGGCTGAAGACGAAAAGAGGGCCGCTATAGCATTAAGAGCGGCTTTTCATCATGCCTTAGAAACTCTATTCTCTTTAATAGGTGCTTATGTGCAGGCTCCAGACTGTGCTTACGCTTGGGTTGCAAAGTGTTCAAATAATCAACTTAGAAAGTTTGTCGCTGATGTGAGCAGTCATAGAAATTCATTGTTCACAAAGCTGAATATCGGCAACGTGGCATGGAGCGAAATCTCTAGAAGTGTTTTTGCCGGCTACCTTCCAAATACAGAAAAGAATGAACGAACTGTTAATTTGTTTGCGGAACTATGGGGAAAATTAGCAGGTGAATTTTTGAATGATGCGCATATTGATGAATATAACAGTATAAAACACGGTTTCAGAGTTCGATCAGGAGGTTTCTCCCTAGCTATTGGCCTTGAACATGAGTATGGGGTTACACCACCACAAAATGAAATGAAATGTCTCGGACATTCCAAACATGGAACTACAATCATAAAACTGGAGAAAATAGGCCCTAATAGAGATGAACGCAGTTATCGATCAAAACGTCATTCGCTAAATTGGAGCGTCGAAAAGACTGCTTTACTGCTACAGTTGGCCTCAATGTCTATCAATAATGTTACTTCTGCCATGAAAATATCGAATGGAATTGAAGCTGACACTTGTAAATTCACTCGTCCGCTGGAAGATGACGACTTTGCAACTCCGTGGAGCTATTCAACTGGAGTGACGAGCAGCAATATGGACGATTTCTTTAAGTTTGATAAAAGTATGAATACCAGTAAAGAGCAATTGCAAAAGCAAGTCGACAGTTATGTGCAAAGTAAAGTTAACAAATAAGGCAACCGGACGGTTTCACCGCCGGTTTTTTAGGCGTTAGATGACCGTCCGCTTCTTGTCTTCAGCAGACCTTCGCACCAGCAGCAGTGAAGGTCTGCAATTCGCACACAGCGGACTAACAGGACGGATTATACCAACGATCGTCTATAGCGCTACGCTGCCGCTATCTCACTCTGTTTTATCTTTAAACTCACACAAGTCTTCGATGATACAGGACCCACAACGTGGTTTACGGGCGATGCAGGTATAGCGGCCATGCAATATAAGCCAGTGATGGACATCGACTTTAAATTCGGCAGGTACCACTTTAAGTAGCTTTTGTTCAACCTGATCGACATTTTTCCCTACCGCCAGTTTGGTGCGATTGGATACTCTGAAAATGTGGGTGTCCACGGCGATGGTGGGCCAGCCGAAAGCAGTATTAAGGACCACATTAGCCGTTTTTCTTCCTACGCCGGGTAAAGCCTGCAGCGCCTCTCTGTCTTCAGGAACGTCACCATTATGCTTATCCAGCAAAATACGACACATTTTGTGTACATTTTCAGCTTTGGCGTTATAAAGACCAATGGTTTTTATATAGTCTTTTAACCCCTCCAGCCCCAGGTCGAAAATAGCCTGTGGCGTATTGGCTACCGGAAACAGTTTTGCTGTGGCCTTATTTACCCCAACGTCTGTCGCCTGCGCTGATAAGGTAACCGCCACCAATAACTCAAAGGGCGAGCTAAAATTAAGTTCAGTGGTCGGGGAGGGGTTAGCCGCGCGCAACCGGGTCAGTATTTCTTTTCGCTTTGCATTATTCATAGTGGGTAATTAACTTTCTGCAGTGACCCGGATTCGGGTTACCTGCTTTTTCTGCTTAGTTTGTCTGGCAGTCAGGCGATTATCGATGGCATTTTTAGCGGCGATTAATAAGCCCATACCAATAAATGCGCCAGGTGGAAGAATGGCCAGGAGAAAGGGTTGCTCGGTAGCGAAAATTGTCAGTGTCCAGTTACTTGCTATCGGCCCGAACAGGCGATCTGCGCCTGACAATAACGTGCCTGCGCCTAACACTTCGCGCATACCGCCAAGCAGAACCAGAACCAGGGTGAAACCAGCACCCATCATGACGCCATCAAAAGCAGCAGGTAGCACTTTATTTTTCGAGGCGAAAGCTTCAGCGCGACCAATAATCGCGCAGTTAGTTACGATTAACGGGATAAATATGCCCAGCGCCAGATACAGCTCATACGTGAAGGCGTTCATCAGTAACTGAATAATAGTGACGAAGGAGGCGATGACCATAACAAAAACAGGAATACGGATTTCATTACGTACAAAATTGCGAACCAGTGATACGGTGATATTTGAGCCCACCAACACGGCCATTGTAGCCAGCCCCAGACCTAACCCATTAATCACCGTAGCGGTGACAGCTAACAGCGGACACAGTCCAAGCAACTGCACCAGTGCCGGATTATTATTCCACATGCCTTCGGCGGCAAGGGATTGATAGTTAGCCATTTGCTCTCCTGTTACTCCGTCTCACTGCAATTCGCAGGCTGCTCAAATAATACTGTTCGGTTATCTGCTACATAATCAAGTGTTCGGCGCACTGCACCCACAACCGCGCGGGGGGTGATGGTTGCGCCGGTGAACTGATCAAACTGACCACCGTCTTTTTTCACTTGCCAGGCTTGTTTTTCCTCCTCGCGATAGGTTTTACCGCTAAAGGTACGGATCCAGTCACTAACCGCTAGTTCTATCTTGTCACCCAGCCCTGGCGTCTCCTGATGTTCGAGGGTTCTGACGCCCAGTACCGTCATAGAAGCGTCCACGCCAACCACCAATTCAATATCACCGCTATAACCGTCGGGCGCTGTTGTCTGCAGCGCCAGGGCCACGGGCTGATTCTGCTCGCGCGCACGATACACTCTGTGGTTGCGATCTGAGCCCAGCGCATCGGCTGAAATTAGGGTGCAGTCAGCATACAGTTGATTATCATACAGAGCCGCGGGTACAACTTCATTGAGAATCGTAATTAACCGCGCGCGCTGTTGTTGTTCAATTCGATCTTCTGTCCCAAGGTACGTCAGGCTGATCAGGGCAGTGGTAACCACTGCAAAGGCGCCGAGCATACCACCGTTTTTTGCCAAAGTGTCGAGCATACCTGTTTACCTGCCACGCTTGTTTGAGCGAGAGCCGTGACCATAGGTTCGCGGCCGGGTGTAATAATCAATTAGTGGCACAGCCATGTTCATAATAATGACCGCAAAGGCCACGGCATCAGGATATCCTCCGAACGTGCGAATGATAACCAGCCAGAAGCCGATAGCAGCACCAAAGATGAGCCGGCCCTTGTTCGTGGTTGACGCCGAGACTGGGTCTGTAGCGATAAAAAATGCACCAATCAACAAGCTGCCATTAAAAATATGAAATAGCGGTGAAGCATAAAAATCCATATCGGCGATGTGTAGAACAGTGGCACACACCACAACACTACCAATCATACCTACCGGAATATGCCAGTTGATGACTTTGGTCTTTAACAAAAACAGCCCACCAGCCAGATAGGTCAGTGCAACCCAGGACCATCCGGCCCCAAGGCTATTGGCGAGACCGCCGTTAAAGATACGCGACTGAATCGCTTCAGAGTAAGTCAGCCCCTCGGTAAGCCCGGTTTTTACGGCATCTAACGGTGTGGCCATTGTGATGCCATCTGCTACAGTACGCAGCTGAGCCACGTCCAGCCCTGCCTGGGTATAGCCGGTGAATATTAAGCTGACTGTATCAGCAAAGGAAAGTGGGTCAGCCATGAATTGTACTGGCGGCAGCCACATCGTCATCGCCGCCGGAAACGATACTAATAATATTACGTACGCGACCATCGCCGGGTTAAACATGTTAAAGCCCAACCCGCCATACAGTTGCTTAACAATACCGATGGCGCAAAATGTACCTATGAGCGTCATCCACCATGGTAAACCGGGAGGGATACTTACGGCCAGCAACAGCGCAGTTAAAACAGCGCTATAGTCACTTAATGCCCTGACCACTGGTTTTTGGCGCAGGCGTAAAATGCCTGCCTCAGTGATAAGCGCGGTGCTTACAGCAATTATTGACTGAATGAGCAGTCCCCAGCCGAAAAAATACATTTGCACTAGCATCGCAGGGGCCATGGCATAAATTACCAACCGCATAACCTGGCCGGTGTCCCGCTGAACGCGCTGGTGGGGAGAACTGGATAATGTCAGTTTCATATTAATTATTGTTCTCGTTTTGGTTATCCCGCTGCGCTTTTTTTGCTTTGGCTCTGGCTACAGCCGCCGCCACCCGCTGTTTTTTGCTATCTTCAGCGCTTTGCGATTCCTGACGGGCTACTTTTATCCGGCGCTGACTTACTGTCTCGCTGTGCTTTTTTTGCTTTGGCTCTGGCTACAGCCGCCGCCACCCGCTGTTTTTTGCTATCTTCAGCGCTTTGCGTGCTGACTTCGTCAGTGGCTCTATTTTCTGATTGCGCAGAACTGTTTTCCTCAGAGGCCGCGCTGTTTTTATCCGGCGCTGACTTACTGTCTCGCTGCGTTTTTTTTGCTTTGGCTCTGGCTACAGCCGCCGCCACCTGCTGTTTTTTCTCATCAGCAACATTATCAGAGCGGTCTTGATTGTCCTTGCTATCAGACTGCTGCCCACCAGCCTTTTTAGCTTTGGCTCTGGCCACAGCCGCAGCAACCTTTGCCTGTTTATCAGTTTGTGTAGCGGATTGATCCTGTTCGGTGTTGTTTTCCTCTTTACCAGCCCGTTTTGCTTTGGCTCGGGCTAAGGCAGCTGCTACCTTGTCTTTGGATGATCCGGCTGGCGTTTTATTTTCACGTGCTTCTTTGGCGCGCCGATGCTTTTCTTCACGCTCAATTTTTTCCCGTTCCAGACGCGCCTTTCTTGCTTCAAAACGCTCTCGGGCTTTTTCCGCTCTTGCTTTTTCGTCACGTTGCTGCCGGATGCTGGATTTTGCCTGCCGGTAATAGTGAACTAAAGGGATTTCACTTGGGCAAACGTAGGCGCAAGCGCCACACTCGATACAATCAAAAAGATTGTATTCCTGGGCTTTGTCGTACTCATGCGCTTTAGCATGCCAGAATAACTGCTGTGGTAACAAGGAAGCCGGACAAGCATCGGCACATGCACTACAACGTATGCACGGACGTTCATTATCTTCATCAATGAGTTCCCCGGAGGCCGGGACTAACAGGCAGTTAGTAATCTTTACTACCGGAACATCGGCATCATTGAGGGTAAAGCCCATCATCGGCCCGCCCATAACTACCTGCGGCTGAGCTTGCTTGGTCGGGTTGTAGCCAGCTTCTTTTAATAAATGATTAACCGGTGTGCCGATAAGTGCCCAGACATTGCAGGGCTTCTCTACCGCTTCGCCGGTTACAGTGACTACCCGCTCCACTAGCGGCTTGCCCTGAAAGATCGCATCCGCGATGGCGTAGCAGGTCCCTACGTTGAACATCAATACGCCGATATCAGCTGGTAACCCATCACGGGGGACCTCACGTCCGGTCAGCACCTGGATAAGTTGTTTTTCGCCGCCGGCTGGGTATTTGGTAGGCACAGATACAACGCGAATATCCGCGCTGTCCTGACAGGCAATCTGCATGGCTTTGAGTGCTTCGGGCTTGTTATCTTCAATGGCAATAATAATTACTTGCGGCTTTATCAGGTGGGCCAGGACATCGGTGCCCTGACGAACCTGCCAGGCGTGCTCGCGCATAAGCCGGTCATCCGCGGTGATATAGGGCTCACACTCAACCCCGTTAATCACCATGAACTCTATCTTCTTCGTCCCGCTGGCTTTGATGTGGGTGGGGAAGCCCGCGCCTCCCATACCAGATATGCCAGCATCACACAGAGCCTCTACCACTTTTTCTGACGAGTGTGCTGTGTAATCAGATAACGGCGTTAGAGACGTCCATTCATCGTGACCATCGGGAATAATCGTGATTGCCTGTTCATTCAGGCCGCTGGGGTGAGCGGTTACATGAGGGCCTATTTCAGTCACCTTGCCAGAGGTCGGTGCGTGCACAGGAATCGCAAAAGGATGAGAGCTACGCGTAAGCGGCTGCCCCTTTTTAACCCTATCGCCCACGCTTATGGCCAGCCGGCCTTCTGTACCGACATGCTGGCGAATCGGAATAATTAATTTTTCCGGTAAACTGACGGTCTGTATCTCAGCCTGACTTGTTAAAAGCTTTTTATCTTCAGGATGCACGCCACCCGGGAAGTCGTAGAGTTTTCCCGCATTAAGTTTGGCAATAATTTCATCAAAACTGACAGACAACATTACGACACCATTTTTATGGGAATATCGCCTTTAGGCGTTTTATCAAAATCCCAGGTCCATGAGGTAGTTGTAGGGGAAACGGGTACCATATCTATGCAATCCACGGGGCAGGGGTCCACACAAAGATCACACCCGGTACACTCATCGGTTATCACGGTGTGCATATGCTTGGCAGCGCCCAAAATAGCATCCACCGGGCACGCCTGAATACATTTGGTACAGCCAATGCATTCATCTTCTCTGATAAAGGCAACTTTTTTCTCGTCTTCCTCACCATGCGCAGCATCCAGTGGCTTCGCCTCGACACCCATCAGATCAGCCAGTTGCTTGATAGTAGCTTCGCCTCCCGGCGGACATTTATTAATCTCATCGCCATTGGCAATTGCTTCTGCATAGGGGCGACATCCCGGATAGCCACACTGTCCGCACTGCGTCTGGGGCAGGATTTCATCAATCTGATCCACCAACGGATCGCCCTCAACCTTGAATTTAATGCTGGCATAACCCAGCACCAGGCCAAATATAAGCGCCAAAAGGCCGATTGCTATTAATGCTACTGTCAAACTCATTATACGTTCACCAGTCCGCTGAACCCCATAAATGCTAATGACATCAATCCGGCTGTAACCATTGCAATAGACGCGCCCTTAAATGGCGCTGGTACATCTGCAGCGGCTAATCGCTCACGCATTGCAGCGAACAGAATCAACACCAGTGAAAAGCCCACAGCAGCGCCAAATCCGTAAATCAGACTTTGCATAAAATTATGTTGTTCGGTCAGATTTAACAGCGCTACGCCCAGCACCGCACAGTTAGTAGTAATAAGCGGCAGAAAGATACCGAGCAGACGATACAGGGTAGGGCTGGTTTTATGAACGACCATTTCAGTAAACTGAACCACTACGGCAATAACAAGGATAAAAGCCAGTGTACGCAGATACCCAATGCCTAGCGGCTGCAGAATATATGTCTCAACCAGATAACTTGAAACAGAAGCAAGTGTCAGAACGAAAGTCGTCGCCATCGACATACCAATCGCCGTTTCCAATTTGCTGGAAACACCCATGAATGGGCACAGACCGAGAAACTTCACCAGGACGAAGTTATTCACCAGAACCGTTCCAACAAGTAACAAAAGAAAATCGGTCATGTTGCTATCAGATGCTCCACGCAATGCTCTATAAGCGTTCGAAATTCATCAGAATTACTGACAGAGGGTTAACCTCCAAGATATATGGCCATTATCCCTGTTTGTCTCGTGATTAACAACTTGATAAGACTAAGGTTATTTAAGTTGCTATGCATGGGAACAGGAAAATTGTAAGAAAAAGAGGAAGTAACGATAAAAACTGGAAATAAGCGAGAAGAAAATTAAGAAAATAAAAGAGTTTGGCTCCCCCTCCCCGACTCGAACGGGGGACCTGCGGATTAACAGTCCGTCGCTCTAACCAACTGAGCTAAGGGGGAGCAGATACTCTTTTTTGCTGAAAAGTTGGCTCCCCCTCCCCGACTCGAACGGGGGACCTGCGGATTAACAGTCCGTCGCTCTAACCAACTGAGCTAAGGGGGACCTGCTTTTCAACGGGAGCGAATATTAAAGACCATCGACGGTGGTGTCAACAAACTTACGTGAATTTTTTTCTGATTGAACAAAAAGTGATATTTTCGGGTCTTTTAGCTTATTTTTGCATCAATATGCACAAAATCATTTTAACGTCGAGCAGCAGGGATTAACCCGTTATTATTTTTACCGTTTTTTATACGCCGAATCACAGACATAAACTGTATTCTCCTCTTATAACTAAAATAAAGGGCGCGTGTAGAAAATACTATTAAATAATCCTTTTATACTGTTAAAATATACAGCTTGTCGCAAAACTGTAACCAAAGTGTAGTAGTTAAAAGGTTAGTCTTTACTTACACGATCGTTCAGGGCATTAGCAAAATACCCCGTCCTTGCTGGGCTTCAATCAGTTATCCACTAAAACTGTGGATAACTATGTTGATAGAGGCATTAAACGTTGCGTTACGCACAGATCCACTTGCACGCAGGCCTGTGGTTAAATAATGGTCTTATTGATAAATTGTTATATTTTCAGTAGCTTAGTGTTTTTTAGAGTGATCGGTGTTCGGATCAGGCAACGATCCGTTAGACAAGATTTTGCTTGTGTGTTAAATCGGCGCTCAGCCATATAATTGTGAATATTTCAGTGCTATAGCGTTTTGAGCGTACGCCCATAATTTACATCATCGCGACAAATCATAGGGTTAGCGGAAGTTTTGACAATATCTTAACGGTGCTTCTTTAAAAGAACGACGGATTGTCAGTCTCAACCATGACAATAGCCGTTTAATCAGCGTAGTGAAAAACTTGTTTTTTGTTGATTTCAGTGATTTGCATCTCAATGTTTCAATAAACCAATGTTCTTCTGATTCTGACTTTACATTATTTATTGCGCTCACCATGCAGCGGGGGTCATGCACATGGTAGGTAAAATTTGTGCTCTCACTGAATTGGGGTTTCAATACACTGCTGACTACTGTGTAATAGGCGGCTGAAATAACACCTGGGACCATTGTGCGCAGAATTACCCGAACACGAAATGAAAATTTAACCGAAGGTCCGGTCGGAGAAACACTTAGACGGATGACTATCCCAATGATCCTGGGCATGGTCATGATGATGAGCTTTGGCCTGGTAGATACATTTTTTGTCAGTTTGCTGGGCACTGACCAGTTAGCCGCGATTAGTTTTACCTTTCCAGTCACGTTTACCGTGATAAGCCTTAATATTGGTCTGGGTATTGGTACCTCCGCCATCATTGGAAAGTTGTTGGGCGCAGGTGCTAACAACGATGCTAAATTGCATGCAACAGGGTCGTTGATGCTCTCTGTGATCCTGGTCAGTTCAATGGCGACGCTGGGTTATTTTTTAATTGACCCGATTTTCAGTTTGCTCAATGCCAGCGATAATCTGATGCCATATATCCGCGACTATATGGGCGTGTGGTATCTTTCCAGTGTATTTTTAAGCTTACCTATGGTGGGCAATAGCGTACTTCGCGCCTGCGGCGACACCCGCACGCCAAGTATAATAATGGCGTGCGGCGGGGCGTTAAACGCCGGTCTCGACCCTATTTTTATTTTTGGCTTTGGCCCCGTTCCGGCGATGGGCATTCAGGGCGCGGCAATGGCAACATTTTTCGCCTGGCTGATCGGAGCGATCTGGATTGTATGGTTTTTGGCGATCCGTCGTGGCTTGATGGTACCGCGGCTGCTCAATATTGCAGAGTTTAAAGAAAGTGCCCGTGATGTTTTAAAAATTGGTTTACCGGCAGCGGGCGCCAATATGCTCACACCTATCGCTGGCGCAGTAATGACTGCGCTGGTGGCAAACTATGGCGCAGAAGCGGTAGCTGCCTGGGGCGTCGGTAACCGGCTGGAATCCATTGCCAGCATCATTATTCTGGCGTTGTCGATGACCTTGCCGCCGCTCATCAGTCAAAACGTAGGGGCCGATTTACATGAGCGGGTAGAGGCTGCCTATAAACTAACCTTAAAATTTATTTTGGGCTGGCAGCTTATCGTCTACGTCGTGTTATGGCTGCTGTCTGACTGGATTGCCGCTATTTTTGCTAACGAGCAGGAAGTTGCCCAGCTTATTACGCTATTTTTGGCAATTGTTCCATTAGGATACGGGATGCAGGGTGTCATAATCCTTACCAACTCGTCATTCAATGCTATGCACATGCCTATGACGGCCCTTGTTTTAAGTATCATCCGTCTGTTTGTATTTTTCGTACCAGTGTCGTATGTGGGAAGTTTGTTGTTCGATATTCCCGGATTGTTCTGGGGAAATGTTGTGGCCAATATCATCATGGCCTTAATTTCTTTTATTTCGTTTAAACGCGCGCTGCTCAGCCGACGAGCTGAGGCAGCCGAAAGTGAGGAAAAAGTGACGTTATGAGTCGAGGGTTTGAACTTGTATCCAAATACCAGCCAGCCGGTGATCAGCCCAAAGCAATTGACGCTTTGATCGACGGGCTCGACAGCGGGCTTGCAGCACAAACGCTATTGGGGGTAACAGGTTCCGGAAAAACATTCACCATGGCGAATGTTATAAAATCTGTCCAGCGACCAACGCTGATTCTCGCTCACAATAAAACGCTGGCGGCCCAGTTATATGGTGAGATGAAAGAGTTTTTCCCCAACAATGCGGTGGAATACTTTGTTTCTTATTACGATTACTATCAGCCCGAAGCATATGTGCCCAGCACCGATACCTTTATTGAAAAAGATTCGTCAATAAATGACCATATCGAACAGATGCGGCTGTCAGCTACCAAAGCGCTGATGGAGCGCCGCGATGTTGTTATTGTGGCGAGTGTATCTGCAATCTATGGTTTGGGCGATCCCGAATCTTACATGAAAATGCTGTTACATCTGCGTCAGGGTGACACCATGGATCAGCGGGATATCTTGCGTCGGCTTGCCGAACTGCAATATAGCCGAAACGATCTCGCGTTTGAGCGCGGTAACTTTCGGGTGCGCGGAGATGTAATTGATATTTTTCCGGCAGACTCTGAGAAGCAGGCTGTGCGCGTTGAACTTTTTGATGAGGAAATTGACAAGATCAGCCTGTTTGATCCGCTCACAGGCGCGGTGGAAAAAAGTGTTGTCAGAGCAACAGTGTTTCCCAAGACCCACTATGTCACACCGCGAGAGAAAATTCTGGATGCCATCGAAAGAATTAAAGAAGAGCTGAAAGACCGTAAAGAGCAGCTTAAATCCGTTAACAAGCTACTGGAAGAACAGCGCATCTCTCAGCGTACCCAGTTCGATATCGAAATGATGCTAGAACTGGGGTATTGCTCTGGCATCGAAAATTACTCACGGTATTTGTCTGGTCGGGCCCCGGGCGAACCACCGCCTACGCTACTGGACTACTTTCCCGCCGATGGCCTGATGTTTATTGATGAGTCTCACGTTACCGTATCTCAGGTTGGCGCGATGTACAAAGGCGACCGCTCACGCAAGGAAACCTTGGTTGAATACGGCTTTCGGTTGCCCTCTGCGCTCGACAACCGGCCGCTGAAATTTGATGAGTTCGAGCAAATTTGTCCGCAAACAGTTTATGTATCCGCCACACCGGGTAAGTATGAGCTGGAGAAATGCAACGACGATATTGTTGAGCAGGTAGTACGTCCCACTGGCTTACTGGACCCCCAAATTGAAGTTCGACCGGTAGCGACTCAGGTCGATGATGTTTTATCAGAAATTCATAAGCGGGTTGAGGTAGACGAGCGAGTATTGATTACCACGCTCACCAAACGTATGGCAGAGGATCTAAGCGAATACCTCAACGAGCACGGCGTTAAAGTCAGATACCTGCATTCCGACATTGATACGGTAGAACGGATGGAAATAATCCGTGACCTCAGATTAGGTAAATTCGTTGTACTGGTCGGCATTAACCTATTGCGGGAAGGGTTGGATATGCCGGAGGTTTCTCTGGTAGCAATTCTGGATGCGGATAAGGAAGGCTTTCTGCGTGCAGAGCGGTCACTTATCCAGACCATCGGCCGGGCAGCACGGCACATCAATGGCAGAGCGATTTTGTATGGTGATACGGTGACCAAATCTATGCAAAAAGCGATTGATGAAACAAACCGGCGACGGGAAAAACAGGAAGAATACAATAAAAAGCATGGCCTTACTCCTCAGCGCCTCAATAAGCCAATTACTGACATTATGGATATTGGGGAAAGTAGCGGCGGAGAAACCGGTAAGGTCAAATTACGCAAAGTCAGTGAGAAAAAGAAAGGCGCTCATGCAGCCAGTGCCACTGAGTTAATGGCCAGAATCACTGAACTGGAAAAACAGATGTTCGAACATGCCAGAGAGCTCGATTTTGAAAAAGCGGCCTCGTTACGGGACGATATCGAACAGTTACGCAATCAGGTGGTATCTGTTTCCTGAGTTAACGCCTGATAAGTGTATTACTAAAAATACCCTTGTCAGGCTTGCTTACTATTCACCTTTTTGTAGCCAGTTCAATAAACTTAAAAAATCCCGTTGTAATCCCGTTAAGTGTTGCCTATGATAGATTCTTGAGTATCTATAACTATACCTATAAAAAATGGTGACTCCATGTTAAATCGACTTCAAGAGTCAGATATAAAGCTTTTACGGGTCTTTTATGCAGTGGCCAGTTGTAACGGATTTACTGCCGCAGAGCCGGTGCTTCGTATGCAGCGTCCGAATATCAGTGCTGCCATAAAGAAACTGGAAGAACGATTAGATTTGGTACTTTGTCATCGAGGCCGTGGTGGTTTTCAAATGACGAAGGAAGGCGAGGTGGTTTTTCAGGAAACTAAACGCATATTCAATGCCTTTGATAACTTTGTTTTCAATCTTAAATCACTTCATGACGATTACTCTGGCCACATTACTTTAGTGTTGATGGCTGGTTTACCTTTGTCTATACAGCTGGCGGTAAGTAAAGCTGTGAAGAGCACCATGAAAAAATTTGACGATATTCATGTCAATATTCAGACACGCCTGTACAACGAAGTCGAGCATGTGGCTTTATCGGGTGAGTGCCATCTGGTGATTTCAACTTATGATATGGTCAAACCGGAATCGGTAACGTTTCATCCGATCGGTATCAAATGCAAGGGTAGGTTGTATTGTTCGCCCGGTCACCCATTAGCAAAGTATCGGGATACGCCATTACCAGATGATGTCCGTATTGAGGATTACCCCGCTATTGGTTTGTCTGGTCTGTCATCGGGCAACTATATAGAAGATGACCGCAGGTTGGCGATTCAGACTTTCTCGGACTCTTATGATGCTGCAATGTCAGCTATTATGACCGGCGAGTATGTAGCCTTGTTGCCTGACTTTATTGCCAAAGAGCAGGGCGCGAGCCTGGGCCTGGTGCCAATCGCTCAGGGCAGCATGTTTAACTTTGAGCATGAGTTATTTGTGATGAACGGGAAAAATACCCGCCTCAATCCGGTTTTACGTCACTGCATCAAAGAATTAAGTTACTTTATTTCTGAAAGTCAAAAGTAAATAACGCTAGCAGTTTACATAATACGCTGCCGGTACCATTTATTGTAAATAAAGGTACCGGCAGTAGTTATTAATTGTGGTCAGGATTCATAATACAGCGGGTCGGTAGCATTATTGAGCGCGAAAGCCTCAAGCCGTTCCTGGCAGGCGCCACATTTACCGCATGCTTTTTCACGGCCGTTATAACAGGTCCAGGTTTCACTATAATCCAGTCCCATAAATAAACCATCTGCTAAAATGGCGGTTTTACTCTCTAGTAGATAGGGGGTCACGATCTCTACCGGACTATAATTGGCTATTTGCGAAACGTCATTCATTTTTTGCACAAACTCGGGGCGGCAATCAGGATAGATAGCATGATCACCAGAATGTGCGCCATAGTAAACTTTGGTGGCATCCAGTGATACAGCATAGCCAATAGCAAGAGACAACAGAATCATATTTCTGTTGGGAACCACCGTAGTTTGCATGGATGGTTCTTCGTAATGGCCTTCCGGCACCGCGATATCACTGGTTAGTGCAGACCCGCCCACTAACGAATTAATACTCGATATATCAACGATTTTGTGCGCAATACTGAGACGCTTGCACACTTTTTCGGCATAATCGAGCTCCTTTTTATGCCGTTGTCCATAATCAAAAGACAATGCATAGGGAGTTTTACCTTCACGTAATGCTTTATTCAGTACGGTGTAGGAATCCATGCCACCGGAATAGATAACAACAACACTTTCAGACATGAGTCTTTACCAGTTCTGTAAATAATGACCGCAACTTTTCACGAAACTTGATAAAATTGCAAGATAACACGCTGTCAGGGGATCACATTGAGCGCGCAAGAACTTAGTATCAACGAAATGTTTGAAACAATCCAGGGGGAAGGCTTTCATACTGGCGTTCCTTCCATTTTCATTCGCTTGCAAGGCTGTCCTGTGGGCTGCCCGTGGTGTGATACAAAACATACCTGGACACTGGATGACGCATTTCTGACCACAGCGGAAACTGTCATGACTAAAACCCGGGAAAGTGAAGCATTTTTTAACACAGCCGGCGCCAGCGTTCTGGCGATGTTCGACACGTATGGATATCAGGCCAGGCATGTGGTTATTACTGGCGGTGAGCCCTGTATGTATGACCTGACAGCGTTTACCCGCTTACTGCATGAAAATGGTTACTCTACACAAATAGAAACCAGTGGCACCTACGAGATAAAGTGCGTTCCGGAAACCTGGGTAACGGTATCGCCTAAGGTGGATATGAAAGGTGGATTGCCAGTGCTTACCAGCGCGCTTAAGCGCGCCGATGAAATTAAACATCCGGTTGCCATGCAAAAGCATATTGAGGAACTTGATGTCCTTCTGGAGCGCCTTGACGGGGCGTTTTCCGGCCAGATTTGTTTGCAGCCCATCAGCCAGCAGCAGCGTGCAACAGACCTTGCAATAAAAACCTGTATCGAGCGAAACTGGCGATTGTCGTTGCAAACCCACAAGTATATCGGCATCGAATAGCCTTAATCGCTTAACAGGAGCTTACGTATGGATTTTGGTCAGTCGTTAAAATATTTTTTTCGGATACTGTTGCCATTATGGCTGCTAATGGCCGGTCAGGTTCACGCTGCCTTGTGGTCCATCACGTACCCGCGTCCAATCAGCGAAAATGACATGCGCACAGAGTATCCCGTCGCGCTACTCACGCTGGCGTTGGAGAAAACAGGGGTTAAATATTCGTTATTGCCCTCTGAGCGAATTTTGTTGCAGGGTAAAGCATTGCGCCGCTTAAAGGAAAACAGGGAAGTTAACGTGGTATGGAGCATGACTGATGTTCAGCGGGAAAAAGATTTATTGCCCATCCGTATTCCCATTGCAAAAGGCCTGATAGGCTGGCGTGTTTTCTTAAGTACCAAAGGTCAGGTCGATAATTTTGGTCAGATAACGTCAAAATCAGGCTTGCGCGCGCAAACCCCGGTACAGGGTGAAGAATGGCCAGATACAAAAATACTGCAGGCAAACGGGTTTAATGTATTTACCGTTCCAGACTACTTAGACGCTATTGAGATCCTTCAGTCACAACAGGCGAGTTTCTTTCCGCGCTCGGTCATTGAGGTTATCAGCGAACTGGAAAGTGGCGGATTGCCAGCAGACATCGTGCTCGAGAAACATTTGGCGCTCTACTATCCAACAGCTATGTATTTTTTTGTAAATCGGGGGAATCCGACACTGGCCCGATTAATCAGAACCGGCCTTGAGCGTGCAATAGAAGACGGCTCTTTTGACGCGCTGTTCGACTCCTCGTATCAGGAAACGTTCAAGCAACTGGACCTTGATAACCGAAAAATCTTTATATTGAATAATCCTGCGCTACCCGACGCTACACCTTTAGATGAAAGCGCATTATGGCATAAACCGAGCGGAACCAGCGTAAACAACTAGGCAATCACCAATTGCTACGTCGCGTTTTGACGCTTAGCTGATATGACGAATTATCGCGTATCCGCCGTAATTTCAGTGAAAATCTGGCAGAACAGTGTGAATCAGCTATATTGAGGGCAACGTGTTTAATCACGTTGTATTTTGCTGATTAACTCTTTCATTTGGTAGTAAAAATAGATGCGCCCAGCACCTGAAGCAGAGAACGAGAAAGAACGCCTTGACGCGCTGTATCAACTTGATGTTCTTGATACTGAAGCTGAAGATGTGTTTGACGATTTTACCCGTATCGCTTCGCAAATATGTGATACCCCCATCGCCCTTATCAGCCTGATAGATGATAAGCGGCAATGGTTTAAATCCAAATTCGGTTTAAACGCATCGCAAACTAACAAAAATATCGCTTTTTGCAGTCATGCAATACTTCAAGACGAGGTTTTCGAGATCAACGATGCATTAAAAGACGAGCGCTTTTTTGATAATCCGTTGGTTACTTCTGAGCCATATATTCGATTTTATGCCGGTGCGCCGCTTATTAGCTCGGAAGGGCACGCTGTTGGTACACTGTGCGCCATCAGCGATAAACCAAAGTCACTGACTGAGTATCAGCGAGAAACCCTGGCGATATTGGGGCGTGCGGTTATTGATCATCTGGAACTGCGATATAAAAACCGGCAACTGGCCCTGGTAAGTCAGCGTAAAACTGATTTTCTGTCGACGATAAGCCATGAGCTTCGTACACCACTGAACGCAATAATTACGTTAAACGAACTAATGCTCGAGGAGGCCAGCGAGACCCCCCTCCCGGAAAAGTTTGTGCAGTACATGAACCACATTAATTATAGCGGCAAGCGGTTGATGGAGCTGGTTAATTCTGTACTCGACCTGAACAAAGCTGAAGCGGGTAAGATGGAGTTATCGCCTGTAACTATAGACAGTTCCACATTTTTTGCCTCTATAGAAGGGGTAATGCGGCCAAAGGCTGAGAACAAGAGCATTGACCTGAGTTTTCATTTGTCTGATGACTTACCGTCAGTTTTGTACGCTGATGAGTCAAAGCTATCTCGCATAATCTTTAATCTGCTTGGTAATGCAATTAAGTTTACTTCACAGCACCAGTGGGTGCGTTTAACAGTCTCGTGCGCAGAAGGCTATCTGGTTCTCACCGTCGCTGATGGCGGAGTGGGTATTGCAAAGCAGGACATGGATGTGTTGTTCGACAAATTTACTCAGGTAGGTCGCCAGAAAGAAATAGAGGGTAGCGGATTGGGGCTGGCAATTACAAAGGCGCTGGTGGAGCTAATGGAAGGCACTATTGAGCTGGACAGTGAACCTCAAAAGGGGACAACAGTTACTGTTTCATTGCCCCTGAAGCCAATGGTGGAGAACACCATGCACGAACAGGCGCCGGTGACTCAGGCTGAAAACGCTGGCAGCTACAACACCCAGGCACATATTCTGGTGGTAGAAGATAATCTTATCAATCAGGAAGTGGCGAAAGCAGTATTTGAGTCGCTTGAACTGACTATAGATATAGTGGAAAGCGGTGAGCAAGCGGTTCGTCAGACCAAACACACACACTATGATTTGATATTTATGGACTTGAACCTACCCGGTATTGATGGCTGGGAAGCGGTTGAGCAAATCCGGCTACATGATACCCAAACGCCAGTAGTCGTACTTTCAGCAACAGTCCTTGATACCGGAGAAAGCAAGCTGGCAAGTCGGGGAGTACAGGGCTTTGTCACCAAACCCATTGAGATAACAACGCTGATTGATGTATTGGTTAACGTTATCCCGGCGCATTGATGACCAGCTAATCTGAGGGCCGAAAAAAGCCCTCAGATCGTTGACGATAAGGTACCTTAATTTTGGGCAGGCGGACTTAGTTTAAAATCCAGCTGGACGAGCAAGTCGGTTTGTCGTTGCGCTTTTCCACCCTGAATGCGAGGCTTATATTGCCACTGAGCAAGTGCAGTTTTTGCGCTGTCATTAAATATGTTCGCGGGTTTCGACTCGACGATTGTAATATTATCCGTAGCGCCATCTTCGTTGATATCAAACTGCAATGTTACGGAACCTTCCTGATTATTTTCAACCGCTTCTGCCGGGTAAACCGGGTCAACCCGTTTAACCGGCATCGCCTCATTAACTTTCTGCATATTCACTGTTTGCTGCGGCAACTTAGCCAGGACGGTATTGGCACTCAACGCCAGAGCAAGTAGCGAGGATGTAACAGCCAGGGTTTTACTTACTTTGGTAGGTTTGGTTATAAAGTTTAAACGTTTGAGCATTGTGCTTTTTCCTCCAAGGGTGGGGTATGAAGTCAGGTGGACTGACGTATGCTCAGCACACTGCACAAGTGCTTTTGCATAAAGTTTTCTTTCAGTAAATGTTTTCTGGCGTAAAACGTTATTGTCGCAGGCCAGTTCCTGACTAGTGCGAAAAGAGCGCACACCAAGCCAGATAAAAGGGTTAAACCAGCATAGAATAAGCAGTAGGAGTGCCAGCGCGTTCCAGATATGATCGCCGTGTTTATAATGTGTGTTTTCATGTTCAAGTATAAGGCGCTGCTGAGTCGGCTCAAATATGCTATCAAAATCTGTAGGGACAACTATTTTCGGTAAAATTAGTCCAAACAACAGTGGTGTAGAGACGACTTCTGAGACATAAACGGGTCGACCAAAACAAGCTGATTTACGCAAAGAGCGAAGAAGCTTAAGGGAGTGGTAGCCGGTGTATAAGGAAAGCACAATTATGCCTGAAATCCAGGCAATAAATAAACTGTTAACATCCTCCTTGGCTAGTGATGGCGTGACGTTGACCACATAGCGGGCATAGCTGTTAGTAACAACTACAGCGTCTTCTAAAGGAAGATTGTTAACTATCAACACCAATGGCACCAGAAGCCACAATCGGTACATAAGCCCGATACCTACCCGGACACAGAACATACGCTCAAGGAGAATCAGAAAAACCAGTGCGATAGATAGCGCGGCTTGCTGATTCACAATCCACTCAATCATTATCGTTTTCCCATTTTTCAATTAGCGCCTTTAGCTCATTTACATCTTCTTTGGATAGAGAGCCTTCGTTGGCAAAGCCTGCAACCAGCGGAGCAACTTTGCCTTTAAAAAGCCGGGTGACAAAGTTACTTGTCTCTTTTCTGGCGTATTCATCACGACCAACTAGTGGATGATAAAGATACTGGCGCTGTTGCTTTTCAAAGCCCAGAACTTGCTTTTTAACTAATCTACTGAGCAGTGTTTTTACCGTTTTATCGTGCCAGCTTTTGCGTTTGTTTAAACGTTTTACCACTTCACTGGAAGTTACCGGGTAGTCATCCCAAATGACATCAAGCACATCGAATTCTGTAGTGGTGATCTCAGGTTTCGCGTCGGACATTGCCATGCAATACTCTCATTTGATTACAGTTGTAGTCTTAGAATTTAGATTACACGTGTAATCTAAAAGAGCAAGCTTTTTTTGATTATTTTTCAGACAAACCTGGAAGGTTGGTGGCAAGGTTGTGAGCCGGAAAGGCGCAATGGAATTAAAAAAGCCTGGTGCATGTGACCAGGCTTCATATCTAAAACATAAAACTACTACTTAATTGTGAGCCTGCGACGAAGACCTATCAGTGCCAGAGATAACAAGCCAGCAATACCCAGCGAGCCGCCGCCACCGCCGCCAGAGCTACTACCGCCGTCAGAACCGCCGTCGCTACCAGAACCGCCGTCGCCGCCTGAACCGCCGTCGCTACCAGAACCGCCGTCGCCGCCTGAACCGCCGTCGCCGCCTGAACCGCCGTCGCCGCCAGAACCGCCGTCGCCGCCGTCATCAGAATCATCTTCGGACGTCATTGACTCTATAAATCCGACCTGTTTGTACAACCGGCTATCACCAAAGGTTATTTTAACGATGGCGTACTCATCATCAACGTCATCAAACATGCCGGCGGGCGCCGATACAGAAACCGTGGTCTCACCACCATCCTGAGAGACATCATATCCTGGAGTCCAATTAGAGAAAGCATCGGAAATAACGCTGACTTCAATATCATCTTGATCGAATGTATCGGTAACTGTTACCTGAGCCTGACCACCATTACTGCCGACCTTACCCACCAGGGTGGATGCCGTGGCGCGAGGAATCGCCTCGAACATGCCTCGCATATCCAGGCTCAATGAATAGGTTTCGTTGGTACCTGCCAGGTTGACAAACATACGCAGCAGCTGAGGTTGAATTTCAGTACTCGCTAGCGATTCAATCCAATCAAAAGAATCAGTATAGTCGTCACTGATTTCAAACGTCAGTTCCCGATTATTTCCAGAGCCTGAAACTGTAACAGTGAGAAATTGCTGAACTGCGTCTGCCTCTTCATAGGGAATGTCCGCGAATGTACTGCCAGATAACTTAGAAAAGTAAAGGTCGATATCATTATTAGAAATATCTCCATCAGCTACGTAGACAGGAACGGTGGTTGTAGAACCCGGTTCGGTAGACACGTTAACGTTGTCAACAAAAAAGCCAGCATCACCACGGTATTCCTGCATAACGCGGATAATCGGAAGAGTGTTGTCTTCTATTTCAATCCAGTTAACAATAACAAGGCATGAACTTGTGGATGCATCAATAGCAACAGAAGATTGAGAGGGGCCCAAGTCAATCAGGGTACTACCTGTGCCCGAGGTGAAAGTATTCAGGTCTGTACGATACAAATTACAGTTGTAACTGGATCCAATAAGAGTTTGCTTGACCGTCTCCGGCATGGGCGTCCAGCTTAACGTAACTTCTGAGTCGTTAATCGCCAATGAAGATGAGCTTTTAAGGTTAGTCCCATTCATTGAAAGTTTAGCTGTTTTGCGTAGAAACTGGGCGTTATCCGCCGCATCATCCCTACTATCTTCTACACCAATAGTGATACCATCGACCACTTCGTCAGGGTTGGAGAAAAATGCTACGCGCTCTGCATCAGCGTCATTACTCGATGCCATAATTGTCGCGGTTTCAGAAGGTTCTAAAAAAGCGTAAGGAAGCGCACCAGGTACTACTTGGTCTAGTGAGCTCCGCTCATGATTGAGCGCTAAGTTATGGCCAAACGCATGCGCGAGTTTATCACTACTAAACGGCAAATATTTAACGTGTGATTCCTTAACAAATCGCAAGCTTTGCTCTGCGTTTGCGGGATCGTTGTTGGTTACAACGCGCGTGTTGGCACGGCTATCAAAATTATCTTCAAAATCACTGACATGCATGGTGCTAACAAAATCGGCTTCGCCGGCTCCAAACTCAGCCTTAGCCATTACGTCATCATTTGCAAAGAACCCACCTTTATCATCAGCAATAAGGTAATAATTGAGAATGCCGACCGCGACATCGTCTACCCCAGCTTCAGATAGTGCAGTATTAAATACTGCTAAATCTTGCTCAATAATCGACTCTGGTGATACGTCATCACTGGTATCAGAGGCGACAGCTTCAGCGGCTACATACGAATCTGCAGATATAAAAAATGCCGCACCCGCTGTCTCAGACAATTCCGAAATAGTTTCAGTAACCGTTTGTTTAGTGTCAATATTTGTAGGGCGTAATGAATGCCACCAGGGCGAAGCAGTTGGTTGTTGAATAGCCGGTATACCTGGCTCTTTACCGGTAACTGTTGACTGATAACGAGACAGTGTTCCACCGTTATCAGTCAAACTCAACGATTTCTGTACGCCGTTTTCAAACAACAGCGCGCTAACCGCGTCTCCGCGTTTACGAAAAACCAGTTTATCTGAGGAGTCAAATGCCTGATAACGGTAAGTTTGACCAAAGCGGTCTGTTGTCTGCGAATCATAAATATAAGCCGTATCATTGATGACAATATCCTGTTTAAAAGATAATGCCTCTTTTACTTCGGCAAGCGTTATGGATGATACTGACTCCCGTTTCACGGTGTAATCAGGTTGTGCTGAAGCAAATCCGTTTTGAGAAAACGCCAGAGCGACAGCAAGTGTGAGCGTTGCTTTTTTAAGCATAATAATTCCTTTCCTAATTGCTAATGTCCAACCATCAACAACCCATTTTTATGGTATTGCCGTTTATATCAGTCAAAAATCGGAAAAGATCACAGTTTTGCTAATGATTTTGTATGATGATGGAAACAGCATTGTTAGTTTTGCTAACGGGTTCAATCATCCTGACTGAAATCGATGGTTATTTGGATAGTGTAACTGACTTTGGGGAAGATAGCATGAGCAGAAATAATGGTGATGATTCAGCAGCGATAATTGACCATTATCGCTGCTGTCAGAATCAGGTGCTACCGTGAACACCTTTCATTGAGCGACCTGAGGGATCTGCATTTTGCTTGAAACTTTCATCCCACTCTAGTGCTTCAGCGGTACTACAGGCAATTGACTTACCTCCAGGGACGCAGCGGGCAGCACTTTCCTGCGGGAAATAACTTTCAAAAATGGTGCGATAATAATAGCCTTCCTTAGTATCCGGCGTATTTACCGGAAAGCGGAATTCAGCTGTGGCCATTTGTTTATCGGACACCTGCTCTTCAACAAATGCTTTGACCGAATCAATCCAGGAGTAACCGACACCGTCTCCAAACTGTTCTTTCTGCCGCCACAATACATCTTCGGGTAATGTATTTCCGTCATCAAATGCTTTACGCAGAATCCACTTTTCGATTTTTCCATCCAGGCACATCTTATCTTTCGGGTTGAGCCGCATGGCCACGTCAATGAAGTTTTTATCTAAAAACGGGACGCGCGCCTCTACACCCCAAGCGCTGGTAGCTTTATTGGCTCGGGCACAATCGAACATATGCAAGCGTTCCAGTTTACGTACTGTTTCTTCATGAAAAGATTGCGCATCTGGCGCTTTATGAAAATACAGATAACCACCAAAAATTTCGTCAGCGCCTTCACCCGATAGCACCATCTTTATCCCCATCGCTTTAATTTTTCGGGTCATCAGATACATAGGGGTGGCAGCACGGATAGTGGTTACATCGTAGGTTTCCAGCTTGAAAATAACATCACGAATCGCGTCCAGACCTTCCTGAATGGTAAAATGTACCTCATGATGCACCGTACCAATTTTGTCAGCCACCTTCTTTGCGGCAAGTAAGTCCGGGGAGCCTTCCAGGCCCACTGCAAAACTATGCAGCCGAGGCCACCAGGCATCAGTTTTATCTTCATCCTCAACACGCTTAGCAACATACTGCGCTGCCACAGCCGAAACAAGTGACGAATCCAACCCGCCGGATAACAGCACAGCATAGGGAACATCTGACATCAGATGAGACTTAACTGACTTTTCAAATGCGTCTTTTAATTCCCCAAGATCTGTTTCGTTATCCTTCACATTGGCATAATCCATCCAGTCACGCTGATAATAGCGAGTCACTTCACCGTCTTTACTCCAAAGATAGTGACCAGGGGGGAATTCGCTAATAGTTTTACAGATAGGGGCCAGCGCTTTCATCTCGGAGGCAACGTAAAAATTACCATGTTCATCATAGCCGGTGTAAAGCGGTATGATCCCCATATGGTCCCGTGCGATCAGGTACGCATCCTGTTCATCATCATATAAGATAAACGCAAACATACCCTCCAGTTCATCAATAAAGGATACGCCGCGCTCCTGAAAAAGCGGTAAGATAACTTCGCAATCAGAGCGCGTTTTGAAAGGATAAGGATTTGATAGCCCCTCAGCCAAAGACTTATGATTATAAATCTCACCATTAACGGCAAGGACTTGCTGATTATTCTGACTGATGAGCGGTTGCGCACCAGTGTCTACATCAACAACGGCCAACCTTTCATGACACAGAATGGTATTATTATTATTCCAAACACCAGACCAGTCAGGGCCGCGGTGGCGCAACAACTTGGCAAGCTCTAAAGCCTGAGTTCTGAGTTCGGACACATCGGTTTTAATGTCCAGGATACCGAAAATACCACACATAAAACGGGCTCTCTCTTTTCACAAAATTTAAACAAGTGGTGTTTTCTGTCGCGTGCTGTATAGCGTCGTCGTTTTTATTCTTATTCGGTGTACAGCCCTGTTTATGAATGTGCCATTGTGAACAGAAAAAGCAAGCAGAAACTTGCTTCAATACAGGGAGTTTGTGCCCATGATAAAAAAAGCCACCCGAAGGTGGCTGTAATTATTAATTTTGCTGGCGTTGAAACTCGCTTTGCTTGCTCCATTGCGGCCATTGCTTTGCATTGGCAACGTGCACACCCACATCAAACAGCAGGCGAGTATCCTGCGCAATACCACTTAGATCCCAATCATCACGGTACTCATCACAAACCTGGTGATAGCAGCCGGTAACAATTACATTCATGCGTTTGCGATATTTGGCGGTAGCCTCGTCCGCTGGTGTACTGCCACCTTCTGCATAAAGTGCTGGCACGCCCTGCTTGGCGAAGCTGAAGTGATCTGACCGGTAATAATACCCGGCTTCTGGTTTATCTTCTTCAGTCAGAGTTCTATTCTGTCGTTCAGCAGCGTTGGCCAGATAGGACTCCATTTCAGATTTACCTTTACCCACTACCGCCACATCTTTCGTTTTGCCTAATACATTCATTGCATCCATATTGATATTTGCAACAGTATTTTTCATCGGAATAACGGGGTTAGAGGCATAATACTTAGAGCCCAGTAATCCCTGTTCTTCTGCGGTGACAATTAAAAAGCTGATAGACCGGTCAGGGCGGGGTGCAAGCCTGCCAAACGCCTGCGCCATTACTAGACTTGCAGCGGTGCCAGTGGCGTTATCATGAGCACCGTTATAAATCTGGTCGCCTTCTAATGATTCATCTTTACCCAAATGATCCCAGTGTGCCGTGTATATAACATGTTCATCGGGCATTTTCTCACCAGGCAAGGTTGCTATCACATTATTGCTTTGTGATTTTTTAAACGTGTTGCTAACCGTTACTGAAGCCGCGATGTCCATCGCCTGATGATAAGGACCTTTCATAGCTTTTGCTTTTTGTTCCGCGAAGTCCATACCTGCATCGGCAAAAACCTCTTTTGCTGCATCCAGTGTCAGCCATCCTTCTACAGCAACGCGACTGGCACCGCCATCCTGGCTTACCAGACCGTACTGAGGGCCGCTCCAGCTATTGGCTACCACTGACCAGGGATAAGAAGCAGGCGCGGTTTCATGGACAATGATTGCCGCCGCCGCGCCCTGGCGACTGGCTTCTTCATACTTGTAGCTCCAGCGACCATAATAGGTCATTTTTTTACCCTGGAACTGTTTGCCATCCGGATTGGCAAAGCCAGGATCATTTATCAGTATAACCACTGTTTTGCCTGTTACATCAACGCCCTCGTAGTCGTTCCAGTTATACTCCGGCGCGTTGACACCATAACCCACAAAAACCAGTTCAGAGTCGGTTAATTTGACTTCTGCCTGTTCACGTTTTGAAGACGCTACCATATCTTCTTTGTATGCAAATACATTATCGCCGATGGTCATTTGCATGTCTGGATTAGCAGTAATTTCCATCAGTTCAACTTGTTGTAAAAAACTCTCTCCGTTGCCGGGCTCAAAGCCTGCTGCTTTAAATTCGCTGATAAGATAGTCGAGAGTTTTCTTTTCCCCCGCCGTGGTGGGGAGCCGTCCTTCAAATTCATCGGATGAAAGTGTTTTTAAAGGCGCTTCAATTTTTTCTGCAGTAATGCTGTCATAAGCTTCATCAAAATTAGACGGCGCCTGGGCCATGTCTGACGAGGTCGCTTTATTCTGGCTGTCGGTATTTTCTTCAGAGCAGGCTGCAACGCCCATAAGGACGGGTATCAGCACCGGCAAGATAATTTTTTTCATTGTTGGTCTCTGTTTGCTCTACAATGAGTACCAGTATAGAGAAACTCATCAGGCGAACCAATACTGTTTTATGAATTCGAACGGCGCGAACTGGCCTCCGGTCTCTTCTGACTCAGGATGCTCCTTTCTGGTCACTCAGTTACTTACCGAGCTCAAACTAAACAGGTATCACACTTTCCCATCACCACAGCAATTATCTTCAGGTGCCGTCAAGTTGCATAACCACACCTGGACCGGGCCCAATTTTGTCGCACAGGCAGCCTATGACAATGATGAATCTCGTTATTACGAACAAATTATTAGTCAGGATGCATGTGTGCCGACCCGAGAAAATAGCTGGCACGACTTATTTAATGCCTGCATCTGGATGCAATATCCCGCCACCAAGTGGCGGTTGAATCAACTGCACGTCCACGACATCAGGCAGGCCGGGTTACATCCTCGCACCAGGCGGCGCAATCATATTACGCATTTCGATGAGTGCGGTGTGATATTGGCTATTCCTGAGAACAGGCTGGGGGAGGGCAATGAGATACTTAATTTACTGGCAAATCATCAGTGGCAATCTGCGTTTCTGACCCACAAAAATGCATGGGATAAAATCATCTTTCCGCGGGTATTTGGCCATGCTAATTATGAGATGTTGCTGTCACCCTTTATCGGACTTACCGGAAAGTGGTTGGCCGTAACTGTGCCAGCTGACTTTGATACAATGAGCAATATGGAGCAGCTACAGGCTCTTGATTCAGGCATGCTAACCCAAATCGACAAGCTCGCTAACTTCTCCATGGCCAGTGCACTACCACCCCTACCATTACTTGGCGTGCCTGGCTGGCATTTTGCGCAGGATGGTGCCTTTTATGCCAACCAGGATTATTTCAGACCAAAGCGTTCGGTTGCCCCGACGCCACAGTTGCCACTTACATCAGCAGTAGAGTAATGGCCCAAATCCCATAAATAATTGCATAAGGAGCGATAGCGATAACGGCTGCTGTTTTTGAGGAAAAGCTGGTCCACTGGGTGATACCGACAATCGCCAGATAGATTGTCCATAGAGTGATTGGGCTGGCTGCCTGAGCCAGTGACAGCCAGGGGGAATTCATATCCACACTTAACACGTAGGCCAGCGAAAGAGGTTGTAAGATATTAAGGGAAATTTGGTGATTATCCGCCAGAGCCATGAGTATCAGTGCGACCAGGGACGTTACCAGCATTGGCATCATTATCCACCAGGTCATTCCATACCAGTCTGTATAACCCTGAACATTTTTTTCATCGGACTTTGTGGTTAAATGCAGATACAACGCGACGATAGCATTAAATAACGGCATGGCAATTACTGGCCCTACCAGGGCTGATATCTTATAAAACTGAAGCTTTTGCATGCTGCGTGCCTGCTCAATTTCGGCAGGTGAAACATCGCCCATTCCAGCAATAGTTCTTTCCACAAACCATTCGAAGTCTACCATTGAAAAGTATAGGTAATTGGTGACCATCGCGGCTGCAACGATGAGAATAAAAGGAATCCAGGACCAGTTATTTTTATGGGCCAGCGCCTGAAATACCCCGCGGGGTTTGAAAAAAATATTATTACAGGCCTGAATAGGGTTGCTGACAGTTTGCATCCGTTGCTCCTTGTATCTTGTTAAATGAGGTAATTGGTCTGAATTGCCTGAATAGCATACCTTTTTTTCAAATAAAAAAACTGTACCTGAAACATCTTGAAGCAATTTTACTGTGCGATGTAATGTTTTATCAGTAAAGTGGACGACTAGCAGTATCGCTTTTGTTAAGGAGTAACAATGATAAAAATAAGCCACTTAGCGAAAAAATTCGCTGTGGAAAATCCCAAAAAGCTGAGTGAGCAGGAACGTCAGGATCCGCGTTTAAGTGGTAAGTATTTCCACTCTGTGCAGGATGTCTCTCTCACCTGCCAAAAAGGTGAAGTGCTTGGTTTACTAGGGCCAAACGGCGCGGGAAAAACCACGACGTTGCGGATGTTGTCAACCGCGTTAAAACCCGATAGCGGAGATATTGAAATTGACGGCGTCAGCGTCGTTAAAAAGCCGCTGGTAGCCCGCAAGGCTATTGGCTTTTTATCCGGCGCAACCGGATTATATGGTCGGCTCACCGGCCGTGAAAATATCGCTTACTTCGGGCAATTACACGGGATGACGACGCAGGCCATCAACGAGAAAATTGACCAACTGTCTGAGGTACTGGACTTACACACATTCTTAGATCGAAAGTGCGACAATTATTCCACCGGCATGAAACAAAAAACCGCTATTGCCAGGTCGGTCATTCACGATCCGTCGCTGGTCGTGTTAGATGAGCCCACCACGGGGTTGGATATCATGGCCGCACAAACCGTACTGGATTTTATTAACAGCCTTAAAGAAAAAGGTGTTCCGGTAATATTTTCCACACATCACCTGGGCGAGGTGGGTGAACTATGTGATCGGGTTACAGTCATTAATCATGGTCGTTCAGTGTTCAACGATACTGTGGAAACCTTCAAAAATCTAGCGCCCGGGTCCTTACATCAGGCTTTTCTTAATTCACTAGCAGGGAAGTAATCGACTATGTGGAAAGTATTTCTAAAAGAGCTTAAAGAGGTGGTTAGAGATAAAAAAACCATGTTCTTTATGATTTTGTTACCACTGCTTTTGTTTCCGGTAATTATCGGTGGTGTCGCGTATTTTTCCAGTAAAGCGGCTAAAGATGCCCAAAGTGAAACACTAAAATACGCAATTGTTAATCCTCAAAGTGCGCCTGAACTGACCACTGCGATCAGAGAGTCTGAAGGCTTTGAGGCTATTCAGATGCCTGAAGATGCAGATATCCGTGAATGGGTCAAAACTGATCAGGTCGATTTTGTATTAAAAGTGCCGGGTAACTTCAGTACTGATCCGCTTCAGGTCAATCAGAACCAGCTTCAGCTTTACTACAATGGAGCAGGCTTTAATGCCATCAAATCACGCCTTAATACACTCATTGAACCTATTGCCGACCGCGTCCAGCGCGAAGCCTTTGCGCGCTTGAATGTCACCGAGGAGCAGCAAGCGGCGCTAATTGCTCCTATTGCACTTGAAGAAGTTAATGTTGCTGACGCGCGCGAGAATATTGGCGAGATCGTAGGCGGCATGGTTGCCTATGTGGTCTTCATTTTATGTCTGCAGGGGGGAATGATACCAGCGGCGGATCTGGGGGCGGGTGAAAAAGAGCGGGGGACGCTGGAAACGCTTCTTATTTCGCCTATCGATCGTAATAAAATAGTGCTGGGTAAATTTCTTACTATAGCAGTGGCGGGCGTTACTACTGCGTTAATTACCGTAATCAGTATGGCTATCTGGGGCGTATTAGTAGGCCAGGGGCTGGCTATAGAAGCCATCAACAAATTCCTCGGCGCCATTGATTTAATGGACCTGGCGTTGATATTTTTTATGCTGATACCGGTGGTCGCTATTTTTTCCGCCTTGCTGCTTAGTTTATCTATCTATGCCAAGACGTTCAAAGAGGCGCAGGGTTATATGGGCCCATTGGTAATGTTTGTGATTGTCCCTGTGATACTGGCCACCTTACCGGGTATTGAACTTGAAGGGGTATGGGCGTGGGTGCCATTGACCAATGTCGCCCTGGCCATGAAAGAGCTGATAAAGGGGACCATGGATTATTATCAGTTAATTGGCATCTTTGGATCTACAGCAATTATCGCAGGCTTGTTGTTAGGTTTTTGTGTTCACTGGTTCAATAAGGAAAAAGTATTGTTCAGATAATCAGTATGGGATGAGCAAAAAAGGCGTTCGGATAAGAACGCCTTTTTAATTTTTACAAATAGTACCAGTTCAGCATGACCAACACGATAGTAGAGTAAGCCAACGATATGGGCAGACCAAACTTTGCAAAATGACCAAAGTTGTAATTTGTCGCGTTGTAAACCAACAGGTTTGTCTGATAGCCATAAGGTGATATAAAGCTTGCGCTCGCCGCAAAGGCCACAGCCAGTGCAAATGGCATAAGCGGCGCTCCAATAATTCCCACCAGGCCATAGGCAAAAGGAAACATAAGTGCCGCAGCAGCATTATTGGTCACAAACTCAGTGAGCAACAATGTAGCCAGATAAACCACGATGAGCGCCACAAACCAATCGGTATCAGTCAGGTAAGGCATTAGGAAATCAGTGCTAAGATTTATCACCCCTGAGTTCTCTAACGCGGTAGCCAGACTCAACGCACCTACAATGACTACGATGAGATTAAGGGGAAGGTTGCGTTTAACCTCGGCGTTGGAAGTTACACTGGCCCCAATCAGGACAGCGGCAAAAAACAATAACCCAATTGCCAGTGAAATAATTTCTGCTGCCGATAGCGCTACCACAGAAAGAAACCCGCCTACTGTGATCCACTCCTGTAAATTACTCAATGGACGGTTTATTTTTTGCTCCGAGAGAACAAAAAAGTTACGTGACAGATTTTGTCGCGAGTGAAAATCTGGGCCGGCCGCAAGCAGCAGAAAATCCCCTGCCTGAAGTTTAATGTCGCCCAGTTTGCCTGAAAGCTGTTCACCATCCCGGCGAATCGCGACTACTGCTGCATCAAACAGCGCCCTGAAGCCCAGCGCTTTAAGCGATTGACCAATAATCTGAGCGCGATTGGCAACAATAACTTCTGTAAGGTTCTCGCGCAAAATACCATCGGCCTCAGCAAATGTGGTAAGACCTTTGATATGACTTAAGCTATCCAGTTTCTGGACATTTCCGGAAAATATCAGTTTGTCGTTCTGGTTGATGACAAAATCTGGCGATATGGGCGAGATTAAATGGCCATCTCGAATAATTTCCACCAAAAATAATTCAGGCAGATTTCTCAGATGATTTTCTTCTACTGTCTTGCCAATCAATTCCGATCCCGGATCCACATCAGCTTCGACTGTGTAGGCGTGATAGTTCGTTTCTTTATTGGCAATATCCGGTAGCATTCGTGTCATCAGAAACATGAGTACACCGCAGCTTAAACCGGCGACCAGCCCAAACAGCGTAAAATCCCAAAACGCAAACCCCGGATGTCCCTGTTCCTGCAAAAAGCTGTCAACTATAAGATTGGTTGAGGTACCGATCAACGTAACGGTACCGCCGAAAATCGCTGAGTAAGAAAGTGGAATAAGCAGTTTGGAGGCTGGGTGATGCTGATTTTGCTTCACCGGGCCAATTAGACTTGCCACTATAGCGGTATTGTTGAGCAAAGCCGAAGAAAAGAACGTTAAGCCAAACAACCGCCAGTATGAACTGGTAAAACTGGCAGTCACCAGTTTACGTCCCAGCCGCTTAATCAGGGCAGTTTTGTCAATGGCCGCGCTGACCATTAGCAACAATACAAGCGTAACCAGACCTTTGTTAGTCAGGTTTTGCAAAATATCATCAAAACTGACTTGTTGCGTGACAAGCAAGCCCAGCATGGTTAACGCAAATATTGTAGAAGGGCGTTGATTAGTAATTATCAACGCAAAAATAGTGCTGAAGAAAGCCCCCAGCACTATGATTTGATTTACATCCATATTGTATAGGACCTGCGTCTACAGCTTGCTGATATCGGTCGCATTCCAGTGGGGGAAGTGCTTTCTCACCAGCTCATTGAACTCAAGTTCAAATTCTGAATATTGCTGAGAAGCATGTTGTTCACTGCCGGATAATTCATCAATGATCATGCCGGCACCAACGGTACCGTTAGTCATTCGATCTATTACCACAAACGCGCCAGTACCTGGTGCTTTTTTGTAGGGGTCGCAGGCAACTTGCTGCGTAAACTTAAGATCCACATTACCAATTTCATTCAGATTCAAATGCGCCGCGCCTTTTTCCTCAAGGGTATTCACATCAATCTGGTGGTTAACCTGAGCAACGGCGCCAGAAGTGGTCTTGGTAGCAAACTTAAAGTTATATTGCTTGTTTGGCATCATCGGCTCTTCAGCCATCCATACCAAATGTGCTTTAAACTGGCTGTTGTGCAGTGGCAGATTATCCGATTTGGCAATCATGTCGCCACGGGAAATATCTATTTCATCTTCTAAAGTTAACGTTACCGCCTGAGGTGGATACGCGCGATCCTGTTCACCCTCAAATGTCACAATCGATTTGATCTTAGACGTTTTCATTGAAGGTAGTGCAGTAATCTCGTCGCCGGGTTTAACTTCACCGGAAACAACAGTTCCCGCAAAGCCACGAAAATCCAGGTTTGGACGATTTACATATTGAACCGGGAACCGGAAATCGCTGGTATTGACATACTTGCCAACTTCGATGGTTTCAAGAAGCTCCATAAGCGGCGTGCCTTCAAACCAAGGCATATTTTCGCTTTTGTTGACTACGTTGTCGCCGTCAAGGGCCGAGATAGGTACAAAACGAATATCCGGGAAGTCCAGGTTTTCTGAAAACTTCAGATAATCTGCCTGAATTTCTTTATATTTTTCTTCACTAAAATCGATAAGGTCCATTTTATTAATGGCTACGATAACGTGTTTAATACCAAGCAGGTTCGCTAAAAACGAGTGACGCTTGGTCTGGGTTTTCACGCCGGCGCGGGCATCTACCATCAGGATTGCCAAATCACAGGTTGACGCACCGGTAACCATGTTTCGTGTATATTGCTCATGTCCGGGAGTATCGGCAATGATGAATTTACGTCTGTCAGTAGAAAAGTACCGATAGGCAACATCGATAGTGATACCCTGTTCGCGCTCTGACTGCAAACCATCCACCAGCAAAGCAAGGTCAACCTTTTCACCAGTTGTGCCCATTTTCTTGCTGTCTTTGGTTACCGCCGCAAGTTGATCTTCATAGATCATTTTGGAGTCGTGAAGCAAACGCCCAATCAGGGTGCTCTTACCGTCATCTACGCTACCGCATGTTAAAAAGCGGAGTAGATCTTTCTTTTCGTGTTGTTCCAGATAAGCCAGAACGTCTTCTTTTAACAGGCTGTTTTCGCTATTCATACTATGCGCTCACAAGAAAATAGGGGTTTAACACAGACTCTTTCTGATTATAAGAAAGGTCTTCTGCTTCAGCATTCAGAGGGTTCGCCGGATCCAGCACAGTAACACTGGCACCTGCGGCAACGGCTACAGCATGCGCTGCGCCCGTATCCCACTCAGACGTAGGGCCGAGACGGGGGTAAAGATGTGCTTCACCGGTTGCTACCAGACAAAGTTTCAAAGAACTTCCCATGGCGACCAGCTCGGTTTCACCCTCAAGCTGTTCAAGCAAATTTTTAATTTCAGGACTTTGGTGAGACCGGCTACCCACCACTTTCCAGGTCTCACCTGAGGTGTGTGGTTTTGCAGAGATAGACGTGAAGGCATCATCTTTCTGTTGCCACGCCCCTTTGCCTACCAAACCAATATAGGCGGTTTTCTGGGCAGGTGCATAAACCACACCCATAGTGGGCTTTCCGTTATCAATCAATGCAATATTGACGGTGAACTCACCATTCTTTTTGATAAATTCTTTGGTCCCATCCAACGGATCGACCAACCAGTATTGCTGCCAGGTCTGGCGTTCATCCCAGGAAATATCCGCTGACTCTTCGGATAGCACAGGTAAGTCGGAAATCTTTGTCAATTCGTCAGCGATGACATTATGGGCAGCCAAATCCGCTTCTGTAAGCGGACTGGTATCCTGCTTTTCGTAAATGGCAAAATCTTTGTCGTAAATTGCCATTATTTCATCACCCGCCAGCTTGGCGATACGCAGAACCTGTTCTGCTAATGGATCAGGTAGTGCCATTACTAAATCAATCCTTTATCGTTTAATAGGTTGAAAAGCCGTTCTGCGGTTGCTTCAGCGCTTTCATCCTTGTATTCAAGATGGACTTCCGGGTTTACCGGTGCATCATAGGTCGAATCAATACCTGTAAAATCTCTGATTTCGCCATTTCGCGCTTTCTTGTACAGTCCCTTGGGATCGCGTTTTTCACACACTGCCAGAGGGACATCGACGTAGACTTCAACAAACTCTTGTTCTTCGAGCAGATTGCGGCAAAAGTCCCGGTCCGTCTGAAAAGGGGAAATAAAAGCCGTCAACACCATCACGCCAGAGTCAACAAATAGCTTTGCAACTTCACTGATACGACGGATATTTTCTACCCGGTCTTTATCAGAAAAGTCCAGGTCGCCGCACAGACCATGGCGCACATTATCGCCATCCAGCAAATAGGTTAGCTTACCCTGATCATAAAGCTTTTTTTCAAGCAAATTGGCCAGCGTGGATTTACCCGAACCGCTTAGCCCGGTAAGCCAGATAACGCGAGGCTTCTGGCCCAGCTTGTCAGAGCGGGTTTGCTTATTAACCTCATGCTTGTGCCAGACAATGTTGGTAGCCATATTAGAAGTATCCTTCCATTTTTTTCTTCTCCATCGAGCCGGCGCTATCATGATCAATAACCCGTCCCTGACGCTCAGAAGTTTTGGTAAGCAGCATTTCCTGAATAACCTCAGGTAGGGTGTCTGCTTCCGATTCCACAGCGCCGGTTAGTGGATAGCAGCCCAATGTGCGAAAACGAACTGAACGCATTTCAGGTGTTTCACCTTCTTCCAATGGCATTCTGTCATCATCAACCATAATCAGCACACCGTCGCGTTCAACCACTGGGCGAGGTTTTGCAAGATATAACGAAGGAATGTCGATGTTTTCCAGATAGATATATTGCCAAATATCTAATTCTGTCCAGTTAGACATAGGGAAAACACGAATACTCTCGCCTTTATTAACCTGTGAATTATAGATATTCCATAACTCAGGACGCTGGTTTTTAGGATCCCAGCGGTGATTACTGTCGCGGAACGAGTACACCCGCTCTTTAGCGCGGGATTTTTCTTCATCCCGCCGCGCGCCACCAAAGGCTGCATCGAACTGATATTTGTTGAGTGCTTGCTTAAGCGACTGAGTCTTCATAATATCAGTGTGTTTTGAACTGCCATGTGAAAATGGCCCTACGCCTTGCTCGACACCTTCCTGGTTGATATGAACGAGCAGATCAAAACCGTATTTCTGAGCCTGGCGATCACGAAACTCAATCATTTCCTGGAATTTCCAGGTGGTATCCACGTGCAGTAGCGGAAATGGGATTTTGCCAGGCGCAAACGCCTTACGGGCAAGGTGCAATAACACCGAAGAATCCTTACCTACTGAATATAGCATTACCGGATTATCAAACTCGGCTGCTACTTCGCGAAAAATGTGGATGCTTTCGGCTTCAAGCTGCTTTAGATGGGTAGTAGACGGTATTTCTGCTGTCATTTTTCGATCCGATTGTCGTGTTATATATGAAACGATTATATGTATAGAACCCTAACATATTTAGATCAGTTTGTTGTATGCTATTTAGCTATACGAAATAGCACTTTTATACCTGTTTTTGTGCGCTGACATAAAAGTCTGAAATACTCTTGCATAATCAGCACCATAAACGTTCAGGTGAGTGGGCCGCATAATGTAGCCACAAATAAAAAAACCACCGACTAAGCGGTGGTTTTTAATTTACAACAAAACGCTATCAGGCGTGTTCTTTCATTTGCTTTTGAAATGCATCGAACGTGTCTTCAACGCCGTCTCTGGGCGTACCTGACTTGGACAGAATCATGATGGTCAGGCTGGACAGAATAAAGCCAGGGACAATTTCATACATCCAGGCAGACAAACGTTGGCCCTGAATCTCCACAGGGAAGTAAATCCAGAACAATACGGTCACAGCACCCACTACCATGCCACCTAATGCTGCTCTGCGAGTCATACTGCGTTTAAACAGACTAAATAGTACCAGTGGACCAAATGCTGCACCAAAGCCTGCCCAGGCATTGCTGACCAGAGTCAGGATAGTACTGTCTCTGTCATATGCCAGATAAATTGCCACGGCTGCAACGACGACGACAGAAATACGGCCTGCTATTACCAGCTCTGTATCTGAGGCATCCCGACGCAGGAACGCTTTGTAGAAATCCTCTGTTAATGAACTGGAGGTCACCAGTAGCTGTGATGAGATCGTACTCATAATCGCTGCCAGGATTGCCGCCAGTAAAAACCCACCAATTAACGGATGAAACAGAATTTGAGAAAGATAAATAAACACGGTTTCAGGGTCGATACTGTTATTGTTTCCCGTGACATACGCTAAACCGAATAAACCCGTCATCAGCGCACCAATAATGGACACTATCATCCAGCTCATACCGATATTACGGGCTGCAGGCACATCCCTTACCGAGCGAATCGCCATGAAACGCACGATAATATGGGGCTGGCCAAAATAGCCTAATCCCCAGGAGGCCAGCGAAATAATGCCTATAACAGAAATTGCAGTGCCTGTTTCAGCATTCATAAAGGGATCAAACAATGCCGGATCGATACTCTTAAGTGAATTCACAGATGCATCGAGCCCACCCAGCTCCATGACAACCACAATAGGCACCATCACCAGCGACAGAAACATAATACAGCCCTGCACAAAGTCGGTCATGCTGACCGCCATGAAGCCGCCGATAAGGGTATAAGTCACCACAACCCCCGCGGTCACATAAAGACCGACTTCATAACTCAACCCAAATGAGCTTTCAAAGAGCTTGCCGCCAGCTACAACCCCGGAAGAGGTATATAGGGTGAAAAAAATGACAATTACCACCGAGGCGATAACTCGCAGTACACGGGTGTTATCGGCAAAGCGGTTTTCAAAGTAATCTGGTAGTGTAATAGAGTTTTTTGCCACTTCGGTAAATACGCGCAGACGAGGCGCTACCAGCAAGTAGTTTGCGAGCGCTCCGATAACCAGTCCAATGGCTATCCATCCGGCAGAAATACCCTGCACATACATAGCGCCAGGTAGGCCCATCAGCATCCAGCCACTCATATCTGAGGCACCAGCAGATAACGCTGTCACGGCCGGACCGAGCTGACGCCCACCCAGCATGTAGCCCTCAACATTGGTATCAGTCTGGCGATAAGCAAAAAGCCCGATCCCCAGCATTACAACGAAGTATAAACCCAGTGAAATTATTGTACCTGTTGCCATATTTGATTCCTTTTTTTCTGGCATGCTAACAGGAAGTTACGTAACACTCTACGAAACAGCACAAATTGATTTTATGTTTGTCTTCAGAATCTTTGAATCAGGGAACGCTTGTGAAATCCAGGCGATTTCGCCGTCAGGCAGAAAACTGTATGCTATGTTTTAGCTTTTCAGTCAGCGGCGTTAAATCTGCGCCCTTACTTCCAACGACCATGATTCTGGCTTTTTGAACGCCGAAACTCTTTCCTTCATAAATGTCATTACCAAAGCTGTCGGGTAATTCTTTACCCGCGTCATCAGGCAATACAAACACTGACATTTTTCCGGCAGGCGTATTCAGTATTACATGCAGACTGCGAGTAAGCTGCAGATGACAAAAGTTAGCCACTTCAATGTCGCCAATAGAGTCGGTAAGCGTGGCGCCAAAACTGGCCAGTTTTGCATTCACTAAAGACAAGTCAGTCTGGTAGCCTGAGCCGGGAAGTTCTTTTTCCAGATGTGTCACGTGAGCCAGGGCATAATCCTCGAGTCGGTCTGACGGGGTCATAACCCATACCGAGCTGGTTATTCCGATAAGTAAAGCCAGAGATGCTGCCACACCGACATACCAGCGTTGTTTACGACGCTGTTGATTATACTGTTGTGCGCTCTGCTGCCAAATAAGGCGGTGCGCCAAATTTTCCGGAACGTCCACGTTAACGGCTGTTTTCAGGCGCTGATTCATTTGTCGTGTTTCTTTAAGAAACAAACGCTTGGCCGGATCTTCTGCCGCTGCCCGGAGAATTTCCGGGTCAGTGGTATCGGGATTTTCATAAACACGACGTCGAAATGTCAGTTCATCCATTTTGCTTGCCTCCCGGGTGATATTGTTTACTCAGGATTTCTTTTAGCTGGCTACGCGCGCGAAATAAGCGTGTCATTACTGTATTTTTATTCAAACCAAGTTCTTGAGCGATTTCCTCGCCACTAAAACCAAATAAAAGCTGAAGTATGAGGGGCTCTCTGTATGGTTCAGACAATTTACTTATTAAACGCTGAAGATCAGCACTATCCAGATTGTCTTGAGATTCAAACGTATGGTCTGCTATTTCATGCTCATCAATATTTACAGTATCCAGTTGTTTTTTTTCAAACCGACGGGCGTTTTCGCGACGCAAAATGGTGATAAGCCAGGATTTTGCAGCTTTTTCGTCTTTCAACTTATCCAGTGAACGCCAGGCGCGCAGAAATGTTTCCTGTACAATATCCTCAGCGATGCTGGCTTCTCGCGTCAGGAAATACGCATAGCGGTATATATCCGCGTGAAATGCGTGGACCAGCGCTTCATAGCGTTGTTGCTTTTCTTTCATAACAAGATAAGACCTGACCATCAGCAAAAATATTTCGAGAATTAACGGTATTTTTTGGCTGTTCTGCTAACCCTGCGTTTAGACTTACCAGCCTGTACTGCAGTATAGCCAGAACTTAGCGCCAGAAAGGCTGTTTGTGCGCAAGGGAAATAAAAAAGCCGGGTATCTACCCGGCCTGTTGACGAATATTTGCTGGTTAACTTTGTTTAGTTTTTTCAATCCAGTCGTTGATTTTATCTTCAAGCACAGTTAACGGTACCGGTCCGTCCTTGAGAACTTCGTCATGGAACCCGGCAAAAGTGAACTTATCGCCCAGCTCTTTCTGCGCCTTGTCCCGCAGTTCCATAATCTTCAGTTTACCAATCATATAAGCCGTGGCCTGGCCAGGTAGTGCAATATAGCGCTCGATGGCTTTTACCGAGTCATTCTTAGGGTTTGGTGTGTTTTTTACCAGATAATCAATCGCTTCTTCACGCGACCACTCTTGGTTATGAATGCCGGTGTCTACGACAAGCCGACATGCGCGCCAAAGCTCCATCGCGAGTCGACCAAAATCGGAATACGGATCTTCATAAAAACCCATATCCTTAGCCAATTCTTCACTGTAAAGTCCCCAGCCTTCGGTATACGCCGTGGCGCTCAGGAACTTCTGAAACATTGGTACGCCTTCTAGTTCCTGTGCTATAGCGCGTTGCATATGGTGCCCGGGGATCCCTTCATGATAAGCCAGTGCTTCCATCTGATAAGTTGGCATGTCTTTCATATCGTAAAGGTTGGCGTAATAGGTGCCGGGTCGGGATCCATCCTGCGACGGGCTTTGATAAAATGCTTTGCCGGCTGACTGCTCACGAAAAGGTTCCACCCGTTTGACAATCATATCGGCTTTTGGCACCAGACCAAAATATTCAGGCAATGCGTCACGCATCTTATCGATATGCGCTTTGGCTTCAGTCAGATAGCTCTGACGGCCTTGTTCGGTGTTTTCATAATAAAACTGATCATCATTTCGCATGAATTCAAAAAACTCTTTAAGCGTGCCGTCAAAGTTTACTTCCTTCATGATTTCTTTCATCTGACCATGAATTCGTTCGACATTTTTCAGGCCGATTTCATGAATTTCATCGGCAGAAAGATCGGTTGTAGTGTAATGAGCCAGTCGATTATTGTACCACTTTTCGCCCTCTGGCAGTCGCCAGACTCCGTCACCTTCAGGGGTTTTATCTTGCTGCTGTTTAAAGGCTGCGATCAAGTCATTGTAAGCAGGTTTAACAGACGTAAGCAGTGCCGCTTTTGCCTCTTCCCGCAAGCTCTCTTTTTCTGACTGCTCAATATCCAGCGAGTCTATTTTCTTGTTAACGTCCTGCCAGATTGTCGAAGGCGTGTCGCTGTTATCAAACGGCGCGCCGGAAATGACATTATTAGCCGCCTGAACCATTTGATCATAAGCCCATTTTGGAGGGAACACGCCCGCTTCTTCACGTAGCTTCATTTGCTCAATAACTTGCTCGAAAAAGTCATCCACCTTATCGAGGCGACTGATATACGCCTGGGCATCAGACTTATCTGACACGCGATGAATATTTATCAAGAAGCTGGGAACCGTTGTATGGGGACCACGAAACTGATTAACTAAATAAGAATGGTGACGAAACTCATCATTTTTCAGGTCAAGTTCCAACTGATAACGGTACAGCGCCAGACTCAGTTTTTCTTTCTCCGAAAGCTTTTCTGTGTCAAAATTTTCCAGCTCTTCTAACCGGTTTTTAGCAGTTGCAGCAGCTTTATCCTGAGCTTCCTCACCGATATCATCCCATTCACCGTAGTCCCATTTGTAACCCAGATAACTTTGATACATGGGTGAACGTTTAAGATCTTCTTCAAACGTTCGTTCAAAAAATGCATTAAGTCGTTCTGACTCGGTTTTCACATTCTGAGTACTTTGTTCAGTAGAGGAATCTGTTGTTGAACTGGTTTGCTGGGTACTTTTTTCGGCAGGTGAGCAGGCCATAACTGAACTGATTGCGAGTGCAATAGCGCCGAGTTTAAACGTGGTTTTCATGATGTAACCCTCATATTTGTTTTATTATGCATCGCCTGGGCAGCCATTAATTAGCATAAAGCGGGGGCAAGCCCTGCGAATTGTTTTTATGATCACTGTACCAACGGGCTCTGACCTTATCTAGAGCGTCAAGCATTGGCTGATTGTCCCACTCAGTATGCCCACTGCTGTAAGCAGATGCCAGCATCTGGTCGACGAATGGTTGCAATGGTGCAGTTAATGACTTGTCAGCAGGGCGGACAGGCGCATTGCCGTGATAAATAACTGACAACCACTGCTGCAACGAGGCTTGCGTGGCTGATATATTTTTCGCTGCAACAGCCTTCTTCAAGTCTGCGAACTGTGCCTTCTCACTGTGCTGTGAAATGCCAGGGCTTCGCTTCTCTGAAGATCGCAGCTGGCGAACTTTGCGCTTGTAGTAAACAATCACTGCCGCCAACAGTACTAACAATAAGGCGATGACCAGATAAAGCACCCACAAGAATCTGGACATCTGTGTATCATTTGACTGCACCGTCTCGGCGTCAGAAGCTAATCTGCTTTGCGGTTCATCCACAGACTCTGTAACCATGGGGGCATTGACCTGACTGTCGCTGGCCGGTGCTACCGATACAGTGCGTGCTGGTATGGTGGCATAGTCTGTTTGTTGAGTGTTAACGTTGAACCATGCAACGGTGACGTCGGGTAAAATAATCTTGCCTGGTTCAGTAGGTATCACCGCCATTGATTCAACCCGTTGGGCAATCAACCGATTGTCTTTATCTATCGTGGCTGTTTGTGTTTGATCCGGATAGGTTTTAAACCCCGGCGGATAACGCACGTCAAGTTCAGGTAGTTGTTCTTCCACAACACCGGTAGCCGTAAGTGTCAGCGTTCTGGTAATGGGTTCCCCCACCACAAACTGGCTGTTCTCAGGCCATTCTTCGTGAAGCGACACCTGTTCACTGGGCAACCACTGACCATCCACGTTATCGGGTTTAGGTTTTATATCTACCGTAATATCAGCTCCCAGACGGTTAATGGTTTGAGTGCGGTTAAAAAAGCCAAAACGTTGATTGGTATCTGGTGCAAGTACTTCGGCGGTAAATACCGGCCCGGTGATGGTCATCTCGCCAGAACGCTGCGGGATAACCGCATATTTGCGCTCAATAATCTGGTAACGACGGCCATTCACCAAATCAACAGATCGCTCATCTTCGCCAATCTGACGAATAATTCCTTTTTCCATTTCCGGCGGCGTAAGGCTACCCCGTTCAATATCTGTGGATAAATAGAGTTTCAGGGTGTAAAGAATTTGCTGGTTCAGATAAACCGAGTCGTTATCGACTTCGGTCGTCAGATAATAGTCACGAGCCGGCTGAGCTCCATCGCCGCCATCGGGTACTGCTATAACTTCAACCTCAAACGAGCGGGTTTGCTGTCCTTCAATAGTAAACGACGGAATAGTGAACGTGCCTTCAGAGCGTGGGAACAAGGTCGTGGTCCAGGTAGTAGTCTGACTTCGCTGACCATTGATGATACTGGTGCGATTACTGGTTGCGGTGCGCCCGACCACAAAATCACTGAGTAATGCAGAGCTGTCAAATGCATCCCGGCCAGGGTTACCGTATGCCGTAACAGTCAGACGTATAGCTTCGTCAACCATCACCTGACGACTGTCTACCGTAGCTTCTACACGGGATACATCTGCCTGGGCGACAAATGAAACAAACAGACACAATATCGCTATAAGTTTACTTCTCATTACCAGTCACTCCGATCTGTCGGTGGACGCCGCTGCTGACGGCGTTGTGCTTCCAGTTGCATTTTCCGTTTCAGCAAATAAGCCGGATCATCGGGTATTCTTCGCTTTAGCTTTTCAAGCCGCTCAAGATTTTCTTTTTCTGCGTCGGTCAGTTCGGCCGGTCCGGCAGACATGGCTTGTTGCTGATTATCCTGCATAGCATTCTGCTCGGGTTTGTTTTCGCCAGAACGACCTTGGTTCTGTGGCCCATCTTGCTCGGACTGATTTTCGTTGTCTTTGCGCTGTGATTCAGCAGACTCGGGGGGAGGATTTTGTTGATCTGCCTGAGACTGTTCATCTGAATCCTGCGAAGAAGCCGACTTGTTTTGCTGCGCCGACTCTTCCGGGGTTTGCTGCGATTGACTGTCCTGTTGATTCTGTTGATTGCCCTCAGACTTATTCTGATCCGCTTGGGAATTATTCTGACTACTATTCTGCTGATTCTGCTGATTCTGCTGATTCTGCTGATTCTGCTGATTCTGCTGATTCTGCTGACTTTCCTGTTGTTCCAGTAATTTTTCAACCAGCGCTTTATTTTCAACCGCATCCTGATTGTCAGGGTTCAGCTCAAGGGATGCATCATACGCCTCAATCGCCCTCTTATACTGTTGCAGCTGAGCCAGTGCGTTGCCTCTGTTATAGTGTGCATCGGCTGTATTTAGCGTGCTATACAATTCGCTGGCTTGTTCATAATTACCGGCTTTGTAATATGCAGCGGCTTGCAGGGCCGGCGACTCAAACGTCTTCGCTGCTCGAGAATAAGCCTTATTGTTGTAAAGCAAATCACCCTGTTGGTCGGCATTATTAAACGCTTTTTGCCACCAGTTGAGTGTGGCTGTCTCTTCAGATTGAGCCATCGCTGGCGCAGGCTGCCCTGTTGTATAGACAAGCAGTAAAACACTGAATATCAGGCCGCGTCTGAATAACAAGGCGAGCAGGGGAAGACACACAAGTACAACAAATGGTCCCAGTTCCTGCCATTTATCACCGCTGGTGCGTTGGTTCTCTTTTGCTTCACCGGCTGCCGATGCCTGTTCGTTTAAAACATTAGCAAGAGCAGCCACATCACCATCATCTGAGGTAATTGATGTGTAAACTCCGTTACCGGCCTTCGCCAGAGTCTGTAGACGATCTTCTGACAACTGCGGTATAACAATTTGGCCGCGGCGATCCTTCAGCAACTCGCCATTAGCCTGCTTTATCGGTGCGCCATCCTGCGTTCCAACGCCAAGAATGTTGAGCGAATAGGGCATTTGGCTGACATACTCTCTTAATTCAGCCATACGATCCAGAGCCACACCGTCAGTGATCCAGAAAATATTCCCCTGCTGGTAACCGGCGTTATTTAAAAGCTCTGCTGCCGTTTGGAAACCAATAAGCGGATCACTGCCAGACACTGGCATTATTTCAGGGCTCAGACTCGGCAGTAAACTAGCCAGATTTCGATAATCGGCGGTGAGCGGGCTGATGGTAAAGGCGTCGCCGGCATAGGCGACGAGACCGGTTTCTCCCTCATTGATTGCCTTAACCAGGTCTATAGCTTTGTATTTAGCGCGAGTCAGGCGATCAGGCGATATATCGGTAGCCCGCATAGACAACGACATATCCATCACCACCACCTGACCAGCTTTTAACTGATAAACCGGCTGGGGCAAGCGCTCCCAGGTCGGACCGGCCAGTGCAATAGTTGCCAGCAACCAGAGTAAACCAACACTGGTGGGTAACAGGCTACCAGTCTTGCTGTCCCGACCACTGACCATCTGTGAGTAAAGATGCCCGGCAATCACTCCCTGCCACCCAGACTGTTGTTGGTGTGCGCGCCTGAATAACATTACCAGAATGCCAAGAGGAATGAGCATCAACAACCAATCGGGCCGTAAAAAGTGAAAATCCTGCCATGGAATATTCATTTTATACTCCTCTTTTTACTGGCGATGTATTGTTTAGCCTGCCATGCAACGCTGACAAAAATAATTACCATACTAAGGAGTAAGGCAGCAGCCAGTGGGTAAAAATACAACGCCGACAATGGTCGCATTTTCTGACTGTCGCCCTTGATTGGCTCCAGCTCATCCAGCCGTTCATAAATTTTCTCCAGTTCACCACGGTTGCGGGCCCGGAAGTATTGGCCACCGGTTGCTGATGCAATGCCGGCCAACATTTCTTCATCCAGTTCTTGCGACGGATTAACCTGACGACTGCCAAAAAAGTTATCCACCACCATACTTTCAGCACCCACGCCAATGGTATAAATCGTAATTTCATTGGCGACAGCAAGCTCTTTGGCCTGAGCGGGCGTAATATTACCTGCCGTATTCTGACCATCAGTAAGCAGCACAAGCACCTTATTAGACTCTTCGCGTGCGTCCAGCCGTTTTACTGCAAGACCAATGGCATCCCCGATAGCTGTCCGTTCTCCGACAAGGCCAATGACTGCCTCATTTAAAAGTTGCGCTACTGTATTACGGTCAAAGGTCAATGGTGCCTGTAGATAGGCGGTGTCAGCAAACAGAATAAGTCCCAAACGGTCTGAGACACGTCGTTCAATGAAATCACTTAATACTGCTTTTGTCATAGTCAGCCGATTGACCTGCTGGCCATTAATTTCCATGTCGCCCACTTTCATACTGCCTGACAGATCCACTGCCAACATCAGTTCGCGGCCTTCATTGGGGATACTGACTGGTTCTCCCAACCATTGGGGCCGGGCTGCTGCCAGCACACATAGCAACCAGATAACCCACAACAGGATATGCACAGGACGTCTGTTGACAATGCCTGGAGGTGACCCGGTTACCGCAGACAATCCCTGCGGGACACGTAATGCCGCTTTTGGAGACTGAGTCTGGGCAGGAAGCGCTCGCACCAGCAGGGGCAGGGGAAATAGCAATAATGCCCACCACCATGCAAATTCAAACATTGTTAGCTCCCGTTTCACGGACGCTGACAGCATGCTTGAACCTGGCTTTTTTTAACCAGTCCAACGCGGCTTTCTGGCAACTGTTAAACAGGGTGGGGTCAGGCCTTGTTGGTTGATATAGCATATCCTGAAGCTCATTGAGCCTTTTTGCCATCTGTGGTTGCTGAGAGCGACTGACTCGTTCGACCATAAACTGGGTCCAGCGCTGACCATACAGTCCCGATAACGAATATCTTGGATAATACGCCAATGCGGCGCGTTTTAAGACCTGATTCATCTGACTGGGCCAGTCGTTACTCTTATCATCAATCTGCTTCATTTCACTAATAGCTTCTCGTCGTGGCATATTAAAGCGACGCTGACGCCGCCACCAAAAGAAAAGCCCCACGATAACAGCCAAAGCTAGTAGGCCAACCAACCACCAGCCCCAGGCTGCAGGCCAGGCCTGTGCTGATGTCTTGTGAATATCATTCAACTGTGACAGAAGTTGCTGCTGTTCGTTCATACTGCGTAATTTAACCTGCATTAACCAGTTGTTGTTCCAAAGGTGAGCCGGCATCAATATGCTGCAAGCTTATTCCAGCTTGCTCCAGCCGATCGTTAATGGCGTCAAAGTGCGCCCGTCGGGCTTGCTCGTATTGGCGGGACTGATGCGCATTACCTAGCTGCCAGGTTTGCCGGCTGGTACCATCGGTAACCACCACTTCGCGCTGCCCCGACGTGACCGGAAGGCTAAATTCCAACGGATCTGAGACCATCAGTGCCTTGGCTTCACAATGCCGGGATAAATGGGCCAGGTGCTGAGTAGCGGTCTCATCCAGTTGGTAAAAATCCGAGATGATATATACCAGACTACCTGGCCGGGCTACGCGGCGCAATCTGGCGCAGGCATCCTGAAAGTTCTGCCCGGCGGTGCCCGGGGCGCCGTTGATTCCGTCTGTCTGCATTTGTATCAATTCATGACAAATCGCCAGAACTGCCTTACTGCGGGTCATGGGCTTGCATTCCTGATGACCTGATGCACCAAAAATCAACGCGCCAATTTTATCCCCCCGGTGCGCTGCAGCCCAGGCGATGAGCGCGGTCAGGTGAGCAGCCTGCACACTTTTAAGTAACAACTGGGTACCAAATTGCATGGAAGCGGACAAATCACACAATACAAAAACCGGGCGTTCTCGTTCTTCACGATAAACTTTAGTGTGGGTCGTACCGGTACGCGCAGTTACCCGCCAGTCGATAGCCCGAATATCATCACCAGGCTGATAATGCCTGGCTTCGTCAAACTCCATGCCGCGGCCTTTATGCTTGCTCAGATAAGCGCCGGAAATTGCGGCCTGCCTGTTTGCTGCCGGGGCCAGACTGATCAGTTTGTGTAGCTCACGATATCTGAGCAATTCATCGGTAGACAGATGTATACCGTCAGTGCGAAGGGCATCAAGCCAGGGTCGGGGATCTGTCATCACGGCTCAGGGCACCGCCACAAGTTGTAAAATGCGATCCAGCACTTGATTTGTGGTGATTCCCTGGGCCTCAGCCTGATACGTTAAAATAATGCGATGACGTAAAACATTGTGCATTACTGCCTGAATATCATCCGGGCCAACAAAGTCGCGACCGGCAAGCCAGGCGTGAGCTCTGGCACATCTGTCCATGGCTATCGTGGCTCTTGGACTAACCCCGAACTCTATCCAGCTTTGCAACTCATCATCTATTGCTGAAGGTTCGCGGGTAGCGATAACAAGCTGTACAAGATAGGTTTCCAGCTCTGGTGCCATGTGCAACTCCAGAACCTCTTCCCGGGCTTTAAATATGTCAGCCTGAGACAATCTGGCCGGGGTAACAGGTGCATGACGGAGAGCCTCACCCCGGGTGAGTTTGAGGATATCCAATTCTGTTTCTGCGCCAGGATAATCGATCTCCACATGCATCAGGAACCGGTCAAGCTGCGCTTCCGGTAAAGGATAAGTGCCTTCTTGCTCAAGGGGATTCTGCGTCGCCATTACCAGAAATAATCCCGGTAAAGGATAGGTTTTACTGCCCACGGTAATCTGCCGCTCAGCCATGGCTTCTAACAATGCCGACTGAACTTTTGCCGGTGCACGATTGATCTCATCGGCAAGCATCAGGTTATGAAAAAGGGGCCCTTGCTGAAAGACAAATTCGCCAGTCTCGGGGCGGTATATGTCTGTACCGGTCAAATCTGCCGGAAGCAGGTCCGGCGTAAACTGAACCCGGTGAAAGTCTGCATCTATTCCGGTTGCCAATGCGTTAATGGCTCGGGTTTTTGCAAGCCCCGGTGGGCCCTCAACCAGCAGGTGACCATCGGCGAGTAACGCGATGAGCAAATTGCGGGTAAGCTGATGTTGGCCAATTATTTGAGAATCGAGATAAGCATGGAGTTGCTGAAACTGCTCTGCTGCCATAATGTAGTTAATCCGTCACCTTAGGCGTAATAAGTAAGTTGTTCATATAAATTTAAGTATCGAAACAACAGACACTATTTTTCATATATGGTTCAAGAACGGTTCTTCAAGACCACTGGTGCTCAAATTAGCATAGAATTCAGCAGGGTTGTTATTGCTGCGCTAAATGTAAAATGTCGATGGCGTAAAATAATCGGGTGAATGAATCGTAAAAACCGGCTGAAAGGGTCAATTTGCTATTTCGATGATAGTCTGTAAAATCGGAATAATTACAGGTCAGACCACTTAAGTGTGGCACAAGAGTCAGGTAAATTATGGCGACTAAACAACAAGTAACAACACGTTCAGGAGACCGCATTGCAATTGTATCCGGTCTTCGCACGCCGTTTGCAAAGATGGCAACTTATTTTCATGGCGTTCCGGCCGTCGATCTTGGCAAGATGGTGGTCAACGAGCTGCTTATTCGAAATGGTGTTTCGCCTGATCTGATTGACCAGGTGGTATATGGACAGGTTGTCCAGATGCCCGAAGCGCCGAACATCGCCCGGGAAATTGTATTAGGTACCGGTATGAGCGTACACACTGACGCCTACAGTGTATCGCGGGCATGCGCAACCAGCTTCCAGTCAACCGTTAATATTGCCGAAAGTATGATGGCTGGCACAGTGCATGTAGGTATTGCCGGTGGCGCAGATTCCACCTCTGTTTCTCCGATTGGGGTATCTAAAAATCTGGCCCGGGCGCTGGTTGATATGCAAAAAGCGAAGTCAGTCGGTCAGAAAATGCAGATCTTCAGACGGCTTTCATTTAAGGATTTACTGCCAGTACCGCCGGCGGTGGCTGAGTACTCAACTGGCTTATCCATGGGACAAACCGCCGAGCAAATGGCAAAAAGTCATAATATCGCGCGTGAAGACCAGGATAAACTGGCGCATCGTTCACATACGCTGGCTGCCCAAAGCTGGGAAGAGGGTAAGCTGGATGATGAAGTTATGACAGCCTATGCAGAACCGTTTAAAGATGCACTTAGCCGAGACAACAATGTGCGCTTTGACTCCAGTTTGGAAGGGTACGCTAAGCCAAAACCTGTATTTGATAAAAAACACGGCTCGGTAACAGCTGCTAATGCCACGCCGCTGACTGACGGAGCATCTGCGGTATTGATGATGACAGAGAGCAAGGCTAAAGAGCTTGGTTATACACCCTTAGGCTATATCAAAAGCTATGCATTCTCGGCGATTGATGTGTGGGAAGATATGCTGATGGGACCATCCTATGCCACACCCATTGCCCTTGATCGCGCGGGGATGACACTAAACGATCTTACCCTTATAGAAATGCACGAAGCCTTTGCTGCACAAACACTGGCAAATATAAAAATGTTTGCCAGTGACAAGTTTGCCCGCGAGAAATTAGGCCGGGATAAAGCCACGGGCGAGATTGATATGGATAAATTTAATGTGATGGGTAGCTCAATCGCTTACGGCCACCCTTTTGCAGCTACCGGCACACGTATGATTACCCAAATGCTCAACGAACTTAAACGCCGGGGTGGCGGTAGCGGACTGCTCACTGCCTGTGCAGCAGGCGGCCTGGGTGCCGCAATGATTGTGGAGACAGAATAAAATGACTGAACAAACCACTACAACAGAAAACGAAAGCCAAAACCAAAACAAACAGACTGCTTTTGCGCTCAAACGTCAGGACAATGGCGTAGCTGTCTTGACGATTGACGTTCCCGGGGAGTCAATGAACACCCTAAAGGCAGAATTTGGTGAGCAGATTAATGCCGTGCTGGATGAGATTGATGCTGATAAAAGCATTAAGGGGGTGGTGCTGGTCAGTGGCAAGAAAAAATCGTTTGTCGCAGGTGCTGATATTTCGATGCTGGCCAAGTGCGAAAGTGCCGCAGATGCTCAAAAGCTTGCCAAAGATGGCCAGGATGTATTCAATCGAATAGAAAAAATGCGCGCTACCTTTGTGGCTGCAATCCATGGTCCCGCATTAGGCGGTGGTCTGGAGTTGGCGCTGGCTTGTCATTATCGGATATGTACAGACGATGATGCCACTCAGGTCGGCTTACCTGAAGTGCAGCTGGGACTGCTTCCCGGTAGCGGAGGTACGCAACGGTTACCTCGTCTGATTGGTATCCAGCAGGCGATGAAGATGATGTTAACAGGCTCATCAGCCCGGGCAAAGCAAGCTAAAAAGTACGGTATTGTAGATGAAATGGTACCTGAAACTGTTTTGCTTGAAGTCGCCGAAAAATATGCCCTGAAGCGTAAGCCTGAGCGTGACGACCCGCAAAAAGGGTTTATGAATAAGTTGCTCGAGGGGAATAGTCTTGGGCGAGGCATGGTGTTTAAAAAGGCGCGAGAACAGACTCAAAGCAAAACCAAAGGTAATTATCCGGCCCCGATGAAAATTATCGACGTCATCGAAACGGGCATGGATGAAGGCATGGCCGCAGGCTTACGCGCTGAGGCTAAAGCATTTGGTGAGCTGGTAATGACGCCGGAATCCTATCAACTGCGCCAGATTTTCTTTGCCACCACCGAAATGAAAAAAGAAAATGGCGTGAAAGGTGTTGAGCCTCGCAAAGTGAAAAAAGCGGGAATACTTGGCGGTGGCTTGATGGGTGGTGGAATAGCCTATGTCACTGCCACCAAAGCATCAGTTCCAGCCAGGATAAAAGACATCAAGCCAGATGGCATTGCCCATGCGATGAAATATAGCTATGACCTTCTAAATAAAAAAGTCAAAAAAGGTTATATGCGCAAAACCGCTATGCAAAAGCAGATGTCGTTGTTGACAGGTACGCTGGATTATCGCGGTTATCAGGATGCAGATATTGTCATTGAAGCAGTGTTTGAAGATGTTTCACTTAAGCAAAAGATGGTTGCTGATATTGAAGCAAACTGTAATGACAATACGGTATTTGCCTCAAATACGTCATCAATTCCTATTGGTCAGATTGCAGCGGAGGCGCAGCGTCCCCAAAACGTAATTGGTCTGCACTATTTTTCGCCGGTGGATAAAATGCCTTTGGCTGAAGTCATTGCCCACGAAAAAACTTCCGATGAGACCATTTCCACCACGGTTGAATTTGCCCGCAAACAGGGTAAAACACCGGTGGTAGTAAAAGATGGGGCTGGGTTCTACGTCAACCGCATTCTGGCGCCTTACATGAACGAAGCGGCTAATCTGTTGCTTGAGGGTGAGCCAATTGACCATATCGATAAATCTCTGGTCAAATTTGGTTTTCCGGTAGGTCCGGTAAAGCTGCTGGATGAAGTAGGTATTGATGTGGGTACTAAAATCATACCGATACTGGTTGATGCTTTTGGTGACCGATTCACAGCACCAGGGGCGTTTGATAAAGTTTTAGAAGATAATCGTAAGGGAAAGAAAAACGGCAAAGGGTTTTATAAGTACGATGATAGTAAAGATTCAGGAAAAGAGGTTGATGAAAGTATCTATAGCCTACTGAATATTGAACCATCATCTTCTAAAAGTGAGCAGGAAATTGCTGAGCGCTGTGTTTTAATGATGCTGAATGAAGCTGCCCGGTGTTTGGATGAGGGCGTTATCAGAAATCCTCGCGATGGCGATATCGGTGCGATCTATGGCATTGGCTTCCCCCCGTTTTTAGGTGGACCCTTCCATTATATGGACGCCTTGGGCATCGACACCGTAGTGGAGAAATTGTCACAGTATGCAGAAAAAGTCTCTGGTAAATTTTCACCTTGTGAATTGCTTACCTCGATGAAAGAGCAAGGCAAGACCTTCTACTAAAGCCAGTTAGTTTAGAGCCGGCAATCAAACGTGGTCATTTAAACAAAGCCCGTTTGTCTGCCGGTTTTTTTGGTTGTGGACCTGATCCGCCCAAAAGATTTTCTGCTCTGCTTATCCTGCTAACGTAGCAATCGGATCTCTCCATCCCTCTTGCATTAAACCTTTCATTATCCCTAAGCCCAGGTAGTGGATATCTGTGATTAAAATACGTACAATATGTGCCCGCCTAATCTAAGCAGTTGTTTCAGGAGTTGTGGTTTTGTTACTTGTATTATGGCCGGTGTGGCTTGTTGTGGTGTCGATCCTTTCCAGCGGCTATTTTTATGTGGAAGCGACAAAATCAGGTATGAAAAGAAAAAACTGGGCGCTGGCCGGGCTGGTATTAGGGCCTATGCTGTTCCCACTATTTACTATTCATCGGTTTATTTTATTAAAAAAGAATCTGAACCGTGCGGATATTTGGTTGAATGTGTAAGCCTGTAGATGGAACCAGAAGAGGCTATCTCGCCTCTTCTGGCTGAAATTATGTGCTTATTTTTTGGTGCCACAAACAAAACATTTGCCAGGTTTTGGGCGATGCAACTCTGTGCTGGTTTCTGCTTGTTGTTTTTCCAGTGGACGAACAGTTTCCTGGGTATCTGCGTTAACCGGTGCGCTGCTGGATAATACTAGTGCTACTGCGTATGCTTTTAACATTTTGTTTCTTCCTTAAATAATGGCTTTTTGAACAAACAAACCGCTTTGTTATTTTATTGCGGCTATGTAAAGACTATTGCGACTTCTGTGCCATTTTTAAAAACACCTTTATTTACAGTTACTTATTTGTTCAATAGAGGCTCGGCGTCAAAAATATGACGTAGCCTGAGAGGCTATGTATGAAACTTGATGGTGTGAAGGTAATGAAGATTTCTCAAATAAGCAGAGAATTGCCAGCGCGGTGCAACGCTGGCAGAAATTTACGGTTTTGGCTGATTGATAAGCTCGTGTAGTTTTTGATTTTCGTTTAGTAGCTGTTCAAAGCGATCAGCGGGTAGCGGTTTACTGTAGAGATACCCTTGCAACATTTCACATTCATACTGACGCAAAATCGATAGCTGGTCTTCATGCTCTACGCCTTCTGCTACTACTTTGAGACCAAGATTATGAGCAATGTTAATAATAGACGCTGTCATATGGCGGTCAATATTACTTTTAGCGATATCATCAATAAAAGCTTTATCAATTTTTAACGTATTAAGAGGAAAGCGTTTTAAGTACGCCAACGAAGAATAGCCGGTACCAAAATCATCCAGCGCCAGATGTATACCGCGCTCACGCAATCGCTCCATCATGCGCAGGCCCTGCTCAGGATGTTCCATCAGGGTACCCTCAGTAAGCTCACATTCCAGATGCAGTGGGGACAAACCAATTTCATTCAGCACCCGAATAATCCGTTCATCCAGATCCGGTAACTCAAACTGTTTGGCAGAAATATTTACGGCAACCCGACCGGTGAATATCCCCTGCTTTACCCAGCGTTTGGTGTCTTTTAGTGCTTTTCTTAAGACCTGTTCACCGATTTCAATAATTTGACCAGTTTGTTCCGCCAGCGGAATAAACTGTCCCGGGCTGACTATACCTTTGTGGGGATGCTCAAATCGCACAAGTGCTTCCATACTTACCAGTCGGCCGGTAAAGATATCTACCTTGGGCTGATAATATACGGTAAACAAATCATCTTTGATGCCCTGACGAATCAGGTTTTCAATCTGTAGCTGACGTACAGCATTCTGGTTCATTTCACCGCTGAAAAACTTATAGCTGTTGCCGCCGTTGTTTTTGGCAAAGTACATGGCTGTGTCGGCATTTTTGAGCATCTCCTGCGAGGTGGCTCCGTCTTCAGGGTAAAAGGCAATACCGATACTGGCGCCCAGTACAAATTCTTGCTTGTTGATAATAAAGGGACGCGAAAGAGTATCCAGCAACCCCTGCGCAAAATGCGTAATGGTATGGATGTCAGATTTATCTTCCAGCAGCACGCTGAACTCATCACCACCAAGACGATAGCAGGTGGCAGTAGTGCCGGTCATGCGCTGAATCCGCTTGGCAATTTGTTTAATCAATACATCGCCGGTTTGATGGCCCAGGGAATCGTTGATCTTTTTAAAGTTGTCCATATCCAGGCACAGCAACGCATGGGTTTCCGACCGTCTCACCAGGTTCTGGTGGCTGGCCTGAAAAAATGATCGATTGGGAAGATCCGTTAGCGGATCGGCGTTTGCCAGCTTAAGAAGTTCTTTTTCCGTGCTCTTACGGGAAGTGATATCAGAAAACACCCCTACAAAATGACTTATTCTGCCATCTTCATCATGAACTGCATCAATATTCAGCTCGATTTCAAATTTCTCACCATTTACCCGAATTGACTCTACCTCGCCAAACCAGTTGCCTTTGGTTTTGAGGGTCTTTTTTATCTCCTCGGTAAATGCTTCTGGATACTGATGAAAATACATGTACGACGCCAGGGCCTGGTCCCGGGTTTCGCCGGTGTATGTGCAATACGCATTGTTTACCGAAATAAACTTAAATTTAGTGTTGGTTATAAAGACGCCTTCAGAAATATTTTCGATAGAGCGTTTAAACAAATTTAGCTGCTCTTCGGCTTCCTTAAGATGGTGTATATTCTTGAGGGTACCCGTCATGCGCACCGGCTGATTATTGTGATCCCGGGTAACTACCTTGCCTCTGTCTAAAATCCATATCCACTGATTGCTGAAGGTTTTAGCCCGGTAAGCCAGTTCATAAAAATCGGTTTTATCTTCCAGGTGGGTGGTCAGCGCTTCCTGCACCCGCAATAAATCATTGGGGTGTATATTGGCATCATAGGCGGTGGATGTGCGGATGTTATCCTGGGGGAAATCCAGTGTGCCCCAGGTGTTGGAGCGGTAAACCTGGCCGCGATACACATCCCAGTCCCATAACTCATCACCGCTACTCCACAGGGTAAGTTTCAGTCGTTCCTCAGACTCACGAATGGCCTGTTGATTCTGTTTGCGAACCTGATACTGACGCAAAAGAAACAGCAAGAATGCGCTAAGAACAATTATGTAGAATATCAGCGCTGCTGTGTGCAGCCAGGGTGGCCGACCAACCCGAATAGTGCGTGATGCTGAGTCTGACCACGATTTCCCCTTTTCTTTTGCCTGTACCTCAAACACATAAGTGCCAAATGAGACATTATTAAATTGTGCAGTGCGATTTTTCTCCGCGTCTATCCACTTATCATCAAACCCGGTCAAACGATGCCGGTAATCAACCAGCGTCGGATTGGTGGGGTTGACCAGTTCGTACTGAATGGTAAAGCGGGATTCATCATACTCAAGTTCAACATCATACTGTCTGCTTAAGGCTTTAAGATTATTATCTGTGGCGTTATCACCAAAAGCCCGAATACTCGTAATTTCAGGCGTTCTGGTGGCAGTGGATGAGGCTGCATCCACTGCCATCTCTGATGGTTTGATGATATTGAAACCTTTTGCGCCACCAAAAATAAGTTCGCCGGTAGAGGCCTGTAGCACGGAGTTTTCATTAAAATCGTTATAATTCAGTTCTTCAAGATAAAGAGTAGTTTGCCTCTCCAGCGTTAATAGATCCAACTGGTAAATAGTGTTGTTGGTTGTTATCCAGATACTGCTATCAACACCCTGCGCCGATAGCACTGTACCGTCAGCCTGGCTCATTTGTGACTGTCGTTTAATCTGAAAACTTTTGTCATTTAACTGAAAAATAGTATTGTTGGTATTGACTAGCCAAAATGAGTTCTTCCATTCATACACAAAGAACACTCTGCTACTTGTGCCAGGTAAAGTTATTTCCTTGACTACTCTTCTCGAATTGGGGTCATAGATTATAATTTTATCGTAAGAAGCGACCCAAATTCTTCCTTTTGAGTCTATGTAAGTAATGGAGCTTTTAGCAGACGCTTCATCGACAATGTGCGTCTCTAGCAAATTTGAGAAATCTTTTTGAGTTTCAACATTTTTTATTAGCTTGGTATGAATAGAGTTGAGATGAACGTCTTCATCTGTAGGTGAAAACCATATAGTTCCATCTTTATAGAGGATGGTGTCAATGAGTTTAGAGCTAAAGAATGTAGTAATTTCTTCAAGTGTGTTACTAGAATATTGATAGACAGTAAGGCCATCTGAGCTTGCAATCCAGAATAGTCCGTTGTCATCTATTATGAAATCCCAAAAGGTTTTTCCGGACTTTTCAAGAAAGTAATCAATTGTACCGCTTTTTTTATCAAAGCGACCCAGCCCCTCACTTTGAGTAACAAACCAGATATAACCCTTGGGATCCTCGTCCAGTGCCCAAATGGCGTTACCTTCTGTTTTTTCCTGAAAGGCTTTTTCGTTAGAAAATAAACGGCTGCCATCTTTGTTCGGGTTGTATTTAAACAAACCATGATACGACCCCATCCAGATTTTACCGGTAGAGTCCTGCAGGCCGGAAAGAATATAGCGCTGAGTCAGGCCGGTCAGTTCAGCATTTTGCGGGCCGATAGAGACAAACTTTTGTTGCTCAGGTGAGTAGATAGATAGGTTATTGTCAGTACCCAGCCAGATGTCACCATCGATTTCCAGAATCTCAAAAATATTGTCAGAGCCAATCAGGGGGTGGGATTGAACATTCAGATGCTGTTTAATTTTCCCGGAAGCGGCAATTTGGTAGACACCATTGTTGCTCGCTACCCAGTAATCACCCTGAATGACCGCAATGTCTCTTATGCGTGGTGCATCAATATTAAATGAAAACGGATTAACATCCGTGGCAGAAAATAACTCTTGCCTGGTTTTATCATATATATACAAGCCATCGCTGTAAGTACCGATTAAGAGCTTTGAGGCTTCATCATGAAGCGTAACTATATGCGAATCAAACTGCAGCCCGCTGTCATAGGGTTTGATTATTTGGCTATCAATATCAAAGCTATAGAGCCGGGTTCCGGCACCAATAAGCAAATTACCATTCGTCCCGGCACCAATATAGGAAATACTATTGGATTTTAATGCTGAGTTTGACTGATTATAAACCTGGAAATTATCTGTTTCTGGCTGGTATCGCGCCAGGCCATTGAGGGTACCTGCCCATAGCGCACCGTCTGCAGTAACGTGAAGAGATCTGACTACACCTGAGGGCAGTGATGCAGGATCCGTGTCATCGGGCGAATATTGTTTAAATTCATATCCGGAATACCGATTAAGGCCGCCTAGCGTGGCAACCCAGATGTACCCGTCGGGGCCTTCAGCGATATCCAGAATGGTAGTGTCGGATAGCCCGTCTCGAAGGGTTAGTTCTTCGAAGTAAATATCAGTCACCGAAACAGCATGTGCAGCAGTCAAAAATAACGGTCCGCAACACCCCAGCATGACTATTGTAAAGAAGCGAGCAATGGTTGAGCGCACCAAAACACCTTTGAATGGCTTAGATAGCCTTATCATTATTAGTTTAATTATTATATCGGCAAAGTTCGTTCAATCCGAGAGCCCAATATGCCCAAATCACTCATTCTCTACAACTTTTTTTTGTCCGAAACAAAAGGGGTGGGGGTTTTTTGTACATTTTGCGTTGTACCTTCTTAAACCAGGTACAACGCGAAATATTAGTGGTTCAACATATTTTTAAATTCGGCGATGTCATCTACTCGCAGGCCTGAGGGCATTGTGTGGGTATTGAAATGGCCTTGGGCAAACAATACCAACTCGCCATAGAGTTCTCGATTGGCAACGCGCTGCGCATAATTTCTGACTTTATCAAAGGACAATGCGTTCACACAGCGTGCAAGCCGGGCATTTCGATTAAATGTATAATCTGCCGTGCCCAGACTAATCCATAATCTTTGAGATTTCATCGATAGCGAGAGATCCTGCTCATCGAGTTGTTTGAGCAGATTTTCCTGAATATTTTTCCAGTAGGCACTGTAGTAATCAATTTCATTTAGCTGGTCGAACAGAAAATGAGTTATTTCGGCAAGAATGTCTTGAGCAGAGTAACGCGGACTTTGGACATACAATGCCATCCCGGGATGCTGATTGTGAGGCACGTAGCCCGTACCTACCACATAGCCTAATTGTTTTTGTGTGCGCAACACATTGAAGAAAGGGCCTGCCAGCATTTGTTCCAATACCATGCACATCACAGTGTCTTCGATAGTTGCACTGGGCGCCTGCAAATAAAGCACCACAGCAGCATCATCATGCTCGCTGGGAACCTGATGAATCAGTGTTTTACCGGTGGGCAGGCGGGATACAGAACGAGCAAGCGCCTCTCCCGACGCCTGGGGCGTCAAAATATTGACGTCTGCACTGAACTGTTCCGCTTCTTCGGCTAACCAGTTTCCATGCATAAACGTTTCAAGATAGTACTTAGACATGGCTGATTCAGCAGTCACCATCATGTCGTCGTATGTGCATGCATTTACGGCGCTCAATAAGTCAACCGGGGCCTGGGTATTGCGCTGAATCAGCACGCTAAGACGAGAAAACAAGCGGTTAGTCGGCTTATTTAGCAGAGAGTTCTGCAAATTCTGTATCTGCATCGACTTGCGCAAGGCAAATTGTTCTTTGTTAGGAACCGTGGTGTTTATCGCTTTAATCAACTGTTTTGCCAGCAAGACCTGCTGGTTAGTGAAACCTCTGGTGTGGAGGCTGAACCCAGCCTGGTGGCCATATAAACGATAATGCAATCCGGCTATCTCTGCACGATAATACTGCGACTGGAGCTTATCATTTAAACAAGCAAGCCAAATGCGTTTAGCTGCGGTGGCATTAACGTCAGAACAAAATCCAGCGGTATCAAATGAAAGGTAAATATCGCCTTTAGGGGTGTGAAACTGGTGATCCTGTGCAAACCAGCTTCGATACCCCTGTTTTTGACAGATTAATTTAGGCAACGCATAGTCATTGTCTGGCAGGCATAGCGTGTAGGCATCACCGAGATAAGGATTAGGCGGCGGAAGTGCCATATTTTTCGGTACACCAGCCTGACTAAGATTCTCAACTAATGTGTCGGGTAATCTGCTAATACTGTACTTTGCGTTATAATAGTCGCAGACCTTATCAGTATCAATGCCCGGTGCTATCACCTTTACCCTTATTCGTGACGGGGTAAAATAGCTAAGAGCGTGTTCAAGGCTATTGCTGTCGTAGGTTTCTACCGGCGCTCTGAGAAGAGGAATTTCATCGAAATCATAGATAAACAGGTGCTGAGCATATTCACAGGCGACAGGCATCAGCTTGGGTGAATCTTCGTACTGATAGGCTAAAGCGTGTAATTGCATTTTTTCATCGTAGCGCCATTGTTCTGCAAGACCTTGCCTTAACAGCGTCAAAAAGCTGAATAATGCCATGAGAATTTCTTCACGATGGGTCAGCCCGTCCTGGGTTAACTGAAAACTCACATTAAAATCTTTAAAGTCGTCTCCTTCAATACCGCTCCCCGCAATCAAATTTGTGACCCAATTGCGGTTCTTAAGATAATTAAGTAACGAACCTTCTCCCTCGTCACCCAACAGATGGCTGATATAATCCAGAGGTTTGACTTTATAGTCGTTATGTAATGGTGGCAGCGGGAACGTTACGATCATTCGTCGAGCTGCCTGTAACGGTTCAATGGTAATCTGGGTACCAAGCTGTTCGGGTAGGTACAGTGCCGGCCATTGGCAAGGGGCAGGTTCACCGGCAGGCAGAATGCCAAACTGTTTTTTAATCAAGGGAATTAGAGTATCAGCCGGGATGGCGCTAAAAATACAAAGCGTCATATTGCTACCGCCATAAAACGTCCGGTGATGTTCTGTCAGCGCTTCTTGCAGAGCCTCAATACCATTACGTTGAAAAATATCTGCATTACCCACGGAAAATTTACTAAAAGGGTGGGCCGGATTACACGTTTCTTTGTGAATCTGATAAAGGCGGCGCAAATCATCTTTTCGCTTGAATTTGAATTCCGCATCAATGGCCTCCACTTCTTTCTGCAACGCATCCTGCTCAAGTAGTGGGTGAGCAAGCATGTCAGCAAAGGCCGGCAGCAATGAAGGCAGCGTGCTTTCGTGACAATGAAAATGATAATTAGCGTACTCTGTGCCTGTCCAGGCATTGAGCATCCCGCCACAACGCTCTATCAAATCGTTGATGGCGTTAGCTTTTGGCAGATGTCTGCTACCAAGAAATAATGCATGTTCCAGTAAATGCGCCAGTCCTGGATAAGTTTGCGGATCGAAAAAGTGCCCTGCTTTTACCGCCATTGAAACATAGGCAGATGTTCCCTGGGGAGGTGGACAAAGCATGACACGCAGGCCATTGGGTAAGGTGAAAAACCTTGATTGTGCTAAATTTAATGTTGTCAAAATACTCTCAGGTCAAAGAATTAACTACACTCACATAAAGTGAGTGTTTTAACAGCCTCCAGAACAGCACAATCGGGTGAGGCGTAAGTATGAATACATAATCGGGTGCCAATATCGCTAGGCGTTAAAACCTGATTCTGATATTGTAATGCAGCAGTTCTCTATACTATTAATAATGTAATGTCACGTCAAAGCAGCGACTCTACCTTGCTATTTATTATGCGCCATGGCGAAGCCGAGCCTGCTCGTCGAGACGATCGTTCCAGACAACTAACGGAATATGGTCGAACTCAGTCTCTAACTACGTCAAACTGGCTTAAAAAGTACAGTCAAAATGACTCTATCGACTTAGCCCTGGTATCACCGTATCAACGAACCCGCCAAACCCTGGACATGATGGGCCACCACCACAAGTTTCTAAACAGCCAGATTTGCCAGGATATCGTGCCTGATGGTGATATTCACCTTTGCCATGATTACATTGATGCGCTTCTGCAACAATCCTTGTCCAAACATAAACCTTTAAAGACATTGTTAATAGTCAGTCACATGCCCTTTGTCAGCTACTTGCTGGATGAAATTTGTCAGATACAGCGTATGCCACTGTTCGCAACGGGCGCTGTCGCGGTAATCGATTATTCCGGTAAGGGCCACCGTGGTAGTCTCTTAGAGCATTACCAGGGCAGTTAAGTTCAGCGGTTTCACACCAGTAGAATTATGCTTTGCATACCCTGTCATTTTTTTGACAGTATGACTTAATGTGACGACGACACTTTAGAAATGTTGAAAGTGACCGATATAAGGTGTAGTGAGAGTTTAGTTGCTATCCGGACATGAAGATACCGGAAAGGTAACATGAAAGGGTAATATCAGCATGACTACGAAATCAATACCGGAACTACTGCGGCGCTCGCTGGAAAGTCACCTGGCCGCATCTGATTTGCGCGAAGACGAAGAAATGAAAGTGCTTATGGGTAAGCTAAATAATCTTTCAGCAAAGGTAGCAGCCGCTAAAGCTCAGGTCGTTGCCCGTCGCAATCAGGTAAAAAAATAATAAGGACTTATTCCGCCATTTTAGATTTATCGGGATCGGACTGAGGCGCATAAAACTCCGGCATAATGCGCACAGTTTTAATCATGTTTTCATTAATATCGACAATTTCGACCGGGTAACCAGCCAGCCGAACACTTACCTTATTCTCCGGAATTTCTTCAAGATACTCTAATATAAGCCCATTTAGCGTTTTGGGACCTTCTATGGGTAACGCCCAGTTCATCTCTTTATTCAAATCCCGAATATTTGCACTGCCGTCAATCAATACACTGCCATCTTGCTGGACGTTTACTTCTTTGCTGTGATCAGGAACCATGCTGGTGGTAAAATCACCAATGATCTCTTCTAAAATATCCTCCAGCGTAACCAATCCCATGATATCTCCGTACTCATCGACGACCAGGGCAATGCGTTCTTTTTCAGCCTGGAACTTGTACATCAGCGTATGCAAAGGGGTAGACTCGGGCGTGAAGTAGATCTCTCTTACCGCCCGTAACAGACTAGATTTTGTGAACTGGTCTTTTGACAACAAGCGCAATGCGTCACGAACATGCACAAAGCCAACTGCATCGTCAACTTTGTCGCGGTATAGCAATACCCGGGTATGTTGGGAACTGGTTAACTGTTTTTGAATTTTTTTCCAGTCATCATTGATATCAATGGCAAAAATTTCCGCCCGGGGCACCATGATGTCTTCTGCGGTAACACTTTCTAGATCCAGGATACTTACCAGCATATCCTGGTGTTTTTTGGGTATCATCGTGCCAGCTTCGTATACCACAGTTCGCAGCTCTTCACGGCTCAGTGAATCATCACTGCCGCTGGTCGGATTTATCCGCAAAAGGTAAAGTATGCCGTTGGTAATACTGTTGATCAATGCGACAAAAGGGTACATCACGGTAAGCAGCGGTAACAAGATCAAGGAACTTGGGAAAGCTATTTTTTCCGGATAAAGGGCCGCCAGGGTTTTGGGCGTCACTTCTGCAAAAATAAGCAGAATCAGCGTTAGCCCGAAGGTTGTGGCAAAAAAGCCCCAGTAGTCACCAAATAAACGCACGCAAATAATGGTGGCTATTGATGAGGCGGCAATGTTAACCAGATTGTTGCCAATCAGAATCAGGCCTATCAAACGGTCAGGGCGTTCCAACAAGCGCTGAACCCGGTTTGCTCCGCGATTGCCTTCCTTTTGTAGATGCTTTAGTCGATAACGGTTTATCGACATCATGCCGGTTTCAGAACTGGAGAAATAGGCAGAAAAGAGTATTAGCACCGCTAAAACAATAAAAAGGGTGCCGGTAGATATGTCGTCCAACTATTGGGTTCCTGTACTGATCGTCAATCTATAAATTTTAAATATGGTTTGCACGATTAAGCCCGTGTCTAAGCGGTTCTCAACTAAAGAAAGCACCGCTTATAATAAAATTTCGCGCACAAAACGGCTGCCAAAATAAGCCACTGTTAACAGTAGCACGCCGATTACATTGAGCAAAATAACCTGTCTGGCGCGCCAGCCACGTAGTTTTTGGCCGGCGAGTACAATAACATAAAGAATCAGCGCAAACATGGAAAGTACAGTTTTGTGGGCATAAAGCCGACTGAACATATCTTCCAGAAAAACAAAACCGCTCACCAGGGAAATCACCAGCAGTACGGTGCCAATCTGAACCAATTTGAACATCATACCCTCAACCATCATCAACGGGGGGAGGGAGGAATGTAACAAGCTGGAGCCCTTTTGCTTCAGGCGATAAGTGATATAGGACATTTGCAGCGCATATAAAAATGCGATAACCAGCGTACCGTATGCAAACAATGACAAGGTGATGTGAATAAGTAGCCCTGGCTGAAGCTGAATATGCATGATGTGTTCAACGGGAATAAGCAAGGATGCCGCCACAGTTAACGCAGAAAAACAAAATACTACGGGCAGCAGAATTTGGTTGGGTAAGATTTTTGATGAGCCCAGCATTGCCGCAGTAATAAGCCATGAGACCAGTGACATGACGTTGGTTATACTCATATTCTGTCCGGGTGCGATAATGATCGCCTGCGTGAGAAATGCGATATGAGCTAACGCTGCCACCGCGGCGGCGATTAACGGTATCGCGTTCTCATTGGCGGGTTGGTGCTGGACAAAACGCCTCATGAATAAAAAGGCACTGAAAAGATAAAAAATAATAGCCGCAATGGCAAAAGGCGTGGTCATCAAAATTCCCGTAAAAACACATTCCTGAAGGGCGCGGAGACTGCCTCACAGCAACAAAAAAATGCTCCCCGCCGCTATTGATACTGCATGTCACGGCCAAATTCAACCATTGCTATGGTATTTTACCGTTTCACATTCACGTTAATGGCAAAAGAGTGATATCAATGGTACGTTCAGCGGCTAAATTTCGTTATACTATTGCCTGTTAATTTTTATCAATAAGAAGACTGCTTTGTATGTTTGAGAATTTATCAGATCGTCTCGGCCAGTCGCTGCGAAATATCAGCGGGCGGGGGCGTCTCACCGAAGACAATATCAAAGAGACACTTCGCGAAGTACGGATGGCTCTACTTGAGGCCGACGTTGCGTTACCTGTCGTTAAAGATTTTGTCGCCCAGGTGAAAGCCCGCGCTGTGGGCACAGAAGTGTCCAAAAGTCTTAAGCCCGGACAAGTGTTCATAAAAATTGTTCAGTCCGAACTTGAAGCGGTGATGGGTGAGGCGAACGAAAAGCTTAACCTGGCTACCAAGCCGCCGGCCGTTGTCCTGATGGCTGGTCTGCAGGGGGCTGGTAAAACTACCAGTGTCGGCAAGCTGGCTAAATACCTGACTGAGCGTGAAAAGAAAAAGGTAATGGTGGTAAGTGCGGATATTTACCGACCTGCCGCCATTAAACAGCTGGAAACCCTGGCCAATGAAGTCGAGGTTGGGTTTCACCCATCCACGGTACTGCAAAGTCCTGTCGACATTGTTAACGGCGCCATTGATGAGGCCCGCAAGCAGTTTTATGATGTTTTGCTGGTAGATACTGCCGGTCGTCTGCATGTTGATAACGACATGATGGATGAAATAAAAGCGTTGCATAAAGCGGTCGACCCCATCGAGACACTCTTTGTGGTCGATGCTATGACCGGCCAGGATGCCGCAAACACAGCCAAAGCGTTCAATGATGCGCTGCCACTAACCGGCGTTATTTTAACTAAAGCCGACGGGGACGCACGTGGTGGTGCTGCGTTGTCTGTGCGACAAATCACCGGTAAACCGATAAAGTTCATGGGGATGGGTGAAAAAGTCGATGCACTTGAGCCCTTCCATCCGGAGCGCGTTGCTTCACGAATTCTTGGCATGGGCGATGTTCTTAGCCTGATTGAAGATGTAGAGCGCAAGGTTGATAAAGACAAAGCCCAGAAGCTTGCGAAAAAAGTTCAGAAAGGCAAAGGGTTTGATCTGCAGGATTTTAAAGAGCAGCTTGAGCAGATGAAAAACATGGGTGGCATGATGGGGCTCATGGACAAGATGCCGGGCATGGGCAATATGTCTGAAAAGCTCAAAGACAGTGCCAATGACAAGCAATTTAATCAAATGGAAGCAATCATCAACTCTATGACTCCCGGGGAGCGCGCCAGACCTGATATCATTAAAGGGTCACGAAAGCGCCGAATTGCAGCAGGCTCCGGAACACAGATCCAGGATGTAAACCGTTTGCTTAAACAGTTTACCCAAATGCAGAAAATGATGAAAAAAATGTCGGGCGGCGGTATGAAAAAAATGATGCGCCAGATGAAGGGCATGATGCCACCAGGTGGTGGCGGCATGGGCGGGGGCGGCGGTATGTTTCCGCCTCGCTAATGCATTGCTCGTTGAAAAACAGCCGCCCGATTTGGCGGCTTTTTTTATTATGCACCATAGCGCTTATGGCAGATACGCGCCCAGGCATATCGATACTGGGAAATTATCACAAATAATAATACACTTTCGTGCGCTGCAAACGTGGGTAACGCGACTGACAATCAAGTCGCCAACTCTCAACATCACCTGCCCACTTCAAAAATAATACTACGCAGCAGTCGCCACGTAACAACAGGATTTTTATGGCTGGTTTAAAACGCATTATTCTAATTGACACGCATCTGCCGGGAGTTGTGGAACTCAAGCTTGATGGCCACACCAATATTTGTGGTACAAATGCATCAGGCAAGACCACCTTGCAACGTCTGATACCAGTATTTTACGGCGAATACCCCAGCCGGGTGGTGCCTGCCACTCGAGACAGCTTTGAAAAATGGTATCTGCCCCGTACGTCCAGCTTTATTATTTATGAATATACCCGCTCTGATGATGAGCTATGTCAGGCTGTTTTATCGTCTGGGGGAAGTGGTGTTAATTATCGCTTTATCGGTAAGCCCTTCGAAATAGATGATTATCTGTTTGAACAAAAAAATCAAAAACACGGCAGTGTCTCCAGTATAGAGCTGGCCCGGGCAATGAAGCGCAACGATGTGCTGGTGACCAGTCAGCTTAATACCAAAGATTTCAGGGCCATTCTCCAAAATGATCACAGTGTCTTAAATCAAAGCAGCAATGCCCGCGAGCTTCTAGGTTACGCGCGGATCTTCAGTTTGTGCGCGTCGCAATCACATATTCGACACATGGAAAAGCTGGCTAAAGCAGTCCATTCAAAAGAAGGCAAAATGGAAACCATTAAAGCCATGATTGCTGCTATTTTGGAAGAAGATGGCGTTCAGCCACCAACCTCGAATTTAAGTCGTCACCGGGTGGACGATTGGTTACGCGAATGCCAGTTGATCAAACAATTCGATAAAATTCGGCCCGAGTTCACCAAGCTTGAACAGGCTAATCTTGCGCTAACATCTGCTGAACAAACACTCGCGCGTTTGAAACACCAGTTTGAGCAGGATAAATGTCAGTTAGCTGCGCGGGTAGAGCAAAGCAAGTCTGAACTTGATGACAACCAGTTTGCCCGCAAACAAAATGATAATCAGTGGTACGAGCGCAGAGATGCTCTCAACCAGACCGTTTCTGCAGCCCGCGCAGATTTAGAAAAGTTCACCAGTGAACTGGAAGGTGTGGAAAAAGAATATGATAACTGGCAGGCCGAGGATATTGAACAGTTGCGCGAGAATGTGGCCAACTTGTCGCAATGGCAAAATGAGCTGGAAACAGTTTCAGGCCGCTACAGTTTACTGACGGAAAAGCATCAGGATATCGAATCAGCGTACGCCAGGCGACTGGCAGAAGCAGGAGAAAAACTCTCTGTCACGCTCGAGCAACTATCCGCTGCGCGCCAGGAAGCAGCGGAAAAGCGTAGCACGCAGCAACAGCAGGAAAGTGAGACGTTGCACAGTATCAACGGGCAGTTTGCGACCCGCCAGCAATCTCTGAGCGAGGCTTTCCAGTCCCGGCTTAGTGAGCTTAAAGTGACAGAGGCTGAACTGCGGGCGAGCGTAAATAATATCGGCTTCAATGAATTCGAGCAGTCACAATTGGATTTAATGGACGCCAGCATTAAAGAAGCGACAATTCACGAAGATAGCATGCGTACTGAATACCGTCAGGCACAGTCGCGACATCTTAAGTTACAGCAGGCACGGGAGGCCGCGTCACAATCACTGGAAAAAGCCCGGCAGCAGTATCAGAAAGAAGAAGCCTCGGTTGGGGCGGTGGAGCAACTGCTTTTTCCCGGCGAGGGTTCTTTGCTGGAGTATCTGCGTAAGAATGCCAGCAACTGGGAGCAAACCTTTGGCAAAGTACTGCGACCGGAACTTCTGCAGCGCAATGATCTTACGCCCGGATTGAGTGATGATAACACCAGTATTTTTGGTATCACCCTGGCAACTGAAGTGCTTGAAACACCGGCTTACGCGCAGAGTGAGCAAGCGTTAAAAATACAGCTGCAGGATGCGCAGCAGCGACAGCAAAATGCGCTTGAACACCAAACTGAATGTGAGCAGACTCTGGCTAAAGCCAACGAAGATGTAAGAAATGCAGAACTTGTCCTGACTCAGAAAGATAACTTAATCAGAAGTGCTGAATCTGCCCGTAAGAGGGCGCAACAGGATAAAGATGCGTTGTTAACTGAGTATCAGCAGGCCTTGTCTGAGCGAAAGCAAAAGGCGAAGACCAGGCTGGAATCGAATACTCAGTCGCAGCAGAAAATCAAAGCCCAGTTTGAGCTAGATAAAGAGGAACTTAGTGACCAGCTACGCGAGGCTCAGACGGAACATAAATTCCACTGGCAGCAGCTTATCGCAGATACAGACGCCCAGGTCGCTCAGTGTGATGCAGATATTAGAAAAGCCAAAGATTTGGCTGCCAGCGATCGGCGGGAAATGGATGCATGGCTTGAAAGTGAACTGAACAACCGTGGTGTTGATGTAGATGAAATAGCGCAACTCAAAAAGCGCATCAAAGCGTTAAAAGACAGTATTTACAAAACAGAATCTCAGCGCCATAAAGTCAGTGATTATGAGCGGTGGTACCAAACGGTATTTACCGGCTACAAGATAACCTGGCAAAACAGTTTAAGTGATGCACGTAAATCACTGTCTGAGGCAGAACGTAGCCTGGCGCAGGAACACACTGCTTACCGCGATACCCGTGAGCAGCTGGGGGAAGCGCAACAAACCCTGGAGGTGACGCTCAAAACCACCAGTGAACAACGTGATCAGGTCACCGGGCTACTTAAAACCCTCGCGAAATTGTCCCTGGACACAGGTGACGCCGGGGTGCAGCAGATCACCGAGGATGCCACGGTAAGTCAACGCCTGTCACAGGCTCAGAATCTGTTACAGGAACGCGAAGAATTAACCGCAGATGTGCGCAGTTATGTCGAACGATTTGACCAGTTGATTGCCGCCCAGGCCGGAACCGGGCTATCCGATACATGGGAACGTGCGCGGCAGGAGTGTGCCGTTATTAGTGCACAGGGTGTAAAAGGAATTGATCACAGAAGAATGGTTACACATCTGGCGCAGCTACTTAATGTGATTGTGCCGCAGAAATTACAGGGGCTTAAAGAGCAGGGACGAATTTTTGGTGCCGATCTGACCCAGTATTATTATGTATTGGCAGATATCGATAAGCGCATTGTCAGCCAGAGTCGTCGTATTACTAAAGAAGTCGACAGTGAATTGTTTCTTGATGGGGTTACCGAATCCGCTGTGAAAATCCGTTCGCGCATTAGTGAGCTGGAATTCTGGCCTGAACTGGAGCAGTTCCGCGCATTATACGATGAGTGGATGGGATCGGGTGCAACAGAGCTGCCGGATGAAGAATATGGCCATAGTATGCGTCAGGTTCTGGATATTCTGGGTCGCGCAGCCCTTACCGGTGGTATAAGCAAATTACTGGATATTGAGCTGCATCTGCGTGAGGGGAATAGTGATCTCATCATTCGTACTGACCGACAACTTAACGAGTCTTCCAGTCACGGCATGGCTTACCTCATACTTTGTAAGTTCTTACTGGCCTTTACACGATTGTTGCGGACCGATGACAATACGACCGTGCATTGGCCTATTGATGAGCTGGGTACCTTGCATCAAAGCAATGTTAAAAAGATATTCGACGCCTGCCAGAAAAACAACATTTGCGTGGTCGGCGCGTTTCCGAACCCGGAATCGGATGTGTTATCCCTGTTTGAAAATCGTTACCTTATTGATAAGGTCAGTCGCAAATTACAGGTAGTGCAGCCAAAAACCAGTGCCATTGCCGAACGAATTCAATCCCGTCGTACCCAGGAGGAAGCGTCAGCATGATGTCTCAAACCGGTCATGTTCTCAGCCAGTTGCTGGAAGGAAAGTTCATCTGTCAGGTAACCGATGAAGAAGCCTGGCGCTTTCTGAAACGTCGCGAAAATGCGGACAAGCTGGAGCCCCATCTGAATTTGCTGAACCGCACCCTGACGAGTGCAGCTGACGGAGAGGTGTTTTTTGCGGCGTATTTGTCTCTTGGTGATGACGAGCGCAAGGTATTGCAAAATCAGTTTCAGGAGACCACTTCTGCACTGGTACCACTGGTGGAGTGGTTGGTTCTGGTTCAGCAGGCTAGTGAGGCAGACATGCCTGTCACGATGGGCAGTGCTATTCGGCTAAACGAATTGCAGTCAGTGATAGAAGATACACCTGCCTATGCGGAGCAGCTGGAAAAGATATCCCGGTATCGACTGTTCAACTCCACAAGCGTCAACCTGGATGGCCAGTTAAAACAGGTTTTCAGACGGCTTACTGATATGGGGTATCTGATAAAACCTAACCAGGACAAGCAGATTTATCTGGCTACCGGTCGGATAGAGCACCTGTACGATATGCTTAAGTTCATTGACGAAACAGAGTCTCTTTCATTGTCAGAACAGGCTGAGGCGGCGATTAGTCAGGGCAACCTGTTATGAGTCAGGCGCTGGTAGAGGCGGGAGGCAAACTACTCAATGCACTGGGTCGCCACAGTGAACTTATAATGCAGGCGTATCTTACCGGTCACGTCAATGAGCAGGTGTACAGCAAAAAAGTACTGGATCAACTTGTTCAGTTGCAGGTGTTATGGCGTCCTGACCCACAAAGTTCTTTACGATTAAAAGCAGCCGTAAGAACGCTGTTAGAAGGCAGTCTGCAGGATGAGCGCAATCGCACCATCAACGCCAATATCGGCGCCTCGCTGGCCAGTCTGAAAACACTTACTGAGCATTATAAAGAAGCGTTACATTACTCACGGTTTAATGAAGCGCATGCGCACATGACAGACTTGACCGAGCATGTCTATCAGCTTACCGAATCTCTGGCTAACAGTGTTCGGGTGATGTTCAGCCGAATTAATAATGAATTCGGCTACGTGGCATCGGTAGAAGCAAAAATCCGCGAAAACGAACTTGCCCAAAGTCAGGTGTCAGAGCTGCTGACGCAACTGGAATGTTTTCGGTTTGACGAGCTTAGTGAGCTGGCGGGCAGTAACCGAGAGCTACGCCAGTTGCTAGTAGTAGCACTGCAACAAAATTTTTCCAAAGCGGCCCAGGAACTTGCTGTCGCTCAGGCGCGTCTGCTTGACTTGCTGGGACGCTTTCGTGAATTTCAGGGACGCACCCGGTTACTCAAAGGTTTCTTATTACATATGGAGCAACAGCCAGACTTTGCTCCGGGTAATTATGCCAATCTTAGCGGGGTCCCCGTATTGTTTAACCAGTCTGCCGATTTACTCGGTGATGCCCATGTTGATGTAAACAATGTTGGACAGGAAAATGAGCACTATCAGATTATCGCCGCGCTGACCGATATTCAACGACGCAAAGAGACGACAGTGCCCCAGGCCTCTGCTGCAGACATCGATGTTAGCGAGCAAGAGTCGGTGGCACTTGATAAAGCACCCATTCAGTTAGCTGTGGAAGCCTACTTTTGCGATGTCATCGATTCTGGACAACCGTGCTCTGCGTTGACGTATTATGCACAGAAATCACTGACATTTGATCCTGAGGCCTGGATTTATCAGGTCATTGGCGGGTATCAGGCACTGGATGAACAGGATAAGCAGTTTTTTGCTCTTGATACCACTGGTCAGACGGACCCTACTTTCAGCGGTAACTTTTACATCAATGACATAACCCTGGGGTTGCGTTAATAACCTATTGCGTTGTGAATGACCGCTCAGTGTCAGCTCTTTAAGGTGGCAATGGGTGGTACGCCAAACCCTCAATTGTGTATAAGTGGCTTTTATTAATTAGACTTACTTGCTCAGCTTTTGTCCGTCCAAACAGGTATTTTCCCGCGTGCTGAACTATCCTTTAACAGAATGCGTAGTTCGATGGTCGCTTGTTTCACGTTATGTAACCGCGACGTAGCTTATACCCTACACATCATCACAAAAACGAAGCGGGATGCTTCAATAATGATTCGCAAAGAACATGTTTGCGAAGGAGTTAGTATGCAGTTATCCAATCAACAATCATTTAATCAGGCGCTCATTCGTCTGGCTGTATTGCTTTATCAAATAGACAATAAAGTGACATTGACCGAACAGGATTACCTGGAGGAAATGGTCGACAGTTTATTGTGGGAGAGCCCTATCTGTCGTGAGGCATTTTTAAATGATGTCATCTACCAAACCAGAAAGGCACTGGATACCGGTGCAGTCATGACTTATTTGCGTGAATTTAAGGATGATCTTGAGTTTGATGCGCACAGAGCGATGGAAGTCGCCATGGCGATTACAGGAGTGGACGGAAACCGAAGTGATGAAGAAACTGAAATTTTATCGCTGCTCACCCATAAAATGCTTGCAAAAGCCCTGACCAGTAATTCTCAGCCACCATCGCAGTCTGTGACCGCCTCCTGATAATCAGCAAAAACATGAAAAAAGCCGCAGAATCTGCGGCCTTTTGCTTTCCATGGTTCAGCGTATTACAGAGATTGCTGACTTGCCGTATCCAGCTCGTTTTCCAGCCGCTGACTTTCATCAGCGCGGGGTTTGGTAAACCGTGCTAATCCCAGATAGAGAACAGGAGTCAGGTATAGGGTGAAAACCACCGCGATACCAAGGCCACCAAAGACCACCCAGCCTATAGCATTTCTCGCCTCTGCCCCGGCACCGGTAGACAGAATCAGCGGCAAGCCTCCTAAGACCGTTGAGACCAGTGTCATCATAATGGGCCTTAGCCTGACTTTACCGGCTTCGACAATCGCATCGTAAATTTCGTAGCCACGATCCCGCAACTGGTCAGCAAATTCAATTAACAGAATCGCATTTTTTGCCAACAGGCCAATGAGCATCACTAACCCTATCTGCGAATAAACATTAATTGTAGTATTGGTTAAGAACAGTGCATAAATGGCTGCAGCAATACCAAAGGGCACGGTCAACATCACTACCACAGCACTGTTGACACTTTCAAACTGTGCCGCTAATACTAGCAACACGATGATAAATGCCAGAACGTAGGTGATGGCAACTTGCTGGGATGTCTCCTCATAAGTTTGTGCCTCGCCTAAGAATATCAGCCCAATTCCATCTGGCAGGGTGTCCTGTAAACCACGAAGTTTCTCAACCGCTTCATTAATAGGCACATCTTCCGGTAAATCCATTTCCATCTCTATCGCCCGGCGCTGGGCCTGGCGTTCCAGTTCGGCCGCCACACCTTCTTCTGTGATATAGGCAATACTGGAAAGAGGCACCAGGTTTCCAGATTCTGATTTCACATAGAGGTTAGTCAAATCAGCGGGGTTGCTGGTATTTCGATTGCGTGACTGCAACATAATTGGAATAGACTGGTCACCAACATTCAAATCAGCGATATCATCGCCATTTACCGCAGCACGTAATGTTGTAGCAATATCGTTAAGTGGCACACCCAACTCATCGGCGCGACGACGATCAATATTTATGCGCATCTGGGGCTGAGTAGGTTCGTAACTGATTCGGGGGGTACCCAACTCAGGGATGGTTTCCTCAATTTTCGCTGCATAGTCTCGTGCAGCCTGGAAAATGCGTTCGTAACTGTCGCCGGTTAAGGCGATCTCAAGGCCGCCACCCTGGCCGCGTAAATTTAGACTGTTACCACCAAAGGCATTACCTGGCGCCCCTGGAATAGATTGCAGAACCGGACGGATCTCTTCCACCACGTCTTGTAAAGATTTGTCCCGATCGTCCCAGTGTTTGAGTGGCGCGGTGATAAATACAATGTTGGGATCCCATGAACCTACGACCGTGTAGATAGAATCCACCGTGCCATTTTCGACGTAGGGGAGCAAAACTTCTTCCATACGTACCGCTTGCCGGTCCATAAAATTGATACCTGCGCCGTCGGGTCCACGGGCAAAAATGCGGATAGTTCCGCGATCTTCACTAGGTAACAATTCACTTTTTATGTTTTTAGAAAGGAACCAGGCACCGCCGGCTGCAATCAGGCTAAGAATTATCACCACCCAACCATGTCGCAAACACCAGTTTAAAGAACGCTGATACCCAGACAAACAGGCGTAGCCAAAACGGCCCAGTGTCTTATCAAAAAAACCACCGGGTTTGTGATTTTTCAAAGGTAATCGCGCAGTAAGTGCAGGAACCAGTGACAGCGCCACAAAAGAGGAGATAATTACTGCGCCGGCCAGAACGCCGCCGAATTCCCGGAATAAGCGTCCGGCAGTGGAGGGTAAAAATGCAATGGGAATAAATACAGAGGCCAGCACTGCGGTAGTTGCAACAACCGCGAAAAACACTTCTCGAGAGCCGACTACAGCGGCAGCCCTTGCACCGAGGCCAGACGCCCGCCGGCGCTGAATATTTTCAGATACTACTATAGCATCGTCCACTATCATTCCGGTGGCGAGTACTAACGCCAGCAGTGTCAGAATGTTTATCGAGAACCCCAGCGCCCAAATTATGCCCAGCGCACCGGCCAGGGAAACAGGGATAGATAATGCCGGAACGATAGTCGCTCGCCAGGACCCGATAAAGACCAATAGCGTAAACACCACCAGCAATACGGTGATACTGAGCGACTGAATAACTTCACCCACTGAATCACGAATAAATTCTGCATCATCTGAGGTGATTACGATATCCATATCAGCAAACCGCTGGTTTAACTGACTGACCATGGCGCGTACTTCATCAGAAATTTCAATAGTGTTAGAGCTGGCCTGCCGAATCACACCCAAACCAATAACAGGCTTACCATCCAGTCTTACCATACTGGTAGTATCGGCCGGGCCAAAATAAACACTGGCGATATCACCGATGCGTACATCATTATTCAGAACAATAGAGGAGACATCTTCGGCGCTCACAGATGTCGCGTCAGCCCGCACGATAAGTGACTGATCTTCAGATTGAATACTGCCTGCAGGTACATCGAACGGTGCCAGTCTTAATGCATCAGCCACATCGGTCATGGAAAGGCCATAACTGGTCAGCCGCAAAGGGTCTACTGATACCCGCAATACCCGCTCGCGGTTGCCGTTAAGCTGCACATCAGCTACCCCCGGAATACTTAAGAACAGCGGCGCTAAATCTGTGTCGACCCGTTCAGTCAGTGTTTCCATATCCAGCGTTGATGAGGAAACCGCCAGACTCACCACAGCCTGTGCGTCGTTATCGGCACGAATGATGGCCACCTGTTCAACATCTTCAGGAAGCTGCCGCTGTACCCGGCTTACTGATTCCCGGGTTTCGCTGGCCGCATCCTCAAGGTTGATACCAGGTCGAAATTCAACCCGCACCCGGGCACTGTTTTCTTCACTTTGGGCGTAAATATTCTGTACACCGCTGACCCGGGCAACAGCGCCCTCAAGCCGACTGGTAACTTCGGCGTCAACAGTTTCCGGTGAGCCGCCCGGCAATTGAGCAGTAACGGTAATGGTGGGTGTATCAACATCAGGCAGTTCACGTACCTCAAGACCATTAAGGGCAGCAAAACCAGCAATAACGACCAACAGGTTTAATACAACAATAAGTACCGGACGACGAATCGCCGTAGAGGGAAGATCATTATTCTGGGAAGTAAGATGGCTCATTATTCGGCGCTCCGCGCCAGTTCCGTGGTAACGTCCTGACCAGCTCGCAGACGCTGAACGCCTTCGGAAATTAATAAGTCGCCCTGTTTAAGACTGCCGGAAACTAAAATTGTGCCACGCAAGCGCTGGTGGACTTCAACATCAACACGCTTAGCTTTACCATTTTCTGAAATCCACACATAGGCGCCATTCGCGCCCCATAATAACGCCGCTTCGGGAATTGCAGCAAAGCGATTACCATCTATCGACAGATTTACCCGAAAGCTCATCCCTGGCCGGTAGTTGTCGTTGCTATTGTCCAACACGGCGCGTGCTCGCATAGTGCGATCTTCCTCATTAATGCGGGAGTCGACTTCAGCGATGTCGGCGCTTATCGTTTTATTGCGGTTAGTCCAGGGTTCCAGTGTCACTTTGGGGTTATTCATCAGCACAGATAACGCCGCTTCCGGTGCTTTAAAATTTACAAAGAGCTTACTTCTGTCATCGATAGTCGTGATAGCTGTCTGCTCATTGATACGGTCTCCCACCTCAACATCGGTTAACCCCACCACACCACTGAATGGTGCCTCAATGGTGCGGTCTTCCAGATCGGCCTGCGCCTCCAGCAGCGTGACTTCAGCTAAATCACGTTGAGTTCTGGCTAAATCGAACTCGCTTTCAGAGACGGCACCACGATTATGACTTTCCTGCAATCTTTTGAAAGTGCGAGCTGTATCTTCAAGCTGCAGTTTTGCCCGACGAACGGCAACCTGCTGGCGACGATCATCAAGCTTAACTAATACTTTTCCTTTCTCCACGTATTGACCGGGCACGAAGTTTACTTCGGTAACTTCGTCTGACACCGGTGAAAATAACGTGACTGAACGAACGGCTTCCGCTGTGCCCACAGCTTCAACCTCTTTCGTTTCATTTTGAAAAGCAACTTCTTCCAGTACAACAATCTTGGCCTGATTATCGCCGAAGTACTGGCTCTGTACAGGCAAAGCGAGCGCGCACAACGCGAAACTCAGGCTTGCCAGCAAGCCTTTTCCAATTACATATTTAGACATCATAGTTCCATCGAGAAAATTGATTGCGAACTCGAGTACTGTTCGTTGAGTAATCAAACGAACAACACATTAAAATAGTTCGAACGTTGCTTATGATTAACGTTCTTGCAACGTGATAGATATAGCACCATAAGGTGACTAGCTAAGCAATTGCAATTCAGCGTATTGTCGGTACAAAGTGTCGCTTTTCATCAACATCTCGTGGGTTCCCTGGGCAACTATACGCCCTTTGTCCATGACTACGATGCGATCGGCATGTTGAACAGTAGCCAGACGGTGCGCAATAACGATGGTGGTTCGTCCTTCCATCAAACGGTTGAGTGCCTGTTGCACCATTTTTTCACTGCGGGCATCTAGCGCACTGGTTGCCTCATCCAGCAGCAAGACAGGGCGGTTGGCGAGAATGGCCCGGGCAATGGCAATGCGCTGGCGCTGGCCACCGGATAAACGCACACCGCGTTCCCCCAACTCGGTATCGTAGCCGTTTTCGAGCTCTTCAATAAAAGCATGCGCAAACGCCGATTTTGCTGCGGCAATTACTTCTTCATCCGTTGCCTGCGGGCGTCCGTAGCGAATATTCTCGAACACGGTCGTGGCAAATATAACAGAGTCCTGGGTCACTATCGCAATATGCTCCCGTAAGGAGCGCAGGGTGATATCGGTAATCGGCTTTCCGGCTAATTTTATCTGGCCTTGCTGAACATCATAGAAGCGCAAAAGTAACTGGAAAAGGGTGGTTTTGCCTGCACCACTAGCCCCGACTAGTGCGACTTTTTCAGTAGGTTGGATGGTGACGGAAAAGTTGGTAAATAAAGGTGGTGAGTCAGGGTAGGCAAAGCCAATGTCATCGATAATAATTTGCGGAGCCTTCTGATGCGTATCCAGTGTTGCTGTGCCTGGTATTATTTCGTTTGGCGTCGCGAGTAATTCTAACAGCCGTTCACTGGCGCCTACGCCCCGTTGAACTTCGCCAATGACCTCGCTGATTGTGGCCACGCTTCCGCCGGCCATAACCGCGTAGAATAAAAAAGCGGACAGCTCGCCAGCACTGAGCTCTCCGCTAAACACCTGGCGGGCCCCAACCCATGCGATAAGCAGTATAGCGCTTAAACTTAATACCATTATCAAACCGATGAGCAAAGACCGGTAATGAATCCGCTTGCGCGCGGTGTTAAAAGCCGCCTGGACCCGAGAAGAGAACTGCCGGCTTTCCATCGACTGTGCATTGAAAGCCTGAACAGTACTTATTTCGTGCAGGCTCTGATCGATATGGGCGCCAAGATCGGCGACCTTATCCTGGCTGGCCCGCGCGTAACGGCGAACCCGCGGTGCCAGCACGCGAATAGGGATAAGCACTGCAGGCACCGCCAGTAATACAAATAAGGTGAGTATCGGACTGGTTGTAGCCATCAGTACCAGCGCGCCCAGAAACGTCACCGTAGAGCGTAATGCCATGGACAGACTCATGCCAATAACCGATTGCAGTAGGGTGGTGTCGCTGGTAAAGCGGGATATTACCTCGCCGGTGCGAATCTTTGAAAAAAAAGTCGGCGACAAGGTGAGCAAGTGGTCGTAAACCTGCAGCCGGATATCAGCACTCACCCGTTCACCTAGCCAGGTCATTAAGTAAAACCTGCAGTAAGTGGCCAGGCTGGCGATAATACAGATGGCCAGCACGGCCAGCGCAGCGGTGTTGAGCGTCTGGGGCTGGTTACCCACAAAGCCGTTGTCAATGGCATACCGAACACCCTGCCCAAGCGTTAGCCAGGCGGCTGCGGCAATGAATAATGAGATCACGGCTCCGGTCACATACCAGCGATAAGGGGATAGGTGAGAAATCAACCAGCGTAGCACCTGGCGTGTGGTTACAGATTCTAATGCGCCTGACACGATAACTTCTTTTGCGAGGGAACATGCCGCATAAGATAGCGCATTCATCAGACGGCTGACAGTGGCTTACGGTGAAGTACCTCAAATGCCCGGTTAGACTAGACAGAGTTTCTACTTTGCAGATGGCATTTGTCCTTGCATTTTAGTCTGATATACGTATAATTCCGCGGCCTTCCAAACCTGCATCGCGTTATATGCAAAGCGGGAAGGTAAAGTTGACAGTAACGCTACAACGAGTTTGAGGCACTTATGGTTACTATTCGTTTACAGCGTGGCGGCGCGAAAAAGCGTCCATTTTATCAAGTTGTTGTGGCTGAAAGCAGCCGCGCAAGAGACGGTCGTTTCATCGAAAACGTCGGTTTCTTCAACCCAACTGCACAAGGTCAGTCAGAGCGTCTTCGCCTTGATCTGGAACGTGTTGATTATTGGGTTGGTGTTGGCGCGAGCTTATCAGAGCGCGTGAACAGCCTGGTAAAAGAAGCAAAAAAAGCTGCAGCGTAAGCTGCTCAAGTGGTGGGTATAAATGAGTCAAACGTCTGACAAAGTGATTATTGGCAAAATTGGCGCGCCTCACGGCGTAAAAGGTTGGGTCAAAATCAATACTTATACCGATACACCAGAAGGTATTTTCGCTTACCGCCCCTGGCTACTGGGGGATGGTAAGGAATATCAATTAGACCAATGGCGACCGCATGGCAAAGTGTTGGTTGCAAAAATTGAAGGTATTGAGACGCGGGATGACGCCGAGCGCATCAAAAATCTCGATATCACAATTTTAGCCAATCAATTGCCTGAACTCGATGACAATGAGTTCTATTGGCGCGAGCTAACTGGCATGCAGGTGGTAACAACGCAAGGTTACGATTTGGGTGTGGTTAAGGATGTATTTAATACCGGGGCGAATGACATTATTCAGGTCAAAGCCAACGCGAAAGATGCATTCGGTCTAAAAGAAAGATTAGTACCGTTTGTAATGGACGAAGTCGTTCAAACGGTAGACAAAGAAGGTAGAGTAATTACCGTCGACTGGGACCCGGGGTTTTAAGTGACCGCGAATAAATGGTTCGGCATTGTCAGTATTTTTCCTGAAATGTTCGGCCCGTTCACCCAGCAGGGTGTGATAGGCAGAGCAGTAAAATCAGGATTACTTGCAGTCGATACATTTAATCCCAGAGATTATACCCATGACCGTCACCGTACGGTCGACGATCGTCCTTATGGCGGTGGTCCGGGGATGTTGATGATGGTAAAACCTTTAACCGACGCAATTTCGGCAGCCAAACAGGCTGGCGGAGAAAATAGCAAGGTTATCTACTTATCCCCACAGGGTAAGAAACTGGACCAGGCAGGTGCAACAAGGCTGGCCAAGTCCGACCGCATAATTTTAATTTGTGGTCGTTATGAAGGAATCGACGAGCGCGTAATCGAAGACCAGGTAGACGAAGAAGTCTCAATTGGTGATTATGTGCTTAGTGGCGGTGAGTTACCGGCGATGGTCCTTATGGATACAGTCGCCAGGCTAGTTCCCGGTGTATTGGGTCACCAGTGCTCTGCCACAGAAGATTCATTCACCGACGGGTTATTGGATTGTCCGCATTACACGCGGCCTGAGATGCTCGACGGGAAAACAGTTCCTCCTGTGTTGTTAAGTGGTGATCACGAAAAAATCAGGCAGTGGCGACTTATGCAATCGCTGGGTAGAACCTGGCAGCGTCGCCCTGAATTGTTAAATCACCTAGCTCTGACTGAGGAGCAGCAGCAACTGCTTGAAAAATTCAAGTTGCAGCTGCGGCAAGATGACAGTTAACTAGGACGAGAGGATATGATGAGCAAAGTCAGTCAAGATATCATCAAAAATATAGAACAAGCACAGTTGAAAACTGATGTTCCTGCGTTCGGCCCAGGCGACACAGTTAGTGTAAAAGTTCGTGTTACCGAAGGTGACAAAGAGCGTCTCCAGGCCTATGAAGGCGTTGTTATCGCTAAGCGTAACCGTGGTCTTCACTCGTCTTTTACCGTTCGTAAAGTTTCAAGCGGCGAAGGCGTTGAGCGTGTTTTCCAAACACACAGCCCCGCAGTTTCTTCAATTGAAGTGAAACGTCGCGGTGCGGTTCGTCGTGCTAAGCTTTACTATCTACGTGAGCGTTCAGGTAAATCTGCACGTATCAGAGAAAAGCTTAACTAAGATTACTAATCCTTGCGTTATTGTTAACTTTTCAAAAGCCCGCAGATTGCGGGCTTTTTTCGTTTTAGGAAGCCAGTAAGAATGAATGACAGACTGATGAGTACGCCTATCGGGCAGCAGATGCAAAGCGGGCGATGGTACCAGACCTCAGCTAAACCACTGAGGCAGGCGCGTCAGGCTGTCAAAGCACTGTGTTATGCAATTAGCACGCAACCGGATGAGCAGCAGCGTAAACAACTTATTCATCAGTTATTACCCCATATTTGCTCCGTTGAACTGGGCACAGGGTTTTACTGTGACTATGGCTGTAATATTTATGCCGGACACCACCTGGCAGTGGGTGACAATGTGGTGATGCTGGATGCAGCGTCAATCACACTCGGCAATAATGTCAGTATCGGCGAGGGAACGGTCATCGCTACCGTCAGCCACCATCATAATGCACAGCAACGCTCAGCCGGCTGGCAACAGGCAACGCCGGTGGTCATAGGTCATAATGTTCGGTTAGGAGCCCAGGTTACTGTATTGCCTGGGGCTGTATTGGCCGATAATTCTGTAGTGCCGGATTACCAACTTGTGCCCTGTATATCGGCTAGTCATTCATCGTAATAACAACAAGGGTGAGCAAACAATGGTTGCGCGCATATAAATAAATTGATAAAAAGTCAATATCCTCCGTCCTGATTAGAGTTTGGTGCTGTATCGTAATATTTACATTAGGCGCTGACGGTTTTTTGAATGAGTAATTTTATGATTAAAGATACTGTTAATAATGTACACATCAGTACTGAAGATGTGCTGGTAACACCTGAGGATTTGAGCCACTCTCTGCCGGTTTCAGATGCCGCGCTAGGTGCTATATCGGAAGCGCGCAACACGATTTCGGATATTATTCATGGCCGCGACCACCGCATGCTTGTCATTTGCGGACCTTGTTCAATTCACGATATTGATGCAGCAAAAGATTATGCGTTGCGGTTAAAAGAAATGCATGAGGCATGCAAAGATACATTGTTTATAGTTATGCGGGTCTATTTTGAAAAGCCGCGCACGACCACCGGCTGGAAGGGCATGATTAATGATCCGCATATTGACGGCACCTTCGATATAGAAACCGGGTTGCGTCGTGCCAGAGAGCTGCTTATCTGGCTGGCTGAACTGGGGTTGCCTGTGGCTACAGAAGCCCTGGATCCGATTAGTCCACAATATCTGGCAGAATTATTTAGCTGGAGTGCAATTGGTGCCAGAACCTCCGAGTCACAAACGCACCGTGAAATGGCCAGCGGTTTGTCCATGCCTGTGGGTTTTAAAAATGGTACCGACGGTAGCCTCGGGATTGCTATTAACGCATTGAAATCGGCTGCATCGCCACACCGTTTTATGGGCATTAATAAACAGGGGCAGGTGAGTATTATAGGTACTAAAGGTAACCCTGATGGCCATATTATTTTACGTGGCGGCAAACAACCAAATTATGACTCAGTATGTGTAAGTGACTGTGAGCAGGAGTTAGTTACAGCCGGTCTTACAGCAGGGTTGGTGGTTGACTGCAGTCATGCAAATTCCAGTAAGGATTATCGCCGCCAGCCGCTGGTCGCCAAAAATGTGGTTAACCAAATCCTGGAAGGTAATCAATCGATTATCGGCGTGATGCTGGAAAGTCATGTTAATGCCGGCAATCAGAAGGCGGATGGTAAAACACCCGAAGAACTTGAATACGGCGTATCTATTACAGATGGTTGTATAGACTGGGAGACCACTGAACAACTACTGACACAAATGCGAGATCGGTTGATTACCGTTTTGCCTATGCGCCAGGATAAGCGCACGCAGGTCGCCTGATGGTCCAGAAAAATGATGAGCACCTAACCGGTACATCGCAACGACTGGATGAGCTGCGCGAGGGCATCGATGAGCTGGATTCTCAATTGGTTGAGCTATTGGCAAAACGGGCAGCATTAACTACGGAGGTTGGCCGGATTAAAGCCGATTCAGGTGTGCCGGTTTATGTACCTGAGCGCGAAAAACGTCTTATCGCCTCACGCCGCGCACAAGCTGAAGACAGTGGGGTCTCGCCGGATTTGGTCGAAGACCTGCTACGGCGGATAATGCGTGAATCTTACCATACGCAGAACAATCGTTATCGCTGTGTAAACCCAGGCATTGGTGACGTTGTAATTATCGGCGGTAACGGTGCATTGGGTAAAGTTTTTGTCTCACTGTTCCGTAAAAGTGGCTACACCGTTTACGTCGTTGAGAAAGAAGACTGGTCAACGGGGTCTGCATCGGCAAGGCTACGCGTTGCTGACGCTGTCATTGTCGCAGTGCCCATCAACATCACCGAGCAGGTTATTACTAATCTGACGATGCTAAAACCTGACTGCTTACTGGCAGATGTTACCAGTATTAAGAATCGGCCCCTGACTGCCATGCTTAAGGCACATAATGGCCCTGTGGTGGGCTTGCATCCCATGTTCGGACCGGATGCACCGGGTATGATAAAACAGGTTGTGGTGGTTACTGAGGGAAGAGATCCCGCGGCCTATCAGTGGCTGATGGATCAAATGATAACCTGGGGCGCCACGCTGCATCACAGCAAGGCTGCTGAACATGATGAAGCCATGGCCTATATTCAGGTAATGCGTCACTTCAACACCTTCGTGTATGGTGAGCATCTGCGTGAGGAAAACCCGGATCTTGAGACGTTAACGCAGTTTAGTTCACCCATTTACCGCCTTGAACTGGCGATGGTAGGCCGTCTGTTTGCTCAGTCACCAGAGCTCTATGCTGATATTATTTTTGATAATCCTGACAATATCGAGTTATTACAACGTTTTCATCAGCGTTTTGGTGATGCATTGCGTTTATTAGAAGCGGGCGATAAACAGGGTTTTGCAGAAAGGTTCAGCCGGGTAGGTAAGTGGTTCGGCAACTATTCAAATCGCTGTCTGGTAGACAGCAAGCAACTGTTGTTAAAAGCCGATGATGGCCAATTGTTGCGCAAATAGGCACTAGTACGTGCCTGTTTGTCACACCAGATAAGCTATTCAGGGCATTATCGCACTGGCAGCAGCAACTTTTGTCGGGCTGATTTCTTCTGAAGGATAACAGCCCAGCACTTTCAAATAGCGGGTGATTTTTCTAAGCGCGTCGATTGCACATTGTAGCGGGCCGTCAGCGGTATTTCCCTCCACATCCAGGTAAAACATTTCCTCCCAAGGATTGCCCGGCATCGGCCGCGACTCCAGTTTAGTCATATTAATATCATGATCTTTTAACACCATCAGCGCTTCAACCAGGGAACCAGGCTTTTGTACCGTAGACATAATAAGTGTGGTTTTAGCCGGTACCTGCAATGGCACGGCCACAGGTTGTCTGGCTACCACAATAAAACGACTGTGGTTTTCTTTTTGATTCGCAAGGTTCGATTTAATTGCACTTAAGCCATACAGATTTCCACCCGCTTCGCTTCCTATTGCCGCCACGTCCTCGCGGTCGAGCTCACTAACTTTAAGCATAGCCGAGGATGTACTGTCGATGGTTTTTACCTCGACATTACCCAACTCCGCAAGAAAATGGCTACACTGGGCGAATACCTGGGGGTGCGCATAAAGGGTTTTTATCTTATCCAGCTGGGTGGACGTAGCCACCAGCAGGGCATGACGAATCGGATGGGTAAGTTCGCCAATAATACTCAGTTCAGTATGCTGTAACTGATCGTAAACTTCATTGATACTGCCAGAGCTGGTGTTCTCGATAGGTAAGACTGCATAGTCGGCTTCCGCGTGCTCCACTTTTTTGACAATTTCGCTGAAACTCTGACAACCTATTTCCAGTAACTCTCCGGGCCGCCGAGAGAAATACTTCTGCGTTGCCAGGTATGAATACGAACCTTTATCGCCTAAAAACGCCACCCGATTCAGCGGCAGCGTACTACCAGGGTTCGCGCGCTCTGCCAACATTGCCTGTTGATTAAGGACCGAGTCTTCTATTACGACATGAAAAACCTGGGTGACATAATGTGGATCTAACCCTTTCTCCTGTCCCTGTTTGATAAGGTGGATCAAAAGCTGTTCTTCACGCTTAACATCGCGCACAGGGATCTGTTGCGCGATTTTTGTCTCTGCTACTTCGTTCGTAAGTTTTCTGCGCTCAGCCAGTAAGCTGAGCAGCTCACTATCCAGTTCGGAAATCCGTGCGCGGACAGCATCTAAAGCCGGTATCGTCATGAATTACGTACTCTCAGTTTTGCCAAAAAAAAACCTCCCGGTGCGGGAGGTTTTTTTGCACATAACACATCCTCCCTCAATTGAAGGTGATAAAATCAAAAAAGAATGTGCTGGTGCGTATGATGTTCATTTTATGACTGTATTTATCCGACGTGCAGCTGTCAACCAATTTTTACAAATGATTGACAGTTAAAGTGCCTGTTTATATTTGCTCGTAGCATTATTTGTGATAACGAGCAGCCTGTTATTCACCTAACAATGCCGCAAGCATGGCGCGGACTTCCGTAGGTTCAAAGGGTTTATCGCATAACGCATTAACCCCGGTTTGCTGGATATTGGTCATATGCGCACTGTCGGCAGACTCTGACGTCACCATAATAATGGGAATATGCGCTGTTGCCGGATTAAAGCGAATAAACTCGGATAATTCTCTGCCGTCCATTTCTGGCATATTATAGTCAGTGACAACCAGATCGAATGACTCGTCTTTAATCAGTGTCAACGCCATGGCCCCATTTTCAGCTTCCCGAATTCTTTCCAGCCCCATGCCTTCAAGCACTCGCCGGATATGATTGCGGGCAAGGCGGCTATCATCCACCAGCAGTACGCGAACTTCTCTTACATCAAATAATTCCAGGTTCAGTTCATCGTGATTTATTAAATCCAGGCTGGCATTGAGTGCTCGTGACAGATGAAGTGGCTCAAACGGTTTTGGCAGTATTGCTGCAACACCAGCCTGTTTGAGTTCTTCAAGTTTGCTTAACCGGTTCTCACTGGAAATCAGCATAAATGGAATACTGGCATGGTCCGGGTGCTCTTTAACAAAACGCAGCAGTTCATTGGCCGTGCCATCCTCAAAGTACATAGCACTGACAATTAAGTCTGCGCCATGCGCTTTAATCGCTGCCTTAGCTTCAGCCAGCGTACTTACCGGATCAATTTCTTTGACTTTTTCCTTGAGCAACAAAGTGGTAATAATTTTACGCTGAGTATCAGAAGGCTCGACCAGCACAATGTGAAGATCTTGAATTGACAGCTTTTCCATCGAAATATCTCACTTGTAGTGTTAGCGGTATTTTTAGTTAAATTGCATGAAGGATGCTTATCCGCCTGCAAGTTTAACGGTAAAATGTTTTGCCTGCAGTAAGCTTTTGAGCTTTTCGCGATCATCGGTCTGTACTTCTATGGCACCGTCTTTAACCGCGCCACCGCAGCCACATTTTTTCTTAAGCTCGGAACATAAAGACTTCAATGCTTTTGCATCCATATCTAATCCCGTCACAATAGAAACGCCCTTACCTTTGCGTCCTTTTGTTTCACGGCTAATTCTTACTACGCCGTCACTTGACAGGGATCGGGGAGACGGCCTGGTATCATCGTGTTTTATGCGACCGGTATCTGTGCTGTAAACAAGCTTGGAATCGTTCATAGATTTTATCCGACTAGTAAATGAAATCACTCTATTATGATAGAAACTGCGTTAAATTTTAACCGGCTTACGGAAATGCTTGCTGGAACTGTGATTATTTAAGATCAAATAGGTTGTTGAAACCGAAAGTTGCAACAATGCCGGTTCTGTTAACTTATCAATGAACAAACCTTATTCGCGTATGGTCGTAAAAAGGTAGCAGAACTAATAATAGGAAGTCGTGAATGTTGAAATCAGTTGTAGAATTATTTAAGCGCTCTAATGATGAAGGGCAAAATCAAACATTTTCGGTAGAGTTGGCTACAGCAGCCTTGCTCAGTGAGGTTATTCGGGCCGATAACAATACTGACGAACGGGAAAAGCAAGCTTATCGCGAAATAGTGCAACGTCAGTTCTCGTTGGACCAGAGTACATTGGAAAGCTTGCTGAGTGAGGGGGAACAGACCGCTGAAGAAGCCGTCGATTTGGTGCAGTTTACACAGGTAATTAATGAAAGTTGTGACAATGATAAGAAAAAGGTTATCTTAACGAGCCTGTGGGAAATAGCGTATGCGGATAATTCACTTGCGCCTATGGAAGAACATACAATCAGGCGTATTGCGGATTTGCTGTATATTCCCCACAGCCAGTTTATTAAAACAAAACTTTCTGTCACCGATTCTTAAACTCTGCGCAATAGCCAGTCAGACAGGGAGTGTCAGGGAACAAGGCAGTCGACATTTTGTTAAGAACGATAAAAGTACCCATCGCGCTCACGCTTGTCAGTGCCGTAGTGATAACGTCTATTCTGGCGATGTGGCTTACCATTAAAGAACACGAAAGGCTTTATACGGCTTCCGTTGAACAGGATCTTAATGTATTAACTGCCAATCTGGCTGACGAGTTATCCGGTGTATTGGTAAGCTCTGTGCCGCCTACCGAACAGCTCAGGCAAGAGCTGGCAACACTTGCATCTTATCAGCACATTCTGGAAGCCCGGGTTTACAATTCTGCCGGCGAGTTAATTTACGAACAGGGGCGTGCCGAATATAACACCTCTGTGCCGCTATCTGACTTGCTAACCCAGTCGCCTGCCACCTTTTCTATGGATGACAAACTTATAGCCACACGTCATATCATCAATGATGACACTAAAGTAGGCTATCTGATGATCGTTAATGATGTCGAAACCCCTGTTAGTAATAGCTGGCAAACTCTTATGCTGCATGTTTTGCCATTTGTTGCCGTGGCACTTTTACTGACTATCGCGGTGGCACTGGTATTACTAGACCGCTGGCTGACTCCCTTAAGTAAGCTTTCGGCTTTCACCCAACGATTGAGTTATTCCAAAGATTACACACAACGCTTTGACGCACGCTCTGCCAACGAAGTCGGCCAGCTGGCGGCGCATATTAATACGCTGCTTGATGCAATTGAAGCAGAGCTGACTATCAATCAGGAACAAAATCAAACACTCATCGAGCAACAACAGACCATGACGCACCTGGCAAACTTTGACAGCCTTACCAGTTTGCCTAACCGTCAGTTTGTGATGGATAACTTACGCCTGGAGCTTGCCCGTGCCAAGCGTTTAGAAAAAGATATCGCGCTGTTATTTTTTGATCTCGATGGATTTAAAGGAATCAATGATTCCCTGGGCCACGAAATTGGCGATTTAATTCTGATTGAAGTGGCAGAAAGAGTTACAACAATGCTAAGAGATGGTGATCTGGTGGCACGCTTAGGCGGAGACGAGTTTATCATTGTTCCTGATCGTGATGTCACCGATGTTAGCCTTAAAAATTTGGCTAACCGTGTTATTGACGCTTTTCGCGACCCGTTTCATTTTCGTGGTCTGGCGCTGACAGTGGGCGTGAGTATCGGCATCGCCAAAGCTTCAGAAGCCAGCTTTGAGTTAAGCCAGCTGATGAGTAATGCTGATCTTGCAATGTATCGCTCAAAAGCGAAAGGGCGGGGGATTTATACTATTTTCACCAATGAAATGGTCGAATCTCACAAGCGCAAGCTGTCTATTGCTAATAGTATTGACCAGGGACTGGCCGAGAACGAGTTTGTTTTATACTACCAGCCGAAGGTGGCTAAAGATGGCACACTGGTGGGGTTTGAAGCACTTATCCGGTGGCATCATTCAGAGTTTGGTATGATTAACCCGGCTGAATTTATTCCCATTGCAGAACAAAGCGGAAGAATCTCGGCGATCACTAAATGGGTCATTGAGCGCGTTAGTGCAGAACTGCCGCTGCTCCAATCAATCTTTACGTATAAGTTTCGGGTGGCTATCAATTTATCCGGCCATGATTTACGTCATCTTGGATTGTTTGACATGATACATAGCATTTTTACCGAACAGCAGGTCAATCCAGAGTACATTGAATTTGAAGTGACAGAATCGGCTTATCTGGAAAACTTTGCTTTTGCCAATAAGTTTTTTCGTCGTCTGAGTAACATGGGTTGTGCCATCGCCCTGGACGATTTCGGGACAGGCTATTCATCGCTGAGTTACCTGACTCAAATTACCATAGACACACTTAAAATTGATCGCCAGTTTGTCAGGGAGCTGGAGACATCTGAGCGAAGTCGTCTGGTGACTAATTCAATTATTGATTTAGCCAAACGATTGTCATTAACGATTTGCGCTGAAGGAATTGAGTGCGTTAGTCAATGGGAGTATCTCCTTGATCACGGATGTGACCATGTTCAGGGCTATCTTTTCAGTAAACCTATCCCCTTAGAAGACGTCGCGGCGCTGCCCGAGCGTTTTACCTTCCCTGGCCGAACATCCTCATATGACAATTCTGTTCAATAATGATTCTGTGGCTGAGCGTGTTGGCATTTTGCAACAGCAACATGCAAAGCTATGTTTAGTAAATGTTCATGTATATGATAAAGAAGAGTTTTTATTGATGGCACGGTTTCTGCTGAATGCATAGTTAGTAAGCCGCCGGGCTTATTTCAGTCAGCATTTAATACGCCAGCGTTCACGGTTGGTGATGTTGAAGCAGGAGGAATCATGAAACGTACAAATAAACTGTTATTGGTCATATGCGCAGCCATCGCAGTACAATCACTGGCACACGCCGGTGCAAAAAACGATACCATTGCCAGGTTAGATGTAGATATGGATGGTCAGGTATCGCTTAAAGAGGCGATCAGCGACACCCGATTACTACGGCGTTTTGCCACTATGGACCGTAATGGTGACGGTAAGCTCAGTGAAAAAGAGTTGGCCGAAGGTGAATATATGGCGAAGGTGTCAACACAATCTTGATTTAGCGGGAATTATGAGGCAACGACGTATCTGTCTGACTTGCTCGCAATTCTGGGGTGTGCCATTCTCAATGGCCGTTTTACTATCAGAGAGTAAGCAGTGCGACTGGGTTCTTTACGACAATTAACACTGGGTAGCTTTGTATTAGCGCTGATTCCGCTGATTGCGTTGCTTTGGCAAAGTCAAAATGATCTTGCCAAAGTAGGCAAAATGACGAGCGTCGAAACCCGCTATGTGGTGAATGTGGTCGGGCTGATGCAACAACTGGATGAGGCCGCCATCGATCTTGAGCGTGCGCTGCGCCAGTATGCAATTATTCAAAATGAAACCGTCGCCGATCTGAGCGACAACGCCATTGTGCAATTTATTGATGCATTAAGAGCCATTTGTGAATCTCTGCCACAAAGCAGTACCTGCACTACGCTAAAAAAAGATATCACTCAGCTTAAAACCTTTCGCAACATTGATGATACAATGTTGTTGAGTGCCTATCTGAATTCTTTGGGTAATAACGTGTCTGCAATGCGTCAGGATGTGGATACAGCAATCCAGCAACGTCTGGCCATTCAACAGGAAGATCTTAATGCTATGCAGGCCAAGCAGGCCTGGTCCACGGCTATGCTGGTCAGTGTCTCCTTGTTGTTAATTTTGCTGGGTAGCCAGCTTATTGTAAACCCGGTTAAGAAACTTAAGCTGATAATACGTATGCTGGCTCGCCAGCAGGGCGAGCTACCGCCCCTTTCTACCCATGCGCCGTCCGAGCTTATCGGTGTAGAAAAGGATCTCCATTGGCTTTCTGATCGGCTGCAGCAATTAGAACACATTCGTACTGCCTTATTACGCCATGCTGCCCACGAATTGAAGACTCCCTTGGCAAGTATAAAAGAGGGCTGCAGCTTATTGTCTGAGAATGTTGTTGGCGATCTGAATGCTCAGCAGGTCGAAGTGCTTTCTCTGTTAACGTCCAGCACGCAGCGATTAAATACCCTTGTTGAGAAACTTTTAGATTATAATCTGTTATTGCAACAGGCACAGCCCACTTTCACCGACGTGGATCCAGACCAGATGGTTAAAGATTGTCTGGAGGACTATGCGCTCGCCTTGCAGGACCGAGAAGTTACCGTAGATATCAGAACCAGTAGTATCTGGGTGGATGAAGAGTTGTATCGACGTATTCTGGATAACCTGATTTCTAACGCGGTGGCTCATGGTGCAGTGGGCCGGCCAATAAATCTGTCGATTTACGAAACAGGTGCATACACCGTACTGGATGTGGCTAACAGAGGTAAACGAATTAAAGAAGAAGCGGTCAAACGCTTATTTGAACCCTTTACGCGGGGCGACGATCCCCGCAATGATAATGTGATTGGAACCGGGTTAGGCTTATCGATAGTATCAGACTGCGCAAAATTAATGCATGGAGAGGTGTCTGTTGTCGAGGTTGAAAATGCCGATGTATGTTTCAGAGTAACTATCCCGCGTGAGGTAAAACAATAATGAGAAAGTTATTTTTGCTGCCTTTGCTGGCAGTATTGACAGGGTGTGCGGGATTGCCAGGCGCAGAGCCTGAAGAAGTTCAGGAAAATGAGCCTCAACCTGTGGTAATAATTGATGACAGTGACGACTTTTGTCTGGTTTCGCCTGACCAGATAACGTTTGCTCATCAATGTGATTTTTTATATTGGGCAGGTGTTTGGGTCAATGCTGAGAAGACCAGCTGGCCAGAGCGTAAAAAAACGATTATGCAGTTGGGTGATTCGGTGCCCGACACACTGACTAAAATTTTATTATCGCTGCCGGTAGATACTCCTTATCAGGACAGACTTCGGGCTCAGCACTGGTTAAGTTCGGTTAAACCAAAATTGCAGGAAAATGTAGCGCCGCTGGTGGAAACGATGGTTATCGCGCCTAATAGCGAAATGCTTGAGTTAGAATCTGCGCTGGTTGTATTAAATAAGGTGAATGCCGAACAAGCGCAGGACACCCAGGCACTCAAGGAAGAGCTCGAAGCGCAGCGCAAAAAATTAGAAGAGTTGTTAGAAGTAGAAGCCACATTGATGGATAAAAATCGAGGTAACCAGCAGTGAGTGAAACAGTAAAAGCTAACCCGCAACTATTGCTGGTAGATGATGACAAAAGTCTATTACGGTTATTAACGATTCGTCTTGAGGGTGAAGGGTTCAATGTGACCGCCGTTGAAGATGGCCAGGCTGCGTTAAAAAAAATCCGTAGTGAAGAGTATGATGTTGTATTAAGTGACCTGCGTATGCCGGGTCTGGATGGGTTGAACCTGTTTGAAGAAATTATGGGGATCCGTAAAGATATCCCGGTTATTTTGATGACAGCGCATGGCACAATCTCTGATGCGGTAGCTGCGACCCAGCGCGGCGTATTTGGCTTTTTGCCTAAGCCGGTGGATCATGATGAGCTGCGCACTCTGCTAAATAAAGCACTTAGTCAGTCCCAGGCCGCCCAACCGGGTGAATGGTGCCAGGATATCATTACCCGGGCCCCGGAAATGACTAATGTGCTGGACCAGGCTTATCGAATTGCCCAGCGCGAAGTATCGGTGCTGATTAGCGGTGCCAGCGGAACAGGTAAAGAGTTGCTGGCCAATGCGATACATCGAGCCAGTACACGTTCTCAAATGCCTTTTGTCGCTATTAATTGTGGTGCATTGCCGGAAAACTTACTGGAGTCGGAGCTGTTCGGCCACGCCAAAGGTGCGTTTACCGGCGCTGTTCAGGCGGCACCGGGATTATTCCGTGAAGCCGATGGCGGCACATTGTTTCTTGATGAAATAGGCGATATGCCAATGACGCTGCAGGTTAAACTTTTACGCGCGTTGCAGGAGCGTCAGATAAGGCCGGTGGGCAGCAGTAAACATATCGATATTGATGTGCGTATTATATCGGCCACCCATAAAGATTTGCATAAAGAAATGGAAGAGGGCACCTTCCGTGAAGACTTGTATTATCGGTTGAACGTGGTAAACCTGAAACTGCCTTCCTTGAAAGAGCGCAGTGAAGATATCCCACTATTAGCGCGCACGTTGCTCCAGCAAAGTGGTCAGCGACACGGGGTCAATGTAACGCAGTTTTCCGATGATGCTATGCAGCATCTGGTAAAGTCTGACTGGCCCGGTAATGTGCGTCAGTTAGTCAATGTGGTGGAGCAGTGCGTGGCGTTAACCCAAACACCGGTTATTCCGCTGCATCTGGTGGAACAGGCCTTATCAGCAACCAAGCAAAGCTGGCCTACACTGACTGAAGCCCGTGATGCATTTGAGCAACAGTATTTGTACAAATTGCTTAAAATGACTGACGGCAATGTTACCCGGGCGGCAGAGTTGGCCGGACGCAACCGCACCGACATGCACAAATTGATGAAAAAACATGAACTTGATGCGGGCGATTTTCGCAATGCGCTAGAATAGTCCGCGTTGTTGGTTAACACCAATATCCGGCAGCTTCCACTCTGGGTAGGCGGTGTTATACATAGTAATAAACAGGTGCGCCAGCCACGGCGCATTTTTATTGTCTGCACGATGAAGAAAAAGGTAGGGTGAAATGCCCTGTTCCCGCCACTGATGGCATTTTTTCACCCAGGGCGCAAGACAGCGCTGATTCAGCGTATCGTCATCATGCCCTACAAACCTGATGACCGGATGTTTGGCACTGGCCCAGACATGTAACGGCAGGCGTGGTTTCTTTTCTCTGGCCTCAGTCATTGCCTCACTGAGTGACACGCCGCTAAACAGGGCCCGGGTATCCATCATTACCCGATTTACGCCGTGCGTTTTCAACAATCTGTTGACGCGTTGCTCGGCAGACCCCTTATTAAAAAATGCCGGGTGACGAAGCTCCACAGCAAGAGTTATATCGGCTGGCCAGCGTGCCATAAATTGCGCAAGTTCAGGCAGTCTTTCAGGCGAAAATGAAGCAGGTAGTTGCAGCATTAGCAAGCCTAGTTTTTCTTTCAGGTGACGCATGACCAGAAGCTGTTCTTCCAGTTTGTCCTGCTGCAACAAAATATTGTCAGTGTGACTTATTTGCTGATTCAATTTAAACGTGAACTTAAAATTTGCAGGTACAGCGTCATACCAGCGTTTACAGGTTGCTTCATCGGGTAAGGCATAAAAAGGGCTGTTACCTTCAACGCTGGAAAGTTTGTCTGAATAGTATTCAAGCCCTTGTTGGCGCGCATCAGGCGTGCCGAACCATTGCGAGGGCCATGTGGTGTGTTGCCATACGGGCAACCCCAAATAAAGCGGGGCCAGCGAACCGGCGTCATTGAAATGTTGATTTGTCATTGGGCTTTAAAACGCATTTGTTTATACTATGCGGCCTTATTTTGACATATAGCGACTGATTGCCCGATAGCTTTTTCTTCAACCGTTACTGATTGAACGGATAACAGGCAGTCCGGTGACAGCAAAGTAACAACAACCAGGGGTCAACCACCATGCGCACAGATTACTGTGGGAATATCGATTCATCTTATGTAGGGCAGGAAGTCACTCTTTGCGGGTGGGTGAATAAGCGTCGCGATTTAGGCGGCTTGATTTTTATCGATTTGCGAGACCGGGAAGGTATCGTTCAGGTGGTCTTTGACCCCGACTTACCCGAGGTATTAGAAGAAGCAAACAAATTGCGTAGTGAGTTTTGTGTCAAACTTACCGGTAACGTGCGAGCTCGTCCGGATGGGCAAGTCAATGACAACATGCGCACAGGCCGTATAGAGATCCTTGGCACCGGTCTTGAGATATTCAGCAAGTCACCCGCCTTGCCGCTTGATTGGAATCAGGATAATTCAGAAGAACAACGCTTACGTTATCGCTACCTGGATCTGCGCAGACCAGTAATGAGTCAGCGTCTTCAGTTTCGGGCCCAGGTTACTGCCGCGGTGCGTCGTTACCTGGAAGATGATGGTTTTCTGGATATTGAAACGCCAATTCTGACCAAGGCCACCCCTGAAGGTGCCCGCGACTATCTGGTGCCAAGCCGTACCCACAAAGGTGAGTTTTTTGCGCTGCCACAGTCACCTCAGCTGTTTAAGCAGTTGTTGATGATGTCAGGTATGGATCGCTACTATCAAATCGTAAAATGTTTTCGGGATGAAGATTTACGTGCTGATCGTCAGCCCGAATTTACCCAGATAGATTTGGAAACCACGTTTTTAGATGCCGATGGCGTTATGCAAATCACCGAAGGAATGATTCGTGATTTGTTCATGAAAATGCTTAACGTTGATTTGGGCGATTTCCCGCGAATGACCTACGCAGAGGCTATGCAGCGTTTTGGCAGCGACAAACCGGACTTACGTAACCCCCTTGAGCTGGTGGATGTAGCAGATTTACTGGAGTCTGTTGAATTTAAAGTTTTCAGCGGTCCGGCAACCGATCCGAAGGGGCGCGTCGCAGTTATTCGCGTGCCTGGCGGCGCCGGCATGTCCCGCAAGCAGATTGATGAATACACCAAATTTGCCGGTATTTATGGCGCGAAAGGGTTAGCTTGGATCAAGGTTAACGCCATGGCCGAGGGGCAGGAAGGACTGCAGTCACCTATCCTTAAATTCCTAAGTGAAGATATCACAGATGCAATCATCGCTCGCACTGGTGCTGAACAAGGCGATATTTTGCTGTTCGGTGCAGACAACAACACGGTGGTCACTGAAGCAATGGGGGCGTTGCGTCTGAAGCTGGGTGAAGACTTTGATTTACTGGAGGGTGAGTGGAAACCACTCTGGGTTGTGGACTTTCCAATGTTCGAGGAAGTCGATGGACAGATGCACGCTCTGCATCATCCGTTTACTGCCCCCAGGGATGTCGACGCCCAGGGCCTAATAGACAACCCGGTCGAGGCATTATCTGATGCCTACGATATGGTTTTAAACGGGGTTGAACTGGGTGGTGGCTCAGTGCGGATTCATGAGCAGAAAATGCAGCAGGCGGTATTCACTGTACTGGGCATCAATGAAGAAGAGGCGCAAAATAAATTTGGCTTCTTGCTTGAAGCGCTGCAGTTTGGCGCGCCACCGCACGCCGGTCTGGCCTTTGGATTAGACAGACTGGTCATGCTAATGACTGGTGCGACCTCAATCAGAGATGTGATGGCCTTTCCGAAAACAACCACCGCGGCCTGTCCGTTAACTCATGCGCCCAGTCCGGCAAACCCGCAGCAATTGGCTGACCTGGCGATTGACGTTGTTAAAAAAGCCAGTGAGTAAATGCCACTAAAACGTCCCGAGTCCGTTCTGGTGGTGCTGTATGACCTGCGCCACCACGTACTCGTTATGCAACGCAATGATGATGCTGAATTCTGGCAATCTGTGACCGGCACTATCGAGTACGGTGAGTCGGCATTGCAAACTGCTTATCGCGAAGTTGCAGAAGAAACCGGTTATCAGCTGAGTCGCGAACGTCAGGAAATTGTGGACCAACGCACTACCAATACATTTGAAATCCGACCATGCTGGCGCTATCGCTATCCTCCAGGCACGCGTTTCAATACTGAGCATGTTTTTACCGCTCAGGTAGACAGCACACGCCCGTTAAGGCTGACTGAGCATTCTGCTTATGCATGGTTATCGAAAGAGCAGGCCATAGACAGATTGTGGTCGCACACCAATAAAGATGCTGTTAAGGCATTTGTACCGGACCAATAATAATGATTATACTGGGTATAGATCCAGGTTCCCGTGTTACAGGCTACGGATTAATTGCCCGTCGCCAGGGCAAGCTGGTTTACGTGGGCAGTGGGTGTATACGCCTGAAAGCTGAACAATTACCGGAGCGGCTTGCCCAGGTGTTTACCAGTGTCAGTGAGATCATTCGTCAGTATCAGCCCCAGCAGTTTGCGATAGAGCAGGTTTTTATGGCTAAAAACCCAGACTCGGCGCTTAAGCTTGGACAGGCCCGGGGGGCTGCTATCGTGGCTGCTACTCAGGCAAGCTTAACTGTTGCAGAGTATTCAGCGCGACAAATAAAGCAGGCAGTAGTGGGCAAGGGCGGGGCAGAAAAAACGCAGGTTCAGCATATGGTTAAACACTTGCTTGATTTACCCGGAACCCCCCAGTCTGATGCCGCCGATGCGCTGGCAGTGGCGCTGTGCCATGCACATTCAGAACAAAGTTTAGTTAAGCTGGCCGGACAGGCAAGAAAGACTGTGCGTGGCCGGCTCCGTTAAAAGGGAAGGATATGATAGGTCAGATTCGCGGCACGCTTATCGAAAAGCAACCGCCAGAGATAGTTATTGATGTGGCTGGTGTCGGTTACGAAATTCAGATGCCCATGACCAGTTTTTATCAACTGCCGGCCGTCGGCGAAGAAGTCACGGTACATACCCATTTTGTGGTCAGAGAAGATGCCCAGTTATTGTTTGGTTTTGCCGATAAAATGGAGCGTGGTATGTTTCGTGAGCTTATAAAAGCAAATGGGGTCGGACCCAAGCTGGGTTTGACTATTTTATCAGGCATGTCTGCCAGTCAATTCTTGAATTCGGTCCAAAACGAAGATGTTTCTGCCCTGGTAGCGATGCCGGGTATAGGCAAAAAAACCGCCGAGCGGCTGGTGGTGGAGCTTAAAGATCGGCTGGCAAAATTTGGCAAGTCACACGATGTTTCACTGCCAACACTGCCTATGGAAAATACTGCCGGAGAAACCCTGGTACCACTGAACGATGCCAGAGAGGAAGCTGCCAGCGCACTGGTTTCGTTGGGTTATAAGCCTGCGCAGGCCAGTAAAATGGTGACGGGCGTGTATCAAAGCAACATGGACAGTGAAACTATTATCAGAGAAGCGCTGAAAGCTGCGCTGTAACCGGAAAATGTAAGCATGATTGAAGCCGACCGACTTATTGATGCCTCAGCCAGCACCGAAGACGATGTTGTTGACCGGGCGATACGGCCCAAAATGCTCTGTGACTATACCGGGCAGCAGCATGTGTGCGAGCAAATGGAAATATTCATTCAGGCAGCGCGCAACCGAGAGGACGCCCTCGATCATCTGCTGATTTTTGGTCCGCCGGGGCTGGGGAAAACCACTCTGGCAAATATTGTGGCTAATGAAATGGACGTGAATATTAAAACCACTTCCGGGCCTGTGCTGGAAAAAGCGGGTGATCTGGCGGCATTACTGACCAACCTTGAGCGTAACGATGTGTTGTTTATTGATGAGATTCATCGGTTAAGTCCAGTCGTTGAAGAAATTCTTTATCCTGCCATGGAAGATTACCAGCTCGATATAATGATAGGTGAAGGGCCTGCTGCCCGTTCTATCAAGCTGGATTTGCCTCCTTTTACCCTGGTAGGGGCGACTACGCGCGCCGGGTCCCTAACGTCGCCGTTGCGCGACCGCTTTGGTATTGTTCAGCGCTTAGAATTTTATTCCGTCGCCGATCTGACGACGATCATCAGTCGCAGCGCACATTACCTTAATCTTGATATAGATGAAGAAGGTGCACTTGAGGTAGCCAGGCGTTCTCGCGGAACGCCGCGAATTGCCAATCGTCTTTTACGACGGGTGCGCGATTTTGCGCAAATCAAAGCAAATGGTCATGTTAATGCCGAGGTGGCGGCATCAGCATTGAATATGCTTGATGTTGATAAGGAAGGCTTTGATTATATGGACCGCAAGCTTCTGCTGGCTATCATTGAAAAATTTGATGGGGGACCAGTAGGGTTGGATAATCTGGCAGCGGCTATCGGTGAAGAAAAAGAGACCATTGAAGATGTTATCGAACCTTTTTTAATCCAACAGGGCTTTTTACAACGTACGCCCCGCGGACGTATTGTTCAGCAACGGGCCTTTCTACACTTCGGTTTTCCGATAGAAGCGCCGCGCTAGCCTCATCGCTAATTATAAATTTTTCCCGGCATAAAAAAAGCCCGCTCAAATGAACGGGCTAAAACAACAAGTGTTGAAGGAAATAATTCCAGGGAACTCATGTCTAACAGGAGAAAAAACTCAACCATCAGGCTGGAAGCCTTGATGTCTGTGTGACAGATGACGCGCATTATAAAGAAGATATTGGCGTAGGCAACTGAGGAAAATTTTATTTTCAGATTAAAAAAACTAATCTGTTAATTGACTGTTAAATAATTTCGAATTATGTACTAACTTACTGTCTATAGCGGCTTGACGCGGCATTTTCTGATTGTTCTACTACCAGCCACGTTTTTTTAATCTTTACTTCATATTAATTATATTAGGCTTGGAAGAATATCTATGCATAAATGGTCGGTCAGAGTGTACTACGAAGATACCGATGCCGGAGGTATTGTTTATTATGCTAATTATCTAAAGTTTTTTGAACGCGCCAGAACAGAATGGCTGCGGGAATTAGGCTATGAACAGGACAGGCTGCTGGAACAATCCGTAGCTTTTGTCGTCAAAAAGGTCGAAATGCATAACTATGCGCCTGCCCGCTTCAATCAGTTGTTGAGTATTGAGTCTCAGATTGTAGAATTGAAAGGCGCTAGCATGGTGTTTCACCAGGAAATAAAAAATGAAAGCGGCGATCGATTAGTCGGCGCTGATATTAGGGTTGCGTGCGTGGATCAGGTCAAAATGAAAGCCAAAAAAATGCCACGTACTTTATTAGGGGATTTATCGCGTGGAATCTGATTTGACCTTTATTGGTTTGTTTTTACAGGCCAGCTTTGTGGTGCAGTTGGTCATGTTACTGCTAATGGGTGTATCGGTGGCATCCTGGACATTTATCTTTCAGCGAACAAAAGCATTAAAAGCGGCAAAAACCGAAATGCATCAGTTTGAAGACAAGTTTTGGTCTGGTGCAGATTTAAATCGTTTATATCAGGAGTTGTCTGCCCGTTCTAATCTTACCGGCATGTCAGCAATCTTTTGTGCTGGCTTCAAAGAGTTTGTGCGTCTGCGCAAAGGTAATACTGCCGTCAATGGCATTGTTGATGGTACGTATCGTGCTATGCGAGTACGCATGTCTCGCGAGGTCGATGGACTGGAAAATCATTTACCATTTCTTGCCACCGCTGGCTCTATAAGTCCTTATATTGGCTTATTTGGTACTGTGTGGGGCATTATGAACGCATTTATTGCGCTTGGTGAAGTACAGCAGGCTACATTGGCGATGGTGGCACCGGGCATCGCAGAGGCGTTGATTGCCACTGCAATAGGTCTGTTTGCCGCCATTCCCGCTGTTATTGCCTACAATCGCTTTAGCAATAAGGTAGAAAAAATGGAAAACAACTACGGCAACTTCATGGAAGAGTTCTCGGCAATTCTGCACCGTCAGGCCATTGCGGCACAAAACCAGCAGGCCAGTTGAGAATTCTCGTTCACCCAGGAGTTTAGCATGTATATTCGCAAACGCCGTCGACCGGTGTCCGAAATAAACGTAGTGCCATACATCGACGTGATGTTGGTATTATTAATTATATTTATGGTGACAGCACCACTGATTTCACAGGGCGTGAAAGTTGACCTGCCCAAGGCCAGTGCGCAGCCAATAGAGCAGGAAGATATTCCGCCGTTGATTGCATCGGTGGATGTAGAAGGAAAATTTTATCTTAACGTTGGTGATACTCAGGACTCACCGGTGGCCGGCGAAGACTTAGCTGCAGTGGTTCAGGAACAACTTAAACAAGCTCCCAACACTCCGGTAGTGGTGAAAGGTGATGGTAAGGTTGCTTACGATAAAGTTATCGAGCTGATGGTATTATTGCAAAATGCGGGTGTGCCTTCTGTTGGTTTGATGACTGACCCGGTTGAGTCATAGTCGTATGCCCAAAAAAAGACCGTCCTTTTTTCGCAAAGCACACTGGCCGGATGATAAGTCGGCGCTGCTTAAGTCGGTTGGTGTGCATGTGGCAATTGCTGCAGTGTTACTTATAAGCGTCAGTTTTTCACCGGATCCTATGCCTTCACCAGCGCCTAGCAAGCCAGTGATTCAGGCAACCTTTATCGACGCTCAGGCTATTGCTGATAAACAAAAGGCGCAGGCAGAAGCCCAGGCTAAGGCAGAGGCTGAAGCTCGCCGCCAGCGTGAAGCGGCGGAAGCGGCTCGTCAGGCTGAAGCAGAGCGTCAGCGAAAGGCAAATGCACAACGCGCAGCGCAGGCAGCTAAACAGCGAAAAGCTGAAGAAGCCCGCAAGGCCCGTGAAGCAGAAGCCAGGCGGCAAAAAGAATTAAAACGTCTGGCGGCGCAAAAAGCTAAAGAGCGCAAAGAGCGTGAGGCACAACAAAAAGCCGAGGCTGAACGTAAACGAAAAGAAGCTGAGCAAAGAGCTGAACAGGAAAGGATTGAGCGAGAACAGCGCGAAGCAGAGGAAGCGGCCCAACGACAACGGCATCGCCAGCAGGTTCTATCTGAAAAAGACAGATACCGAGCGCTTATTCAGCAAAAGATAATTCAGGGGCTGTACAAAGATTCCTCTTACGAAGGTAAACGATGCCGGCTTAATATACGGCTTGCAACCACGGGTTTTGTTACCCGGGTTCAGACGTTAAGCGGTGACCCGGCATTGTGCCGCGCTGCAGAAGCGGCAGTGCGTCGGCCTGATAAGTTACCCATGTCAGATGACCCGGATGTCTATCAGGAACTTAAAGATATTAATTTAACGGTGGAACTGTAGTGATCAAAAAAACGATACGATTATGGCTGGTAACGGCTCTGGTGTTAATCACCAGCAGTGCGCATGCTTCATTAGAAATTGTGATTACCGAAGGGGTGGATAATGCTCGGCCCATCGGTGTAGTGCCGTTTAGCTGGAAGGGCAATGGCGAACTTCCCGGAGAACTCGCTACAGTGGTTCGCGCTGATCTTATGCGTAGTGGTAAGTTTAATCCTATGGCACCCGATAACATGCCGCAATATCCGTCTAGCGCTGATGAGGTAAGTTATTCAGGGTGGGCCTCAAAAGGCATTGATACCGTTTTAGTAGGCAGTATCGAGCAACAAGGCAACAACCGCTATAAGGTTCGGTATGAGTTGATTGATGTATTGCGGGGCCAGAACGCCGGGGCTAAGCGCAAAAATGAACATGTCATCGTTAAGCGCGAGGCGGTTATCAATGCAACAGATTTTCGTCAGTATGCTCATCGTATTTCTGATGTTGTGTATGAAGAGCTTACCGGCGAGCGCGGCGCGTTTTTAACCCGTATTGCCTATGTTGTGGTTAAGGATCGTAAAGCAAATAAATTACCTTACCAACTTGTTATCGCTGATTACGACGGAGAAAACGAGACCCGTCTTTTATCCTCGCCGGAACCCCTTATGTCACCATCCTGGTCACCAGACGGGGAGAAGCTTACTTATGTTAGTTTCGAAAACAAACGGCCGCAGATATTCATTCAGGATATTTACACAATGAAACGGGAAAAGATGACGGATTTTGCTGGTATTAATGGTGCGCCAACTTTTTCTCCCGATGGCGAAAAACTAGCAATGGTATTGTCGAAAGATGGTAACCCCGAAATTTACGTTATGGACATTGCTTCTAAAGATCTGCGGCGAATTACCCGAAATCGCGCCATTGATACCGAACCTTCCTGGTCACCAGACGGTAAGAGCTTAATATTTAGCTCTGAACGGGGTGGTAAACCTCAGATTTATCGCGTAAATTTAGGAACAGGGAAAGTCAGACGTCAGACGTTTGAAGGAGAACAGAATTTAGGCGCCACCATGACCCCTGATGGCAAAGCCATGGTCTTGGTAAACCGGACTAAAGGTGATTACAGAATCGCCCGGCAAGGACTGGATGATGGTTCTATCCAGGTTCTGACCCGGACATATCTGGACGAGTCGCCCAGTATCGCGCCTAATGGCAGCATGATAATTTATAGCACCTTGCACAATGGTACGCAGGTATTATCCTTAGTCTCATTGGATGGTCGCTTCAAGGCAAGGTTACCAGCTACCGACGGTCAGGTTAAATCGCCGAGTTGGTCACCGTTTTTATTTTAACGATATAAATTAATTATAAAAATCGATAAGGAATTTAGAAGATGCAACTTAACAAAGTAATGAGAAGCTTCGTTATCGCCTTACCTGTTGTGACCATGATGGCATGTTCATCTGGCCCTAGCGAGGAAGAGTTGGCAGCTGAGCGTAACCGCGTAGCACAAGAACAAGCTGAAGCAGAGCGTGAGGCTCGTCAGGCTGAAGAACAGCGTGTACAGGCTGAAGCTGCGCAGCGTATGCAGCGTCAGGAAGAAATGGTTCAGGAACAGCTCGAATCACTTAAAGAAGAGCAAACAGTATACTTCGACTTCGATCGCGCTACCATTAAGCCAGAATTTCGTGAGATCCTTGATAAGCACGCTGAATTTCTCGTACAAAATCCCGACCAGGAAGTCGTTGTGGAGGGGCACACGGACAGCCGTGGTACACCAGAATATAACATTGCATTGGGCGAGCGTCGTGCCCAGGCCGTGGAAACATACCTGATGAACGCAGGTGTAAGCAGCGATCAGCTTTCCACAGTATCTTACGGCGAAGAAAAACCTGCAGTAATGGGTTCCACTGAATACGCAATGGCGCAAAACCGCCGTGGCGTGGTTGTTTATCAGTAATGCGTAAAATCTTGCTAAAAAGCATGCTTAAAGGCGGTGCCGCAGGCGCCGCATTAGCCGCTTCTTCGATAGCGTTCGCACAGGCGCCTGTTTATGATGTCAATAATTCAGGCACCGCTGAGCTGGAAAAGCGGATTACTGTATTGGAACGGATGGTAGATAGCCGCACTGACATGCAGCATCGACTGCAGCAACAGCTTGATTCGATGCAGGGTGAAATTGACCAGTTACGCGGTTCTGTTGAAGTTCATACTAATCAGCTGGAAAAGGTGCTTGAACGTCAACGTGAATTGTATCTCGAAATTGATAAGCGTGTTGAGGCTCTGAAGCAGTCCACCGGGCAGTCTGGTGGTGGCGCATCCTCTGAGCAAACTCAGCGGCCCACACGGGGCGATAACACCTCGTTGGATTCATCGTCTCAGCCATCAATGGGTGAGGATGAAGCTTATGACAATGCAGTTAATTTGATTCTCAAATCCAGGGAGTATGATAAAGCGATCCCTGCTTTTCGTTCGTTTATTGACGATTACCCGAATAGTCAGTACTCCGCCAATGCCCACTATTGGTTAGGACAATTGCTGTTCAATAAGCGTGAGTGGGCTCAGGCAAAAGAGCAGTTTTCTGAAGTAGTAAACCGCTATGAACAGTCTTCTAAACGGGCTGAAGCAATGCTCAAATTAGGTGTTATTGCTCAGCGTGAAGAAGATAACGATACGGCCCGTGAATATTTTGAAAGGGTTATTGCAAAGTACCCCAATTCATCTGCCAAGCGTTTGGCTGAATCAAAATTAGACGGCATGTAGGGTGTATAGAGTCCTGAATTAATAAGATTGTTCGTGCTCTGCATGTTAATATCTAACCGTTAATATTGAGGCGGCGCCATTGCCTTTTTATACGGGGTGGTGAGTACTATTGATGTTGTTTTGACCGTTTGGCGCCTTTTTTGGTAAAAAAACCAAATAAAACGCTATTTAGGGTTGCACGGCATCAGGAAATAAGTATTATATGCCGCCGTTGCCACAGACAGGCAACAACCGGAAAGTGATGGGTCGTTAGCTCAGTTGGTAGAGCAGTTGACTTTTAATCAATTGGTCGCTGGTTCGAATCCAGCACGACCCACCA
>NZ_KB899390.1 GCF_000378185.1 Salinimonas chungwhensis DSM 16280
GGTTGTTTTATGTGGGGCGGATTTCCAGCCCCTCGCAGAGCTCGGGTCGCTCATCCGGCGCCAGCCAAACTGCAAATTTGTTAGCTTTCATAAGAACACCCTCAACGAATTACTCTTCACCGGCAATAGCACTCCGCGTATTATTATATTGATAAATCGGCTATAAGACTTTCCATGCGCAAATAAAAAGGCAGCGTCAGGTTTCGCGTAAAGTGGCTGCATAAATAGTGCATATTTATGTAATTCTACAGCATGCCCATTTGTTATTTTTCACTATTCATGGTACTTAATCTCCATGTTTGATAAATGAGAAACCTATGAATGCAGAAATTGCCGGTCAGCTAAATGAAGCTGGCACACTTATGATGGTCGGCATGGGGTTTGTGTTCGCCTTTCTGGCTTTGCTGATTGGGGGCATTAAGCTGATTGAGATAACGTGCGCTCGATTTCCCGGTGAAGTTGAACAGCCGGTATCTTCGTCGAAAAAGGGCCCGGCTAAAACAAGTAAAGATTCAGATATCACACCCCAGACTTTGGCTGCCATTAGCGCCGCCGTGCATCAACATCGACAATCACAAGAAAAACAGTAGGAGAACGCATGAGTAAACCGCTGGCGCTAACAGAACTGGTATTAAGAGATGCCCATCAGTCATTACTTGCGACTCGCATGCGCTTGGATGACATGCTACCCATTGCCGAGGAGCTGGATAATGCCGGTTTCTGGTCGGTTGAGTCATGGGGAGGAGCAACATTTGACGCCTGCATTCGCTATCTGGGTGAAGATCCCTGGGAACGGATCCGGGCGCTGAAAAAGGCGATGCCTAAGACACGCCAGCAGATGTTACTGCGCGGTCAGAATCTGTTGGGTTATCGCCATTACGCTGATGATGTGGTGCAAAAATTTGTGGCTCGTGCCCACGATAACGGGGTTGACGTCTTTCGAATCTTTGACGCAATGAATGATGTGCGTAATCTCGAAACTGCTGTAAAGGCTGCCATAGATTGTGGCGCTCATGCCCAGGGAACAATCGCTTATACTGTCAGTCCGGTTCACACGCTGGATACCTGGCTGAAAATGGCGCGGGAGCTGGAAGCGATGGGCGTGCATTCTATTTGTATTAAAGATATGGCAGGCCTGCTTAACCCTTATGAATGCGAAAAGCTGATTAAAGGGCTCAAAGATACGGTCAATGTTCCTATCGCCATGCAGTGTCATGCGACCACCGGTTTATCTACGGCAACGTATCAAAAAGCCATTGATGCGGGCATCGACATGCTCGATACAGCGATTTCATCCATGAGTATGACCTACGGCCACACCGCCACTGAAACTATTGTTTCGGCAGTAGAGGGTACCGAAAGAGATACAGGGTTATCATTGCCAGAGTTGGAACGCATCGCCAGCTACTTTAGGGAGGTGCGCAAAAAATATGCGCAATTTGAAGGCAGCCTGAAGGGTGTCGACGCTCGCATTTTGCTGGCTCAGGTTCCTGGTGGCATGCTTACCAATATGGAAAATCAGCTAAAAGAGCAGGGCGCGCAGGATAAGTTTGATGAAGTGCTCAAAGAGATTCCCCGGGTCCGGGAAGATTTGGGGTATATTCCACTGGTTACGCCCACTTCACAGATTGTCGGAACACAGTCTGTGCTGAATGTGCTTACCGGCGAACGCTATAAAAGCATTACTAAAGAAACCGCCGGCGTACTTCGCGGCGAGTACGGCGCAACCGCTGCACCGGTAAATGAGGACCTTCAACAGCGCGTGCTTGACGGTGATGATCCTGTTACCTGTCGACCAGCGGATAATATTGCGCCGGAAATGGACTCGCTGACTGACGAGTTGCAGGAGCTGGCCAGTGCAAAGTCATTTACACTGGCTGACGATAAAGTGGATGATGTACTGACCTACGCGCTTTTTCCACAGATCGGGCTTAAGTTTCTGCAAAACCGGGGCAACCCCGATGCCTTTGAGCCTGCACCGACCGCAGACAGCGAAAAAACTGTTTCAACAGCCTCAGAAACTAAACAGAAAGCGGCATCGGCATCTTCTTCGTCTTCCTCTTACGATGTAGCGGTTGAGGGTAAGGTCTACCGTGTTGAAGTGGCCGCTTCAGGAACCCTGAAAAATGTTGAACCCGCAGCTAAAGCAAAAAGTGCTGACAGCAAAGATGCGGTCGAAGACAGCAAGGAACAAAGTGCGGGTAACGGCGAGATAATTGAGGCGCCGTTATCCGGCAATGTATTCAAAGTGCTGGTCGCAGAAGGCGATAATGTTGAAGATGGTGACGTGGTCATAATTCTGGAAGCGATGAAGATGGAAACCGAGATCCGAAGTGCGTTTGCGGGCACCGTAAGTCGTATTCTAACCAAGGAAGGCGATGCCGTCTCCAGCGGTCAACCATTGATTGAGCTGTAAGAAAAATGGAAAAATTAAGTATTTTATGGGACAGCACCGCACTGGCCCATTTTCATTATCAGCAACTGATTATGATGGGCGTAGGGCTGTTGTTATTGTACCTTGCCATCGTCAAAAAGTTCGAGCCATTACTTTTGCTTCCTATCGGCTTTGGGGCGCTACTGACCAACATTCCCCTGGCTGGGTTTTCAGAGCCGGGCGGCTTGCTTTATTACATTTATGCTGTCGGGATTGAAACGGGGGTTTTTCCCTTGCTTATATTTATGGGAGTCGGGGCCATGACCGACTTTGGTGCCTTGATTGCCAATCCCCGTATGTTACTGTTGGGTGCTGCGGCACAGTTTGGTATTTTTGCCACACTATTCGGAGCGATTGCACTTAACTTTGTCCCCGGTTTTGAGTTTAGTCTGCAGGATGCCAGTGCCATTGCCATAATCGGCGGGGCCGACGGTCCTACCGCGATCTTTTTAGCGTCCAGGCTGTCGCCAGATTTGCTTGGGGCTATCGCCGTGGCAGCGTATTCATACATGGCCCTGGTTCCTATCATTCAGCCGCCCATTATGAAAGCTCTGACGACGAAGGAAGAGCGTCAGATAAAGATGGCGCAACTACGGCCGGTATCACAGCGTGAAAAGATTATCTTTCCACTCGCTGTACTAATTCTGACGATCTTGTTTCTACCCTCAGCAACCCCTCTGGTTGGCATGTTTTGCCTTGGTAATCTGATGAAAGAGTGCGGTGTAGTCGATCGGCTGAGCAAGACAACCCAGAATGAGTTGATCAATATCACCACCATTTTTCTAGGGCTGGCAGTAGGCTCTAAGCTTTCTGCGGAGAAATTTCTGACGGTGGAAACATTGGGCATCCTGGGGCTGGGCGCGGTGGCTTTTGCCATTGGTACTGCCACCGGTTTGCTGATGGCAAAATTAATGAATCGGTTATCACAGGATAACATCAACCCGCTTATTGGAGCGGCGGGCGTGTCTGCGGTACCGATGGCAGCTCGGGTTGTTAATAAAGTGGGTTTACAGGAAAATCCGCATAATTTTCTTCTGATGCATGCCATGGGGCCAAATGTTGCGGGTGTTCTTGGTTCGGCAGTAGCTGCCGGGGTGCTACTGGCATTGGTAGGTTAGGTCAGCTTTTGCTGTGGCACCAGTGACTGATAGGCCAGAATAAGTTTTTTTGTCATACTATGCTGAGGCCATCGAAAGATGGTCTCAGTTTTACCCGATTCTACGATCCTGCCGTTTTTCATCACAATTACTCTGTCGGCGATATGCCGAACCACCCCAAGATTATGGGTAATGAATATAAAAGACAGCCCTAGCTCCTTCTGCAGAGTAAGGATTTGATTGACAGTTTGTGAACGAACCGACGGATCGAGGGCGGCAAAGGGCTCATCGGCCACCAGGATCTTAGGTTGCAATACCAACGCTCTGGCCAGCGCAACACGTTGCTGTTGACCGTCAGAGAGCATGTGCCGGTAGAAATAAATATGGTCTCTCAACAACCCAACCTTGAGTAATGTTTCTTCAATACGAGCCCGCCGGTCTTTTGCCGTTAATCGGGTATTAAGGCGTAATGGTTCATCCATTATCATTCCCACGGTAATGCCAGGGTTCATGGCTTCTGCACTGTGTTGAAAAATCATCCGGATATCATTGCTGGCGTTATATGCCCGGGATGAGCGCCGTTTTGCTGCATTGTACTTCACGCTGCTAAGTGCAATTTTGCCTTCATCTGCCTCCACTGCGCCCACCAGCATCTTAGCCAAAAGGGACTTACCAGCACGATTTTCACCGATCACAGCTATAGTCTCGCCTTTATTGACCGTTAAATCGATAGGACCAAGCTGGAATACTTCCGCCTTCTTGAGCCACCGCTTATTTTTGTGATGGCGGAAAACCAGCTTATCAACATGCATTAACTGGTTCATAGTTTTTCCATATGTAACGGGAAATGACAACTGTAAGTGTGATCATGAATGCGCCTGACCGCAGGAGTAATAACACAATCACGCTGGGCGCGCGGACAACGCGGCCCGAGCCGGCAGCCTATAGGTACATGCTTTAATGAAGGAATGGTGCCATCCAGTGTAGGTAACAGACTTTTGGGCAGTAAGTCTTTTTGAAAACTCGGTGCGCTGTCCAGCAATGCTTTGGTATAAGGGTGCAGTGGACGCTTACGCAGCATCTTCATTCGGCCTGATTCTACGGTCTGCCCACAGTACAGAACAGTCATTGAGTGACACATACTGGATATCGCCAACAGGTCATGACTGATAAATAAAATAGACAATGACTTGGTCTGGTTGAGCCGGGTGAGTAATTTTAGCACCTGTGTTTTAGTGGTCGTTTCCATGCCACGGGTGGGGTCATCGGCTATCAGCAACTGTGGCTGAGAGATAAGGGCCATGGCCAGCATAAACTTCTGACTGATGTCCGTTGGGATCTGGTGCGGGTAGGCATTCAAATAGTGCCGGTGATGCTTAATGCCTACCTTGTGTACCGTGGAAATCGCTGATTTGCGTCGCGACTGCTTACGCTGCCAAAACCATTTTCCCTCAACCAGCTCACTGGGAATGCTTTCCATGAGCTGTTCCCCCAACGTTGCAGAAGGGTCCAGCGCGGTGCCCGGATTCTGGAAAACCACCGCAATCTCTCTGCGCATGAGTTGCCGACGTTCCTCGGTAGGCATACTCAGCAGATTTTTACCTTTCCAGCTCATACGATCCGCTGTGAGATGAAACTTTTGTGGCAATGCGCCTGATATTGCCGACACAATGAGGCTTTTACCCGAGCCTGATTCGCCCACCAACGCCCGGATTTCACCACTGTTGATGGTCAGGCTCACTTTATCCAGTGCTTTAACCCGCTCACCAGCAGTTTCAATTTCCAGGGTCAGGTTTTTGATATCAAGTATAGGCATTAATGACTAACCCTCTTTCGCAATGCTGAGCGTAATCCATCTCCCACTAAATTGATGGCCAGAACCATCAAAAATATAGACAAACCTGGAAGCCCCACATTCCACGGGGCTAAGTAGGCGACATCCAGGCCGTCGGCCAGAATGGCACCGAGTTCCGGTAAGGGGGGTTGTGCGCCCAAATTTAAAAAGCCCAGTGCCGAGACATCTATCACTGCAATAGAAAGCGCCAGCGACCCCTGTACCACCAGCATCTCGATCATGTTTGGTAAAATCGAGTGACGAAACAATTGCCAGGCGCTAGCGCCATCCAGCTTAGACGCCAGAATGTATTCTTTTTTCATCTCACTGCGCACGAAACTGCGCGTGTAGTGGATAAACTGCGGAATCAGGGCCAGAGTAATCGCCCACATACTATTGACCAACCCGGTGCCCAGTATAGCGACAATAATAATCGCAATAAGTAATGTGGGGATGGCCATCAGTGCATCAAGCAAATGGTTCATTATACTTGAGCGTACACCACTCATCATGCCGGCCACTGTGCCGATGGTCACCCCGACGCCCATGGCGATCATCACCAACAAAATACTGCTGCCGAACGTGACCCGACAACCGTAAATAATACGTGAAAAAACATCCCGGCCTAATGCATCAGTTCCAAATAGATGACTAATGCTACCGTTGGTTTCCCAGCTCGGAGGAAGCAGCAGAGAGTCTATGTTTTGCTGCAACGGATCGTAGGGCGCGATAAGCGGGGCAAAAAGGGCAAACACCAAGAATATTGCCAGTACAAACAGACCGAGTACCGCGATATGGCTGGACGTAAACTCCCGCCAGGTACGCTGCCAGGGAGAAGGATGATATTCTTCTTCGTAGAGACTAAATTGTGCCACGTTCGTACTTGTCCCTGCTTGGATCGATTAAGCGGTTAAATAAATCGATAGTAATAGTCAGCGTTATTACCAGCGAGGCCACCGCCAGCATACCTACCCGCAACGCGGGAAAATCTCGTTGATAGATCGCCTGGATTAGCCAGTTACCAATCCCGGGCCATGAAAAAAGCGTTTCGACGATCATGGCATTGGTAATAAGTGTGGTAATTTGAATGGCCATTAAAGGTAACACCGGCAGCAACGCATTGCGCAGAATATGGCGGGAAAAGATTTGCCAGCGCGATAAACCCCGTGAACGCGCTGCAGTAATGTACGGGCGATTGAGCACGTCGATAACCGAACGTCTGACCATTCGAATCATCGAAGCCGTCGAGATCACACTGATGGCCAGGGTAGGCAGTAACAGGTGACGAAAAGCATCGCGCATTGCAAGACTTGTATCAATATCCTTTGCCAGCAGAATGTCGATTAGGATAAACCCGGTTCTGTGCGGTATATCGAACAGCAAACTGATTCGGCCGGAAAGTGGCGCGATGTTCAGCTCAAGACTGAACATCAGGATAAACAACAGCGCCAGCCAGAAGACCGGAAATGAGTAACCTACCATCGATAAAGAGTTAATAGAGTAGTCCACCGGGGTATAACTTTTCAGGCCCGCATAACATCCCACTGGTATACCAATTACCACAGCGATAAACATGGCGTAGAACGCCAGCTCAATTGTCGCTGGCAGCGCTCTGCCTATTTCTTCTTTCAATGGCAGACCAGAGACAAAACTCTGTCCCCAGTTGCCGCTGAAAAGCTCGCTCACGTAATGGGTAAACTGAAAGAAATAAGCTTCATCCAGGCGATGCTTCTCAACCAGCATGTCGCGATGGGCCTCGCTTTGCGCCGAGATACCGGTCAAGTTGTTTAATACATCACCGGGAAACAGGTAAATCAGGGCAAAGGACAACACCACCAGTACCAACAGGGTAAGGATAAACAAAATGCTGAATCGTAGTAAAATTCTCATCACAGTTGTTTGGTTACCCCGCCAAAACGAATACTACCGTAAGGATTAATCTGCATGCCTTTGAGTTCTTTGCGATAGGCTTGATAACGATACGCGTGTGCGATAGGAACGATTGGCAATTCCCTGTTCAGCAAGGCATTGACCTGTACGTAGATAGCTTTGCGCTTGGCTAAATCCTCTGTTTCCAACGCCTGATTAAGCAACGCATCGTAGCGGTCATTGCACCACATGGCACGATTGGTTCCAGAAGGTATGGCGCCGCAGCTAAGTAGCGGTCGGTAAAAATTATCAGGATCACCATTATCAGCAGACCAGCCAATCAGAACAGAATCATGAAGTCCCTCACGCAAATGCCGGCGAAATGTGGTCCAGTCATAGGTAACAATATTAACGTTGATACCCACATCACCAAGATAACGCTGAATGAGCTCAGCCATTTTTGCAGCATTGGGATTATAAGAACGCTCTATAGGCATCGCCCAGATAGTCATAGTAAAACCCGGCTCGATGCCGGCATCTCTGAGCAGGCGCTCAGCCAGTACAGGATTGTAAGCGGTATCCTCAGCATCATTCTGATACGCCCAGCTTGCAACCGGAAGTAAACTTTTAGCCCGCGAGGCGCTGTCAAAATAAACCGCCTCAAGCAGCGTATTTTTATCAATGGCGTGAGCCAGCGCTTTGCGCACATCAGGATTATCAAAGGGAGGGCGCTGGGTGTTAAAGGCCCAGAAACCTACGTTTAGTCCAGGCTTCTCGGCCAGCTCAAGGTCTGGTCGGTTACGTATAATATCCAGTTCTGTCTGGGCCGGAAATGCAATAGCGTCACATTCACCCGTCATCAGTTTAGCCAGTCTTAAAGAGCTTTTAGGTGTGATATCGAAGATAAGACGTTGTGAGGACGTGGCATTCTGCCAGTAAGCATCATGAGCGCGATAACGGATATAATGATCTTTGCGATAGCTTTCAAATTTATAGGGGCCGGTGCCGATAGGGTAATGGTCAATGCGTTCGGGGTCACCCTGGGCCATAAGATGGTCAGCATACTCTTTTGAAAGCATCACTGAAAAATCGGTTGCCAGATTGGCTAAAAATGAGCTGTCACGTTCTTTTAGCTGAATCTCCACCCGATAACCATTGACCCGATTCACCGCAGCAACGTTGTCAGCGATACCGAGGCTTTCGAAGTAGGGATAACGACCGCCAGATACATCATGAAATGGATGCGAGGGCTGGCGCCAGCGGTTAATACTGAACAGCACATCATCAGCATTAAAGGTCCGGTTTGGTGTGAAGTATTCGGTAGTATGAAAAGCTACGTCTTTACGCAGCTGAAATGTATAAGTCAGGCCATCATCAGATACCCGCCAACTGCTCGCCAGGCTGGGTACTATGCGTCCGGTTTCTGCATCAAAGTCCAGTAACCGGTCGTATAGCTGGTGCGCAGTGGCATCGGATGTGGTTGCTGATGTATCTAATTGCGGATTGAAATTAACCGGAGCGCTTTCCGAGCAGTACAATATCCCTGACTGATAAAAGGTGTCAGTATTTTTTTTGCTGCATGCACCAAGGGTAATTATGCTGGCCAGACATATCAAAACAGTTGCGATACGCGTCATGGGCTGAGTCACTGAGCTTCAGGGCTTTCTTGTGAAGAGTCTAACAGATTGTATTTTTTTAAATAACCTCGCAATTGATGATAAGTGAGACTTAACTTCTCAGCCGTTTTTTTCTGATTGAACTGGCTATCAGATAGCGCACGTTCAATCATGGCAATTTCATAGGTCGCTGAGCGCTCCTTTAAATCTATCGGATAAATAATCTCGTCGGATGTAGGCTGTGCAGGTAAGCTGGCCATCGATTCTGCATCGTCAGGCTGCACCGAGGGTTCAGGCGAGGGCGTATCGCCAGCAGCAGTAGATGAACGACTAATTCTGTCCTGCGTTTTTATTCTGCCAGTGGGGCGGTAGGCCGAAGCAAACGGGTCCAGCACAATTTCATGCACCGGAAGGTGTGGGTTATTGCACCGATAAACGGCGCGTTCAACGACATTTTTGAGTTCTCGGATATTGCCTGGCCAGGCATGTCCCATCAGGGTACGGCGCGCTTTTTCAGTGAACCCGCTGAACAGTTCCATTTCCAGTTCCCGGGCCATATTAATGGCAAAGTGTTCAGCCAGCATCATGATATCTTCCGGGCGTTCGCGCAGAGGTGGGATCGTAATGACATCAAAGGCCAGACGATCCAGTAAATCAGCCCGAAATTCACCGGATTCAGCCAGTGATGGCAAATCTTCGTTAGTTGCAGCGACCAGTCGCACATCGGTTTTAACCGTCTTGCTGCCACCTACACGTTCAAATTCGCCGTACTCAATCACCCGAAGCAGCTTTTCCTGAACCAGCCCGGAGGTATTTGCAAGCTCATCCAGAAACAGCGTACCATTATGGGCAATTTCAAAGCGGCCTTCCCGGCGTTTGGCTGCGCCGGTAAATGCGCCAGCTTCGTAACCAAACAGCTCACTTTCCAGTAAGTTTTCGTTCAGAGCAGCACAATTGAGCTTGACATAATTCTGGTCCCAGCGTTGGGAAAGAAAGTGCAGGCGAGCAGCCACCAGCTCTTTGCCGGTACCTCGCTCGCCAATGATTAACACAGGTTTATTCAGCGGTGCAATTTGCGAAATCTGCTCGAGCACTTCAAGAAAGCTATTAGCCTGACCTAACAAATTATCCTGCTGGCGAAATCTACTCATTTATTGCCTCAAAAGTTAGTCATTTCGACCAATATCTAGTGTAAATTAAAAAGCATGATGTGACGAATTTATTTTAATGGATAAAAAATCAAAAATATCATTAGGTTATAGAGATGTTAGGGTTGGCAAGCAATTTGAATAGTAAATACCAGTATGTGCCAACGCGCATTATTTTTAACATGAGTCTGAGGTAATAAATATGGGTATTTTCACGCGTTTCACCGATATAGTGAACTCAAATATCAACGCCCTGCTGGATAAGGCCGAAGATCCTGAAAAAATGGTTCGTCTGATCATTCAGGAAATGGAAGACACGCTGGTAGAAGTGCGTTCTGCTTCTGCAAAGACCCTGGCCAGCAAGAAAGAAATCACCGCGCAAATCAATAAATATGAAAGCGATGCTGCTGACTGGGAAGCAAAGGCGGAGCTGGCGCTCAGTAAAGATCGCGATGATTTAGCCCGGGCGGCATTGCAGGAAAAGAAAAAGTCAGTAGAAGCTGCTGAGGCATTGAATAAAGAGCTCAGTGTCGTCGATGAACAGATCAGCAAGCTGCAGGAAGAGATTGGTCAGTTACAGGATAAACTGGCTGATGCCAAAGCTCGTCAGAAAACCATCATCATGCGCCAGAAGACCGCCAGCTCGCGATTAGATGTGAAACGTACGCTGGATAGCAGCAAGGTAGATGCCGCGATGGGACGCTTTGAGCAATATGAGCGTAAAATCGACGATCTGGAATCGCAGGTAGACGCCTACGATCTCGGCAAGAAAACCCTCAACGATGAGTTCGCCGATTTAGAATCGGATGAAAAAATTGATGAGGAATTAGCCAAATTAAAGGCTAAAATGAATAATAAAGACAAGCCGGCTGAATAAGACCGACTGCCCTAACCTGATACTTTGCTCACAGGTATCAGGTTGGCAGGGCTAGTGAGCAATTTTATTTAGACGGAGGTACACACAATGGACGAAGCTATACTCGGGATATTAGTGGCGCCAATTATCTTATTTATGATTTTTATCGCGCCAATCTGGCTGATTCTGCATTATCGCAGTAAGCGTCATATCAACAAGGGACTCAGTCAGGAGGAGCAGGCATCTTTACATGAACTGGCGGAAAAGGCCGAGTCTATGTCAGAGCGTGTGAAAACCCTGGAAGCTATATTAGACAGTGAGTCCCCGGAGTGGAGAAACCGCGCATGAGAGTAAACCGACATCTTTATCGCGATACCGAGCATGCTCAGATTGCGGGTGTATGTGCCGGCATCGCCAACTATTTTGGCCTGGAGCGGTGGTTAGTCAGAATTTTGGTGGTTACGGCGTTCTTTTTACTGGCCGGCTCATTTATCTTTGTTGGATACATTATTTGCTGGTTTATTCTGGAAAAGAAGCCAGCCGATACGCTTTATACTCAAGGTACTGCCGATACCACCCACCAGTCGTCAGGCAAAGGGTGGCACAATCATGCAGCCAATAAAGACATTGACGAACGGTTTGAGGTAAAAAGCAAAGTGTGGCAGGCCGGCGTCTCGCCCAGGCGTGCAGTCAGCAACATTTCGCAACGTTTTGATGAAACCGAAAAACGCCTGCGTAGTATGGAAAAATATGTCACGTCACGGGAGTATCAGCTTAATCGGGAGATTAACCGCCTGTAACCAACTGTTGATGAGAACACGCTTAAAAGGCAGGGTCACACCTGCTTTTTTTGTTTCAGCGCGTGAAAGGTATTCCTTACCTGGCGCCCTCTATTATCGGCTTGTCAGTAGCAACCGCCAGGATAATGTAAATAAACTGTTACGGTGACAACGCTGCGCATCGTCGCCACAAAGCTTTTGCCCACGCGATTTTTCGATAGACTTGATACCTATCACGTACGACGATCACAGAGGTTCTTTCATGTCGAAAGGTACGCAGTATAAGTCCAGAGAGTCTGATAGCAACGGCATCATTCACTGGAGCGATGAAGAGAATCAGGTTTGGTCTGAACTGTTCGACCGGCAAATAAAGCTTATTAAAAATCGCGCCTGCGATCAGTATCACGACGGCCTTGATATTCTTCAGCTAAGTAATGACCGCATACCGCAACTGCCAGAATTAAATAAGAAATTGAAAAAGACAACTGGCTGGCAAACCGCAGAGGTCCCGGCGCTGATTAATTTTTCAGAGTTTTTTCGATTATTAGCTAACAAACAGTTCCCGGTAGCAACATTTATCCGCACGCGTGAAGAGTTCGATTATTTGCAGGAGCCGGATATATTCCACGAAGTCTTCGGGCATTGCCCGTTACTGACCAACCCTGCCTTTGCCCATTTCACTCATACTTACGGCAAGCTTGGCCTGAATGCCAGCAAAGAAGATCGCGTATTTTTAGCACGACTTTACTGGTTTACTGTTGAGTTTGGGCTTGTAAATACCGCCGATGGCTTGCGGATCTATGGCGGTGGTATTTTGTCCTCACCCGGAGAAACTATCTATGCGCTGGAAAGCGCGACACCGGTACGTAAACCGCTGGAGCCTGTTGATGCGCTACGGACACCTTACCGGATAGATATCATGCAGCCGCTTTATTATATTCTGGAGCAGTTTGATGATTTGTTCACGCTATCGGAAATGGATCTGATGGCGTTGGTACAGCAAGCCAAGACGCTGGGTTTATTCGAGCCACTCTTTCCGCCCAAAGAGAAAAAGGTGAGCGGGCAAAACTAGCTGGGGAGCTATAAAAACCCTTCACATGTTATGCAAATGTGATATTCTGTAAAAAATACTTTACAGTTTAGAGTGGTGTATGCGTTTAGAGATTAGTTGTCAGGACAGACTGGGCATTGCCCAGGATGTGCTTGATATTTTGGTCGCGCACGAAATTGACCTTCGCGGTATAGAAATCGATGTCGGCGGTAAAATCTTTCTCAATTTCCCCAATATAGAATTTGCTGATTTCCAGCACTTAATGCCCAAGATCCGTCGAATTGATGGTATCGATGATGTTAAAACCACCCCTTTCATGCCCGCCGAAAGGGAGCGAAACCAGCTTTCTGCGATCCTACAGACATTGCCTGATCCCGTCTTTTCCATCGACACCCGGGGCAATATCCTAATGTGCAACGAAGCGGTGACAGCGGGGCTAGAGATGTCTGTTGAGTCTATTAAAGGTGAGGAAGTCGCTGAATGGGTCAAAGGATTTAATTTTCATCGCTGGCTGGAATCTTCAGTAATTGGCCCTGCATCGTCTAAAGTACAATTCATCCAACAAGACTACCTGGCTGATATGCTACCTATTATTGTACCCGATGGTGAGGACGGTACGATAATGGCGGGGGCCGTTATTTTGCTTAAATCAGAAATGCGGCTGGGTCAGCAGTTCACCGCTTTTCATCAGCAGGAAACCGACAGCTTTGACAAGTTTGTTGTGCAATCCCCGGCGATGGACAAAGCTGTCAGAGAGGCGCGTAAAGTGGCCGATCTGGATGCACCCATTTTAATATTTGGCGAGACCGGGACTGGCAAGGAAATGATTGCGCGGGCCTGTCATCAGGCGAGCCGGCGTAATGAGGGCGATTTTCTTGCGCTCAATTGTGCCTCATTACCCGACAGCGTGGCAGAAACAGAGTTATTCGGATACGGTGCCGGTGCTTTCAATCAGCCGGAAGGCAAACCTGGGTTGTTGGAGCTTGCTGCCGGCGGTACCTTGCTTCTTGACGAAATCGCCGATATGTCCACCCAATTGCAGGCCAAGCTGTTACGGGTAATGGAAAACGGTGAATTTCGTCGCGTGGGTGATGATAAACCGGTCAAAATTGATGTGCGTTTTATCTGTACAACATGCCGGGATTTGGGACAGCTTGTGGAAGATGGTCTTTTCAGAAAAGAGCTTTACTATCGGCTAAATGTACTGGCGCTGGTCATGCCATCTCTTAAAGAACGCAAGCAGGATATCGTGCCTTTGGCAGAAGCCTTTATTGTCCAGCACAGTTCAAAACTGGGGCGGCGTCCGGCAAAGTTAAGTAAGTCCTGTGTGGACTATCTGCAAAATTATCCCTGGCCGGGCAACGTCAGACAATTACAAAATGCACTGTATAGAGCACTTTCTTTACTAGATGGTAAAGAGATTACCAAAGAAGATATTCAGTTACCCAGCTGTGCGCCCAGCACCACCTATATTGATGAAAATTTTCAGGGCACCCTGGATGAAGAGGTCAAAAAATTTGAGCGCGACTTATTAAAGAGGCTCTATCCATCTTATCCAAGCACCCGGCAACTGGCTAAAAAGCTTGGTCTTAGCCATACCGCGATTGCGAATAAATTGCGTGAATATGGCATTAATAAAGGTACTGTAAAGTTTTAAATACACGTTAGGCGATACCGGCAAGCCGCCCGCTCAGCTGCAGCGAGCGTGCTACCGGCACTTATTTTATCCTCATCTTGCCTGTCAAAAACTCTGTACACATCGTGTCAACCTGTCCGATCAGTTATTTGCATGCCTCGGCTTTCCATAGCCCGGTAAATCATGTTTATTGTGTAAATGTATTGTAAATAACAGATTAAGGATTTTGCTCATGACGAATGTAGATCATTCCTATAACCCCCTTGGTACAGACGGTTTTGAGTTCGTGGAATATACTGCCGCCGATGATAAGGGTATACAGGCCCTTAAGGAGCTATTTTCTTCTCTGGGTTTTGCCGAGGTTGCTAAACACAAGTCTAAAAATGTGTGGCTTTACAAGCAGAATGATATCAATTTCATTATCAATGCAGAGCCCGCATCTCAAGCCGAAGAATTTGCCCGCTTACGTGGGCCGAGTGTATGCGGCATGGCCTTTCGGGTAAAAGATGCCGGTAAAGCCTTACAACATGCGGTTGACAACGGCGCCAAACAATTTGTCGGTAATTTAGGGCCGATGGAGCTTAATATTCCTGCCGTTTACGGAATCGGTGAAAGCACCCTGTATTTTGTCGACCGATATTTGGAGGACAACATTTATGATGTTGACTTCAATTTTTATGACGATTGGACAGCCCGGATGAAACGTGCCAACTCCGGTCTGGATTTTGTCGACCATCTTACCCATAACGTGCGCCGTGGCAATATGGCGGTATGGGCTGATTTTTATGAGCGTATCGGTAACTTCCGTGAAATTCGTTATTTTGATATTGAAGGTAAGCTTACGGGTTTGGTCAGTAAGGCGATGACGTCTCCATGCGGCAAAATTCGGATCCCCATCAATGAATCTTCTGATGATAAATCACAAATTGAAGAGTTTATCCGCGAGTACAAAGGCGAAGGGATTCAGCATATTGCTCTGGCCACTGACGATATTTATCAAACCGTGTCTGACCTGCGCGACCGTGGTATGAAGTTTATGGATACCCCAGATACCTATTATGAAGCAATCGATGATCGCGTTTCCGGTCACGATGAGCCGGTGGATAAGCTCAAAGACTTACGTATTCTGATCGACGGCGCGCCAATGAAAGATGGCATTTTGCTGCAAATCTTCACCGATACAGTTATTGGACCGGTATTTTTTGAAATTATTCAGCGCAAAGGTAACGAAGGGTTTGGCGAAGGTAACTTCAAAGCACTGTTTGAGTCGATTGAGGAAGATCAGATCCGCCGTGGCGTAATTTCTGGCGAGAAAGAAGATGCGTAACTGGATTAAGTTTCCTACCGCACAGGGAAGCCATTCACGTCAGGCGCATGCCGACTTTCCGGAAGAGGGCATCTACGAGCGGGAAATGGGCCGCAGTGGCTTTTTCGGCCCTGCTTCCCACATGCATCATAAACATGCGCCCACCGGCTGGGTAGAGTGGGAAGGCGATTTGCGGCCACGGGCGTTCGATTTGAATAAACTGGATGCAAATAATCACCCTGCGGACGCCGCATCGCCCTTTAGCGCACCGGTGATTTTAAGCAACGCGCACTGTCAGTACCGGATGTGGCACTGTACCCAAGTCATGCCTCGATTAGCCCGCAATGCTGATGGTGATGATTTATTGTTTATCCACGAAGGGCAGGGTGATCTGTTTTGTGATTTTGGGCATCTGCAGGTAGTTAAAGGCGACTATATTGTTATCCCGCGTTCAACCATGTGGCGCCTGGTGCCAGAGTCTGCGATGCAGATACTGATGATCGAGGCGACCAATGATGCTTACCAGTTACCCGAGAAGGGAATGGTTGGGGGGCATGCCATTTTTGACCCAGCAGTGCTGGATACACCACAAATTAATCCTGCGTTTTTACAACAACAGGATGAGGCTAGCTGGCAGGTAGAGGTAAAACGACACAATCGTTTATCTAGAATTACCTACCCCTATAATCCTCTGGACGCCATCGGCTGGCATGGGGATCTGACTGTAGTGCGACTCAACTGGCGTGATATCCGGCCGCTGATGAGCCATCGTTATCACTTGCCACCTTCAGCCCATACTACATTTGTGGCCGCACGGTTTGTTATCTGCACATTTGTGCCCCGGCCAATTGAATCAGATCCCGGCGCGTTGAAAGTTCCGTTTTATCATAACAACGACGACTATGACGAAGTGCTCTTTTACCACGAAGGGGATTTTTTCAGCCGTGACAATATTGAAAAAGGGATGGTCACCTTTCATCCGGCAGGCTTTACGCACGGCCCGCACCCAAAAGCATTTGAAGCCGGCCGTCAACACAAAAAAACATTCACTGACGAGGTTGCGGTGATGCTGGACACCCGGGATGCATTGGATATTGGTGAAGCCGCCAGTGCAGTAGAAAACCCGGACTATGTATACAGCTGGCGCAGCGACGAAGATAAACAGGGAACATAAATGAAGTTTGCAACCTATAGGAATGATAGCCGGGACGGCCAGCTAATGCTGGTCTCCCGGGATTTGACCCAAGCCTGCGAGATCAGTGACATTGCGTCAACATTGCAATATGCATTGGATAACTGGGCGCAGACTGAACCGCAGCTTAAACAGCGATATCAGCAATTAAATGACCAGCAGATCGAGGCACAGCCGTTCAACCCCCAACGCTGCGAATCACCGCTTCCCCGGGCTTATCAGTGGGCGGACGGTAGTGCCTATGTCAATCATGTGGAACTGGTTAGAAAAGCCCGAGGCGCAGAAATGCCGGAAAGTTTCTGGTCAGATCCGCTGATGTATCAGGGCGGATCCGACGACTTTATCGGGCCGATGGAGGATATTATTCTGCCCAGCGATGAGTGGGGCGCAGACTTTGAAGGTGAAGTTGCGGTGATTACTGACGATGTTCCCATGCAATGTTCAGCGGAAGAGGCGGCAAAACGTATCCGACTGATAATGTTGGTCAATGACGTATCGTTAAGGGGGCTAATTCCTGGTGAGTTAGGCAAAGGCTTTGGTTTTTTCCAGTCAAAACCAGCCAGTGCGTTCTCGCCGGTAGCCGTGACACCGGACGAACTGGGCGATGCCTGGCAGGATAGCAAGGTACACCTACCACTACGCACAACCTATAACGGTGAACTATTTGGTCAGCCCGAAGCGGGTGAGGATATGACCTTTAACTTCGGCCAGCTCATTGCTCATGCGGCAAAATCTCGCAACCTTGGTGCTGGTGCCATTATCGGCTCAGGGACCGTTTCTAACAAGCAGGGCACGGCGCATGGCTCGGCAGTGGCCGAGGGCGGCCGTGGCTATTCGTGCATTGCGGAAATTCGTATGATAGAAACCATTCGCGACGGCAGCCCTTCGACGCCGTTTATGCAATTTGGTGACAAGATTCATATGGAAATGCTGGATGGCAGGGGCAACAGTATTTTTGGCGCCATCGATCAGCAGCTCAAGCCGCTTAAAGCGTAGGAAACAGGCTATGGCGCTTAAGCTCTATGGATACTGGCGTTCGTCCGCAACGTACCGGGTGCGGATTGCTCTTAACCTGAAGCAATTAGACTATGACTATATCCCTGTCCACCTGGTGAAGGAAGGCGGAGAGCAACACTCTGAAAGCTATAGGCACCTTAACCCTGCACAGCTGGTGCCAACCCTTGTAGACGATGATGAGGATATTATTCTCCACCAGTCGATGAGTATTGTGGAGTATTTGGATGAAAAATATCCGCAGCCTCATCAGCTACTGCCTGTCCACCCCGTAAAACGGGCGAGAGTGAGAGCTTTAGCCCAGGATCTTGCCTGTGACATTCAGCCGCTGAACAATCTCAGAGTTTTACAAACACTGACTCATCGTTTCGGCGCGGATGAAAATGAACAAGCACAGTGGGTAAGGGACTGGAGCCAACGCGGCTTTACGGCCATAGAGCAACGCCTGCACACGCAAGCGGGGCAGTTTTGCTTTAATTTTGAGGTATCCCTTGCCGATATTTGTCTGGTTCCGCAGGTGTACAATGCCAGACGCTTCGGGCTCGACATTGATTCATTTCCTCTGATCAGCAAAATTTATTCAAACTGCAATGCGCTGGAAGCATTTGCAAACGCAAAGCCTGAAAATCAGCCTGATGCAGTACAGTAATGCATTGCTACTGGCTTTTAATTGGTAGTTGCGTTGTGTTTTTAACCTGCTTCAATGCAAAGGTAGAGCTGAGATGGTCAACCAGAGGTAGATGGGTCAGCTTATTTTTCAGCAGGTATTCATATTCCTCTATATTTTCCACCACTACCTTTAAAAGGTAATCTTTCTCACCGCTGGTGGTATGGCACTCTACTACTTCATCAATGGATTGGACGGACTGTTCAAAATCAATCAAAGAATCACCATCATGATTTTTAAGTGTAACAAAAATAAAAACCGATACGCCTAGGTTAAGTTTTTTGCTGTCCAGCAAAGTAACTTTACCGACAATGATGCCGTCTGCTTCCATGCGTTTCACCCGTCGCCAGCAGGGTGTATGTGATAAACCAACCTTCTGACTCAACTCTGCCATAGAGACAGTGGCATCTTGCTGTAAAACCCGCAAAATCTCGCGATCAAATTTGTCTAACTTCATGTACAATATTCCAAGCTTTTATGATGGCTATTATATATTGAAAAAGATTCTAGGATAAGCATCATAGCAATCTGTTTTTGCCGGTATCGATGTTTTCGTATGTTAAATTCATTAACAAACATCGCAAGGCATGTCCTCCTGATTCATCGGTAAAATCTCGTAAACTTAAGACTACAATTTGAGGCCCTATGTCTGTATTCGATCACTCTGAATTTGATAACCATGAGCATGTTGCGTTTTATCATGACGAAAAGGCAGGACTTAGCGCCATTATTGCCGTTCACAATACCAATTTAGGACCTGCGCTGGGCGGTTGCCGCATGTGGCCGTATATCAATAGTGCCGAAGCGCTGACTGACGTTCTGCGGTTATCCAAGGGCATGACTTATAAGTCAGCCATGGCTAATCTTAAGCTTGGTGGCGGCAAGTCCGTTATAATCGGCGATCCCCGAAAAATAAAAACGCCGGAAATGATGACGGCTATGGGTAAATTTGTCGACTCCCTTGGCGGCAAATATTTTACAGCTGAGGATTCAGGTATCTCAGTGACCGACCTGCAGATAATGGCTAAAGAGTCAGAATTTATCGCCGGAACAAAAGCGCAGTATCATTATGCGGGTGAAACAGCAGATGGCAATCCGGCACCTTCTACTGCGTACGGTGTATTCGTGGGTGTGAAAGCTTCAGTTGAACATGCCCTGAAATCTGATCTCAATGGGGTTCGCGTAGCTATTCAGGGAATGGGTCATGTGGGTTATCGGTTAGCGGAGCATCTGCACAACGCCGGGGCCAAATTATTTGTAACAGATATCTATCCTGAAGGCGTTGACCGCGCGGTGAAGGAGCTTGGTGCAACAGCGGTTGCCCCTGAAGAAATCTATGGCTTGGATGTAGATGTTGTTGCGCCATGTGCCATGGGCGCGTCAATTAACGATGAAACACTGTCTACCCTTAAAGCCAAGGTGATTGCCGGTGCAGCCAATAACCAGCTGGCTCGTGAGGAAATTGGTGATGTATTACAGGAGCGGGGAATTATTTACGCGCCTGACTATGTTATCAACGCTGGCGGTGTAATTGATATTTATCATCAAAGAATGTCATCTTCTAACGAAGCACTGCGGGATCATCTTGACCAAATCGGCGACACGCTTAAAGAAATCTTTGAGCGCGCTGATGCCGAAGGCAGAGCCACTAGTCGCGTGGCTAATGTCATTGCCGAAGAGCGTTTTAAAAACAAGGGTTGAAACTTGGCGCGCAACTCGTCATAATGCGCGCCGCTGAGATGAAGCATCGCTTCGTATCAGCGTAGTGTCTATGGTAGGCCTTTGGTCCTCTCGCAATGATACTCTGTGAACTCGGTCAGGCCCGGAAGGGAGCAGCCGCAGCAGACGACTCATGTGCCGAGATGTGGCTGGGGGCCTGCCACCCTATATGCCTACTTCTCTGCTATTTTCTTTATCCAGAAATTCTCTGGACTTTTTCAAAGCATAATCAACATTCATTTCCATCTGCTGACGTTCGCTTTGCGGCAGATAAAAAGCCATATCAACTTCAAAACGGATATAGCGCGGTGGTACTTCATTAAGCGCCAGGCAGCAAAGGTCTGCCAGATAGTCCGTTGATTTGGTCTTGTCTAAACCCAGAGCACTGATTCTTTCCACAATCAAATGCTCATAATAATTGTGAATATCACTGTGTAATTTCATAGTAATCCTGCGTGCGATACAAAAGGTTTTACAGCGTTTAAGTACAGATATCGGTAGACAATGTCTGTACTGTTAACAAAGTGTTAGACTAAATGGACAATTTCGCAACCTGTAAAAGTGATGAAACGCAATAAAACGCCCGTTTACTATGGTGATTATCTTCAGTTAGACAAAATTCTTGGCGCCCAGGCTTTTGAAAGTGAAAAGTACGGTGAGCCGGCTCATGATGAAATGCTGTTTATAATTGTGCACCAGGTGTATGAACTTTGGTTTAAGCAGGTCTTGCACGAGTTAAACGCCGTTATTGATACGTTCAGCCAGCCTAAAATGCCGGATGATCAACTTATTGGTGTAGTGCACCGGCTTCACCGGATCATTCAGATTCAGCAACTGATGAACGATCAAATCAGTGTCATGGAAACCATGACACCCCAGCAGTTTTTAGCCTTTCGCGATTATTTGGTGCCCGCCTCAGGATTTCAGTCAATCCAGTTCAAAACACTGGAAATTTCGCTGGGTTTAAAACGTGAGTATCGCATAGACTTTGATCAGCAAAGCTTTTTCAACCGATTGTCTGAAAAAGACAGAGCCTTGCTGGAGGAACTGGAGAAAAAATCGAGTTTGTTTGAGCTGGTTGATGCATGGTTAGCCAGGCTGCCCTTGCTGGAAAAAGATGAATTTGCGTTTTGGCAGCATTACAAAACGGCGGCTGATGATTTACTCATAAACGATAAGCAAACTATAGAACAAAATCCCACCCTTACAGAGAAAGAAAAGCGTCAGGAACTGAAAGACTGGCAGGGGACGCGAGAAACATTTGATGCTCTTTTTGATAAAGATTCTTACGCAAAACTGCGTGAAGAGGGTGCGTTCAGGCTGAGTCATGAGGCGATGCTCGCGACGTTGTTTATCAAACAATATCCTGAAGAGCCTATTTTCAATGTACCCTTTCAGTTGATAACAGCCCTGACAGAAATTGATGAAAAATTAACCATATGGCGTTACCGCCATGCAATGATGGTGCAGCGCATGTTGGGCACCAAAATCGGTACCGGTGGTTCATCAGGCCACCACTACCTCAAAAAAACCACGGAATCCAACCGAATCTTTGTAGACTTTTTCAACATGGCAACTTTTCTGCTGCCAAAGGATATGCTTCCCCCTTTGCCTGATCAGGTAAAACATTACTTTGGCTTCCATTATGCCTGAATATGAGGAAAACCTTATATTATTGTAAGTTTGGATCCTTAGTAAGTGAATGATTAAAATTTAATTAGGTGTTTGAATTTATTGATTAAAAACATGGTGCAGAATATACGCGGAGACGGTGGTAGTAAATTTACTAGACCGGTATTTTAGAAAAATAAATAATAGACTTAACTTCTATTTACATATTGAAACTTTAAATAAATTAAGGTTAATATCCCTTAGAGGTACAAAAAACCTCGCATAATCACCAAATTATAATAATAGTTGTAGCTAAAGGATTAGCGTTCCAGGGAGAAAATAATAATGTTTACCAATTCACGGGTAGCAAAGTCTGTCAGACTGGCTTGTGCTTTCGGCACGGCTTTGGCTATTTCAACTTCTGGCGCCGCTTTTGCGCAGGAAACTCAAAGCGAAGATGATATTAAGGCTAAGGAAGTTGGTGTTGAAAAAATAACAGTTACTGGTTCACGGATCCAACGTGTTGAAATCAGTAACAGTACACCGGTCTTTTCATTCGGTGACGAAGATATCCAGGTTCGCGGTTTCACTAATGCAGCTGATATCCTCAATCAGTCGCCACTTTTTGGGGGTTCTTTAACACCAGAGGGTGACCAAGACGCAGAAAACGCTGGACAAAACCAAGCCAATATTTTTGACTTGGGCACGCAGCGTACTTTAACGCTGGTTAATGGTCGGCGCATGGTTAGCTCCCAGTCAGCTTCACTGGGCGGCGGTCAGGTGGATATTAATACGATCCCAGTAGCTTTAATTGAGCGCATCGAGGTAGTACCGTTGACTGGTGCGGCCACATACGGGGCAGACGCCATCGGCGGTACGGTTAATGTCATCTTAAAGGACGACTACGAAGGCTTTGAAGTTACTGCACAGTACGGTGATAACGACAACGGCAATGCGCAAGAAATGCAATTCAGCATGCTAGGTGGCGGTAATTTTGATAATGGCCGTGGTAATATTACCTTTGGTGTGGAATATACACGCACCGATGGTCTTTTGGATTGTGACCAAGAATTTTTATGTAATAATAACCCGGGCTCCGGAGGCACAACAAACGAATATTTAGATCGTAATGGCGATGGTCAGCCGGATGATATAAACGGGGACGGCGAAATCACCGCCGAAGATTTGCAGTCAGTTTCTTTGTTCTATGATGAAGTAAACCTACAACTGTTTACTGATTTTGGCGCAGTGACTCCTGCTGGCGCTGGTTTCGCTCCCAGTGTGGGCAGTGGTGCTCTGCCTAACGGAAATTTTTACGAGTTTACCCGTGATGGTCAGATTCAAGAATGTATGGCTGGACCCCAATTGCCGTCTGGTCGTGCACTGCTGGAGACCTACAACGATGGCCGTGGCAATATATGTGGTATTGACTTTTTCGATAGTGTGAGCCAGATTCGATCTCCCACTAGCCGTCATAACTTGTATGCATCTTTCAACTACGATATCGCTGATAATTTGCGTTTCAGCAGTGATGTAGTATATGCGAATACAAGTGGTACGGAGCTAGTGAATCAAGGTGGCTTCCAAACTGGTTTCTTCGGTGGTACGTCTGCTGCAATCACTTTGGGCTTGGACAACCCTTTCCTTTCAACGCAAGCGAGAGACACTTTGATAGAAGCTGGTCTAGAAGGCGACCAGTTCTCTGTTCACCGCTTTAATAACGACCTTGTGTCGTTGGGTGGAAACTCTAACGAAACCCACACGTGGCGCATAAGCAATATTTTAGAAGGCGATTTTGAACTTGCTGATCGTTACTTCTACTGGGACTTTGCTGTTGTACACGGTCGCTCGGATTTGAATATCCAAACTACAGGAATAGTAGATGGCCGCTTTCTTAATGCGGTTGACGCGCGACGCGTTGATGACGATTTACTTGAGCAAATCCGTTCAGAACAAGGTTTGGAAACTCTCGATGACGCGCTAGCAACCTTGCAAGGCGCGCGTGCAGCCTTTACCGGCGGCTTTCAACGTGGTGATGTTATCTGTGGTGCTTATGCTGATCTTGCTGCCGGGACATTGGAAGGCTTCAACTCCCAAGCTTCAGGCTCTGGCCTAACTGACGAAGACCTGCCTTTCCTAGATGGCTGTCAGCCATTGAATCTATTCGGCTCACAAGCGTCTGCGGCTTCGTTGGACTTCATTACTGGCGGCTCTCAAATGTCACAGGCTAGTAACATGCAGACCGTTTATACTTTCAACTTAGGAAGTACCTTATTTGAACTGCCTGCAGGCCCTCTAGATTTTGTTGTCGGAGCAGAGCGTCGTATTGAAAAAAGCGAATACGAGCCAGCATTGGGAGGGCGCGTGCCAATTACGCGTAGTTCCATTGATCGGCCAGTTTCCGGCGGCTATGATACAAATGAGTACTATATTGAGCTGGTAGCGCCAGTAATCTCGGCTGATATGGATATTCCATTTGTTCAATATTTTGAGCTTAGCGGTGCTTACCGCAACCAAGAGTTCAATACTAACGCTCCTGCTGGTTTTTCTGACCGCTCTACTGAAGAAGATGTGGTTCAGGCGAGCATGAAATGGATAGTCAACGATGATCTGTCGTTTCGTGCAACATACGCTACAGCGTTCCGTAACCCGTCTATAAATGAACTGTTCCAGCCATTATCGCAGTCATTTATTTCGGGCGATGACCCATGTGATGCGCGCTATGTAGGTTTGGGCCCAAATCCAGATGTCCGCAGGGCAAACTGTGAGTCCATAGGAATAGATACTGATACATTTACGTCCTCTATCTCTGACGGTACAATTTCAACCGGTTATGTTTCAGGTAATCCAGAGCTAAACCCTGAAACTAGTAAATCGTACACAATTGGTACAGCATGGACACCGCAATTTATAGAAAATCTACAAATTGGCTTAGATTATTATAACTTGGAAATTGAAGGCGCTATCGATGATGTTGAGTTCGAGACACTTGCCGCCAACTGTTATGATTCTCCAGATTTTCCTACTGACGCAGCATGTTCAACCTTTACTCGAGATGATGAATTTCAGGTTGTTCGCGCTGGTAACCGCCCTGCTAACGTAGCTTTGGCTACTTTTGAAGCTGTGTCGCTTTCCATATTCTATAACTATGACTTTGGTGAATGGGGTAATTTAGGAATTCGCTCAGCCACACAACATAATATTACCAATGAAAATCAAGCCACCGCAACGTCTGAAGTTCAGGAAGATGTTGGCGATTGGGCTGACCCAGAGTGGAATGGTACCGTGGATATTAATTGGTCTTATCAAGAGTTTTTTGTTAGCCATCGAGTTCGCTGGCAGAACAGAACCTTAATTGATTCACTTGAGCAACAACTCTACTCGTATAATTTCGAACGTCAGGAAGACGACACGCTTACTGGTGATTTCACAAATGAGAATGCTTCAAGATTCATTCACGATTTAAGTGTTGGTTATACATTGGGTGAATCAACGACCATTCAGTTGAATGTTCGAAATTTGTTTGACAGAACAGCAGATGACTTAAGCGCTACTTCATTTGGTTTCGGTCAGTTTGGATTGGACGAAAGGTTAGGGCGTAGATTTAGCTTGCGTGTAAATCACGCGTTTTAATAACTTTGTTTATTAAAGTAAAAATTAACGTTGCTAGTTTCAAAAATCTGAGAAGCTAGTAACGTTTTACCTTCGAATGTAACTTCTAACAATTACTTACCAATGTTTCAGTACTGGCCTCCCCAAAAAACCGTGCCCGTATAGATCAGGACATCAGCTTTGTTGGTTCAATCTGGACCCACGATGTAAGTGTTAATTATGACCTGAGTGACAACATGGAATTGTTCCTTGGTGTGAGAAACATTACCAACAAGGTTCCACCTGGTTATACGTTCAATGCACTATATGATCTGCTTGGCCGTCGCGTTAACGCGGGGATTACGGTTCGCTTTGAATAAGTAAATAAATACTAATAAGTTAAAAAGGCCGGTTTTACCGGCCTTTTTTATTTTCACCGACAAGATTGTTAGTTTTCACACCTTTGTCAGTTTTAGATATGAATGAACAATGTGGAAACCTCGCTGACACATTGAAAAATTATTAGCAATAATTTCTTTGCTGGCTTTGTAAACTGTTTGTTTCTTATTTACAACTCTTTGTGTTTAAATATGCACGTGAACTGAAACACTATGCAGAACTGGAGACGCCGGTTTTGCTCGTATTCGTTTCGTAACTTTCCTACATTTTTAAAAGTGACTTACGAAATGGCGGACTTAATGTAAACATAGTGTAACTATTAATTGACAAAAACCGCTAAAAACGGGATGCAAAAAAGTTCAATTTTCTTTTCATCTCATGCGCAAGACAGTTGACCGCACAAGTTCTATGTGGTTATTATCAACTCAAGACTCAGGGTCTTACTTAAATAAAAAGTCGTTTTAACGATTTACACTACAATCACTAATTGCATTAGTGGTCCAGGGAGACACAATACATGTTTACAAATAATAGACTGGCTAAGTCAGTTAAGCTGGCGTGCGCTTTTGGTGCGGCTTCAGCTGCGCTTCTGACATCCAATGTTGCTCTTGCACAAGAAAATGCTTCTGCTGAAGAGCAATCTGTCGAGAAAATTTCGGTTGTAGGTTCTCGCATTCGCAAAGTGGATTTCGCAACTAATGCGCCTGTTGCTACTGTTGGTGTTGAGCAGTTCGAACTGACTAACTCGGTAAACACAGAAGCACTTCTTAATACACTTCCACAGACTGTTCCAGGTCTTGATCGCTCTTCTAACAACCCTGGCGGCGGTATCGCTACGGTTGACTTACGTGGTCTGGGAACGTCTCGTACACTTGTTTTGATCAATGGCGTTCGCGCTGTTCCTACAACATCTGCTGGTACTGTGGATATCAACACTATTCCAGCCGCGCTTATTGAAAATGTTGAAGTACTAACAGGTGGTGCATCAGCGGTTTATGGTTCAGATGCTGTTGCCGGTGTTGTTAACTTTTCGCTTAAAAAGAACTTTGAGGGTGTTGAGTTAAATTCAAGTTATGAGCAAAGCGAAGAGGGCGATGCAGAAATTTGGAATACCGCTCTGACAATTGGTGGCAACTTTGACAACGGTAAGGGTAATGCTGTTGTAAGCATGCAATATACCGAGCGTGAAGCGTTATTTGCTGACTCACGTTCTATCTCACGTGTCGCTTTGGATGACCAAACTGATGCAAATGGTGATTTCTTCCTGGAGCCATTTGGTTCGTCAGGCGTACCTGGCACGTCTATCTTCAGTGGTGCATTACCAGAAAACTTTGGCGAAGCAGCTATTTTTAATCCTGATGGTACCATCAGACCGTTTGTACAAAGCGGCAATGAAAATGACTTCTATAACTTCGCTCCGGTAAACTACTTGCAGCTTCCACAAGAGCGTCACAACATCACAGCGATGGCGCACTATGAAGTTAGCGATGATGCAGAAGTTTATGTTCGTGGTAGCTATGCTAACAGTAATGTTCCTCAGCAGCTGGCTGCAACGCCTATTTTCCAGACTTCTACTTTTACGCTGGACGGTAACCCGTTCATTGATTCTGGTGCCCAACAAATTATTTCTGATGCGTTTGGTCAGGGCGTAGATACAGATGGTGACGGTATTGATGATCAGGGCCGTGCGTTCCTGCGTCGTCGTCTGCTTGAGGTTGGTCCTCGTCAGGTTGAAGATGATAGCCAAATGTACTCGATGCTTGCTGGTATTCGTGGTGCAATCGGTGATTCAGTATGGATGTACGATGGTTACTTCCAGGTTGGCCGTGTAACCCAGAACTCTATCCAGGAAGGTAACGTTAACCGTGGTCGTTTCGACCAGGCATTGTTGCTGGCCACCGACGAAAATGGTGACGTAATTCTGGACGCTGACGGCAACCCAAGCTGTGCGGATACCAGTGCAAATGGTGGTCTGACAGGTTGTTCACCTCTTAACCTGTACGGTGAAGGTAACATTTCTGAAGACGCTGCACAGTTCCTGCGTACCCGTGTTAACGCTGATTCTACCTACGAGCAAAAACTTGCTGCATTTAACGTAACCGGTGACTCTTCTGGTTGGTTAGAACTACCAGCAGGTCCTATCGGTCTGGCATTTGGTTTTGAGCACCGTGAAGAAGATTTCTCTTTTGACCCGTCACAGGATCTGGCAGCAAGTACAATAGCCGGATTTAACGGTTCTCCTGCAGTTTCTGGTGGATTCGATGTAAATGAATACTTTGCGGAAGCCTATATTCCTCTGCTTGAAGGCGTAGAATTTGCCGAAGTGGTTGATTTGGAACTAGCATACTGTTATGCAGACTGGTCAACAGTGGGCGGAACTACCGCATTTAAAATTGCTGGTTCGTGGACTGTAAACGATATGGTTCGAGCTCGTGCTGGTTTTAACCGTGCGGTAAGAGCGCCGAATATCGGTGAGTTGTTCCAGCCTGAAGCGCAGGGTTTCCCTTCAGCAGAAGATCCTTGTTCAGCAGCAAGCGGTAATGCCGATAGCGCCAATGCAGATGCTATCCGCGCGATTTGTGAAGCAACAGGCGCGCCGGCTGACTCAGTTTTCACCAGCACGCTTAACGCTGTTTCAGGTCAAACGCCGGGTATCTTTGTTGGTAATGAAGATCTGAAAGAAGAAGAAGCAGATACATTGACAATCGGTTTGGTTGTAACACCAACAGATAACCTGAGTATCTCTGTTGATTATTTCGATATTGAAATCGAAGATGCTATCGCAACCTTCTCTGGCGGTGTTGCCAACATTCTGAGTACTTGTTACACCTCACCTACAGGTGGTGTAGGTTCTCCTCAGTGTGACGCAATCACACGTCGTGAAGATGGTTCAATCCAACAGGTTCTTGCTGGTAACGAAAACACTGCGGTAACTAAACTTACCGGTTTTGACATCATTACTGATTACAGCATGGAAGTAGCTGGTGGAAATATGAGCATCAACTATCTGGGTACCATCCTTGATGAGAGCTCTACCACTTATCCCGGTCCGTTCCAGGTCGACTGTACTGGCCAATTTGGTAACGTATGTGGCGAACCAACTACTGAATACTCGCATCGTATGACTGTAGGCTGGGGCATGGATGACTTTGATGTTCAGCTTCTGTGGAGATTCATCGGTTCTACCGACGATGATGACCAGGAAACACAATACTTCCGTGAAGAAACTGGTTCATTCAGCTACTTTGATTTTTCAGGTAACTATCACCTGAATGAAAACTTCCGTCTGAATGCCGGTGTTCGTAACTTGCTTGACAAAGAGCCGCCAGCATTTGGTGGTAACGCAGAACAGTCAAACACCTGGCCTGCGACATATGACGTTTTCGGACGCACATACTTTGTTGGTGTAACAGCGCGCTTCTAAGCGACATGAGTATTACTATCATTTGATGATAGTGTGGAAAGGCCAGCATTTCGCTGGCCTTTTTTTGATGTAAGGAAAGAAACTAGCAAACCCGAGCACACAGAAATACGCTACAGCTTTATTCCTTTCACTTGCCTCAAAAGCGTCTCGCAACTCAGAACATGTCTTTAGAAATAACGTTTATTCATTATTCAAAAAATTTTGTGGAAATGTATATGCAAGCATGGGATTCATACTGGCAAAATAACAATCCGAACACGCCTGTTTTTTCCAATCATTTAGGACAGAGTCGTGTGGAGATATGCGACTTTTGGGCGTCTGTATTTGAAAATCTAGCTGAAAAGGCAGTAGTTTTAGATGTCGCCTGCGGGGCGGGTGCTGTTTTTGACGCTATTAAAAATGCTAATGCATATACTCTTTACGCGCATGATGGTTCACCCATTGCTAGAAGTAAGGTTTTAAAAAAATATCCACACGCCTCGGAAGTATCAAACGAGAGGTTACTGCAATATAAAAAACCCTTTATCGAACAGTTAGTCAGCCAGTTTGGTATAGAGTATTTAGATGATGAGCACGTGCAAGGTGCATTTGATACATTGCTACCGGGGGGGAATTTTGCAGCTCTGGTACACAAAAAATCCGGCTACATTTACAATAAATACAAGGCGGAAGGCGAACAGATTCAATCTCTCTTACAATACGATGTATGCGCACGTCTTGGTGAATTACATGAGCGCAGTGCCAGACTTCAGGAAACGTTAACAAATGAGGCAAAAGGAATATGGGCGCAGACCGGGCTTAATTTGTCTGATCTTCTCACCGGTCCTGAAGCATTATATGCTGGCAGTACGCAGCTACTTAGTAACTACAATAAGTACACAATGGGTGACGTCAGAAACTGGTTCTCAGGTATGCAAAAGCAGTTGCAGGCGGCTTTAGATAATATGATGGAAATTGTTTCGGTAGCAAAATCAGAAGATGATGTGAAACATATGTGCTTTCTGGGCGGTATCAAAGATAATCTGGCTATCCAACCCCTGTATATTTCAAGTCAAAATGAACCTGTAGCGTGGTCAGTGAGGGGCAAAAAGTGCTAGCGCAAAAACTCACTTCAGCAATTAAACTACATAAAGCTAAAAGGTTCGATGAAGCTGAAAAGCTTTATCTTGAACTTATGAACAGCCACCCAAAAGATGTTAACTGTCATTATCTTCTGGGGTCTCTTTATCATGAAAAACAGACGTTCTCAAAAGCAGAACCGTTACTTGCTTTCGCATTTAAGGCCGTACCAGACAACGGCGACATTGCTTATGCCTTTGCGAAAAATCTTTATGCGCTAAACAAATATGATGAAGTCCGCACAGCCCTTCAAAAGCATTTGAATAACAAAAAGTGCTTCAAGCTCTATGTTAAATGCGTTGAGTACGACAAAAGTGCGCATAAGCTTGACCCCGCTCAGCTAAAATCCTGGCAGATAATGGAGATAGGTAAACAGGCATTTATTCAAAAACACTTTCATTTGGCGGCAAAGTATTTTGACTATGTCTGTTCTATATCACCAAAAGATGATGAAAGTCAGTATTTACTGGCATTATCGCTGGACAAAGTGGGCCAGTATCATCGTGCGCTAAATATTTACGAGCGCTTGACAGACGCAGGTTCCATAACATTCGATGTGATTTTTAATCGTGGGGTTTCCTACTATAACCTTGACAGAAAAAACCTGGCCAGGGACGACTTTAATCAGGCGATAGCCTTGCAGCCTGATGATATCAGAGCATACATATACCTTTCCTCTACATTATACGAGCTTGGCGAAAAAGAGACGTACCTGCAGCCTTTATTCCAATGTATTGAGCATAATCCCCTACAAGCACCAGTGTACGGTAAATTATGCGAAGCACTTATCAGTGAGGGGCAGAATGAAGAAGCACAGCGCATCCTGGATGAGGCGCCCGGCGAGCTTCAGCATCACGTTGATATTATAAAAATTAAATCTCGCCTGTTATGGGAACATGACCGCTCCAAAGCGCTTGCATTGCTGGCACAAGAGGATACGCATATAGCGTTAAAGCCTGAACTGGCAAAACGCTACATTCAGGACCAGCAATGGCAGAATGCCCGCCATACGCTTTCAATTCTGAAAAAACAGCAACACTTTTCCATCGAAACCAAAGCGCTTGAGCATGCTTTAAAATATTGTCAGCCTTGCGATCCGGTGTCAGTAAAAGCTGACTACGAAGCCTTAGTCAAAGAATTTCGATTTGCAGACACCGCTGAGTCATCAGATACGCTGGAAGCACTAAAGCGCTATTTGGAAGCAAGACACCAACATGCCACCCATCCCCAATCTCAATCTGTTAATGGGGGCACACAAATCTCCAATGTATTGTATGATGCAGACAATCCTGCTTCCACAGAATTGCTGTCATTTATCCACCAGTCTGTAGATAGGTATATTGATGCTGTTCATAATAAAGCCACGCATTATATCAGTGGTTTTTCTTTTGCAAATCGTCGTTATACAGTATTGGAGGGCTGGTCAGTGAGCTTAAAGCGCGACGGTAAACATCAGTATCATATCCATCCGGAGGGAGCATTGAGCGCTGTCTTTTATATTGACTTGCCGCAGGAAATAGGGACATCAGACCTACAGGGACATCTCGCGTTTGGCATTCCCGAGTTTCTTGCCACAGGCGAGGAAAACCCAGAATACAGCGTTCTGCCGGAGCGCGGCAAACTGGTTCTTTTCCCTTCTCATGTTTGGCATGGCACCCTGCCTTTTGAAAGTGACCAGAACAGGCTAACCATAGCCTTTGATATCGCTATGAATTAATTTGGGTGAGTGAGCGATGAGCAAAGGCCGATAAACCGTACCTGGTTTCTCACGAATCGGAGTAAAACAAAAAGAAGAGGAAAGTGATGTCATCATTTTTACATACCCAGCTTAGGATTAGCGATTTTAAAGATGCGTTTGCAAAAGAGCGGTTGCGGGTAACATCAGTCTTGAGCGCTGAGACCAGTAAGTCGCTGTCTACTACGCTGCAGCAAGATGTGAGCTTTGAGACCGCGCTCTTCTTTGAAAACCAGAATGTTATGCTTTCTGATGAGGCTTGGTCCCAGTTGCCAGATAAAAGAAAACGGGAAATTCGTCAACAGATAATGGCAAACGCAGCGGATGGAAAAGGCTTCATTTATGGTAGAAAAAAAGTCGACGAAAATGAGCAAAATTCAGCGCTGAAATACGCGTTTGAAACATTAAATTCAGAATCTTTTCTCACTGAAATGCGAAAACTTTCAGGTTATAGCGAAATAAACTATGCCAGTATGCAGGCTACGCGTTTTTTACCAGGCCAGTTTATCACCCGCCACAATGATATTGTTGAGTCAGAAGGGCGAAGATTAGCGTATGTTTTCAATTTGTCGCCTGTGTGGCATCCAGACTGGGGCGGGTTACTTCAGTTTTTTGACACCGATGGAACCAGCACTGAAAGCTGGACACCAGAATTTAATACACTGAGCCTGTTCGGGGTTAAAAATATTCATAGTGTTACTTACGTAACCCCATTTGCTAAGTCCGCTCGGTATGCCCTGACAGGTTGGTTTGGTGTGAAATAGCAAGTGGCATTAGCGATAAAAGTTAATGTTTACAGCAGTGACGTGCTTCAGAATATTTAGTACATTTAATAGCCAGCAACGTGCTTGTTATTGGTGCAAACGACCAGCGTGGAACCGCGGCACGTGTTTTCTGTCTATTAAATGAAAAGTAAGGTTAAAAAAACAGTTGTTCTATCGACTTTCATTTACCGAATAACAACGGAAGCCACTAACAGGGTAAACAAGTTGTAACGAAGCTGGACTCAAAAATGTGAAAAAAAGTAATTAAATTACAGCTTTATTTAATATAGCTTGAGCAGAAAATCTGATTTTATTACCAGTCTGAGTTTTATAAGTGTCTCATGGATGGCAAATTTACGACATTGGCAAGTACAAATGGGTACTATTCTTTTGGTTACTAAATGTTCACATTCTGTCTGCGCACCGTGCGAAACACTGTGTAAAGACGGTGTTACTTGACTCTGTAATCTGTTCCATGTGACTATTAGGGATTCGTAGTGCTGGTATGTATGTATTGGCAGCTACCTTCTAAAAGCAAAAAAGCAAAGTTTATACGCCCCTTGCTGTGATTAGCACAGCGAGGATTTAAAAAAGAAATTTGGTTGGGAACTATGTCCAAGATGAGCAAGAGAACTCTTATTGCTTCTACTGTCATGGGTGCATTTGCACTGTCTGGCAGTGCAGCCGTCTCTGCAGTTACTCTTAACGATCTTCAAAAAGAAGAAGCTAAGATTCACGCGGCTGCAGCGAAATCTCAAGAAAAAATAAACGCACTGTTTGAACAGTCACAAGAGTTGTTGGTCGAGTATCGTTCAACTGTTGATCAAACAGAGAACCTGAAAGTTTACAACGACTATATTGCGAGCCTGGTAGAAGATCAGCAGCGCAGCATAGACTCACTTCAGCGTCAGATCGACAGCATCGAAGAAACAAAGCAAGGCATTGTTCCTCTGATGTTCCGTATGATCGACAGCCTGGAAAAGTTTGTTGAACTGGATATTCCAATTTATCTTGAAGAGCGCCGCGAACGCATTCAGCGTCTGCGCGATTTGATGGCTAATTCGAATGTGACCGTATCAGAACAGTTCCGTCAGGTAATCGAAGCCTATTTGGTTGAAGTTGAATACGGTACAAAGATGTCTTCTTATCAAGGCACCATCAATGCTAATGGTACTGAAAACACGGTTGATTTCTTTAATCTTGGACGTACCGCTTTCTTAGCACTGTCACTGGATCAGACCAGTGCGTGGGTGTGGGATAACGAAGAGCGTCAGTGGAAAGCTTTGGGTGATGATTATCTGGCATCGGTTGTTGACGCTGTGAAAATGGCCAACGGTGTGAAAACCCCAGACCTTATCAAATTACCAATCAAAGCAGCGGAGTAAGTTTTAATGAAACAAGTATTTAAATCTCTTGTAGCCGCTGCAACTATGGCGGTTATTTCAACCGGCGCGCAGGCACAGGAAGCTGCCAGCCTGCAAGATCTGTTGGAGCAGGTAAAGAAGAATCGTGTCTCTGAGGCGCGCATCAATGAAGATCGCGAAGCAGAGTTCCGTTCTGAGCGTGCGGATAAACAAGCATTGCTTCGTCAAGCCCAGTCTGACCTTCAGGCCGAGCAGGATCGTGGCGATCGTTTACAACAGCAATTTTCTGACAATGAAACCACATTGAATGAAAAATCATCTGAGCTTGAGCAAGCGACTGGTACGCTGGGCGAAATGTTCGGTGTTGTACGTCAGGCTGCTTCAGAAGCCTATGGTCGTGTATCTACATCAATTGTAAGTGCGCAATATCCTAATCGTGATGAGTTCCTTGCAAAAATGTCTGAAGAGTCTCAGGGCCTTCCTAACATGCAAGAACTTGAAGATCTGTGGTTTGCTCTACAGACAGAAATGACTCAGGGCGGTCAGATTGATCGTTTTACTACTGAAGTTGTAGACCTTGATGGTGGTAGCAGTCAGCATGAAGTAGTGCGTGTAGGTACATTTAACCTGGTAAGTGACCAGGGCTATCTTTCCTATGATGCGGAAAATGACGTGGTTCAACCGCTTGGACGTCAGCCTGAAGGATATTTAGCGTCCAGTGCTGAGGAGCTTGCTGAAGCGACCTCAGGTACTGTTCCTTTTTATGCTGATCCTTCGCAAGGTGCAATTCTTGGGTTGCTTAAAGAAAAAGCAACATGGGAAGAGCGTTATCATGCAGGTGGTCCGGTAGGCTACACAATCACTGTCATGCTGATAGTTGGTCTGTTGATTGGTATCTATAAGCTTGTCACACTTTCTATTACCGGAAGTAAGATTAAGTCGCAGTTGAAAAACCCAGGCAATCCATCTACTGGTAACCCGTTAGGCCGTGTTCTTAAAGTTTATCAGTCTAATAAAAGCAGTGATGTGGAAAACCTTGAACTGAAACTGGATGAAGCAATTCTTAAAGAGCTGCCTTCTATCGAAAGTGGTATCAACATTATCAAGATCTTTGCTGCTATCGCACCGCTATTAGGTCTGTTAGGTACCGTAATAGGTATGATTGCAACGTTCCAGACAATCACACTGTTTGGTACGGGCGACCCTAAACTAATGGCAGGTAGTATCTCAATGGCTCTTATAACAACGGCGATGGGTATCATTGCGGCATTGCCATTGATTTTGACACACAGCATTGTTGCTTCGCGCAGCAAATCAATCATCCACATTCTTGATGAGCAAACCGCGGGTATCATCGCAGCTCATAAAGAGACGGGGAAAGCGTAATATGAATAGCCTGATTGGATTATGGGAATCTGTCAGGGAATTTATCGCTACCGGTGGCGACGTGCTTTATTTTGTCGCTGCCGCGCTCTTTCTAATGTGGGTATTAATGATTGAGCGCTATTGGTACATCACAGCAGTCTTCCCAAAGGTGAAGAAAGATATTATCGCCAAATGGGACGCCCGCTCTGATACGACCTCTTGGTATGCGCATAGAATCCGTGAAGCTTGGATTTCTGAAGCGTCAGACGGTTTAGACGCACGTATGCTAATCATCCGTACGTTGGTGGCAATGTGCCCGCTAATTGGACTGTTAGGTACAGTTACCGGCATGATTAGTGTTTTCGAAACCATGGCAACGCAAGGTACTAGCAACGCTCGTTTGATGGCTTCTGGTATTTCGATGGCAACAATTCCGACAATGGCCGGTATGGTTGCAGCTTTGTCGGGACTATTTATCAGTTCTCGTCTCGAAGCCAAAGCTAAGATGGCAAGAGAAGGCTTGGTAGATAGCCTGCCACATCACTAGAGAGAGATATTATGGCGCGGAAAGTCAGAACTGAAGAGGAAGATGCGCAGATTGATATGACGCCAATGCTTGACGTTGTATTTATCATGCTTATTTTCTTCATCGTTACTACTGTTTTCGTTAAAGAAGCAGGTATTGAAGTTAACAAGCCTGATGCAGATCAGGCCACCATGCGCAAAAATGCCAATATCTTCGTCGCTATTACAGACGACGGTAGTGTTTGGCTGGACAAGCGTGAGGTGTCTGTAGATAGTGTTAGAGCAAACATCGAACGGTTGTTGACGGAACAGCCGACTGATTACGTTATCATCCAGGCTGACGTTAAGGCCAAACACGGTACTGTAGTGAAAGTCATGGACCAGATTAAAGCTGCCGGTGTTGATCGCATATCAGTAGCAGCAAGGGGATAAGATGGTTCGAGTTATCGTTTCTATATTATTAGGCGCGGCGGTTGCTTTTGGATTATTTGTCGTGATGGCAATGTTAATAAGCAACACAGAGCGTCCAGCGGATGAAATACCCGAAGCTCCAGTGATTGATGTGATTATGCAGGAGCCAGACTCTGACACGCAAACTCGTCAGCGTACGCCTCCTCCACCGCCGCCACCGCCTCAACAGCCACCGAAGCAACAGCCTGTTGAGCCGGACGCTGCGGAGCCAGATGCAGGTGGTTTCAGCTTAGCTGTTCCGTCTGTTGATACAGGTGGTGTTGGTGCAAACATTGGTGCAGTAGGTGCAATGCAGCAAGATGGTGAAGCGACACCAATTGTTCGTATTGACCCTAAATATCCGCCACAGGCTGCTCGAGATGGCCGGGAAGGTTGGGTTAAGCTATCATTTACTATTAATGAACAAGGCGGCGTAGATGACATCGAAGTTATCGATGCGGATCCAAAGCGTATCTTTGACCGTGAAGCGCGTCGAGCGTTAAGTAAATGGAAGTACAAGCCAAAAATTGTTGATGGTAAACGTGTTAAGCAAACTAATATGTTCGTTCAGCTAGACTTTAAACTGGAGCAATGATCATGATGAAAAAAGCATTCAAAATGTCAGCACTTGCTTTGGTAGTGGGTTTAGCAGGCACATTTGCAACACCTGTCCTGGCGCAGTCTAGTGCTGCGGTAGTTTGCCCCGGTTATGAAAAGGGCAAAACTAAGCTGGTTGGTGAGCGGGCTGGTAAAAAAGTTCAGCGAGCGTTTGAAGCTTACAATGAAGACAAGGTTCAGGAAGCATTGGATATTCTTTATGATATCGATGCATCCGATGACTTTGACAAGGCCTATGTAGGCCGCTTTATTGGTAATTTGCTTGCCTCAGATGAGAAAAAGTCGGATGAGGCGTTACGCTACTTAACTGATGCTGTTGATACGAAGATCCTTAATGACACTGAGCATGCTCAAACGCTGCAACTGGTTGCGAACCTGAATCTTCGGGAAGAAAACTACGCAGAAGCCATCGAGTGGTATAACAAGTGGATGGACTTTACGTGTAAGGAAGATCCTGATGTCTATGTCCGTATGGCCCAGTCGTATTTTGAGACAAAGGAACTGGATAAGGTAATTGAGCCGGCTAATAGAGCCATTGAGCTTTACGAAGAGCCGAACAAGAATCCTTATGTGCTTAAGCTTCAGTCTTATTATCAGCGTAAGATGTATCCGGAAACCGTTGAGGTGGCAGAGAAGCTGGTTAACACCTTCCCAGAAAACCCCACGTGGTGGACGCAGTTAGCAGTTTTCTACATGTTGGTAGAAAACTACGATGACGCGCTGGCGACGATGGAGATTGCTTATAATGCAGGCTATCTTGAAAAAGAGTCTCAGTTTAAGAATCTTGCACAGTTGTATTCCACTAACGGTATTCCGTATAAAGCTGCTGTAACTTTGGAAAAGCACCTGGAATCTGGTGATATCAAAAAAGATGAGGCGATGATGCGAAACATTGCTAACTCTTACCACCAGGCCAAGAACTATGATATAGCCGCCAATTACTACGGTAAAGCGGGTGAACTAAGTTCGGATCCAGAAGATTTCCAGAAACAGGGTACACTTTTGCTTGTTGCTGAAGATTATAAAGGTGCGGTTAAAGCGTTGAATAATGCTCTTGACCGTGGTGCTGAAGAAGAAGGGAAAATTAATTTCTCTTTGATGGAAGCGCATTTCTACCAGGGTAACTACAAAGAAGCCTGGAAGTATAATCAGTTAGCGAAAAAAGAGAGTTCTATGCGGCGTAACGCCTTAGCATGGGAACCCTACATCAAGGAAAAGGCTAAAAACCGGAATATTGATATTTAACAAAAAGCCCCATTACGGGGCTTTTTTTTTGCTTGTAAAACGATGAAAAGCTTTTGTGATTTATGTCTGACAAACAGCGATGTTTAATTAGTCGGTTTTCTATTTCACCTGTCTGCTAATAGTTGTTCCGCCTCTAGTCTGATTTTTCGCTCAAGCCCCTTTTTTCCTGCCAGCTTAAATTTTTCGATAATTTTATGTTCAGTTACCCTTTCTATGTACATGGCGACCATAACCGGAAGTGGCGCTTTAGACGCCTGTTCGCGTTTTAAAAAGGCATATCGTAATGCATTACCTGTCTGATACCGATTCCGAGAGCCTTTCAGGTACGCATTTAGACGGTTTGCTATAACAGTGTGGAGGCCAAAATCGTTTACGCTCTGGCATAGCTCATCGTCTGAATCGGCTTTGTCAAACAGGTGTAGTCCGTAGATAAGTGATAATTTGTTGTGGGCGGTATTACTGAGTGGTTGTACAATAAGATTACTTACCTGACCGCTCGCTTTGTCTTGCTTGTTGCCTTTTCTGGCTATAGTGAAGCCGCAATCCTCCCAGAACCGATCTACCGAATGTGTCGAGCCATATGAACAGCTTAACCAGTCTACATTGTGGCTTTCAGCCAAGTCAGCGATATATCTGACCATCTTTTTGCCAATTCTCTGTCGCCTGAAAGAAGGGTGCACAGCAATTCGGTTGATACGCCAGTATACCTGATTTGCAAATTCCGGCTGAGCGCAAACTAGCGCAATACTTTGTGCACTGAGATGTCCCTGTATTCGCCGCTGGCCACTTGCGATCGCTTGTGCGAGTCCAGTAAGACATGCTCCCCCTTCGATATTGATAACCGCCGCGCCAATCAAATGCCCGTCACTTTTGGCGAGGATAAAAATAATATCCGGTGCATCAGTAAGTCTCATCAGATCATCAGGGGAGGTTTGATAATGTGATTCGTGAAGTAAGTGAAACACTTCTGCCAGTTTTTCAAAGGTTAATTGCTCAGCGCGGACCCTTTCAAATAAAATATTCTCGCTGGATAGCTGCATCGGTATTTGCGATGGTATAAACAATAAACAGCGGTCCAATAATTTTTCTACCGGATCATCACTGGCCCATCTGACAGGCTCATGCAGTTCAAAATGAGCCAGTGAACCATGGTGAAGTCTGGGCGCCAGAAATTTGTGTAAAAAGCCCAGGCCCGAACCCTCAAAACCCAGCGTGGTAGTGGTTAATAAACAGCGGGCATTACTATTAACGATACGAAGTACCACAGGCAGGGGCAGTGCTGCAGCCTCATCTACAATCAGAATGTCGGCGATATCAGCGGTAATATCAGGATGATCCGGAGGAAGCCATGGCACCAGGCATTTTGCTTTTTCTTCAGTAGTCGCGAGGCTTTGTGCCAGATGACGGTAAAAAACAGTCTGGCTTTGATGCAAAGGGCTAATCAGCCGCAATTTCATTGCTTTGTGAATTAGTGCACCGCAGATTAATCCGGCTAATGCTGACTTACCTCTTCCACGTGGCGCGGTAAGAACACAAAGTGGAAGATTATTACCTATATCTGCAAGGATACTGGTATAGATATTCTCTTGGTCCCGAGTTGCAAAGATTGGATTGTCAGGGCCTGCCACACTGTGTTCGTCAACGGGTAAAACGGGTAAGCGTAGCCGCCCCGCTTCAAACACAGCTACCGAAGGCTCTCCCATTACTTGTTGGATAAATTGCTCGATAAAATAACTTTTACTCAGTGTGCAGCCATAACTCAGAAACCGTGGTCGGGTAACACTGCTGTGCGTTGGCCATTGTGCAAGAGGCGGGCAAAGTATTATGAGTCTACCGGCACGACGTAGCGTACCTGCCAGTGCCAGTAATGCGTTGGGATGAAATCCCTCGTAGGCGTTGTAAATGCCAATATCAAATTCCTGACCGAGGAGATTTTTGTAATGACGCAAATCGCTCTGCGTCACAGTAGGGTATGTATCCTTTGCAACCGCGCAACCAAGCAGAGCGATCCTGATAGTCTCGGGTAACGCCTGGAGCAGACAATTGACCGATTCATAGACATCTGTTTCCATCGGATACAGTAATAACTGCCGATGATAACGTGGTGCCGTCGCGGATTCAGGGTAGCGCAGCCAATCAATCAGGTTCGTAAAAGCCATCAGCCTATTTTTACCGTATAATGAAAGCTGAAGTTTAACCTATTAATCTTAAGGAATTCGAATGCGTTTTTTATCACGCCGTTTAGTGATGCCCAATGATCTTAACTATGCTGACTCGCTTTTTGGGGGACGTGCGCTTGAGTGGATTGACGAAGAATCTGCAATCTATGCCATATGTCAGCTTGAAACCAATTGTCTGGTCACTAAGCATATTGGTGAAATTAGTTTTGAATCGCCAGCTATGCAGGGAGATATCGTTGAATTCGGATTAGCGACAAAAGCAGTCGGCCGGTCGTCTATCACGGTAAGTTGCCTGGTGCGTAATAAAGCCACCAAGAAGACGATATGTCTGGCCGATGATATTGTATTTGTTAAGGTTGACCCGGTTTCACGCCAGCCAGCCCCCCATGGCAAAACACTGGAAAGTCTTAAAGCACAAACCGATGAAGAGCTGCGTAGTTTGAATTTACTGGCGGAATCTGCTGGTTAGCCCCACTTTTCTTTTAAAGCTATTACCCGGGATCGCAGTGGCTCGTCAAAATGTTGCAAGGATTCGGTACCGTTCCGGCTGGCCAGAGCTGAAAAGGCGAGGTTATGGGCCTGGACAATCTCCTCCTGCACACTGGTTCCGTCAGCTGCCTCAATGTATTTACACAATTGCCACAGGGCATGGTTGGTATCATGCCCGAATCCCCATCTTAAGAGCATAAGTGAAGATGCGCCGTACACGCAGACACCCAGTTCTCGCGATAACTGGGCTGAAAAATCTGCAAATGTATCGCTGTCCTGCCACATTCTGAGCGCACCATCGGCAAACACACAGTCTTCATGGAAAAGTAGCAGTAATGAGAGGGTGCCAAACACTAATTGTTGACGCACATCTTCGCGCTCGGTCGTGTTTAATCTTGTTTCAGCAAGTGCGTCAAATACTGATGTACTAAATAGCATGGCATCAGTTAGCCGTTCTATATTGGGATGCCGGCATTGCTCGCTAAGCTGTTGCTGCGCTGCAAAAAGCATCGCCAGGTGCTTTATTGTAGTCAGTCCCAGATTGCGTCCTACGGCTTGTTCCAGCGTGCTGACGCTACCACCATACACAGCTTTACCTGCCTTACTCATGACATGCGCATGGAATATCGGATCTTTTTGGATAAGCGCGACCACTTGTTTTAAGGTGAGCTTGTCTTCAGGGGTACTCATGATAGCCTGAATGGTCGCGGGTAAAGGCGGTAAGTTATCCACAATAGTCAGCAAATTATCGTTGCCACGCGAGAAGCGCAACCGTGCCCCAAGCTGTCTCAGCTGACCCGCATTAATGCCTGAGAACGCTTTAAAACTTCGCTCAAACGACCGGCGGTCAGAAAATCCCAGCGCCACTGCGACCTCATCAGTTTTTTCTCCGTGCAGAAGCCGCCCTGAGGAGAGGCCGTGAATAAACGATTTAAGCAAATCACTGAAAATAATGTCTTCAGCTTTGAGCATTTTTCTTAGTGCGCCCTGTGAGACATTAAGCTTGTTAGCTACCCATTCAGCCCTGATACGCGCTGGCATCGGGGCTGTCTCGAAGGTATCCAGTAATTGCTGCTTCACCGAAGGGGCGCGAATTGCCAGGGCGGGTTCCAGCAATGTTTCAATAGATGGGCTGTGATAAAACGATGGCTCGGTTAACCAGCTGCGGGAAAATGTCAGGCATATTTGCTCTCCCTGTGTAAATGAGGCGCAGGACAATGGTTCCAATATACCCGCGCCATTACCAGGAAGTGTCACAGAATCAAAATCAAAACGTCTGCCGGCAATATGCCTGAACAGAATCAGAAAAAAATAGCAGAAAAACTCATCTCTGATAATGTCTCCCTGACTATCCCATTGCATAGTAATTCGTGCCGGTACCTCGGAATGAGTGATGGTAATTTTGCTGGCGAGTAAAGATTCACTTCGAGGTTTGAGCATCTGCAAGGCCCGCTGTATATTCTTGGTGGATATCATATACACCACCAAATTCCCCATTTTGTTGAAATCAAAATAACCGGCCAGAGAACGACCTGTCTGTTGGCATAGTTCACGAGGGGATAGATCGTTTAGTAAAGCATCAAATTCATCATCATCAATACGCTCTGACTCCACTGAAGCGAGTTTTTCAAACGCTTTAGCATCAGCGTTTGACTGAATTTGTAAATCACGCCGCAGGCTAAGCAGAGCTCGAATAATCGCCGACCAGAAGAGTCCGTGAAATGTCATTATTGCTCCATTATTCAGAAAGAGTCAGCCGGATTTTTTCAGACAGCAGCATCAACTGACCCATAGTCAGCCGCAAGTGTCCTGTTGCCAGAGTCCTGCACTGTTTATAATTAGTTTACGTTCTATAGCTTCTACCGCGAGATATGTGGAGTAGTTCATCTGCCATTCCGCATTATTATCGTTGCCGCTTAAAATGAACGTGTTTACCAACTGGTCTGTCCGACCTCTTATCGCCCGCGCCGTCACTTTCATGCGGGCGTTTTTTATTGACCCTGCTACATTACTTGTTACACTGCACGCCTGCAGATTCAGACTCTGCAATACCAAGGGGTGCCAGTTAGGCTGAGATCCGCCACCCGCGGGAACCCTTTACCTGATCCGGATAATACCGGCGTAGGGATGGTGATAGAATCCAGCCAGCTTTCCTGCCGCAGTACCGGATCTTTTTCTAATCAGACAAGAGATCCTTAATGAAATACAACGCAATACTTGCAGCCTTACTAACAATATCGAGTCCTTTGATGGCGCAGGATATTGAACGAATCACTGTAACCGGTGATTTTAGACAGGCAACCCTTGACCAGTTAAGCAGTAGCGCCACAGTATTGTCTAATGACCGACTGAATGCACGTCAGGCAACGTTTCTTGATGATATATTAAACGTAGCACCGAATGTGAATTTTGCATCAGGCGCATCACGGGGACGGTTTGTGCAGATCCGGGGGATCGGTGAGCGCTCACAATTTGCTGAGCCCATCAATCCTTCAGTGAGCTTCCTGGTAGATGACTTCGATTTTTCCGGACTGGGTGCTGCCGGTGTTTTGTTTGACACGCAGCAGGTGGAAATTTTTCGTGGGCCGCAGTCTACTTTATTTGGCACAGGAGCACTCGCCGGCGCCATCAAAATCGTTTCCAACCAGCCTGATGAAGAGCAGGAAAGTCACGCAGAACTCCGTCTCGCAAACAAAGACGCATATCGGATAGAAGCGGCTACCGGCAGCGACATTACCGATAACGTGCGTTATCGCCTGGCAGTGGTGAAAAATGCCAGCGATGGTTTTGTTAACAACACATTTTTAAATGTGGATGATACCGCAAACATTAGTGAAACCGCCGCCAGAGCTGCTTTACAGTGGGACTTAAGCGATACCAGCACACTTGATGTAAACTATCGTTGGTATGATATCGATAACGGCTACGACGCCTTCTCACTGGATAATACCCGCACCTCTCTGGCCGACCAGCCTGGTTTCGACAGACAACAAACTCACGCGGTCAGTGCTAAACTTTCGACCCTTTATAAATATGGCACACTTACCAGTATTCTTACTCACGCTTCCCATAACCTTGATTATGGTTTTGATGAGGACTGGACATACACCGGTTTTCATCCTTTCGGATACACATCATTTGATGCATATTATCGTAGTATAGAAACGCAAACCGCAGAGGTCAGATTTACCAGTTCACCCTCAGCATTGCTGTTTAACGATACTACCAGCTGGCTTGTGGGAACATTGTACAAAGCTACCGATGAGGATCTGTTAAGAGAATATACCTACGCTAATGGTGATTTTGTAAGTGAATACCAGCCAACAACAAAAGCGTTATATGGTGAGACTGTAACAGAAATTACCCCTGACATTTCTATTACCACCGGATTGCGGTTTGAAAATTATGGTTTTGATTATGCCGATAATCAGGGCCTTAGCCGTGAATACGATACAGATATGGTAGGTGGAAAAGTAGCACTGCAATATACGCCGGACACGCACACATGGTACGCCAGTATCTCGCGCGGGTTTAAAGGCGCTGGTATCAATCCTGCGCAGCGTGTTACTGAAGAAGAACGGTTTTTTGATGAAGAGTATAACTGGAATTATGAGCTTGGTGTGAAAGGACCGTTTCTGGTGCCGGAAGCCACGGTTCGTGCGGCTATTTTTTATATGCAGCGGGATAACACGCAAGTCAATGATTACGATGTTCTGATTCGTGATGACGGCACGCCAGAGTTTATTGATATCATTGATAATGCTGATTTAGGCACCAATCGCGGCGTTGAGATAGAAGCTGACTGGCTTGTCACGGCTATTTGGCAGCTGCAGGGCAGCGTCGGTTACCTCGACGCAAAGTTTGAGGAATATACCAATGCACGGGGCGACTTTATCGCTGAACAGCGTCAGGCTCAGGCCCCGCGCTGGACTGCTAATTTGTTTAGCCGAGTATTGCTGTCTGACCAGTGGTCCTGGCAGGCAGATATTGATTTTAAAGACCGCTACCGTTTCTCAGACGGTCACGATGTGATGTCTCCTTCCACCACACTGGTAAATACGCAGCTTAAATGGGAAGACAGCAACTGGTATGCGTCGATATGGGCCAATAACCTGTTCGATAAAACCTACTATGTGCGTGGTTTTGGTGGATTCAGCAACGATCCCCGCGATGGTGAAGAGGGCTACGGTATGCCAGAGCCTTACTATCAACTCGGCCCGGGTCGTCAGTATGGTGTCACGGTAGGTTATCAATTTTAGGAGCAATATATGCAAGTAATGGTAGAACTTTCTTTATATCCGCTGGCCAATGAATTTATTGGTCCCATCAAAGCATTTCTGGATCGTATCAACAGCTATGATGAGTTGGCGGTTACTACCTGCTCAACCAGCACCCAGATAACGGGTGATTACCAGCAGGTGATGAACTTGCTGGGCCAGGAGATGCAACGTACCCATGAAGAAGTTGGGCAGGCAGTATTTGTGGCCAAATTTTTAAATTTTGATGCCATGCAGTCGCGTGACCATGACTGATACATTTTTTGCCCAGATTTTGGCTACCTCGCTGGCCGAATGGCTGGCGGTAGTTCTGGCAATTGCCTATGTATGGCTGGCGGCAAGACAAAACAGTTGGTGCTGGCTGTGCGCATTTCTCAGCACAGCCATATACACCTATCTGTTCTGGCAGGTTACCCTGCCATTTCAGTCCCTGCTGAACTTTTTTTATATGATTATGGCTGTTTACGGGTACTTGCAGTGGAAAAAAGGCGGGCAGGAGCAAGCCGGCGTGCAGTCACTGCCATGGTATTGGCACCTTGCGATAGTCCCAACTTTACTGCTTGCCGGGTGGGGGCTGGCGACCATTGCGGCAGGGCAGTTCAATAACGAATTTTTGTGGCTGGATGCCTGTATTCAGGTATTGAGTGTGGTGACAACGTTTATGGTGGCACATAAAGTCTTGCAAAACTGGGTGTATTGGTTTTTCATAAACCTCGCTTCAGCGTATCTTTATGCTCAATCAGGGTTGATTTTATCTGCCTGCCTGTTTGCTGGATATGTAGGATTTTCTGTTTACGGATACTGGCAATGGCTCGGCCAATGGAAACTGCAACATGGAACACATGTCTATAATTGAAGAATTAAAGCCTGCATTATCGCTATCAGATGAGGCGAGGCTTACTCAAATCGAAGCTGGTGAAGTCAATCAGGTTTTTCAGCTGGAGGACGGCCACAACTGTTATGCGGTTAAGTCGCTGGCCAGGGATGAATTCAGTGGTATTAATCGTTTCCATCAATATCTTTTGCAAGAACAACTGGCTCATCGCAGTATCGCCCCGTCTCCTGTCTGGATGAATCAGTCGCAGAATCTGTGGGTGGAAAAGTGGTTGGAAAAGCAACCCGCACAAGAACTGGCTGGCAAAGATATTCCTGTAACCCTGGGCGCGGTGATAGCCAATATTCATAGTCAGCCGGTGACAGTGCGCCCCCTGAATTTGCCCCAGAGGTTACATCATTATATTGAAAGGGCAGGGTTAGCGCCTGATCATAAGTTGGTCAGGCAAACCCATCAGATCATTAGTCAGTACGCCTTGGATTATGTACCTGCTGAGCATCTGGTCCTTTGCCACAATGATCTGTCGTGGGGACACGTTCAGTCGGTAGAGCCAATGATAATTGTAGACTGGGAATATGGAGCGATGGGAAACCGTTTTTTTGATCTGGCTTCCTGCGCCAGTATCAATCAGTTCGATGAGACAGAAACCGCGCGGTTAATCGAAGAATATGCAAGGGCGACAACCATCAGCCATACCACTGTGGAACATTTTTTTGCTGAACAACAACAGGTAGTTGCCGTGACCGAAGCGTTATGGGAAGCAGCACTTAAAGCAAATCATCCTGACCAGTCCTAGCCAGTTTTTACTCTTATTATCATTAATGGCGAAATCCTGACCACTTAGCGCAAGGGCATCTTAAAAAGTCTTTACCTTTCAGCACGCATACGTATAATGCATTTCGCGCTAGGGGTGTAGTTCGAATTGGTAGAACAGCGGTCTCCAAAACCGATGGTTGGGGGTTCGAGTCCCTCCACCCCTGCCACTTTCCTTCTTTTTGTCGTATAGTTAGCACAAATCTTAAAGCCACAATGGCCATGTCGTTTCTTAATCAAGCTCAAATCGCCGCCCTGCAACAGATGGGAATCTGCGTCTGGCAACGCGCCAATAATTTTGATTTGCCTGCCCAAATGGCGGGATCAGATAATAAAGCGGTAACGTCTGTGGCTGCCGATACGCAGGTTGCGGATGAGACAAGAGCGTCTGTGGATAACGCAACCTCACAGGCACGCGTCGCCCAACTTCGTGAATCCCTGAACGCTATGCCAGAGAGCACCGATGGGAGGGAGCCAGTACCGTTGACTGCTCAGCAACAAAAGCAACATGCCGCATTTGTGACTGATCTCAAACTGGCCTGGAAGGGGTGTCATCCTTCCAAACCTTTTCCTGCTGTCCATATTGGCGCAGCGTTGTCTGTATCATCTACCACCATCGTCCTGCCAGTCATGCCTGAAGCATTATCTGCCAAGCAAAAATCAATGCTGTGGAAGCTGTTGTGGCAGTAAAGCCGGTTTTACAGCTCGCCACACAGGATGCTGATGCCATAGAACAGGCCTATCAGATTCATTGCCAGGTCACGTTTGCCCCATGGCGACTGGCTACGTTTGTCGATTGCACAACGCCGCCTTATCAGATAATAACGCTTTCATCTGCTGGTGTTTGTGGTTATGCCATTGTTCTTATGGTTGCCGATGAAGCAACGCTTATGGACATAGGCGTGGCGCCAGTTTGCCGTGGTCTTGGCTATGGCAACATGTTGATGGATAAAGTTATGCAGATTTGTACCCAAAAGCAGATGTCTACCTTATGGCTAGAGGTACGCGCCAGTAACAATATCGCTTTGAATTTATACAAATCCTATGGTTTTACCGAGCAGGAGCGGCGTAAAAACTATTACAATAGCGCTGCAGGTAAAGAAGATGCGGTGATTATGAAGTATCAAATCGCGCCCGGATAACAGCAGAACTGCACCTCAACGCCCCTAAGTTTAGAATATAGATTATTTCTTACCTAAAGCGAGACTGATAAGCTGCTGTTTTACAAGATGTATGCCTGACCTTTAGCCTTTTTTTCAAAAAGTGTCGATACTGGCGTATCAGCTGTTATACCCACAATCCTTAGTCAGTTGTCTACTTCACCGCTACTCTTAGCACATCTAATCGACCAGCCCGGTCGCTTTTCATGTCCTAATTGAAGTGTGTTGTAATTATGACCAGACGATTTCTTCTTTCCAGTATATGCCTTTCTGTTTTAACACTTACTGCCTGTGGTTCGGGCGGTGAAAGCACTGAAACATTACCGGCGCCAAATCAGTCCGAACCATTGATTGCGGGGGCATTACCGGCGCCAAGTAACCCTTTGCCAAGTAACCCGTTACCCGGTGAAAGCAAAGAGGAATTACCCACAGAGGATGTTGCAGAAGAGCCGGCACCTGTTGAGCTGCCTAAAGAAAGCATTCCCATAGGTCAGCTTACAGAAGATGTGACCGCTGATCCTGCTCGTTATCGTCTGGGCCATCAGGTCTCAGGTGTAAGCAGCGATATGACGGCCTGGATGTTTTCCGATGTTTTGAAATCCGGTGGCTCAGCAAACGCCTCGATTAGGCAATCTGAGCACGGTTGGTTTTACAGTAAAGAAGGTACCTTACACACTGACGATCAAAAACAAATCCAGACCGATGCCGATGGCTGGCCTGTTACAATGACCCTGAAAAATGGCTCAGTCGCAGACGAAATCTACACAACAGTAATGACCTCATCAGTGGATAATGCTTACGAGGCCGGAGTATATACTTTGCGCTTTGAGGGGCAGGGGACCTTCCGGTTTGAAAATGCTGATATCATTGATCAGACAGATAATACAATTAGTTTGCAGTATCCCGGAGCCGGGGCGCTGAAAGTGGCTATCACAGAGACTGACCCTGATCAGACCGGAGATTATCTGAAGAATATTTCTCTGGTCCGCCCCGGGGCGGCAGCTGATAGTATTTTTTCTCAGGCGTATGTGGACTATCTGAAGCCTGGCAAAGTGGTTCGCACAACCAGCATGTTCAGTGATGCAGCACTTTATGCACTACCGGAACATATAGCCCTGTTTACCGGAAACGGCTGGTCTAATCGAAGTACGCTGCAAAGCAGTCACTGGGGCGCGATATCAGGGGTACCTTATGAAGCGATGACTACCCTGGCGAACGAATCAATATCAGATTTATGGCTGAATATTCCGCTGGCAGCAGATGATGAATATGTAACGGCACTTGCCCAGCTGTTGAGTGAAACACTGGATGTAAACCGTATTCTGTATATTGAGCTGGGTAATGAACTGGCTCGCCGTACATATCCTCAGCGCGAAGGGCGAGCGTATGCGCTTGAGCAGGCTAAGCGACGCTGGCCAGACGCCATGGGGAGTGAGTTGCTCGGGACCTATTCGTTGCTGGCAAAAGAGAATATGCTTATCAGCAATTGGCAGGCTGCCCGGACTCTGGAAATACAGACTATTTTCGACACCGTCTGGCAAAATGAAGCTGATAGAGTGGTAACTGTTTTATCCGGTACAGTTAACAACACTATGAAGGACCATCAGTATAACGCTATGCTTTTGGAAGGCTTATTGTTGCAGGAATTCGAAAATACCGATGCGCCGGGACTGTTGGTAGATTCTCTGGCGGTAGATCCCCACGTGGTGAACAACTCAGCCAACCAGTTTAGTGTAGCCAGTGCAGATGCCATGCTTATCGACGCGATCAATTTTGTCGATGGTACCAGTCAGTATTACGAAGATGCCCATGCGCCGGGCTTGCGTTACGCAATTCGTCGCGCCGCGGCGCTGGCCCGGGATTATAATCTCTCATTGACGGCTTATTCAGGCGGCCATGATTTTAGTGCTTCGTCATACCTCAACTACCAGGTGCTTAAAAGTTCTCAGATGTACGATGTTTACCAGTCGGTATTTTCTGTCTGGCGAGAAGAGGGGGGCGGTCTGTTTGTGGCAGGCAAAGGTATCTCAGGTTCTCAGCAACCCGAGTACTGTGACAGCGCAAGTTATGCCCAAAACGATCGGCCACGCACCATCGGCCTGAAAGAAACACAGGGACAAACCGAAGCCGATGCCCATATGTTACGCGCGTTTAACGATGAAATGCGCGCGATTGGACAAATTAAATAAATACCCCTGATTTCATCCTTTAAGGCACTGTAATCACAGTGCCTTTTTTATTAGCTACGCTTTATCCCGCGGCGTTCTCAGCCGTAAACCTACCACTTTGTAACGGCCGAGTGTATTTCAGTGCTTTTACACTATATAATCTCGTCCCATTAATTTTGCAATCTAATGGCCGGGCGCTTACACCAGCCTGCCTGCTAACCAATAAGTCAGATCATGAGTAATAACGCGCTAGCGAGCGAAATTCAAAAACGACGCACCTTTGCTATAATATCGCACCCGGATGCCGGAAAAACCACTATCACGGAAAAAGTATTGTTATTTGGACGTGCCCTGCAAAAGGCCGGTACGGTAAAAGGCAAAAAGTCTGGTCAGCATGCCAAATCCGACTGGATGGAAATGGAAAAGGAACGGGGTATCTCGGTAACTACCTCCGTGATGCAGTTTCCTTATGCCGATCATCTGGTGAATCTGCTGGATACACCCGGACACGAAGATTTTTCTGAAGATACTTATCGGACTCTTACGGCAGTCGACTCTTGTCTGATGGTAATTGACGCGGCAAAAGGGGTTGAAGCCCGAACGCGCAAGCTGATGGAAGTTACCCGACTACGGGATACTCCTATCATTACGTTTATGAACAAACTCGACCGTGATATCCGGGATCCTATGGAGCTGCTGGATGAAGTTGAGACCGAATTGAACATGATGTGCGCTCCCATTACCTGGCCTATCGGCAGCGGTAAAGGCTTCAAGGGCATTTATCACCTCTATCGTGACGAGACTATTCTTTATCAAAGTGGCCAGGGCCATACCATTCAGCAAACCCGCACGGTGAAAGGGTTAAATAATCCCGACCTGGATGACGCTGTGGGCAGCGAGCTGGCTGGCATACTTCGCGATGAACTGGAACTGGTGCGCGGAGCGTCTAACGAGTTTGATGAAGAATTATTTTTGGAAGGAGAGCTGACCCCGGTTTTCTTTGGCACCGCGCTGGGAAATTTTGGTGTCGATCATATGCTTGATGGTCTGGTTGAATGGGCGCCGGCGCCCAAGTCCAGAGAAACAGAAGACGGTAAAGTGGAATCCGATTCGCCTGAATTCAGCGGCTTTGTATTTAAAATTCAGGCGAACATGGATCCCAAACACCGTGACCGCGTTGCCTTTTGTCGAATTGTTTCCGGTAAATACGAAAAAGGCATGAAGATGCGCCACTCGCGGATAGGGAAGGACATCCGTATCGCCGACGCGCTTACTTTTCTTGCCGGTGACCGCTCGTTGCTTGAGGAAGCTTATGCAGGCGATATTATTGGTTTGCATAACCACGGTACGATTCGTATTGGCGATACATTTACCTCAGGTGAAAACTTTAAATTCACCGGTATCCCTAACTTTGCGCCGGAACTGTTCAAGCGGATCCGCCTGCGTGATCCGTTGAAGCAAAAGCAATTGTTAAAGGGCCTTATTCAACTTGCTGAAGAAGGGGCTGTCCAGGTTTTCCGCCCGTTGACCAGTAACGATCTCATTGTTGGCGCCGTGGGTGTGCTGCAGTTTGATGTGGTCGTTGCCCGGCTCAAAGCAGAGTACAATGTGGATGCGCTTTATGAGCACATCAGTGTTAATACCGCACGCTGGGTTTATAGCAGCGACGAACGAAAGCTGGATGAATTTCGTCGCAAGGCTGAACAGAATCTGGCGCTTGATGGCGGTGACAATTTGACCTATATCGCACCTACCATGGTTAATCTGCAACTGGCGCAGGAGCGCTATCCAGACATCCAGTTTACTAAAACTCGCGAGCACTAAGATTTTAATATGAACATACATGCATTATTAGTAAGCCGCTTTAGGCAGGCATTGGAAGAAATGAACGTGCAGGATGCACCGGTTCCGGTGGCCCGAAGCGCTCGCCCTGAGTTCGGGGAGTATCAGTTCAACGGCGCCATGGCATTGGCTAAACAGTTAAAACAAAAGCCTCGGGATATTGCGCAAAACATTGTTGAGCAGGTAAAGCTGGATGACGTGGCACAAAAACTTGAAGTAGCAGGCCCCGGGTTTATAAATGTCCATCTGAACGATGACTGGCTGGCTAATCAGTGTGAGCTGGCCCTGCACGACCCGCGTCTGGGAATTGCCAAACAGCCTGCACAAAATGTGGTGGTGGACTATTCGTCACCGAATCTGGCTAAAGAAATGCACGTCGGGCATCTGCGTACCACGATTATTGGCGATAGCGTAGTAAAATTGCTGGAGTTTTTAGGGCACAACGTAATTCGCCAGAACCACATGGGCGACTGGGGCACCCAGTTTGGTATGTTGCTGGCCCATTTTAATGACAAACTCCAGGCCAACTGGATGGCTGAGACGGCACTGTCTGATCTGGAAGATTTCTATCGTGAAGCAAAAGTTCGCTTTGACAAAGAAGAGGGTTTTGCCGATCGCGCCCGTGAGTTTGTGGTGAAGCTTCAGGGTGGCGATCCGGCGTGTTTGTCATTGTGGGAAAAGTTTATTGATATTTCTATTCAACACAGTGAAGAAGTTTATAAGAAACTCAATGTTAGCCTGACGCGCGACCACGTGATGGGTGAATCAGCATACAATGATGATCTGGCTAATGTGGTAGCTGAGCTGAAACAGCAGGGAATTGCCGTGGAAGATCAGGGCGCGCAGGTAGTATTTTTGCCTGAGCTTGCCGATAAAGAAGGCACTCCGGCGGTATTTATTGTACAGAAATCTGGCGGTGGCTATCTCTACGCCACCACCGACTTAGCGGCGATGCGTTATCGTAGTGGTAAGCTTAATGCTGATCGCACCCTGATACTGACAGATGCGCGTCAGGCATATCACTTTAAGCAAACAGAAATTGTTGGCCGTAAAGCAGGGTTTATGACGCCTGAGCAATCTTATGAACATTGTCCATTCGGGATGATGCTGGGCAGTGACGGTAAACCATTTAAAACCCGCACCGGTGGCACGGTTAAGCTGGTGGATTTGCTCGATGAGGCCGTAATCCGGGCCCGGGATCTTATCGCCAGGCGCAGTTCTGAGCTTAGCGAAGACGAGTTGGACGAGGTGGCGCGTAAAGTAGGTATCGGTGCGGTCAAGTACGCCGACCTTAGTAAAAACAGAACCACCGACTACGTGTTTAACTGGGATAGTATGCTTAGTTTTGAAGGTAACACAGCGCCTTATCTACAGTATGCATTCACGCGGGTACAGAGTATTTTCAGAAAGTCTGGAATTTCCGTGGCGGACCTGCCCGTAGAAATAACATTGGCTGAGAAACAGGAACATGTGTTGGCAGTTCAGCTGATGCAGTTCGAAGAAACCATTAATGTGGTCGCCCGGGATGCGACCCCCCATGTGTTATGCGCCTATTTGTATGATCTTGCCTCTGCATTTATGAGTTTTTACGAAGCATGTCCGATACTGCGCGACGATACGCCGGTGGCAGTTCGGCACAGTCGTCTGGCATTGGCAGCCCTGGTTTCCAACACGATGTCGCTGGGATTATCGTTACTGGGTATCGAAACGCTGGAAAAAATGTAAACTGTGTTTGTATGTGGGAACACCCATGTTACTTAATTAATAAAAGGCTGTTTTGGTGACAGCCTTTTTTTGTTTTGAAGGAGTATTTATGCCCAAATTACTAGCATTTGCCGGAAGTACCCGTCGTCATTCATACAATCAGGCTATTCTTGATGTTGCTGTGCAAGGGGCTCAGGAGGCCGGTGCTGAAGTTACAATGGTCAGTCTGGCTGATTATGCTATGCCTATTTTCAACGAGGATGACGAAGCTGAACAAGGCATTCCGGCCAATGCGCAGGCCTTCAAAGAATTACTGATTAAACATGATGGCTTTCTTATCGCTTCACCTGAATATAACAGCAGCTATCCTGCACTGTTAAAAAATGCACTGGACTGGGCCTCCCGTCAGACTGGTGATGAAACGATGATGCAGGCTTACAAAGGCAAAGTGGCCGGGATTATGGCGTCTTCGGCCGGTAGTATTGGTGGTTTGCGAGTCTTGGTAGTGCTACGCATGCTTTTGGAAAATATGGGGGTGATTGTGGCCCCGAACCAAAAGGCTATCGCAAAAGTCAGTGGTCTGCTGGATGATAACCACAAGGTGTCAGACGAAAAGACCATCAAACAACTCAAAGGGCTGGGTAGAGACACGGCCATGCTATGTCAGAAAGTGTGTAATTAATGTTATCCGGGTGAGCGAGCTTGATTGCTCACCCATTCTGCCCCTCTCTTTATTCCCGCCGGTGGTAGCAAAGACTAATTTCTTCTTGGTGACGGCTATTAAAAAAGTCGTAATTTAGATACTATTCGCCGTCTTATTAAACAAGCGAAAGCGGATTATGTTCGAAATCAATCCTGTACAGAATGCTATTTCTGATATCCGGGGCCGTACCGAGGCTCTTAGGGGGTATCTTTGACTTTGATGCAAAGTCAGAGCGGTTAGAAGAAGTTAATCGGGAACTTGAAAATCCTGATGTCTGGAATGATCCGGACTATGCCCAGAATCTGGGGAAAGAAAAAGTTGCTTTGGAGCAGGTGGTAAAAACCATCCATGAACTGGAGCAGGGTGCAGAGGATGTGGAAGGTCTGCTGGAACTGGCAGTGGAAGCTGAAGATGAGGAAACATTTTCAGAGACCAAAGCCGAGGTGGAAGGCCTGCAACAGAAGTTGGAAAAGCTGGAGTTTCGCCGAATGTTTTCCGGGCCCAATGATGCTGCCGACTGTTACATTGATTTGCAGGCAGGTTCAGGAGGCACCGAGGCTCAGGACTGGGCGAACATGCTGCTAAGGATGTACCTTCGTTGGGGGGAATCCCATGGCCTTAAAACTGAAATCATTGAGTTATCTGAAGGTGATGTAGCCGGCATAAAAAGCGTTACCGTGCGGTTTCAGGGCGAGTATGCGTTTGGCTGGTTACGCACAGAGACCGGCGTTCACCGGTTAGTAAGAAAATCGCCTTTCGATTCGGGTAATCGACGCCATACGTCTTTTTCTTCTGCGTTTGTGTATCCGGAGATTGATGACAATATCGAAATAGATATTAACCCGTCAGATTTACGCATTGATACGTATCGGGCATCAGGCGCGGGCGGTCAGCATGTAAACAGAACCGACTCGGCGGTGCGTATTACCCATGAGCCCACCGGGATAGTGGTGCAATGTCAAAACGACCGTTCTCAGCATAAGAACAAAGATCAGGCTATGAAGCAGCTCAAAGCCAAGCTTCATGAGTTTGAACTGCAAAAGCAGAATGCTGAGAAACAAGCTCTGGAAGAGAGTAAGTCAGATATTGGCTGGGGCAGCCAGATTCGTTCTTACGTGCTGGATGACTCACGCATTAAAGATTTACGCACGGGTGTAGAAAACCGTAATACCCAGGCCGTGTTAGACGGTGATTTGGATAAATTTATTGAAGCCAGCCTGAAGTCCGGGCTTTAACAGACAAGTGATTAGGTATGACCAGTCAACAGCAAGATGAGAATAAATTAATTGCCGAGCGCCGGGCAAAATTGAGCGCGATTCGCGAAAACTGTCGTTCCAATGGATTTCCTAACCAGTTTCGTCGCGAACATTATGCCGACGAATTGCAGAACGCGTTCGGGCAGTCGGATAAAGAAACATTGGCAGAGCAGGGCAATGAGGTGAGTATTGCCGGCCGTATAATGGCCAAACGCGGGCCGTTTCTATTGCTACAGGATATGACCGGACGCATTCAGGCTTACGCCTCAAAAGATGCGCAAAAGGCTATTAAAGCTCGCTATGGCAGCCTCGATATCGGTGACATTATTGGTGTTGCCGGCACCCTGCAAATGTCAGGAAAGGGCGACCTGTATGTGGATATGGCAAATTATGAGCTACTTACCAAGGCGTTGCGGCCGCTACCTGAAAAATTTCACGGCCTGAGCGATCAGGAGACCAAGTATCGCCAGCGTTATGTTGATTTGATCACCAGCGATAAAACCCGCGAGACATTTCGTATTCGCAGTGAGCTGATTAATGGGATCCGACAGTATCTGACGCAGCGAAAGTTCATAGAAGTTGAAACGCCGATGCTACAGGTGATTCCAGGTGGAGCTACAGCAAAACCGTTTGTGACTCACCACAATGCCATGGATATTGATATGTACCTGCGTATCGCGCCTGAGCTGTATCTTAAGCGTTTGGTAGTGGGCGGCATTGAGCGTGTATTCGAAATCAACCGAAACTTCCGCAACGAAGGACTTTCTACGCGCCATAATCCTGAATTTACCATGCTGGAATTCTATCAGGCCTACGCGGATTATCATGATTTGATGGATCTGACTGAAGATATGTTGCGTACGCTGGCGCAGGATATCCTGGGCACGTCAGAACTGCTTAATACGGTAACCGATGCCGAAGGTAATGTGCTGGAAGAAAAGCGCTATGATTTTGGTCAGCCTTTCGACCGCCTGAGTATGGGCGATGCTATTCTCAAATACTGGCCAGAAGCGAATGAAGCGGCCATTCGCGATCCAGAATCCCATCTGGATGAATTAAAAGCTATGGCAAAACAGCTTCATATTAAAGAGCCAGACGTTGAAGGCATCTGGGGCGCTGGTAAATATTTATGCGAAATCTTTGAAGCTACTGCAGAAGAACAATTGGAACAGCCGACATTCATCACCGAGTACCCCTGGGAAGTGTCGCCACTGGCCAGACGCAATGATGACAACCCGTTTATTACCGATCGCTTTGAATTTTTTGTCGGCGGGCGTGAAATTGCTAACGGATTTAGCGAGCTCAATGACTCAGAAGATCAGGCTGAACGCTTCCGTAAGCAGGTTGCTGAAAAAGATGCCGGCGATGATGAAGCGATGCATTTTGATGAAGATTACATCCGCGCCCTTGAGCACGGCTTACCCCCTACAGCGGGTCAAGGCATTGGTATTGATCGTTTAACTATGCTGTTTACGAACAGTCCGACAATTAAAGATGTCATATTGTTCCCGCATATGCGGCCGGAAGGTCAGGAGTAAGCGGCTTCCATTTTTTTTATCTTTTCATATAAAATGGCATTGACGGAAACGTCGATGCCTTTTTTTTGCGCCTGTTCGACAATAAATCCGTTAATGGCATCTATTTCTGTACGCCGGCGATGCTTAATGTCCTGATGCATACTGGAATAATTTTGCGCTGTAGCATCGATTACATGACGAACCTGATCAGCTAATAATTGTGGTTCAAACATCATGCCCTCTGATTGCATGAGTGCAGCCATTTCCTGACAAATATGCTTAATAGTGGGTTGGAACCGATGCTCAGCCAGCGCCCCATTAGGCACGTCATGCAAGCTTGTCAGCGGGTTGATAACCGCATTAACCACAAGTTTCAACCACAGTGCTTCGGTGATATCAGGGTGCCAGGTAACAGGCTGCAGACATCGGCTGATGGTTTCAAAAACAATCTGCAGCTGCGTGTCGTTAAGATTAACATTGTCCGGCGCTTCGCCAAAAATAGTGCGCCCGAACCCACTATGACGAGCTTCCTGTAAGGTGGGCTTGTATACTCCATGACTGGTTGTAGCCTGATAAACCGGCTGATAGGGAAGATGGCGACGCACGCTTTCCAGGCCCCCCATACCGTTATGTACCAATAATACGGGGGTTGCCTGATCCAGCCTGTCCTGCCACTGCCTGGCAGCGTCTTCCAGCTGATGCACTTTTAAGGGCATAACCAGCAAATCTGTTGGGCCCAGTGCTTCTGCCTGGCTTAAATTATCGGCAAGCAACAGGCGTTGACCACTATAGGATGTCAGCCTCTGCGTGAGCTGTTCCGGGCGCCGGGGGGCGAGGCTGTAAGGAATATTGTTGCGCTGTGCGCCAGCAGCAATTAATGAGCCGATGGCGCCGCTGCCCACAATTTGTACTCGCCCTTTCAAGTGGTGAGACATTACAACTCCTGCAACATGCTTTTGGGAAGTTTACCGGTCGGCCAGTGTATCTGTTCTGGCTGCGAGTTCTTTGTCAACCACATCTGGCATTCCCGGCTGAAAAAATGCACTCCCGTATAGAATGGACAGGTGACAGCAATACTCTGCTTCTGATAGTCAAAACAGAGCCGCCAGGCATGCAAATACAGCCTGTCGGAGTGTTCTTTACCATATAAGGTATCGCCCAGCACCGGGCTACCGAGACTTTTTAACGCTACCCGTATCTGATGTGTTTTGCCGGTAAGAGGGCGAAGGATAAAACCGCGGATACCCGGCAAGATACTCTGACTGAAAAACTGGGTTATGGCCGGGTTTTCCCGGGTTTTTAGCAGTATATGCTGACCCCGGCGACGGTTTTTCATATCGCCGATTATCGTACCTTGCTTTTGGCGTGGCTTACCAGCCCCCAGCGCGATGTAAAACTTTTGTATGTGGTGCTGAGCAAACAATTCAGACAAGGTGGCTGCGGCTACGGCATTTCGGGCAATCAAAAGGCAGCCTGAAGTGCCGTCATCCAGCCGGTGACACAGAAATAATTGCTGCTCGCCAAGTTGTCTGCGCAACAGAGTGATGATGCCCAGCTCTGCATCGTGCATAGTAACACCAGCAGGTTTCGCCACCACATAAAAGTCATTGTGGGTAAAGAGAATAGGAATTTCAGTCACTGTGTGTTTTTACCAACTCCAGTGCAATCTCATAATCAAGTTCGTCAATGGCATCGCGAATAGTTTCGTGCTGCGAGGCAGGAATCGCCAGCTCATTGAGCCATTTGTCCAGCTGTTCTTCGGGAATGAACTCATGTTGGCTCAGTGCAGTGATAAATGCCTCTCGCTGTTGAGATGTATCGGGCGAAGCATTTGTTTCTGTCGCCAGAGCATTAATCGCGGTTATTGTCTGCGACAGAGCATCTACAAATGTGTGATGACTGGCTGGTACGGTGTGGCTTTCTTTAATCGCCTGCTCGTAATTATGCGCTTCCACATGTAACAGGTTACAACCCATATTTCCCGCCACGCCTTTAAGCGTATGCACCATGATGCGCACATCTTCCCACCGGTTTTCAGCCAGCGCGTGATCCAGTCGAACCGGTAAGTCCTGATATTCAGCCGCGAGTTTTTGTAATAAGGACACATATAGTGCGCGATTACCACTTAGCTGGGAGACCCCAAAATCAAGGTCTATAACAAGGCGATTGTTATTCATCGTAAAATCCCTGGTAGTCAGACAATAAATTGTAGGCTAACCATTCACAAATTGATACAACCTGACTCAACAGTACAGGAGTTATCTGCGTCAAAATTTGATAGTCTGTCAAACCGTTAAAAACGTCAGTAAGCTAATTGATAGTTTCTGATTAAAAAGTCAGGTCTTTACGAAAAGGAAAGGTGTGATGTTAAAACGCATCGTTAAAACTATTTTTATTACCAGTACGGTACTTGGAGTGCTGGCAGGATGCCAACAGGCCAAACAGAGTACAGAAAATGCGTCTGAAGCGGGCCCGACCCAAGCTTCCGATAAACTTGCTATCGACTACAAAAAATACACCCTGGATAATGGCCTGACGGTTATCCTGCATCAGGATAAATCCGATCCGCTGGTTCACGTGGATATGACGTACCATGTGGGGTCATCACGCGAAGATATTGGCAAATCCGGCTTTGCCCACTTTTTTGAGCATATGATGTTTCAGGGATCTGAACATGTCGCCGACGAACAGCATTTTAAAATCATAACTGAGGCAGGGGGTAACCTGAACGGCAGCACTAACAGCGACCGCACAAATTACTACCAAACCGTTCCTGCTAATCAATTGGAAAAGGTACTCTGGCTGGAATCCGACCGGATGGGCTATTTGCTGCAAGCGGTAAATCAGACCAAATTTGAAAATCAGCGAGAGACGGTGAAAAATGAACGGGCACAGCGGGTTGATAACCAGCCTTATGGTTTGCGAAATGAGCGCACCGCGGAGGCTCTCTATCCTTCCGGGCATCCTTATTCCTGGCAGCCAATCGGTTATGTGGAGGATTTAGACCGCGTCAACGTAGACGACCTTAAAGCATTTTTTAAACGCTGGTACGGCCCTAACAATGCTGTGTTAACTATTGGTGGTGATATTGATATTGCCCAGACCAAACAGTGGGTGGAGAACTACTTTGGCGGAATACCCGCAGGACCGGAAGTAGCAAAACCCGAACCACAGCCTGTGACGTTGGAGGAGGATCGTTATATCACCCTGGAAGATAACGTGCACCTGCCCCTGTTACAGGTTACCTATCCCACCGTTTATGCCAGACATCCGGACGAAGCACCCTTGGATGTTCTTGCCGATATTTTAGGTGGCGGCAAAACATCGTTATTGTACAAAAATCTGGTAAAAAACGGGCAAGCCGTACAAACTGCCGTTAACCACCCGTGTCGGGAACTGGCCTGTGAATTTCAGCTTTTTGCGTTGGCTAATCCGGCGAGTACACCTGACTTAGCTAAACTCAGAAATGTAGTGGTCCAAACATTAGAAGAGTTTGAAGCCCGGGGAGTGAAACCCGACGATCTGGCCAGGGTCAAAGCATCTATAGAGTCATCCACCGTTTTTGGTCTGCAAAGTGTTGCTGGGAAAGTCAGCAAACTTGCTGCCGGCGAAACGTTTAGTGGAAAACCAGATTTGGTGCGCGAGGATATCGAACGTTACAACGCCGTTACCGCCAGCGACGTCATGCGCGTCTATAGAAAATACATCAAACATGGCCACGGCGTTATACTCAGTGTGGTTCCTCAGGGACAGGCACAACTTGCGGTAAAAGAACAAAACTTCACTTTACCCGAGCGCCAGATCCCGAGCAGCGAGCCTGCGAAGCCGGTAGCTCCCTTACAGATAAGCGAGAGTATTGACAGAAACAACGTGCCGCCGGCCGGCCCTGCACCGGTGGTAGAGGTTCCCGATTACTGGGAAAGCACTTTAGCAGACACTATCCCTTTACTTGGCGTTACAAGCTCTGAAACACCTACCGTCACGTTTACGTTAAATATGGAAGGCGGGATGCTACTGGATCCTGAAGACAAGGCGGGTACTGCCTACCTTACCGCGCTGATGATGAACGAATCTACGCAACAATACTCAAATGAGTCCATTGCTAACGAACTGGCTAAGCTGGGCAGTTCAATCCAGTTCAGTTCCCGCGGCAGATATACTCAGGTGATGGTGTCCTCGTTAACCAAAAATATTGATCAGACCATGGCATTACTGGAGGAGAAGCTGTTTCACCCAGCTTTTCTGGAGCAGGACTTTGAGCGCATGAAAGCCCGCGTACTACAAAGTATGCAGCAGCAGCTCAAAAACCCGTCATCGTTGGCGACCCGCGCCCGTGACTGGATCTTATTTGGCAAGGACAGCCGGTTGAGTCTGCCTGAGGAAGGAACTCTGGCGACACTTCAAAATATCACATTGCAGGACATTAAGGCCTATTACAACAACTATTATACGCCAGATCACGCTCACGCTGTCGTGGTCAGTGATCTTTCCGCCAATGCTTTTAGCCAGACAACAACGTTTTTAAAGCAATGGGAATCTCAGGATTATGCCATTCCAGAGTTCGGTTCATTTCCACAATATACCAAAACCCATACCTATCTGGTGGATAAACCGGGGGCGGTACAATCGGTGGTACATATCGTCAAGCGCGGGCCAAAGTTCGATGCCACAGAGACTTATTTTAAGTCCAACCTCATGAACTTTCCGCTGGGAGGAGCCTTTAACAGTCGCATAAACCTGAACTTGCGGGAAGACAAGGGATATACCTATGGCGCGTCTACCGCCTTTATTGGTGGAAAAACGCTGGGATGGTTTGACGCCTCTGCTGATCTTAATGGCGAGTTTACCGCTAAAGGTATAGAAGAGATGCTTAATGAAATTCGTCAGTTTGCCAGTGAAGGTGTTAAACCTGAAGAAGTGACGTTTATGCGTAACGCTTATACACTAAGCGATGCGTTAAAATATGAAACGCCATCCAGTAAAGCCCGGTTCCTGAGCCAGCTCCAGGCTTATGATTTACCGGACGATTATCGCCAGCAGCAATTGGATATCATAAAGAATATTGATGCTGAACAACTCAATGCATTAGCCAAAGAGCAGCTGATTGTTGAGGATATGCAGATAATTGTAGTTGGCGATAAGCAGAAAATTCTGGAACAATTGTTCACTTTAGGGTTTCCTGTCATTGAGTTGTCTCTGGAGCAGAAAACCCAACGCGAGTTAACACCGTAATTTTGCGATTCGTCGTATAAACCGGTACTAACAATTGAAATTCTCAGGCCTTTCCTCATTAAGAAAGGCCTTATCAAAACCGGACAAAGATTTGACTGTGACGCAACTGAATTTTGAACAGCGGCTGGAAGCGCTGCATAGCAGTACTTTTATAAAAAGTCTGGCGCAAAGCCGTCGAGGTGTAGAACGCGAAGCGCTGAGAATTGAAAAAGACGGCGCGTTATCGCAAAAAGCGCACCCGGAAGCATTAGGTTCAGCGCTTACCCATGAAACCATCACCACGGACTTTTCAGAATCACTTCTTGAGTTCATAACCCCGCCTGCGTTACATAGTGCAACGACGCTTGAGCAGCTGCAGGATATTCATAAATATGTTGCAAACAACATTGATGGTGAGTTGTTGTGGCCCATGAGCATGCCATGCTTTATTGAAGATGAAGACAGTATTCCCATTGCCAATTTCGGTGAGTCGAATGTTGGTAAAATGAAGCGCGTTTACCGGGTGGGGCTCAAAAATCGCTATGGCAGCATGATGCAGGCTATAGCAGGCGTGCATTACAACTTTTCTTTTTCTGATAGTTTTTGGATGCATTGGGCTGCGCTTCATAAAGAAGCGCATGACCAGGAACAGGTAGCACGGGATTATCTGTCGCTAATACGAAATTATCGCCGGACCTGCTGGCTGATTCCTTATCTGTTTGGTGCATCACCAGCGCTATGCAGCTCTTTTTTGAATAATAAGTCACACAACATGTCGTTTGAAAAAGTGGGCAAGGGCACCTTTTATCTGCCGCACGCGACATGTCTGAGAATGAGCGATCTCGGTTACACCAACGCTGAGCAGTCGGCCCTGCAGATTTGTTACAACGAACTCGACAATTATGTGAAATTGCTGCGTGAGGCGATGCAAACTCCCTCCACTCGCTTTTCTAAATTTTCCGCCGGCGAAGATGGGAACTGGCAGCAGCTTAGTCATAACATTCTGCAGATTGAGAATGAGCTCTATTCGCCAATCCGTCCCAAGCAGCCAACACTGCCACTTGAAAAACCTACTGATGCTCTGGTTAAAAGAGGTATCAGCTATATCGAGGTCAGAGCGCTGGATTTGAACCCATTCTCTGCGTTAGGTGTATCTCAGAGTCAAATGGACTTTCTGGATGTATATTTGCTGACCTGCCTGCTAATGCCAAGTGCCCAGTTGACGCCACAAAGTATCGCCGAAGCCAGAGAAAATATGGATGCCGTCGTGCTCGAAGGGCGCAAACCCGGTTTGTCGTTACATGTAGACGGTGAACCAGTGGCGATGCATGACTGGGCTAAAAGTTTGTTCGATAAATTTACCGAAGTGGCTGCATTACTGGACAAGGCGAATAATACATCGCGCTATTCAGAAGCCATTGCCACGCAGTGGGCCTGTTTCTGCGATCCCGCGAAAACCCCTTCGGGGCAGATTCTGGATAGTCTGCTGGCTGATGATGCAGATAATTCTGCGTTGGGCTTATTGCTCGCTAAAGAATACGCAGACACCTATAAGAACTTTGCCTATACTCACCATCAGGAAAATGACTTTGCTGACCTGGCCACTGCCTCACATAAAGCGCAAAAGCAGGTGGAAAGCGAAGATACGCAAGACTTTGAAAGCTTTATTAAAGATTATTACAACATGGAACAGGCATAAAAAAACGCCTGACAAGGTGTCAGGCGTCAAAGCGTTCCAGGGAAACACACATTTTGCTAGAACATTAATTTGGACACCCGATGTTGAAAAAGTTCAAACGTGTTAATGGTTTTTTTTGGCAATTAGCCTTTTTACCTTTCTTATTAACCGGTTGTGCGACTGCGCCGCCTAAAAATGCCAGTAATCTTTGCGACATTTTTTTTGAAAAAGAAGACTGGTATGACGCAGCGGTTGATACCAGGGATAAGTGGGGTGTTCCTCTGCATGTGCCAATGGCAATGATGTATCAGGAAAGCTCATTCAGGCACGATGCGCTGCCACCTAAAGATTATGTCTTCTTCGGGCTTATACCGTGGGGGCGGGTAAGCTCAGCGTATGGTTATTCTCAGGCGAAAACGATGACCTGGGCTGATTATGTCAAAGAAACCGGTAATAGCTGGGCAGATCGCGATGACTTTGACGATGCCATGGACTTCATGGGATGGTTTATTTATAAATCCTACCGCATCAATGGTACGTCCAAATGGGACGCCTATGGTCAGTATCTGAATTACCATGAGGGCTGGGGCGGTTATCGCAGAAAATCCTATAACCGTAAACCGTGGCTGAAAAAAGTTGCGGCGAAGGTGAAATCACGATCTTTACGTTACGCAACCCAGTTGAAAACCTGTCAGGAAGAGTTGGATAAAAGCTGGTTCTGGAAGCTATTTTCTTAAAAATGGTTGGACGGGCGCACCACACACCCGTCCAACACCGACGTTAAGCCAAGACCGTTAATCACCTAACGCCGAACAGGCATTTGTAGATTAGTGTAAATGAGAATTATTTGCAATAAAAGTTCGGCTTAATGACCGCGTTTTTTTGCAATCGCATGAATTTACTCATGTTTTACTTTTTAAACGGATGATTGCTCTAACTGGTAATGTCGGCAATTCGACTTTCTTATTCAGACAGCCCGCTTTTTTACTTCCATATATTTTTTAACAAAAGATCATAACCGGCCTATTTATTGATTCTGATCAGTATTTGCCCACAGCATGTGATGCATACTCTTTACCTGATAATCAGCAGGAGAACACTATGCTTATTTCTATGTTTAACGATCCGGTTGTATGGGGCTCATTGTTGGGCATCGGGCTTATCATTGCCCTGATGGCTTATTACACCTACCTGATCATTCACAACACCCGAGAAGATGAATAAACCGGCAACGTTAGGAAAAAGGATTAAAGTCCGGTTCGGCCGTCTCTACTAATACCAATAGGGCGCCATGACCACCGTATTCTAATGGTGCCTGATGAAAGGCCATGACATGCGGGTGTTGAATCAAAAGATGGGGAAGCGCCGTTTTCAATACGCCTGACCCAATACCGTGTACAACAGCAACACAATCAATGAGCTGTTTATGGGCGGTGTGTAAAAGCGCGCTGAGCTCTTGTTTAGCGGCCTCGCGATTCAACCCGTGCATATCCAGGATAAGTTCCGGTGAATAATCCCCTCTGCGCAGCTGTTTGAGTCGGTGGGTAGCGACATCTGCCCGACAAAAACGCATTGGACCACTTTGCGGAAGTGCCGCCTGATACAAATCTGAAAACGCAAATGAAGCGGTTCTCTGGCGCTCCTGTAACGTGCTTTTAGGCCGAGCCTGTAATTTTGCTTTCAGTTTTTCCTGTCGCTCAGGCACGACCTTATCTTGCCTGAGCGGCTTCACCGTGCCGAAAACCTCGCGAAATAAACCAAAATCCTCGTTCTGAGAATCCGGTGATTCCGGCTTGTTTTTACTCATAGACTATTCCTCAGCGCAGTCTCCGGATGTGGATAGCAGGTTGACGGTCTGACCATGTAAATTAGGCATGGGCGCGCAGCGTTTCTTTGGGTATGATACCAGTTTTAATCTAATGGATGTACCTGGGGCAGCATGACCGACAAGATTTATCTCGATGAAGCCATCAACGATTTGCATACTGTACTGGATATGGTTCGTTGGGCCGTCAGCCGGTTTAATGACGCAGAGCTTTATTTTGGCCACGGCACTGATAATCCATGGGATGAGGCGGTTTCCCTGGTCTTGTACGGATTGCATCTGCCGCCTGGTATGCTGGCGCAAACCGGAGAGGGACTATTTGCTGCCCGGCTGACTACCAGCGAAAGAGAAAAAGTTTCTGAACTTGTTTTAAAACGGGTGCAGACACGTATGCCACTACCTTATATCACGCATGAGGCCTGGTTTTGTGGTCTGCCTTTTTATGTGGACGAACGCGTGCTTATTCCACGCTCTCCGTTCGCAGAATTAATTCAGAAGCGCTTTTCTGGTCACCTGGTTAGCGCACCGAATACCATTTTAGATATGTGCACCGGTGGTGGCTGTATCGCTATTGCTCTGGCTTATGCATTTGAAGACGCCCAGGTAGATGCTGTGGATATATCCAGCGACGCCCTTGCTGTGGCGGATGAAAACATTCAGCAGCATCAATTAAGCGACAGAGTTTATCCCATAGAGTCAGATTTATTCAGTAGCCTGCAGGGTCAGTCGTACGATCTAATCGTATCTAACCCGCCATATGTGGATGCGCAGGATATGAGTGATTTGCCGGAAGAGTATCAGCATGAGCCTGAGTTGGCGCTGGCCGCTGGTGACGATGGGCTTGATTTGGTGGAGACATTACTCAAAAAAGGCACCGAACATCTGAATGACGGCGCATGGATGTTTGTTGAAGTTGGTAATAGTGAAGTGCATATGGCAACACGTTTTCCCGGCCTTGCTGTCGAATGGCTGACATTTGAACATGGTGGGAACGGGATATTTGCAGTACAAAAAGAAGCGCTGGTCGCATATTGGAACGAGCAGGACGGGGAATAACAGATGTCAGGAAATAGCTTTGGAAAACTGTTCACCGTCACAACCTTTGGTGAAAGTCATGGCATTGCCATCGGCGGCGTAGTTGACGGATGCCCGCCAGGAATGCCGCTGGATGAAAGTGATTTACAAACTGATTTAGACCGGCGTAAGCCGGGTACCTCCCGGTATACTACGGCTCGTCGGGAAGATGATGAGGTACAGATCCTTTCCGGCGTGTTTGAGGGCAAAACCACCGGAACCAGCATCGGCTTGCTTATCAAAAATAAAGATCAGCGCAGCCAGGACTATTCAACGATTAAAGATCGCTTCAGGCCGGGGCATGCAGATTATACCTATCAACAGAAATACGGTGTGCGTGACTACCGTGGCGGCGGCCGTTCCTCTGCGCGGGAAACTGCCATACGCGTAGCAGCTGGTGCGATTGCGAAAAAGTACCTCAAGCAAGAATTTGGCATTGATATTCATGGCTACCTATCTCAGTTAGGCCCCATTAAAGTAGAACAGATCGATAAGTCAGTCACCAACACAAATCCATTTTTTTGCCCGGACAAAACAAAACTGGATGCACTGGATACATATATGCGGGAGCTCAAGAAAAGTGGCGACTCCATAGGTGCTAAAGTTTCAGTAGTGGCTTCCAATATGCCCACAGGGTGGGGCGAACCGGTATTTGACCGCCTCGATGCCGATATTGCTGGTGCAATGATGGGAATTAATGCGGTGAAAGGCGTGGAAATTGGCGATGGCTTTGATGTGATTGAGCAAAAAGGCAGCGAGCACCGTGATCCATTGACGCCCAATGGCTTTGCTTCTAACCATGCAGGAGGCGTACTGGGCGGTATATCCAGTGGTCAGGATGTTGTTGTGCATATGGCGCTTAAACCTACTTCAAGCATTTCTGTGCCGGGTAAAACCATTGATGTCGACGGCAATGAAATTGATGTTATTACCAAAGGGCGCCATGACCCCTGTGTTGGCATTAGGGCGGTCCCTATCGCCGAAGCCATGCTGGCACTAACTCTGATGGACCATTGCCTGCGCCACCGGGCGCAGAACCCGTTGTCCGGGAGTATGACGCCTGACATTATTGCCCGGCGTTAGTCGGTGACCGCTGATCACACTACGGGACTGGGCCGTGCTCATTCCCGCACCAACCTTGTACTTCTCGCCCTCACGTATTTCCTCTATTTTGGTCAGCTTGGTGTATTGGTGCCATATCTGGGGATTTTTCTTGACGGGCGCGGGTTTACCTCTTCTGACATTGGTAATTTATTTGCCGTAATTACTCTGTCACGCATAATCGGTCCGTCAATCTGGGCAGGGCTTGCTGATCGAAGTGGAAAGGCGTTACAGATTCTTCGGCTGGGATGTTTTTTAAGTGCCTTGTGTTTTTTGCTGGTATTTTTTGTTTCCAGCTTCTGGGGCCTGACACTGGCGTTTGGTCTGATGATGATGTTCTGGACAGCGGTATTGCCACAGCTTGAAGTCATTACTATGCAGGCTGTGGCGCCAGGAAAGACCCCTTACGGTCAGGTCAGGCTGTGGGGCAGTGTGGGCTTTATCCTACTAACTGTCGGCGTCGGCAAAGGCTTGGATCTGACCTCCAGCGAATTACCGGTTTATGTCAGTTTAGGTGTACTGTGTCTGTTGTTTATCAGTGCGTTATTTTTGCATCAGCCGGCTCTGCAGCAACACTCCCGCGAAGAAACCGGTAACTTGTGGCGATTCGCCGGCCAGCGACCGTTTATTGTTTTTATGCTCAGTGCCATATTACTGCAAATAAGTTTCGGCCCGTATTATGGTTTTTTTGCATTATACATGCGCGATCTTCAGTACTCGGGTCAGGAAACAGGTTTGTTAATAGCACTGGGCGTGTTGGCAGAAATTGGGATATTTTTGATCGCAAGCCGTCTCATTCGTCAATTTGGGGTGTGGACGTTGTTGATGGGGTGTTTATTATTAACTGCTTTTCGATGGTACGCGCTGGCTGCCTGGGCAGATTCACCCTGGATTGTAATGACGACTCAGCTCATACACGCTTTGAGTTTTGGTCTGAACCACGCCACTTCTGTCCACTTTATTCATCAATATCTGCCAGGCCGCTTTCACGGGCGGGGGCAGGCCTTATATATTGGTATCGCATTTGGTGCCGGCGGCGCCCTTGGTAATTATGGCGCAGGCCAGATATGGGCGCAGGGAACCAACAGTTATACCGCATTTGCTCTTGCTGCCCTAAGTTGTCTGGCCGGAGCGCTGGTGCTATTGTTAGTGCGGCCAAAACAAATGGACGATAGCCAGGTCAGTACGCCCTGATAACCTGCGAGGCGCTCATGATAAATTCTATGTTCAAAATACTTGTTAGCTTATTGCTTGTTAGTGCCAGCGCGCCAAGTTATGCCGCATCCAATTTATGGTTGTTCAGCCTGAGTTACGAAAATGACAAGCCGTTTATCGAGCAGGCCAGGAAGATTACCGACACCCGGGCTTACACCAACCAGCCACATTTTTTTGATGGCGGACAACGATTGTATTACACCCAAAGTTTCAGTGCAGGTAAAGCCTCGCAAACGGATATCATGACCTATAACCTGGTCAATCATTACCATCGTAATATTACCTACACTGCTGATTCAGAATACTCTCCTACGCCATTACCTCACGGTAGTGGTTTTTCCACTGTTCGGGTGGACGATAACGGTAAACAGTGGCTTTGGATTTATGATGAAGGGCAAGGGCACAAATTCAGTGAGGCTGAGCCGGTTGGCTACTATGTATGGATGAATCGTGACGAAGCACTGGCGTTTGTTCTGGGCAAGCCTCATACCTTACAGAAAATCAGTACCGATACTAAGCCTTTGGTGTTGGATCGGAATATCGGACCGAGTCTGTGGCCGATTCCTGAAACCGGTCTATACAGCTATACCAAGAACCCGGATCCTGCCAGTCAGCCCTGGACGTTGATGAGCTTTGACCCGAAAACTCAGCAATCCAGTTTACTGGTTACACTTCCTGACGATGCTTATTACATGGCCTGGACCCCAGGCGCTAAAGCCATTACAGCAGTAGGTAATGAAATCCTGGCCTGGGATTTTCGCGAACCGGTGGTAGCTGAGATGACCGATAGCGACATTTTACGGCCACAGCCGTCGGAAGACGCTAATACTCCCTTGTGGCGGTCCTGGCTTGATATATCAAGGTATTGCCAGCACGGCGCCAGTCGATTGCATATGAGTGCTAAGGGAACGCACCTTGCTGTGGTATGCAATGACACTCCACAGTGACTGGCAACCGTCATTGGTGGCTAAGCGCCCCGGGTTTTGTTGCCGCATTTCGCAATAATCTCAATCTCGCCATCCGCGCTTTGCTGCTCTAAACGTACGTCAAATTTCCATAACCTGTGCAGGTGGCGCATGACCTCATCCTTAGAAGCTGCTAATGGAATGCCGTTTTGCGGCACGTAACGAAGTGTTAACGTACGGTCGCCACGAACATCTACATTATATACCTGAATATTTGGTTCATTGTTGCTCAGATTATATTGCGCGGATAACTTTTCTTTAATCGCCTGATAGCCGGGTTCATCGTGAATGGCGCTGACGCGAATAAAGGGATTACGCTCATCATCCTCCACCGCAAATAATTTAAAATCGCGGATTAGCTTGGGTGACAAAAACTGACTAATAAAGCTTTCATCCTTAAAATTCTGCATGGCAAAGTGCACGGTGTCCAGCCAGTCCTGACCTGCGATGGATGGTAAATAATAACGATCTTCTTCAGTAGGATTCTGGCATACCCGTTTTATATCCATAAACATATTGAAGCCTAACGCATAGGGATTAATGCCTGAATAGTGCGGGCTGTTGTATTCAGGTTGCATCACAACGCTGGTGTGGCTGTGTAAAAACTCCATCATAAACCGGTCGCTGACCAGCCCTTCATCATACAGTTGCGTTAAAATGTGATAGTGCCAGAAACACGCCCATCCTTCATTCATAACCTGGGTTTGTTTCTGTGGATAAAAATACTGCGAGACTTTTCTGACAATACGAACCAGCTCCCTTTGCCAGGGTTCAAGTAACGGTGCATTTTTTTCGATAAAATAAAGCAGATTTTCCTGTGGCTCACTAGGAAAGCGAACCAACTGGGGTGTAGCCCGACTCTTATTGTCAGGCACCGTTCGCCATAGCTCGTTCACTTGCGATTGCAGATATTTCTCACGCTGTTTTTGCCGATTTCTTTCTTCCTGAAGAGAAATTTTCTGGGGCCGTTTGTAACGGTCCACGCCAAAGTTCATCAACGCATGACAGGAGTCAAGAATGTCCTCGACATCTTTTTCACCATGCTTTTGTTCACATTTGGCAATATAGTTTTTGGCAAACACGAGATAATCGATAATCGAATCTGCATCGGTCCAGGTTTTAAACAAATAATTACCTTTGAAAAAGGAATTATGGCCGTAACATGCGTGCGCCATGACCAACGCCTGCATGGTCATAGTGTTTTCTTCCATGAGATAAGCAATACAGGGATTGGAGTTGATGACAATTTCATAGGCCAGACCCATCTGCCCACGACGATACTGTTGCTCTGTCTGAATGAATTTTTTGCCAAACGACCAGTGACTGTAATTAAGAGGCATACCGATACTGGCATAGGCATCCATCATTTGTTCTGCGGTAATCACTTCAATCTGATTGGGATAAATATCCAACCGAAAATTTTTCGCAATTCTGTCGATATGATGCTCATACTCGCCCAGCAAATCGAAGGTCCAGTCCGGACCATCACTTAATCGCTTGATGTCTGATGCAGTGCTCGCTGCCATATCAGCCTCCTGACTGCGCTGTTTGTTCGGAGCGGGCGAACAGCTCACGAAAGACTGGATAAATATCAGATACTGATTGCACATGCTTACAGACAAAGTTATCAGTCGCAGCTTCTACTGTTTGATATTCTCGCCACAGACTCTGATGCTGTCTTTCAGTAATTTCGATATAGGCAAAGTAGCGGGTTACCGGCAACAGACTATTGAGTAATAAATCTTTGCAAAAGGGCGAATCATCAGCCCAGTTATCGCCGTCAGATGCCTGGGCAGCGTAAATATTCCAGTTAGCGTCTCTGTATCGCTGCGCCACTATTTCATCCATTAGTCGAAGCGCGCTGGATACTATGGTGCCGCCTGTTTCCTGGGAGTAGAAAAACTCATGTTCATCAACTTCTTTCGCTTGCGTATGATGACGGATGTAGACCACTTCTACATTTTCGTAGGTTCGGGTCAGGAAAAGATACAACAGGATATAGAATCGTTTCGCCATATCCTTGGTGGTCTGATCCATGGACCCAGACACATCCATCAGACAAAACATTACCGCTTTGCTGGTGGGAACCGGACGTTTGTCATAGTTTTTAAACCGCAAATCAAAGGTATCAATGAAGGGCACTTTGGCAATTTTGGCCTTTAACGCGTTAATCTCACTTTCCAGTTCAAGAATGGCCAGCGTATTTTCGTGTTTATCGGCTTTCAGCGCCCTCAGTTCTTCTTCTAACTCCCGCAATCGCCGTTTATCTTTACCGGTTAGCGCGATGCGCCTTGATACAGAACCTTTAAGCGAGCGCACAATGTCCAGATTACTCGGCACCCCGTCGGTCTGATATCCAGCCCGATATGTTTCGTAGTCGATGACTTTATCAAACTGATTTTTTTGCAGATTTGGTAAGGCCAGGTCGTCGAATAGCAGGTCCAGGTATTCGTCTTTAGAAATAGAAAAAACAAAGTCATCCTGTCCCTCGCCCTGGTTACTGGCTTCGCCATCACCCGGGCCACCCTGACCCTGGGGCGGGCGATCGATGCGATCACCGGTAACAAACTGATCATTGCCAGGATGCACAGCCTCGCGTTGGCCACCTTTACCGGTATGAAAGACCGGTTCGGAAATATCCCGGGTGGGAATGCTGACTTGTTCACCACTTTCCAGATCAGTGACAGAACGCTGACCCACTGCATCGGACACGGCTTTCTTTATCTGCTGTTTATACCGACGCAGAAAGCGTTGACGATTGATAGTGCTCTTCCCTTTGCTGTTTAATCGCCGATCTATAAAATGCGCCATAAGCACCTACTCTGACTGCACACAAAGAACATCTGGTTAAGACGCTTTACGCACTCTTAAATACCATTCGCAAAGCAGACGAACCTGCTTCTGCGTGTACCCTTTCTCTGTCATGCGGTTAACAAAATCATCATGTTTTTTCTTATCATCCGTTGAACCTTTGGTATTGAAAGAAATGACGGGCAACAAATCTTCAGTGTTGGAGAACATTTTCTTCTCAATTACTGTGCGTAATTTTTCATAGCTGGTCCAGGCGGGGTTTTTGCCTGAATTATTGGCTCGGGCTCGCAGAACAAAATTGACAATTTCATTGCGAAAATCTTTAGGATTACTGATGCCTGCAGGTTTTTCGGTTTTTTCAAGCTCAGCATTGAGTGATTCACGGTCAAACAACTGACCGGTTTCCGGATCACGGTATTCCTGGTCTTGAATCCAGAAATCGGCATAGGTCACATAGCGATCAAACAAGTTTTGTCCGTATTCGGAATAAGACTCTAAATAGGCAGTTTGAATTTCCTTGCCAATGAACTCAACATATTTGGGAATCAGGTAGCCTTTAAGAAATTCATGGTAACGATCTGCGATTTCCTGCGGATATTGCTCACGCTCAATCTGACGTTCAAGTACATAAAACAGATGAACCGGATTAGCAGCGACTTCCTGATGATCAAAATTGAAAACCCGGGAGAGTATTTTAAATGCAAATCGGGTAGATAAGCCTTCCATCCCCTCATCGACCCCGGCATAGTCACGATATTCCTGATAGGATTTCGCTTTCGGGTCTGTATCTTTGAGGCTTTCACCATCGTAAACGCGCATTTTTGAGTAGATGCTCGAGTTTTCCGGCGTTTTAAGCCGCGATAAGACCGTAAACTGGGCCAGACACTCAAGCGTATCAGGCGCACAGGGCGCACCACTCAGTTCGCTGTGATCGAGTAATTTTCGGTATATTTTCATCTCCTCTGTGACGCGCAGGCAATAGGGAACTTTTACAATATATACGCGGTCCAGAAAGGCTTCGTTATTTTTGTTATTTCTGAATGTCTGCCATTCAGACTCATTAGAATGAGCCAGAATCAAACCGTCAAAGGGCAGGGCAGAGAAACCTTCAGTAGGGTTATAATTTCCCTCCTGAGTGGCGGTCAGCAAAGGATGTAACACCTTAATAGGTGCTTTAAACATCTCGACAAATTCCATCAGGCCCTGATTGGCTTTGCACAGGGAACCGGAGTAACTGTACGCATCAGGATCGTTTTGCGCATACTGCTCCAGACGCCGGATATCGACTTTGCCCACCAATGAGGAAATATCCTGATTATTTTCATCACCTGGTTCGGTCTTCGCTATGGCAATCTGGTCAAGTATAGACGGGTAAACCCGAACCACGCTGAACTGGCTGATATCACCCCGGGCTTCATGGAGCCGTTTTCTCACCCACGGCGACATGATGGTTTTCAAATAGCGTTTAGGTACGCCATATTCCTGTTCAAGGAGATTGCCATCTTCGTTAATATCGAACAGACAGAAGGGGTGGTCGTTAACCGGTGAGCCTTTTAGCATATAAATTGGCACATTTTGCATCAGCTCTTTAAGTCTTTCTGCTAACGATGACTTGCCCCCGCCAACAGGGCCAAGTAAATACAATATTTGTTTTTTCTCTTCCAACCCCTGGGCAGCATGTCGAAGGTAAGAGACAATTTGTTCGATGGCATCTTCCATGCCATAAAACTCGCTAAAAGCTGGATATCTAGCAATAACCCGGTTGGAGAAAAGGCGGCTCAGAGCGGGATCTTTAGATGTATCGATCATTTCAGGCTCACCGATAGCCTGCAATAGACGTTCTGCGGAATTGGCGTAAGCCATTGGATCATTTTTGCAGATGTTCAGGAATTCCTGAATAGTGAATTCTTCCTGCTGCCTCTCTTCATAGCGTTGCTGGTAGTGTTCGAAAATACCCATGAGTACCTCTAAGTCAGAAAACGGCTCCCCATATAATTAGCTTAGTCGGTATTTCGGGAATGGGCATTTTTTTTGATTTTATTTAACGATAATGACGTGGGAAATGTTCTATTTAAAAACTGAACTTTTTGTCGTCGGGTTAGTCGGTAATTATCTGTATGCGTGACAATTTACAGGCATAAAAAAGCCCGCTTCAGGGCGGGCTTTGCGTCTAATTACGAACTGCGTTTACTTTGCAAAATTGTCCGCGACAAAGTTCCAGTTTACTACAGCCCAGAAGTTTTCAAGATATTTTGGACGCGCATTACGGTAGTCAATGTAGTAAGCGTGTTCCCAAACATCAGCAGTCAGCAATGGTGTAAATTCATTGCCAGAAATCGGGGTTTCTGCATCATCAGTATTTACGATATCCAGTGCGCCATCCGATTTTTTGACCAGCCAGGTCCAGCCTGAGCCAAAGTTACCAGTCGCTTTATCGTTAAATGCAGCTTTGAAGTCATCAAATGAACCCCATTTTGCCTTGATTGCGTCTGCCAGTTCGCCAGAAGGCTCGCCACCGCCATTAGGGCTTAAGCCATTCCAGTAAAATGTGTGGTTCCATACCTGCGCTGCGTTATTAAACAACCCGCCATCAGAAGATTTGATGATCTCTTCAAGGCTCTTATTCTCGTTTTCTGTGCCTTCTACCAGGCCATTCAGCTTAGATACATAGGTCGCGTGATGCTTACCATAGTGATATTCCAGCGTTTCTGCAGAAATATGTGGTTCCAGGGCGTTTTTTTCATAAGGTAATGCTGGTAATTCAAAAGCCATTACGAGTCTCCATGTTGGTGATAATGTTTGCCGGTCAGCAGATGAAGCCTGAAGCGACTCATCTCACCAACCTGCAACGGTCTTAGCTAACCAAAATATAAGGACAAATTTTGATAACCCAATGACAGGTTTAAGGATTTTTACAATTTCAGAGTCAAAAAACCTGCCAGTGGTGCATGGGTTATTTATCTGATATGTGTTCTGATAGCCCCGACAGCGACTTTGAGATCACCCCGTGGCCGTGTTTTCATAAAAAGTTACCACTGTTGCGCCCCTGTTATATACCCAGACAAGCATGCTATTATTATCGCCTTGAAAGAATAGCCAGTCATGCCCATATAGCAGGGTAAACATGAGCGAAAGTGAGGTCTCGATGGAAAGCACAAACACAGAATCAACCGTTGACAAAATTAAAGAACAAATTGCAGAGAACCCTATTCTTCTATATATGAAGGGGTCACCTAAATTACCCAGCTGTGGCTTTTCAGCGCAGGCCTCCCAGGCATTAATGTCATGTGGTGAGCAATTTGCGTATGTCGATATTTTGCAAAATCCGGACATCCGGGCGGAATTGCCGAAATATGCCAACTGGCCGACCTTCCCTCAATTATGGGTAGATGGCGAGTTGATAGGCGGTTGCGATATCATCATCGAAATGTTTCAGCAAAATGAGTTGCAGCCAATAATCAAAGAAGCTGCAGAGAAACAGAAAAGCGAATAATTGCTTAAAAAGAACCCGGCCTAAGCCGGGTTTTTAATGCAGTGAAAAACGGGAGAATCACCTTAAAACCGACATAAAAAATACCTGCCGATACTTATTCAGACATCTCAGAAAATGAAATCCTCTACGCCCAAAAAATAAATATATATTTTGTCTTATTTTGTTTGTTATCCGGTTGTTTACTGTTTATAACCGCATAGACACAGCTGTGCTGTGTCGACTGTTATGACAAGTTAAAACACGCTTATTGCACCTAAAAATAATAATAATGCCTGTCAGAGGTGCAGTGAGAAAAATAGATTTTTCCGGGGAAATTATGAAAACATCGTTGACACCACTCACCAAACATTTGCGTAGTATCTTTGCAGCGTCTGCTGCTCTCTCATTACTTGCTTTTAATACCGCGGTTGCCCAGGAACAGTCTGCACAGACTGAACAGGAAGCAGCGGATGATGTAGAAAAAATTGCCGTTGTTGGTACTCGTGCGGCACCTCGCTCGGTAGGGGCATCACCCGTGCCCATCGACATCATATCCGAAGAGGAATTTAAAAATCAGGGCTCTACTGATATGGTATCGATGCTGCAAACTGTAGTGCCTTCCTTTAACGTTAATGAACAACCTATTAATGATGCCTCAACGCTGGTGAGGCCAGCCAACCTTCGTGGTATGGCATCCGATCATACTCTGGTACTGGTGAACGGTAAACGTCGCCATCGCTCGGCTGTTATAACGTTTTTAGGTGGCGGGCTATCTGACGGCGCCCAGGGCCCCGATATCTCTGTTATTCCCGCAGGAGCACTCAAGCAAGTTGAAGTTTTGCGTGACGGAGCAGCGGCGCAATACGGCTCTGATGCTATTGCCGGTGTGGTTAACTTTGTTTTAAAAGATAACGACGAAGGCGGTGTGGCGGAGGCGCGCTACGGCTCTTATTACGAAGGTGATGGCGACATGATGCAGGTGGCGGGTAATATTGGCCTGCCCCTAAGTGATAATGGTTTTATTAATCTAAGTGGTGAGTACCGCACCGCCGATCCGACATCGCGGAGTGTCCAGCGAGACGATGCCGCCGCGCTGATTGATGCCGGAAATACTTTTGTGGCAAACCCGGCCCAAATCTGGGGAAACCCGGAGATTAAAGATGATATTAAACTATTTGCAAACCTGGGGTTGGAACTGAGTAATTCTGCCCAGGCATATATGTTCGGAAATTATGCGGAGCGTGAAGTAGAAGGTGGCTTCTATTATCGCAATCCGCACACCCGCGGCGGTGTTAATGACGGAGGTGTAGATGCAGATGGTACGCCCTTGTTGCTAGTAGGCGATCTGGATGGCGTAGGTAGTGGTGTTGAATGTCCTACTGTACGTATCAGTGATGGCAACGTGCTGGATGATGCGGACTATGGCCTGATAGCCGACAATAGCACCGCCGTCGGAGCCAATTGTTTTGCCTTTAACGAACTTTTCCCTGGCGGCTTTACGCCCAGATTTGGTGGCACCATCACTGACATGTCATTGGTCTTTGGCACCAAAGGGGAACTGGCTAATGAAGTCGGCTACGATGTCAGCATCAATCTGGGCCAGAACGAGGTGGACTTCGCCATCTCTAATACGGTTAATCCGTCTTTGGGGCCTGTCACGCCGACCTCGTTTAAGCCAGGACGATACACACAGTCTGAGCAAACCTTCGACTTAGGCCTGACTAAACCTGTTGATATTGGCATGGCCGATCCATTGTTTCTGGCTGGGGGCTTTCAATACCGCCATGAAAGCTATGAAAGCTTCGCTGGTGATACTGCGTCTTATGAAATAGGACCGCTTGCTTCACAAGGATTTGGTATCGGCTCAAATGGATTTCCGGGTCTTTCAGCCAGAAGTCAGGGAGAGGCGTCGCGACACAACATTGCCTTTTATCTGGATGCGGAGATGTATCTGACTGACAACTTCCTGGTGGCAGGTGCGGTACGCTATGAAGACTTTTCTGATTTTGGTGACACGACTAAGGGTAAGATCTCTGCTCGTTGGCAGTTGACAGACGCGATTGCTCTGCGTGGCGCATTTTCCACAGGTTTCAAGGCGCCAACGATTGGTCAGACAAACGTTCGTAATGTGACCACGGCGTTTGGCACGGACGGCGAGTTGATTGACCGGGCTACGCTGCCACCGACCGATCCTATTTCAGTACAAAAGGGTGGCACGGTGCTGACGCCTGAAGAATCTGAAAGTATCAGTTTCGGATTGGTAGCGAATTTTGATAATGGTCTGTTTATGACCATTGACTACTACAATATCGAGCTTACAGACCGTATCAGTACTACTTCGGGTATCAAGCTTACGGATGAAGATATTGCGGAACTGCTCGCTCAGGGCGTTAGTGACGCTTCAAGCTTCTCAGAGGTTAGTTTCTTTACTAATGATTTTGATACGACGACCGAAGGGGTGGATGTGGTTGCCAATTACAGTCAGGAGATGTTTGGAGGTGATACCCGTTACTCTCTGGCGTACAACTGGACGTCTACAGAAGTGGATGAAGCATCCGATAATATATCCCAGGAACGGATTCGTATGTTAGAGGACAACTTGCCCTCTTCACGCTGGAGCCTGACGGCTAATCATATGAATGGAGACTGGCGTGTGCTGGCTCGCCTGAACTATTTTGGCAGCATTTACGAGGACCATTTGGATTCAGCCTTGCCAATCGAAGATATCAGCAGTGAAATTACCCTTGATTTAGAAGTGGGTTACTTTATCGGTGAAACTATTCAGCTGGTAGTCGGCGCAAAGAATGCGCTGGATGAATACCCTGATGAAAATACGTTGTATGATAATGAGGTGGCAGGCGCAGCGTACCCTGTTACATCACCCATTGGCATCAACGGTGGGTTCTATTACGCCCGGGCAATTTATACGTTTTAATGATTAGGGGCGGCAGCCCCTTTACATTTGCTTACGGGTTTTGTTTGTTAAACAGATGACAACCAGGCCGGCCTGCTGCACTATATAAAACAGGCTGGCGCAACCATTATTTACTACTCGACGAATGTCCGATAAAAATACTCTTGCTGACACATTTATGAAATATCGTAGCAAACTTATGCGTGCGGTCAGTGCGATTGTAAGTAAGGACGATATTGAGGACATTGTTCAGGAAGCTTTTGTGAAAAGTTATGAAGCACAACTGGATCACAACATTGAGTATCAGCGAACTTATATGTTGCGTACCGTGCGTAACCTGGCCCTCAATCATGTTACCAGTGCTGCAAGCATCCTGAATGATCCTATCGAAAATATGGACGCCTTACCCTATGAGCTGGTGGGCCATACGCTGGAAAAAAATGTTGAGAGCAAAGAGCGGTTTCTACAGTTTTGCCGTGCTACTGATACACTCTCTTCAGATGTGAAACGTGTCTTTTTACTGAAAAAAATTTACGGTATGAAGCAAAAAGAAATTGCAGAGCTGTTAGGGCTTAGTCAAAGCACAGTTGAAAAGCATGTCGCAAAAGGCCTGTTGATGTGTACTAAGTATATGGCTGCGCTTAATGAAGACGTCGGTGGTGACGTGGATACTAAATCAAGCCAGGATGTTCGAAGTCAATGAGCAATATCAGTCACTTCACCAGTAAAGACGATATCTATGAGCAAGCGTCTGTATGGGTTAGCCGAATTGATAGGGGGCTATCTGGCGAGGAAGAGCAGGCATTTCAGGACTGGCTTAACAGTAGCCAGGGTCATCGTCGTATTTTGTTTGAGCTTGCCAGCCTGTGGGATGATATGAGCGTACTTGGCAAGTTGCAGGAAGTGGCGCCGGTACAACAACCGGTGCTACCACAGAAACAGCGTCTTGGCCTTTACCGGTATCGACATGGTATCGCCGCATCTGTGATAGTAACAGCGTTGTGCTTTATGCTGCTTGGGCTGGTGCCATGGTTAAACAGTCCCGAACCCAGCGGTACTCATGTGGCCCAGCGTGTAGCGACGGCGATAGGAGAACAGCGTGATATAAAGCTGGCGGACGGCACCCTGGTACAGTTAAATACTAATACAGTAGTCGAAACTGATTTCAGTGGAGCTATCCGGCGGGTTGTGCTCAAACAGGGGGAAGCGCACTTTACAGTTGCCCACGATTATTACAGACCCTTTATTGTTGAGGCCGGGGCAAATACCGTGACAGCCATCGGCACTGCCTTCAATATGCAGCTGACGGAACAAGACGGCTTTGAGTTAGTGGTGACGGAAGGAAAAGTCTTGGTCCGCGAGTTATCTGATGCCACACTTAGTAGCGACGCTACTGCACTTATTAATCCAGACGTCAGTGCTGACAAACAATTGCTGGTGTCCGGTGAAAAAGCGAATGTAAAAGGCGAAATTAGTGAGCGACGCAGATTAAATGCGGATGTTATGCAACAGGATCTGGCGTGGCAAGAGGGGATGATTGTATTCACCGGCGAGCCCCTGGAAGCGGCGTTGAAAGAGATTGGTCGCTACACACCGGTTACCTTTGAAATTATGGATGAAAATCTTCGGGGGAAACGTGTAGCCGGCTATTTCAAAGTTGGTGATATAAGTGGTTTGTTGGCGGCTCTTCGCAATAGCTTTGATATCAGCCACAAGCGTGCCGAAGGACTTGTCATCCAGCTGTATCAGTCAGGGGATGATGGGCAGGCGGGGTAATGAATGTAAGTCCCCCGCCATAAGTATATTTTTTTTGCTGAATATATGTGCCAGTATGACGTTATTGTTACAATAACTATGCAATCTGCCATTACTCAGGCCACAGTCTACCGTGCATGTTGAATTATTTGCCTGTAATTGTTGAACTGATATGACAGTTTCTATCGGGCCTGCTCAACCTCAATGAATGATTTACCGCGTACTACGGGGATCCTGGTTTTACTTTTATTGCTTAGTTTTGCTAACGAAAGCATAGCAGCGCAACCCACGTATGACTTTTCTATATCGGCGCGGTCAGCTGATGAAGCCCTGACTGAGTTTGCCAAACAGGCTGATACTACGTTGTTGTTTGACTACGATTTGGTTCAGCAATTTAGTACGAATTCTTTGCATGGTAACTTTTCCTTACAGAACGGTTTGCAGGCGCTTTTAGCAGGTACAGACCTTACTGTCCATATCGATCCCACCGGCACCTATACCGTCAGGCATGTCAGTGAACTGGTGACGCCGCCTACCGCCGATACTGACGATAAAGATGATGAGCCAGCACCACTGGCTTTTGGACTCGAACGTATTGCTGTTGTTGGTTCTCGAAACGCACCGCGCAGCGTGACGTCGTCAGCAGTACCGCTGGATATCATTACGCAAAGTGCCTTTCGGGCCCAGGCCGGGGCCAACCTGTTAGACGTGCTTGCTGCGGCGGTGCCTTCTTTGAATGTTAATGATCAGCCCATTAATGATGCCACCAGTCTGGTAAGGCCAGCCAATCTGCGAGGGATGGCTGCTGATCACACATTGTTGTTACTTAACGGCAAGCGCCGTCACCGCTCTGCTGTCATTACATTTTTAGGCGGTGGGCTGTCTGACGGCGCTCAGGGCCCCGATATCTCTGTGCTTCCTGCAAGTGCGATGCAGCAGGTGGAGGTGCTAAGGGATGGCGCGGCAGCGCAATACGGCTCGGATGCCATTGCCGGAGTCATTAATTTTGTGCTTAAAGACGAGGCGCAGGGGGGCAGTGTGTCAGTGAAAGCCGGTGAATATTTTGAGTCAGACGGGCAACTGATACAGCTTCATGGAAATATCGGTCTACCGTTAGGAGACGACGGTTTTGCTAATCTTACCGCTGAGTACAGTCAGCAACAAGCTACCTCGCGTACTGTGCAGCGACATGATGCCAGTACATTGACAGCAGCTGGCAACCCATTTATTGAGGAGCCCGCGCAGGTGTGGGGTACGCTGGCGGTCAATCATGATGTGAAGCTGGCCGGCAATTTTGGTTATCCGTTGCGCGGAAACAAAACGTTGTACGCCTTTGCAAATGCTGCAACCCGTGAAATAGAAGGTGGGTTTTTCTATCGCAATCCCCATCTGCGCGATGGAGTATTCAGCCGGCCTACCGAGCAGGGGCGACAGCTACTGGTAGCTGATCTGGATGGTCTGAACCATGGAATAGAATGCCCCACAATTTTTATTGAGACGCCAAATGTCTTGAGCCAGCCAGACTATCAACAAATTGCCGACGATCAGACTGACGTTGGTCAGAACTGTTTTGCGTTTAACGAGCAGTATCCTGGCGGATTTACCCCTCGCTTCGGAGGCACCATTGACGACGCAGCGTTTTTTTTGGGTATGAAAGGTGAGACAGATTCCCACTGGAGCTACGATATTAGTGCAGGTGTAGGCTACTCCACTATTGATTATTCATTGTCTGAAACCATCAACCCTTCGCTGGGGCCGGACAGCCCTACTGAGTTTAACCCGGGCGGGGTAGCGCAGGTAGAGCGGACGGTTAATCTGGATATTACCAAAGTCCTGCAGGTACCCTCCGACCAGATTGCTGACATTAATCTGGGCATGGGCCTGGAATGGCGACGAGAAACTTATCATCAGCGGGCCGGAGATGCCCAGTCATGGCAGGCTGGTCCTTATGCTTTTAATCCAGATACAGGTTTATCTCAGGGGTTTAGTATTGGCTCCAATGGTTTCCCCGGCTATCAGCCGGCATCGGCGGGGCATTGGAGTCGACACAACTGGGCATTTTATTTAGATGCCGAGACGCAGATTGCAGCGCTGGAAACCGGCATTGCAGTGCGCGCCGAACACTTTTCCGATTTTGGCTCTACACTGGACGGAAAATTAACCTTACGTCTGCCGCTTAACCGCCAACTGGCTCTGCGTAGCTCAATCAGTACAGGTTTCAAAGCCCCGACAGTAGGGCAGAGTAATGTAATTAATGTAACCACCGCTTATGCAGCCAGTGGATTGGAAGATCAGGCGACGCTGCCGCCTACGCATCCTATTTCGATACAGTTAGGCGCCAATGCCCTAAAACCGGAACAATCGGTGAATTACAGTTTAGGGGCGGTTGCATTTTTCGATGATACCTTCTATCTGACGCTGGATTATTTCAACATCGATTTAAGAAATCGCATCAGTACCACTTCTGCGATTACACTCACGGAGGCAGATCGTATCGCTTTACTTGCGCTTGGCCAGGACGATGCATCACAGTACGCTGCCGCAAAATATTTTACTAATGATTTTGACACTCACACACAGGGAATTGATGTTGTCGCGCATTACGAGGTGGCTTCCGGGCCATTCACTCACAATATCAACCTGGCGTATAACTGGACCGACACGCAGGTAGAGAGGGTATCTTTATATCCGGTAGTCACAGAAGCGGGCGAGCGCTTGCTTCAGGCAAACCTGACACCGGCGCGAATCAGAATGCTGGAAGATAATCTGCCAGCGCACCGGGCAACGTTAACGGTTAAGCATCACTGGGAGACGTTCACTGGCTTGTGGCGGGCAAACTACTTTGGGCGTTTTTACGAAGATCATCTGGATGCCGCAGCTGGTTTTGATATTTACTCTGGCGCGGTAACCACACTGGATGTGGAAATTTCCTGGATGATGACTGAACTGCTGACATTTTCAGTGGGGGCAGAGAATATCCTCGATACCCGGCCTGAACTAAATCCTTATCGGGAACAAGTGGGAGCAAAATATCCACCAACATCGCCTGGAGGCATTAATGGCGGTTTTTACTATGCAAATTTAGCGATTGTTTTTTAAAAATGTGCGGTCAGGCTATGGCTAAGCAATGATATGATTGATATTACGATTAACAGACTTCTTTAAACAGAGACTCATCAACGATGGTAGCGTCTATAATTTCCTGGGTCATTGTTATACATCTGCCACACTGGCTGCCTACCTCCATCACATCTCGCAACTCACGAAGATTACCAACACCGTGAGTCTCAACCGCGCGCTGAATTGCTTTATCGGTAACACCATAGCACATGCATACGTACATCGACTGAATCCCCTAAAAATCACTGCAAATGATAATAGTTGCCATTTACGTTTGGATCAAGAGGGCGGATGATAAAAATTCTTGTTTGGAAGAAAAGTGTTTGATTTTATAGAAGTTGTTTTGTATGGAAAATAAACTGCGATGATCTTTAGAGGGCAAAGATCATGAGTCACAGGTATAAAAACATGCTGTAACCTCAACACCCCATCCGGACAATAACCCTGCCGTGTACAGCATTTACCCCTACTTCCCAGCAGTCGGGCCGCAAGCTTAATCAGCAGGTGGCGTCAAGGGCCAGCCACCGAGTGATTGGTAACGATTTACAATATAGCAAAAGAGCTCAGCAGTACGAGCGGCATCATAGAGTGCGCTATGTGCTTCTTTTTGATCAAAAGCGATTCCAGCCGCCTGACAGGCTTTCACCAAAACAGTCTGACCCAGGGCTAAACCGGCCAACGATGTTGTATCAAAAGACACAAACGGGTGAAAAGGGGGACGTTTGATCTGGCTTCTGGCCAGCGCAGCATTAACAAAACTCTGATCGAAACTGGCATTATGGGCCACAATGACAGAGCGCTGACAATTTGCTGCTTTTTGGGCTTTACGAATCATTTTACATAAACCTTTCATCGCCTCTGTTTCTGCGATATCTGCGCGTAATGCGCAGGTGGGATCTATGCCATTGAACTCAAGGGCAGCTGGCTCAAGATTAGCCCCTTCAAACGGCGTGACATGGGTATGGTAAGTTTGATCCGGATGCAGCACGCCCTGCGCGTCCATTTTCAGCGTCACCGCGGCAAGCTCGAGTAATGCGTCGGTACCCGCATTGAACCCTGCGGTTTCCACATCAATCACAACCGGAAAGTAACCTCTGAAGCGGGTAGACAGGGTGGGAGTTTCGTCGGCCATAGAACCTCTTTTGACGCGTTATTCCAGATAAAGGAAAACGTAAGCTATAAAAGAAAATTATCTCAGTAATCAACCTGCATATCCAGCCCTGTCTGCAGCCATACGCCATGCCGGGCATAAAGTCACCAGAGCGGTGCGGATTGTATGCTAAACTTTTTGTTCAATCTGACGATATTGTTATAGACAGTTGAAACCTATTCAGATGGTACAGGCATGCGATTGAAAAATAAGATTCTACTTGGACTTGGTTTACTCAGTGCATTTGGCAGTAACGCTGCCATGCGCCAGTATGCAGCGGCAGTAGAATCTTCTGACTGGCTTATGGACAAGCAAAACCGGTTACAGTGTGAATTATCCCATGCGGTACCCGGCTACGGTAAAGCAACATTTACCAGTGTGGCATCGAAACATCTGAATATGGAATTTGAGATGGAGATGGCATTACTCCCTAAAAAGTTTGGTATTGCGGCGGTCTACTCAGTGCCTCCTAAGTGGATGCCTGGGCAGAGTGCACGCGAAATCGCCAATATGCAACTGCGCAAACAGTACAATGGCGATTTACCGGAAGAAGCCGCCTGGACCATGTTAAGCGAGCTGGAAAAAGGCTATTGGCCAACGATTTATTATAAAGATTGGTACAACCGCTACGACAAAGTGGCGGTGGCGCTCAATGCCAGTAATTTTTCGGGTACCTATCAAAAGTTCGTCAATTGTGTTTCTCAGCTTTTGCCTTACAGCTTCGATGATATTGCATACACTGTGCTGTCTTATGAAAAAAACAGTACAGAACTGACCAGCTATGCTGAAAAGCGTCTTCAAATGATAGGGGAATATCTTAAGGAAGACAGCAACCTTGAGTTGGTTCTGTTAGATGGTTATACCGACAGCTACGGCGGACGCTGGAATAACGAACAACTGTCTATCGAGCGCGCCGGTTATGTAAAAGACTATTTGACGGCGCTTGGAGTATCAGATGACCGCATTGAGCTTACCGGCCATGGTGAAAAGCGTCATATCGCGTCGAATAAAAACAGCGATAGCAGGGCGCTGAACCGTCGGGTAGTGGTGCGGTTATCTAAAAGCTAGCGGTTATGTTCCAGATAGGCTTTCACCGGTGGCACCTGGTCGGTGAAAATTCCATCGACATTGGCATCGTTGAAAAGCCGCTGCAGTAATTGCTGGCTACTAATCCCGTTAGGTAACGCATCAGTGCGAAATGTGTAGGGATGCAACAGTAATTTTCTGGTCTGGGCCTGTCTGACCCACTCACGCACCTCACCCAGTCCCTTCGCTGCCTCAGGTTTATCAAACATTTGCGGGATCCAGGGCCCAATCCCATCTGCTACTGTGGCCAGCGCGTCCAGTCCCGGCTCACTGAGAAGCCAGTCATAATCAGTCTGAGACTCCTGCCAACTGTTCAGGCCCACTAACTGAATCAGTGTTCCCTTATAATTCAATTGCTGCCGAATACGCTTGATCTCGGCAAAGTCAAAACACTGCAAAACCAGCCGTGAATCTGGCGCTGTTAAGCCTTCCTGGTTAATCGTCTGCAGAACGATGTTTGAAATATCAGCACCTTCCTTGTTGTGCCAGCGGGGCGATTTAATTTCGATATACATGCCAGTTTTTCGATTGTAGGCGGCATTAAGCTCTCGTATCAGTTCAATATGTTCAGCTAAAGTGGCTATCGTAAAATGTGCTGTCGACCCTGAATACCGGTGCGCAAATACGTCGGCATGTTCCTTTGTCTGGCGCTCATGGACCTGCAATTTTCGCAGCTCAGCCAGCGTAAAGTCCCGCACATAGAAGCGACCGTCTGCACGCGCCCTGTTGGGGAAAACCTGCTCGACATTGGTAACGGTTTCCAGATGAATATCATGCAACACAATAGGGGTATCATCGGCGGCTAACACAACATCCTGTTCTATGTAGTCGGGAAACTGGGCAAAGGCTAGTGTGGCAGCTTCCAGTGTATGCTCAGGCAAATAGCCTGATGCTCCCCGATGCGCAATGATATCCGTAGCCCAGACTGAGCAGGCAGGATACAGACTGAAGACGATAACCAGGGCGCGAAATAGCATAGTGTGCTGACCTTCCAGAGATTAGAAAATGCATCTTTTAACGATACAAAGCAGAACTTACCACTCTATCAAAGATGCCTGACATTTTGATGACAACATATCGGTGGCGATATTGATAAATGTAATTTTATGATCCAGCCCATTGGTCTGGGCCCTTCGGGCAAACTAACAAGCCGTAGTGAGCGACAAATGGTCAGCTGCAACGGCGATCCTTGATTATCTATCCCAGCCTCCTATCAGATTGCCGCAATAAACGCGCACCAGAGGCAGCTATCTGCAAAGTCACTATTATTCAGACAGCGTGAAAAGCTCATTTACCTGCCGCGTCGCTTTTTTTCTCAATCTATTCCGTTACCAGACCCGTACATATGACTTTATACGGATAATCAATAATTTGATGGCGCCTGTTCAAGGCATGCTTTTTTAAGCACGGCGATAACAAAAATAATCAGTTTCAACGATAAGGAAGTAATATGAAAGACGAACAGCACGCGACACCAAGCCTATCACTTGCACTAACGCCTGTTGTTCTGACACTTATTATACTCGGGACACAGATATTCTATTTTGGCGTATTCGAGCCCCATATTCCTCTTGCCATTGGCGTTGCGTTGGCAAGCTTTGTGGGTATTTACCTTGGACTTAAATGGGAAGAGGTTCGGGAAGGTATTTTCAAAGTCATCCATGTGGCGTTACCGGCTGTAAGTGTCCTTATTGTGGTAGGCATGATTATCGGCACCTGGATTGCGAGCGGGACTGTGCCGACCATTATTTACTTTGGGTTGAAAACATTATCCCCTGAGATTTTCCTGGCTGCAGCAATGGTTATATGTGCAGTGGTAGCAGTGTCGCTCGGGACAAGCTGGGGAAGTGTTGGTACAGTCGGCCTGGCGCTAATGGGCATTGGCGGAGGGTTTGACATCCCCATGTACTGGACGGCCGGTGCGGTGGTCTCTGGTGCGTTTTTCGGTGATAAGGTATCGCCATTGTCTGATACGACTAATCTCGCCCCCGCGGTGACCGGAACAGACGTGTTTTCTCACATTAAAAATATGATGGCCACCACTATTCCGGCCATGTTAATTGCGTTTTTTGTTTATCTGGGCGTGGGCTATTTTGTTATTGATACACAAAGTGTGTCTTTTGAAAAAATAGAAGGTATCACTACCACGTTAGAAACCAATTTTGATATTTCATTATGGGCGTTACTACCGGCGCTTGTGGTCATGGGGCTGGCGCTTAGGAAGCTGCCGCCATTACCCTCGCTATTTGTAGGTGTTGTGGTAGGGGGCGCATACGCAATGATTGCGCAGGGACAGAGCCTGCAGTCTGTCTTTGATTATGCCAACAATGGCTACTCCATCGAAACGGGCATAAGCGAGATAGACAGTTTGCTTAATCGTGGTGGTATTCAATCCATGATGTGGACCATATCGCTGGTATTTATTGCCCTTGCCTTTGGTGGGGCATTAGAAACCACAGGGTGTCTGAAAAGTATAATCAATTCGATAAAAAGCAAAGCAAAAACATTTGCGGGTACACAGATAGCTGCAGTGGGAACGGCGTTTTCAACCAACCTGGTGGCGGGCGACCCATACTTATCAGTTGCGTTACCGGGACGGATGTTCTCTCCTGTCTACCGCGGCATGGGTTATTCTACGCTGAACTTGTCTCGGGCTGTTGAGGAAGGCGGAACCTTAATGTCTCCCCTGATCCCCTGGAATGCCGGCGGGGCATTTGTTATATCCGCGCTGGGGCTGGGAATTTCGGGAGATAATTTAGAAAACTTACTGTATATCCCCCTGGCATTTGCATGCTGGACGGCGCCATTGATAGGAATATTTTACGCGTATATGGATTGGTTTTCGCCCAAAGCAACTGAGGAAGAGCGCGAGGAATGGAAGTCATCCGGTGCTGAGATTGCAAAGTTTAATGATAACGGAAAGCCCGTAGAAGAACAGGTTGAAAAAATGAACACCTGAAGACAGGAGTACCAACAATATCGGTTGGCGTTATAGCCAGCCGGTAGCGTTGTCGGTAAAACAAGAATGATGCATATGCGTCGAATTTCTTTGCAAACATCTTGCACAGTATTGTTTCTGCCTGATAGGCCAGCTTACCTAGTCAGCCCAGTGCAATGCGCTACGCTGAAACACAGGTTCTTTACGCCCCGGTTTAAGCGTATTCATCGGCCAGCCTCGATACAGGCAAGGACTGGCTTTTGATATTAATCAATTTGGCTGTTCGTTACGACTAACCTCAGACTAATTGATAAAATTACCGTAAATTTAACCGATTTAAAATCAATGCTGGTGGTTTTGCGGCATATTCACAGGATTTTTTATCTGCCAGCTATCAGCCTGAGCCCCTGCTATACGGTTGGCTTTTAGTACTCTGTCAGTGATCTTCACGCCTGTAGCAGCCATATCGGCTAATGGTATAACACCGTCCTTTTCAAAATTACGTCTTGTTCGATGGATATTAAATGTCGTAGAAAAAGAGCGGTTGAAAGTATCCTCTAAGCCTTCTTTGCCCAGTATAAAGCCCAACATCCCTCCCCACGTAGCAGCTGGGTTGTCCGAGTCCCAACCTGCTAAGGTCGCTATTTTAACGGTTTCCTTATAGTCACCTTCACCGTAAAACAGGCTGACCAGACTGGACGCAAAATTAATTCCGGCTGCAAAACAACCGTTACAGTATAAATTTCTGGACGTCATAGTGTATCCGTCCCGCTCCTCAACCTGGTAGTGTTGGTAAACCGCATCGCGGGTTTCTTCCCACGTATAACCCTGCTGATAGTGACGCAACACAAAATCGTACATCTTAGCTGGATATTCTGCATCCGGAAGATAAGATCTGGCGGTGTTCGCCATCCACACAATGTCTGATTTACCTACGTGCTGCCCGATAAAATTAGCAGCCAGCGAGTACATAACTACATAGAACTCAGCGATAGAGGCAGCTTCGCCATAAGCGACAGTACGTATAGGGAGATCTGCCATTGTTAGGGCTAGATCCGGTCTGCCTGGGGCAAAAAAGCCAAAAATTTCCGTGGTCAGCTGTGCGTCGATCATATCGTAATGAGGGTTATTTTCCGGCAGACCGGTTGACGGAGGCAGCACACCCTCCAGCATTAAATCATAAGCAGTCTGATTAGATACCCACAGATAATTCTCATAATTACCTTCTGGGTCTTTACCATAAGGGGTAATCTCCTTGCTTGAATATATATGCCTAAGCCAACCATCGCGAATCTGTCGGGCACTAAGCTGTGTAGCCTGATGCTCAGCAAGAAGTGTCTGGTACATATACTCAATATCGGTGTCGTCGTCAGAGCCCCAGGGTTCATCGTCCTCGGCAAACACAAAATCGATAGTTTTGGACAAATCGCTGGGTACACCTTGGCCCCAGATACTTGGCGTATCGGGTTGGCCCCAGTCATCTGAGGTGTAAAATGCGCCGGTTTTGATTGGCCCTACGTTGCCAACCTTATCCATTTCGGTTACCAGTCCCGTCCAGTTCGCAATGCTTTGGCCAAGCCAGAATCCGTACATGGCCTGCTCGTAGTCTGCTTTACTGATGACTAATTCAGTGGGCTGCGCGCGCGACGGAGTAGACGTTGTTGAAGAAGGCGTTTTACCCGTACAGGAAACCAAACTAACAACACATATTCCGGCAATAACAAAGCGTTTAGAAACTTTTAACGATGTCATGAATTATTTGGTTACTTTGTGCATCACTCACTGGTAATAAGGTACACATTTCCTTGCAACAAAGCCAATATTCGGCGAGGTTTGGCCATGCCACTTTGTCCTCTAATGGTCACAAAAAACCTTTAATAATACAACTGCTGTGGCGGGGCTTGCGCGCTATACCGATATGTTGGCCCCGAAGAATAAGACAGTGGCGCATATGAATTTTGGATGCTTTAAAACAATACCTTTTGTCGCTTTTTGTCCAACCGAATCTGATTTTTAAAGAACCCAAATACAGCAATCCGGCGAGTTTGAACGACACGCCAATTAAACGCTAACGAATTGTTCATTTAATCGTCATGGTTCAGTCATATTTAGCTCCCACTATGAATACAACATCAAATTCGGAGGCCAGGTATGGGTCTTAGTATGTGGCAAGTAATGCTGGTTTTACTTATTGTTATTCTGTTATTTGGGCGAGGCAGGATCCCTGCTCTAATGGGGGATGTTGCGTCTGGGATTCGCTCCTTTAAACAGGGGCTGCAGGATGAAAAATCTGATACTTCATCGCAATCTTCTACAGAGCAAAAAATCGAGCACAAATCAGGCGAGCAGACAGCATCTGAGCAAGATGTCACAGCAGAGCAGAAAAATGCTTGATTTGAGCTGGGTCGAACTTTTTTTCGTTGGCGTACTGGCGCTCATCATCATCGGACCTAAAGATCTGCCCGAATTTTTTCAAATGTTTGGGCGCTTCATAAGGAAGATGAAGAAAACTTACGCCGATTTACAGGGCGGTATGAATCAGCTGACCAAAGAAGTGAATATTGTGTCCGGCAAAGCCCAGCCTGGTGATGAAAGCTGGCGCGCTTTTCTGCCTGAAGATATCAGAAATTTGCCTGCTGATTTCCGGCCCGGATCGATGAGCGCAGAGCAGCACGCCGAGCGTAAAGCTAAAATTGATAACGCCAGGCGACAGGCAGAGGAAGCAAAACCAAAAACGGAAATACAAAAGGAAAGCGGGCATGAATGAAGAGCAGATTGATAATTCCTCAGCCCCCCTGCTGACACATCTTATCGAGTTACGCACTCGTCTGCTTTATTGTCTTGCTTTTTTTATATCGGTGTTTGCGCTGGGCTATTATTTTTCTACCGACATCTATCACTTTTTGCAACAGCCATTACTGGAGCAATTTGGCGCTCAAAACCAGCGAAGAATGATATATACCGGGTTACAGGAGGCGTTTCTTACCTACCTTAAACTGGCGTTTTTCACGGCGTTATTCTTTTCAATTCCGCTTATACTTATTCAGGTGTGGCGTTTTCTTGCACCCGGAATGTATGAGCAGGAAAAAAAAAGTTTTATGCCGCTTTTTGTGATGACACCAGTGCTTTTCACTGCGGGCGCGGCGCTGGCATTTTACGTCGTCATGCCGATGGCCTGGCAGTTTTTTATGAGTTTTGAGACCGCTGGTGGCAATGAAGTCATTCGGGTCGAACTGGAAGCCAAAGTCAGCGAATACCTGTCATTGGTGATTAAACTTATTCTTGCTTTTGGACTGAGTTTCGAACTACCTGTTTTGGTCCTCGTTTTGGCGAAAACGGGCTTATTGACATCACACACGCTCAAACACTACCGACGTCACGCAATAGTGATAATTTTTTTATTCGCTGCGTTTATCACGCCACCGGATTTAATATCGCAAATTGCGCTTGGTATGCCAATTATTTTGCTCTATGAAGTCTCCATTTATCTCGTTTCGCTTACAGAAAAACGCGCCGCAAAAAACGAAACGGCTGCTGTTTGATGATTTCTCACTAATAATATATATGTATGGTTACCTTGAATTTTTTGTTCAGAAAACTGTCATATTTTGTTCGCTTAATCGTCAATAAAATGACGACTAACTGTCATTTTTTCACCTTAGTTTAGTAGTTAGCAAGACCGGGAAGGCGTCCCTGGAGGTACAGGGTTCCAACCACTAAAAACGAATTAAACAGGTGAAAGAAATGTCTAAAGATTCAAACGAAATTAATGCTGTTCAGCCGGCGGTCAACCGCCGCGATTTTGTTAAAGGCGGCTCTGTTGTCGCTGCCAGTACAGCACTGGCTTCCTTATCTGCCAAAGGCGCAACACTACCATTTTCCTCCAGTTACGGTCCGCTTACGACGAAAGCGTGCAAAGCAACAGGTCTAGAGCTACTGGCACTGCCTGAAGGTTTTGAATATACCTCATATGGCTGGACCGGACAGATTCAGTCCGATCGCACACCAACCCCCACTGATCACGATGGTATGGCCGTTGTTGCAGCAAAGCAAAACGTGATTTGTCTGGTACGCAACCACGAGCTTAGCGAAGGGGAAGGACATAAATGTGAACCCTTGCGGGGACGTGGTGTTTACAATCCTGCGCAATATGGTGGAACAACGAACGTGTTGTTTGATGTGGTTAACGGTAAGTTTCTGTCTTCTTACAACAGCCTGGGCGGCACGATCCGCAATTGTGCGGGCGGTCCTACTCCGTGGAGCACCTGGCTTTCATGTGAAGAAACCTATATGTATGCGCAGGATATCCCCCATGGTTATATTTTTGAAGTGCCAGGTTTTGGCGTTTCAGACGGTATCCCTATTCGTGAAATGGGTCGCTTCACACATGAAGCGGTCGCCGTCGATCCTGCAACCAGTATTGTCTATATGACGGAAGATCGCGGTAGTTCTGCATTCTATAAATTTGAACCAGCTGGTGGGTGGGGAAATCTCAAATCAGGTGGCACACTCTACGCCATGGTGCTCAATGATACTCCTCGTCTTGACCTGCGCGGCGGTCTGGTTGAAGGCACCACGTACGATGTGACCTGGCAAGAAGTTCCTGAGCCTGATGCTTTTAATGAAAGCTGCTTTGATCAGGCTACTAATGCAGCCATCATCGAGCGGGGCGAAGGCTGCTGGTATGACGATGGAAAAATTTACTTTGTCTCCACATCTGGCGGCGCGGCAAATCTGGGTCAAATCTTTTGTTTTGATCCACGCCGTCAGCAACTTAAAGTTGTCTTTGAGTCAACCAGCACATCGCAGGTTGATGGCCCAGACAATATCGCAGTAAGTCCCAGGGGTAGCATTTTAATGTGTGAAGATGGCGGCTCCGATCCTAAACGGTTAGTTGGTCTGACCCAAAGCGGCGAAACCTTCACATTTTGCGAAAACCGTATCTTCCTGGATCAGGGCGACCTTGCTGTTATCGATGAAGTATACCCAGGGGTTGCTTCAGGTTTCACCGACAATGTTGGAGATTCTTCTGATGGTTCTAACCGTCGCAGCTTCACCAGCCGGGAATGGTGTGGGGCGTGTTTTTACGGCCGCTGGTTGTTCGTCAATATTCAGTCTCCGGGCGTAACCTTCGCGATTACTGGGCCATGGGAAAACGGCGCACTATAAGATGATTTATCATCGTTAAAACAATATTGGGCCGTATTGTTGCCCCGAGATATAAGGAATAGTTATGAAAGTATTAGTTTTATTAGCGTCACTATTGGTAGCGGTTCAGGCAAATGCCGCAATAATGTCATTAAGCGTACCGGGGTCAGCTTCGGGTATTCTAAGTAGTGAAAGTGGTTGGCTGAGCGGGGATACGTCAGCCATTGATTTTTATACCTTTGAGCTGTCCTCCGATACGGATCTCAGTTTTTCTCTGAATACCGCTTTTACATCCATGGGCATGAGTTTATATGCGGGCGAAATTATGATGGATCCTGGATTTCTGTTTAATAACGGCGCTGATTTTTTTGACTTTGCCGGTGAAAGTCTGACATACCTCACCGGGACCGATTCATTCCTGCCTGGGGCGGGGAATAATGAACTCGACGCAGGCATAGTAGGAAGTGGTTTTTACACGCTGGCAGTGGGCGGTAATGAAGGTTTCAGCTTAGGCGCTTTTGATTACACGCTGAACGCGACAGCGGTATCGGCCAATGTTGCTGAACCGTCGACGTTTGGCATCGTGCTAATCATGCTAGCTGGCCTGTTCTGGGCCCGTCGATACCAAGGTTAATTGGTACACGATTCTTTATAAAAGGGCCGGTAGGCCCTTTTATTTTTAAGACTTTAGTTTCTCGATAACGTGGCAACAATATCTTTGTTGGTGTCATCCATTCACATTAATAATTTGGTATTTAGCAAAAGGAAGAGTTACTGAGTCTGCGCATTTCTGTAATACCATTTGTGCCTGAGCAGAAACTTCAAAACTTTGTTATCGTATTTAAGCTTGCAAAATTAATTTTCATAATCAGATGTTTACAATAAAAACATTGTCTCGGGTGGCAAAACCCTGGTCCACCAGATATTTTACAGCTTTATAACTGCGTAAACGATGCGGTTGATGAGCGGATAACACAGGCCGCTATATTTTATAATTCAAACCGTCGAGCGAGCAATTAAAAGATCACCCATTTTCATTAAAGATACTAGCTGTGCGCTCATTCTCGTTGTTCAAAAATGATTAGTTAAAATAAAAAAACTATCCAACGCAACAGCTAGTTCACAGTCATCTTCGGTTACATTGAACGTTTCCACCATCCAATAAAAATCTAGAGTAACGAGTTGCGACACTACGCCTTGCAGAGGTGCTGGTCCAAATTAGACATCAGGACAAGTACGTTATTGCTCTGGGAATCAAACTATAGACAAGCATTAGGAAACGGAAGGCAGCGGGCGGTAGTTTTTATTTGTCAGTAATACAGCTTCACCGAAAGCGCAAGTCCATTTATCAGCATTGATCGCTTTGTGGTCTTTTACTTTCAACACTGTTGTCTGCAACACGGTGCCGTCCGTTATCTTCCAAAGATAAATTAATCGATTAATACACCTTTTCGTCTCCAGCTACCAACATACATAATCTGATCGATACTTTTCCGCCGTAGTTCCGCAATAACTATTAGCTTTTGTGAAGGTCCGTTGGGTGAAAAGGCTAGTGCACTGTACAACGTTCGAAGACATGTCAATCCAACAGGATGTACTAACAGCATATTGAAGAGCAGGTTTTTTTATCCTGTGGTACTAAAAGAAAAACCCGGCGAACCGGGTTTTTTAAAAAGACTCGTTTGCTTAAACCAGACGTCTGCGTCGAATAAATATCGCGCCTGCTGCAAGTATCATTAACCCCATGGTGGCGGGAGCAGGAACCACGGTTGCCTGACCGAGTGTGATAGTGTAGAAGTCGACGAGAGTGCCATCACTAACCTGAAAAATATCCAGGAATCCATCACCAAAAAACGCCTCATAGTTCATTTGGTAGCCCCAGGTGAAAGGACCAAAGCCCACGTCATTGGAATCCAGGTTCAGGAACTGGATACCGGCAGACAGATCATTGGTATCAATATCTACATCGGCAAAAATAACATCCAGCTCATCGCCCCATGAGTATAGATCGCCTAACTCAAAGTCGACAACCTCCACATCATCACCAAAGGCGCTGCTGACCAGACCTGTATCGAATAAATTGTTATTCAGTCTGACGGTAACGGAACCGAGTTTGTCACCAGTGAAAACGTCAAGAACGTCTTGCGAAATCAGCGCTGCGTTTGCGCTGAATGATGTTGTGAACAGCACGCCCAAGCCAATAACCGCTTTGATACACATTTTCTTAAAAACTTGCATATTATACTTCCTTTTTTTTTATAAAACTAACGGGGAGCACAGGCGCGTGTTCCCCGGCTTCGTTGTTTAAGGTTGAACTTCCAGTATGGTTGTACCCTGTGATTCGCCTGAGTTGTCATAAAATGTCATGGTGCCCATATACAGCTGGTCAGGGTCCAACCCTCTGGATAGAAGGTAAACATTCTGGTAACGATTAGCGATGGCTCGGGGTGATGCGCTCACGCGGGTTGTACTTTCTTTCTGATCAACGATCCATACCAGCGATGTGTAGTCGACAGAAGGTGCACCTAATGTATCCACACCTTGCGCAAAAAGGATATATAACGCGCCTGGATCATTCGGATCGTTCGGTACAGGGTTGACTACGGTGATGTCTTCATTTGACGTTGGGCCGGTTGAGGACGTTACAGGGTTACAACTAAAATCAACACAGCGGTAGAGGTAAAGGTCAATATTTGCACCTTCTGCACTCACCAGGTCGTCTGTTAATGTAAACCTCATCAGCGATGTACCTTCATCTATGGTTAGGAAGGTTGATGTCGCCAGATTTGCGTTAAAATTAAACGCGCCGGGTTGTGAAATTGCTGTACCGGCTAATCCTGCGGCAGGGGTCAGACCCTGATAGTCTACCGAGAAATCACCAGTGTAGAAGGTTTGTACATAGATTGGTGCACGACCACGTCTCAATTGCAGAGACAGCGATTCAGGTACATCAATGGTTGCTTCACGAAGAGGGAGCACGGCAATTGGGCTGCGCACGTTAATACCATTGTTACCTTCCAGCGTTAATGCGCCAAATGCCCATTGTTCAGGTATCGTATCATCAGTAGTAGTAAACGTAAGTGCATAGGCCGCGGTTCCATTTGCAGGCACTTCCAGCATGCCGTCGCCAATCGCGTTGCCGTCGCTATCGATAGCCGTTGCGGATACTTCTACACCTTCAGGTGCATCAATGCTGAACGAATAGGCACCACCTGCACCTGTCACATCGGTGACGGTACGGTAGATAGTTTCGGTTCCTGAAAGCTCACCAATAGCAATTGAAGGGTAATTCAACTGGCTTGCATCGGTAGAAAAGCCAGAAGCCTCAAGTTCGCTACAGGTTTGCTCACTCAGCGTTTCGACCAGACCTGACTCGCCCTGACCACACAGGAAGGCCAAGTAATCGCCTAGCTCTGCATTGTAGGTAAGTCCTGGGTTCATTGCCGGAACCGGATCAGCGTGACCACCACCAAAATCGAACGGATCAGCAGGCGTCACACCGTCTTCTTTCACGATGTTCTGGCGCGCAGCTGTCATAAGAGCCGATTTTATCTGAGCCGGTGTCCAATCCGGATACTGCCCGGCGAACAGTGCAGCTAGACCGGCAATATGTGGACTGGACATTGATGTACCCTGTAGGTACGCGTATGACTCGCCATCTACGTTTCCGCCAAACTCCAACTGATTGGAGCTGGTTGCCGCAAGGATCCTTACCCCTGGGGCTGTGATATCAGGCTTAATGATATCGTTGGTCTGCGGGTTCGGGCCGCGTGAAGAAAAGCCTGCCATGATGTTGCCTACCTCTGTCGCCGTTCCAGAGGCAGAAGTAGTCGTCATGGTGATATTGGTTGGGCCGTTATTCACACTGTCAACCAGCTCCAGGCCATCAGCGCGAGTAATCATAACGCCCGGAATATCGAAGCTGTCATCTCCGCCCATAGCAATAGGTGTGCGATCATCAGTGTAAACAACAACCCCGGTAGCGCCGGCAGCGACTGCATTGTCGAATTTATCAACAAATGGACAAACACCACGTTCGATTAGCGCAATCTGACCTGTTAGATCAGTGGTAAGCGGTTCACATGCAAGACGTGGCTCAGCCAGACCCAAATCACCAGAAAAGCCTTCTTCAGGAATGGCTGCGCCGATGTCGGCGGGGATAGAGAACAACGTCTGACCAGCTAAGATACCAGTGTTTACCTCAAGTTCTGTTCCCACCAATGCAGATTCACCGTCATAAGTGGAGGCAGCGACTGTGGTAACCCATGGCGCAATGTTACCGGCAGTGTCCGGTCCTGGACCACTGTTACCGGCAGAAGCAGAGAAAAAGACACCTGCATCCGCTGCACGAAGTGCTGCGTTATAGACAGGCGAATTTATCGCGTTGCTGTTACCGATGGAGTAGTTAAGAACATCGACACCGTCAACGACTGCCTGGTCGATGGCGGCCATGCTGTCACCAAAGAAACAGCCGCGCTCCTGGGCACCGTCTGGGCTAACATAATTGGCGTTCCAGCACACTTTATAAGCGGCAATCCGTGCGCGAGGCGCCATGCCAGAAACGGTTCCTACCTCCACTCCCGCAAGCGTAGCGGTAACGCCCTGGTTACCCGCGGCAGTAGATGCCGTGTGGCTTCCGTGACCATCAGCATCACGGGGCGAAGCAAATTCACCAAGTGGGAATTGGATCTCGTAGACACTAGAGAAGGTGGCACCGAAATAGCGAGCACCAATAAGTTTATTGTTACACTCAAAACTATCTGCAGGCGCGGTTTCGTCATTATAGACAACCACACCGTCGGCATTAACAAACTCACCGACGCTACCTTCATCACAGGCGCCATCCCAGCGCTCAGGAGGGGGAGCGTATGAAAGCTCAGGGACCTGAGAGTCTTCACTAAACGACGGGTTTTCAGGCCAAATGCCTGAATCAAGGATCCCCACGATAACGTTTTCACCCTTTATACCCAGGGTATGCTGACCTCCTGGGCCGGTAAGACCAAGGAATTCCGGCGTGTTCGCCGTTGCCGGCTGGTGAAGTTCGTCCTTAAACACGTTTGCAACATCGGGATGGTTTTTAAGGGCGTTGACCTGACTGTCCGTTAAACGGGCTGAAAAGCCATTGTAAGCATGTGAGTAGCTATGGATGATATTGATATTACCAATATCGGATGCTACTTTTTGCTGGTTTTGTTTTACAGCGTTTATGTATGCAGAAATCTTAGGTGAAGTGGGGTTGTACTGGTTACCAAATTTGCTCGCTGAAGGGTTACTTGGTACCAACTCTCCAAGTTCAGATGCTTTTGCAATTGCCGGAGCGCCGCGCATCTGAATAATATAGAGATTGTGAGATTGGGCTACTGCTGGTGCAGGTCCCGCGTCAGAAAACTTGCTTTTGTCTACCTGAATGATGTTACTGGGAGCTGCAAAAACACAGCTTATCATGGCACCTGAGAGCGCCATGCCAGTGAGAATTTTATTAAACTTCATCTTCTCTCCCTTTTGGATTTTCTGGTGATTTTTGTTCACCTTGTTGAATATGCCGACGTAAGTGAATTACGTTTAGCAAATTTCAGTTTCCAGCTACGAGAAACGAAAAACCAACTACGAAGATTTGTTTAGAATGCAGGTGCAAACCTCAAATCATGATTGTCGCGGGTAGCGTATTAACACTATGTAATTATTGATGGTTTTTTATTCAAAAAAGCAATCTGCGCGCCATTTATACAAGTTCTTGATTTTTAAAGTAAAATATTAAATAAGAAATGTTAAAATAGAAAAAGTGTAAAAAAAACCAACAGTTAGCGGTTAAAAATTGAGCGTTTTTATTTTTAATAGAGGACGAAAAAGTGTGTTTCATAAGTTGCAAAATTACCGGGTGAGGTGTGATTTCTCGAATACCCGACATGGACGGTAAGCACCACCACTACAGCGTATAACACGCCAGCACTAATTAGCGTTACGGGGAGGGTGTTAAACAGTAAGGAATAGCGACCGTTCAAGAGGGCAGGCTTTCAAGTTGCCATGTCGACATCAAGGCTTAAAAGTGCCCCATCCGCCAATACATCAACCTTAGGACAACATTGGTAGACTGATGTTCATCAAAAAAATGCGACTGAAACCGACCCGGAATGAGACTTGCCGCGCGGGCAGCTTCTGGTTCACTATTGCCCCACCTAACCAGATGCTAATAGGGTGAACCATATTGGCCGGTGCCCCGGCATCTGCAATTCGTTTCTCCCATTACACAAAGCGCGTTTTCCTGTAACCGGCCAGATTCGCATATCTTCTGAACTAACGAGTTGTTGGTATAGATAAATGGATTTGACATCAGCGGTCTGCCAGGGGACTAGCAGCTACATCTGACTGCCTGGCATAACGCATTTTTGTTTTTGGTAGGGCAATAGGTGCCTGTGTCAGAAAGGCGTCATTTTGTCGCTGCCGAGACGGTACAAATAGCGTATCACTACTTTCACTGATTATCGAAAGGGCCAGTTAACTTTCGAAAAGCAGCATACACGATGAGTTCGCCATTGCGCATGGCCAACTGCATTTGTGCCACCCAGACATCTCCGAGGCCAGCAGGTCGATTGCAAATGGCTTGTTTATCATTGATTACTGACTTCAGTGGTGAACTCTTCCAAAAAACAGCAACTATTGAGACAGACGAGCGTTGTAGAGACAACCGCTATGCCAGCGTGCATCGTGCAGCTCCCCAAGGGCAAGGCAAAAGTTTTTCTACTCGTTCTTTAAGTGAGGTCGACTTAGTGTCATTGCCGTCAAACTCGCGAAGGTGAGGTTGTCTTAGGGTAAGACGCAGTTGGGTTAATTGTTACCGTCATCCCGGCGAAGGCCGGGCTCTCCAACCGGCTCTCGATAGATTATTGCTCGCTGAATCGTTGCTGATAAATTGGATTAAGCTCAGACATTAACTCACAGTCTGTTTGGTGCCCGCAGCTGCCGGTGACATCTCACTTCTTGAACGGTAGCTGTGTATGTAAAGCACACATTTAAACCTTCCCTCGAAAATGCCAAAAATGTTCTATTCTGTTTCTCCGCTAAGGGGTCTAAATTAGCAAACATGAAGAATATACTGAACCCGAGACACAGGATGATGGTTACCGTCACTTGTAGTGCATACTAGATTTCATACGATAAATCCGTATGGGTGAGCTGCTGCTAACCGGCCTGGTCACTGGCATTGTGCTGACATGGCGTTATCGTTTTCTCAGGCTGAATAAAATTCGCTGATGCCCCTGGTCAATCGGATATCTATGCCGAAGCTGCCAGGTCGGCTATCGGCACTGGCAAGAGGCTTAAAGTCTCTTCCGACGCACTCTGTCATACTGACCAAATGTCCCTATTAAACATATTTAACCCTCCAGCCCCCTCTTGTGACCTTCCTGAATAATCTTGCCGGGGAAAATTGCAGTAACAATGATGTCTGCGTTTTATCAACAGCGTTTACTCAATCAAGCCTGACTCCGTGCATTCCGTGATTGCGTTGCACTGAAGCGTGGTACAACTTCAGATCTCCGGGAGTCTGGCAGACCTTTTACATCAACTAGATAACTACTTTGGGGAAATCATGATCGACACGCTCAACATTATTGCAATGGTGCTTACTATAGCCCTCGGACTGGTAGGATTCCTCGCTCCCGGCTTTACCATGAAAAAACTTGGTCTCAAACCTGACGGCAGCAACATGGGCTATACCGAAATCCGGGCGGCCAACGGCGCTTTATTTGTCGGAGCCGGTCTCGGGGCATTATTTTTATCCCTCCCGGCAGCCTTTGCGATGGTCGGTTTTCTCTATGCCGGCGCCGCAGCTGGCCGAATTACCGGGATTTTGTTCAACAATGCCGGCTCCGAAAAAAGCTGGGGCTATTTCAGTGCAGAAGCCCTCCTGGCAATTTACCTGCTCATTGCAAATCTCTGAATATCTGAATTAAATTCAACTCCTTGATTAAGGAACGGTCATATGAAATCCATTATCATCACAGGCGCCTCTTCAGGACTCGGCGAATCCATATCCATCAAGTTTGCGCGGGAAGGATGGCTAGTATTTGCCGGCGTGCGCAACGAGGACGATGCCAAAAGCCTTACTGAGAAAGAATCTCAGATACAGCCCGTTTTTCTGGATGTATCAAAGCCGGAGCAAATTAGCGCTGCGGTAGACTTTGTCACTGAAAAACTGGCAGGACAAACGCTTGGCGGACTCGTTAATAATGCCGGGATTGCCAAACTCGGACCGCTGGCTTTGCAAGATATCGACGAATTTATCCAGCATTTTGAAGTAAATGCATTTGGCGGACTGCGTATGGCGCAGGCCTTTCTCCCCCTTTTAGGTACAGATGAAAGCCTTAACGGCGATCCCGGACGCATTGTCAACATAACCAGTGTCGGTGGTGAACTGCCATCACCGTTTCTGGGTGCTTATACCGCCAGCAAACACGCTATGGAAAGCATCACAGACAGTTTGCGTCGTGAGTTGATGGTGTACGGTATAGATTCAATTTCAATTGGCCCGGGGAGCGTTAAAACGCCTATTTGGAAAAAAGCAAAAGAAGCAAATGCTGCAGAGCAATATAAAGACAGCGCGTGGAAAGACTCACTGAAAACCTTCCTGGACGTGATGATAGAAGGAGGCGAGGACGGACTCGAGACTGAAGATATCGCCGATGTCGTTTATGAGGCGATGACCGCTGACAAACCTAAAGCTCGCTATGCGCCTGTACCGAATAAGCTCATCAATTATACCCTGCCTACTATGCTGCCAGAGCGTCTGGTTGATCAGATATTTGCGAAGAAATTTGATATTAAAGAAGACGGCTAGCAAACGTATATCAACACACACTTTACGGTGTGCTGACTAAAACGCCTGGCAACTGGCAGAATAGCCGGCAAAGGAAATCCGTAAGGACCTTTCGATTTTGATGGAAAATACTGTTAGAGAGCTTTAGAGAGAGGCCTGTTATAAAAGGGATACTGTCAGGCCAGCTAAAAAAGAAATTTACAGTACACGCAACGTTTGCAAGCGGGTAACCCCTCCACTTGGAATTGAATAATGCGTTGTACGGACACGGTGAAACCGCGTCACGAAAAATGCGTGAACACAACAGCTTTTGTGCCGGCATGGTGATTTTCGCCGCCTCGTCGCCCCACGATAATGCCCGTTACTTTAAGACGTCGGTTTACCATCAGTTTTAGGTTCCCATCTGTGGTGCGCAGATCATATTAGGCGCAATTTTTGAGGCCGTGCCCCAACTTTTAAATCGGGTACCCGGTACTATAAATGTGGCGTTGGTTTAGTTGATTGACATGATACACAGCATCAGCAACAAGATTTGTTAGCCGTCAGCCAGGATGATCCCGCTCTGATGAATATGTTCGATAGTATCAACACAAGGTACGGCAGACACATCGCAGTTTGCAAGCCGCGGCATAGAACAAAAGTTCGATATGAAGGGCGAGTTTCTATCAAAGCGCGCGACGACCAGGTGGCGTGATAGACCACAGGTTGTGTGTATAAGACTATATAGAATTTGTGGGTCCGCTCTGTACGTAATATGGTCATTCAACCTACTTTATTTGAATTAAAATAACTTAGGTTATGTGCTCATTGCATACGAACATTGTACGTAAGTCATTAGATGATTACCGCTTTACCTTCGATGCAATGAGTTACTTTACTCATAACGAATACTCAGGGCATGCAGTGAACGCCATCCATATTACTTTCGACGAGTAAAGGATACATAACAAACTTCATATTCAGGAGGTTGTCATGACTAACTCGTTAGATAAGTTCTCAGTGCTCATTGGCTTGGACTGGGCATCAAAAAAA
>NZ_KB899391.1 GCF_000378185.1 Salinimonas chungwhensis DSM 16280
AGTGGTTATCCCCCTCGCAAAGGCAAGTTCCCAAGCATTACTCACCCGTCCGCCGCTCGTCATCTTCTAGCAAGCTAGAAATGCTACCGCTCGACTTGCATGTGTTAGGCCTGCCGCCAGCGTTCAATCTGAGCCATGATCAAACTCTTCAATTAAAAATCGAAAATCTATCTATGAATCGTCGGTTGACACTCTTAACGAGTGCCCACACAGATTGTCTTGTTATAAATTGTTAAAGAGCAATTTGTCAGTCAACACTGTTGCCTGACACGCTTTTCAGTACTTGCTAAAAGCAATCTTACTTCGCGTTGGCTTCAGGCTTTACCCCGAAGCGGGAGGCGCATTCTACGCCGTTGGTTTTTATTGTCAACACTTTTTTGAAAGTTAATTTCGAAGCGTTGTAAAAACCGCTTATCACGCTGGCCTGAGCCGGTCTGATAAACCCTTGTTCCGTTCTGGCCGTTGGCCTGTCCCGTCGAAGTGGTGCGCATTCTAGCGATAAAAAATATTTGGTCAATAGACTTTATAAATAAAATTGTAAAAAACGTTTCAACCGGTTAGTTTATAATCATTCATAGTAAAAATTGACCAATTTGAACTTTTTTAGATACACGTCGTTCTAAATTGTGAATCACCTTATTACAAAAATTTCAGGTTTAATACCAGGGGAGTTCAGGTTTATGCGCTTTATGTACATCACCGCTTTACTAGCCACTATCAGCTGGTCGACGCAAGGTTCTGAATTTAACCAACCAGAAGTATCAGTTGCTGACCCCTATCAGGTAAAATTTTTGAAGCGACAAGTCTCGCAAAATATGTCGGTGGGTATGGCCATACGCTCTATTGCCAGCCATTATCCTCAGGATGTTGTTTCCATCGTTGACGTCGCTTTAGATACCTATCCAGATAAATACCGTGAGATTATTTACTCAGCGATTTCCGCACAACCATCATCCACACAGGAAATTGTTGAGCTAGCGTTAAATAAAGAAGTCGGCTCCTGTCCTTCTATTGTAAAGTTAGCCATTCAGGCAGAACCCAGTTACGTGGACTATATTGTTCAGGCTGCCGCAAATGCCACGCCAGATGAGTTAGATGAAATTGTAAGAGTCGCCGTGCTGACTGAACCTAACTCTGCTGACTATATTGTCCAAACTCTGTCTCGTGAGCACCCCAACAAGCTAGTGCAGATATTGAGCACTGCCATTGAAGCTGTGCCTTATGTCGGTGAATATGTGGTTGACTCATTGTTAGCTATCTTTCCTTCACAGGCCGATGAGGTAGTAACCACCGCAATCAAAGGATCTTCTGCGCAGCGCGAACATGTATTACGTATTCTTGAATCAGCACAGGATGCTGGTGTAGAAGATGCCAAGGTCCGTCAGTATGGTATTGATGCCGGTTTTTCAGAAGCAGAACTGGCCGGGGTGCTGAACGATAAATAACACACTGTATATGGTTGCCGGGATAGCCAGTGTGTTTTAAAAGTTTATAAAAATCGAGCAGCCGATACAGATCTTTCGAGAAACATGGAAGCGGCTATCTCTCTTATATTTTAGTCAGAAAGGACAACATATAATAAAAGCCGTAGACACGGCTTTTATTTTTCGGTTACTGAGCCATCCATTAATCAGCGTTGAATAAATCTCTTGTATACACCTTATCAAGCACATCACTGATATCGTCTGTAATACGGTTGGCGACAATCACATCAGACATTGCTTTGAACTCATTGAGGTTTTTGACCACCAGCGAATTATAGAATTCATTATCTTCAAGCACCGGCTCATAGACTACGACCTCAATGCCTTTGGCTTTAATTCGCTTCATGATCCCCTGAATAGCACTGGCCCGGAAATTATCTGACCCCGTTTTCATTATCAATCGGTAGATGCCGACAACCTTCGGATTTCTTCGAACTATGGAATCCGCAATATAATCTTTGCGCGTGCGGTTAGCATCCACGATTGCTTTTATCATATTGTTCGGAACATTTTCGTAGTTGGCGAGTAGCTGCTTAGTATCCTTAGGCAAACAATATCCACCATAACCGAATGACGGATTGTTATAATGGCCGCCGATGCGAGGATCCAAACTCACGCCTTCAATAATTTGCTTACTATCCAGCCCATGACTTTCGGCATAACTGTCAAGTTCATTAAAGTAGGCCACGCGCATAGCTAGGTAGGTATTAGCAAAAAGCTTAATTGCCTCGGCTTCGGTACTATTTGTGAACAATACCTCTATGTCATCTTTAACAGCGCCCTCTTCTAATAAACGGGCAAATGTTTTTGCCCGTTCGCTCTGCTCGCCCACAATAATGCGGCTGGGGTGAAGATTGTCATAGAGCGCCTTGCCTTCGCGCAAAAACTCAGGCGAAAATATGAGGTTGTCAGTTCCGTGGCGCTGCTTTGCTTCCCCGGTAAAGCCTACCGGTACTGTGGATTTGATGACCATTACCGCTTTGGGGTTAACGGCTAATACCGATTGGATAACCGCATCCACACTGCTGGTATTAAAATAATTTGTCTGGGGGTCATAATCTGTCGGTGTGGCAATAATCACAAAGTCAGCATCTTTATACGCCGCGTTCGCATCTAACGTAGCACTTAACTGCAGTTCTTTTTCTGATAAATACGCCGAGATTTCTGTATCTTCAATAGGCGACTGCTTATTGTTAAGCATATCTACTTTTTCTGGTACCAAGTCCACTGCACATACAGTGTGGTGCTGAGCCAATAGCACAGCATTTGATAACCCGACGTAGCCGGTGCCAGCGACGGCTATTTTTAGAGCTTTGTTTGTTAACGCCATTAAATTCTCTCTTACCAACTTTTTCTGTTTTGTTCATCAATTCGGACCAGGCCTTGCTTTACAAGCCCAGCAGGTTAACCGGTGTCGGTAGAACGCCTGATGCATTATTATGGTCTATCAGGTCCTTCCTGCTCCCAGTCGCTCGCCCTGATAAGAGCCATTTTGCACTGCACGCCACCAGCTTTCATTATCCAGATACCACTGTATCGTTTTTCGAATACCCGACTCGAACGTTTCTTCCGGCGTCCACCCCAGTTCGCGCTCAATTTTTGATGCGTCAATAGCATACCGCATATCGTGCCCGGGTCTGTCTTCGACAAAGGCAATTTGTTCAGCGTACTGCTCTTTTTTTGGCCGCAGGTCATCCAGAATCGCACAGATTGTTTGCACAACTTCCAGATTCTGCTTCTCATTGTGCCCGCCAATATTGTAGGTTTCCCCTACTTTGCCTTGCAGTGCAACCAGAACGAGTGCCCGGGCGTGGTCTTCTACATATAACCAGTCCCGGATCTGGTTGCCTTTACCGTAAACAGGTAAAGGTTTGCCCGCTAAGGCATTTAAAATCACCAGTGGAATCAGCTTTTCCGGAAAATGGTAGGGGCCGTAATTGTTTGAGCAATTAGTGATTACCACCGGCAACTTATACGTTCGGTGCCATGATCTCACCAGTTGATCAGATGACGCTTTTGATGCTGAGTAAGGGGAACTCGGAGCGTAGGGTGTTTCCTCGGTAAAAAGCGGCAAATCAGTACCGCTTTCGACATCATCCGGATGGGGTAAGTCGCCATATACCTCATCGGTCGAGATATGGTGAAACTTAAATATCTTACGTTTGGCTTCATCTAACTGAGCATAATAAGCGCGCGCTTGCTCAAGTAATGTGTAAGTGCCAACCACATTTGTCTGGATAAATTCACCCGGGCCGTCAATTGATCGATCAACGTGAGACTCTGCTGCCAGATGCATAATAATATCCGGCTGGTAAGCGGTTAAAACACGCTTTACCGCGTCAGCATTACAGATGTCTACTTTTTCAAAATTATACCGCTCGTTACTTGAAACAGATGCTAGAGACTCAAGATTTCCAGCATAGGTCAGCTTATCAAGGTTGATAACAGTATGATTAGTACCGTTAATCAAATGACGAACCACCGCTGAGCCAATAAAACCAGCGCCCCCGGTGACTAAAATAGTTTTACCCATTATTGTTTCTCACTTTGAAAGGATGACATCATATCTGCCAGTTGTTTGCGCCAATGCTGGAGTCCGACATCTGCAAATGCTTTTCGCGTCGAGACCTTATCAAGCACACTATAGTGGGGACGTTTGGCTGGCGTAGGGTACTGTGAAGATGGAATTGGGTGAATAGGCACTTTGTTAGTCAGCAAATTCTTTTCGAGTCCGATTTCCTGTATAGCAAGGGCAAAATCATACCAGCTTGCCACCCCTTCATCGGTCCAGTGGTAAACTCCGGCACTACGATGTCTGGCTGCGTAAACACAAGCTTCAGCAAGCCCTTTTGCCCAGGTCGGTGAACCAATCTGATCGTCAATTACTTTTAACTCTGACTTTTCTGCCATTAGTCGCAGCATGGTTTTGACAAAGTTATTGCCGTACTTTGAGTACACCCAGGCGGTACGCAACAAGCAACTTTGGTTGGGTAAGCTATCCAGCAGGGCTTTTTCGCCTTCGGCCTTGCTTTTACCGTAGACGCCCTGGGGTGCGATAACGTCATCTGTTCTATATGGGCTGCCTTTGGTGCCATCGAACACATAATCTGTGGAAACATGCACTAAGAAATACCTGTTCAGGCGACAAATGTCAGCCAGATTTATGACTGCCGAGGCATTGAGTTTATAAGCCTCCTCAGGCTCACTCTCAGCCTTATCGACGGCTGTGTAGGCTGCACTATTAATAATGACGTCCGGGTTGTGTGCAAGCAATACTGACGCCAGCGCCTGTTGATCGGTGATATCAACGTCGTTGCGCCCCAGAAAAACAGCTTCGTCACCGAGAAGTTGATTGAGCTCTGCTGCCAACTGGCCAGACTTACCAATTACTACAATTTTCACAGGCCCCCCTTAAAAAGCAGGCGCATCGTTAAACGCCAGTCCCTCAGCATCCTTGGCAGACAGCGAAGGTGCTTTACCATTCACTAGCGGCCATTTAATACCAATTGACGGGTCATCAAATTTTATCGCCACTTCTGATTCAGGATCGTAGTAGTCAGTACACTTATAAACAAATTCTGCAGCTTCGCTGGTTACATAAAAACCATGGGCAAACCCGGCGGGCACCCAGAGCTGTCGTTTATTTTCTGCCGAAAGCAGGAGCCCTACCCACTGACCAAATGTTGCAGAGTTCTTGCGCATATCAACTGCCACATCAAACACTTCACCACTGGTGACACGAACCAGCTTGCCCTGAGTGTGTTCTAGCTGATAATGCAGCCCGCGCAAGATCCCCTGACGAGACTTAGAGTGATTATCCTGCACAAATTCGACATCGGCGCATTTTTGTTTGAACCAGTCAGTGCGAAAGGTTTCCATAAAAAAACCACGCTCATCGCCAAACACCTTTGGCTCGATGATTTTGACATCAGGGATGTCAGTTTTAACTACTTGCATAAATTTAAGCTTCCGGTCTAGACCTAACAAATTAAAGCACTATTTAACGCGGTCATGAATAACATTGAGTAAATAATCGCCGTAACCACTCTTCTTCAACGGAGCCGCCAGCTTTTCAATTTGCTCAGCATTGATATACCCCATACGGTAGGCAACTTCTTCTGGGCAACACACTTTCAGGCCCTGTCGTTTTTCGATGGCGGCAACAAAATTGGCAGCATCCAACAAGCTATCGAGTGTGCCGGTATCCAGCCAGGCGGAGCCGCGACCCATCAATTCCACTTTTAGGGAGCCATCCTGCAGGTAAAGATTATTTAAGTCGGTGATTTCCAGTTCCCCGCGTGAAGAAGGCTTCACCTCTTTAGCAAAATCAACCACCCGTTTGTCGTAATAATAAAGACCGGTGACTGCATAACTGGATTTCGGTGAAGAAGGCTTTTCTTCAATTGAAATAGCATTCCAGTTTTCATCGAAGTCAACCACACCATAGCGCTCCGGATCATTTACATGGTAGCCAAAAACTGTAGCGCCGTGGGCCTGCTGAAAGGCGTTTTGTAATGAAAGTCGTAAGTCATGGCCATAGTAAATATTGTCGCCCAAAACCAGAGTGCAACTATCATTCCCTATGAATGTTTCCCCGATGAGGAAGGCCTGCACTAAACCATCAGGGCTTGGCTGCACGGCATACTCTATATTCAGGCCTAAATCACTGCCATCACCAATTAATTCGATAAATCGTGATTGTTCATCCGGCGTGGTAATAATAAGAATATCCCGAATCCCTGACATCATCAGTGTGGTCAATGGATAAAAGATCATCGGCTTATCATACACAGGCATCAGTTGCTTACTAACTACTTTTGTAAGCGGATGCAATCTGGTACCTGACCCTCCCGCCAGAATTATTCCTTTTCTCATGGTAAAGACCGCTCCTGTATAATTTCAACTCATCGTTATATGAATCTAATCATTTTCTCACAACACGTGTTGAATCCCCAGTACTTGAGGTCTATTTTCAGTTTCGCACAACTTATGCGAGGGCGTTTTCGGGTAAACAACGACAGTTTTCATTCCTATCAAAGATTGTTTAACCGACCCTTTAGCTGTTGTTATCTGAATATTCTTCTTTCACCTTAATCCCAAAGTTCTCTCTTTTACGCGTGAGATTAGGATTGTAGGCCGGGTCATGGTCGATATATTTTTTCCATTGTGTGCGTAGGTACGTTAACTCGCGATTAAACCGTGCGGCTTTTGCTTCTGAAATATCCAGCCCCCGAGACACTGACTCATGGTGATAAAGTTCAGCTTCAGCGCAATACACATTTCTAACGCCTGTCTCCCGCACTTTCAAACAAAAATCCACATCATTAAAAGCCACATGCAGATCCTTTTCATTTAAGCCGCCGACTTCTTCATACTTTGACTTTTTCACCAACAGGCAGGCTGCTGTCACTGCACTATAATTTTGCGTTGCAATTAATCGGTTCATATACCCGGGGTGAAAGCGAGGAAAGTATTTATGCGCATGCCCAGCCCCGTTGCCATAACCTAGCACAACGCCTGCATGCTGTATGCGGTCGTCGGAATACAGCAACTTCGCACCTACACAACCAATATCCTCTCGCATGGCATGGGCTGCCATATATTCAAGCCAGTGCGGCGAGATAACTTCAATATCGTTATTCACCAGACCAATGATCTCGCCTTTAGCCTGCTTTACGGCAAAATTATTGATAGCTGAATAATTAAATGGATGAGGATACTTCAATAAGCGAATTTTGTGATGTTTATCCAGCTCATCAAAGTAAGCCAGGCATTCCGGGTCATTGGAGTTATTGTCTACCAGTAGTATTTCGTAATTCTGGTAAACAGTTTTTTCTAAAATAGAATCAATACAGGCTTTGACCAACGCTTTGGCATTGTAGGTAGGGATAACCAGCGATACAAGCGGCTTTGATAGTAGAGGCCATTGTACAGACAACACATTACCGGTTAGATTCTCGGTCTGTAAACGGTGTTGGTCAATGGCACTTTTCAGGCTATAAAGATTCGTTTTTTCTTTGTGACTATACGTGAAGGAAAGCGACTTATGGTCTACCGTAAAGTCCACGCCGGATAAATAAGCATCCGCCAACGCACTCTCAATATGATTTTCTTTAATAAAGAAAGTATTGAGTTTTGAATCTGGTTTTAACAGAATTGCCGAAGCGATATACCCTGTGGCGAGCAACAGGTCAGGGTTCCAGTCAGGCAAAAACTGGTAAGTCTGCAGTTTGTTTTGGTCATTAACCGTAAAGGCGTCGAAATAGGTAATATCAGCCGCTTCAGTATTATCTAAAGATGCTGCCAGCACATCTTCGTAAATCATTACCCCGGCGCGCAGAACCAGCAAGGGGAAGGCCCCGGTATTCATTGTTGCACGAGACTCGACCGGCAATGCAGTATTCAAACCTTCCCGACACACCGCATGGTCGATATATACTTTGTTTATATTGGTTTTTAAACAAGTCAGTGACTTCACCGTTTTGGCATATCCCTGGTCACCTACAATCAATACATTGATAGTCTGCTCACCTGCGACTGTAGTGTTAAGCCGCTCTTTTTGAGACAACAGATGAAGCTGATGCAGCCGGCGGATTTTTCTTAGCGGCGGAACTTCATAGGCGATGCTGGATTGCCGAAGCTTATTGCCATACCACTCACGAAGGTTGTGATAACGCCGTAACCTTGTCTTAGACTTTTCAGGCAACAGGCCGTAAGCACCTTTTACCGCTTTTAATAAGGAATCCTTCATATCAAAATCTCTTAGAGCTTTTTACGCGTTAATTTTGCTTTTATACCAGCCATCAATTTAACCCAGGTCGGAATCACTTTTTTATAAATCTCGACCCGTGCCGGTTGGAGAAGGTATTGCTGCAGTGATTTTTCGAATGCTTTATCGCTAAGTATCGAACAAGGTTGGGATTGTCACTTACCCAGAGCCGCTTCTAACCCAGGCATCATAAAGAATTGAAGTAATGGATATACTGCTTACATCTGAACGGCAATGAGTCTGCTAATTCCACCGCCTTATTACCCTGTCCACTTGCCCGTTTCTTAGCTATGTATACCAATACAGAATCGTTAAATTTAGGAGATTTAACTACAAACCTTGCATTGGTTTGTAAACACATGCAGTCAGGCTTTACTTGCTCGATAATACTGTTGTCAATGTTTCCGGCTGTGTGCACAAAAACCACTGTAGAATATAGCCGGCAAATATAATGAAACATTGTGTAAGACGAAGACGAGCCAAAAAGTAATAGAGTTTCGTCTAACACTGCCTCAGTATTGACCATAACAATAATTCGTCCAAAATTGTCGATGTTGTTGTCATAGACCACAGTTTTTCGGTAGTTGAAGTTGCATAGGGAATCTTCAACATGTCGTTGCGGAGGAAAAAGCTTTGAGCCAAGGTCTCCACTCAGCCTTTTCTGTTGATAACGATCTTTTTCGAACACCTCAAAGTGAGCAACCTGTTTTCCTGAAAGTTTACTGGCCACCAACTGAGAGGCACATCGAGCGCCGTGCAATGTCCAGTGAGTATCACACACTCTGAACGATCTTTGGGGCAGCGACTGCAGCTCTTTTACTGGAAAAACAAAATCTAAAGAAGCCGGGACAAGCCGAACCAGATCATAAATCGGGGCCTTAAGTGACTCTTTATGCGGATAATACTCACTGAAGACCATCTCTTTAGAGGGTGCCACAAGCATGCACACAGGCAAGCTTGTTTGCGAAGAGTACTGCACTACTGAAGAGAAATACGACTTCCATTCTGAACGAGCGGTCCTGGATAACCTTCTTTTTCCGGTGAATTGGTCTACACTTTTATTTGAGTCATTATCCAAAAACAGCCAGTTTTCCGCACCTTTGAGGACTTGAAACTTTCCCTCCACTGAGCCTTTTAGTAGCTCGGTAAACTTTCCGTTAGCTATCACACCAACCGAAAAAGCCGCGCGGCTCAACTTGACTCGTTTGGAGAAGCCACATAAGAGTTGAGGGTGAGAGGCGGGCTCTTCACCCAGTACTTTACGAATAACATCGGGGCGTTCCTGAGTTAGTGGAAGCGAGGAAATATTTTTTCCGTTTAATATAACTAAGGTAAGGTCTACATGAGCTTCGCTAAGGAGCCATCCCTGCAATAATAAACCATCACGACGCAGTTCAGTGAGATCCACTGACATATCTTTTGCAGGAAAATCCAGGTGCCAGCGCCCCCCATCGTAAGAATGCTCGACACTTTCAGTAGTTATAGTGTAAACAGCCACTAAAAATCCTTATTGCTTGTCAGCGTCATCATAAATAATCGCCTACTATTTCATATTCGTTACGAAGGTAGGTCTCAAGACGCCGGATTTTAGCAGGTATTGGCTGCGATTGGTCACTTCGTCTATTTATGCTCAGCATTTTTAAGCTTACTGCCGCCATATCAGATAAGCGGTTTAAATCTTGTTCAAATGAGTGTTTTGAACCTACAAAAGAAAAGTTTTCGATCGGGACCGCAGAAAAGTAGCTAGAGTATGTTTTGGTAAATTCGTTTAACACATTGGTTGTTATCATCTCATACACAATGCTTTCCTGAGAATTCAAATCTGCTTTAAGCCCAGAATTTTTCATTAATTCATAGTGGGGGTGCCTTTCCTTTAAAGAAAGCAGATGCCCTACCAATGACCAGATTCTTTCAATTGGATCTCTAACCCATACTGCTCTCAGTGCATTAGGGAACATTTTTGTATGGTTAGGATGGGGCCGAAAATGCCCATGAAGTATCGTAGCCTTGCGAGGAACCCAAATATCCTGCCCAGAAGACATTTCGGCAGCTCCCGTATTAGCATACACACCGTAGACATGTCTTCGTCCAAGTGCCTGCGCAAATGCTACACGTAATGAGCTACCTGCAGTTTTCGGTATATGATGGGACAGTAAAGTGACCTTGGGGTGGGGAAAGGTTATCGAGTGTCTTGCTGGAGACACGAGCCTCTCTAAGTACCATAGGGGATGAATTTTATAAGCCATACGTCAAATTTTCCTGCAACAAGCCCTATTACACCATATGCGGGTTTGTATTTGAAACGAGATATTGGACTAAATCAGGTGGACTTGCCCCCCGCTTCGCGAATACCATACATCGGATAATTAAGAATAACGATGAATTATGTCTGACGCTGTCCCTCTAAAACTACTAAAAGCCTTTGATCCTACTTGGTATTTGGCTACCTATCCAGATGTCGAAAAAGCAGGAATAGATCCGCTTTTCCACTTTGAAAAATTCGGTTGGAAAGAGGGGCGGTGGCCTTACTATCTCGAAGCAGTGATGCTTGATGAAAAGCTGTGGAGCAATCTCGATAGCGAAAGTTACTGTCAGCAACTGAAAAGAATCGCACAAAATACGCATGACGAAAACAGAGGGCTTGCTTGTTGGTTCTTATGCCGCTGGTTCGCAAGCCGCGGGGAATGGGGCGCCGCCGAACCTTTTGTAGAGGGTATGCTAAACGATTCATATTTGCCCCTTTTCATTCGCCATGAAGGTCCATTTTTATTGGCTTTCACTGTTTGCTTAAAAGCTCTGGGTCCCGAATCCGCAAAAGCGGTTTTAAATAATAGCCGATGGGCAGCCTCAGCAAACAAAACATTAGCGTTTTCTATGCTAACTCACGGAAAAGATAAAATTGACTCCATTAATCAGATATTCCAACAACCTGGCTTACTCAGACTTGCAGACTCTGAGACACCCACGCTTGATTCCATAACGAGCAATGTTGAACAACGGGTGGTCAGCACTAATGCTCTAAGCCCCACAGTATCTGTGATTATTCCTTGTTTTAACGCAGAAAAGACCATAGCTACCGCGCTATCTAGCCTGATAAACCAGACCTACCCAAAGCTCGAAATACTTGTGGTCGACGATGCATCTACGGATAACAGCTTTGATCGTGTGCAGGAATTTGTTACTCGAGACAAGCGTGTTCAGTATCTGCGGCTTCCGCAAAACAGTGGTGCCTATGCCGCTCGAAACTTAGCGCTAAAGTCGTGTCGTGGGGCATTCATTACCACCCATGATGCAGATGACTGGTCTCATCCGCAAAAAATTGAGAAGCAAGTTGAAGCTTTGCAGAAAAACAGAAAAATCAAAGCCACGGTGTCACACTGGGTAAGAACCGACGAAGCACTTAACTTTGAAAGGTGGCGGATGGAAGAAGGCTGGATCTATCGTAATGTCTCAAGCCTGATGTTTCGGCGCTCTGTTTTTCGCAAACTAGGATATTGGGATACTGTGTCGGTCAATGCTGATACAGAATATTATCATCGTATTCAAAAAAAATTCGGCCACGATGCCATTAAAGAAGTAATGCCAGGTATCCCTCTTGCCTTTGGCAGGGTGGATGCTGGTTCATTAACTCAAACCGGTGCGACCCACCTTCGTACACAGTTTAATGGGATTAGAAAAGATTATCAGGACGCTGCGGCTAAATGGCACGCTAACGCGCGCCGTTTGTATATGCCGCAGCACGGTTTAAGGTTTTTCACCGCGCCACCTCTTATATGTCGGGGTACAGTTGAAGCCAGAAAAGATAATTTGAAACGGATTCTTCAGGAAAAGGGGCTTTTCCACAAACACTGGTATTTAAATGCTTACCCTGATATTGCTAAAGCAGGGGTAGATCCACTCACCCACTTTATTACCCATGGCATAGATGAAGGCAGAGACCCTACTCCCTATCTGAGTATCAGTGGACTCGCGTACACGACATCCAGTAGCCACTTTGACGCAATCTCGCGCTGGGCCTCTCAACCGATAGATCCTGCTGGCCTTGTCTCAATTTCGGGACACATCGAAACTGATAGTAAGACTGGAATTCTCATGGTAGGGCATCTTGCTGGCGACACATTATTTGGCGCAGAGCGCAGCTTTTTAGACTGTGTAAAAATGCTGGCCAGAAAGAATTCAGATATTTCGGTAGTCCTTCCAGGTGGCGTCAATCATAGTTACATCAATGATCTCCTCCCTCACGTCAAAAAGATCTATTTTACTCCACTGCCCTGGTGGCGGGACGGACGGGCTGAAATCTGTGAAGTTACAGATCAGATATTGAATATTATCCAACAAGCCAACGCAGATGTTGTTTATGTGAATACACTCACGCTTTGGGAGCCTCATATTGCTGCCAGAACCAGTAAATGCAAGTCTGTAATGCATGTCCGAGAGCTCCCTGCGCATGATAAAGATCTGTGTGAAAGACTGAACTCAACACCAGAGCAGATTAGGTTACACATAGACAGAAATACAGATTGGGTTATAGCTAACTCGCAGGTGACCGCTGATTATGTCGCCTTACAAAACAAAGCCACTGTAATTTATAACTCTGTCGAGCGTAATAAGATTGAATCAGAAAGAGACGGCGAAACATCATTACCTCTTTCTGTTGCAATGCTAAGCAGCAATTCATTAAAAAAAGGCATTGCGGATTTATTTCATGTAGCTAAATTAGCGGCCGAGATGAACTTAGCTGTTCGCTTTCATGTGTATGGGCCCGACACGCCAGAGCTTCAAGCCAGCATGGCCTCATTCGCTTACGATAATCTTACTTATTGCGGCTATGTCGCCAGCCCCTATGAAGCATTAAAAAATGCAGACGTCATACTCAGTCTTTCACACTTTCAGGAATCATTTGGTCGAACGGTGGTAGAAGGCATGATGGCAGGTTGTATTCCGGTTGGTTACGCATGGGGCGCCCTTCCTGAAGTTGTGGACTCGTCGGTTGGATATCTTGTTCCATTTGGTGACTACGAAGAAATAGTAAATACTCTGAAAAAATTGACCGAAGATACTGGCCAATTGACCGAGTTAAAACAGTATGCAATAAGCTTTGCTAGCGCCAGATTCAATGATAAGCAAATAGGTGACGCCCTTCACCAAACAATTACTGAGATAGCCAACAAGTAAAGGGGTCCCTGACATTAAACTCGTAACCTGGCGGTACTGTTTAATCTTCTAAACGTAGAGTATGAGCGCTGACTCTAACTCAGCGATTACGTTCCTGTCAGCAGGTTCAACCGCTGTGTGATCGTTAAGCATATACTGGCGACTTTTAACCGGTTTGATAACAGTAACTTCTACCTGACAACTTTTAGAATAAACAGGCGCTAGAATGGACCATGAAACATATCGCAGCGCCTTCGTTTCATCGTAAAAATTGTTATCGAAGCGTTGATATACTTCGTTGTCACCCACCAGCTTAAGTGCCGCATGGGTGTGTGCCATATCAAGAGAAAAACCCAGTAGCCTGAAATCGCTTCGCCCTCTAATGATAAAAGTCTCGCCTTCCTTGTATGCCTGGAAGCCAACGCGTAGCAATTTTGTTTTTCTATCTACTGGTGCCCCCCCTGCAAGTTCAATAAGGTCGAATGACCGCGTTTGCAGAGGTCCAGTGGAAGACGAGGAACCGGAATCTAATTCTGTGAGCGATTCAACAATGCTGCTGGCAATATCCTGAGAAAAATCAATAGAAGGATGGTTAGCATCTTTCCAAAGTGTTTTGAGATTATCATGTTGCCCAGCAAGCATGGCTACATCCAGATAAGCAACGAAGTACTTATGGCATAGCGCCTTCCAGTGCGCGAGAGCCTCCGTCAGGAAGGCATTCTTCTTGCCCATAACGGGTAGCAAAAGAACAAAGGGTCTGGTCTGGTATTTTTCACAATGAGAAAGGTAATAAAGGAACATATGCTCAGAAATACTTTGATCATATCTGTTCTTAGAAAGTGCCCGCTGTTCATTGACACAGACATCAAGTATTAAAAAGTCTTCATTCTTGCCCGGATCATTTCGGCTTAGAGCATGGGCAATCACGGTTGGGTGACTGGAGCCAATAGATAAATTCTGAAGCACTTCAATACCGGCATGGTTCGCTAAATGATTGGCATATCCACCATTTATAATACCGTTGGACGTGCCAAGTATCTTAACTTTTATCTTCTTCATATTTTTCAAAATGCCTGGTGAGAATACGTCAGCATCTAGCCTCTGAAACTATCCAGATTGTTAAGAAACCATTGGTAAGTATGATCAAGGCCCTGCTTTAAGGAAACAGAGTTCTGCCAACCCAGGTTTTTTAAGCGTGTGACATCCATAAGTTTGCGCGGCGTGCCATCGGGCTTACTGGTATCCCAGACAATCGCACCTTTAAATCCGGTCACTGTCGCAACGGTTTCAACCAGTTCTTTTATAGTGCAATCCTTACCAGTGCCTACGTTGATATGGCTTAACATGGGGTCGGTATTAGCGTCATAGGTAAATTTATCCAGCTCCATCACATGAACGCACGCCGCCGCCATATCGTCTACATGGAGAAACTCGCGTTTAGGCGTTCCACTCCCCCAGGCCACAACTTCATTATCTTTTCGCTGGGCCGCTTCGTGGAAGCGTCTGAGCAAAGCAGGAATAACGTGTGAGTTTTCAGGGTGGAAGTTGTCATTAGGCCCGTATAAATTTGTTGGCATCACCGAACGATAATCGCGTTTAAACTGCCGGTTATAACTTTCACAAAGCTTAATACCGGCAATCTTTGCTATTGCATAGGGCTCGTTGGTGGGCTCAAGTTCCCCTGTTAACAACGCCGTTTCTTTCATCGGCTGTTCAGCGAGTTTGGGATAGATACAAGATGACCCCAGAAAAAGCAGTTTTTGAACATCATTACTATGTGCGGCGTGAATAATGTTTGATTCAATCATCAGGTTTTCGTAAATGAAATCAGCCGGGTATTCATTATTAGCATGAATACCCCCGACTTTAGCCGCTGCCAGATAAACCTCATCGATGTTGGCCTGAGCAAAAAAATCATTTACTTCCTGTTGAGAAAGCAGGTTCAGCTCCTGTCGGCTTCGGGTAACAAACTCTATGTCATCACGAGCAGAAAGCGCGCGAATAATGGCTGAACCCACCATACCTTTATGACCGGCTATATAAACTCGTTTCACGCTTTACTCCTTGGCGACCGCAACGCTATAACCATGATGTTTTAGTAATGCGTGGCGCTTAGCTTTATCAAGATCTGAAGCCACCATTTCTGCACACATCTCTTCTACGGTTATCTCTGGTACCCAGCCAAGCTTTTCTTTCGCTTTTGTCGGGTCGCCCAGTAATGTTTCCACCTCGGCGGGTCTGAAGTAGCGGGGATCGACTTTCACAATCACATCACCCACCTGAACACCGGATGCGTCATTTCCCTCTATAGCGGTGACCCTTGCCTGTTCCTCTACCCCTTCACCAATAAACTCCAGGGTGATGCCGGCTTCTTTTGCTGACATTGTTACAAACTCGCGGACAGATATTTGCTTGCCGGTGGCAATTACAAAATCTTCCGGATTCTCCCGTTGTAACATCATCCATTGCATACGCACATAGTCTTTGGCATGTCCCCAATCACGCAGCGCATCAAGGTTGCCTAAAAACAGACAGGACTCCAGCCCCTGAGCGATATTCGCAATGGCACGGGTAATTTTGCGTGTCACAAAGGTTTCGCCTCGACGGGGCGACTCATGGTTAAAAAGAATACCGTTGCAGGCGTACATACCATAAGACTCACGGTAGTTGATCGTAATCCAGTATGCGTACATCTTCGCTACCGCATATGGAGAACGTGGATAAAATGGTGTAGTTTCTTTTTGTGGCGTTTCCTGTACTAAACCATAAAGCTCCGAGGTTGACGCCTGATAAAACCTGGTTTTCTTTTCCAGCCCTAAGAAGCGAATAGCTTCAAGCAAACGTAATGTTCCCATAGCATCTACGTCTGCTGTGTACTCTGGTGCTTCAAACGATACCGCAACATGAGATTGGGCGCCCAGATTATAGACTTCATCGGGCTGTACTTCAGAGATAATGCGGGTGAGGTTGGACGAATCGGTAAGATCGCCATAATGCAAAAAGAATTTGGGATTATCGTTGTGTGGATCCTCGTAAATATGGTCAATACGCTCAGTATTGAACAGGGAGGCCCGACGCTTGATACCATGGACCTCGTATCCTTTTTCTAACAAAAACTCCGCCAGATAGGAGCCATCCTGGCCGGTAACGCCGGTGATAAGTGCTTTTTTCATTAACTTCGATCCACTATGTCGCTAAAATAATGTCAGAAACCGAACTGACAAAAACAAATTTGAAGATTGGGTAAGTAACCTTTCGTTAGCCTACCTATAATCTTGAGATATGCGCGTTATAACTAAATTTTTCCCTTACCAAACGTAGCCCTTTTTCGACATGATTTTGATAAAGTTCTGTATCGCCGACGAGTCGGTTGATTTGCTTTTCGACTTCACTCACCTCAGCGTAAATAGCCGCGTCACCAAATAAAGGCCGGTACAAACCAGGTAAGATAACCGGAACGCCTACAGCCATTGCTTCTAGTACCACACGGCCAAACGACTCAACCCAATCGGCGTGAGTATAATAGACAAAAACGTCCAATTTGGATAAGAAGGCCTGAGGGGTAAGCTCGCCAAATTCGTGCACCTGCCAGTTCCCAGGTATATAACCTACTACGCTTTGTACCGCACTCGCTCCACCCAAAACTGCCACAGTGACATTATCACTTTCAGGATAAATTTTTAGCAGAGTGTCTTTATCGCCCGGCCATTTGTGCAGGCTATCTCGGGAGTGGCGACCTATAACAATATTTTGCCTGGCCGGGCGATGGCCATCGCGCGCCCAATCTGCCACATCAATCACATTTGGCCAGTCTTGTTGGCTTAGCGCTATCTCGGCAAGCTGCGCACTATGGTGTGTTTCAAGCGCATTTCTGACTGCCGGACCAATCGTGTACCAGATTGGAGGTTTATCAAACCATCTTTCCACGTGCTGATTGGCTTTGGGTAATTCATAGCGAAGCACCGCATTTTCACCGTAATCACTCATCGGTGGCTGATTGATAATCACCGAGGTTTTTTGCGTGATGATTTCTGGTATGTATGTTTGTTGATGCTGCAATACCGGCGGGTAACGCACAATAAGGTGATCGCACTTTGCTTTCTCACCAAAAACAATCATTTCTACTGAGTTGCCATCCAGAAGCTCCCTCACCCTGGGGTTAATTTTCTTCCTGGGGTTGTAGTCATAACGGTATAGCTGAACCAACCCTGTTCTTAATCCGGCGTTCTGGTGAGCCTTAATCTCTTCAATGCTGGAAAGCGTCGAGCCTCCGTCTAACCGAAAATCGGAGGCGATAATGACATCGAAGCGACGATATCCATTGCTGTCTTTCGTTTCTCTATCTGGGCGCATGGGTTCCGGTATAGCAAAGAACCGCTTTTTTTGCGGAAACGGGTAAAATACTTCACTGTCCGGCTGCTTATGATACTCAAGATACGTTTCGAAATAGTCTTTGCGCGCCCCCATGAAAAAGCCATGATAGCCAAATGCGGAGCTGCCTGTTAACGAATCGCTGGATTGCCGCTGAAAAGAAAACGGTGGTGTGTCGAGATTTACAACGTTTTCTGCACCAAAACATTTTTTGATTCTGCGGATAAATTCCGAGTCAGCACCAAAACGAACACTATCCCATGAGCCAAGACGCGCCAGCACAGGTTCCCGGCGGAACATAAATGAGGACATGTTATTGAAAATGTAATGCCCGAAATTGCCCCGGCGATAAAATGTCATGTCCGGGTTAGAGCGTGCCTGCAGACTGGTATTCCCCATTACCTCTTCATGCTCGATGAGGTGGCGGGCCTGAACCTCCAATTTTTGGCTATGCGACCAGTCGTCTGCATCGTTACAGGTAACAAATTCTCCCTTTGCTTCACGCAACGCATAATTTCTGGCTACATAAGGGCCCCCATTACGTGGCACCTTTACCAGTTTTATTCTTGAGTCCTGCTCGGCAAATTCAGCTACTACAGCTCGAGTGTCGTCGGTACTACAGTCGTCTGCTACCAACACTTCCAGATTCTGCCAGCTCTGCTCAAGCAAAGAGCTAAGGGCCACACCAATAGTATCCTGAGCATTATAGGCAGGCACGATTACCGTGATAAGCGGTTGCAGGGCAACAGGGATTTGGGCTTCAGGCGCGTTTTTCGTATAAAGCCCAACGTACGGCTCTTCGCCCTGTTTACTTTCAATACCAATTGGGGCGAGACCTGCAGCGGTGTATATCCGATTTACATGAGTCAGTTTGTCAGAAAGCGAGCCGGAGACATTAGCCCAGGCCAATGCTATGTCGGGGTTGGCATTATAGTTCGCTGCGTGATTTTCCAGCAGTACCTTCGCTTCATCTGACTGGTTCAGATTCAACAACGCTTCGACCCGCATAATTAAATAGGCATCGTCAGACTTTAACTCGTATACATCTGAGGCCTCGCAATAATCAAGATAAACAAGTGCTTCACGGGTAGATTCTGCGGTCCCCTGATTTAAGAAGTACAGTGCCAGTTCCTGGGCTGCGAGCAAAGAGCGCAACTTCGTGCCCTCTTTAAAAAGCGTTTTTAGCTCTGCAAGACCAGACTCTTCAAACCCATTGTTCAGAATGTTTCTTCTGATGAGATCGACGGTTTTATGCGCCGATTTAAGCCCTGTCAGAGGATTTGCTCGTGAGAAGGCCTGCCCAGACGACTTATTTCGGCCTTGGCTCAGCCGCCCTTCCCTTTCACCGTGCAAAATATAATGAAGCAGTGGATTCATACCTATCTCACTCACATCATCATGCTCTTCAAGATACCAACGAGTATTAAAGGTTGCGGATGGATCTCTGCCTTCTGTAGCACCGTGGATCACGTAATGTTTTTCGGGGTGCTTTCGCCACAGCGGGTGGCCGGCTATATCCGGGTATTGCTCGAGGTACCACTGCTTATCAAATTTCCCACTGCTTTTAATAGTTTTTACTACCGCATTAAGCGAGGCATTTTCTGGGTTGGAAATGACGTTACGTAGTCTTTTACCTAACTTTTTAATAAGCATGAAATTTTACAACCATTAAATAATGTTGGCAGAATAGATGGCCTTATCCCGCACTTGCTCTAGAGCGATCTTTGGGGCGCATACTTTACCGTAAATTTACTATCCGGGCCACTCAGCATGGCCGTTGCACCTGGCTATAGCTCATGGACGGCCTAGTCACCGCGTGACATACCTGTAGCCAATGCCTGTTTATTCAATATGCTGTAGGGGGTGTAAGGCGCATCGGCATACACTACTAAATTTCTCAAGCGGGCGTGTGAAACCCCAAACTCAATGATAAAATACTTTTCTATTATCAATAAATTCACGGGCCAGAACTGAATAATGAAAGACAACAAAAGTCGAATTTGTATAGCCACCGCACGTAATGACGGCACCACAGAAAGGGTTAATGCGATATTAAACGGTTTACATTTTGCCCAAAAGCATAATCTTCCCTTTCACTTCAGTTGGGTTAACGACAACCATAATAGTAAAAACAAACTATTAGATATCAACCCTAATCTTCCCGATTTTTTCAGCCGTGAATGTAAAGCGCACTTTCTGCCTCTGGATGACTTCAGATCCCGTTTTTCCTCGTCAAAAGATACCAAGCCCGATTCTGTTACCGGGGTGAGTTTTAGTACAGAGGATGCGCCGGGTACAAACGACACTGTGTTGATTCCCACGGTCAAAACCTACTCTGACACAGACTATGCCGCAGTAGTAAACTACCTATTCGACCAAACAGTATCTTCGGATATCGCGCATTTAATTAAAGAATATCAGGGAGCGGTTGGGATTCATTACCGCGGGGGAGATGTAATTTACGGCCGGCATAGAATGACAAGACATGCCCTGTTCAATAAGTCAGCGTCACTGGCAATGGTTGAAGCCGTTATTGCTCAGAATAAGAAAAGTCGCATTATTGTTTTTGGCACACCGGTCGGCGAAACACTGGGCGAGCTTAGATACCTATCAAACAAATACAATAACGTAGAGCTTGCGGTCGATATTATGGGTCAGCAAAGAGATGGCGTTATCAAAGAATGTTTTTTAATGAGTTACTGCTCCTGCTTGTACTCCGCCGCAGGAACAGGGGTCTCACGCCTAGCCAAAAAAATTAACAGAAATCTTGAAGTCATTAAATTTGTCGACTATTTCAGTAAAAAGGAACTGCTTCGCATTTTGGAAAAAGGTGCAGAGAATAGTAGCTATACTGATCTGCAAAGGTGTAATAATGCATTAAAAGCAATATTCTTGAAAAGTAAAAATAGAGAAATATTAATTAGGTTAATAAATACGCTTGACCCGAAAAATAGCTCGCTACTTTTAAGCAAGTAATTAGTGCATTTATCTATTAATCGGAAAGTAGGTATGTATTCCTTTGGGTACTGCGTTTAGGGACATCACTGAGAAAAGGACAAGTAAGATGAGAGTAGAGTTATCTATACAAACCCTCCAACTTTCCAGTTTAGTAAAAATTTAAACTTATATATTTGGTATTTATGAAACAGGTTTTATTACATATAGGAACAGGGAAGACTGGAAGTAGCTCCATACAAAAAACGCTGTCGAGGAATCGTGACCTTCTAAACAAAATGAATATTAGCTATCCAAGATATGGTCATCCTACAAATCATGAAGAGCTTAATATACCAATTAAGGGTGATAAAGGGCCAAGGGCTATTCGTGAACGATTCAAGCGCGACAGTGAAAACTTCGAGGAATATCGTCAGCGATTATTAAGGGAATTTATACAACATATCGGCAACAATTCGAACTCAATTATATCCGCCGAACACTTATATACGCTCAAACCTGAGCGGATAGCTTTTTTGAAGCAGCAGTTTTCAGCTTGTGGCGTCGATCGCGTAAAAGTTATACTGTATTTAAGAGAGCCTGTATCACTGTATAAGTCGCAATTACAGCAAAAACTTAAAGCCTCTTCGCAAACTATCACGCCAGGCACTTGGAAGTATCGTTTTGTTTCGGTAGTAGAAAGATGGATGAATAGTTTTAAAGATGTTGAAGTAAGAGAGTTTAATCGGGAACAGTTACATAACCAAGACGTTGTGGATGACTTTCTTCACATTGCGTCCCAATTTTTTGATCACGCTCAGCTTTTGAATATAAAGAGAACTAAAGCGGCCAACGAATCTTATTCACTTGAAGAAATGTATTTACTCCAGCAGTTCCGAAAGACATTATTCTCGGATCATGAAGATGTTTTCATGCCAGCTTCCGGTGCTCTTATGCGAAATTTCAGTGTCTTAGCGAGCCGTGACTCACTCACTCAAGCGACCTTAAAAGATGATGTAGCAGAGAATATAAGATATAAAACTACTGAGGAAGTAAAGAAACTTCGAGAATTGTTGGGCGAACACTTTTTTACAAATTTTGAAACAGTTACGGAAAAGCCTAACGGAAACTTCGAGCACGTAAGCAGCGTATCGGCACTGTTTAAGAATGCAAAAGATATAGAACATAAAACACTGAAATTAGCGATAAGAATATTAGAGAAAAATCTTTTACAGTCTCCCAAAGATAGCCTATAGACACCTCGATAATAGAACTAGTGCTATTCTTACAAAGCTTTGAGTAAAGCAGGTAACTCCACCAGCTTTACTCCACCTTCACCAGTATTTACCATAGAAACTGGTTGTACCGCGCTAATCGAGACTGTAACTAATTTTGTGTAACTGCCTATCTCAATTTACTCTATAGAGAGTTAAGGATAGGCAGATGAACATGAATAAGAAAGAACTTGAAGCTTTCGCAAAGGAAGCGGCCAAGGGAATTAAAACACCTGAGGACTTAAACGAATTCAGTCAGATGTTGAAGAAAATCACTGTTGAAGCGGCATTAAACGCAGAAATGGATGAGCACCTTGGCTATGAGAAACACCGAAAGTCCACGTTATCGAACAGTCGCAACGGTAAGAGTAGCAAGCGCGTTAAAACCGAAGATGGTGAGTTTGAACTCGACACACCTCGTGACCGTGACGGCTCCTTTGAACCCAAGCTCGTCAAAAAGCATCAATCCCGCTTTACGTCCATGGACGATAAGATTCTCTGGCTTTACGCACAAGGCACGAGTACCCGTGAAATCGTTGCTGCATTTGATGAATGGCACGGTGCTGAGGTATCGCCGACACTGGTTTCTCGTGTCACCAATGCTGTAATAGAGCAAGTGATTGAATGGCAATCACGCCCGCTGGATGCCGTTTACCCGATTGTTTATCTCGATTGTATCGTGGTGAAAGTACCTCAGGATAAGCGCATCATCAACAAGTCCATCTTTTTAGCGCTGGGTATTAACCTGGACGGCCAAAAAGAATTAATGGGCATGTGGATTGCCGAGAACGAAGGCGCTAAGTTCTGGCTGAATGTGCTTACCGAGCTGCAACAACGTGGTGTCGAAGATATCCTCATCGCTTGTATCGATGGCCTCAAAGGCTTCCCTGATGCAATTAATGCCGTGTTCCCACAAACGCATATTCAACTGTGCATCGTACACATGGTGCGTAACTCACTGAAATACGTGTCATGGAAAGACTACAAAGCCGTTACAGCAGATTTAAAGCGCCTGTACCGCTCAACAACAGAAGATGAGGCACTGCTTGAGCTTGAACGGTTTGCAGAGACATGGGATGGCCAGTACCCTCAAATTGCTAAATCATGGCGTACGCACTGGCATAACCTTAACACCCTGTTCACTTACCCTGAAGACATCCGAAAGGCGATTTACACAACCAATGCGATCGAGTCACTGAACAGCGTTATCCGCAAAGCAATCAAGAAACGGAAAATCTTCCCCAGTGATGACTCAGCCAGAAAGATGGTGTACTTAGCAATTAAAGACGCCAGTAAAAAGTGGTCGATGCCGATTCATAACTGGCGTCAAGCGATGAGTCGTTTTATTATTGAGTTCGAGGAACGCCTCGAACAGCATATTAAATAATGGCAGTTACACAGAATCTGTTACAGGCTCCGCTAATCACAGTAATAACTTTCTAATTGATTTTGCTTAATTTCAATTGTTGATAAATAACTTTTTCTAATTTTCGAGTCGAGGTCTATCTAATCTACTTTTACTCTATACTCCTTTCGCAGTTCTTCGACCGCCGCTCTGGGGAATTTTCCTCCGAACTGGGAATTAAAGCGTTGTTTAAATTTTTCATCATCAGTTGGATTAGAGCCACCTTTATCCTTATTGTAATCAACTTCTATTAGAGTACTATCAGAATTGTATACGAAGGAATTGTCCAACTTTGCCAGAACTGTGATTTCATTATCTGCCTTGTGAGACTTATAGTGAGAGTATAGTATTTCTTTATCATAGAAGTTCTCTATCCAAGATTTTCTGACTAGGCCAAAGGATGCAATTCTCCCAAACCATTTTCCATCATTAAAAGCTAATAAGCCAGCGCGGTTCGTTTCAATAGACTCTATAGCTATCTTTAACCACTCTCGACCAGGAAAAGCATCCTGAGCAACGTATGTAATAAATCTAGAGTCAGAGCTTCTAGCCACTTTGTTTAAAGTACTAATGAACCCACTTTTGGTATCATCCATTGCAATAATGATCGTTGCATCACATCCGGCCCTACTAGAAAGAATATGTGCAGCACGTTGGCCTAAACCTTCGTCAATACATGGCATAACAACAGTTACCAATGGAGACACTTCCAGCTTTTGGTTTTGAATTTCACTCATCTTCAACTGAAGAATTCTAGGGTAAAGGTATGTTGATTTAATATTTGAATATTTATGATCAGTGAGAGATTCATCCGGATATATAGTTTTTACCGATGAATTTTTATAGCGAAATAGTTCACTAAAAATTTTATCGTAAGAACTAATGGACTTATCATTGCTTTTAGTTATGTACTCTATTTCTCGCGTAGTGATGTAGGGTGCGTAAGTTGGTGTAATTGAGAAACAGTCAGCACCAATGATTTGCAGTGTCACACAAGAAACCTTCTCTCCCTGAACTGTAAGGGAACGGCCTAACTCGTGAAGTACTGATCTTAATGAATTCTGAACATCCTTCCGTGCATCGACATCAGGGCGATTAAGTTGAACTACGCTCCAATTAAAGCCGTTGCGTTGTGCTTTATAAATCAGCTCTTTAATTATATCTGCACTTACCTTCTCTCTTAGATCACCGGCAAAAATATAATCATAATGCTTAACCTCATGTAGATCCTTCTCTAACAAAGGTCGAGGCGCAGGGAATCTTCTATCAGTCTGTTCGCAACAGTATTTTAATTCAGAAATCCCGATCGACTTGTGCCAATACTCGTAATTTTGAATATACTCTAACTTTGCAACATAAGGAAAATCCTTACAATGAGTTTTCTTTATATCTAAAGTTAACGGTCTTTCTATACGTCCAATAGTGGTAATGGCAGCTAGTTCACAAACACGCCGTTTACCGAAAACTTTAATTAACCGCTTATAAAATTCCCTATCGGCTGAAAACAAGACGTTGTCCCATTCTCCTAATTTATCGATAACTTCATCTCTCAAGAACATTAAAGAGGATAAATTTACTTCTGAATAATAAGGCTGCACGTTTCTGTAGAAGAAAAAATTACTATCGCACTTTATCCAACTAGTACAGTTCGCTACCAGATTATCTTGTTCCTCCAGTTGGCGAGCTTGAAACTGGATCTTCTGCGGATGACACCAATCGCCAGGCAGGCAAACTGTTATGTACTTACCTTTAGCTAGGCTTAACCCAACATTTCTGGAATCGTAGAGCCCGGTATTAACTGTTTTTGCTATAACGGAAATTCTGGAGTCTATCCTTTCAAATTGTCTCAATAAGGTAAGATTTCGATCGTCACTACAATCGTCTACAAGTAGAATCTCAATATTTAGCCAAGTTTGGTTGATTAACGTGTATAGCGTACTTTCAATTTGGTCACTGCAATTATAGCAAGGCACAATGATAGAAACTTTAGGAGCATCTAGTGCACATTGACTTTTCTTAATCGTTACTTCAGGAAGAATGCGTTCAAAAAAAGAATCATTTGCCGACGTTAACTTTAATTTACAAAGTCCGTATTTTTCAAATATATCGTTTAGAAAATTTATCTTCTGGGTAGGAGAATTAGCAGCGTTTAAAAATTGGATCGTTATATCATCATTTTTATTATTTTCATACAAAGGGGGCTTGCTATTTCTAATAGCTAGCTCATTTTTTAAAAAACTTATAAGATCGGCGCCCCCCTCGATTATCGAATTTAAATCACAAAAATCTAGATAGTGGAGAATAGTACTTTCAGAGTCTTGATCAAATCCGTTGAGATATAAAAGAACTATAAACCAACTAGCCCAAGATCTTTCCTTTGTATCTCCTTGTTCAAACAACACTTTAAGTTCACACATTCCGCTATCATAGAAATTTAGCTTTTCTGCATTAATAAACGCGCGTTTAACTCTGTATGGAACATTGCGCATAGAATACGCGTTTTGTTTTTTATTATAATTGAAACTAATATACCTATTATTAATGCAAGGTTTTTTTTCAACGTATAAGTGAGCCTTATCATCAACCGGGATAGAACTCTGTCTAAGACCGTCAAAATTTTTAGGCAAATCGATTTTTGCAAACGAAACACTTAATTTATTCAAAGTATATAAGCAACTAAAATTCTCACCCAATATTCCCTCGGTATATTTCCCCCACCATTTATTGTTAAAGTGCTTTAATTCATCTTTCTGATTATTTCTGTATACTATATTAGTATCAAAAATTTCAAAAGACTCAAAACCTTTATATTCTAAAAGATTTTTAGTGACAAAATATAAATTCTCACCTTTATCATAACGACATCTTTCTAGTTCTTCGGATAAACTCTGAGATGGGCTTTTAGCTAATATAAAACTGATACCATTCTCTCTAATTTTTTTTATTAAAACCGTCAATTCTTTTTTATTTAACTTCAGCAGAGGATCTATCCACAAAGAAAATCTGTAACTTTGTAATATCAGGTGCGGATTTATTTTATAAAAATTCATTTTAAAAGCGGGATCGCCACCTTCAAACTTGAGACTTCTTATCTCAAAAGGTGACACTCCTTCTATTTTTCGCTCACTAAATAAAACATAATCCCATTCAAGAACAATATATTCCGGTAATTGTAGCTGTGTATCACGAACGTCTAGAGCTGAATAAACTACAGTTTCTGCTGCTCTCTTGCATTTATACTTTTTGTATAATCGTATCGCTTCAACCATTTCTTTGTTACTTAGGTTGGAAATTGAAATCAACGTTAAATTGCCAACTCTTTCAACATAAACTTTGTTTATTCGAAATTTATTTAAAATTTCAACCTTATAACAAAGAAAAATTCTAGCGAAAAATTTTTCTCGAACGTATCTTAATAATTTATGATGAGCATAATCCCTTATGGATTTCATATATTTCTTAATTAAATACATTGACCAACCTATTCAAACTTTGTCATTTATAATAGTCCCGATTTCAGATAATAAGTGCACCACTCATGGTTAAACGGTGAGAAGAGATCAACTGCCTGTTGGTGGTACTCTGTAGTCGCCAAACAAACAGCAGTAATTACCATGAGTTACAAGCAGTTGATCGAAGGGCAACGATACCAGATCGAAGCCTACTTACGCGAGGGTTTCAGTTATCGGGAGATTGGGAAGCGGTTGCAGGTGAGTCACAGCACGATTAGTCTTGAAGTACGGCGCAACAGAATTCGGGACAATCACTACCTGCCTGAAGTCGCTCACGCTAAGATGTCCACTTCCCCTTTAATGAGACAGTGCTGAATTAGAGTTTTCTAGTTTTGCTCGGTAAGCTGCCGGAGGCAGGTTACCCAGACTTTCATGTGTTCTTTCTTCGTTATAATCCAGTCGCCAGAACCAGGCCATTTCTCTTACCTGATTGAGATTTTCAAACAAGTAAGCATCTAGAAACTCTCTGCGAAATGAACCGTTAAAGCGTTCAACAAAGCCATTTTGCTGTGGCTTACCAGGCTGGATATAGACCAGTTCAATATTATTGGTTTCACACCAATCTGTCAGCGTCGCCGAAATTAGCTCCGGGCCCTTATCCATACGCAGTTGAGTTGGTAATCCACGCTCTGCCTTCAACTGCTCTAACACGCATACGACTCGGCCAGCGGGCAAAGACGTGTCAACTTCAATAGCAAGGCACTCTAGCGTGCCTTCATCGACTACATTCAGTGTTCTGAACCGTTTACCGCAATATAAAGTGTCATGCATAAAGTCCAACGCCCATTGATGGTTTGCCTGCTCCAGCACATCTAATGGCTGGGCTATTCGTTTAGGCATCACCCGTTTGGTCCTGCGTCTCAGGTTCAATCCCATCTGGCAGTAAACGCGATAGACACGCTTGTGGTTGAAGGGAAAGCCTTTGAAACGCATTCGGCCAAAACACTTCCAGAAGCCTGCTCGTGGCGACTTCTCCAAGACTGCATTGATAGCATCAATGACAGCAGCATCCACTTTGCGCCAGTCCCTCTCTGGACGATAAAAGGTCGCACGGCCAATACCAACAAACAGGCAAGCCTTTACGATACTTAGTCCCGCATCAACTAGGATGCTGACGCATTCTCGTTTATCTGCTGTCACCAACTCTTTTTTGCGACAAGCTCCTTAATGGCATTCTCTTCTAAGCTGACATCTGCAAACATCTTTTGGAGCTCGGCATTTTCTTCTTCAAGCTTTTTCAATCGTTTGACGCCAGACGCTTCCATGCACCTTACTTGTACTTCCAATCGCAAAAAGTTGCACTGCGGATACCGTGCTGACTGCACACCTCTGCAACCTTTATATCCGCACCGACATCATTCAACACAGCGATGATGTAGGACTTAGTAAAGCCTTATTTTCTCATCGTGATCTCCTTAAACTAAGCACTGCGATAAAATCCGATAACGCCTGCCTCAGTTTAAAAGTGGATGAAAAGATTCTATGCATATTAGATAAAGCAGCTACCAATGTAAAAGTTTAAGTCTTATAAAGCTAACATCAATCTATTCAGAAATGTACTTCTTTATTCTTTTGTCGAATGAAAATTTAGATAACTCCGCAAACGTATTTTCATCAATTCCTAGATCCTTGATTAATATACCGCCGCAAAGATTTTTTAAGTGCGCAATCGCGATAACAGACTGAAATGCTTTTTCTACATCGTTATTAAAACTAGCGGAACTGATTTTAACTTGAATATAAAGTTTATAAACATCACTCGCTTGGGGCCATAAATTTAGTGCCGTAGTAACGTAGTTTTCAGCGGCTAGATAATCTTTTTCTTTTAAAGCTCGTTTGGTATCTGAAAAAATTTGAGATTTACTAATCTCTCCCTTCTGCCCGATGAATAGTAAACGCCTATCCACTCCAAATGCAGAAGAAAAAGAATGAAGGTTAAAAGAATCTTCCTCTACAACAAAGTCAAGATAAGATTCAATTAATTTATACTTTCTATGAAAGTAGGGTCTGATAGACTGATAATCTTTTTCTTCAGTTTGAAGTTTAAATTCTTTTTCATAACCATTAAACTTCCATCCAACAATATTTCCCATACTGAATTTTTTCTTGTGTTGCGCGCCAGTACAGTTTCCAAGTGGCGAGCGACTCAAAGAAATATGAACACCACACTCAGGACGAATTGAAAAATTACCAGGTACCATCAACCCCTTTTTTTTCATTATTAGATATAAAATATGCTCATCATTTTCACTGTTGTAATCTAATGAATCAAGGCCAGCTAATGGATAATATTTTTTGTATTCACAAAAATGCAGCCCTGTTAGCCTCGGCCTTCCAGAAAGTACGCTTTGAGGCCTGATTACGTTGCTAAATGGTAAATCAAAATCTTCTATCAAATTTTTATGTATCGAAAAAACATTTTCGAAAACAAGTATGTCTATATCACCTATATATACGTACTCAGCTTTCAAAGCAGGTGTTTGAACGAATCTGAGAGTTGCAGGATTCTTAACATCAATATCATCCCGCTGCCTAAATAGAAATCTATTAGGGTAAATCGCTTCAAGTAATTCTATAGAATTTTCATAACATTTTGAAAAACTAGCAATATCGTCAACTGTAATCTCTACCAGAGAAGATGGGTTGTTTCTAAGCGCAAAATATGCGTAGGGTACTGCAAAAAATTCATAATTTTTATCAGTATGTGTAAAGAACAATAATTTATTAAGCATGAAGTTACCAATTTCTTTAGGAATAGCTAATCTCTAGTATTGAGTATAGTTATATCTAATAAATGTATAGATTTAACATATCAGTGACACACCTAACTTTAAAGTCACTTACTAGATATATGTAATTAGCCCGTCATCGCAATATTTTTATAGTTAAAAAATCGAAAATTTAACTCATAATTTTAATATAAAATTCAACCTAACTAAGTAATCTTGTACGTTCGCCCAGCTTTCGGATACTAAAATCAGCAAGTAAATATGATTTAAAACTCTGTACACAAAGTATTTATAACTACTGTTAAACACAGCGTAATGCAACCTCACTAATCTAGCATTTGATGGCCATGAACCAGGTTACGACCTCAGGAAGAAACGTTAGGAAACGAAATATAGATAATAGTAAGCAAAAAGTTTTTCCGTACATAAATTACGCAACCCAATAAAAACCTAACTACAATATTCACCAATGTCAGCAACTTTTTCGAATACTCATTGGCAAAATTATTTATTAAATAATTTTTGAGCACAAACTTATTTGATTTCTATACTCTTGACAAAATTTCACTGCCAAATGACATAAAGTAGCAGTTATCCAAGAGCTAAGTTCTTAATTCATTAAAAATATAACTAATAGTTATTTATCTGTGTTCAATATACAACTTTAACTCAAAATAGATTTTTTTAAATGGATAAAATTATGTAACCAATAAGTTCTTGTCTAATCCTATCTCATGATTTTGAGCAATAGCAAGGCTTTGTAGATCTATAAAAATTTAAAAATTAATACTGCTACCTATAAGTAATGAGAGACTATGCGTTCTAAAAGCACATTGACAAGCCATTTTTCAATAAAATTAAGAAGAATCGCAGTCATAATTAACTTTTTTGTTTTTTGAAAATCGATTCATAGGAATTTCTTATTTTTAACCAAGAAAACTTCTCTATTGCATAATCACGGGCTTTCTTAGAAAAATCAAGTAAGATTGCTTGTTCATTTAACAAATATTCTATTTTAGCAGTCATCAGATCGACATTTCTATACGGGACTATAAAGCCGTTATAATTGTCCTTAATCTTATGATGATTAACCGAATAATCAAACTCCACTGCTGGCAGACCACACGCCATAGCCTCAACAGTAACGTTTCCAAAAGTTTCAGTTTTAGCCGGAAATACGAATATATCGCTACTTCTATATATAGATGGCATATCAAAATAACTGATTTCACCTAACTGAAAGAAGAAATCTTCGACACCCTTTTCCTTTGCATATTCCACCAAGTTTAAGCCATTCCCCTCCTTACCTGCATGAACGAGAACAACATCCTGTCTTTCTTTTCGAAGTTCAGCTAAGGCATCAATTGCTAAATGCAGACTCTTCTTTTGTACATTTCGCCCAACAGTTATAAGTATTTTTGTTGTTCTGGGGAGGTTAAATTTATCGTGTATCAGATACTCCCGGCCAGGGGTAAAGTGTTCTGTATCAACGCCGTTGTAAATCAGACTTATTGAGCCATTGGTTAATGGGCGTACTTCCTCATATATATGCGGGCCAATGACGACATTGTGATCAACTTCACGAATGTTTCTCAAGATAACTTCGTTTTTAGCAGGGTCTAGTCGATAACCGTAGTTCGACTCCTTGTCAATTTGGATATCTTCACCATGAGTGCGTAATACAACCGGCACACCTAATTCTTTTTTAAGCTCAAGCGCTAAAGACGCCGGTTCGTAAGCACCTTGTACATAAATTACATCGAATGGCATGCTTGCATGGTGTTCTTTAAAGATACGCTTCATATCTGCAGTAGATTTAAAACGTCTGATAATATAATTAGATTTAAGCTCTTCGTAATCTTTCTTAGGCTTGGGTGCGAACAAAACAACGTTATTCCCTGCTTTTGTCAGCTGAGAAGATAGATTATTCACCATCATCTCCATACCGGCTTGTTGGGGCCAAAAGCCAAAGGTTAAAACTGCTATGTTAAGTTGATTATTTAAGTAACGCGAAACCACTTTTTCTCTATGATCTTTATTTTTATCAAGTACATAGACATTTTTAATAAATCTTGCTTTTTGCTTAGCTTTGGAAACAGCCGTGGCTAACGACTTAAAGTCAACCTGCGCTTGTCCCTCTAATTCTTTCCAAGCCTTCTTGGAGAGCAAAAAGGCACTTAATCCTCCTTGGGCAAGCTCTTCCTCGTAATCTAATGCACAATATGAGCTTGATTCTAATAGCGACGCTGCATATTGCTTATGCTTTACCACATCAAACTCTAAAGGGGCCTTTTCATCCATAAAGTTATTGTTGAATACCATTAATCCCACAGAATGATCTTTTTCTAAAAATTCACAGACCCTTGTGTACCAATCTTTGTTACAGAACATAGCTTGTTCGGGCAAGAAAACCCCGTATTCATCATCATTTAAGAGATTCATATACTTTGCTAAAGTTTCGGCACTGAGATCACTTGTAACGAAATTTCTGACTACATGACCTATTTTCGAGGTTGACTCTTTTGGTAAGCTTGAAATATCTTTAACAGCATGTGAGAGGTCGTTATCAGCTCTATAAAAATGATATACATGCAAACCCTGCATAATATAAACAGGATCACCAGCATTTCGATGAGATAAATGGATGTTGTTATCAACTTTCAAGAAACCATCTGTAAACTTGTGTTTGAGCCAAGTCTTTTTGCTAAGCATTATTATCACCCCGGAAGATGAAGGTAACTTAGCGCACTCTACTACTGACTTGCCATATTTTTTAGCTAAGTTTGTTGCAAAAACATCATGATCAAATAAGTTATGGTTATTCTCTAACAAGTTTAAACGCTGATAAGGGTTATTAATTCTATTTGTCCGGCTGATAAAAAGTGCAGTTTCTCCAGCGTGTTCAGAATAAGCACTAGCAACAACATCGCGCCAGCTATTGTTAGTAAACATAGCATCATGGTCAATGAAAAGTGCATAATCATCATCCCCTAAACGCTCCATATATTCGTTGTAACAACGACCTAAGTTCATGCCATATGATTTTGGAGCATAAGCAATAAAGACATGTGGCTTTTTTGGTTTGCTATGCGATTTATAAACGTGTTTATGAAAGTTTACGTATGGGTTAATGCGGAACTGCTTGCCAATTTTAATGGGATTAGGTTTAGCACCTTCAACTTCAAGTGCATACATAAAGGTAAACTGATCGCGTTCAGTACCTGCTATATATTCTTTCCACCACAGATTATTCAGTTTTTTATTTTTTTCTGTATTTCGCCTAAAGATAAAGGCATTTTCAAATAAGCCATTGCCTCTTGGATAGTTTATATCTTCATATTTTTTTAATGCTGCCAAGCATAAATCTTTATTTGCTACAATACGATCTGTAGAGTTCATGACAAATTCTATTTCATCATAAACACATTTTCTTTTGTAATGTTTATATAAGGCAATATCATACCCTTCCATGCAATCGGATATCATTTTACGAACATCTGGGGTTTTGATTTCGAGACTGGAGTCGATATAGACGCTGACGTCGTGTTCTGGCAAGTATTTGTGTGCCAATATTTTGGGAAGGCGTGAGGTACGGCGCGGGTCATCAAGCTTGTCGGTTAGCTGGATAATTTTCCAATGTTCGGATACGAGATCTTTATTGTCCGTGAATAGTATATATTCTACCGTTGGATCGATTATCGTTGGTTCTTTTACGCTTTCGTAACCTCCGATATTAACTGTGTAAACAATGATTTTGTCTTCAGTGGTATGTGCAGATGTAGTGTTTTGTTCCGCACGTTCTTTTTGTCTGTTTAAACGCGCTTCAGCGAGTTTTAAGTTAACAACTATACGCTGCTGGTGTTCTGGGCTTTGCTGAGCGTATTGCTGATAAAGCTTTACGGCAGTTTTGTAGTCTTGCTTTCTAAAAGCGTTATTGGCTTGGCTTAATGTGTTTGAAACGTCCATATACTACTCGTTTAATTTATTGCGCTTAATATTTGTTGCCTGATCTTTTGTTCACTCTTGCCCTTTTTATGCACGGAAAACTCAGCCGCGTCCCAGTCTTCTATTTCAAAAAAAGGATTGAGTTTTTCAATAAAAGCATCATGCTGCTCTTTAGGCATGTCAATTTTGTTCCAGTGAAACTCCGCATAAAGCTTTGTAATGTACTTGAGCGTGCCATCTTGGTGCATTTTTTCGAGGATGGCGTATTCGGCGCCTTCTACATCGAGCTTGAGTACAATCTCTTGATAGTACCGGGCTTTTTGCTCAATAAAATCTGATAAATCTATGCAAGGCATTACCAAAACCTCACAATCTTCATTTTTTACTTTTTTGTGAAAATCAACGTTTTTTTCTTTAATTATTGAGCTGCCGTCAGCATCAACTGGATCAATAGTGAACTCAACCTCACCCGTATAGTCACTTACCAATTTTTTAACCAGCTGAGTAGGTAAATTTTCATAGTAAGGCCAAAGCTCGGGATTACCTTCAAAGGTAATTATCTCATAAGTTGGATTGGACAGTTTGAATTTGATGGTTGAGCATCCATCATGCCCTCCACAATCTATGAACAATTTTTTGATTTCACCTTTTTGATCGAGACTGTCTAGGCTAATCCAACGTTTAAATTTATTTAGTTGAGCTAGCTGTTCGTTTTTACGAGCTTGAATGATGTGTTTGCTATTTGTTGTATCGATGCCGCTTTCTATTGCTAGCTTAAAGTTTTTTTCTGAGTTCTCTTTATCATCCAGTATTGCATGGACTTTGCCTAGTGTGTTGAAGAGGCCTGAGAGCAATAATCTGGCTGTCTGTTCACTGGGGTGTTCTGGTAGATCTTTTAGTGCGTGCTTTGCCTGCTCTGTTTGGCCAAGTTGGAGCAGAGCACAGGCTTTGAGCGCGAGTAGTTCTTCATTTTCGATGGTTTCAATTTGTGCAAGACTTGTCCAGTCACCAAATTGCCATAGATTATAACATTCTATCATTGGACGAAATGTATCTAGTTTCGAATGATGCCGCTGCTTGCTTGTGTCACTCATTTCACTGTCCTTCTGACCCTTGAAATGTATCATTTTTGAAAAATAAATCACGGATGAGGGTGATTTGAGCTTCTGCTTTTAATAGTTCTGCTTTAAGTTGTTCAAGCTGTGCAGCATTGTCTTTTGTTTGGGTCTGGAGATGTCGGTTTTGCGTTAGCAAGGTTTTGTACTGAGTTTGTAGCTCCTTTAATCTGACCGTTTGCTTTTCTTTAGCGGCTTTTTGTTCATCACGTTGCTTATTGACCTCGATCAGTTTTGTTTCTTTCTCAGCCAGTACTTTAGCTTGATGAGCTTGTGTTTGCTCAGAGTTTTTCTTTTCCTCCACAAGCTGCTGCTGGACACTTTGCAGAGTTTGCCAGAGTGGGTTTAAAGTGAAACCTAGCGTGGGTAAGTCCGGGTCGCTATTGTCTTGGCTTCGTAATTCGTAGCCTTGCTTGCTGAGGAATTGAACTATGTCAGATGTGGTGGCTGCGTTTTGGTACAGGGACTCGGTACTAGTTTGCAGTTCCAAGTAGTTAAATAACTCGAGCATTCCGTCTTGTGCCAGGGCACACAAGAATGGCAAACATTGGTCGATAATATCTATTCGTAGTGTGTTGTTTTGGGTGCTTAATGGCTGGCTACGAATAAAGTCTGCAACAGCGATGGTGGTTAGGGTTTGGGTTGCTTTGAGTTTTATGCCCGGAAACAACTGGCGTAGGCCGGTCAATTCTGACAACGCAGAATATTCACTGAGGTTGTAGTGGTAAAACTCGGCTTCGCCTGCCTGAGGCGCAAGGCACACCGACGTGAAGATGTGATTCCCTTTTTTGGAACCTTTTGTAGAGTATTGTTTTTCTAATTTTTTTAAAGCACTTGGGTTGGCATCAACCAGCACAAGCTGTGTCTCCTCAGAAATGCAGCTAAGGTCAGCGGTGTGGCCGACACCTAGCCAAATAAACGTGCCGGAGATGGCGTGTTTGCTAAATGCCATTATTTAGCCTCTATCTGATGTTGTTGAGGTTTAGGAGTCACAGTTCGACCTTCTAGCAATCCAAATTTTACATAGTGTAATAAAGGGTTGATGCCACTTTCGGCGACATCTGGGTATCTAGATAAATACCAGTTGCTGTCGAACATAGGACCTGGAGCACGACCTTCTGCTGCCCCGAAACATAAGTAATGTTCTGCGGGGTCCATACCGGATTCTGCCACATCTGGGTAGCTTTGTAGGTACCAGCTAACGTCAAAGTATTCTGACGTCAGAATCAGGGCGGCGTCTTTCCAGAGCTGCTCTCTCGCTCGTTTTTTCGCGCTGAGGGCTTTTGCCAGTTTGCGGACTGGAGTAGCGCTTTTCCACACTTTCGACGCGGATATTACCTTTAACTCTGCCTGAACGGCGGCCAGCTGGTGTTTTGATTTGACCACTTCGGCCGAGGCTATTTTTAGCTTGTAGTCTAGCTCTTCCTGTACAGAGAACAGCTGCTGCAGTAAAAGTTCGTTTTCGTCCTTGCTTACAGCCAGTTGTTGTTTGCCTGCACTAAAAGCTTTTTCTAGCTCTTCTTGAACGTGGAAAAGTTGTTGCAATAGGAGTTCGTTTTCGCCTTTGCTTTCTGCTAGCTGCTCCTCTTTTTGAACGAGCGCCGTTTGGTATATTGCGTCTAGGTCAAATCTGAGATAGGGGTTATCAAGTAATGGCAGGCTGCAGGCGATAAGGCGGAGCCAAGTACTTTCTGTTTCATGGTTTTGTCGTAGTGCTTGCGAAGCAATGAGGGAATGAAAGTCCTGACTAAGGCGCGGAGGTGCCTCGGCAATTGGAGAATACTTACTTGCAAGCCATTCTGGTAATTGGGCAGGGCATATTAGCAGGCCATCGGCTTGCGCAAGGTGAAGCTGTCGCCGATGTTGCTGCTGCAACTTTAAGATTGCCTCCGTTTGCTGATTCCAGATCGAGACAGAGTCGCTAAGAGATTTGCCTTCGTGCAGTAACTGCGCTACTAAAGTTTCTGGTGAATCCAGGCTAAGCACTATCTGAGTTTGTTTGTTAGCTAAGAGTTGGCTGATGTCGGCTAAGGTCAACACGGAACAAATGCAGTAGGCTTTGCTATCTGACGACTCTGTATGAAGGTCGTTAAGGTCATCGAACTCCTTCAGCGGTGCGAGCTGGCAACGTTTAACTATTTCCTGCCATGATTCACTATCTTTTAAGCTGACTAAGAATTGCATTGCTCTGTCTCTCTTATTGTTCACTCAGTGCTGTAGCACAGATTGCTTTTTGGGTTTACGCAGCTGGTTGGATTCATAGATCTACAAACAAATCGCTCACGGTTTACTAAGCCGAGAATATGAATTACATACCTTCTAACCACTCCACGCCGACGCTTAGGTGATTGCACACCAAACAGCCTTCATTATTGTGTCGTCACTGCCTTTACATTTTATTAAAACCTGCGCTTGTAAATGAATTCACTCAATCAGCACCATCGAAAAATTGCTAGCTAAGATTCTGATTATGGTAACCTTTAGCTTTACTTTTTGAAAGCGCAAACCACGTAGTATACTTTTAGCAGAGCGTGAATGTTGTGTTACATAGCTAAAAATACATAAATCCTTGATTATATTTTATCTACAAATGCTAAAGATTATCTAAATAACAAGCCAAAGTGACTGGTCGTACTAAAAAGGCAATAATAGTCGCATGGGAAGTTCAGAGTAAAAATAACATAGGCTAAGTCACAATTCTGAGCTCTCTATAATTGAAACAAAAAAAGGGACCTGAGTTTGCACTCAGGTCCCTTTTCAAATGGAGCATAAGTTACTCTTCTGCAGCTTCAGCTTCTTCAGCAACTTCAACTTCAGGGCGGTCTACTAGCTCAACGAATGCCATTGGGGCACTGTCACCAGTACGGTAACCGCATTTAAGAATGCGTGTGTAACCGCCTGGGCGGGCCTCATAACGAGGACCTAAGTCATTGAACAGCTTACCTACAACCTCTTTATCACCAGTACGTGCAAAGGCCAGACGGCGGTTTGCTACACTGTCTTGCTTAGCAAGTGTGATTAGAGGCTCAATTACGCGACGTAATTCTTTCGCTTTTGGTAACGTCGTTTTGATCACTTCGTGCTTGACCAAAGAGCCGGCCATGTTTTTAAACATAGCTTGACGATGGCTGCTGTTGCGATTCAACTGACGACCACTCTTACGATGGCGCATAGTTTTATCCTTCTCTACAAATCAGTTTGATAAAAACCTGATTAATCTTTGTCAGCGATGCTCTCTGGCGGCCAGTTTTCCAGGCGCATGCCCAGAGATAGACCACGAGAGGCTAACACATCTTTGATTTCAGTTAGCGATTTCTTACCAAGGTTTGGCGTTTTAAGTAGCTCAACCTCAGTGCGCTGAACCAGGTCACCAATATACTGGATAGCTTCCGCTTTCAAACAGTTTGCAGAACGTACTGTCAGTTCCAGATCATCAACAGGGCGAAGTAGAATCGGATCAAATTCCGGTTTCTCTTCTTTCTGTACTGGCTCTGATACATCGCGCAGGTCAACAAAGGCATCTAACTGTTCAGCAAGAATTGTTGCTGAACGGCGGATCGCTTCTTCAGGATCCAAAGTGCCATTCGTTTCCATGTCGATGATTAATTTGTCTAAGTCTGTGCGCTGTTCAACACGGGCAGACTCAACAGTGTATGCAATACGTTCAACTGGGCTGAATGAAGCATCAACTAACAAACGACCAATTGGACGATCATCATCTTCTGAGGAGCGACGGGTAGAAGCTGGAATATAGCCACGACCCATTTCTACTTTAATACGCATACTGATTTCAGTTTCGCCAGTTAAAGTACAAATAAGGTGGTCAGGATTCACAATCTCTACATCACCATCATGCTGAATATCACCAGCAACAACAGGGCCAGCGCCAGACTTCACTATGGTTAGCGTAGCTTCGTCTTTGCCTTCAAGACGAACTGCTAAACCCTTCAGATTTAGCAAGATTTCGATGACGTCTTCTTGCACACCTTCTTTGGTGCTGTACTCGTGTAGTACGCCATCAATTTCTACTTCGGTTACTGCACAGCCAGGCATGGATGACAGTAAAATACGACGCAGGGCGTTACCCAGAGTGTGGCCGAAGCCGCGCTCCAGCGGTTCCAAAGTTACTTTGGCACGAGTAGGAGAAACGTTCTCGATCTCAACTAATCTCGGTTTTAGGAATTCAGTCACAGAACCCACAATGCTTCCTCTTTAGTTAGCTTTACTTAGAGTAAAGTTCGACGATCAACTGTTCGTTAATATCAGCAGACAGGTCAGTTCTTTCTGGAATACGCTTAAACGTACCTTCCATCTTGTTGCTGTCTACTTCTATCCAGGTTGGCTTCTCACGTTGGTCAGCCAATTCTAAAGCAGCAACGATACGCGCTTGCTTTTTAGCTTTTTCACGAACAGAAACCACGTCTTCGGCAGTAACGTTGTATGATGGAATATTCACCAAGCGACCATTTACCATGATAGCTTTGTGGCTAACCAGCTGTCGCGCTTCTGCACGTGTGCTGGCGAATCCCATGCGATAAACTACGTTATCAAGACGCTGCTCTAAAAGCTGAAGCAGGTTTTCACCTGTGTTGCCTTTAATACGCGCGGCATCTTTGTAGTAGTTGCGGAATTGTTTTTCCAGAACGCCGTACATACGACGAACTTTTTGCTTTTCACGCAGCTGTACACCGTAGTCAGACAAACGGCCACGACGGGCACCATGCTGACCAGGCGCTGTATCGATTTTACATTTAGAATCGATTGCGCGAACGCCGCTTTTCAGGAACAGGTCGGTTCCTTCGCGACGGCTAAGTTTGAGTTTTGGACCCAAATATCTTGCCATGTTCTTTCTCCAACTGTCCGTCGATTAAACGCGACGTTTTTTCGGTGGACGACAACCGTTGTGAGGAATAGGGGTCACATCGGTAATGTTTGTGATCTTATAACCAGTTGCGTTAAGTGCACGGATCGCAGACTCACGGCCTGGACCTGGACCTTTAACAAAAACTTCTAGGTTTTTCAGACCGTATTCCTGTGCAGCAACACCTGCACGCTCAGCAGCTACCTGTGCAGCAAAAGGTGTTGATTTACGTGAACCACGGAAACCAGAACCACCTGATGTTGCCCACGACAGAGCGTTACCAGAACGGTCAGTAATAGTCACAATTGTGTTGTTGAAAGACGCATGGATATGAGCCATTCCGTCTGCAACCTGACGTTTAGCGCGCTTCCGCGTTGTACGAGTTGGTTGTTTAGCCATAACTTATACTCCCCGCTTATCTCTTGATTGGCTTACGAGGACCTTTACGGGTACGCGCATTTGTTTTTGTGCGCTGACCACGTAGAGGCAAGCTACGACGGTGGCGTATACCACGGAAGCAACCCAGGTCCATCAAACGTTTGATGCTCATGGAGACTTCACGGCGAAGATCACCTTCCACCATGAATTTACCGACTTCTTCACGCAGCTTCTCTACAGTCGCTTCGTCAAGGTCTTTGATTTTTGTTGATTCTGTAACACCAGCGTTAGCACAAATCGCTTTTGCACGCGTTGCGCCTACACCGTAAATCGCCTGAAGCGCGATTACAGTATGCTTGTGTTCAGGAATGTTAATGCCAGCGATACGGGCCATTAACAGCACTCCTCTATATTAATTATGGTCGACAGCCTAAAAAGCCCGATAGGATACTTACCCGTCGACTAAATTGCAACATTAGGTTCATTCTATTGCAATAGAACAAGCTGAACCAGATTGGCTCAGCTTATATTCTATTCAAACGAATTTACCGCGTTTGTAAGATTAACCTTGCCTTTGCTTATGCTTTGGCTCTGTACAAATCACGCGCACAACGCCGTTGCGCTTAATGACTTTACAGTTACGGCAAATCTTCTTTACTGATGCACGAACTTTCATTACATCACTCCGTAGTTCACTAATCTTAGCGGCCGTAGCCTTTCAAATTAGCTTTCTTCAGAACAGAATCATACTGACTAGACATCAGATGAGTCTGTACCTGCGCCATAAAGTCCATGATAACTACCACAATAATGAGTAGCGACGTACCACCGAAGTAGAACGGCACATTCCAGGCAATTAGCATGAATTCAGGCACCAAACAAATAAAGGTTATGTAAAGTGCGCCAGCCAGTGTCAGGCGAGTCATTACCTTATCGATATAACGAGATGTTTGTTCACCTGGACGGATACCAGGGATAAATGCACCAGACTTCTTAAGATTATCTGCTGTATCGCGAGGATTGAATACCAACGCGGTATAGAAGAAACAGAAGAAAATAATCGCTGCTGCATAAAGCATCACGTACAGCGGCTGACCAGGCGATAGCATTAATGCTACATCCTGCAACCACGCTGTTGATTCATTCTGACCAAACCATCCTGCGATAGTTCCGGGGAACAGAATAATACTGGAAGCAAAGATTGGTGGGATAACCCCAGCCATATTCACCTTAAGTGGCAAATGTGTGCTTTGCGCCGCATAAACCTTACGGCCCTGCTGACGTTTTGCGTAGTTTACCACAATCCGGCGTTGTGCGCGTTCAACGAACACTACCAGATAAATAAGACCAATAATAATGGCGCCAATCAATAGCAGGAATAATAAATTAATATCACCCTGTCTTGCCTGTTCCGCAGTCTGACCTATCGCTGTTGGCAGACCGGCAACAATACCAGCAAATATCAATATTGAAATACCGTTACCGATACCTCGTTCGGTAATTTGCTCACCCAGCCACATCAGGAACATCGTTCCTGTGACTAAGCTCACTACCGCCGTAAAGTAGAATCCGAAGCCAGGACTTATCACCAATCCACTAATCAGGTTTGGCAGATTTGTCGCTATTCCAATTGCCTGGAAAGTCGCCAGTATCAACGTTAGATAACGTGTGTACTGACTAATTTTGCGACGACCCGCCTCACCTTCTTTTTTAAGCTCCATCATCGGTGGATGAACCACCGTGAGCAACTGCATAATAATGGACGCAGTAATGTATGGCATAATGCCCAAAGCCAGAACGGATGCACGCTCAAGAGCTCCACCGGAGAACATGTTAAACATTTCTACGATAGTACCTTTCTGCTGCTCGAACAAATCGGCCAGAACCGCAGGATCTATCCCGGGAATAGGCACATAAGAACCCAACCGGAATACTACGATCGCACCGAATACGAACAACAATCTCGCCTTAAGCTCACTAAGGCCGCTTTTCGCGCCCGAATCCAATCCTGGTTTAGCCATCTAGCTTATTCCTCTACTTTACCGCCGGCAGCTTCAATCGCTTCGCGAGCGCCTTTTGTCACCTTCAACCCGCTAACCGTTACAGCGCGTGATGCTTCACCGCTCTTCAGAACTTTGACGAACAGGATATGCTTTTTCACAATACCCGCTGCTTTCAATGTTTCTAAAGATGCAATGTCACCTTCAACCTTCGCGATTTCAGTCAGTGTAACCTGGTCTGAGACCATGCTCTTACGTGACGTAAAACCAAACTTAGGCAGACGGCGCTGAATTGGCATCTGACCACCTTCAAATCCTGGCTTCACAGATCCACCTGAACGGCTTTTCTGACCTTTGTGACCACGGCCACCGGTTTTACCAAGACCTGAGCCGATACCACGGCCAACACGCTTACCAGAACTTTTTGCTCCTGGTGCAGGAGAAATTTCATTCAAACGCATGTCTTACTCCTCGACGATTTCAACCATGTAATGAACACGGTTGATCATGCCACGAACAGCTGGGGTGTCTTCCAACTCGCGAACATGGTTGATTTTACGAAGGCCTAGGCCCTTAAGCGTTGCTCTGTGCTTTGGCAGACGGCCAATCGCACTTTTCGTTTGCTTTACTTTAATCGTTGCCATGTTTGCTTACCCCAAAATCTCTTCTACTGACAACCCACGCTTGGCAGCAACACCAGCAGGAGAATTCATCTCTGTTAGTGCATTGATCGTTGCGCGAACAACGTTCATTGGGTTAGTCGAGCCGTAACATTTTGAAAGTACGTTTTGTACACCGGCTACTTCAAGTACCGCACGCATTGCACCACCGGCGATAATACCAGTACCTTCTGATGCAGGCTGCATGTAGACTTTAGAGCCAGAGTGACGACCTTTGATTGGGTGCTGTAACGTGTGACCGTTAAGATCAACCGTTACCATGTTGCGGCGAGCCTTTTCCATTGCTTTTTGGATTGCGGCTGGCACTTCACGTGCTTTACCGTAACCAAAACCAACGCGGCCATTGCCGTCACCCACTACAGTCAATGCAGTGAAACTGAAGATACGACCACCTTTAACCACTTTTGCTACACGGTTAACAGCGATCAATTTCTCTAACAGTTCACCATTTTGAACTTCTTGTTTAGCCATTATAAACTCCTAGAACTGAAGGCCAGCTTCGCGAGCTGCATCAGCTAATGCTTTAACACGACCGTGGTATTTGAAACCGCTGCGATCAAAAGCCACTTGTTCAATGCCTTTTTCTTTCGCACGCTCTGCGATTACTTTACCTACAACTGCCGCTGCTTCAGCATTGCCTGTTGATTTCAGATCTTTAGCCAGATCTTTTTCAACGGTAGAAGCTGCCGCCAATACCTCAGAACCGCTTGCAGCGATTAACTGAGCGTAAATGTGGCGAGGTGTGCGGTTTACAACCAAGCGATGCGCGGCCAGTTCACGAATTTTTGCGCGTGCGCGAGTTGCGCGACGCAAGCGAGCTGCTTTCTTATCCATCGTATCACCCACCTACTTTTTCTTAGCTTCTTTACGACGTACATATTCATCGGCATAACGAATACCTTTGCCTTTGTAAGGCTCTGGTTCACGATATGCGCGTATGTTCGCCGCAACCTGTCCTACCTCCTGCTTATCGGCGCCTTTGACGACGATTTCAGTTTGGCTAGGAGTTTCAACCGTAATGCCTTGCGGCATTTCGTATACAACAGGGTGAGAGAAACCCAGTGTCAGGTTAAGTTTGGAACCTTGTGCTTGCGCACGGTAACCAACACCATTCAACTGCAGCTTTTTCTCGAAACCTTCTGTAACACCTTGAATCATGCTGTTCAGAAGTGCACGTACAGTACCTGCTTGTGCCCATGCGTCGGCAAAACCTTTACGAGGTAGTGCTTTTAGCTGGTTTTCTTCCTGAACCACTTCAACGGCATCGTTGAAAGTGCGTGACAAAGTGCCATTTTTACCTTTAACGGTAACATCCTGACCAGAGATAGTAATTTCTACACCTGATGCGATGTCTACCGGGGCTTTTGCTACTCGTGACATTTCAACTCCTCCGATTACGCAACATAACCGATGATCTCACCGCCCATGCCAGCTTTACGTGCCGCACGGTCAGTCATCACACCTTTAGAAGTCGACACGATAGCTACGCCTAGACCACCCATAACCTTTGGAAGCTCATCTTTTTTCTTATAGATGCGCAGACCAGGGCGGCTCACACGTTCAATTGTGTCAATTACTTGCTTGCCTTCGAAGTATTTAAGTTCTACTTCCAAAACAGGCTTAACGTCACCAGACACAGCAAAATCAGTGATATAACCTTCTTCTTTCAGTACACCGCAAATTGCAGTGCGCAGCTTAGAAGATGGCATAGCCACAGTAACTTTCTGTGCCATCTGGCCGTTACGGATGCGGGTAAACATATCCGCGATAGGATCTTGCATGCTCATTATCAGCTACTCCTTACCAGCTGGCTTTTTTCAAGCCAGGGACTTCACCGCGCATCGCCGCTTCGCGCAGCTTGATACGGCTAAGACCGAATTTGCGTAGGTAACCATGTGGACGACCAGTAATACGGCAGCGGTTTTGCTGACGAACTCTGGCTGAATCACGTGGCAGTTGTTGTAGCTTAAGAACAGCGTCCCAACGCTCTTCTTCAGAAGCGTTAACATCGCTGATAATCGCTTTAAGTGCGGCACGCTTTTCTGCATATTTAGCAGCAAGCTTTCTACGCTTTACTTCACGAGCCTTCATTGATTCTTTTGCCATAACCCTACACCCCTTACTTTTTGAATGGGAAGTTAAACGCGTCCAGCAGAGCACGTGCTTCTTCATTATTGTCGGCACTGGTAGTGATAGTAATATCCATACCGCGAACCTTATCCACTTTATCGAAATCGATTTCAGGGAAAATGATTTGCTCACGCACGCCCATGCTGTAGTTACCACGTCCGTCGAATGACTTAGGATTCAATCCACGGAAGTCGCGAACACGTGGGATAGCGATTGAAATCAAACGCTCAAGAAATTCCCACATACGTTCACCACGCAGGGTTACTTTACAGCCAATCGGATAACCTTCACGGATTTTGAAGCCCGCTACTGATTTTCTAGCAACTGTAACAACTGGTTTCTGACCTGCAATAGACGCCATATCGGCGGTCGCAGATTCAAGCACCTTCTTGTCAGCAACTGCTTCACCCAGACCCATGTTCAGGGTGATCTTTTCAATCCGAGGGACTTGCATGACGCTTTTGTACCCGAACTGCTTCGCAAGTTCAGCTACTACTGTTTCTTTATAGAAATCATGCAGTTTCGCCATCGTACTCTCCAATTAATTAAACAAGTTCACCGTTCGACTTGAAGAAACGAACTTTCTTCTCATCTTCAGTACGGAAACCAATACGATCCGCTTTACCCGTTGCCGGGTTAACAATCGCAACATTAGAAATGTGAATAGAAGCTTCTCTTTCAATGATTCCGCCAGGCTCACCCAATTGAGGGTTAGGCTTTTGGTGTTTCTTAGAAAGATTAACGCCTTCTACAACTACGCGGTCAACAGATACCAGTACTTTAAGGACTTTGCCTTGTTTCCCTTTATCTTTACCCGCTAATACGACTACTTCATCATCACGACGAATTTTTCTAGCCATTATCGTGACTCCTTATAGTACCTCTGGGGCCAATGAGATGATCTTCATGAAGTTTTTACTTCTCAGCTCACGGGTTACCGGTCCAAAGATACGCGTACCAATTGGTTGTTCGTTGGCATTCAACAAAACAGCCGCGTTACTATCGAAACGGATGGTAGAACCATCTGCACGACGAACGCCTTTTCTAGTACGCACCACCACTGCGTTCAGTACGTCACCTTTTTTAACTTTACCGCGCGGAATTGCTTCCTTAACGGTAATTTTGATGATGTCACCGATACCTGCATAACGGCGATGCGAGCCACCCAGAACCTTAATACACTGAACCCTGCGAGCGCCGCTGTTATCTGCAACGTCCAGGTTAGTTTGCATTTGGATCATGTTAGTGCTCCGCTGATAAATTAAGACTCTCTCGAGTCGTTTAGCTGCTAAAAACAGCAACTGCTGCTGCTTTTATGTACATACCCCCATAAAAAGGGCGCGAAATCATAACAGAAAAGATAGGCAAGCGATAGGATAAATTTGAATTATTTTTAGGCGATACGAGGATTATCCGCCTGTTAAATAAAAGGCCCTGTCTGACCTTGTGCACTTTGAATAAAAAGCACAAATCGTTGAGCCGCATCATACACGAGTTACTGCTTACAGCAACCCCCGCTGTTATATGCTAACGCTACGCTATCCCTTTCGAGCCTGTTTATTTAACAAAAAAGGCCGCGAGAGCGGCCTTTTGATGATACTGCGTAATGATTATTCGTAGCTATAGTTCATGGTCACACCCGAATACGCAGAGTAACCCCGTATGCCGATGTGCCAGGTACCTGATGAGGGATTACTGAATGTGCACACCTCGTTGTTTCCATTTTTATACGGACGACAATCGTAGGTGGTAGTGGTCGGTTGGGCACCATTTCTTACATACAGATCGGCATCACCGCTGCCCCCGGCTATCTGAATGGTCATAGAGGAAACGCCAGCGGGTATATCCCAGGTATAGCGATCCCACGCGGAGCGTGAGCCCGACAGATTGCTAAGTTCACCAGAGACCGGCTCTACGCCGCCTGTACCACCACCGGTATCACCACCACCAGTGCCATCACAGCCATTGGTATTCAGATAATCTATGGCGCTGGATACCTTCACGATACCATTACCATAATAGTTATCGCGACCGGCAGCACCGCGATCTTTCGCTGTGGTATTCAACGCATTTCGGATTTGTGTATTGGAACACTGTGGGAAGTAACTCCATACCAGTGCTGCTGCACCCGCCACATGTGGCGTAGCCATTGAGGTGCCGTTTAACGTTGCATAGCTGTTATCAGGATAGGTTGAATATACCGAAGAACCCGGCGCAGCAATTTCAACGGCCGAATTATACTGTGAATAGCTTGCATGGTTTTCATTTGAGTCCACCGCTGCAACAGACATCACCGCGTTGTAGGAGGCAGGGTAAGACTTGGTACTATTTCCATCATTACCTGCTGCTGCTACGAGTAACATCCCGTCATCTACGAAATTTTGCATTGATGCAGCCTCGGCCGAGGAAGAGCCACCGCCACCCAGACTCATATTCACCACGTCAGACCCTGCGTTTTGACACTGCTGGATACCATCAATAATGTCCGAGGCGTAAGTCCAGGCACCATTGTCATTAAAGATTTTAACAATGTGCATGTTCACGCCAGGGTAAACACCGACCACGCCCTGATTATTATCATAAGCAGCAATTGTACCGGCCACATGGGTGCCATGCCCGTTACCATCGTTATACCAATTACCCACTTGCGAATTGTTAGCATTGCCAGTCAGGCCATTATTAGTATCGGGTAAGTCACTATGGCCAAGGTTATAACCCGTATCAATGATACAGACACGACGGGCGCCGGTATCGCTTTGCGCGAACTGGCTGGCCTGTACCATATTGATACCGTAAGGTGTGGTTTGCGCCATTAGACGGCGCTGGGGATCATCTGCAATAGATTCAATGTTAGGGTTCTTACGAAGCTTGTTTAATACTGACTTGCTCATAGAGGCAGCAACCATTTTTTGCTTGCCAATAACTTTATGCGTTTTAGCGCCCGCATTTTTCAGAATATTTTTCGCTGCCATGGCGTCAAACGCTGCATCAGCGGCATTCTCATCAGGGCCTTTGTTAAGCTTGTTCTTTTTGCCCTTCATGACGGCCGAGCCGGTCTGTTTGAACGTAACGATATAACGCTGCTCATCTTGTACCAGCGTTAATTTTTGCGAGAGCACATTTTGAAGCTGCCCAGCCTGGGTTTGCGAAGCCGGTTCTTTGACCTTAACGGGCCCCTTATTTACTGCAGCGGTCACAGACGCGCTTAACAGTGTTAACGACGCAACGACCGTTGCTTTGCTATAAAATGTGTGTTTTTTATTCAACATTTGCTGTCCTATTTCTATTATTTTATTATTTTACTGCTTTTCTCCCTCGCTCTTCTGTGGAGCGTTAAAACAAGGTTCTTCCAACATTGTGACTGTTACCCAGCGCTTTCACTTAAACCGGAATAAGACGCCAGTCCGTGACGCTTTCTGAGCTACTCAACACTGTGTGTAACAGCACTTTTCTTGAGCCGCTTGGAGCGGTATTTTTTCTGGCCTGACGACCTATCAACTGTATCTTTAAAACACAGTGAACAGGTCAACACGCCTTAGCCACTATACAAAACTGCAAGCTTGTGTATGTATAAGACTCACATAATACTTATCACGGTTAATACGCTTTGTCACTTTTGACATAATCGATGAACAAGCCAAAATAACCTGTGAAAATATTTGCACAGCAGCGCTGTAAACATTTTATTAACATTTACAGTCTGGCTAACGTAAAATAGATTTTGTCTGGGGGGAAGGACTATGAGGCAAGGTGAAATAAAAAAGGCTGTCATTTTTTGTTTACGACAGCCTTTAGAATGATACGTATAAATGCAGAGAGCTAGCGACGCTGGCGCACCATTTCATACAGACAGATACCCGTGGCCACGGAGACATTCAGGCTGGATACGCTGCCAGCCATAGGAAGCTTGACTAATTCATCACAGGTTTCACGGGTAAGACGGCGCATTCCTTTACCTTCTGCACCCATTACCAGCGCCATAGGGCCTGACAACTGAGCATCGTAAAGACTTTGCGTGGCTTCTCCGGCGGTTCCGATCACCCACACCCCTTTGTCCTGTATAGCCTTCAGGGTACGGGAAAGGTTTGTAACCTGAATAAACGGCGTAGTTTCAGCCGCGCCGCACGCCACTTTACGCACAGTACCGGTCAGGCTGGCGGACTTATCTTTCGGCACAATCACCGCATGTGCACCCGCTGCATTTGCCGTTCGCAGGCAAGCTCCCAGATTATGTGGGTCGGTAACACCATCCAGGATGAGCAAAAGGGGGCTATCAGTTTCACTGATGAGTGCATCCAGGTCACTTTCATCCAGTGTACGGGCAGGTTTAGCGCGTGCTACCACACCCTGATGTTGCTCACCACTGACTTTGTCATCCAGCACTTTTCGGTTACAGAACTGGAGACTGATACCAAAACGACGAGCCTGATTGACGATATCGCTTAATCTGTCGTCATTTCTGCCTTTGAGCGCAAATATCTCAATAACGCGTTCGGGTTCTTTGCTCAGCACTGCTGAAATTGCATGTAACCCGTATAACCATTCATGCTGGGCCATCTACTTCTGTTTACCTTTGTTGGGTCTGTCTTTACCCGCCCCTTTACGCGACTTATTCGCGGGCTTATCCCGCCGCGATTTTTCCGACGGTTTCTTAGCTGCGGATTTCACTTTCACTTTCTTTCCACTGCTACTTTTAAGCAACGAATCATCCAGCACCAAATCAATTTTTCGCTCATCTAGGTTGACCGCCGCAACCTGTACAGTGACGGTGTCGCCTAAACGGAACTGGCGTGCCCCTGACTCACCGACAAGACTTTGTTTCACATTGTCATAATGATAATAATCATCTTTAAGTGCCGTAATGTGAACTAAGCCATCAATATGGTAATCCACCAGCCGGATAAACAGTCCAAACGCGGTCACAGAACTAACCACACCTTCAAAGCTGCTGCCCACATGATCCTGCATGAACTCACATTTGAGCCAGTCTGCAACATCGCGGGTGGCATCGTCAGCCCGCCGTTCTGTGGTCGAACATTGTTCTCCCAGCTGCTCTATTTCCTCAGTAGTGTAAGATTTAGCACCGGCCACTTTCTGCTTGTAAGGCTGCTTGGACAGAATGCCCTTAATCGCCCGGTGTACCACCAAGTCCGGATAACGGCGGATGGGAGACGTGAAATGTGCATACTGCGCCAGTGCCAGGCCAAAATGCCCGACATTTTCACCGTCGTAGATAGCCTGTTTCATAGACCGTAATAACATGGTCTGAATCAGTTCCTGGTCAGGGCGGTTGCGAGTTTTATTCACCACCGCCGTAAAATCTGAAGGCGATGCATCTTCACCGATGTGATGAGGAACACCGATTTCGGCTAAATAAGAGGTAAAAGCAGTTAACCGATCAGCATCTGGTTTATCGTGTACTCGGTACAAAGCCGGCGCTTTGTGTGACTCAAGCATTTGCGCCGCACTGACGTTAGCCAGAATCATGCACTCTTCAATCATTTTATGCGCATCGTTGCGTTCAACAGGTACAATATCTTCAATTTTGCGCTGGGCATTGAAGACAAATTTGCTTTCCTGGGTTTCAAACTCGATAGCGCCACGACGCTGCCTGGCTTTATAAAGCACCCGGTAAAGGTCATGCAAGTTGCGCAAATGCCCAACGTGAGATTCATAACGCTTATGCAGGTCTTTATTACCCTGGAGTATTTGCCACACTTTGGTGTAAGTCAGTCTTGCGTGTGAGTTCATTACTGCTTCATAGAACTGATACGCCTGTAACTTGCCCTCGGCCGAGATAGTCATCTCGCAAACCATGCATAACCGGTCTACTTCGGGGTTAAGTGAGCACAACCCGTTTGACAGCACTTCGGGCAACATGGGGATAACCTGCTCAGGGAAATACACTGAATTTCCCCGGTTCAGCGCTTCGGTATCCAGTGCAGAGCCTGCTTTAACATAATGACTCACATCAGCAATAGCGACCCACAACTGCCACCCGCCATCATCCAGGGGCTCACAGAAAACCGCATCATCAAAATCTCTGGCGTCTTCGCCGTCGATGGTAACCAGCGGCAACTGACGTAAATCAATACGGCCTTCTTTCGCCTCTTCCGGCACCTGCTCGGTCAGACTGCTGACAGCACGTTCTACGCTTTGCGGCCACTGGTGTGGAATATCATGAGTGCGCAGGGCCATCTCGATTTCCATCCCCGGTGCCATGTGTTCGCCAAGGATTTCGGTGATTTTACCCACCGGGCTTACTTTGCGACGTGGCCGTTGGGTCAGTTCAACGACAACCACCTGCCCCATCCGTGCGCCCTGGACATTTTCTTTGGGAATGACAATTTCATGATTGATGCGGCTGTCATCGGGAATCACCACACCAAATCCATCTTCCGTAAAGTAACGGCCAACGATCGGCTCTTGTCGCGGTTCGACCACGCCCACAATGTAACCTTCTTTGCGGCCTTTACGATCGGTGCCGCTGACACGGGCATCAACAACATCGTCGTGCATAAACAGTTGCATCTGACCGCCGCTGATATAAAGATCACCACTGTTATCTTCTGGCCGTAAGAAACCAAACCCATCACGATGACCGATAATACGACCGCGGATCAGTTCTTCCCGGTCCTGCAGAATATATCGTTTACTCTTGGTGAACTGAATCTGACCTTCGCGCTCCATTGCCCGCAGCCGGCGCTGCACGCCAATGCGATTCTCCTCGCTTTCGGCATCAACAGCAGCACAGATTTCAAGAAATGAAACAGGCTTACCGTGTTCTTTAATGACCGATAACAGGAACTCTCGGCTGGCCACCGGGTTGTCGTATTTTTCTTTTTCACGCTGATAATGGGGATCGTCACTCATGCAGTTCGTCTTTCGCCCTTACTGAAGGTATGTAAATTTAATAGAGTATGTCGCCAGTATAACAGTTATCAGCATGAAAACACTGCCGATACCGCGCATTGTTCAAACAACGCGCGTTGACTATTCATCTGGCAAAGGAATATAAGAAATTGTACTCGCGGACATACCAGTTAGATCGAAACTTATCAGAGCGCGGTTTGGCGGGCATTGCGCACTGCTTTAGGATGCATGAGTTGTTCAAGACGGGTCAGGTAGTCCGCAATCTTTGCGTGTGTATTTTTATCATCAGTGACAGCGTTAAACAGCCAGCGGTAGGCATCCTCATAATCATACGGGCTGCCATGGCCTTCAATAAACAGCTTCACCAGTTGCAGCTGGGCGTTAAGATTACCCAGTGCAGAGGCTTCACGCAGATAGATAATCGCCTGACGGTGATCCTGCTGCACCAGCTTGCCGGCTGCGTAATAGCGACCCAGTTGCTCCAGCGCTGCCGGTAAGCCTTGTTGCGCGGCATCACGCATAAATTGGACACCGCGCTCCGGTACAGCGTCAACACAAACGCCCCAGGCCAGCATATCGCCCCACAAAAACTGATAGGTCGGTTCTTTCAAAACCTCGGCATGGGCCTCAATATCCTGAACCAGCTGACAGCGATCAGCGACCACCCTGTCTAAATGAGCATTTGCGTTAATAAGTGTCACGAGTTCGTCCTGGGTGTACAGCTGAACCGCTTTCATCTGGTCCTTAGCTTGCGCCGACCATGCCACTACACTGCTGAACAAAACGATTATAAGATGCTTTACCATAATTAGCCCGGGTCAAATCATTACCTGCAATGTCCGTATCGGCAGGCAGGTCAAAAACCTGAAGCCAAAATGCCTGAACTAATTCAGTTTGGAAAACAACGCACTGTAGACTTTACGCGCGTGGTCCGCCACATCAATACCCAAATCAGTTAAGTAACCACCATCGGGTTGGGTGATTAATCCTTTTGAGTAGAGCCGCTGGGCAGCATTAACCACTGCGTTACTGGCATCATGATGAATTTTCAGCCCCTGCATAAAGCTGTCACTGGGGAATTTTAACAGCAAATTCAGCTCTTCGGTCATGGTTTGGTCAAAGGTACTCATGGTGCTTCCTTATGGTGACGGGGTGAAATAGTATTCACATAAAATAAACAATTGCTATCACACACGCTTTGCCGGAAAGTGTCCAGAAAAATCGCGGTATAAAAACACTTTCCATTACGGCTAGTTCACTGATCCTGGCCGCCGGTATGATGTATACTGCGTGCAATCCTAACGCTGATACAGGCTAATTGATACCGATGAAATACAAAGACCTACGCGATTTTATTGTCAAACTGGAAGCCCAGGGTCAGTTAAAACGTATTACCCGTGAGATTGATACTGATCTGGAAATGACCGAAATTGCCGATCGCACCCTGCGCGCCGGCGGGCCGGCCTTATTGTTTGAAAATCCGAAAGGCAGTGACATGCCAGTGTTGGCCAATTTATTTGGTACCCCTGAGCGCGTGGCTCTTGGTATGGGCCAGGACAGCGTTGTTGCCCTGCGCGAAGTCGGTAAATTACTGGCGTATCTTAAAGAGCCTGATCCACCTAAAGGGCTTAAAGACTTATGGAGCAAGCTGCCGGTCTTTAAGCAAGTACTCAACATGCCGGCCAAAGAAGTGCGCAAAGCGCCCTGTCAGGAGGTAGTGCTAAGTGACGATGAGGTAGATTTAACCCGCTTGCCCATTCAGCGCTGCTGGCCAGGCGATGTCGCGCCGTTGATCACCTGGGGTCTGACTATCACCCGCGGACCCCATAAAAAGCGGCAGAATCTGGGTATTTACCGCCAGCAACTGCTGGGTAAAAACAAACTGATTATGCGTTGGTTGTCCCACCGTGGCGGAGCATTAGATTTTCGCGAATGGTGTCAACAGCATCCGGGTGAACCCTATCCGGTTTCAGTGGCACTGGGTGCTGATCCGGCAACCATTTTAGGTGCGGTCACGCCGGTTCCCGATACATTATCTGAATATGCCTTTGCTGGTTTGCTGCGCGGAGACAAAACCGAGGTCGTCAAATCTATCAGTAATGACCTACAGGTTCCTGCCAGTGCTGAAATTGTCCTGGAAGGTTATATCGACCAGAATGAAACGGCGCCTGAGGGCCCCTACGGCGACCATACCGGTTATTACAATGAAGTCGATACGTTTCCGGTATTCACGGTAACCCACATAACCCATCGCAAAAATCCCATTTATCATTCCACCTATACAGGACGTCCGCCGGATGAACCGGCTATTCTGGGGGTAGCGCTCAACGAGGTGTTTGTACCTATTTTACAAAAACAGTTTCCTGAAATTGTGGATTTTTATCTGCCCCCGGAGGGATGTAGTTATCGCATGGCCGTGGTCACGATGAAAAAGCAATATCCGGGGCATGCTAAACGTGTGATGATGGGTGTATGGTCCTTTTTGCGCCAGTTTATGTACACCAAGTTTGTTATCGTGTGTGATGATGACGTGAATGCCCGGGACTGGAATGATGTTATCTGGGCGATTACCACTCGCATGGATCCGGCCCGGGATACCGTTATGGTAGAAAATACCCCGATTGATTATCTTGATTTTGCTTCCCCGGTGTCCGGTCTGGGCTCGAAAATGGGTTTGGATGCTACCAATAAAATGCAGGGTGAAACTGATCGGGAATGGGGTGAGCCCATAGTAATGGATGAACAGGTTAAAAAGCGCGTGGATGACATCTGGGATGAGCTTGGTATCATGCAGTAGTTCCCCGGTGTTTAGCGAATAAAGTAAAGAAGAGAGTACATGTCAGATATTTTATGTCAGGTTGATGCCATCACGCCGTTAACCGAAGCAATTTACAAGGTAGTGTTAACCCCGGCCAGCCGGGTGGAGTTTTATGCCGGGCAGTATGTGTTGGTGCATATGAGCAGCGATGATAAACGCCCCTTCTCCATCGCAAACGCTGCTTTTAATAATGAGAAAGTAGAGCTTCACATCGGCGCCGATGAAAACAATGCGTATGCCACAGAAGTGCTGGAGCGAATGAAAAAAGAAGGTGAGATCACCATCAGTGGCGGCCATGGCGATGCGCATTTACAATCAGATGGCAACCCCATGATTCTGATTGCCGGCGGCACTGGCTTCTCTTACACCTACTCGATATTGCAGCAAGCGCTGAAAGACCACCCTCATACGCCGGTTACCCTTTACTGGGGTGGACGAAACAAAGAAGATTTGTATCTGCATGACGAGCTTTCGTCGTTAGCCAGCCAACATGAGCATTTTACTTTTGTGCCGGTGGTTGAATATGCTGATGAAAACTGGGACGGTAGAACCGGTTGGGTTCATCATGCTGTATTGGCAGATTATACCGATTTATCAGACAAACAGGTGTACATCGCCGGCAGATTTGAAATGGCCAAAGCTGCCAGAGATGATTTCTATGAACGCAAACTGCCTGAAAACCAGCTGTTTGGCGATGCCTACGCCTTTATCTAAGACCACGCCGTAAAACAAGAACAAGGCGTGGTTGCACAATAAGCTTTGAAGGAGCACTAATGAAACCACGCCTGAGGCCAGTTACGGCCGCCTTGTTCGCTTTTCCTTTCGCCATCACGGCGGCACATGCTCAGCAAAATGACACACAAAAAGTCGATCCCCTGCATACCATTGTTGAAGATATCTCTGCTGATCGTATCGAAACAGATATTGAAAAACTGGTCAGCTTCGGAACCCGACATACCTTGTCAGAAACCAAGTCTGATACCCGCGGCATCGGCGCGGCGCGGCGCTGGATAAAACAAGAATTTGAAGCCATCTCACAGCGATGTGGGGGCTGCCTTGAAGTTATGTTCGTTGGCGACACAATCAGCGGTGAAAAACGCATCCCTGATGCCACAGAAGTTGTTAACGTGGTAGCAATACAGCGCGGCACTACCGACCCTGATCGCTATGTACTGATGTCCGGTGATATTGATTCGCGGGTATCTGATGTAATGGATGCCACCTCCGACGCGCCCGGTGCTAACGATAATGCCTCCGGCGTGGCCGGAACCCTTGAGGCTGCCCGTGTTCTTAGCCAACATAAATTCAACGGAAGTATTGTTTATGCAGCCCTGTCCGGCGAGGAGCAAGGTTTATTCGGTGGGAAAATCCTGGCCAAAAAAGCCAGCGAAGAAGGCTGGCGGCTTAAAGCAGTACTGAACAACGATATGATTGGCAACATCGAAGGTGTCAACGGGGTGGTAAATAACACCTCTGCCCGCCTGTTTGCTGAAGGTACGCGTGTTACCGAAACAGATGATGAAGCACGCACCCGTCGCTTCACCGGCGGTGAGGTAGATTCTCCTTCACGAAACCTGGCCCGTTATATTGACGACCTGGCCGATCGATTTATACCTAACCTGGACACCATGGTGATATACCGGCTCGACAGATACGGGCGCGGCGGCCATCATCGTCCCTTTAATGATTTAGGATACCCCGGTATTCGAATTATGGAGACGAACGAAAACTACGAACGTCAGCACCAGGATTTACGCACCGAAAATGGTATCGAATATGGTGACACCCTAGAGGGCGTAAACTTTGACTATGCGGCGAAACTAACCGCACTGAACGCGGTTAGCCTGGCATCCATGTCATGGGCGCCGGCGCCGCCAGCCCACGTTGAGATTAAAGGTGCGGTTAAACCTTCGACAACATTAAGCTGGAAAGCCTCAGCCCCTGAGCAGAACCCGCATCTTGCTGGCTACAAAATTTACTGGCGTTATACCGATGCCCCACAATGGCAATACAGTAAATTTGTCGGCGATGTTACCGAAGCCACCCTGGAAAACGTGGTTATCGACAATTACTTCTTTGGCGTCGCCAGCGTAAGCAAAGACGGTTATGAAAGTCCGGTGGTCTTCCCCGGTGCGGCCGGCAGCTTCGGCGAATAAAATATACCGCCGCTCTGCGGAGCGGCTTGCTACCCAATTATTATCTTTCCCTTCTTTTATTGCCACTTTTTTGCTATCAGTACACGAAAACCGCTACACTGGTAATGTAAAAAAATTTTACGACTTTTTGACAAAGGATGAACTGGTGCGTTGTATAACTGTTTGTATATGTATGTTGCTGAGCATTGTCAGTCCTTTTGTTTCTGCGCAGATAAAACTTGGCGCAGCGCAATTACCCACATTAATTGATGACAGAGACAAGTCTGCCCGTATCAACGATATTATGACAGAAGCATTCTTGCGCATGGATACTGATATTGAGCTTGAGGTCATGCGCAAGGCATTTTTAGGCAGCGGGTTGTTGAGTGGGAAAATTGACGGGCTTTATGCCTTTTTAGATTTAGATGATGAGAAGCCCCAGCATCTGTACTCAGATGTTTATTTGCCCCTGTACCTGCATGCCATTAGCAAAAAGGAAGATATAAACTCTGTTGCGGCATTGGATCACTTAAAAGACCGCCGTGTAGCCATCGATAATCGTTTTGCAAACACCGATCAGGTGCGACTGATAAAAGGCGTGAAATGGGGCCGTAACCCCTCAACATTTGATGCCTTCAAACAACTGGCAGATGATCGCTCTTATTATCTGATGACCTCGCGCTTACTGGTTGACGAATTTAACCGCCTGCTGCGGTATGAAAACGAGCAGCTGGTGCACTTTTCAAAAAACCCACTGATTATCGGCGGGTTTCGGCTGGCTATGACAGACACTGACGACAATCAACGTCTTATTCAAAAGTTCAATAAGACCATTGAGACCATGCAAGCCGATGGCACTTACAACCAGTTACTTAACATTGCCTGGCTCACCAAGGACATTAATGGTGATGGCACGGCAGATTATATTAGTTCACGTGCTGTCGCGCATCCTAAATTAATGGAGGGAGCGTTGACACTTGCCTACCCATTGGATTCGACAGAAGTTGCTGAGGCATCTCTGTTTTACATAGATGGCGAACAGGCCGCCGACTGGCCGGGGGCGCTGGAATTACTGGAAGGGGTTGAACCCGCGTTAAGGCGAAGCTTACTGGATGAAGAAGTTTATCAGCGGATCATGGCGCGCTGGTAGAAGCAGAGTAACCGCCAGCGCTGCATGGACCGCCTGGTATTAATGATTTCGCAGGGCATCAATCAATTCATCTTTACTCATTTTTGAACGCCCTTCGATTCCCACCTCTTGCGCTTTATCGTACAACTCTTGCTTGGTTCTCTTTTCGTATTTTTCACCTTTACCGCCTTTTTCTGAAGGTTTTTGGCTGTCGTTCGCCTGAGCATTGGCAATGCGCGCCGATTTTTCCTTGCTGTACCCTTCATCTCTAAGTTCTTCGTACGTCTCATCATTTTTTATCTGGCTGCCATGATCTTTTGCCATCAGTGTTACCCCTTGCGTTGTCATATTGGTCTGTCGTATCCCTAGAACTATCTTCATCCTTGTTTAACATGTCTGGACGTATCCGTACTACTGACTTCATACTCACTATGGCGGAATGTTGATTAATGCCCATCCACTAATTATGAAAGAACCAATGTATGAAATCTGTGTAATGTAATTAAAAGTCTTTCCCAGTTTTTTGTACTAATCCCGAAAAGTGCTACCACTTTTTAACGATATTTTTTTAATATTGATATAGCGACAAATTTAAATCTGATTACACATCAGTTGGTTAGGAAATATTTGCATAAATATCTTTCCAGCCTACCGCTAGCATCGTCTGGGTATGGAATCTGCAACAACTGTTATTTTGCTAAATCAAGGAGCTTATAATGAGTCAGCAAAATCAGCACCGTATGCAAGACCCGCGCTATCAGTATCCTCCGGGCAATACCCGCAAAAACGAAGACCAGCCAGATCCCGCCCTGGACAGCAAGCTCTCACCGAAAGCCGATCATGGTGAAGACACTTATGAAGGCAGCCAACGCCTGCAGGGACGAAAGGCGCTGATAACCGGTGGTGATTCGGGCATTGGACGTGCAGTCGCCATTGCTTACGCCCGGGAAGGCGCTGATGTTGTCATTAATTTTCTGGAAAGTGAGAAAGAAGATGGCGATGAAACGCTTGCGATTCTTCGCAATGCTGGCATAAGAGCCGATGCTATCGTCGGCGACCTCAAAGATGAGTCGTTTTGCCAGTCATTGGTAACAGATGCCGCAGAATTTCTGGGCGGATTAGACATTCTGGTAAATAATGCCGGCAAACAACAGTATGTCGAGAAGCTTCAGGATCTCACTACCGAGCAATTCACGGCAACTTTCGAAACAAATGTATTTGCCATGTTTTGGATAACTAAAGCGGCAGCGGCATATATGCCAGCAGGTAGCAGTATAATCAATTCTACCTCGATTCAGGCTTATCAGCCGTCAGCGGGATTACTGGATTACGCCTCCACAAAAGGTGCGATTACGTCTTTCACCAAAGGCTGCGCCAAAATGCTTATTGAACAGGGTATTCGGGTTAACGGCGTGGCGCCCGGACCGGTCTGGACGCCTATTCAACAAAGTGGCGGACAGCCGGCGGGTAAAGTGGATGGCTTTGGGGAGCATGTTCCTATGGGCCGCCCTGGTCAGCCAGCAGAGCTGGCTCCGGTATACGTGTTTCTGGCGTCTCAGGAATCCAGCTACATTACCGCTGAGATAATGGGTGTAACAGGAGGAGAGCATCTTCCCTGAGTAAACGATGGATTAAAAGCACTAACGGTGAGCCACCAGGGCTGCTTATTCATTTTTGATAAAGGAAAACTAGCTAATGTTTATTGACCACACAATCCTCGACCTTATTTTGAAAGGTCTTATTTTAACTGCGTTAGGTATGTGTTGGGTGGTTGTCCTTGTGCGCATCAACGGCCTGCGATCCTTTTCAAAAATGACAAATTTTGATTTTGTGATGACTGTTGCGGTTGGCTCGTTATTGGCCGGGGCCAGTCAGTCACAAAACTGGGGGTCATTTGTGCAATCTCTAATCGCTATGATGGCACTTTTTCTTGTTCAGTATGTAACAGCGCGTATCCGCAAAAAATCAGATCGCTTTGAGTTACTGATGCAAAATCAGCCAGTTCTTCTAATGCGCGATGGCGAAATTATTGACGCCGCATTAGAACAAACCCGAGTAGCCAAAAGTGATCTCATTGCCAAACTCAGGGAAGCCAATGTGTTAGAAATGTCCAGTGTTCGCGCTGTCGTACTGGAAACGACAGGCGATATATCTGTTCTTCACGGTGAGCATTGCAGCGAAAAAATACTTCAGGGGACACAGTCTGTAAACTAAGACCGCTTTCGGTTAACCCCCTAATTCGTGCTTTGTGAGTGAATAAAATTTGATCTGGGTCAAGTTACGATATAAACTTTCAGAAACTTCTGAAACTTTATAAAGAAAATAATCATGACGCCAATTGTCACATCTGCTGTTTTGCATTTTGGAGAAATGGGTAGCCGGTGGGGTTTCAACCGTACGGTTGGCCAGATGCTCGCTCTGATTGTATTAAATGATGAGCCGCTGGCTGCCCAGGAAATCGCTGATGCGCTTAATATTTCACGTGGCAATACCAGCATGGGGCTTAAAGAGCTGCAATCATGGCGGCTTATCAAACAGCAGCATGTGCCCGGCGAACGTAAAGAGTTTTTTGTCCCTGCCGGTTCAATCTGGGTGCTTGCCAATCGTGTTTTTGAGGAGCGTCGAAAACGAGAAATCGATCCCACGCTGACATTACTCAGAGATTTGATGCTCGATGACCCCGCGCATGAAAACGATGCGCAGGTTCAGCACAAGCTGAATGAAATTCATGATCTGCTGGAATCTGTCACAGCATGGTCGCAGGAGTTACAACATTTGGGGCCAGAAAAGCTGAACACACTGATGAAGCTGGGCTCTGGCGTAGGACGGATTCTGGATTTAAAAGACCGAGTTTTACCCACTAAGGGTGAGTCACAAAGTTAGGAGGGTGTTATGGACGCCTTTATTTTATCCCGGCTACAATTTGCACTGAATATCAGTTTCCACATACTATTTCCTACCATTACCATCGCATTAGGATGGTACCTTTTTTACTTTAAGTTACGTTCTAATATATCAGGTCATCCGGTGTGGATGCGCATGTACCGGTTCTGGGTGCGTGTTTTTGCCCTGACGTTTGCATTAGGCGTAGTCAGTGGTGTGACGATGTCTTTCCAGTTTGGCACCAACTGGCCGGGCTTTATGGAAAAAGCAGGGAATGTGGCCGGGCCGCTTCTGGGCTACGAGGTGCTCACCGCCTTTTTCCTCGAGGCTACCTTTTTGGGCATTATGCTGTTCGGTATTCGGCGCGTACCCAACTGGCTGCACACCCTGGCGACGCTGATTGTTGCGTTTGGTACTACGGTATCCGCATTTTGGATCTTGTCCTTAAATAGCTGGATGCATACTCCTCAGGGCCATGAGATTGTAGATGGTGTTATTTACGCCAGAGACTGGAGCGAGATAATCTTCAATCCATCTTTTTCCTATCGGTTTGCCCATATGCTGTTAGCCTCAGGATTGACCGCAAGCTTTCTTATCGCTGGCTTATCGGCCTATCGTATCTTCCGTGGTGACGATAAAATAGCCCCCAGACTGGCGTTAAAAACTGCCACTTACACTGCTGCGGTGCTTATTCCACTTCAAATCTATGCCGGTGATCTGCATGGCTTGAATACATTAGAACACCAACCACAAAAAGTGGCTGCGATGGAGGGCATCTGGGAAACCGAACAGGGCGCCCCCTTACTGCTATTCGCAATCCCTGACGAGGAAAGTAAAACTAACCACCTTGAAATCGGCATTCCCCGGGGAGCCAGCCTGATACTCACCCATTCACTGGATGGTGAAATAAAAGGGCTAAACGAGTTTGAGGGCGAACATCCGCCCGTAGCACCGGTCTTTTTTGCCTTTCGGGTTATGGTAGCAATAGGCTTGTTAATGCTGGCCTGTGCCTGGCTGGGAAGTTTTTATCTGTATCGAAACGGTACATTGCCTGGCTGGCTCAATAAAGTATTTATGGGCATGAGTTTTAGCGGCTGGATTGCCACTCTGGCAGGCTGGTACGTGACAGAAATCGGCCGCCAACCTTATTTGGTCTATGGCGTGATGAAAACCCAGGACGCAGTCACCGGTTTACCGGCTGGTAACGTTGCTTTCTCATTTGCACTTTATGCAATAACGTATGCTGTACTGCTGTTTGCGTATATGGCAACGCTGACACTTATGTGTCGCCGCTCGGTAGAAATTGAAGAAATTACCAGTGAAGAGCGAGAAAAAGCCAAAGCCACCAAAATTTCGCCGCTTGGCGCTTAGGAGCTGACTATGCCATTTGAAAGTTTGTCCATTGAAACTCTGGGTGATATTTATATTGGTCTGCTTGCCTTAGCCATATTACTTTATGCCATTCTGGATGGCTACGACCTCGGTGTCGGGGTATTGCTGCCACCGCGCGAAGAAGCCTTTCGTGATGACATGATAGCGTCCATTGGACCTTACTGGGATGCTAACGAAACCTGGTTGGTGCTAGCTGTCGGACTCCTGCTGTTTGCATTTCCCGATGCGCATAGCGTAATCTTACAGACGCTATATCTGCCGGCGACGCTTATGCTGTTAGGGTTAATTCTGCGCGGTGTATCGTTTGATTTCAGAGCCAAGGTGGCGCAAGTAAAAAAGCGCCGCTGGGATCTGAGCTTTAAATACGGCTCTTTACTCACCACCCTGGCCCAGGGTTACATGCTGGGTATCTGGGTAACCGGTCTGCGTACCGATTGGTGGGCGCAGGGGTTTGCCCTGCTGGCAGCATTCGGTCTGACCGCAGCCTATGCGTTTATAGGGTCGTGCTGGTTGATCTTAAAATCAGAATCGGCCTTGCAGGAAAAAGCTATTTACTGGGCCCGACGCGGCCTCGTAGTGTTATCGATTGGTATCATTGCGGTAAGCATCGCCAATCTGACACTTCACGAGAATGTGCGTGAGTTATGGCTGACCTCTCACTGGGGCTTTGTGCTGATGGCGATACCCATTGCCTGTTTTTGTTTATTGAGCTTTTGCGGTGTTATCTTAAAGCGTATGCCTGCAACTAATGGCAAAGGTGAAAAATTGCCGTTCATGATTGCCATGACCGTGTTTATTCTTTGTTTTACCGCTTTTGGTCTGAGTTATTATCCATTTGTAGTGCCCGGCCAGATGACCATCGCCGACGCGATCAGCGACGCCAACTCACTACGCTTCTTATTGGTAGGGGCGGTAATCGTGGTGCCCTGCATTCTGGCCTATACCTTTATGGTGTACAGAATATTTGCGGGCAAGGCAGAAAAACTCACCTACTACTAATCAGTCGCACAGGCAGCACCCGCTGCCTGTGTTGCCTGTCAGAAAAATGCCTGAAGACCTGTTTGGGCGCGCCCCATTATCAGCCCGTGAACATCGTATGTGCCCTCGTAGGTATTGACGGTCTCAAGATTCAGCATATGCCGCATAATGTGATATTCGTCGGCAATTCCATTGCCGCCATGCATATCCCTGGATTTTCGCGCAATATCCAGAGCTTTTGCGCAGTTGTTGCGTTTTACCATAGAAATCATGGTCGGGTCGAACTGGCGGTTATCGATGAGTCGGCCTACCCGCAATGACGCCTGAAGGCCCAGTGTAATTTCGGTTTGCATGTCTGCCAGTTTTGTTTGAAAAAGCTGAGTCTGGGCGAGTGGACGACCGAACTGATGACGGTCAAGACCGTATTGTCGCGCGGCATGCCAGCAAAATTCTGCCGCTCCCATAGCGCCCCATGAAATGCCATAGCGGGCCATGTTCAGACAGCTAAAGGGCCCTTTTAACCCTTTAACTTCAGGTAACATGTTCTCAGCCGGGACAAAGACATCTTCCATCACAATTTCGCCGGTAATCGACGCTTTTAGCGATAATTTTCCGGTTATCTCAGGCGTGCTTAAGCCGCTCATGCCACGCTCTAATAGAAATCCCCGAATAGTGTCATCTTCCTCAGTATGCTTTGCCCACACCACAAAGACATCGGCAATGGGTGAATTAGTGATCCACATTTTGCTGCCATTTAGCTTAAATCCGCCATCGACCTTTGTTGCCCGGGTTTTCATTGCAGCAGGATCGGAGCCGGCATCCGGCTCAGTTAAGCCAAAACACCCTATCCACTCGCCGGAAGCCAGCTTTGGCAAAAATTTTTCTTTTTGCGCAGTTGAGCCAAATGCGTTTATGGGATGCATAACCAATGACGACTGCACACTCATGGCGCTGCGATACCCGCTATCGACACGCTCGACTTCACGGGCAATCAGACCATAGGTAACATAATTGACACCGGGACACCCAAACCCTTCAATAGTGGCGCCCAACATCCCCATCTGACCAAACTGCGCCATGATACCCCGATCAAAAGTTCCATCCCGGTTAGCCTGCAAAATGCCAGGCTGCAGTGTCTTTTGACAAAAGGCCCTGGCCGATTCACTGCTCATTCGCTCATCATCGGTAAGTTGTTCATTAAGTAGCAATAAATCATCCCAGTGCGAAAGCGGCGCAGCCATGGGCAAGACTCCTTTAAAAAATAAAAGTAAATTGTAGATAAAACCAGTCTGTTAGCTGCTTACTGAGTCGCCAACCAGAGCGACTATATATGCCAACCTGCATATAGGGTGCTGGGCAGCGATCAGCGCCATTATGGTTTGTCGGCGGCGTTGCTGGGCGGTGTATCGCCGCCAGGCTGCTGATGCATCCACCACGGCGAATTATAGTCTACCTTTTCAGATGGTATCTGCATGCTGTAAGGCGGTGCAAAGGCGCGTTTAAGCAGGTTCTCATATTCTTTATCTTTAAACACCAGACGTCTCTCGGCTTGGTACTGCTCCAACAGCCGGTGATAAGCTTCAACAGGATACCGCGGGTTTTGCTGGGTGAAAATTACGGTGCCACCGAATTCTTCATAGAGCTTTTTTTCCACCTGCCAGAACCTTACCTGCTCTTTGGCGATATCTGTAAAGGAGCGGCTACTGTCCTGACTGGCCTCATAGTGTTGGCCGAATTTCTCTTTAAATGCTTCGACCAGCGTTTCATCAGCGTTGATGTCATGCTGCTGTGAATAGACATTTAATACCCGATTCAGGACCTGTTCCATGAATTTATTATGGCGTAAGCGAGAAAGTGCCAGCTGCTTGCTGACCGACATTGCCTGGGCCGCCTCTGCCAGCTCGGCTTTGGTTGGTGATACATCGGAAAGCATCACCGGCTTTTCATCCACGATCGCCAGGGTTCTTTCCTGCGCCTGCGCGACTGCAAAAAACAAGAATCCTGCTAAACATAGTGTAAGCCTGATAATGACCGTGTCGTTCTTCATGAAACCTCGCCCCATCGCTAACCATCCATTGTAAGAGTAGTTAGCATAGGGAAAAATCGGCATACTGTCATTGCCTTTTCATTTATCTGAAGATCCACTGGAATTTATGCTTTACATCGTTACCGGACAGCCAGCCGTTGGAAAATCTACCTGGACAAGGGCAAAAGCAAAGCAAACAAAAGCGTGTTTAATTGATATTGATACAGTGTTCGAACCTGTTATTGAAGCAGGTCTTTCTCTGGCTGGCCTGGATCGTCATGATCGTGACAGCGCCACCTATAAAGATGCTTTCCGGGAGCCTGTGTACAACGCTATGTATCAAAGTGCCCGGGCCAATCTGAGGCAAGTGCCGGTAGTGCTGTGCGCCCCGTTCACAAAAGAGTTAAGGGATCCTGAATGGAACAATAAACTGATTAAGCAATTTGAATGTCAGGTGGTGATTTACTGGCTTAGCGCACCGATAAGTCAGATCCGTTCACAAATGGAAAAGCGTGGAAGTAGCAGAGACAGGCTAAAACTAGAAGATTGGGATGCGTATCAGCGCTATTTTGTCGAAGAAACGCCAGAATGTGATTATATACACGTGGATATGAGCAAAAAAAACGGCAGCTAATGGCTGCCGTCTCAACGTTTTACAGTGCTTGAACGTTAGCTGCCTGCAAGCCTTTTTGGCCCTGCTCGACTTCAAATTCTACGCGCTGACCTTCATTCAGGCTTTTATAACCTTCTGAAACAATTGCACGGAAATGAACGAAAACGTCCTTATCGCCGCTATCTTGTGTCAAAAAACCATAACCTTTGTCAGCGTTAAACCATTTAACGGTACCTGTAACTTTAGACATGTAGACCTCAAATCTCTCTTAAAACTTCGCTTTCGCGTATCACTTTGTATCGCCTTTAAATGGGGACGAGTTATTTGGGTCTTACTTTGGAATGAACAAACCACTAACCAGAAGTTACAGGCGTAACCCGAGTTATTTATACATCAACGCAAAAAACAAAAATAAACACGTCTTTTTAAAGACTTTAGCCGAATGGCAACAACTACTATAGCAGGTATTTGGGAAATTCAAAGCAAAATAGAATGCAAACAACATTTATCACAAAAATGTCATTTCTCCCTGATTTTACTGTTTAAATTTACGATGTACCTTACGCCATGATTGCCACCAGCAGGCCATACCACCCAGTGCTGTGACAACTGGAAAGCCCCAGTGTAAATTGTAAATCGGCAATAACGCAGCCACAATAATCAGCGTCGCGCCAACAATTGCATAATGGGTAGCGCGGGTATTATTAACCTGCACAGCAATCAACTGCTGATGCTCTTTTTGCTGTTGCAGAGGCAGCTCTTTTAGTTGTTGCAAACTGTCATGCAACAGATCTGGCATATCCGGCAGTTTTTCCGACCAGAAAGGTAAGTTAGCTTTTACCTTGGTCATCATCGCCTTGATACCAATCTGCTCTTTCATCCAGTTTTCTAAAAAAGGCTTAGCGGTTTTCCATAAATCCAGTTGCGGATAAAGCTGTCTGCCCAACCCTTCGATGTACAACAGAGTTTTTTGCAGCAAAACCAATTGGGGCTGCACCACCATATTGAAACGACGTGCCGTGTTAAACAGCTGCAACAGAACATGGCCAAAGGAAATTTCGGCCAGCGGCTTTTGAAATATTGGCTCACACACAGTACGTATTGCCATTTCAAATTCGTCGATATTGGTATCTCTGGGCACCCATCCCGAATCAGCATGTAACTGAGCAACTTTGCGATAGTCACGATTGAAAAAGGCGACAAAATTTTCCGCCAGATACCGTTTATCTTCTTTATTCAGGGTTCCCACAATACCAAAATCAATGGCGATATAGCGCGGCTCTGAGGGGGTTTCGGTACCAACAAATATATTGCCCGGATGCATATCAGCATGAAAGAAACTGTCACGGAAAACCTGCGTAAAAAACACTTCAACGCCGCGCTCTGCCAGTTTCTTCATATTGGTATTCTGTGCCAGCAGTGCATCGACGTTCGAGACCGGAATACCATAGATGCGTTCCATAACAAGCACATTGTGACGACAATAATCGCTGTATATATGCGGGATATACAATGCATCTGACTTTTCAAAATTATGCCGCAGTTGTATGCCATTGGCAGATTCACGTAATAAATCCAGCTCATCCACCAGGGTTTTCTGGTATTCGGTCACAACCTCAACGGGGCGCAGGCGTTTACCATCTGGCAGCCAACGCTGTACTACCTGTGCCAGAGAAAATAGCAACTCCATGTCTGCATCAATGGTGGCGCGAATATCAGGGCGTAAAACTTTTACTACTACATCCTGGTCATCATGCAATTTGGCAGCGTGCACCTGAGCAATAGATGCCGAAGCCAGCGGCTCTACATGAAATTCTTTAAAAAGTTCGCTGAGATCATGTAACTGTAGCGATTGTTTGATAATTTTCTGGGCAGCGTCGGAAGGAAAAGGTGCCACCTTATCCTGCAACCTGGCCAATTCATTGGCAATATCCGGGTGCAGCAAATCCCGACGAGTAGAGAGCATTTGACCGAATTTTATAAATACCGGCCCCAGAGACTGTAACGCCATCGTGATGCGAACGCCCGGTGGCTCATCTTTGTGTTGATTGCGAATCCAGAAAATGGACTTACGCAACAGCCTTGCGTACCACGGCATCCAGCGATCAGGAATAAGATCATCCAGACCATGCTGAAGCAACACCTTGTTAATTTGATACAAGCGAAATATTTGCATGTGAGGAAAAACTACTGATTCTTCTCAAGTAAACTGAGTCTGGCTTCAAAGCGCTGAACATCGTCTCGCAATGCGTCAACTTCGTCATTAAAATGCATTACAGCAAGTTTGCTAACGGCGATATCCTTTTCCTCGGTCAGTGCGTTACCCAGCCCGGCCTGCAGCCGCCGGCCAAATGCAGCAAACTGCTGGCGGAATTTTTGTGCGCTGGCAAATGCTTCATGAGCCGGCACATCACCCGTATAACGGGCAAGCTGCTCTTCCCAGTCAATATCCAGTTGCTGAAATAGCGCCGCGGTTTGCTGCGCGATACTTAGCTCGCCCTGCAACTGTAGCTTATCTGCGCGAATTAGCCGGGTTATCTGACTGGTTTGCGTCAATGAAGGCAGTACATCTAGACTGGTTTTGATGAAACAGCTCTCCCCATCCTGATGTACGCATACATCTTCAAAAGAATGTGGCTCTGCTAAAACATCGATTCGCGTGGAAAAAACCAGTGTAATCCCAACGGGAAGCTGTTCAATAAAAACGCTCAGTCGTTTGCCTGCCAACGGCACCAGGCGTTGGGCGCTATCTTCATCAAGTGCAATCAGTCGATTGAGCAGCGTCTCGGCAGTGGCAGTAAATAAGGAGGCTGCTGGCATTAAAATTTATACCCTCGATGCAATGCTACAATCCCCCCGGTCAGATTGCTGTAATCACACTGCTCGAAACCTGCCTGTTCAAACATACCCTTGAGTGTTTCCTGGTCCGGATGCATGCGAATACTCTCAGCCAGATAGCGGTAACTTTCAGCGTCACTGGCTACCATCTGGCCCATGCGCGGCAGGATATGAAATGAATACATGTCATAAATTTTGGACAGATGTTCTGAGGCGGGTTTTGAAAACTCCAGTACCAGTAAACGGCCACCGGGTTTAAGCACACGGTAAATAGAGTTAAGTGCGTTTTGCTTTTCTGTGACATTGCGCAGGCCGAACGCCATGGTTACCACATCAAAGGAATTATCAGGAAACGGCAGCGCTTCAGCGTCGGCCTGAACATAATCAATATTACTGACCAGTCCCTGATCCCGAAGTTTGTCACGCCCTACCTTCAACATCGATAGATTGATATCGGCCAGTGTCACAGAGCCGGTGGGCCCTACCAGGCGCGAGAACTTAGCCGTCAAATCGCCGGTGCCGCCGGCAATATCCAGCACTCGATGCCCGGCACGCACTCCGGCACAATCAATGGTATAGCGTTTCCAGAGACGGTGAACACCAAATGACATCAGGTCATTCATCACATCGTATTTCGCCGCCACAGAATCAAACACATTAGCCACCAGCGATGCTTTTTGTGACTTATCCACTTGCTTAAAACCAAAATGAGTCTGTTCTGTAACCGATTCGTCCATGTTCTGCGACGCGTCATCCCGGCTTTGTGTATCGCTCATACCGTTCCTGTAAACCTGTTATCTGATGGGTATGAAGTGTAACCAATATCGTGCAGCAGCAACAGCCATTTACTGTGAAATTAGCGCAATATGCGGTTTCTTACGCGCTGGTCGCCTCACCGGTTATTGCTGCCCCAGCTATAAGACAGAATCTGGCTGAGTTCAGACAGTGATAAACCGCTTTGCTCATGCCACTGGAAAAACTGGGCATTCATAGCCCGCAGACTCTTCTGGCTTTGCAGCGTGCCGTCGATTACCTCATGTTTGCGCAGATAATCTTCATTGTCTTGGGACATGATGAAAGTATCCACTCCCATTGCTCGCAGCATGTAGGGCCCGGTATTTCCGCCCAGACGAGCACCACGCTTTTTCAGAGTCTGCCACAGACCAGTGATATCTGCCTTATCAATTTGCGCCAGATATTTCCCGAAACCGCCATACTCACGACTAATATCGGCAACCATCATGGCATTGTCTCTGACTGTCATCACCTTTTTATAGTTTCTGACAATCCTCTCGTCGCTGGCTTTGCGTTCCAGCATTTCATCGGGCATCAACAGAATTTTCTCGATATCAAAACCGAAAAAGACCTCCTCAAATGCCGGCCACTTTTGCTCGATCACCCGCCAAACAAACCCGGATTTAAAAACTTGTCGGGTCATAGCGGCCAGAAACCGATCATCAGGGATGTTAGCAACCTGAGAAGGTGGTAATGGTTGACGAAGCAGAGCCTTGAGCCCCGCTTCCCCACCTTTTCTTTCACAGGCCCGCCGATAGATAGTATCGAAGGATTCTGCCGCCATTACTGATTGATTCCGCTATGGCGCAATAATGCATCTACCCGGGGTTCGCGACCTCTGAATGCCACAAACAAGTCCATGGGCTCGCGACTGCCTCCCATCTCAAGAATATTGTGCAAGAACGATTTGCCTGTTTCCCGGTTGAAGATACCGTCTTCTTCAAATTTGCTGAATGCATCACTGGAAAGGACTTCTGCCCATTTATAGCTATAGTAACCGGCTGCGTAACCACCAGCAAAAATGTGCCCGAAACTATGCTGGAAGCGATTGAAAGACGGTGGTGTGATGACGGCCACTTCTTTGCGCACCTCATCAAGAATCGCCTGTACATCAACCTCTTTGCCATCTTGCTGATGCAGTAAAAAGTCAAACAGACTGAATTCCAGCTGTCTGGCCATTTGCATTGCCGACTGGAAATCCCGGGCTTTAAGCATTTTATCCAGCAAGTCTTTGGGCAGAGGTTCTTCTGTTTCATAATGACCAGAAATAAAGCTCAACGCTTCTTCTTCCCAGCACCAGTTCTCCAGAAACTGGCTTGGCAGTTCCACCGCATCCCATGGTACACCATTGATGCCCGAGACCCCGGCCACTGACATTTTGGTTAGCATATGATGCAGGCCGTGGCCGAATTCATGAAACAGAGTCAGCACTTCATCATGGGTAAACAGGGCAGGTTTGCCGCCTACCGGCCCATTAAAATTACAGGTCAGATAGGCTACAGGAAGCTGCACTTCGCCGTTTGGAAGCTCCCGGCGTACCCGACATTCGTCCATCCATGCGCCACCGCGTTTATTGGCGCGGGCGTACAGGTCAAAATAAAAGCTACCACGCAGTGCATCCGCTTCATCAGTAATAGTGAAATAGCGAACATCTTTGTGCCAGGTATCTACGCCAGGCTGTTCAACAATCTTCAGGCCGTACAGCCGATGAACTACTTCAAACAAGCCTCGCAATACCGTCTCTTCTGGAAAATACGGACGTAGCATCTCATCTGAGATCGTGTATTTTTTCTGTTTAAGCTGCTCGCTGTAATAAGGAATATCCCAGGCATTGAGCGTATCTACACCCTGTTCTGATGCGAATGCTTCCACTTCCGCCAGGTCTTCCCGGGCCTGAGGTAATGACTTATCGGCCAGATCCCGGATAAACCCGACGACCTGCTCGGTAGAATTTGCCATTTTAGTGGCCAGTGAGCGCTCGGCGTAGTTATCAAAACCAAGCATTTTTGAGGCTTCGGTGCGCAGCGCCAGAATTTCATTAATAATTTCTGTGTTATCCCACTTGCCACCGTTTGGCCCTTCAGCTGATGCCCGGGTGGCAAACGCGCGGTACATTTCTTCACGCAAAGCACTGTTTTGTGCGTATAACATTACCGGCAGGTAGGAAGGGATATCCAACGTAAATAACCAGCCATCCAGCTCTTTGTCTGTAGCCGCCTGACGGGCTGCATCCAGCGCCGACTCGGGAAGCCCTTCAAGCTCAGACTGGTCGGTAACATGTTTAGTCCACCCCATGGTGGCATCCATAACATTATTACTAAATGTAGAGGAGAGCTCTGAAAGTCGCGCACTGATCTGTGCATAGCGGGTCTTTTTATCTTTGGGTAAGGCCACGCCCGATAAGGTAAAGTCACGGATTGTGTCTTCAATATACTTCTGACGCTGCTCATCCAGGGTCTTAAATTCATCACTTTGGCGCAGTGATGTGTAAGCCTGATACAATCCTTCATGCTGGCCCACCCAGGTGCCGTAATCCGATAATAGCGGCAAACAACTGTCGTGTGCTTCACGCAGCGCATCGCTACTTACTACAGAATTCATGTGTGAGACCGGTGACCACATCTTGCCCAGGCGGTCATCAACCTCTTCTACTTTTCCCACAACATTGTCGTAGCTGTAGTCGCCTGAAGCTACCACCTCTTCAATTGTCGCTTTACATGTTTCGATAGCTTCTTCGATCGCCGGCTTTATTTGGGCCGGGGTTATTTGCGAAAAAACAGGAAGTCCGTCGACCAGTTTGATGGCAGGTTGCGTCATTGATGTCTCACCTTTTTTGAATGGTATGGAGAGAATGTAGGGCCTGAACCAGCAAAAACAAGGCCGCAGTCAGATATCAGTCAGTTTAACCGGATGCTGACTGATTCACACACCGCCTTCGGGTTACACCACATAGCGGTAACTTGCGTTTATTACCAGCGAGCAAATTTCCCACGGACTACTTATGTCCTTCGCTATGTCCCTTCGCATAGTGGTAGCGCATGGTTCTAAACAACACCACGCCTGTCAGTACACATAACTCCTACCCTGCCGTTATTACATTTGCGTAAGGCTAATCCTGTTGTAAGTGAAACAGGTATACCCTGTAGCAGTAAATTTTGAGCAGTGGCTGGTAACATGCCAGAATACCCTGACTCCACTAATACCTAACAGGATACCAATGCATAAATTCGATTACATCTGTATAGGCGGCGGCAGCGGTGGCATCGCGTCTGCCAACCGGGCTGCAAAACACGGCAAAAAAGTTGCGATTATTGAAGCGAATCTAATCGGCGGCACCTGTGTTAACGTTGGTTGCGTTCCCAAAAAAGCCATGTGGTTTGGCGCGAACGTTGCTGAGGCTATCAATCGATATTCAGAAGATTATGGGTTTGATGTTTCAGTGAATCATTTTGATTGGTCTGTATTGGTGGCCAACCGCCGGGCCTACATACAGCGAATCCATGCCTCCTACGGCAAGATGATGGCCAAAAATGAGATTACAGTAGTAAACGGTTACGCCACCTTTGTGGACAAGAACACTATTGAGGTTAATGGTGAGCAATATAGCGCGCCGCATATTACCGTCGCCACTGGTGGTCACCCACGCTTACCGGATATTGAAGGCGCTGAGTATGGCATTGATTCTGACGGCTTTTTCGAACTGGATCAGCAGCCTAAACGGGCGGTTGTGATAGGGGCGGGCTACATTGCGGTAGAGCTGGCCGGGGTACTGCACAGTCTGGGCACAAAAACAGATTTAGTGGTGCGCCATCATGCTCCGTTACGGCATTTCGATCCAATTATCCATGAAACGCTGGTGGACATTATTGAAGATGAAGGTCCAACCCTGCACAAGCAATCTGGCGTTGAAAAAGTGGAGAAGCTGGACAGTGGCGAGTTGAAAGTTCATCTAACCAGCGGTGAGGCATTAACTACCGACTGTTTGATATGGGCAATCGGACGTGAGCCTTCTTCGGCGAAACTTGGCCTGGATAAAGCCGGTATCAAAACCGATGACAAAGGGTTTATCAAAGTGGATAAATATCAAAACACCTCCACTAAAGGCGTGTATGCGGTGGGTGATATTACCGGCCAGATAGAATTAACACCGGTGGCGATTAAAGCGGGCCGCCTGTTGAGCGAGCGCTTGTTTAACCAGCAAAAAGACGCGTATATGGATTATTCGCTCATTCCCACAGTGGTATTCAGCCACCCGGCTATTGGCACCATCGGCCTGACTGAACAGGAAGCCAAGGACAAATATGGCGAAGACGATATTACTGTTTATTCCTCGTCCTTTTCGGCAATGTATACCGCTGTGACTCGTCATCGCCAGCCTACCAAGATGAAACTGGTATGTCAGGGTGATAATCAGGTCGTGGTAGGGTTACACGGCATCGGCCATGGTATGGATGAAATCCTTCAGGGCTTCGCTGTGGCAATGAAGATGGGGGCAACAAAAGCCGATTTTGATGCCTGTGTGGCAATTCATCCTACCAGCGCGGAAGAATTTGTTACGATGACCTAAAGAAATTCGCGCTATAAAGATACTGCGGCTTCCCGCAGTATCTTTTTCTTTCTCGGCTTAAACGCCTTTTCTGTGTTGTCTGTCCCACTCTTTCTGTGCATTTTTTGCATTGCTCAAAAATACCCGATACCTTTAGGCATTACATTCGCAAAGTCTGGATTATAACAATGATAATTACTTTTCGTCGTTCGGTCCTTGCGCTTGCCTTAGGCGCAACACTGAGCTTTTCGGCTACGGCACAGGATGAGAAAAAAGAAGAATGGGATGTGCTTAATCCACCTTTTTCTTTAAATGAAGTTACCATCAATACCGACCAGACCACCTGGTCCAGTCTGTCAATTTCACCTGATGGCACCTACATGGTATTTGATATGCTCGGCGATCTTTACAAAGTCGGCATGGATGGGGGCAAGGCGACCGCCCTTACGGCCGATTTCGGCTGGAACATCGAACCGGCTATCTCCCCTGATGGCAGCGAAATTGCTTTTATTTCAGACCGTGGTGGTATCTCTAACATCTGGGTGATGGACAAAAACGGTGAAAATCTGCGCCAGGTGTCGCAGGAGAAAAACAACCTGATTCATTCACCCAAGTGGAGCCCCGATGGTAATTATCTGGTAGCGACTAAGGGAATCATGTCCAGTCGCAGTATCCCGGCCGGTGAAATCTGGATGTATCACAAAAATGGCGGGGACGGCTTACAAATTAAAGCGCGGGTGAACGGTAAAAACGACCAGCAAAACATTGCTGATCCGGCGTTTTCCCACGACGGCAAATACATTTATTACACCCAGAATACGCTACCCGGTGCACAGTTTGAGTACAACCGCGATCCCCTGGAAGGTATTTTTGCCATCACCCGCTATGACCGGGAAACTGGCGAGGAAACCCGCTTTATCAGCGGTACCGGCGGCGCGATTGTCCCTACCCCCTCACCGGATGGCAAATACGTTGCCTTTATCCGGCGGGTTAAAAATAAAACCGGCCTGTTTCTCAAAGACCTGAAAACCGGCGAAGAAAAGCCTCTGACACTGACTCTCGAGCGCGATATGCAAGAAGGGTTTGGTTCAGAAGGCTACTACGCCTACTTCGACTGGATGCCGGATTCTAAGTCAATTGTTTACTGGACAGGCGGCACCTTCCACAAGATAGACATTGATTCCAAAGAAATTGCTGATATTGGCGTATCGGTGAGCGCTACTAAACAGTTTGCTGATGCCCTTCGCTTTGATGTGGATGTGGCACCTGATGAATTTGATGTAAAAATGATCAGGTGGTCACAAAAATCACCGGATGGTCAAACAATGTTGTTTCAGGCACTGGGCAAACTTTATATAAAAGATCTTAAATCCGGCAATACCCGTCGCCTGACCCAGCAAAATGAGCATGATGAGTACTATCCTCGCTATTCTGCTGACGGAAAGACTGTGGTTTACACTACCTGGCATGACAAAAAACTGGGAGATGTTCGCACGATTCCTGCAACGGGTGGCGATAGTCAGGTCATCAGCACCGAGCCGGGCCACTATGTCGAACCGAGCTTTTCCACCGATGGTAAACAAGTGGTCTGGCGAAAATTTTCCGGTGGTTATTTACTGGATCCCAAATACTCACTCGAACCAGGCTTGTATGTTAAATCGCTGGACGGCGGCGCAGCCGTTAACGTTTCCTCTACAGGCACTCAGCCACATTTTGCCGGTGATAATACCCGGGTATTTTTCACCGAATCAGTAGGCGGTACGCCCTATCCTGAAACGCAGCTGTCCAGTGTTAATTTGCAGGGAAATGACAAACAGGTTCATTTGTATGGCGCAGATAAAGTTAGCGAATATCGTTTATCTCATGACAAAAAGTGGATCGCCTTTGTACATCAGTTTAAAACCTACGTTGCCCCTTATGTAACCAATGGCCAGAAAATCACCCTGGCGCCGGACATGACTTCGCTGCCGGTTAAGCAAATTTCATCACGCGCCGGCGAGTACCTCACCTGGCGGCAGGATAACAACGCTGTAGGCTGGTTTCATGGCCCTCATTATTATGAATACGAGCTGGATAATGCCTTTACTCCCGGCGCAGCGAACGCCGAGGCTGAACAAGCCAAGGCCAGTCGTACCGATCTGTCATTCAGTGTTAAAGCTGATAAGCCCAAGGGTATCAAAGCATTTGTGGGCGGAGACATAGTTACCATGCGCGATGCAGATAATCGTCAGGAGGTAATTAAAGACGGTGTGGTACTGATTGAAGGTAACCGCATTAAAGCCGTAGGCCGAAAAGGCGAGATTAGTATTCCGGATGATGCTATGCGCATTGATACCACCGGTAAAACAATTATACCGGGCCTGGTGGATGCTCACGCTCACGGAGCGCAGGGCCGCAACGAAATTATTCCACAGCAGAACTGGGGGCAGTTTTCCAATGTAGCATTTGGGGTAACCACCATTCACGATCCGTCCAACGATACTACGGAAGTGTTTGCGGCCTCTGAGCTGCAGCGGGCCGGTGAAATTGTTGCACCGCGTATCTACTCCACCGGTGCGATCCTGTATGGCGCAGAGGCCCTGGGCTACAAGGCTATCGTAAATGATTACGAAGATGCCTACTTTCATGTCCAGCGCCTCAAAGATGCCGGCGCAATATCGGTAAAAAGTTATAACCAGCCAGCGCGTTCACAGCGCCAGCAAATTCTTTGGGCCGCCAATAAACAGCAGATGATGGTGGTGCCTGAAGGTGGCGGTAAACTTCAGCAAAACCTGAGTATGCTGACCGACGGTCACACTGGTCTGGAGCATAGCCTGCCGATACCCAAAGGCTACAGCGACGTGACTCAGCTATGGAAAGCTTCCGAGTTTGGCTATACGCCTACTTTTGTGGTGTCTTACGGCGGCATGATGGGTGAGGAGTACATGTACGACCGCACAGAGGTATGGAAAAATCCTCGACTGCTTCGTTACACGCCTTCATTCCTGCTGGATAGCCGCGCTATTCGTCGGCCTACTGCGCCGGATAACCAGTACAACCATGTGCAGGTAGCAGAGTACGCTAAAACATTGCGTGAAAATGGTGTGAGCGTGCACATTGGCGCCCATGGCCAGCGTGAGGGTCTGGCGGCGCACTGGGAAATGTGGTTAATGAGTCAGGGCGGTTTCACACCGTTTGAGGCTCTGCGCGCAGCGACCATCGACGGTGCCACTCATCTCGGTATGGGTAAAGATATCGGCAGTATCGAAAAAGGCAAACTGGCAGATATGGTTGTGATTGACGGCAACGTGCTCAACGACATCCATCGTAGCGAATTTGTGGAATACACCGTCCTTAACGGACGTGTGTACGAAGCAGCGACAATGAATGAACTGGGCAATAAAACACCGCGCCAGAAATTCTTCTTTGAAGACGATAACAAAGCATTCATGCCCGAAGAAACCGCCACACAGATACGTGAGAAGTCTCACAAATATCATTGGCAGCATCACTAATTAGTACTCTGTATAAAAACACTTAACTCTTAAAAAGGTCATCCTCAGGGTGGCCTTTTTCAATTTTCCTACCCTTGTGCAGTGTTAGCCGCTCATCAAATTTGACCATAGTGCGAGTCGTTTTTTGCAAATTGATTCGGCGATCGGTGACCGTCCTTCCTGGGGCCTCCTCGGTGTAATTGTCACAATTCGGACATCTGCTGTTAATTTACGGACAAACCGCGCAAATACTGACCTGCCAAAGAACCTGGACCGGTTTGAATAATGGCAACCTGCCTCCCTTTGCTAAGGTTAGTCACGTCGAAATGATTTCGGCGATGCACTACTCAGTCATGCTGCAAAGCACTGGAACGGACCCCGGATTGAGTGAGTGCATATTCGGCAAGTCAGAACACGCGGTCGGTCAGGAAGGTAGTATGGAAGCTGCCACGGAGATCGAAAATCAGCATGGATGTGAGCCCGTGTTCTGACAATCCACTTTGGCTTATCTACCGAGACCACAGGTATGAGAAAAGGACTATTCAGAGAAGAAGTAATTGCGGCGCAGGGACAGCGTTTGCACGGTGAGGTGATGATAACCCCTTCTGGCACCGCACTGATAAGCTGTATTTTTATTGCCGCATGGGCAGCATTGGTGATTACCTTTCTGTCTACGCAAACCTACAGCCGCCAGGCCACCGTAGCCGGATGGCTGGAACCCGATTCAGGCGTATTGCGCGTATTTGCTGATCAGCCATCGGGTGTCATCAGTAAAGTGTTAATAAAAGACGGTCAGTCAGTGAAACAGGGCCAGCCGCTGGTGATCATTGATAGTCAGACCGCATTGCCATCCGGTGCCTCTGCCCAGGCGACCATTGCCGCTGAGTACCGCACTCAGTATATGATGCTGGAACAGCAGGTAAACCATACCAAGTCGTTACATAAGCATCAGCTGCAGAATCATGCCCAGGCTATCGCGGCATATAATGAAGACATACATCAGCTTACTATCATGACCGAGACCGCCTCCGAGCAGACTGAACTGGCCAGAGCCAGGTATCGCAAACTGCAACCACTGGCGGGCGTGCATGTACCCCAGGCAGAGGTTGATAATGCTTATGCGCAATTACTTCAGCATATCGCTGCCCGCCAGGAAAAAGAGCGTCAACTTTCCAGGTTGCAACAAGAGCTAAAGCAAAAGGAGTTGGCCTATACCAGTTTACAGGTGGAACGGGATGAGAACCTCGCCATTTTGCGCAGCAGAATGAGTGAGGTAAACCAGAAAATCACGCAACTGGAGAGCCAGACCAGGTTTGTCGTGACCGCTCGTAATGACGGCATTGTCGCAAATCTTAGTGCGCGCGAGGGTCAGAATGTCAGTACTCAGCAGCCATTGCTGACATTGCTGGCGCCTGATGCAGAAATTGAGGCACATTTTGTGGTGCCGGTTCGCTCAGCAGGCTTTATTCGGGACGGGCAGACGCTGGATATTCGCTACGATGCTTTTCCTTATCAAAAGTTCGGAATGCATCAGGCCATTGTCAGCCGTATTTCCGATACCGCCCTGCTCCCTTCCGAATTTGCGTATTTGCCCGTAGCTGTGAAAGAACCGGTATATCTGGCTCGAGCCAGATTAAAAGCACAACAGCTGACTGCTTATGGGGCATCCATAAAGCTTCGATCAGGAATGACATTTTCGGCAGACGTAAATCTTAGTGAGCGCACGTTGATGGAATGGCTGTTAGAACCACTTTACAGCCTTAGCGGGAGACTTGTCTGATGTTGATAAACTCCTTAACCGCTCTGTCTCTGTTTGGTCAAAAAAAGGTGCCGGTGGTCCATCAGGCTGAATTATCAGAATGCGGCCTGGCGTGTCTTTGCATGATCAGTCAGTTTTATGGCAATCAGCAGGATTTAACCGTCTTCAGACAGCAATTCGGTCTTTCCAGTCGGGGACTGACACTCCAGGAAATAATGAAAATGGCCCATGAATGCCATTTCAGCACGCGTGCTGTAAAACTTGAGCTGGAAGACCTTGGGCAATTGCAATTACCGGCAATCCTGCATTGGGATATGCAACATTTTGTGGTGCTGACGAAAGTGACTGCAGATAAAGTTACAGTCAACGACCCGGCTGTGGGGGAGCGAATACTGACCATTGCCCAGGCCAGTAAACATGTGACCGGGATAGCGCTTGAGCTACACCCCTCCCGGACGTTTAAAACGACGCCACCGGGCTCGTCACTGAAGCTATCCCATTTCTGGGAAAAAGCCAGAGGACTTAAGCGCAGCCTGGGTCTTATACTGGCACTTTCTGTCTTGCTTCAGCTGTTTTCGCTGGCCTCGCCATATTATATGCAAACCGTGATTGATGATGTCCTGTTACGCGGAGCTGAAGATTTGCTGCTGGTACTCGCACTGGGCTTTTTACTGTTGCTGATTATCGAAGGCGCCACCAGCTTGCTGCGGGAGTGGGTAATTCTCGGCCTGTCTTCTAAGCTTCAGTTACAGATATCCAGTCATCTGTTTCATCATCTGCTGAGCCTGCCTGCAGATTTCTTCTCCAAGCGTCACCTGGGCGATATTGTGTCGCGCTTTGGTTCGCTGAGCCACATTCGCGATCAGTTGACCACCGGCCTAGTCACAGCATTACTGGACGGCGTAATGGCCGTGTTAATGATGGTGGTTATGTGGCCGCAGTTAACGCTTATTGTCGCTGCCAGTGTGGGGCTGTTCGCCCTGGTCAGAGTGGCAACTTACCATACATTAAAAGCGCTAAACACTGAGCAACTTCAGAATCAGGCCAAAGAGCAAACCCATTTTATGGAATCCATGCGTTCTATTCAGACCATCAAACAGCTTAGTTATCAGGCGCAGCGTCATAACCAGTGGAGCAACCACCTGACCACAACGCTAAATACGTCGATTCGTATCGGTAAGCGTGAAATGAGTATTTCGGTAATCAACCAACTGATTTTTGGCCTCGAAAATATCCTAGTTATATATTTTGCCGCCCATGCGGTCATGGATACGCTGATGACAGTGGGCATGCTATACGCATTTATAAGCTATAAAACAAAATTTACCGGCGCCGCTGCCAACCTTATTAATCAATTAATTCAGCTTCGACTGCTACGGGTCCACTTATCCCGTTTGTCGGATATCGTCTCCACTCCGGCTGAAAAACTCAACAACAGTGTGCCGGCACTTGAAAATCACCCTAGTCGGCAGCCCGGATTACTGGTGCGCAACTTAGCGTATACATTTTCGAGCACCAGTTCACCGGTCTTTGCCAATATTGATCTGACCATCAGGCCCGGTGCCACTGTGGCTATAGTGGGAGGCAGTGGCGTGGGCAAAAGTACGCTGCTTAAATGTCTGATGGGTATGCTCACCCCAACAGAAGGTAGCGTGAGTTACTACAATCATAATGTATGTCAGTCCGCGTGGTTCAGGCAACACACCGCTTCGGTGTTACAGGATGATAGTTGCCTGAGTGGGTCGATTATGGATAACCTCACAGGATTTGATGATACCCCGTGTCACCAGCGCATGCAGTGGGCTGCTCAGATGGCCTGTCTGGCTGAGGATATTGCCGCTATGCCAATGCAATATCAGACATTAATAGGTGACATGGGCAGTGCACTGAGTGGCGGCCAGCAACAGCGATTACTTCTGGCCAGAGCGTTGTATCGTCAACCTGAAGTTTTGTTTCTTGACGAAGCTTCCAGCCATCTGGATGTGGTTAACGAAGCCCGAATTAACCAAAACCTTAAAGCACTTTCTATTACCCGAATCATTGTGGCGCACCGCCCAGAAACCATTGCGATGGCCGATGAGGTCTATCTGCTGGAAAACGGATCGTTACGCCCCATTGAAAAACCGCAGCAAAAAGCTGTACCTGCATTTTACCCTCAAGGAGGAACCTATGCTTAATCAACATTCTACGGCAAACACGCCAGCGCTGAGTCTCGATGTTCTTTCAAAACGTGAACTCCAGGTCGTTCATAAAATTCTGGAAGGACTGCCGAATAAAACTATAGCGGCACAGCTGTTTATCAGTGAGCGCACGGGCTGTTAAAGACAAGTTGATACTAAGTGGACAACATGCATAGCCTATAAATTATCGTCTCTGGCGACGTCCACCTCTGTCCATCAATTTCTATATCAAGTCGAAAAAAAAATGGAATTTTGTCCATCTCTCACTGCTAAATATACGATTAAGGAGTAACTTTAAATGATTGAAGCTGAAGGAAATTACTATTGGGCAGTTTGCCCAGCGGAAACTGATAAAATTCTAATTGTCGAAAAAGTTGACAGAGGATATTTTCTTATGGGTTGTGAAGAAATTTACGCTCCTTCCCAAGTACGAGTTATTTCTGCTGCTATACCTCCCCCGCTCCTTTTGGAGAACTAGCAATATCCGGAATTTATTGTCATTGTATGATAGTCTTAAGGTGAAGAGTACGGGACTTTCGAATCCGACAAGCATTGAATTCAAGAAAAAAGATCAGACAAGAATGACCATAGGGTTTTGTATTGGTACTGGAATTGCGGCCATCTTCTTTGTATTAGGGTGGGCAGTTTCTCACGTCGGCCTTAAAAAGAGAGATGATGATTAAGCACAATCCAAAATAATAATTAAAGGCTAGATTTGTGGGAGTTTCCACAAAATTACTCATTGAGCAAGATTGCCAGTGATGAGGATTTCATTATGCCATTGATTTTAAAGGATTATTAAGCTCAGCATTTTTCATGACCTGTCCGATTTTTAATTTTTAGCTCTCAAATCCACAAAAAATGGCCCTAAAAACTCTTTAGCACTAGATGTTTTACAGTGCACAATTGATCGAACACAGTATCTTCTGAGATAACGCAGTATGGGATTAGTATCCTTTTTTTAAAGGCGCCTCCTCTAATTAGTTACACCCACAATTAGAGGTTTCGGCCAGTTCATGCTTGGTTAAATATTCCCATGATGTCAGATCGTTCAGGTTTATACCCCAGGATTCCTGCCATTTGTTAGAAGCGAACACTTGCTGCACTCATAAATGGAGCAGGCGTCCGACGGCCGAAGAGAGTGTGTGTGAGTAGTATAGTTTGATCCCGGTTCAGCACATATACGGTAGCATTCATTTCAAAAATGGCACTGTTAAAAATAAAGTTTCATACTCGCACTTTGCCACTTGCAGGGTCGGTATCCAGCGATAGGAATAAAGTCTCATACTGAACGAGTTATTTTGCAGCGAGGAGCGAAAGCGCCGAATGTGCTATAACCAGTCCCTCGCCCTCGCTTAGGAGAGGGTCTCCTTCGCACGTGAAGCGGACCTTCACGACTTAGTTTTTCAGCTTCAACTATGAGCGAAAAGCAGACATATTGGAAATTTTTTGATAGTCTGGACTAACGTTTTTTTCCACCCAAAGTGGACGTTAGAAATCAAGGACTCTGCCACTGTAGATTCGACATTTACATCATACGAAGTAATCATATCGAATCAAGAGGTGTTTACTGAATTAGTAGCGATTTGAATGTAGATATGGGATATAAATTGAAAAATAAAAAGAAAAAGAAAGCTCCTCAAAGCCCTATAAAATCTGCACTTGTTAAAGTCATAGGAAACGCGCCAAACGAAGTCACAGCGTTACACCGATTTTTTTCAAATTTAAATACAAAAGAAATTTACCAAAGCTTCCCTTTTATAGCTAAAAGCCCCCAGTTTACTAATTCAGTTAATTTGACTAAAAAGATGCCCATCAGTGACATGTATTTGTCAAGAATTTCAATGGTTGAGATAAGTAAAAACTTATCTTGGTGTTTGTCGCTAATAGAACATCATGCAAATGCTATACGAAAATATCAGTTACTTAGACAAGACCTAGATCGCAATATCTTGCTTGGTGAACATGAGGACTGTTTCAAAATTCTAGATGAAATCGAGGCTTCTTGTGGTGTTTCAATTTGGGCTGGCATCACCAGGTGTTCTATCGAAAGCTTTTTGGCTGAAGACCAAAAAAGCCAAAATAGAAATGTTTTCGAATCAGTTAAAGAAAACTACTTTCTAAAATATATTGTTTTTTACTCGACATCATATTTTACAGATCCAGAAATATTTTTCACTTCTCGAAATACTCACGTGAACGATATTAAAAGATCGGTCAACGAAGATCTGAGAGACTTTTTCCTTTACAGATTTTTTAGACTGGATACTACTTTCAAAATTGACTTTGAAAGGATATTTGATGTAGAGAAAAACTCATCTTTAATCGATATATATCAACTTATCATTTTTGGTATAGAGTATGTAAAAGTTCAAGGATTGAATTTTGATGACGTTTTTAATTACCGATTATCGCAAGTGATAAATACGTTAGAACGAACCGGATATAACTACTTAGACTGCATTAAAGCTTCATTCGGTTATAGATATAAGGTAGATGCCTATGAGGCAGAGTATCTTATACTTGATAAGTATACTGAAGGTAAATATTCCCATGTAGTATCAGCATGTTTAGAAAGCAATATTATTTTAAGTGATTTTTCCTTTGCTGAGTTGACAGCTAAGTCGCTGGCAAGAGTCGATATTGAAATTGGTAAATCATTTATCGCCAAGATACTTTATGCAATGAAAGATGTCCTAATTAAAGGCAGCAGATACGAAGTGTCTTTAGGCTATCTAGCATGTCTGAGTAACTCATTCAGAACTATTGAATGGTTCAAACAACTGGGCTACTTTGTAGAAAGGGAATCCAAAAATCGTGCAATAGAGGTAATTACAAGTTCAGAAGTAGGAATGTATCTTTTCTCTAGAACTTATACTCCCAAGAAAGTTTTTGTATTTGATGACAAAGATGCTTATATCGAAAAATTAAGAGAGCGTTATCAGGATTCCTCTTCACTATATTTGCTAGATTATAACGAAAGTCAAAATAAAGATTTAAGTGCTCTTATTGATGACAATCGGTTAAGTAAATACAGGGCACTAAGTTACATTGAGAAAGGTAATTTCAAATGTGCCGAAGAGATATTGTTGTCGCTAATAGAGTCTAGTGATGATATCACTAAAATAGAAAGCTTAAGGATCTACAGTAATTTATTAATTCAACTTTGTAAGTTTGAGTGTTTACTACATTTGGTGGTTTATCACTCTATCGAAGTTGATAAACTTTTTTCCATTTTTGATACCGAAAAGATATTAAGTTCTATAGAAGACAATAATTTCCAAACAAAAAAAATAGAGCTTCCAATTGTATATGCTTTACATTCCCAGCACGTTAATTCTAATTTTGATTCCAACCTGAAGTTCTCGTTCGAAAATTTTATAACCTCTAACGGTTTTCGGTTTCCTACTGAACTCTTTGGTAAAGAGTCTTCTTTTAGTCAGGCAAGGATTTCTTATTTTTTAAGATTTGTTTGCACACCAGAGATAATGAAACTTTACTTAGAATTCGACACATTTCGTGAAATAGAAGAATGCCGGCTAAAAATTTGCAATTATCTTCTTGACAAAAATGAAAATACAGAAGATTTGCAATATGAAATTAAAAATATTAGTAAAAATCTGATTATTAGGAAAGCTGTTCAGCAGGTTGAAAATAGTAGAATTTATGTAGATACAGCAATTTTTAAAGGTCGGAATTCAGCTCCATACAAAACGTTATTTGATAGATACTTAGAGCTATCGTCTAAAAGTAGCGAAGTTTCAAATGACGATAGTAATTTTAATAGTCTAATTGAAGTCTTCAATCGAAAAGATATGAGCGATAAGGATTACTGGAAAACGCTTTCAGTAGTGTTTATGCCTGATGTAAAGTTGTCACCCAAGAATGCTACGTTTTTAAGTATTGTGAAACTTATGAGGCAAGAGTTTACTTATGGAGAAAAGGGAATAAACAACTATCTGAGTACTCGTATCAGACATGGTGTTTTACCAACAGCACTTCGTAGATCGCCAATGAGAGAATGTATTTATGTATCTCAGACTGCATCAGTGACCAGCTATAGAGACTCATTAAACAATGATTCTCATATTCAACTTCAAGATGAAGAGTTTGACGAATTTTTACCGATAGCAAAGAAATTTACTAAACAACTAGAAGATGAAATCTCTCTTTTTAACGACCAAAAACTCCAAATCTATACTTTAGAAAGCCCATTGGACAAAAATGAAAAGTCACAAGGGATGTTTAATTATTCAGTATCTCCAATGGAAACTTATGCAATACAATCTGAACTTCCGCCCTCTCCATCATATGAAGATTTGGTAAAAGTTGTCACTAGTTGGTTATGGCATAAAACTGACTACGTTTTAGACGAAGTAAAGGACTATATACGTACGACTTTCCATTCAACTTTAAACGAAAAGTTTGATAATTTTATTGGTGATATCCAAAATTCATCAATTTCACTACTTGGAAAAAGACACTTAGCAAATGCGGTCAGTCGCGCAAAAGCGAGTATTAGTAACGATATAAATACTATTGGTTCTTGGTTTGAACATGTGGACTCTGATGGCGATGGTGAATTTGAGTTAAGTACAGCGGTCGAAATAGCAAAAAGATCATTAGATATTAATTTAGAATACACAGAGACATTAAATCACAAACTACCTCAAAGAAATGTGTCGTATTGGGTTGATGTACTTTTTATTTTATTTGAAAACGCTATATCAAAATCAAATTTAGATAGAAATGAGGTTTTTATAATTCTAAAAGTTACTATGCCAAATGAAGAAAATTTAATTCTAGAATGTACGAATAATACTAGTCATGTAGATGATATGGAAATTGAAAATAACCGTTTGAATTTTTATAAGGAAGCGTATGGAGATGAGGAATTAACTCGTGATGCAATACAAAGTGAAGGTGGAACAGGTTTCTTCAAAATTTGGAAGATAGTGGCTAAAGATCTAGGGATTGAACATCATATAGATTTTGGATACACAAATAGCAATAGTTTCTTTGTAAATTTATCGTTAAAAACAAAGGTTGGTTAGCGATGAAGATATTGATTGTCGAAGATCAGGAAGAGAAAAGTAATAAAATAAAAGCTTTCTGCTATTCAAATTTTAAAATTATCGAAAGAATTGAAATTAAACATTCGCTGAGAGGAGGTCTTAAAGAAGTCTTTGATAACAAAGACTATGATCTTATTTTCTTGGATATGAGTATGCCAAATTTTGATCCTAGCCCTGATGATCCTCTTGGCGGTAGCCCCGAAAGTTTTGCAGGGCTTGAATTTGTATCTCAATTAAAGTTAAGAGGACTATTCTTTCCGGTTATTGTAATCACTCAGTATAGAACATTTGAGCAAGGCAAGATAGACCTAGGAAGTATAGATAATCACCTAAATAAAGAATATGGCGAAAAGTACCTTGGCTCTATCTATTACAGTTCTGCTGACAAGGACTGGGAAGTATCTCTAACTGAGATACTTAAGGAGTCAAAATTTATATGAGTAAGTTTTCCATTTTAGTTGTTGATGACAACTATGAAAAAGTTGAATTGGTCGGTAAAGTAGTTAACAAAATCTTAGACTGCGATATACAAACTGTAAACAATACAAGAGAAGCATTAGTAAAGCTAAGAGATTCCCACTATGACCTGCTAATTGTGGATATGAACTTGCCACAATCAATTGGTGAACCGCCATCATTAGGCTCAGGTACCGAATTAGTAGTCGCTCTATTCACGAATTCACGCTACAAAAAACCACTCAGCATCATCGCGGTTACGAGTCACGTTGACGCTTATCAGGCTAATAAAGAACATATGCAAAATTATGGTGTGCCCTTTCTATTGTTTTCTAATGATCCAGAAAATTTCAGTCGCTTGATATCTAATAAAATTCATTATTATCAATCTGTTAAAGAAAATTCTCGATCGCGATTAGTAAACATGCCTTTAACTGATGTAAACGTTCCCTCAGAAAGAGTAACTTTAAAATGGCTTTACCATAATGTCGATTGGAAACATTGGGTAGCAGGTCTTGTTTTATTGGGAGCAAGTTTTAGTTTAGGAGTTAAACTCAGCAGCGTTTCGATAATCAAAGAAATTTACGGTGTTAGCGAACTAAAAGATGCTGACGAGACTAAAAAAATAATAAATAAGTGAATCGCCACTGATTTCCTAGGCATCTCTTAGTTAGATAAACTAACTACAAATAGAGAGGTGCTCATGAGCGGAAAACGCTACCCCGAAGAATTCAAACAAGAAGCAGTGAAACAGGGTGTTGGCCGTGGTCATTCCGTCGCAGATGTTGCCAAACGTCTCGATGTCACGACGCATAGCCTTTGTGCTTGGGTTAAGAAATACGGCCCTGATTCCACCAAACATAATGAACTGACCGACGCTCAGGCCGAAATTAAACGCTTGCAAAGAGAACTGAGACGGGCCACTGAAGAGCGGGATATATTAAAAAAAGCCGCTGTAAATTTAACTTGTCAACACAACACTCTTTTCAATTAACTGTTTTGGCGTTCTAAAGTCCAATGTCTTCCGAGGGCGACTATTCAATTGCGCCGCGACCTTACCCAGTGCTTCTTGAGTGTGTTGGGCTAAACACGTTTTTTTAGGGAAGTACTGCCGAATAAGGGAGTTAGTATTTTCATTGGTACCTCTCTTCCAAGGACTTTGCGGATCACAAAAGTAGACCGGAACACCGGTTATCGCTGTGAACTCAACATGCTTCGCCAGTTCCATTCCCCGATCCCAAGTTAGCGTGCATTTGAATTTTCTTGGTAATTCCTCGAATTTTTTTATTAATGCGTCGTTTACTGAGCTGGCATCTTTTCCTTTAAGCTTGAGTAGTATCGTGTAACGTGATTTTCGGTCGACTAATGTCACTACGTGAGAATTCTTTGAGCCAGTGATTAAGTCCCCCTCCCAATGACCTAAAGTCTTTCTGGCATCAATGGTTTTGGCTCGTTCATGGATAGAAATGCCATCGACAATATTAATGGTTCCGCGCTCTCCGCGCCGTGAATGCTTTTTACTATGTCTTAAGCTGTGCCCTCGTCGCAGATGCTTTACGAGCACATGGTTCAATGCAGCTCGGCTTCTGAAATAGATCGTCTTATAAATGGTTTCCGCTGAAACTCGCATAGAGTGACGACGGGAAAAACTCGTTTAAGCCAACCTGATATTTGCTCAGGAGACCAATTTAGCTCGAGCTTCTCCAACACAACTGTTCTAAGCTCCGAATTCGCCGACAGCAGGCACTGTTTCGGCCTTTTTGGCATTCTTCCTGCGCGGTTATTGGCATCTACGGCTTTGTAATACCTCCTGCCACGATTACGCTGTACTTCTCTGGTATAGTTGAAGGGGATCGGTCTAAGGACTTTGCAATTGCTCGAATACTTTTCTTGGCTGACAGTGAGACTCTTATTTCTTCACGCTCGGCAAGAGTTAAATGTACTTTGTTCTTTTTACGCGCTGGAGGCTTTATGCCACCGGTATCCCTCAGCATTGTGAAAATGGTTCCGGGCTTCGTATCTAATAGTTTTGCTATGGCACTAAAGCCAACTCCGCTTTTCCAGGAATCAAATACAAACTCTTTTTCTTGTATCGTAAACATTCGTTTCATCCAAAAGATCTCCGCTAACGCTTGTTTTACCATGCTTGTTGCATTGATCAATTGAATCTACAGTGGCGTACTTCGCAAAAGAGTCCGACTGAGGTACGCCTTTATCAGGGACGAAAGCGACCGTTGGCCTGTCAGGTGGTTGTGTCGGATGCTGGATGTGCACCCTAGTGGTTATTATGCTTGGAATCCTAAGCCTCATTCGAAGCGTGATAAAACCAATCAGCTGTAGGAGAGTAATAAAGTCTCATACTAGGTTGCTATATGTGTCTCTGTTCAAGCTGTGTTTTCACAAGCAATTGAAAATGAAGTTTCATACCAGATACGCAAATTTCAAGCAGGGAAACAATTTTCGAGTATTAAAGTATCAAACTGAAGGTCTCAAATGTACGTGAAGCGGAAGTTGGCACATTGATTACTTGATGGAGTCAATGCGCGAATTTCTGAAATTGCCACGACTGGTAACAGCGTTCTGCCTTGAGTGCCATAGCTGACCACAATATTTTCATTGTTGAGAGTTAGGTGCCTGTCTAGATATACAGTTGTAGCGACCTTTCCCCTATATTCAGGAAAACGACCCAATCGCGCGTTTTTGTCCTAAACATAATTAACCCGATTATGCGCAACCTTTGTATTCTTTGACTTTCAGTAAATTCGGAATGATGGCACTATGGATAAAAAAAGAGCATATGCTCGGGAGAAAACGCGCGATTTTCGCACTACTAAATTGTTATGCCCATTTTTTGATAAAGGATTGTTATGCAAGAAAGAATAGATGGACAAAGTGGACTACGGTTCGAGAACGATGAGAAATACTATTCTAAACGAGAAGCTGAACTTAAAAAGTATCGGAATATAATTCAAAATCAGGAAGATGAACTCAATACTTACCGTGCTAAATTAAAAGAAGAAATACATGCGAGAGAACAAGAATTTCAAAAAGAATTAGAATCAAGAGAGCAGTATTTCATTGATCGAGAAAAGAAGCTTCTCAAAAGACAACAAGAATTCGAAGAGCAGGCTAACATCAGACATGCTGAGATATCTGAGCTAAAGTCACACTTGCAAAAAGAAATATCGCAAAAAGAATTATCTCTTAAACAAGCATACTTTGAGCTAGAACAAGAGCGAGAAAGACTTTCAGAAGAGAGTAGGCAGAAACTACAGCGAAATTCAAATAAATATGTTGAAGACGCTCTTACCCTTTTAAGTAGCAAAGAAGAAAACTTCCATTTTTTATCAAAAGTTTGGGCTGCCGTTGGAGCTGCTTCCTTAATAGTTGGCGTAATATTTTTTGTCATTATCACTTATAAGTCAGCAGTTGGATTCGGCGAAGATGTTTCATGGCAATACTTGTTGTTTTTAATTTTTAAAGGCGTAGTTGCGGTAGGCTTACTTGCCGCTGTTTCAAAGTATTCTTATATGTTCAGCCGTTCTTATATGCATGAGTCATTAAAAAACGCTGACAGACGACACGCTATAAACTTTGGTAAATTCTACTTAGAATCCTATGGTGCAACTGCTGAGTGGAACGAAGTTAAAGATGCTTTTGAGCATTGGAACATAAATGGTGATAATGCTTTCACTAGTTCATTGAAATCTAACTCCCCGTCTGACGAGGAGATATCAAGAAACAGTGCTAAAGAGATTTTACAAAAAGTAGAACAGGCAATTTCATATCTGAAAGGTAAGGCATAACAAACCGCTGTAGTCGGTCGCAAGCTCCCTGGGACAATAACACGTGGGCTCAGTCGCTTCGCTCCAAATTTTAGCCCACGTGTCATTAAAGGGGAAGTGGCCCCCCTAAGCGGGGTGTTGAACGTCTGCTGTCTATCTATTAATGCCCGTCAAGGCACGCTGTAGGTCAGCTCCGTACGTAATATGGTCATTCAACCTACTTTATTTGAATTAAAATAACTTAGGTTATGTGCTCATTGCATACGAACATTGTACGTAAGTCATTAGATGATTACCGCTTTACCTTCGATGCAATGAGTTACTTTACTCATAACGAATACTCAGGGCATGCAGTGAACGCCATCCATATTACTTTCGACGAGTAAAGGATACATAACAAACTTCATATTCAGGAGGTTGTCATGACTAACTCGTTAGATAAGTTCTCAGTGCTCATTGGCTT
>NZ_KB899392.1 GCF_000378185.1 Salinimonas chungwhensis DSM 16280
TCGTGTTTTTTTGATGCCCAGTCCAAGCCAATGAGCACTGAGAACTTATCTAACGAGTTAGTCATGACAACCTCCTGAATATGAAGTTTGTTATGTATCCTTTACTCGTCGAAAGTAATATGGATGGCGTTCACTGCATGCCCTGAGTATTCGTTATGAGTAAAGTAACTCATTGCATCGAAGGTAAAGCGGTAATCATCTAATGACTTACGTACAATGTTCGTATGCAATGAGCACATAACCTAAGTTATTTTAATTCAAATAAAGTAGGTTGAATGACCATATTACGTACGTTTCAGCCCCACAGCGTCAGCGGCACCTTGAGACAAACAGCAGACCTTCAACGCCCAGAACAGCGGCGCGTTTACGCGTCCGCCTGATTTTGATTGTCAGCTTTTGCTTGACTGATGAAACTGGCCCCCATAAAAACAAACCAAATTATTTGTGAGACACCGAATAGCTCTGTAAAAATGTCGGCAGGATAGATAGTTGCGATGCCAGCAGCACCAACAAATAAGCCAATATAATTGAGCCACTTAGAAAATATTTTACTATATAAATTGCATAGACTGATTAAAAGTACCCAAATACCACCAACTAGTTCATTACCGCCCCCAAGGCTTTCAGTGAGTAAAGTTACAATATGCCAAGTCTCTGATGCCTTCTCGACGTTTGTTCTCGCCAAGTTAACTACAGCGTCTAAGCCAATAACCGATATAAACCCACTAGCTATAACCAGACCAACCCACACTACGCCAAATAAAGTAGCGAGCTTACTTAAATATTGTGTCTTGAGGGTGGAATGCTTTTCATACAGCCCCAGAACCAAAACCGACAATACAACACCAAACAAGGCATAGATGGAAAAATAAACGATTCCTATTGATATATGATTTTCTTCTAGGTACAAAATTTGATCAGCAACTTCTGCTGAATATGGATAAGCCCAGAAAGCACCGAAGTAAATAAATGCGCCAATATAGATTAACGCTAAGAAGATGGCGCATAGGCCAGAAAAATAATTGATTTTTTTCAACTGTAAATCCTTTATGTGAGAAAGCTAACTTTTAAACAAGGGGAGCAGGCGCGTGGGCGAAAATGGCGAAGCCGTCCACGTGTTTGCGTCCCAGCGAGCTGCAGCGAGAGACTTAATTTGTTTGTTATACGCCTTACTCGATAGTAAATACAACATAGACAGTCGCAGATGCCAATGTATGGGAATAAATTTAAACGGAGCTTAAATGAAATTACTATATCCTATCTTAGTGTCTTGCCTATTCTTTGCATCATCCAGTTACGCACAAGAATCCGGTAATTATAAAACAGTTTGCGGCTACATGCCGGAAGGGGAATTTTCAGAGCCTATTAAAAAACCTTCTATGCTGATGATACTTACCCAACTTGTCCAGGTGAATTTTTGGAAACAGTTTCCACCACAACTGTAACTACGATTCCTAACCCTGATGCCCCGGGTGGTGTAACATACGTTCAACAGCATGAATCTTATCAAGTTACTTATGTATTAATGTATGAACTTGCCGGTGGTTACTAAATTACGCTGGCTATGAAGCTGGGGGGGAGCCCCCTTTTTGGAATGGGCACTCATTATGAAGATTTTATTTTTCTTATTATTTAACTCACTTTTTTTAGTTGGTCGGCCTTTGGGGAAGAGGAAAATGATAAACTTGAGAATATTCAGATAACAGGGCAAAGGCCTTTGAGCTTTTACTTTGAAGTAAGAGAAGAAAATAGAAAAATGTTCATGGAGACCTTTAACAGCTTGGTGGAAAAAGAGGATTTCAAATTTGTTTGCAAAAGAAGAAATAGAAGAAACTCCCATATAAAACACGAAGTTTGCAAAAATCAATACGAGTGGAGAATTTATCAAGAAATCATGCAAAATGAAATTGAAAGGGGTAATGTTATGGGGGCTAGTGCTGTTGCGGCCATGGGAAACCAAGAACAGAAAGATTTGAAAGCAAAGCTTGTAGCAAAGATCCAAGTCATGCTTGAAGAAAATCAAAATCCGAGCGAGACCTATACTGAATTTAAAGCTGCCGACAAAGCATATAAAAAAGCACATGCAAAGAAGTTTGGTAGTTTGAGCCCACCTTCGTATCAAGAAAAGTAAATTTGAACGTTCCGTTACGACGGAAGCATCTAATGAATGCGAGCAAAATACTTCCCTGACAATAAAACTGATCTCTTACAATTGAAGAGATTCAGCAAATATACCAAAATCCATCTGCCATCATAGCGCAAGTTCCTGAGCCTTCCTCAATCGTTATCTTAGGTGCCGGGTTAGCCGGTATTGGTTTTTCGAGAAGAAAGAAAGTTTAATTACAGCTCATTAAAATAGGGCTTGCCGATATTGGTATGCCCTGGTGTGTTTACGTATTTGCGCTAGTTTGCTTTTTCACGCATGAATGGGGCGCTGCAACCACTGTCGATGGCAGTATTCACAATAGTCAATGTGGAGACTCCTAACAGTGGCGATCCAGTAAAATGGTGTCGATTCGGTTCGGTTGTTGCTCTCACGTCGTTCACTTAAAATACCGGGCTACTAATGATTGCAAAATTAACATAATAATTTCTGACCCAGGCAGAAATGCTGAACTTTGTTTGATAGAGCCTGAATTTATTTAACCCGACTGAGCTAGGCTGTACGCTTTGTTTTAACTGCACATGGTTCATTACCGAAATATGCCTTGACCAGCTTACGCTTGCTTCTGCTGATTGGCAGCCGCTCTCCATCAGACATTTCGCACCACGCCTGATTACCCGAAATATGCACATTAACCACGTGCTTTTTGTGTACCCAGTGAGAACGGTGTATCAACACACCATCATCATCAAGCGCCTCTGCTATTTGATTAAGTGCCCCAATGATCAGTGCCTTTGCGTCCACCGTTTTGACATTTACATAATGAAGCTCAGAGCTTATTGAAACGATATCCCTACCCAACACCCTCGGAAGTCTCTCATAAAAATCGTTTCGTAATTTTTCTCGAGGCTCAGTTGCTCTTTCGGTCGCTAGGTTCTTTGTTGAGGGCGCAGGCTCATCTTCGTCTGTTGGTAACCTGTAGGTGATATTTAGAAGTAAGGGTATGTTGATCAGAAACCAAATCGTAATTAGTCCCGGCGTTATCTCAAGAAATTCTGCCATAACATGATAAACCGGCCCCTGCTGTTCGAGAATATCGAGCCAACTATCAGGCGCGTCCTTGATACCTGCAAACCAATTATCAATTGAAGCAAAAATCGGCGAAACAAGGAGGGCCCCTAACACACCTGACATCAGCAGCGTAATATAAAGCGGCAGGCGCTTGTAAGACATACTACTGACTAACAAACTGGCAACCATGAGTCCGAGCAGTGCTGTTGTAACCTGCAGCGCCCAAAATACGAGCCGTTCAACGAAATCAAGATTAGCAGAGGACTCAGGCTCCATCAGAGTAAACAGTAGTGTGAGACCCACTGCAGTAAGAGCGAAACCACTCTTTACTGGTGCCCTGCCTATTACTGTATCGCTTACTAACACATTTATGCTCCAAACGTTAGTAGATAAGTATTTATACAACGAACACCGCTAAAATGAACGTTCTTTGTACGAATTGTTGTTTTTTCTCATAAGCTGTTGAGGAAGAACAGTCCGTTATCAAGTGCCGTTCATGCCTATAAATGACAGTTGCTACAATTTCGATATCCATCGAACTCCTACGCATGTAGCTTGGCGCATACCAGGTTGGCGATTTGTATAGATGGTTGGGAAGTCTTAGCAAAAGAATGGACCTGTGCGTAACGCACAAACGAAACCTATAGTTATATTAAACACACCGGAGTAAGTTCGATATGAGAAAGGCGTTTGCATTAACAACAATTTTTCTTATTTATTGTCTGAGTTTTCAATCAGTTTATGCACAGGATGGCGATGTCGCACTGGTGCCATTGCCATCCCTTGATGATTTTACCAAAGGTCAGGATGGCTGGAGTTTGGGACTTGGGTTAGGTATTGAGTATGAAACCGCCTATGAAGGGTCAGATGAGTTCGGATTGGAGCTTCAGCCTGCCGGAGCAGTACAGTGGCGCAACAACAATCATATTTTTTACTTCGCCGGTGAAGCACTTGGTTGGCGAGGTCTGTATAGTGAAAACTGGTTGCTGGAGGGCGCATTAGGTTTTGACGAAGGCCGGGAGGAAAGTGACTCCGATGATGGCAATTTGGATGGGCTTGGTGATCAAGACGAAAGTTTTGAGCTGGTGCTTCAAGCGCGTCGCGCCTTGACGTCGGACTGGCGCTACTGGTTAGTCAGCAGAGTCGTTACAGGTGGTGATGGCAATTTGGGGCTATTTGGCGTGGGCCGGCGATTTGGCGACCAGGTAGATGGTACTGGTCATGAAGTAAACGTGGTTGCTGTTTTTCATGACAGCGAATATGCCAATAAAGGGTTTGGCATAAATACAGTGCAAGCTGAAGCCTCTGGGCTATCTGCTACTACATTGGATTCGGGATGGCGTTCCGTTGGTGTAGATTACAGTTTCCGTCATTATCTGAATGAAAACTGGCAGGTTTACGGCGAAGCGCTTTTTGAATATTACAGCGGTGACGTTCGAGACAGCCCTATCGCTCGAAATAATTATGAAACCGAAGTTGGCATTGGTTTTATTTATCTTTTCTGATTTTAATTACAGCCAAATCGCGAGGCTGCTGAAATCTCTGTGATACGCCACGCCCCCGCATATCACTTGGTTGGTTAGAAATATGGCAGCCACTGTATTCAAAAATCAGTTTCATATCTTATTTATTTCATTGGGCACTAAGCGGGGAAACACTTATCAAGTTCAAAATTGTGCAAAATACTGCATTACTCGGACATGCTGCAATAAAACAATTAGCAAACCGACTTACTGATGCGTCTGAAATAAGGCACGCCAGGCAACTTTTGCTCATTCTTACCAGTAATCATCCTCGCCATGGGTTAGTGCAATGCATCGAGCGATTGGGCTCATGGGCATACGCAGAGACGCTTCCCCGAAAGCCGCACCAGTCATCTTTATTTCATTGAGATAACGGTCGATAACGGATTTGAGGCTGGAGCCTGATATGCAGATAATAAAACACGGGCTGTGTTATACTCTGCCGTAGCTTTAAGAGAATTAATTCTTAGACTTTAGCTTCACAACCTCCAGTCTTCTCGCATTGAAAATCAACACCTGTTTTTCATATCAAATTACCTGCACATTTCATTTTCGCTTGCAGTAAGCATTGCCAGCCCCTGTTGGTTCATACGCTCAAGCATAAGGCAATACCATGAATATGACTTCATTAGGCGTTATTGGTAGCTCTAAAAAGCAAGATGAACGGCGCGTGCCGATACATCCGGAACATTTATCAAGGATCTCAGAAAAAATATGTAAGCAACTCATTTTTGAGAAGGGGTATGGCGAGCGCTTTGGTATTGACGATGCTGAACTTGCCGCTCAGGTAGGAGGATTGGCCTCAAGAGACGAGCTGTTAGAAACCATGGACACGGTAATTATCGCCAAACCGGTACTTGCCGATTTTGAGCAATTGCGGGTGGGCGGTGTTCTCTGGGGTTATCCCCACTGTACACAACAACGGGAAGTCACCCAGATTGCTATTGACAGACAACAGACCTTAATTGCGTTTGAAGATATGTATGTCTGGGGTCCCCAAGGCCAGGTTGGGCGGCATACCTTCTATAAAAACAATGAGATGGCGGGATACTGCGGAGTGATTCATGCGCTTCAGCTTAAAGGCATAGACGGTCATTATGGTAATCAGCGTAAAGCGATAATCTTCAGTTTTGGTGCTGTTAGTCGCGGGGCGATTTATGCACTCAAAGCCCATGGCTTTCGCGATATTACTATCTGTATTCAGCGACCTGATCATGAGGTCCGAGAGGAGATCCTTGATTGCCATTATGTTTGGTTAAAAGCTGGCACCGCGGACCAGGCAAGAATGATGGTGGTGGAACATGATGGTACAGAACGACCATTGTGTGAGTTGATTAGCGAATCGGGGCTCATTATCAACGGTATCTATCAAGACACTAACCACCCTATCGACTTTGTCACCGAACAGGAAAAAGCTTGTCTAAACCCCGGCTGCCTGATCATTGATGTAAGTTGTGACGAAGGAATGGGTTTTTATTTTGCCCGGCCAACCACCTTTAAAGATCCCATGTTCCAGGTCGAAAAAGTGGATTACTACGCTGTTGACCATACCCCTAGCTATTTGTGGGAAAGTGCCTCGCGCTCTATTTCCGCCGCCCTGGTTTTTCATCTGCCGGCCGTAGCCGCAGGACCGGATGGGTGGCAGCAAAATGAAACCATACGTCGGGCCATCAATATTGACAAAGGTGTTGTTCAAAAGTCAGATATTCTGGCTTATCAAAATCGCCAACAGGCTTACCCACACCAGCCTGTTTAGTGGTTCCAGGCCCATTTCACTGGGCTTTTACACCTTCAGGCCTGCCGGGATTAGTACGACGCCGCCGCTTTGATTAATTCCCGGCAATTGCAATGGGTAGTTCGTTTTCACTCATAGCGATTCAATAAAAGACTGGATTGGTTCGCGTTCCATCAAAGCAAATAAAAGAATCAAATCACCTTGCTTAATATCCTTTAAAGCGATTTTAGTGCCACTTAACGGGCTGTCGGCCCGTTTAATTTGCGGCGCCTGCACACCGCTTGCTATCAAGTGCTGCTCAACGATATCTGATATTTCGCCGGGCTCACGCCCACGTAAATATTTGTCAAGTTCCGTTAATATGTAGCTGTCTGGCTGCAAGGTAAGAATGGCATCAGTCACGCTTTTTATATCGTGATTGGAGCGATCTCCTGCATGGCCAAATAATACTTTCACTGCGCCATAATCGTTGTTTTTCTTTAACCCAAGTGCCATGTCGATTACAGCCTGCATGCTGTGCGAATTATGGGCAAAATCAACGATAATGGTGGCACCGTTACGATGGTAGATATTGGTTCGGCCCGGGTTATCGGAAGCGTTACTCTCGAAATCAAGCAACCCCTGGGTGATTGCTGCGCTGCTTATACCCATCGACTTACACAAGCCAACGATGCCCAGCGCATTTTCAAGATTATGCAAGGCTGTACCGTTCACCGTCATGGGTATTTTATCAATTTGAGCAAGCACTTCCGCTTTTTCACCATCAAAATAGACGATGTGATTATTTTCTGCGTAGGTGCAGGTACATCCGGTTTCTACCGCCTGCACGATTTTTTGGTTAGTGGCGTGTTTGCTAAACCAGCAAATAGCGGTATTTTTGCTATCTGCAAATTTTACCAGGCGTGCGTCATCTGCGTTTAACACTAACGGGTCGCCTTCACGTATAGCTTTGCCAACCATCAACTTTACTTGCGCAATTTCATCCACGGTATTAATACCGTATTGTCCTAAGTGATCACTGGCTACGTTCGTCACTAAGGCTGCACTTGCCTGATAAACCGGCAGCCCCCGACGCAATAAACCACCCCGGGCGACTTCTAAAAATGCGATTTCGGTTCGATTGTCGCGTAATAGCATTCTGGCGCCGCCGGGCCCGGAAAAGTCACCCTCATCAATTATCTGCTCACCGACTTTTATAAAATCAGTAGAAGTAACGCCGGCGTTTAAATGCGCGGCCTTAGCGATTTGTGCAGCCAGTCTGACGCTGGTCGATTTTCCGTTGGTTCCGGTGATTAAAGCTAATGGAATATCGCTGACCGGTTGCCAGTCTAGTGTGCTTGCATCGGGAAGTGCGTTTACTGGCCATGTTTGCGCGTAAATACCTGTACCTACACTGACCTCATCATCATCGACCAGACACTGTACCTGATTCTCAGTGGCCGCTTGAACTATTGCGATAAGAGCAGGATTTCTTTGCTCCATGATAGCGGTGCGCAGCTCATCTATCCGACGAGAAAAGTTTGCTACAGGTAAGGTTTGAGATTGTACAGAATGATGTTTGCTCAGGTCGAGAATACAACATTCCCACGCCAGTTCAATCACATCACAGGCACTGTACAACAGGTCGATGGGGGCGCAGATTGCCATACTGGCGCCCCCTTCAAATGGCCGCACAAAGGCTTTTTCATGCCACGCTAACTGCTGCTGAATCACATGCAAATGCTTATGCCAGCAATCAATTACCGCTTGAGCGTCGATACCTTCAAACAGCACATCAATAATGGCTCCGGCGTTGTCAGACAACAGATTTGGCCCCGTAAGGCGGCGCACTTCATCTAACTCAAGGCGTATTACATTGTTCGGCGGTTCCATTTAATCTGACTCTTCATCACGCTCGACAACAATATGTACACCACGCTCATCGTTTACGATACGCTGCCCTTCCTGTAACTCAAATTCATTTTCAACCGGTTCAAATAGTTTATCCGGGTAATCCTGGGAAGGCGTCATGTTGAACTGAGACTCTGTTGATTCCGCGACACCATCATTATTAAAACGCACGATCTGCTTCCAGCAGCGGGTAATATTGTCACCTAATATTACAAGTAAGTCGCCTGCGTTACAGGACGATAACGCCGCGTCTGTGCTTTCTTCCTCATTAGGAATAACCTGAATATCATGGTCGTCGACGCCTTCTTCTATAAGTGTTTTCTTCAGAAGCAGAGGGACTTCATCATAGCCACGCCCCCGTCTGTCATCGTCGGCTTTGCACACAAATGTATCAAATGTCGACGCCACTGATTTTGCTGCCTCAATAATATCTTCATCACGACGATCGCCAGGCATCGCAATGACTAACCGACGCTTACCTTTCACGTCTAAGCGCGAGGCAAGGTCAGAGATAGTCTTAATGGCAGCCGGGTTATGGGCGTAATCGAGAATAACTTTGAAGGGATGTTCATCGAATATATTCAGGCGGCCAGGTGCCTGGTAAAACGAGGTGTTGAAAATGCGCAAACCCTGACGGATATCTTCTAAACTGGTGTCAAAGCTATACGCCATCGCCGTTGCAAACATGGCGTTTTGAACGTTGTGCAACGCCTTACCCTCAATGGTGGCAGGAATTAAATGTGTCCAAAGTAGCGGAATATGTGCGCCTTTGTCATAAATGGTAATCATGTCGCCGCTAATGCCCTTTTCAAGCACTACAGCCATACCGCCCTGACGTATATGTTCGCGCACCAGGCCATGTCCCGGGTCCATGGTGATGTAACAGATTTGTTTAGCGCTACAAAATTCCGCCATCTGCAAACAGTGAATATCGTCCGCGTTCAGCACAACACAATCCTGTGCAACCTCAACCACTACCCGTTTTATCTGAGCAAGTTGCTCTAATGTATTGACTCCACGCTGGCCTAAGTGATCTGCCGTAATATTAAGGCAAGCGCCAACATTACAGGTTTGGTAACCAAGGCCCCGCTTTACAATACCGCCTCGCGCCGTTTCCATAATGGCAAAATCAACGCTGGGGTCGCGCAATACGATTTGTGCAGATGTAGGGCCGGTCATGTCGCCCTTTACAGTAAGGTGGCCATCAATATAAACCCCGTCTGTTGATGTCATCCCCGTGGTATGACCTGCGGCTTTCATAATACTGGCCAGCATGCGGGACGTGGTCGTTTTACCGTTGGTCCCGGTGATTGCTGCTACAGGAATGCGTGAGTCTTTGCCTGCGGGGAAGAGCATATCCATCACCTTGCCGGCGACATCGCGCGGCTGACCCTCACTTGGCGCAACGTGCATTCGAAAGCCTGGTGCTGCATTGCATTCGCAGATGCCGCCGCCTATTTCTTTATAAGAGCGGCTGATATCTTCGGTTAAGAAATCAACACCACCGATATCAAGGCCAATGGCCCGAATGGCACGTATTGCCATATCGCGGTTATCAGGATGAACGATGTCGGTCACATCGATAGCAGTACCACCAGTGGACAGGTTTGCCGTTGAACGTAGATAGAAGGGCTCACCTTCTGGTAATACTGTCTCTGTGGTGTATCTTGCTTCTTCCATTAAGCGTATGGCTTGATTATCAAGCTCTAATCGCGTCAACACTTTTTCGTGCCCTACACCACGCCGGGGGTCAAGGTTTACGATGTCGACCAACTCTGCAATCGTATGCTTGCCATCGCCTACTACATGGCCGGGGACACGCTTGGCTACTGCTATTAATTCATTATTTACCACCAACATCCGATGGTCATAGCCGGTCAGATAGCTTTCAACTAACACGGCCTGGCTCGTACCGTGCTGCTGCGCTTCAATGAACGCGGCTTGCACCTCTTTGTCGGTGGTTAAGTTGATACTTACCCCTCTTCCGTGGTTTGCATTTAATGGCTTTAAAACCACGGGAAAACCAATGCGATGAGCGGCTTTAACAGCTTGTTGCTCACTATAAACCATAAGCTGTTGAGGCACGGGTAAGCCAAGATCATTAAGCAGGTTATGGGTGTCTTCTTTGTCGCAGGAAATTTCTACTGCAATATGTTTTGTTTCACTGGTAATCGTGGCTTGAATACGCTGCTGATACTTACCATGGCCAAACTGCACTAAACTATACTTATTAAGGCGTAGCCATGGAATATCACGGCTTTCTGCGGCGGCGACTAATGAAGCGGTACTTGGACCAAATTCCTTTCGTTGCGCCATTTTGATAAAGGCTGTTAACTCATCGTTAAAGTCAAAATCTGCCTCTATATCGGCATTAATGGCCTGCTGGACCTCATCAGGCATTAAGTGCTTGAGAAGTTTTAGTCCCAGTGCGCCAGCCTTGATACCCACATCGCGCTGATGATACTGGTACACAACATAATAGCAGCCTTCATTTTCTAAGCTGCGAGTACGCCCGAAAGAAACCGCAGACCCCGCCAAATTCTGCAATTCTATGGCAACATGCTCCCAAATATGACCAATCCAGGTCCCCTCATCCTCGTTTAGACGACGCAGAAAACCACCTTCTTTGCCATAGGAGCAACCATGCTGTTGCAAGCTTGGTATGGCTGCTACTAACCCATCAATAAATCCTCGACCGAGTTTTACTGAGGGCCACCTCTCTAGCTCACCGATATCTATCTGGTAGCATATAACCGGGAAATTAGCGTAAACATTGGGTCCAACATACACATTCTGACTTAAAATCTTCATTAGACCAATTTACCTTTCTTTATTACCCAGATTATTCGATAACACTACAGAATAAACAGGGTCAGATCCAAACAAACCTGCTGCGGGCAGTGATGTTTCGGCAAATCGGCTTATAGCAGATTGAAATATCAGGTAAAGGCGTCGAGTGAGAACAGAGCGTTTGTCGCAGGCATTCCGTTGCGCATTGTCAAAAAGCCAGCCTGGACGATGACAGGCGGGCTTTTTAAAATATGCTTATACTGGCTGGCAGCAAGTCAATAAGGCAGTAAAGCCACTTATGCGGTGAAGGCTTTTCTGTCAGTGATGCTGTAGCGTGCACCTGACGCTAAGATATGGACTTTTAAGTTTAGTAAGGTAAGCGCATCACCGGTGCGAGCTTCTGCCATTGACGAATATTCTATATCGCTGGGATCAACGACGGTAATGGCACCACTGCCAACGACGGTAAATTCATTGTCCGGGTTGATAAATGCCGCAGTGTCTTCATCAAGACCAATGCCGATAAGGAAAGGATTATAGGATACCGCTGACAGTAGACGAGACAAACGATTGCGCTGGTTAAAGTGTTGATCCAGCACAATCGTATTGATAAGCCCCATACCTGGCGCAAGATTAACACCATCCTCAGTAGGTACTATGCCGGTGTTACCACCGGTTATCATATGTTGTGAGACAATAGCGGCACCAGCCGACGTACCCGCGTAATGTACTCCCTGCGCGTTAAGTTGGCGAATAGTTGTCGCAATAGGCGTACCGCCCAAAATGGTAGACAGGCGCAGTTGATTGCCACCAGTAACAAAAATGCCCGTACTCTTTTCAAGCATCTTCACGTAATCTTCGTTCTGCGCATCAACACGCTCAGAAATTGGTAATGAGCAGGCTTCTTTGACCCCAATTTCGTTGAATATCTTTTGATACCGAGTCCCGGTATCGTCTAACTGAGACGCTGTTGGAATAATGGTAATTACCGCATCCGTTCCACCGCAAAGCGCCACAAATTTGGCTAAAATTTCCGGGTTATCAATTTTTTCTTCCGCACCACCAATCGGGATAACATATCCACGATGGGTGCCATCAATACTAGGAGAGGGCATAATATTACTCGAATGTGCCTTTTTTAATTTGCTGTTTATGCTTCACATGAAATTGCCCTAAAGCAATGACATGCTCAATTCTATTATGTTTATCAAAAATAAGGATGTCGGCGTCAGCGCCTACACTAATGTGGCCCTTATTATGAAAATTCATTAGCTGAGCAACGTTTTTAGTAAAAAATGGTAAAAAGCGAGATACCTCTTCCCCATTATCAACAAGCGCGTAAAAAACATTGGTCATAGATTGGGAATCAGCAAAATCCATTTTCGCTAAACTACCATCAGCGTGAAAATCGGGTAAGCACCCGCCGCCGTCTGAACTGATAGTGAGTTTATCCTGGGGTAAGTTCTGTTGCATATAGCGTTGCAATGCATCGGCTGGGTCGTAGCCTTCGTCGCCTGATTCAAACGCCGTAACATCTACCCAACAGCCCTTCTTAGCCAGCTCACATGCTTCTTCGAACAAAAACTTCTGGCGGTTTATGTGGGTCGGATTATAAGTGCGCGGTGGGATTTCTGACTGCGATAAAGCCTCGCGAATTAAGCCTAAGCCCCGCTTACCGTCACCTAAATGTAAATGCAGCATGCCCGCTTTGCCGGTCATCAATCGTGCAACATGGGCCTGTGAAGCTATTTTTAGCAGCTCGTTTAGCGTGGGCTGACTAGAACGATGATCACTTATAGCCAGCTCACCTACACCAACGACAGGTTCTATGAATACGATATCAGTTTGCACCGAGCCGGTAAGCGTGGTCGGTGGCAAATGATATCCGCCGGTGTAACAGTACGCTGAAAACCCTTCTTCACGTAGTGCATAAACCTGGGCTACCAGCGACTCGGTGCTGCGCGTAATATCATCAGTACCCAGTAATCCTACCGCAGTGGTAACACCTGCGCGGGTGAATCTACTCAGCGGTACGGGAGGCACCCGGGTCGCAAAACCTGCTTCGCCACCACCACCGGTTAAATGCGTATGACCATCAATAAAGCCCGGCGTAAGCATGCCACCGTCAGCGTCAATTTCCTCGTGAGGAAGTTCCATGGCTGGCAGAGTTGTACCCATATATATGATTTTGCTGCCCGCACACACAAGGTGGTTAATTCCCTCTGCGTGTGGCGCAAACACATTCGCGTTTTTAATAACGGTAATCACAGCGGCAAACTCACGATTTATGTCGAATAGCTTCAATAAGGAGCGCAGTATATCTTAAGCATGTACTTTAGCTAGCGCAGTTTCGCTTTTTAGCTGCCAGAGCATTAAGCGCATCAGATAACGAAATCTCCGCGCAGCGCCTTTTTTTGTCACTCTAACCAAGCACTGGGGGGGGAATTTTACGTGTCTTTGATAAATGCAGACTCACAAAATGCCAATACTCCCATGAGATTGTTTACCGCTGATAAGTTTTTACGGCAGCTAAGACTTACTATATCGAGAAAACGAATAAACATATGGGTGAAGCCAGTTAAGTTGCAGTGAGATGAAGAGCAGCGTATCTCCCCGTACAAATCGCGGACGCTTTTATGTGTAGCACCCGCTGACAGCTAATTGTGGAAAAACAGGCCATTGGCACGATATTAGACTAAACGCCTATTTTACTAAGAATTCACTCTCCCTTTCTTCCGCAATGGTTTCTTTTGCGCTAGTCTTAACATTCATTTTCAAAAAGGGTAACGAATAGCTTCGCTTAGCCGATAACTCAAATGCTGTTTGCACCTTCGCGCACAGTAAACAAGATAATATCTCTTTGAAGTGGTAAAAGGATAACTGTCATGCAAACTTCAATGCCTATGGCCCTGTACAGCAACTTTTTGGGTCATGCGCCTGACTGGTACAAAAAGGCCATCATCGCCTGCCTTATAGCAAACCCCTTTGTATTTATGTTCGATAGTTACCTGGCAGGCTGGCTGCTGGTCATCGAATTTATCTTCACGCTGGCAATGGCACTAAAATGTTATCCCCTTCAGCCTGGCGGACTATTGCTCATCGAAGCCATGTTTATCGGCATGACATCGCCGGAGCACATGCTGCATGAAATAGAAGTCAATTTAGAGGTACTGCTATTGCTGGTATTCATGGTCGCGGGTATCTTTTTTATGAAAGACCTGTTGCTTTATCTGTTTACCAAACTGGTAATAAAAGTACGTAATAAGCTGATACTTTCATTGGCATTTATTACGGCATCCGCGTTTCTTTCGGCATTTCTCGATGCGCTGACAGTGGTTGCGGTCATCATCAGCGTGGGACTGGGCTTTTATACTATTTATCATAAAGTTGCCTCGGGTAAAGAGTTTCATCATCCCCATGACCACACCTCTGACGATGGAGTGCGAGAGCTTGGCAGTAACGATCTCGAGAACTTCCGGGCGTTTTTACGCAATCTTATGATGCATTCAGCCGTGGGTACTGCGCTGGGTGGGGTCATGACAATGGTGGGTGAACCCCAAAACCTGATTATCGCTGATAAAGCCGGCTGGAGCTTCCTAGAGTTCTTTATTCGAATGTCGCCCATTACTGTACCTGTTTTTATTGCCGGTCTGCTCACCACTGTGTTACTTGAAAAAACAAAATTGTTTAGCTACGGCGCCAAATTACCGTTAGCTGTCCGCGATATTCTTGTGCAATATGACAAACATACCGACCAGGAGCGCACCAGGCGTGACACTGCACGTCTGGCTGTTCAGGCGCTGATTGGAGTATGGTTGATTGTTGGACTTGCCGGCCACTTTGCTTCGGTAGGCTTAATCGGTCTGTCCGTTATCATTCTCGCTACATCTATGAGTGGCATTATTGAAGAACATGCATTGGGCAAAGCATTTGAAGAAGCCTTACCTTTTACTGCCCTGCTTTGTGTATTTTTTGGCGTTGTCGCTGTAATTATCGATCAAGGGCTTTTTCAACCGGTTATCCAGTGGGTACTGAGCTTTGAAGGTAAAACACAGCTGGTTATGTTCTATCTTGCCAATGGTGTTTTATCCATGGTGTCTGATAATGTGTTTGTTGGTTCTGTCTACATCACCGAAGTAACCGCAGCGCTAAAAGAAGGCCAGATCACCCGTGACCAGTTCGATTTGCTGGCGGTAGCGATTAATACCGGAACCAATCTGCCTAGCGTAGCAACACCTAACGGACAGGCAGCATTCTTATTTCTGCTGACTTCAGCAATAGCGCCGCTGTTGAGGTTATCTTACGGTAAAATGGTAATTATGGCGTTGCCTTATACCATTGTGCTGACCCTGGTCGGTTTACTGGCAACGTATTATGGCTTGCTGGACGCTACACAAATGCTGCATGACTTACATCTTATCGAGCACCATAGTGATGCAATATCCAGCGAGAACGCTCACTAAGAGGTAATTAAAGCCATTTATGATTCATTTTATTAGTCAGATGGCCGACAGAAAGTCGGCCTGGTTTATATTGTTTTTATCGGCGCTGGCGTTACAGATTGTCGCGCTTTACTTCCAGTATGGCATGGGTTTAGAGCCCTGTATCATGTGTATATATCAGCGCACTGCTGTCTACGGTATTCTGCTATCGGCTCTGTTAGTACTGCTTAAAAATAACGGGGTAACACGGCTGCTGGGGTTTGCTGGTTGGGTTGTTTCAGCCGGTTGGGGTTTACTCATTGCGCTGGAGCACATAGAAATACTTAATGCGAAAAATCCTTTTTTTGCAAGTTGTGAAATTGTTCCCAATTTTCCTACATTTATGCCGCTACATGAGTGGTTGCCCACGATATTTGCAGCTAAAGGAGACTGTACAGAAAATAGCTGGCAATTTTTGGCTATGGGCATGGCAGAATGGATGAGAGTAATCTTTGCGGCGTATCTGATCGTATTTGTTATTGTCTTTATCAGTCGTATCGTAGGTAAAAAACACATTTGAGCGATCTCAGAACTCTCCCCTCCAGGTTGCCGGTGGCATCATCTGGGTATGGGAACATCTCTGTCGTACGTCTCGCTTACAAGCATCAGGACAGCTTGTGCGATGCCTGTCGCGCATCCTCCGGTCATGTGAGGCCCTGGCTGGGCAATTCGCTGTGCCCCTTGACCCCTTCTGCGACGCGACAGTGCATTGAGGAAATGGAAAAAAAGCGCGAATCAGGCTACGGGATAACCTATCTTTTAATGGGTGATGGTGTTTGTCTGGGTATGGGTATTATCAATTATATCCACCCTTTGCACGCTACAGCGAACCTGGGTTACTGGATTAGACCAGAAGCGTGTGGTAATGGTCTGGCTGTCAACCTGTGTGAAAGTCTGGCTAAAATGGCGTTCTCACAAATTAATTTGCATCGGCTTGAGCTTTTTATCGAACCAGGCAACAAAGCCAGTATGCGCGTTGCCGAGAAACTTGGCGCTGATAAAGAAGGTTTGTGCCGAAAGAGAATATTTGGTCGCGATGCGTATTTATACGCGCTGCTGGCTGGCTGACTACCTCAGCAATGTAATTGTCTTGACGATGTAAAGAGGCCCCTTAATCGAGATCTTTAATGGGCCAGAGTGCTATATAATCTTCAAATACAGCCAAATCAACATCACTTTCATAGACAGTTTTACCCCGTACTGACATTCCATTTTGATGCATTGCCGACTTTTTTCCCTGGTTTAATAACGGGTGCCAGGAAGGCAAGCCTCGTCCTTCATATAGCCGACGATAGCTACAGCTTGGCGGCATGAAAAAAATGTCTTTGAGATTATCTTTGGTGAGTTTGACACAATCCGGGACCAGTTCGGTACGACGTTCGTACTGACTGCAACTGCATGTTTTGGTGTTTAACAGTGTACAGACAATATTGGTGTAATGAATTTCCTCTTCAGGTTGGGCAGCATCTGTGCTGATAGCCTCATCAGCGTCGTCATCTTCAATGAACTTGTGCAGACAACATTTTGCACAACCATCACATAATGATTCCCACTCCTGCTCGGACATTTCACTTAACGGCTTGGTTTCCCAGAATTTTTCGGTCATACAGCAACAACATTGGTTTGAATAAGAAAATAGCCATCCAGAGAAGCTTCAACATTATCACCGTGATGTAAGGCAGCAACGCCGCTGGGGGTGCCCGTCATTACGATATCTCCGCTTTCAAGGGTAAAGGATTCAGATATTTCTGCTATCAGCGAAATAATGCCGCGTATCATATCTTTTGTGTTGCCCTGTTGTCGAACTTCATTATTCACCGACAACGTAAAACTTAACGCCTGCAATGCCGGAATTTGCGAAGCAGGCACAAAGCCTGAGACCGGACAACTGGCATCGAATGCTTTCGCCCGCTCCCACGGGTGACCCTGCTGCTTAAGTGTTGACTGAATATCGCGTAGTGTAAGGTCAAGGCCCATACCGATGCCCCACAAGCCACCAGAGACCGTTTCCTCGCTGGCATTGCACAGCCGATCTTTAATCAATACTGCAATTTCCACCTCGTTATGACACTGCCCTCTTTGCGCCGGTATTTTTATCGGCTGCTGCAGATGACATAAAGCGGTAGTGGGCTTCATAAACAACAAAGCCTGTTCGCTGACTTTGGTATTCATTTCCCTGACGTGATCCAGATAATTCCGGCCTACGCAGACTACTTTGCCTATGGGCAAGTCTATTGGTAAATCCAGATTATCCAGGTGACGGTACATATCAATGTCCTTTTTTGATTCGATCTGAAAGGTAACCCACCGAAACGCCAAAATACGTCGACCGATTCCATTTCATAAGCGTGTGAAAATTATTATAGACAAGGTACACCCTGCCATCGAGACCATCAGGCATAATTAATGAAGCTTTTATATCTGCCTGCGGCAAATCTGAACCATCATAGCGACGTACTCCCCGGGATTGCCATGTCTGCAACGAATCGAAGGTCTTCAGTCCTGCATGCTCACCGATATAGTTTTCATGGAGTGTAACCTGACGTCCCCAGGTATAGTCGCTCTTCCATCCCTCACTATGCAAAAAGTTAGCAATAGAGGCGAAAACGTCGGCAGGTGTACCCCAGATATCCTTTTTGCCATCTCCGTTATAATCAACAGCATAGGTCAAAAATGAGGTAGGCATAAACTGGCTCTGGCCCATAGCGCCGGCCCAGGAACCAACAAACCGGGCTTTTTCGACATGGCCTTCCTCTAATATTTGCAGCGCGGCAAAGAACTGCTTTTTAAATAGTGCTTCCCGCCGCCCTTCGAAGGCCAGCGAAGCTAATGCTGATAAAACGTCATGCTTACCCTGTATTTTTCCAAAATTGGACTCATTCCCCCACAGCGCAACAATAAATCGAGGCTGTACGGCATAGTCTCGTCCAATCTTTTCCAGTAACGCCCGGTGCTCATCGAACATTGCTACCGCCTGATCGACTTTCCAATCTGGCACCCGGGTAGCCAAATAGCTATCGAGGGTGATTTTTTTCTCAGGCTGGTTGTTATCAGCTTTGACTACGGTGGGCCGAAACGTCACCTCTTTTAGCAATTTTTCCAGCCAGGTCTTGTCATATCCTCTGTCAATCGCTTCTGATTTTAACCCTTTCACATAGTCTTGAAAGGCCGCTTCATTTTTGGGCTGGTCGTCAGCCTGAACATGTACGCAGAAAAAAACCATGCAACACAGCATCATGGCGCTGAACACATATCTCATCAGAATTTTTTCGCCTCTTCCCGGGGGGACAAACCCAATGAAAGCCGATGCTCTACCAGTAAGTCGGTTTCTTTAGGGGGCATTTGCAAGTAATAACCTTTATCGTTAAGCGCATTGACCAATGTTTCTTTGGAGACACGCCCCAATGTTTCGCGTTTATGCAGTGGCAATAGCATAGCCAGTTCTGGCTTGCCGAATTGGTGCATTAATTGGTCAGGAACATCGTCGAAATTATCTTTTTCAGGAAGGTACAGGTACATACCTTCTTTTTTGTTTGTTTTATAAACTGCGCAAAGCATAAGTTAACTCTTTTCAACTGGGCCGAGAATTTTATCCAGATATGAAGCAAACAGAGGCGCACGCCAACCCGTTAACAAATCTGGTAGCAAGCCCTGAACCCGAGTCTCATCAATATCAAACCAATACCATTTTAGCACCTGGTTGAGCTGTTTTTTAGAGGCGATAACCTCCACCGGCACATTCTGGTTCCGGGCAATGTCATCGGCTGCCTGTTTTAGCAGCGCCAGGTTTTTTTTATAACCCGGAAAATCCACCAGTCTTGATGGACTTGGCACGCGTTTTTCAGCAGGTAAATCACGAAATTCTTCCCTCGCTTTATTCACTATCTCAAGAATAACTTCACCAAAACGGCGCATGGTAGGCCCAATCATTCCCGTCACATGACTAAGTGAATTCCTGTTATCGGGAAGTCGCATAGCAATTTCATACATAATTGATTCTTTTAGTACGAAGTTTATAGCCAAATCTTTTTCGCGGGCCATGCCTAAACGCCATGCTGCGAGGTGTTGCAACACCGTCAACTGTTCAGTATTTAACCGCCAATTATTTTTAATTAACAGGTAAGCATATTCAGGCGGCATGCTGGCCGCTTTTTTTGCCACCAGGGTATTCATCTCATCAAATACCCAACCAAGTTTACCAAGTTCAGTAATCTGCTTATTTATCGTTTCGTACACTGGTAGCAGATACAAAACATCGTTTGCCGCATAGTGAAGCTGTTTTTCACTTAAGGGCCTGGCCAGCCAGTCAGTCCGGGACTCGCCTTTATCCAGTACCACGCCGCTTAGAATTTCAACCAGACGGGCGTAGCCTAATGAAGGCCCAATATTTAACAATGCCGCAGCAAATTGTGTGTCAAAAACGGGCGTGGGAACGGTACTAAAAGCATTGAGAAAGGTTTCCAGGTCTTCTGAACAAGAATGCAGGACTTTCACCACGTCAGGATTTTCCATTAGCGTGATAAATGGTTGCATATCACTTATCTGGAGCGGATCAATTAACACCAGTTGCTCGCCATCGTATAACTGCAACAAACCTAGCCGGGGCGTAAGGGTGCGGGTTCGCACAAATTCAGTATCCAGCGCGATGGCAGCATGACTGGCTGCCATCGCGCAGACATTGCGTAGTTGTTCACTGGTTGTTATGAGTTGATATTTCATATTCCAAAAAAACAGCCGGCAAATGCCGGCTGTCCCTTAATCTGTAGGTTGACACCATAATGATGCAACGTAAGTTGGTCGCAAATTAGTCGCGCAGCTCCCGCCGCAGGATCTTGCCCACATTTGTCTTGGGTAGCTCTTCTTTGAAAACCACATGCTTAGGCACTTTATAGCCAGTTAAGTGGGCCCGGCAATGCTTAATCACATCTTCTTCCGTTAACGACTCATCGTTTCTGACCACATAAAGTTTAACCACTTCACCACTAACTTCGTGGCTTTCTCCAATCGCAGCGGCCTCTACAATTTTATCATGCATGGCGGCCACTTCCTCAATTTCATTGGGAAACACGTTAAAGCCGGAAACCAGAATCATATCTTTTTTCCGATCAACAATATAGAAGTAACCCTCTTTATCTACCTCAGCAATATCCCCGGTAGCAAGCCAGCCATCTTTAAGAATTTCAGCTGTGGCCTCGTCCCGGTTCAGGTAACCCCGCATAACCTGCGGGCCTTTCACCCATAGTTCGCCAGGTTCACCCTCACCCACTTCATTGCCATCATCATCCAGCAATTTAATCTCGGTGGATGGCACGGGTAAACCAATGCTTCCTTTATATTCACTGATTTGTGGCGGTGTTACCGCAACTACCGGGGAGCATTCAGTCAAACCATACCCTTCCAGTAGAACTGTATTAGTAACTTTCTGCCACTTTTCGGCCACCGGACGTTGAACTGCCATGCCCCCGCCCAAGCCAAACTTGAAATGAGAAAAGTCTAATTCACTGAATCCGGGAGTATTTAACAAACCGTTGAACAAGGTATTTACGCCAGGCAAGATCGCGAAAGGATATTTGTCTAACTCTTTGACAAACCCGTTCATATCGCGCGGATTGGTAATCAACAGGTTGGGACAGCCATATTTAAGAAATAGTAAGCCGTTAGCCAGCAGAGCGAAGATATGATAAAGCGGCAATGCTGTGACCACCAAATCTTTGCCTTTATCAATTACCGTCTCAAGAATACCTGAAACCTGCTCAAGGTTGGCTATCATATTGCGATGGGTCAGCATTGCGCCCTTAGATACGCCTGTGGTGCCGCCGGTGTACTGCAAAAACGCCAGGTCCTCGCCACTGATTTGGGGGCGCGTAAAGGTTTGACTTTCACCCTTTTTCAACGCGGCTCTAAATGGCACCGCCTCAGGCAATTGATAAGACGGCACCATTTTTTTGACATATTTAACCGCAAAATTGACTACCCACCGTTTCGGGGCCGGATGCATATCTCCCAGTGAGGTCAATAAAACCTGCTCAACCGGTGTATCTTTGACTACTTGCTCCAGTGTACAGGCAAAGTTTTCAACTATTACAATAGCCTTAGCATTGGCATCGGTTAACTGATGCTTTAGCTCGCGGGCGGTATACAAAGGATTAACATTTACTACCACCATTCCGGCACGCAAGATACCAAACATGGCTATCGGATACTGAAGCAAATTGGGCATCATAATCGCAACCGCATCGCCTCGTTTCAGCCCGCTGTTTTGCAGATAGGCTGCAAATTGCTTTGTCTGAGCATCAAGTTCACTGAAGCTCATTTTATGGCCCATGTTTATATAGGCTGTATTGTCACCATACTCTGAAATAGATTGTTCGAAAATGTCGACAACTGATGAATAGCGGTCCGGATCGATGTCTGCAGAGACCCGTGGGTCATAATGCTCAAGCCAGGTTTTCTCCACAAAACCTCCTACTTATTATTCTTTTACCTTTAGCCCAGCCCGCACCGTATAAGAAATGCGCAACTGGTCAGATTACTTGGCTATAGTAGCGGAAGCGAACGTAAAGATAAATGACCGCGTTTACAATTGTTCAACAAAATGACGGATAGCAGCACCTACTTCATCTGGTTTTTCCATGTGAATATGGTGCCCGCCTGCAAATTGTAGACACGAGGCATTAACAAACCAGTCCTGCCGTTGACTGAAAACTTTATCGACAGTTTTAAAACTATCAGAGGCAGCAATAAACAACACTGGACAGCGAATATTTTCCATCAGCGCCTGTGCTTGCCCTTCGGTCAGCCTTAGCGAGGATTTTGTGCGTAATTTGGGATCGCTGGCCCAGAAATAATGGCCGCCGGCATCCTGAGTCAGATTTCTACGAAGGATCATGCGCGCATGCTCTGCGCTGATGTCACTGACTTCACATCTGGCCGCTATCGCTTTTTCCAAATCCACCACCCGAAGTCGGTTTCTGGTTTTACGCCAGCGACTTTCCACTGACTCTCGAATCTGGGCCGCTGAAGTAGATTCAGGCTCAGTAAGCGGACCACAGGCGTCAATGCTGATGACCCCCCTGACACTTTCTGGAAATACTGCTGCGTAGAGCGAGGCAAGAATCCCCCCTAAAGAATGGCCCATCAGGATAACTGAATCAAAAGCTTGCTCCTGAATAAAAGCGTGAAGATCCTGAATATAATCGAGCAGGTTGTAATGCGTCCCGTGGGGTCGATGTGTGGCACCTCCATGGCCAGCTAAGTCCAGTGCAATATAACGATAATTGTGCACATAAGGCGCCAGACCTTCCATACTTGCCGCATTGTCAAGAAAGCCATGTAAACCAATGACGACTTCTCCACTGCCCTGATTGTCTAAAGCGGTCATGGTTACCGGACCAGCTCGAAACTCAGTTTGTAGCATAAACTATCCTATCTTGATGTGCATAAAACGGCAGCACCTTGCCGTTGAAGCGGCAAGGTGCTGCATGTCTCAGGCAATATTTTGCCTACCTTTCTTCACGCTGTTCGCCCCCTCGGACCGGCACGGCTCGCGTTCTTTTTTCACTCCGGATTTTCCGTGTCGGCGCAACTGCAGATGGCTTCAAAGGGGATCCATCTACGCGGCGACGATTAGGATCCCGGCTTTCAATCACCCGAATTCGTGAACCGGGGAACCCCCATGCCGGGCCAAATTGCCAACTGTTAAAAGGCGCATAACGATAATAAAAAGGCGAATACCAACCCATTCCATAATGAAAATACATCGGCGAAATGTCATACGTAGAGGTTTCCCGCCACAGATGGTAGCCGGTGGCTTTTATAAGCGGATAAGTATACGGCTGCTCTCCCACCATGCCCGCAACTGGCTCGCCCAACTCCCCTACGAAAGTCACAGTTCGGCCTTCCTCAAACACAATGGGATCAACAAAACCATCCAGTTGGGCTTTAAAACGGCCCACGGTCGAGTCTGATGTGTTAGGTTTCCCGTAACTGACCAGCGGAAAATGCGCAACTTCCACCAGCGTTTTCTGAGGCTTGTTCTCAACATTGACAATAATTCCTCCCCAGCGAGCCATACTGCCTGCAGCTTCAGCACCCTGTGTCGCCGCCCCTTTATAACTGACCAGCGCTTTTTCATCAGCAACTTCAATATCATCAGGAACGATAGCGCAGCTGACTGTAAGAAAAATCAGCGAAAGCACGATACATATTCGTGTAAACATAACCCACCTTTTTTAACGCGTAATAACCCATACGGTATTATCTTACAGGCGGATGAACAAAAGCTGAATAAATAAGACTGACTTGCTCAAGCGTAAAGATCAACGCCCATCATATCGCGTATCGCGTCGCGTTTTTGCTCTCTTTCCAGACTCATATATTCAGTTACAGCAAGCTGGGCTTTGCCCTGTGGCTGATCATATATCGCGTCAGAATGAAATTGGTGTGCTTTGTTGAGGGTATCCGTAGAAGGCGCCAGTCTTGAGAAAGTAGCGGCATTAATGGTTTGTGAGGGGCGAGTATTCCTTTCCTGGTCCTGTTTAACGGGCTCAGGCTTAGTCGTCTGTGACCGGTCATACTGCCGGGCTATGGCTAATGAAGAATGAATTTCCATGGGTGTATTTACTGCGAATACTATGCCTTTGAAAGATGATTATATCAGTGTTAATTTTGAGCACAGCGTGATTCCTTTCACGTTGCCAGCTACTAACGTACAAATTACGTGAATGTGCTCGTTTAAAACATCTGAATTCTGACCACTGCAAAAATTGTACCTTTTTTTACTTTACAAGGTAAGCGTCACTCCCTGCCTGGTAATTTTTTCCAGGTAACTTTATCGCGCAAGTATACTGGCATGACCGACATAGCTTCTACCCCTTCGCCGGCCGCAATTTTCGGTTGCGCCAGTGCTAACATATACCGCGCGTGAGGATACAGAATATCTGTATTGGTGGCATTGTGACGCGCCTGTTGAAGCGGTTCAAAAGCCTGCCACCCGGTACCTGCCGTCTGATAATTGATAGCAGGAAGCTGTGCGACAGCATCATCAGGGCTGCACACGACTTCCTCACTGTCAGCAAGAGCCAGCCCCTGGTGATTAACAAACTGCCCCAGATACACTTCGCTCATGCGGGCATCAATTGCGCTGACGACTCTCTGCGCCCCGGTGGTCGCTATGGCCTGCTGAGCCATAGCCGCCAGCGTACTCACGCCCACCACCGGCAACTGTGCACCGTATGCCAGGCCCTGTACCATTCCGGTGGCAATTCTCACGCCGGTAAAGCTTCCCGGCCCATGACCGAATACCAACGCATCAAGCTGTTGCAGGGACACACCCGCGTCCGCTAACACAGCCTTAACCAGAGGCAGCAATTTCTGGCTATGTTGTTGCGGACAAATTTCAAATTGATCACTGATTTCATCATTAACCTGTAAGGCAACTGACAGTGCTTCGGTGGCTGTATCAATAGCAAGTACTTTCATTATTTTCGCTTCTATTCTATCTCTGACAAAAAGTCTTCAACCTGCTTCAGGCTGCGGGTACGCCGCATATCCGGCAGACTAGCCAGAAAGGTTTTTGCATAGGGTTTGGTTACCAGCCGGTTATCACAAATTACCAGCACACCTTTGTCACTGGGATCCCTGATTAGCCGACCAGCGCCCTGCTTCAGGGTAATGACTGCCTGCGGAATCTGGATAGCTGCGAAGGGATTGGCTCCGCGCTTTTTCACATCCTCCATCCGTGCCTGTAGCAGTGGATCGTCGGGTGAGGCAAAAGGCAGTTTATCGATCATCACACACACCAGGTCGCTTCCGCGCACATCCACACCTTCCCAAAAAGCGCCCGTGCCAAGTAGCACGGCTTCCTCATTAGCCAGATATTCAGCCAGTAACGCCTGTTTGGTGGTGGTGCCTTGCACCAGCAATGGGTTATCAATCTCATTAGCCAGTTTTGCCGCTATTTCTTTAAGCATGGCGTGGCTGGTAAACAATAAAAAGCAGCGTCCCCGACTGGCTTTTATCAGCGATTTAGCAGTATCCAGTAATGTCTTTCTTAACTGCAAGCTATTAGGTTCGGGCAGATACCGTGGCACACATAATAACGCCTGTTCCTGATAGTTAAACGGGCTATCAAGCCCCAGGGTGGTGGCCTCTTCCAGGCCCATGCGACGCTGAAAATGCTCAAAACCGTCGTCCACCATCAACGTGGCCGAGGTAAAAATCCAGCCCCGGGGCGGATCGCTGATAAACCGGCGGAATTTAGCGGCAATGGACAGCGGGGTAAGGTGCAATACCAAATGTCGCGGACTGGTTTCATACCACAGACTCACCCCAGTTTGCTCGGTGTTTCTGAACGCATCAAGCTGCTCGCGCGCCTGGACAATCCGTTCGTACAGATTGTCCAAATCTTTATCCCTACCGATATTAAGTTTACATACCTCGTGTAAGACGCTTAATGCATCAGCCAGACGACTTATTTGGGTCTGCACGTCTTCCCGCTCCATGGCCTCCACCCAGTTACCCCGTTGCGGGGTTTCGGGGAACAGCAGACGCAAATCGGCCGCGACGATGCGGCATTTATCGGCGGCTTTATCTAATTGAGCAGCATCTTTTAATACGGTACGAAACAGCAGGGTAATATCTTTTGCCATCTCACTCAGTTGACGGGTAGACAGCGCTTCGCCGAAGTAATCACTGGCAATATCCGGAATCTGGTGGGCCTCATCAAAAATGACGGCATCCGCTTCGGGGATGAGTTCACCAAATCCTGTATCCTTTAACGCCATATCAGCAAAAAACAAGTGGTGGTTGACCACAATCACATCAGCATCCAACGCATTGCGCCGCGCTTTAACCAGATAACAGTCCTCGTAATCGGGACAATCACGGCCCAGACAGTTATCCACTGTCGAGGTCACCATAGGCAATACCCGGGCGTCTTCAGGTAGCGTTTTTAGCTCCCCCATATCCCCGGTTTTGGTCGTAGTTGACCAGGTTTTCACAGCAGAGAGCTGATCCAGCGTTTCTTTTTCCAGCAATGTAGAGTTGCCGCCGTGTTGCGCCAACCGATGAATGCACAGGTAATTAGAACGTCCTTTAAGTAATGCGGTTTTACGCATACTACCCAGCGCTTTTTTCACCAGTGGTAAATCACGATGATAGAGTTGTTCCTGCAGATTTTTGGTGCCGGTGGAAACGATAGCTTTGCCCTTGCCCATCAACGCAGGGGCAAGATAGGCAAATGTTTTACCGGTGCCGGTGCCGGCTTCCACAATAAGACTGTGCTTTTTATCCAGAGCAGTTTTTACTGCCCTGGCCATATCCGTCTGCGCATCACGGGGGACAAAGCCGTCAATTGCGCTCGCCAGCAGACCGTTGGCAGAAAATACAGAAGAAATTGATGGCATAATCACCCGAACAACAACAAAAAGCGCATTATGCCAGATAATTTATTCCAATGGTGAGAAGCCTGTTTCTTTGCCGCATAATTTTTTAGTCTGCAGGTAACGCGCCCATATATTCCCTTGAGCTAAGCCAGCACCCAGGTTATCCCTGCAACTGTAAAATGGGAGGGTTCGCTGGATTTCAGCCTCTGTGTCAGCCTGCTTTATATGACCGGCCTATTCTTATGGCAAAGAGAGCTGCGCCACAGTTATTAACGATAAACGGAAGCGCACAAGATCAAGTCACTGTTGGGTTTCTACTGCACTGACGTACAATGCTTGAATACCTTATATCCCCCGGGCGCAATGGCGAGTGTGGTGGAGGGTTCAGCGGTGAACCGCGTATTATCAAGCACATTTTGATACTCGCCAGGCCATAGCTGGGAATTAAATGAAACGTCCACCGCTTCATGGGAAAGGTTGAGAATAACGACAACTTTTTCGCTTCCCTGCATCCGGGTAAAGCTGAAAACCTGCTTCATACAATTGTTAGGAATCTGAATCATGGTAGCGCCGAAAAGGCCATTATGTAGCGCCGGTGTCTGTTTTTTTATGGCTATAAGCCGAGTATATAAATCGCCCACCTCATGAGAGTGCCAGGCAATGGGATCTTGCTCAAAAAATGCCAGGCGTTTGCTGTCCCCAGCTTCCTGGCCATTGTGCAGCAGTGGCATCCCCTCACCCAATACCGAAAGTACAATAACGGCATGAAGTAGCTCTCCGAACAATTCTTCCTGCGTGCCATCCCAGGCGTTCATGTCATGATTGGTAACAAACGTCATTCGATACGCCGAATCAGGCCAGGCACGCTCGTTCCATGAATAGTATTTCCTTAGTTTATCCAGGCAAAGTTCGCCCTTGGCGATCCCATGAAGTGTTTCGTGCCAGCTCCACGCATAGGTCATATTAAACGCTTTTTCATGTAAATCGCGATTTTCCCACTCCGCCAGCATAAAAACGGGCTTTAACTGGTCTAAAGCCTGACGAGCCTGAAACCAGAAATCATTAGGGACATAACCGGCCACATCACAGCGGTATCCATCGATGTCGAAATGTTTAATCCAGTAAGACATTGCTTCTATCATGTACTCACGTAAGCCCGCCTGTGCATAATCAAACTCGATGATATCATCCCAGTCCCACCATGGTGACGGCCTGAAATCTCCCTTGAAGTCACGGGCATACCACTGAGGATGTGAATCCACTAAGTTGCAGTCCCATGCGCTGTGATTAGGTACCCAATCCAGAATGACGCGCATCCCCTTATTGTGGATAGCATTCACTAATGACCGCAAATCATTCTCATCGCCAAATTCCGGATTTATGCCAAAATAGTCTTTCACTGCATACGGTGAGCCCAGTTCACCTTTTCGGTTTTTTTCACCAATCGGGTGGATGGGCATCAGCCATATGATATCAGCGCCCAACGCTTTGATTCGGGGTAAGTCTGCTTCAACCGCGGCAAAATTACCTGCCACACTATACTGGCGGGTATTCACCTGATAGATCACGGCATCGCGAGACCAGGCCGGTTGCGTAAGGGTGTAGGGATTTTGCGGCTCATACGAAGGGACAATTGCCATAGTTAACTCTTTAGAACAATTTAATAGTGGTTACGCTATCCTTTAAAATTGGTTTAGCTACACAGAATAATGCTTTGCGTCTGTGCAAAACACTGGCTTGCGTGTAAGGCATACACAGAGGCGATTTGACAGATAATTACGCCACTGCATCTTGTCATGCCCCGGGTCCATAGTAGAAAAAGCATGAGTAACCATTACCTGAGCGACAGTAGCGGTATCTTTCATTTATCATTTCAGGATGAGTCAATTGAACGTTGTGAACCTTGTACGATTTACCCTGGGCTTTGTCTGGATCTATCAGGGCCTCTTTCCCAAAATACTTACCATTGCTCCCCTTGAATGGCAACTATCCAGCAGTATAGGTTTATCCGCAGGGCAAACGTTCTGGTTTATAAAGCTGGCAGGTGTCAGCGAAATCATTTTTGGTGTTTTAATTATCTGCTTTTATAAGTCCGCACTGCTTATGGCATTAAACATTGTGGCGCTAATCGGTCTTATTATTTTCACAGGATTGTTTATGCCTGCTTTTTTGATTGAAGCATTCAACCCTGTTTCGACGAATATTCCCTGTATTACGCTTGGCCTTTATTTACTTATCTGTGCAAAAGAACGGAAATGGCCGCCAGCGCGCGATATTCACAAATTGCAGTGATACTGTGTGGTGCCAGAATACTTTAGGTGCCAAATCCGACGCCAGCACCTGGCTGGGCACCTGATACTATGTAAATAGTGCCGTTATTGTCCATGCAGAAAAGTCTTCGTTTGCGCCAGCATACTGTCTTTGTTCGATCCAATTTTTGATGCGGACCACAAAACTTTGCCATTAATACACTGCAAAGCTAACGTTTCTGCCTCTTATTGTTGTATGTCTGCCAGCGTATTCATCTATTTTTAATGTCTCGTTAATCTCTTTTTAATCCAGCGCAAAAGTACCCGTAATCATTCCTGTCTAGACTTCAGTTATCACGCTCGATATCGATCTGCGTCGAGACAAATAATTGAAATGATTTAGTTTGCACCCAGATGACGAGGAGTCAGACAATGAAAATACGTAACAAGCCAGCGTTAAAATCAGCACTTGCTCTCACTGCTGTTGTGATGTTCTCAGGTTGTAATGCTGTTGCAAACCCTGAAGTTAACGCCTCTGACAAAAATAATTCTACCCAGTTAAAGGCTGAAGCTCTGGACAACGCTTTGTTGTATTCAGATGAATGTATTACCGAGCGAGAAGTTGTGCAGGCACAAAAAATGTGGGGAGACGGTATCGTACGCATTGGCAGTGTGTATAGCAACGATGGCGATTATTCTAAAGAGGCGGCTGATTTTATACAGGATATGTATGGGTATGATTTAAGCAGCGTATTATTCAAACCAACACTTGCCTCTAACGATCAGTTTCGCTCCAGTTTTGATGCGGCCCTGTCTTATTTCGTAGGAGGCAACGACGCGTACGAGGAAGACAAAGGCTTTGCGATCGCGCCTTATACTAACGTTAAGTTTGATAATGTCGGAATTATCAATAACAGTTGCAGGATGGCGGTGGCAATGGGTAACTACTTTTTTACCGATACCAGCGGCGGTGAAACCAAAGTTGAGTATACCTTTGCCTATGTTAAAGACAGCGAAGGCGATTTACGAATTGTTGCCCACCAGTCTTCACTGCCTTACAACCCATCTGAAAACTAAATTTCGCGTTAACATTCTAACAAGAGCGCCCGGGGCGCTCTTGTCTTTTCACTGTTTTATTTATTTTGCGGCAAATCGCATAACCGGGCTGCCGGCCATTTTGTTTATCTTAAAATCAATTGGTAAATGATATTGTTAGACAATTCCGCTTAATCCCATAAGTAACACCCATAAGCCAAAAAACAGTTTTAGCTGAACCGGCCGAAACGCGAGTACCACACGCCGTGCGATAATTCCGCCGGCTACCGCTCCTGCCCCGGCAAACAGCCACACCGGCCAGACAATAGCGCTACCCTGGTAAAGATAAAATACAATCGCTGGCCAGACGCTGCACGCGGTAAGAATAACAGCCACGGCAATGGCCATCGTTATGTTTTTACCCCGCATAATCAAATAGACCGCCACCAGCTCCCCCACACCTACTGACAGCCAGGCTGTAATAATACCGCCGGCAAATGCGATGAGGGGTAAGGCCAGCACATCAAATGTGGTGAGACTGGTGGCAAAGACAGTGCGGCGTAAAAGTGGCACAGAGGCAAAAATTGCCAGCGCGAGAAATATGGAAAATACGCCAAACCCAAGATGTAGCTTATCTTCCATTCCGGCTAAAAACGCTAGTGCCGGTGTGTCTTTACCCCATTGCGCCAGTAACACGCCCACCACAGAGCCGGGCACAGTGAGCAATAGCGCACTTATAAGCGGTTGCCATTGTTTGTCCGTTGTATGGTGGACGCGATAATGATGCGTCCAGGTTAGGGCACCTGCGGTCATGCCACAGCACTGAATAGCAAAGCTGGTGGCAAGAATCTGATGAGGCGTAAACCCCATGTGGTGAAAAAAAGGAACAAATACCACCCCTCCACCAGCCCCAGTGGCATTGGCAAAGATAGCGCCAATCACGCCTAAAAAGGTGAACAGGCCAAATTCCAACGCTAATGCCACCGTATTCTGCTGCCACAACAAAAGCACCAGCCAACCGGCAAACAAAGCAACACGCCAGGGGTAACGAACAATAAACTGCGGCAATAGCATCGACTTCGACGAAAATTTGGTAATGCACTTTGCCAGATTAATTCAAAAAAATAAATCCTGTGCTACGCTGGCTTTATGTTAACAACGAATTAACATCCCGTGATTCTTATCAGTCATCAAGACAACATCGCAACCATCGTGTTGAGACCGAACCGCTCGATTAACTGGAAGCAGATAAAAATTGTTTTATTGCTACTTGCCTTGCCGGTGGGCTTGATCGCATTCGGCTGGTGGTGGATTGGGGTGTGGGTGATTCTGCCATTTGCGGGCTTTGAATTACTGCTATTGGCGCTGTTAATGTACCGTGTTAACTGGCAACTATACCGTCAACAAGTCATAACCATCACTGATGATTTACTGACGATTGAAGAGGGGTACCGTAGCGCCCGCCGTTATCAGTTTGCCAGGCCACATTGTTATGTGACGATTACCGAAACGCAGGGTCACTGGCAACTTCCTCTGTTTTATCTTCACCACCATCATCAACAGGTGGCGTTAGGCAGTTTTCTGAACTTATCCGATCGACAGGATCCTAAGCGGGTACTTAGTCAGCACGGCTTGAGAATTTGTAATAACCGCTGGTGGCAATGATACCAGTTTTTTTGGACAAAAAATTTGCTTACAAAGTTATTATTGCCGCCAGCCCAGTTTCTCCGTAGAGTCAGGGGCTACTACGAAATGGAGCTTTCTCATGAAACGATTATTATCTGGTCTTGCCCTTGCAGTGGCTGCCTTAGGGGTATCTGTCTGTGAAGCTGCTTCGGTATGGCAGATAAGTGATGGCCAGAACACCCTCTATCTTGGCGGCACGTTACATATTTTAAGCCCCGATGATTATCCCCTTCCAGAGGCTTATAACACCGCATTTGAACAGGCCGACATACTTGTATTTGAAACAGATATGGCAACTGTAGCCTCGCCTGCATTCGCGGCAAAGGTGATGCAGAAAAACACCTATACAGAGGATAAAACCATTGCTGATGTGCTTTCTGCCAATACGTTTGCAATGCTTAAAGATTTTCTGGCTGAACGACATTTACCCGTCGAACAGGTAATTAAATTTAAGCCTGCGATGCTGGGGGTCACCCTCACGATGATGGAATATCAGCGGGCAGGACTAACCAGCAAGGGTGTTGATGCACACTTTTTTGCTAAGGGCACCCAGCAGGATAAGCCTGTCGACTGGTTTGAAAGCCCGGATGAACAACTGGCGTTTCTGTCGCAAATGGCCGATGGGCAGGAAGATGCGTTTATTCGCTACACCCTGGAAGATATAAAGGAGCTGAAGTCTGTGGTCGGCCCGATGAAAAAGCATTGGCGAAACGGCGATATGGAGGCTCTGTATGACATCACCATTGAGGATTTCAAACGGTCTTATCCCGACGTATTTGAGGATCTACTGGTAGATCGCAATGCCAACTGGTTACCAAAAATAAAGCAATTGATGAAAACTCCGGAAACCGAATTTATTTTAGTGGGCACGTTACACATGCCAGGCGAAAAAGGCGTGCTGACTTTGCTGGCAGATCAAGGCTACACGATAAACCAGTTAAACTGATGGCTGACTGAATGATCCGAAAATTGCCATCAAGTAAGCCAATTTCTTATCTTTGAAGTATTAGTAGTAAATAGTCTTTTTACGGCCGGCAGTTTATTATGCCACCCGTGACAAACGAGTAATATAGATGAAAATTTTTGCACGTAGATGGTTAGGTCTAGCGCTGGGTATCATGGCGTTAACAGGTTGCGCTTCAATGGGCGAAGGCACGATTGCTGAAAAACGGCAGGGTATTCTCGACATGCAGGAACGCACACTTGCACGCTTATACCGGGAAAAGCCTGATACCCGATCTCAGCTTCAGAATTCTGCCGGATATGCAGTTTTCAGCAATGCTAATATCAATGTAATCTTTCTCGCAGCTGGTACCGGCTATGGTGTGGTAAATAATAACATCACTGGTGAAAAGGTGTATATGAACATGGCTGAAGGTGGCATTGGATTAGGTATTGGTGCAAAAGATTATCGTCTGGTCATGGTGTTTCACACCCAAAGTAGTATGAATTACTTTTTAGATAATGGCTGGACAGCCGGTGGTAACGCTGATGCGGCTGCCAAAGCAGGTGACAAAGGCTTGTCTGTAGAGGGCGAAGGGTACCTGGGTAATATCACCGTTTACACTATGACAGAAAGCGGCTTAGCTCTGCAGGCGACCGTAAAAGGTACCAGGTTCTGGAAAGATGCGCAGCTGAATTAGGCTGCCACGAATTATCAGGATTTATACCTTATAACAAAAAGTTAATGCGGAAAACTGGTTTCATCCCAGAAAACAATTGCAATTTTTAACGCAATTAAGTACCGTCTTTTTGGCTTAACAAAACACACGAATTAACTATGAATAACTGCGCTGCAAATCACCACCATCATCATTTAGCATAACCTTTCAGGTTCGTGCTGGAAGGTCTATGTTTCCTTCCAGTGGCGCAGATAAATCTAGTACAGCCCCCGGAAGGAAACTTTCGGGGGTTTTTCATTATCAGGCGCTAAAGAATTTTACATCAAGGGGAACATTATGAGCGACAATAGAAGATTGCGAATTGCGGTACAGAAATCTGGCAGGTTGAGTAAAGACAGTATTGAATTACTAAAGGCCATCGGTATTAAACTAAATATTCGCGATCGTCTGTTGATAGCCCACTCGACCAATGAGGATATCGATTTATTACGGGTGCGGGACGATGATATTCCCGGCCTGGTTATGGACGGTGTCGTTGATATGGGGTTTATCGGTGAAAATGAGCTGGAAGAAAAGATGCTGGAACGCCAGGCGTCCGGAAAAGTTGCTGACTACGAGGTGATGCGTCGGCTTGATTATGGCGGTTGTCGTTTATCTATCGCGGTGCCTAACGAAACCTCGTACTCAGGAATTGAAACCCTGTCTGGAAAGCGCGTGGCTACAACCTACCCTTTTTTACTTGAGCGCTATTTTAAGGAGCAGAATGTTAACGCTAAAGCGGTAATGCTGACAGGCTCTGTGGAAGTGGCACCGCGCGCCGGTGTGGCAGAAGGGATCTGCGATCTCGTCTCCACAGGGGCGACACTGGAGGCAAATGGCCTGGTGGAAAAAGATGTTATTTTTCGCTCCAAGGCAGTATTGATAAAACGTACCGGTGAGTTCAGCGCTGAAAAACAAGCCTTAATTGACCGTCTGGTGCCGCGTATTGATGGCGTGATGCAGGCGAAAGAAAGCAAGTACATCATGTTACATGCGCCGAAATCTCGTTTAGACGAAGTTAACGACTTACTGCCGGGCGCTGAAAACCCAACAGTTCTCCCCCTGGCTGGCGTTGAAGATACGGTCGCAGTGCATGTAGTTAGTCCGGAAAATCTGTTCTGGGAAACCATGGAAAAGCTCAAAGCGCTGGGCTGCAGCTCTATTCTGGTAATGCCGATTGAAAAGATGATGGGCTGAACCATGATCAACTGGAACAACTTAACTCAGGAAGAACGCGCCGATGCGCTCGCTCGTCCGGTAATGACGAACAGTGCGAGTTTAAAGCAAACTGTTGCAGATATTATCGCCCGGGTAGAGGCCGGTGGCGATAGCGCTGTGCTTGATTACACCCGTCAGTTTGACTGTCCGACACTTGATGTCCTTCCGTTATCTGTGGCCAGACGTGACGAATTGGCCGCAAAGGTCTCGCCTGAAGTAGAAGCGGCAATTGACACAGCGTTTGTTAACATCAAGACATTTCATGAAGCGCAGGTTCCGGAAAATATTACCCTGACCACAAGTCCGGGTGTGGTTTGTGAACAGCGTTTTGTGGCACTTGAAGCAGTCGGCCTGTATATTCCAGGTGGAAGCGCGCCCCTTCCCTCCACTGCGCTCATGTTAGGTGTACCAGCTCTGGTCGCTAAAGTGCCACGAAAGGTGCTGTGTACGCCACCGGGTAAGGATGGCAGTATTGCCCCGGAGATCGCATTTGTAGCCAAACGATGCGGCATTGATGAAATATATCTGTGCGGTGGCGCTCAGGCTATTGCGGCGATGGCGCTGGGCACACAAACAATTGCTCAGGTGGATAAAATATTCGGCCCGGGTAACAGCTTTGTAACAGAGGCTAAACAACAGGTCAGTCAGCGTGCTGACGGCGCAGCCATTGATATGCCGGCGGGTCCCTCTGAGGTGCTGGTGCTGGCAGATAGCAATGCCAATGCTGCGTTTGTGGCTTCTGATTTGCTCTCACAGGCTGAACATGGTGCTGATTCGCAGGCGATTTTAGTTACCGATAGCAAAGCATTAATAGCCAACGCTAAAAGACAGGTGGACCAGCAGATTAGGGGTCTTTCCCGCGCTGATATTGCTACTGCCGCCATGGACAATGCCCGCTATATTCTGACCGAAACGATGGAGCAGGCAGTTGAAGTCAGTAACGCATATGCGCCCGAGCACTTAATTGTACAAACCGATGATGCGCGCAGCCTTTTGCCTGCGCTTAAGAATGCAGGTTCGGTATTCTTAGGTGCCTGGTCTCCAGAATCGGCAGGCGATTATGCCTCGGGCACCAACCATGTACTTCCAACTTATGGCTATGCTAAAAATTACTCATCCTTGGGACTATTGGACTTTATGCGTCGCTACACCGTGCAGGAGCTGAGTGAGTCTGGTTTGCAGGGATTAGGCCCGGCGATTATGACACTGGCAGCCGCAGAAGGCCTGGATGCTCACGAAAAGGCAGTGGCATTGCGACTTGACGCGTTAAAGGAAAAATAAGATGGCTGATTTAGTATCATCCCTACTCAATGACAACCTCGTGGCGCTAAAGCCCTACGAGTCTGCTCGCCGGTTATTTTCCGGTGGGCAGGACTGGCTCAATGCAAATGAGTCGCCCTACGCGAATACGTATAATATAGACAGTAGCCGCTTTAACCGGTACCCGTCATGTCAGCCACAAAGTGTTGTCAGCGCCTATGCTGCTTATGCCGGTGTTGATGACAATCAAGTGATTACTACCCGGGGCGCAGATGAAGGTATAGAGCTATTAATTCGTACTTTCTGTACACCCGGGCAAGATAATATTCTGATTTGCCCACCCACCTATGGCATGTATGCCATCAGTGCACAGACCTGTGATGTCGGCGTAAAAAAAGTTCCTCTAAGAGACGATTTCACACTGGACGTCGAGGCAGTGTGTGCCACCAGCGATGTCAATCTGGTCTTTATTTGCGCGCCAAACAATCCAACCGGAACGACGGTAAATAGCGCTCAACTTACACAGATTATCGACCGTTTCGCAGATTCAGCCTTAGTGGTTGTGGATGAAGCCTATATTGAATTTGATAAGCAATATAGCTGGGCGGACAAGCTGTCGCAGTATCCTAATCTGGTAATTTTGCGAACGCTGTCGAAGGCTTTTGCGCTGGCTGGATTACGCTGTGGATTTACACTTGCACACCCACACGTTGTCGAATCGCTGATGAAGGTCATTGCACCCTACCCGATTCCAGAACCGGTTGCGCAAATCGCAGAGCAGGCACTGAGCCTGGAAGGCCAGACCAAGGTGGGCCAGCAAGTAGATTTTATCAATCATGAAAAAAAACAGCTTGCCGCTGCACTGGCTGACTTACCCACTATTGAACTGGTCGGTGATACCCGCGCAAACTTTGTGCTGTTTCGCACGCCCCACTGTGCTGAGCTGATGGAGTATCTGGTCAGCCACGGCATGCTGATTCGTGATCAGTCAAAGCAGGTGAACCTGCACAACTGCTTGCGGGCAACCGTTGGTAGCGAAACGCAAAATAAACGCCTTATATCACTTATCACAGAATTTTTTAACCAATCAGGAGCGTCGGCATGAGCCAACAAGCCATTTTATTTATCGACCGTGATGGCACGCTGGTAGAAGAACCGCCGGTAGACAAGCAGTTAGATCGCCTTGATAAGCTGGTCTTTGAACCCGCCGTAGTCCCGGTGTTGTTAAAGCTTCAGGCAGCCGGATTTAAACTGGTCATGGTCTCCAACCAGGACGGCCTTGGCACCGAGAGCTTTCCTCAGGAAGATTTTGATGCCCCACATAATATGATGATGCAAATCTTCGCCAGCCAGGGTGTTGAATTTGATGATGTTCTGATTTGTCCTCACTTTGACAGCGACGACTGCCATTGCCGCAAACCGAAATTAGGGTTGGTCAGTGATTATTTGCAACAGGGCAAAGTGGACTTTACCCGTTCATACGTCATTGGTGATCGGGAAACCGATATGGCGCTGGCCCGCAACATGGGTATTCGGGGTTTGCAGTACACGCGCGAACAAATGAACTGGCCCGCTATCGAAAAGACACTACTAGCCTCATCGCGCATTGCTGAAGTGGTTCGTAGAACTTCAGAAACCGATATTAAAGTACGCGTGGATCTCGACTCTTCAAAAAAATCCAGCATCAGTACCGGTATTGGTTTTTTTGACCACATGCTGGATCAAATTGCTACCCATGGCGGCTTTGAAATGAATGTGGAAGTAAAGGGCGACTTGCACATCGATGATCATCATAGTGTGGAAGATACAGCGCTGGCTTTGGGTGAAGCAATGAAAAAAGCGCTGGGAAATAAACGGGGCATTGGCCGCTTTGGCTTTGCTCTGCCAATGGATGAGTGCCGTGCAGAATGCATTATGGATATTTCCAACCGACCACACCTGAAGTTTGAAGCCAGCTTTACGCAACATTTAGTCGGCGAAATGTCGACTCAGATGGTGGAACATTTTTTCTATTCGTTAGCGCAAAGCATGGGCCTTTCCTTACATTTATCCACCAGCGAAGGTAATGCCCATCACCAGGTAGAAAGCCTTTTCAAGGTGTTTGGTCGCGCACTGCGTCAGGCAATCACCCGCGATGGCGATGCGTTGCCCAGCAGTAAAGGAGCGCTGTGATGAGCCAGCGGATCGTGATTGTGAACACAGGATGTGCAAATATTTCGTCAGTCCGCTTCGCACTGGAGCGTCTGGGGGTAAATGTCGAAGTCTCGGCTGAAGATAAAATTATCAAAGCGGCTGACAAAGTCTTTTTCCCCGGCGTGGGCAGTGCCAGTGCAGCGATGCAAAGCATCAATGCAAAACAGTTGGCCCCCACCCTGCAAAGCCTTACGCAACCGGTTTTGGGCGTATGTCTGGGGATGCAACTGATGGTGGCGTCCTCCGATGAAAGCCGCAGCGGTAAAATTGATTGTCTGGGCCTGATGCCCGGCCATGTTGGACGGCTTGAAGCAAAGGGACAACGATTACCGCATATGGGCTGGAATACAGTTAGCTCCGCCAGGGCAAACCCGCTGTTTAACGGTATTGACGATGGTACATATTTTTACTTTGTGCACAGCTTTGCTGTACCAGAGTATGAGAATACGCTGGCCAGTTGTCAGTATGGCCAGCGATTTTCTGCGGCTATCGCGCATAATAATTACTTTGGTGTGCAGTTCCATCCGGAACGTTCTGGTGATGCCGGCGCACAGCTACTGACTAACTTTGTGAACCTTTAAATGATTATTCCTGCAATTGATTTAATAGATGGCGCGGTGGTACGGCTGTACCAGGGCGACTATAACAAAAAAACTGAATATAAACTGGACCCGGTAGAGGTTGTACATACCTACGCCGATGATGGCGCCACCTGGCTGCATATCGTGGACTTAACCGGCGCTAAAGATACTGCCCAACGTCAGCTCAGCCTGATCCGTTCTATGGTTGAGACAAAAAGAATGAAGTTTCAGGCCGGCGGCGGTATTCGCAGTGAAGACGATGTTGCCCAGTTACTTGAGGCCGGTGTCAGCCGGGTTGTGATTGGCTCTCTGGCGGTAAAAGAGCCAGCGCTGGTCAAGCAATGGGTAACGAAATATGGGCCACAGGCTATTGTTCTGGCCCTGGATGTGAACATTGATGGAAACGGCAATAAATTTGTTGCTACCCATGGTTGGCAACAAAGCTCAGATGTATCGCTGGAAGCGGTACTTACCGACTTTGCCGAAGTCGGTGTTAAGCATGTGTTGTGCACCGACATCAGCCGAGATGGCACCCTGCGGGGAGCCAATGTGACTCTTTACCAGCAAATGAATGAAGCGTTTCCTGATATCCAGTGGCAGGCTTCCGGCGGTATTGGTGAGCTATCTGATATCGAAGCATTGCGCCCTGCAAACGTTAGTGGCGTGATCCTGGGACGTGCACTGCTTGAAGGTAAATTCACTGTAAAGGAGGCAATTGCATGCTGGCAAAACGCATAATACCCTGCCTGGATGTCCGCGATGGAAAAGTCGTCAAGGGCGTACAGTTCAGAAACCATGAAATTATCGGCGATATTGTGCCTTTAGCAGAACGCTACGCGCAGGCTGGTGCCGACGAGCTGGTATTCTATGATATCACGGCCAGCTCGGATCAACGGGTGGTGGATAAAAGCTGGGTATCCCGGATAGCCCAGGTAATTGATATTCCTTTTTGTGTAGCCGGTGGAATAAAGTCAGTGGAGGATGCCGGCCGTATCCTTGAGATGGGCGCGGATAAAATATCTGTCAATTCCCCTGCTTTAACTAATCCGGAACTGATTAATGAGCTGCATGATGTCTATGGTCAGCAATGTGTGGTTATCGGTATCGACAGTTTCTACAACGAGGCCAATGATCGGTATGAGGTTTTTAAATTTACCGGTGATGAAGCCCGAACGCAAAAAAGTCGCTGGCAAACCGCTGAATGGATTAAAGAAGTACAAAGCCGGGGTGCTGGTGAAATTGTACTGAATTGCATGAATCAGGATGGCGTACGCAAAGGCTATGACGTAAAACAGCTCAGTGCTGTTCGCGATGCGTGTAAAATTCCACTTATCGCTTCCGGTGGTGCCGGTGAGATGGAACATTTCAAAAATGTTTTCCAACAGGCTGATGTAGATGGCGCACTGGCAGCCTCAGTTTTTCATAAAAACCTCATTACTATCCAGGCACTGAAGTCCTACCTGTCAGATAATGACATAGTCATGCGCAAAGAACATAGAAGAAAGGGGGCATAGGCGGATGATCATTGATATTTCTAATATGACCGAACTGGCCTGGGACAAAATGGAAGGCTTATTGCCGGCAATTGTGCAGGATGCTGTTACCGGCAAAGTGTTGATGCAGGGTTACATGAACCTGAAAGCATTAACCACTACCCTTGAATCAGGCAAAGTAACATTCTTCAGCCGATCAAAGCAGCGGCTCTGGCAAAAAGGCGAGACCTCTGGCAATACATTGGATCTGGTTGAGATCGGTTGCGACTGTGATCATGATTCGCTGCTAGTTATGGTCAACCCCAACGGGCCGACATGTCATACAGGTGAGGAAAGCTGCTGGTTTACCAGCCGCGCCAGTGACTACACCTTTCTGGCCGATTTAGAACGGCTTCTGGCTGAACGTAAAACTGCAGATCCCGCGTCAAGTTATACTGCCCGACTATATAATAAAGGCATTAAACGGATTGCCCAGAAGGTCGGTGAAGAAGGCGTTGAAACCGCCCTGGCCGCCACTGTGCGCGACAAGGAAGAGCTTAAGAACGAGGCCGCAGACCTGCTCTATCATTTAACGGTATTACTGCAAGCCAGTGACATGTCAATGTCTGATGCCATTAACGTGTTGCGTGACCGGCAAAAATAAATATAGCTTTTTAAGGCCTCTTTGAGGCCTTTTTCAATTTAATTGTAATAAATTACGACTTGCCCGGACTAGTGGATATAACAACAACACAAGGACTTGTAGCAATGCGTATCCATGGCAAATTCAGACAATTCTGGTCTCGCAACAAAGGCATCATTACTTTTGTGATTTTGCTGTTTTGTGTGAGAAGCAGCTTAGCAGACTGGTATCACATCCCCTCTGGCTCTATGTTGCCCACCATCGAAATTGGCGACCGCATCTTTGTTAATAAAGCAGCATACAGACTTGATATCCCTTTTACCGATATCCATATTGGAGAGCAGATTTACCCTGAGCGTGGCGATATTGTGGTATTTGATAGTGCCAGCGCGGGACAACTGCTTATAAAACGGGTCATTGGGTTACCCGGTGACCGTATAGCAATGCACAATAATACGCTTACTATAAATGGTCAAAGGATCAGCTACCGCAGTCATAATGATGGCAGGGCCACCGAGATATTACCCGGACTATCGCACCGCCTGCAGTTTGACGGCCGCGCCAACCGATTTAGTAGTTTCACAGAAGTGACGGTACCCGATGGTATGTTACTGGTCCTGGGCGACAACCGCAATCACAGTGCTGATTCGCGGGTCCATGGGTTTGTGCCCGTCTCAGAGTTAAAGGGCAAAGCAATCAGTGTAGTAGCTTCGTTTAACCCGGATAAATTTTATCTGCCAAAGCCAGATCGCTACCTCGTACCGCTAATTTAAAAATTTTTTTTGTTTTTTACTTGAAAAGTATTGGGCCGTTCCTATATTAGAATTGTTGACGCTGAATGGTCAGGTCAACAAGATTGCCGCCGCGACGTCGGGGCAAACTTTACAACTACATATTGCTTAATAACGAGGATATGACTATGCGTACTATCGATCTATCTCCCCTATACCGTTCTTTTATTGGTTCTGACCGTCTGGCATCATTAATTGATGCAGCCAACCGTGCAGACAGCCAAAGCACCTATCCGCCTTATAATATCGAATTATTAGGTGATGACAAATACCAGATTTCAATGGCTGTTGCCGGCTTCAGTCAGGACGATATTACTATTGAAGCGCAGGATAACACCCTATCTGTTCAAGGTAAAAAGCCTGAACTTCAGGAACAGGAAAAGGAGCGTAAGTTCCTCCATAAAGGAATTTCAGAACGCAACTTTGAACGCAAATTTCAGCTCGGTGATCATGTTAAAGTAACCGGCGCGGCTATGGCCGACGGGTTGTTACATATTAACCTGGAGCGCGTTATTCCTGAGGCGAAAAAACCTCGCAAGATAGAAATTGGCAGTCGCTTGCTAGAAAATCAAGAAGACCAGAAATAAAACTCTCGGGCGGGTGTTTACCCGCCCTCATTAATGTTGCCGCATAGCGGGACAAAATTTACATATTGCTTAATTTAGAGGATATGATTATGCGTACTATCGACTTTTCACCACTTTATCGTTCTTTTATTGGTTCAGATCATTTGGCTTCTCAGCTGGACAAAGCTGGTCGCACTGCTAAGCAAAACAGCTTCCCCCCGTACAATGTTGAAGTGCTGGATGAGCAAAAATATCGCATATCGATGGCTGTGGCGGGCTTCAACCGAGATGCATTGTCTATTGAGGTCAAAGAAAACACCCTGACTGTAGAAGGTACGCTGGCGGACAACCAGAGCGAGCGTAAGTTTATGCATAAAGGTATTTCAGAACGCAGCTTTGCGCGCAAATTTGAACTCGGTGACCATGTTAATGTCGTGGGTGCAGATTTAAAAGACGGGATATTGCATATTGACCTGGAGCGAATCGTTCCCGAGTCTGAAAAACCCCAGAAAATCACCATCGACTAACCGCCTGTCTCCCTGAGCAATCTTAGCGGGCTGATCATCAGCCCGCTTTTTTGTATCACCAATGGGCATATTCTGGTTTCTCCGCACATACGCCGTTTCGCAGCGTATTTTTCCACTGGCTGGTCTCCGGATGCAATGCGCTGGTCAACGAATCCAGGTGCGAAACAGTGACTACCGCAGCATTTTCTGGCTTTCCATCAGCATTAATAAGAAAGTAAGCCGATGCATACTCCGACAGAAAAACCCGATTTGGAATACGCTCGTCAACTAATTTCACTTCCGTCACTGCAAGAAATTGCGCGCCTTTGTTTTCTATAGATAACAACTGCCTGAAATAATGTCCCTTATCCGTTTGCGACTGCGAAAAACGGCTCAGCAGCCCTGCCAGCATTTGGTAAGAAATGATTTCTTTTTGTAACAAAAAACGGTGCTCAGCGATACGCGTGTCTGTTGAATAACTGCCCACGGTATAAATTTGATTTGCCTGCAGATTATTAAGGTAGGCGATACCCTGTGCAGTGTAGTCGTGGAGCGCATCATTATTTACGCTGATGGAATAGTCACTGATATTGGCCGGATCGACTTCAAATAGCAAAACATCAGGCGTCTGTTCGTCACGCTGTTCTTGCGTCAATCCCACCGACTGACAACGCTCGGAGATCACATAGTAATAATCACCGGCGCCCATTGCCAGTGATTGACCGGTCAGCAGCGTGCCTCCTAACATACAAATCAGACGGCTTATTATTCGTAAATTCATCTTGCCTCATTGACGATAGCGGATACTTGCCTCAATGGTAGTGGAGCGGACCTACACTTACCAGACATTCACTTACCAGACATTGATCATCATAAATGGCGTCACTTTGACGGTGACAGGTTTGTCGCAGTTGGTCAGAACACAGTGTGTATACACCGCTATCTTTACATTTATCTTAACGTTTTGTTACTAAATACAAAATATGTCTTATTGCTAATGTTTGCAAGTCAGTGATATTGATGGATTTAGCAGCAATTTGTGCTGTTATAAAAGCTTGAATAAGGAAAAATTCATGAAGCACCGTATCCAACCCTGTGCGCTAGCAGTGACTTTAGCCATCGCAGGTATTTCATCCACTTACTCTGTCTATGCGCAACAAGCCGATGAAACGGCGTCAGATCTTGAGCGTATTTCTGTTACAGGCTCAAGAATCAAACGTACCGATATTGAAGGCCCCTCTCCCATTCAGTCTATTAATGCTGAAATGATTGAAGGGATGGGTTTTGAAAATCTGCAGCAACTTCTTGAACGTATGCCTGCTACCGGCGCTGGTACATTTTCAACCCGCAATAACAGTCAGGACTCTACGGCAAACGGCGCGGCGGCTGTCTCTTTGCGTGGCATGGGCCCTGATGCGACACTGGTGCTGATAAATGGCCGCCGGGTTGCTATCAGTGCGTTTGCCGAAAGTATCACCAATTCGTTTGTGGATATAAACTCTATTCCCGTATCAGCTATTGAGCGTATTGATATACTTAAAGATGGCGCCTCCGCAATTTACGGTTCCGATGCGGTCGCCGGGGTGGTTAACGTTATTCTCAAAAAGGATTTTGATGGACTAGAAGTCAATGTCGGATACGGCGGCACCACAGGTCCGAGCTATGATGAGACCACTGCCAACATGGTATGGGGAAATCAATCAGCGAAAGCCAGCAGTACTGTCATTTTAGATTATTTTCGTAATAGCCAGCTTGGCGCGGATGAACTGGGTCGTTTCGGCACTGCGAACCAGTCGCCCTACGGTGGTATGGACTTCCGTTCTTCCAGGGGCTATCCCGGTTATTTCTATGTCGATGGTGTTAAAACTATTGACCCGGAATGTCCTGCAGACCAGGCCACAGCCTCTGGAAGTTGTTTGTTCGATTATGGTCCATTTGGTCTTACCATTCCGGCTGCTGAAAGGGTCGGGCTTATTGGTCAGTTTGACTACAAGCTCGATACCGGGCTGACCGCTTTCATGGAAGTTGCAGTTCAGCATAATACTTCTGAAGCGGGCGGCGCGGCGACCCCCTTAGATGAAGACGCGGGATTAACTGCACCGGGTAGTCACCCAGATAACCCATTTGGTCAGGATGTCGAGATCGGGCGTTATCGTCCTGTCGATGCGGGCGCCAGACGCTGGGATATCAGCACCGATACTCTGCGGTTTGTGGCCGGATTACGCGGAGAAATCAGTGATTACAGCTGGGAAGCCTCGGTACAGAAAGGGCGCAGCAAGTCCGAACAAAGCGGCGACAAAAGCCAGGGTTGGGTTCGGGTTGACTGGTTACAGGAACAGATAAACGCCGGTAATTATAATCCCTTTGGCGGCGTGGTTAATCCGCCGGAGGTTATTGATGAAATAACCACCAGCCTGGTCCGTCGGGGGGAGTCTCGTTTAACCAGCTTCGATGCGCATATTACCGGTGAAGCATTTGCATTTAACGATGATGTGGTAATGATGGCTGCAGGCGTGGAATACCGTGAGGAAGAAGTTTCTGACATTCCTGATATTCAGTTCCAGCGAGGCTTGATATTCGGCACAGAGTCAGTTCAGGCAGAGGCGCAACGGGATCAATATGCAGCCTATCTGGAACTTTCAATTCCATTGCTTGAAGAACTTGAGCTTCAGGTAGCCGGGCGTTACGACCATTTCAGTGATTTTGGTAGCACCACCAATCCTAAAATCGCCCTGCGCTGGGCCCCTACTGACGAGGTAACGGTGCGGGGGTCATGGGCGCAGGGTTTCAGAGCACCCTCGCTGGCTCAGGTAGGTCTTGGCCCATCCGAAAAGAGTGTATTTTTTGTAGATCAGTACCGCTGCGAGGCCACCGGCCTGGACTGTGAATCGCTGGACTATAATATCCGTTTTTCCGGAAACCCTAACCTTGACGCAGAAGAGTCAGAGTCCTGGAACGTAGGGGTCATTTGGGCACCATTTCAGGAGCTGGGTTTGAGTGTAGATGTGTGGAGTATTACCCAGGATAACAAAATCGATGAACAACAATTTGGCCTGGTTTATGATGCAGAATGCAACAATCAGGACAGTGAAATCTGTGTGCGGTTGCCTCCTCAGGAAGGGCAGTCGCTGGGAGTTATTCAAAGAATTTTCAACACTTACCAGAATGTTTCCTCTCAGGAAGCATCGGGGGTAGATTTTAGTGCAGACTACAAACTCCCCTTTGAGCAATATGGGGAGCTATCATTCAGACTGGACTGGTCTTACCTGAATGAATTTGAGCGTGATTCACTCGATTATACTGGCGAGTATCGTTACCCGGAAAATCGTTGGCTATTTAGTACCAACTGGGCGCTCAATAGCTTTGATGCAAATGTTTATATCAGCTATACCGGGGAGTTCGAGGACACGCCGGATATTAATTTTGATGGGATACTGGATTTTGAGGAGAACACCTCACGTACCGTAGATTCTCAGCTACTGGTAGATCTGCAGGGTGGCTACAATGTGTCTGATACATTGCGCCTGGTGGTTGGCGTTAACAACGTATTTGACGAAGATCCACCTTTTGCCATTGGTGATGGCGATAGCGATCTGTACGGTTATGTCGGTAGTGTTCACAACCCTCGGGGCCGGTTTATTTATAGTAAAGTAACGCTGCGCTTTTAGCCGTAACAAAAAAAGCCCGTGATAGCGGGCTTTTTGCTTTTACGCTCTACCATCCGTTGATGCGGTTCCAGGTTTCTTGCGTGTGAACATTGTCGCGAGTCACATGATACTTCTCAAATTGCCCGGCCGTGGCACAGGCGTGTACCGGTAGAATGCGAAGCATAGTGCCATAGCTGAAATTCTGCTCCGTCGGCGTATGTCCATCGCGATGGACGATAACGCCATGTTCCTGATTAGTTTGTTGCACATACCAACCATCCAGTAGGTTGCCGTGGACATCACACACCAAACCATAACCACAATCTGTAGGATGCGACGCGGTGCCTGTATCCCTGGAAAGAGCCATCCAGCCTGCGTCTACCAGCACCCAGCCTTTTTCATCCTGACGACCGATAACGCTGGTTAAAACACTTATAGCAATATCCTGATATTGACATACTCCAAGCCCAGCCATCACGCAGTCAAAGGTTGCGTAAACGCCTGCCCGCAACTCAGTAATTCCTTCATGAGTAATACCAGAAAGTGCGGTGGGCGTGGAGCCAACCGATATCATTGTAACCGGGAATCCAGCCTCTTCCAGCCTGGCAGAGGCCAGTAACGCTTTATCACACTCCTGTTGAGCAGAATGCTGCCGGGCTTCTGAATCAAACGCGCCGTACGATCCGCCCGCGTGCGCCATAACCCCCACCAGGTTGAGCTTACTACTGCCAGCCAATTTGGCCGCGATCTGGAGTAGAACTGGGGACTCTGCACCTATTCCAGCGCGATGACCGTCAGTGTCCACTTCCACGGCAACATTTAACGTGCCTGATAAATTATCAGCGCTGTCAGCCAAAGCCTCGGCGGCGGCAGAACTATCAATGAGCACGGTCAGCGAAATATTGTTTTCAAGCAGCGCATTGACCGCGGGTAACTTATTGGGTGTTAACCCCACTGCATAGAGAATATCTGAATAGCCTGCCTCAGCAAAGGCCCTGCCCTCGGCCAGTGTTGATACAGTTATTGGCATCGGCAAGGGGGCATAAATTTGGGCAGCTTCAAGACTTTTAAGGGTTTTCACATGGGGACGTAATGCAACGCCAGCAACATCGGCCACCGCCGCCATTCTATCCGCATTAGCAATCAAACGGGGTAAATCAATCAAACAAGCAGGTGTTAACAGATTGGAAAATTTACTCAACTAGACCACCGTGTAATGAATCATGTATAAATTGGCGCAACACAGAAATAACATTGCTAAAAATGTAAGTACCATTCCAATCTGACGCTGCCAGCTAGCGCCGTTGTGTTTTTGCAGTCCATACGCATGCAGAATACGACCAAACAATAGCGCGTTGGCCCCAACATGAAGTATCCATTGGATGGCACTGAAGCTTTCCAGACAGCCAAGTAGTATTAACGTAATTGGAACGTATTCATTAAAATTCCCATGAGCTCGGTTAAGTCTCTGTAAGACGGTACTATCACCGGTGCCAAGACTTATTTGTTCCTGACGACGTATGTGTATAACCGAAGCAGATAGGTATAAATAGCACAGTCCAAGAAGACTGGCATAAAATGCGGTAACTGGCATGCCCATGAGGAAACTCCCTTTGTTTACGCTCTATTCTGTCAGGACAGACAACGGATGGCAAAAGAATGTCGATAACTCGTCACTAATAACTCTCAATAAACCCTGAGCACGTTATTTAAGAGCAAACAAAAAAGGCCGCTCACTACGCTATGAACGGCCTCGGATATGCAACACTGTTTGAAAAAATTTAGTCTAACAATGTATTAAGCTGTTGACTGACATCCCCTACCGGCTGAGTACCATCAATTTTATGATACTCACAATTACCGGCTTCTGCTTCTGCAGCATAATAGCCGACCAAAGGTTTTGTCTGTTCGTGATACACACTCAAACGATGACGTACAGTTTCTTCTTTATCATCATCACGAATAATCAACTCTTCACCAGTCTCATCATCAAGACCTTCATGCTCAGGCGGATTATACTTAACATGATAAACGCGACCGGACGCAGGATGGACGCGCCGACCGCTCATACGTTCAACAATGACATCATCAGGTACATCAAATTCAATGACGTGGTCGATCTTAATGTCAGCTTCTTTCATCGCATCTGCCTGCGGAATGGTTCGCGGGAAACCATCCAGTAAAAAGCCGTCTTTACAATCATCTTTGGCTATACGTTCTTTGACCAGGCCGATAATAATATCATCAGATACCAGTTTGCCTTCATCCATGACACGCTTAGCGGCCATTCCCAGCTCAGTTCCTTCTTTTATGGCAGAACGCAGCATATCGCCAGTAGAAATTTGTGGTATGCCATATTTACCCATCAAAAACTGGGCCTGTGTTCCCTTACCGGCACCCGGTGCGCCTAGAAGAATGATTCGCATTTTTGCGCTCTCCGCTTTTATATTAAACTTTCGGCACTTTACACACTCAATTCAGGCAAGACAAGACCCGCAGCGCTTTTAGCATCGGCTATAAGACTAAAATCGGATGTACACCGAATCGTCGCAGTCCGAAAAATTCGAAGCTTTTAACCGAGAACATAACGTGAATTTTTGAGTACCTATAAAAAAAGCGGGCCTGAAAGCCCGCTTTTTACCATTTGGCCGGTGTTTATTTGGCCATCTTCATAAGCAAATCATTCAGATTGCGAACAAAGCTGGAGGGATCCTTAAGACTGCCCTGTTCCGACAATGCTGCCTGGTCAAACAATACATTTGACCACTGAGAAAACAATGTCTCATCCTGCGTATCTGCAAGCATCTTGACCAGGTTGTGCTCAGGGTTAAGTTCAAAATGATATTTAACATCAGGTACCGGTTGACCTGCAGCCTGCATTAACTTCATCATTTGCGTGGTCATACCATTTTCATCGGCTACAATCACTGCAGGTGAATCGGTGAGGCGATGGGTAAACTTAACGTCTTCCACTTTTTCACCTAGCGCAGCTTTAACCCGCTCAAGGACACCTTCAATTTCTTTTTCAGCATCTTCCTTAGCCTTTTTGGTTTCTTCATCATCCAAATCGCCAAGGTCCAAATCGCCTTTAGAAATAGACTGGAACGGCTTTTCATCAAATTCTGTAAGATGAGACATCAACCATTCGTCAATTCTCTCGCCCATTAACAGAACTTCAATGCCTTTTTTGCGGAATATTTCCAGGTGAGGACTGTTTTTAGCAGCCTGATAACTGTCAGCCGTGACATAATAAATCTTATCCTGGCCCTCTTTCATGCGCTCAATGTAGTCAGCCAGGGATACAGTCTGCGCATCGCTATCGGAATGCGTTGAACTAAAGCGCAACAACCCCGCGATTTTTTCCTTATTAGAGAAGTCTTCCGCCGGACCTTCCTTAAGCACATTACCAAACTCATTCCAAAATGACTGATACTTGTCAGCGTCATTTTTGGCCATTTTTTCCAACATGCTAAGCACGCGTTTTGAGCAACCCTGACGAAGCGCCTGGGTAATTTTGTTATCCTGCAAAATCTCGCGAGATACGTTCAGTGGCAGATCATTTGAATCTACCAGTCCTTTCACGAACCGCAGATAAGTAGGCATAAACTGCTCAGCGTCATCCATAATGAAGACACGCTGAACATATAATTTCAAACCATGATTCTGATCACGGTTCCACATATCAAACGGCGCTTTAGAAGGTATATACAACAAACTGGTATATTCTGTGCGTCCTTCTACCTTATTGTGCGCCCAGCTAAGCGGATCGGCAAAGTCATGAGAGATATGCTTGTAAAACTCTTTATATTCCTCATCTGAAATGTCAGATTTTTCGCGGGTCCATAGCGCTGTAGCTTTGTTCACCACTTCCCAGTGCGCAGGTTCTGCAGGGATCTTTTCTCCCTCTGGGCCGTCTCGCTCTGGTACCTCTTCTTTGTACATTTCTACCGGAATGCTTATATGGTCGGAGTACTTGTTAACGATAGAGCGCAACCGCCAGTCATCGGCAAACTCTTTTTCATCGTCGCGCAAGTGCAGAATGATTTCTGTACCTCTGGACGGTTTAGAAATATTAGCGATCGTGAACTCACCGTCGCCATCAGATATCCACTCAACAGCTTCTTCAGCCTTGGCACCGGCAGCACGTGTGCGAACAGTCACTTTATCTGCCACAATAAACGATGAGTAGAAACCAACCCCAAACTGACCAATTAACTGAGAGTCTTTTGCTGAGTCACCAGATAACTTGCTAAAGAAGTCTTTTGTTCCGGACTTGGCAATGGTACCCAGATTAGCGATGACTTCCTCACGGTTCATGCCTATACCATTGTCGGCAACAGTCACAGTGCCGGCTTCTTTATCTACGCTGATTCTTACGCGTAATTCACCGTCGTCTTCATATAAACTGTCATTCTCAAGGGCACGGAAACGCAGCTTATCAGCCGCATCAGCAGCATTTGATACGAGTTCGCGCAGGAAGATTTCTTTGTTTGAATACAAAGAGTGGATCATCAGACTAAGCAGTTGTTTTACTTCTGTCTGAAAGCCATGTGTTTCTTGTTGGGCTGTCTCAGCCATAAACCAGAATCTCCTAGTTAACTACAACGATAATCAAACAGGGAAGTAGGGTCTGGTCAGGCCGAATTCAAGCGTTAGGTCAGAAAAATTTTGCTATGGGCGGGCACTATAGTTTACGTCTCCCCGAAAAAGCATGGGTAAGGGTATTACCATCAATATATTCAAGCTCACCGCCAACGGGTACGCCATGCGCAATGCGACTGGCCGAAATATTGTACTGAGCACACAACTGACTGATGTAATGCGCCGTCGCTTCCCCCTCTACCGTGGGATTGGTAGCCAGAATAACCTCTTCAACGGGTTCTTGTTTAAGACGGCTTTCAAGTTCATTCAAACCAATATCAGCAGGGCCCACGCCATCTATAGGAGATAAGTGCCCCATCAGCACAAAATACATTCCCTGATATGATGAGGTCTGCTCGATAGCCAGTACATCCTGAGGACTCTCCACAATACATAGCAACCCGCTTTCATTACGCTGCGGGTGGCGACAAATTGCGCATACAGATTCCTCGGTAAACGTACGGCAACGCTCACAATGACGAATATGTTCCATTGCATTATGCAACACGGTGCTGAGTTTAAGCGCGCCATCACGGTTTCTTTCTAACAGGCTAAACGCCATTCGCTGGGCACTCTTATTGCCGACGCCCGGAAGACACGTCAGTGCTGTAATAAGCTCACTCAAAAGCGGACTATACTTCATATTCATTAAAACGGCATTTTGAAGCCAAATGAGGCATGGATAACGGCTGGGACTACCACGCTGCGTTTAGCCGTCTTTAGCATACTAATAATTATTTTCATTACTATATGTTACTCATTATAACTAATTCAGGTCCTATCCATGTCTATACTCATTGTGCGCATTCCATGCTGAGCGTGGTTTTGCTACCACCTCAATATACAACTTATCCTACATTGTTTATGTCTATATCTCCATTTAGCGTACCTGATAAGTTATTACGTCGTCTTTTAACAATGTGAAGGTGGCTGCACGAGCGAGTAGAGTAAGACCCGGTTTTTTGATAAAAATGTCTGAAAAGGGAAAACTGCATTAACCCTTATTTTGGCTGCCCTGCGGCTCACTATGCCACTACACTAATTTACTCTACCAGTGATGACAAACGAAAGGGACCATCGAATCATTGGTATAAAGGCTTATGTCCCACAGGCCTGACCTGTTTAGAATAAAAAGCGTTGCCAGACTCAGGTAATTCTGGTTCTCATACTTTTATTTTGATGAACACAACGGGCGTTTTCAGAAGCAACATTTCTGACTGACTACGCAAAATTTGCCTGCAACTTCACCCGTCACATTCGATAGGATGTTTGCATATTATATATTATCTGTTCTTAAATAAAATAATTAGCATCAGGCTGGCTTTACGCACAAAGCAAACGCGTCACCAGACAAAAATTTTAAATAAGTGCTCTTTCACTTTGAACATGCCTTGCCTTTTAATTTTGCTCATCCTCTAAAAATGTATAAGAGCTTTGGCCGTATTTGATGGTTAACGCTTCTTTATTGTCTACCTGTTCGACCAGAAACTCTAACCCCAAAAGAAACGGGCCAATAGCTACAATAGAGGTCGTACCATCAGCATTTTGTTTAGTGCCAACGGGCGTACGCCATACGCCCGGGTCCACGTAGGTGTCATTCTGCTTTTGATAAACACGCAGTTCGCCCAGCGATTCATTAACATAACGGCGGGCCAGATTGTCCAATACACTTTGATTACCCGGGTAAATGAACTCATCCTGTTGATTCTTTTTATTCAACCTTTGAGTTTCTGCTGCAACCTCTATTTGTTTAGCTGCCCGAGATTCTGCATCATACAATAATTCCATCAGCTTACGCGCGGTGGGTTCCAGCAGATACCACCCCTCGTCAGAATTGGTGAGTACGACTAAGCCGACATTCGCTTTGGGAAAGGCATACCAGTTAGACATGTAACCGGCGAGAGAACCACCATGATTAACCATAGTGATGCCGGCAAATGTTTTCGTCGCCAGGCCCATGCCATAGTGTTCGTTTTCACCGGTAGATACATACGGAGCACGGCGTGCAAGTAATGGCTCTTTGGCGAATAACCGTTTGCCATCTGGTCCAATACCTTCACTAAGTTCGTTTTGAACATATTTGATCATATCGGCAGGTGATGACCAGGCTCCGCCGGCTGGACGGTAAGCATGGACGGTGTGATTGAATCCACGCGTTTGAGTTTGTTCTATCGGGCTAATCTTACCTGTCAGATCATCAGCATAAGGAGATGCATGCGCCGATTTCAAAGCGGCTTCAATCGATAAAACGGTATTATCCATGCTCAATGGCTTGAATATATGTTCGCGCATCGCTTTATCGAATGCTTCACCGAGATCCATATCAGGATAAAGTACATGTCCGGCTACATAGCCCGCCGCAGCGGCTAATTCATTACTATACTGAAAGATCTTTCCGAACTCGCTAGTTGGCTGAGTTGAGGCAAGATCATCAAACAAAACCTCAACAGGTGTAGTAGGTTCGTTATTAAAAACCCAGCCCAAATCCCGGCGAGGGAGCCCGGTGCAGGCACAAACAAGATGTTCAATACGAACACTTTGGGTCGTCTCATCATCTCCGAGTTTGAAGTCGGGGTAATGCTCAACAACTTTATCCTGCCAGTTAAGTTTACCCATCTCTACCAACTTGGCTAATAACAATGTTGCCATGCCCTTGGTATTTGATGCCACCATAAACAACGTATCGGCGGTCACGGGTTGTTTTTCATCGATGTTAGCAAGGCCGATGCCCCCCTGATAAACCACCTTGCCATTTTGCGACAGAGACACGCCAACGCCAGGTACATTCAGTGCTTCGGCAGATGACTCGATAAATGCCAAAAGCTCTTTTATTTTCGCCTCGGTGAGTTTTTTCGCCGTCACGTCGGATAAGTCTTCAGGAACAAATCCGGACACCCGGAAACTGTCCACCAACTCCCAGATGGCGGCTCCGCGTTTGTTAATCGTTCCCGCGTCCCCACGAACCAGTATGACGTGCCAGCTCTCATCCAACTCGTGGGTGTAAGCGTATACCCCGATGTGTTCAGCAACCGATGTAACATATTCAATTCGACGCTTGTCATCCCACCCGTCAGATACCTCTCTTGGTATATTTGTACGCACATTGCGTGAAAATGTCGGATCGAGCTGTAACCAGGCTTTCTTAGCAGCATCTTCGGCATTTTTCGCCTCAGTAATATGCATTACGGCGATAACCGCATCTTTTTCCTCAGCATCAAACCTGACAACATCATCGCTGGTAAATTTATCCCACCCCTGGGGCTCGTTATAGGAGGCGGTAACACGGGTTTTGTTGGCGGCTGTTTCGTCAGTGGGTAGATTAGCAACGGAAGGTGGAGCGGTAAAAATAAGTAGTGTGACAATAACGACGAATAAGCCAGAATGGGTTTGCATAGGATAAATCCTGTTAGTAGAATTTAAGGTCGCGCAGACTGCAAACATCCTGTGCACATCAGTTAAAAATAGTTGGTGGTTCTGGAAAATCAATATCAGGCACTGAACCATACCCCTGCTACTTGTAAGCAATTTGTCGATGTGGAACGAAAAAAAGGAAGAAAGGGGGCGGCCGAGCGGTCGCAATCTTACATGATTGATATCACCTTCTAAACGGACTTTATCGCGAAATAATCAATAAGATAAAACATCTTTTCATAGCTTTTAGAGATAATATTTTGTTATCTTTAAATGCTCATCATTACGCAGGTATCACACACTTGAAACGCTTCGTCAGAAGCGAAAATTCAGATGCTCATTGTGACTTCACCAAGTTGTTAAACCGCCATAACCGTGGTTTAAAATATATCTGACAAGCATTGGCAGCGGTGGCTCTGTGACCTTCTTTCTGTGACTTTAGCGCCTTAACGTTACTGCTAGTCGGTATTGGAAAGTAACGAACGGCCACTCTATCCCGCCGCTGTCTGGGCGCATTGATTAAACGTTAGCTCAATAACTAATTATTTACAGGCCCGATGCATGAGTAAACATTTGCCACGCAGCGACCAAAGATACTCGCTCTGTCTATTCAACAATGTAGAAAAGACGAAACCAACCCTGCTCAAAAATATGCGCAAATTCGGTGCCGCCATTTTCTTCAGAAATTCAGTTAAAGCATGCTAATGCTTTTCTCTATTTCCCTTAATCTTTTTTCCAAAGTAAATACATTTGCCGTCCGCCATCTTCCATAGAGGTCACCACCATACTTTTACCATCAGGACTCGGGCATGGATGGAGATCGCACCGGTACTCGCCATGTTTTGGGTTGTGGTTGTGAAACGTAGCGATCTTCGTGCTTTCTTTATCAGGCTCGTTGTACGTAAACAGGTCAATGGTTTCTCTGTAAGGTGTATCAAAGATAAACTGCTCAGGATTGTGGGGAAAGTGACGTATATGAACATTGTGGTCAATCAGCTTAGGCGCAATTTGCTTAATCTTTTTCCCCCCCCCCTGCGCATCTTCGTATAGGTATAGTCCATTATCACTCCGCCAGAAGTACAACCGTTTCTCATCCAGCCATATAACGTGTGATGTAGCATGCTCTAACAGCCGTAAATCACTTCCGTCGGTCCCACAAGTTAAGCTGCATCCCATGCTATCGTTCCAGCTTCTGGAAAGATCCCGGGACCTGAATCGAAGTTTTACTGTAAACCTTTTTCCATCCGGACTTATTTTGACGTGGTTAAACCAGAAGACATAGCGTCTCACCAGATTACCCAGACGCTGCCGTATAGATAGATTAGAGAGAAGAAACTTTGCCGCGTCGTGCAGTGACAACAGTAGCTTTTCCTCCCCGGTTTCCGCATCAATTATCCAAACCCCGTCTTCTTTAGGCTTCAACGAATCGATCAGGTGACCTTTTCCGCCGACATATCCATATCCGGGACGCACATAATCGAGTCTGGCCATATTTAAAGACAGAAAAAATTTACCGTCTGGGTCAACCGCGTATACCGGATGAGGAAATGTTTTTGTTTCACCACTATCCACTGAATAATGCCTTGAAACAAACCGACCGTCTTCCCGGTCATTCCAAATCAATGTTTTTGTTTGTGGAAGCCATTGACTCATGGCACCTTGTTGCCAACTCCATGCTGTACTTTCGCCAACCTTTACCCACGATTTTTCGCCCTGCAGATCGATATATCCGATATCAATCTTGTCTTCTGGCGTTGGTCTTCGCTCTTTAAAAGAAACACTATGCCCCGCAAGTAGCCGGCTCGTTGAATCGAACACAGGGATATCGTAGTAGGCATGTGAATGGTATTTACCCGAATCACTTCCCTGCGTTAATTGTATTTTTTCCCAACTGTTATTTTTTTCGTCCGTCATTTATATGCCTATTTATTTGGCGCTACGTTAATTTGCCTGTTCAAAAAAACTATTGTTTAGCAATAGCTTCTAATTTTTAAAAGGATATTTGCAAAGCTAAGGGCTGCTCTACGTTCAACTACTGTCCGTAAAAATGTCGACTTTCCGACCATTTGGAAAGCTACAATCTAACAGATTGCCCATCTAACCCTGACAATCTTCCTCGAAACGGTTCTAACAACTGTAGCGATTTACGACAGTTATGATTAAAGAATAGCTAATTCACACAAATCGTTACTTTGATACAAGGCGTTTTAATTTATCTGAAATACGAACCGCAAGAACATGCTGAGGAAAAAAGCGTAGCTTATATTTCCACGGAACCCGATCAAGAAGCCTGTCTTTTCTTATTGGCATTTCATCAATCTGGATTCTTCCTGGACCGTCTATATGATTAAGTAACGCCTCTCCGTACATTTTCCCTCTCGTACTTACACCAGGGGTTGACAGCCTTTTTTGCAAGCTATTTGCGAGCCTGTCGGTCCACTTAAAATGGTGAACCCGCAGCGGTAGTGAAAAACGGAAAAATGGTTTCTCAATACCTTTTAGCTCTCCCAGCTGTTTTTCGAAAATATAGTTAATTTGAGTTTCGCGGGGTAATGCACCATGCCCGCCTTTAGAAGGCAGTACATTTCCTTTACATGCCATTACATTTACAGTACCAGATTCCCAACCGCCTTCTTCATACTTTCTAATCGTACACATCACATCAGCCTGAATGGGATATTGACTCCATATAGAGCTATCCTGCTTAACGGCCGTAAGTTCACCTCTAGGTGCGAGACGATCAATAAAAACACCTTGAATACAATGTAGATTTTTTTTGTCGCAGTAGGCTAAAAACTTTTTTAAATCGTCAGGGAATTCGTGAAACTCATCCACGTCTGCGCTGATAATCCAGTCATCCGCTTTTGCTACCGTTTTCTGAATCTCTCGCCTTTTTTCCCACATAGAATCGCTTGTATAGGGCGCAATCCACATTTCATGAGGTTTAATACCGTAATCATTGAGCAAAGAAGCTGCCTTTACCATTTCCTCGGTATTTTCTAGAGATGCCTGAAGCACAGCGTGAATATTTTTTGCCGGAATCCCTAACTTTGTATAATACGCTAAGAAGTGAGGCAAAAGGGCTAGATCATGTTCAACACCCACACATGTGATCAATCTTATTTCAGTCATTTGATGTCCATATCATTTAGATAGCAGTTGAGAAAATCATGGCTTTGAGTGATATCCTTTACTTCGGCAATTTGACTTGGTGACCAACTTACCCGTTGTCGACTTTTATGCAGACTCGTGGTTATCTTTGAAGAGCAATTTTTCAAATAATCGGTTGAAGGCTCGATATTCAGAAACTTACAGATAGTGCTCAGTCCTTTATTAGGATCTTTGCAAAAATCTTCATAAACAACATGCAAAACTTCTTCCTCTGCCAATTCATGCTGCATTTTCGAGATGGTATCACACAGAAGACGGTAGTCCGCTATCATGTCATCTCGAACTGAGGCTGCAATCTTTCCGGACTCCTGACGGCTTTTTAGTTCAGCTGCGAATGTATCACCAGATTTATGCTGAATACGGACTTCATCGTATGTTCGGTTTTTGCGCAGAGATAGTGTAGCAATATTGTCCAGCGGATTTCGGGTTACTAAAACCCACCGGATATTATTTTTTATTGTCTTGCGTAACTGTGTAATCAACTCTGGATTTTTATCAAACCAGCGAACTGCCCAGTCTCCCTTTTTATCTCCGATTACCGTCAGGCTATCCGAAAAGCCGTGGGGCTGGTTTTCTACTTTATATGAGAAACCATTCCAGAACCGACCGTGCTGAGTGAAAGTTTTAGAATTATTCTCAATCAGCCCATAAATCGGGGCCTGAGGCACGCCCTTATGAATCAAACCCATGGCATCTAGTTCATGGGAAACTATGGCATTTGGATGCGCATCCAACAGCGACCCGATGAGTGAGTGTCCAGATCGGGGGAAGCTTAGAAATTGCACAAAGTTATTTATTCGACTAAACGCTCTCGGACTATAGATAGACTTCAAACTTCCTTTAGTCGCAAGCTTCCATATGGGTACCGCTATATGCGTTCTTGATTTCTCTTTTTGGAATAATGGAATGCTGTGCGTTCTAGTGGCCCAGTGTCTAAATTTACTCATAAATTATCGACTTTATAATGCGGTGACGTATTTTCTAAACAACAATTTAGATCAAGTTCCTTTGTTTCCGTAAAATTACTCGTTGTATACAATTCCATATCTCCTGTCAAAACGATAAGAGTGCTATTATTAGTCTATGTTGTACGTTACAACGCCTGAAAGAAAGCATCTAATCATTTCAACAACTTCTTTACTTTCGTTAACCTTACTGGCTATAAGCCCCTCCCCCATCTATGAAGGCGATTTAGCTATAGTCTCCCGCGAGAAATGGACAGACTTAAAGCGGATCACAAGTAAGACTGTTAATGTGAGGGGGAAGCCATCCTGGTATTGAATGTTCTCCAGACTCGTTGTCTCCAATTATTTATGAAATTTAGTTGGAGCTGCCTGATGTACCACTTAAGTAATTGTTCTTAAATAAACTATTCTGTTAGTTTTATCTGAGGATTTTTGCATATTAGCCACGTAGTATGCTATAACGATACATAATTTCGAACATCTGAACAAGCTTCTAAATATTCTTATCTTCAACCAGGTATTTTGTTTTTATCTAATGTGAGTTAGGGTATATCGCGAAGTTTTCGTCATCATCTATGGGAACACTTTTGTGCTCTAGTGTAGAGTAATAGCTAGGATGCGTAACTATCTTCTATTAGTTTAGATCTCCCCATTTTGTATCATGAAAAGATGTGGAAGACGCTGTATGCAATTGCTTAAGACTGGTAACGTGTTCGATCCTTAGTTAGCCGAGCAAATTCACCACCAACCATTACATGATACTCATAGTATTTTCTTAGCGAAAAAATAAAAGTAATGTGGTATTTACAATCGTCGTTCAACAAATAAAAAAATATCACTTGGAAAAATCAGTCGAGACTTTCTGCTAATGGTAACGTCCAGCTAATTTTAGTTCTGCGCTTAAGTTAGCAATGATGGATGGAGCTTTCACGGCGGCCATGGCCCACCTTAGCAAGAAGTCAGAAGAGCCATCAAATTTTTTTCTAGCGCTTTATCCTGAAAAGAAAACAAATGGCTCAAATAAAACTTTACTAAAGAAAAAGCTCTGGTTTATACCAGAGCTTTTAGAATACAAAAAATCGATTACGGATCCCGTCAATTTGCGAATATACAAAGAGTAAAACGCACTAGGCGTAGTTTAAAACGGCATCTTCATTCCGGGAGGAAGTGGCATTCCACCAGTAATATCACCCATTTTTTCCTTGCTGGTTTCCTGAACGCGTCGAACCGCATCGTTGAAGGCCGCGGCCGTGAGATCTTCAAGCATCTCTTTATCGTCGCCCATTAGTGAATCGTCTACTTCCACACGGCGCACATTATGATTACACGTCATTGTTACTTTAACCATTCCGGCGCCCGCCTGCCCGGTTACTTCAACTTCTGCCAGCTCTTCCTGCATCTTCTGCATGCGCTCTTGCATTTCCTGCGCCTGCTTCATGATGTTACCCATTCCACCTTTAAACATGTGATTCACCTTCTTTCATAAAATCTGACTGTTTTAGCGAGCTCTGACGCTGCCATCTTTGACACCAGCGCTAAATGCAGTTTTCAGCGTGGTAAATAGCGGGTCACTGCTCACCAGATTATGCGCATGCTGTTGACGCATATCGTTAATCTGTTGTTGTAGAGAAAATGGCGTCTGAGCCGGTTTCCCTATATTAATTTGCAAATGTACATATTGCTTTAACGCTGTGCTCAATGCCTGTTGAACTTGCGCTACTGCATTGTCATTTACTAAATGCGCCTGACTTTCATCTAATTCAAGCGTCACAACCTCATCTTTTTTTTCAAAAGCAGAATGCAGTGCAATTTGCTTTACAAGGCCCGCTACGTTCATCTGAGAAATCAGCTGACTCCAGGTGTCAATCTGATTGGCATCGACAAGTTTACTATTGTCTTCAAGAAAAGGTTGTAATGGCCCCTCCTGACTGACGGACGCAGGCGCCAGAACGGTATCTGTCGGCAGAGCGCGAGCTTCATTGTGGGCAGTTATTGTATCAACCAGGGCAGATCCGGGCTCTATCGCATGAGAGTTATGTGGGGTAACCGCCTGATCTGGGATCACGCTACTGAAAGATGGAGGCTCGGTGCTCGCTGACGTCCACGGAGGAGTATCATTTAAATCTGCTGAAACCTCGTGCGCCCCCTGGCTGTTTTGTGTTTCGTTACCCGCTGATACAGGATTTGTAACAGCCGGCCGCTGTGATGGCACGTAGGGCTTACTGGGTTCAGGCTTTTTTGACTGTTCGGCGTCCTCCTGACGCTGGCGTTTGATTCGTTGACGAAGAGCCAGCATATCCTGAGTCATACTTAGATTGTCAGACGGCTGGCTCGATTCCAAACTTTCAGTGTGAGCAGGCGAGCTGTGCGGTTGAAACGTGTCTTCATGATTTTCTGCGGTAGAGTGAGAATCAGGCACGCTATCGAATGAGCCCGTTGCCTGTTGGTGTTCATACTTTGCCTGCGCTTCAATGTCATCCATTTGTTGCGCCATCTCAGCGTCGAAATCCGGTGTATCAGCGCGAGAGTCGCCTGAAGGCTCGTTACAATACAGCTCCTGCGCTTTTGCTGAATCTTCAACCGGTTCAGAGCTACTGACGTTCTGCCTTTCTGCCGATAAATGCTCTCTATTGTCATTTTCAGACGCGCTGGTAGAAGCAACCGACTGAAAATCCGCGCCGCTTTTATCTGTGAGAACGTCAGTATCGGGCGTCGTCTCAGATAAATTTTCAGACTCCGATGATGTACCCGACATTGCGCGAATTAATATTTCCGGATCATCTTCTTTAGGCGCAGGAGCAAATGCCATCATTCTTAGCAATGTCATTTCTACAGCGCTTTTGCCATCTACTGCATGAGGTAAATCTTTTCTGCCTTCCAACGCGATTTGGTAAAACAGTTGAACCTGCTCGCTACTCATTTGCTTGGCTAGTTGATAAATCGCTTTAGCTGATGTTGTTTCAAGTTTGCAGGCATCAGGGACAAACTGAGTCAATGCAATCTGATGAAATAAACTGCTTAACTCTGCCAGGATCTGGCCGTAATCAGGAGACTGCTGCGCCATTTCTTCAACCAGTTGCAAAGCATCGCGTGGTTCGTTTTGCACTACCTTATGCAGAAGCTTTAGCAGTTGATGTTTGTCCATCAAGCCAAGCATATCTATTACTATTTTCTGCAGGACTTGATTATTGCCTTGCGCAATCGCCTGATCCGTTAGACTGAGGGCGTCCCGCATACTCCCCTGCGCTGACCGCGCAAGTAACGACAAGGCCGCATCTTCATAAGGTACGGACTCTTGTTCCAGAATATAACCCAGCTGCTGACTAATCTGGTCTCTGGAAAGCGCCTTTAAATTAAACTGCAGGCACCGTGATAAAATAGTCACAGGTAACTTCTGAGGATCCGTTGTAGCCAGTAAAAACTTAACATGAGGCGGCGGCTCTTCAAGGGTTTTTAATAATGCGTTGAAACTATGCTTTGAAAGCATATGTACTTCGTCTATGAGATAGACTTTGTACCGGCCGCGGGTAGGCTTATATTGCACATTATCAAGAAGCTCACGGGTATCCTCTACCTTAGTGCGCGATGCAGCGTCGATTTCGAGCAGATCTACATATCTGCCCTGTTCAATTTCACGACACGTATCGCATTCGCCGCAAGGGTTCGAGCCCATCCCTTCTTCACAATTCAGACTTTTGGAAAAGATACGGGCTATTGTCGTTTTACCTACCCCACGAGTACCAGTAAACAGATAAGCGTGATGGAGACGATCATTATCAAGAGCATTGGCAATCGCACTAACCACGTGCTCTTGCCCTACCAATTCACTGAACCGGCCAGGACGCCACTTGCGGGCCAAAACCTGATAACTCATGTGATATGCGTCTCCGTTAGTTTATTTAATATTCGCAAATGGAGTAAGTCTGTATATCGATTTCGGAGAGTTTCTCATACCCTCCCAATTCAGGCAGACCTATGATAAACCCGGCATGGTCAACTGTTCCGCCTAAACGTCGGATTAGTGATGCAGAGGCAGCAATGGTACCACCGGTGGCCAGTAAATCATCGATGAGTAAAACATTATCACCTGGGACAATGGCATCTTTATGGATTTCAAGGGTGTCAGTGCCGTACTCTAGTTCGTAGCTCTCGCTAACAACTTCTCGCGGTAATTTATTCGGTTTGCGGACCGGCACGAAACCGATACCCATCTCTATCGCCAACGGCGCGCCGAAGAGAAAGCCGCGGGCTTCAGTACCTGCTACCTTATCGAATTTTACGTCTTTATATTGTTCAAGGAGTAACGCTATACAGGCACTAAATGCCTTATGGTCTTCTAAGACACTGGTTACATCTCTAAATACGATGCCTGGTTTAGGATAGTCAGGCACAGATTTTACAACTGATTTAATGTACTCAGCAGTCACAGTAACGCCTTATAATGTGCTGGTTAAAGCCAGAAAGTGAACCATCCTGTAATGATGTGCATGCAAGAGATAGCAATCAGTACAACAAGAGAAGCAAGGAACCACCGACCGCTGTAGGGTTCTTTGAAGTTTTTATCATCAGACATATGGATTACCTCACATTTTTGTTCACAAAAAATGGGGATAAATGGTAATCCAATATGACGCTAATTGACAGCCTTTCTGTCGATATGTTGATGAGATCGTTGTGGGAATCTACAAAAGAACAGAGGTTGAAATCGTCCAAGTAAAATTGTCGTTAAAAGTTACCGCTTTTGCAACCAATACAGGATTAGGCCATTGAACAAAAAAGCCGTTTTTACCGTGCAGGATACACCATACGATAAACGCTTAAATTGCTAAACTTGCACTTCCAATCCTTCAACTGAGTATCAGGCTACCTTTAAAAGCGTAGGCAAATAAGCCACAAAGATGTGGCAAATAACATTAAGAGCGCGAGAAGCCGGTAAATACAGGAATAGACAAATGAATCGTTTCATTTGCGCCGTGTGAACGCCCCGAGCGCTGCGAGGGGATGGACCAGCTTGCTGGGCGCGACTGCTGGCTACACCAGGGACGGGTGAGGCTCCGGTTTGCTACACAAATTTAAGGTGACTTAACGTCACCTTAAAAGGAACGAACGGGCGTACAGGACGTACGCCCTGGCATTAACCAACATGGATGTTTCCTAAAGCATTAACCCTGTTACCTGATAAATGGGGTCGCCCTGTACCAACGTTATTTAGGATGAGGCACATATACGAAAAAAGCCCACTCAATGAGTAGGCTTCTTGGTGTAATGGGAGCGCCATAGCCGGCAAGGGACAGTGTGCTACTCTGCCAACCACGTTGGCACATGGGGTTGGACCCACACTGGGCGTAGGTTGACCGAATGTCCACAAACATTCGCAGCAACCGAAGCGGCGCGCCATGGGTGAACACGGTTACAAGCAAATGAATCGTTTCATTTGCGCCGTGTGAACGCCCCGAGCTCTGCGAGGGGCTGGACCAGCTTGCTGGGCGCGACTGGTGGCTCCACCAGGGATGGGTGAGGCTCCGGTTTGCTACGCAAATTTAAGGTGACTTAACGTCACCTTAAAAGGAACGAACGGGCGTACAGGACGTACGCCCTGGCATTAACCAACATGGATGTTTCCTAAAGCATTAACCCTGTTACCTGATAAATGGGGTCGCCCTGTACCAACGCTATTTAGGATGAGGCACATATACGAAAAAAGCCCGCTCAAATGAGTGGGCTTCTTCGTGTAATAGGAGCTCCGTAGCCGGCAAGGGACAGTGTGCTACTCTCACATGGGGGTAAATCACGCTCGGACGAGGATTGGCTATCCTCGTCAGTGATTTACGGCGCGCCACGGATGGCGCGACTGGACATTACACCAGGGACGGGTTGTTACCTGATTGTTGTGCAGATAACCGTGCTTGCGGTTACCCGATGGGTTAGGTTTCCCGTGGGGTGAGCACGCCAGTGCGCTTCTGAGTAAAAGGG
>NZ_KB899393.1:0-25247 GCF_000378185.1 Salinimonas chungwhensis DSM 16280
GGCCGTCACACGCCATTCTTTAAAGGTTACCGTCCACAGTTTTACTTCCGTACCACTGACGTAACAGGTGCTGTTGAGCTGCCTGAAGGCGTAGAGATGGTAATGCCAGGCGACAACCTGAAATTTGTTGTTGAGCTGATTGCGCCAATCGCGATGGACGAAGGTCTGCGTTTTGCAATCCGTGAAGGTGGCAGAACTGTTGGTGCAGGTGTTGTTTCTAAGATTATCGAATAATCTGAAACACACTTAGAGCTAACAAGAAAAAAGGTCGCGTAAGCGGCCTTTTTTGTGTCTGGATACTGACACAACAGTAGAGATATTTCGGGCACGTCTCGCGGCTTACACTCGCTTAATAATCTCCTAACTGATCGTTATCACTGACTATATGCTAGTCCCGTAGGGTGCATATAGCCTACGTAAGGCGATTCTGATTCACGTCGGGTTCCTAACACGGCTGAATAATGGCTAGTGGGGGGTATTCTTCGATGCTAATCTGGTCAAGATATCCATAAGGGAGTGCTTTTGGTGGAAGGAATTGCAATATTTATCGGTATTGTGGTGGCAGCACTGCTGTTCAGGCTTCACCGCAGAGTGAAAATTCTTGAGCAGCGGCTGGACGCTCAGGCTGCGCTTTTAATTCAATCACCACCAATTGGGCAGAGCCCGCCGCTGGCACACAGTGAAACGGACAGCATATCGCCCGCTGCTAGCCCCCCGGTGCAACAGACCCGTCGTGTACCAGCAAAAGGTAACAGAGCAACATCGAAGCTGACGGACGTCCTCATCGGGCAATTAAAAGCAAACGGCCTGCTCTGGCTGGGTGGGATCACGTTGTCATTAGGCGGAGTTTTTCTTGCGCTTTATGCCATTGAAGCCGGCATTCTTTCACCCGCCGTACGCTTAGCCATGGGTGGTGCGTTTGGTAGCGCGCTGATTTTACTTGCAGAGTTTCTTACCCGGCACCAACAGCGATTTAATATTCAGACATCCTATGTGGCAGCGGCTATCGCGAGCGGTGGCATTATCTGCTGCTACGCTATAACTATGGTGACATACAGTGTATTTGCACTGATTGGCGATACCATTACGTTCACACTACTGGCGTTGCTGTCACTCATTTCAACCTGGCTAACCCTTCGCTATGGTTGGTTGCTCGCGGTGGTTGGCGTATCGGGGGCTTACCTGGTCCCTATTCTGGTTCCCACCGAGCACAGTTCCCAGTTATTGTTCACGGCCTATCTTTTACTGGTTTCCGCTTCTGCCGTTTACATTGGTCAGCGCACCGGTAAGTTAACCATCGCGATGGGCGCGCTGGTAGCTCACACGGGCTTATCATTACTGGCATTATTCAGCACTGCTGATGCAGATGCCCTCGCAGTTTTATTAAACAGTAGTGGGATGCTGTATCTGTTTAGCCTGACTTCGTTTTCAGGCTGGCGTCTTTTGCAGCTCGCTTCAGGTAAAAATTCGGCCTCAACCTCGTTGTACTGGAGCCCTTCGCTGTTTGCTCTGACCGGTGCGCTGGCTGCATTGATACTGACACTTACGGCTATCGCCACGGGTAATACCTCCATACCAGTAATGGTTGTCTCATCTGGTTTTGCTGTGTCTTTACTCATGGTCGGTGCTAAAACTGCAAAGTTCGACAGTCTGATGGTTATGGCATTAATTACAGTTTGTGCGGCGCTTCTGGCACTATCGAATCAGTCCGCGTCTTCTAATGACTATGAATTTGCATCACAACCCGCTGTTTTTATGCAGATAGCAGCATTACTACTTTCAGCCTACGGCGCTCTATTCGCCAGATATCATCCCGGGCGCGTTATGTTTCATGTCCTGTATGTGATTACCGCGCCTTTACTGAGCGTTTTGCTGATAAGTTCTGAGGGGCGCGGCGAACCTGGCCACACGTACTGGCTTACCGTTGAGTTGACTGTATACGCATTTATTGCAGCAGTAGCTCTGACGCGCTGCACTCGCCCGCTGACACAGCTGGCAACAACGTTGATGTTACATTTTTGTCTGGTTGTGATTGTGGTAATGCATCTGTCAGGTAGTTTACTGTCGATGGCTGTGGCACTTCAGGTAGCAGCGCTTACCTGGCAGTCACAAAAACTGCAGATATCAGTACCCCAGTGGCTGTATAAAATGGTTATAACGGTACTTATCGTTCGGCTGTCCTGGTTACTCTGGCAGCCGTTGGAAGGAAATGACGCGCTATTATCTTCGTTTGGCTCCCTGCCGACATTTGCGCTGGTATTAATTGCGCTTGGCGGCTGTTACCGAATGCTTAAACATGATGGAGTATCTCGCTGGTTTGCAGGCGCTTTGATGCATATCACTACGCTCTTCGTTACCAGCGCGTCGTTATGGCTGCTCACGGGTGACACCTTTATTCAGCAAATCGATTATCCTGCTGCAGCATTACTGGCATGCAACTGGATTCTTCTTGCTGCTGTTTACAGTTGGCGTGCAGCGCTAAGCCAGTCCCTGAGCAAATTATATCGGGTTTTCGCACTGACCATGCTAGTTGCTGCGCTAGGCTTACATACATGGCTTTCATTGGCTGATAATCCGTACTTGACGCGTTATTTGTTCACGCCAACCAGCCCATTAATATGGCTTACTATTCTGTGGGGGTTACCAGGATTCGCAGCCTTATGGTTTACTGCTTACTGGCGGGGGGGAAAAACTCTGAAACCGGCATTACGTATAATCGGTGGGCTGTTTATTGCAATGTGGCTCAACGGTCTCATTCGTACTTTATTTCATGAGAACGGTATCGGATTCATGCGAGGTTTCACTCAGCCAGAGCTTTACACCTATTCACTCATTTGGCTGATAACCGCAACCGGCCTGCTGTTTGTCGGCCTACGAAAAAATCAGTCTTCTGTACGTAGGGCAGGGTTCGGCTTACTGCTGGTAGTGGTCTGCAAAGTATTTTTAGTAGATATGAGTCATCTCACAGGATTATGGCGTGCTATCTCTTTCATCGGATTAGGGGGCTCCTTAGTTTTACTTGGATGGTTATTTCAGCGATTTAATCAACCTGATCGCTCTGACTCTTCAGAATGAGTTATTTTGATCTGGTCTGATTTGCGTAAAGTGTATTTATTGTTCAGATAGTAAAACGATTACTCCCATGAGCGTTAGACTTTGGTCGTAGTCGAGGGGAAATTTTACCAGATCGAAGCGTATAATCAGCGAGAGGCTATCGATTCTTGCCGGTTCAATTTGTTTTACCTTTTTGCGGCCGTGCAGCGGCGCTTAAAATAATATAAAGATAAAAATACATTATTACGCATTAACTGCGCATCAGGACAACACTATGCAATCAATTACCATCGTATTACTGGGTATTGCAGGAATGATAATTGGGTGGTTTTTCTACTCGAAATTTATTGCTGAAAAGATATTCAGGCTTGACGATAACTTTGTTACACCAGCCCACGAGTTAAATGATGGAAAGGACTTTGTTCCCACTAACAAAGTTGTGCTGTGGGGCCACCACTTCACGTCCGTGGCCGGTGCAGCGCCAATTGTAGGTCCGGCTATTGCCGTCTACTGGGGCTGGGTCCCCGCGGTACTGTGGGTTGTATTCGGTACAATACTGTTTGCCGGCGTGCACGACATGGGTGCGTTATGGGCCAGTGCCCGCCACAAAGGCAAATCGATGGGGGCCCTGTCTGAATCCGTTATCGGTAAACGAACCCGGTCGCTATTTATGATAGTCATTTTTCTTGTACTACTCATGGTTAATGCAGTATTCGGTGTCGTCATCGCCAACTCGTTTGTTGACCAGCCTAATGCAGTGTTCCCGGCATGGACCGCCATAGTGGTGGCATTAATAATTGGTCAGTTATTGAAGCGCAATTTCAGTCTTATACCCATGTGCCTGGTGGGCATTCTGGTTCTTTACGCCTCGGTATATGCAGGCAGTTATATCCCCATTGAGCTTCCTGAAACCATGTTTGGGCTGGCAGATACGGCGAACTGGATCATTATATTGTTCATCTATGCAGCGATTGCTTCGCTGTTACCTGTTTGGATGTTGTTGCAACCGCGGGATTTTATCAACGGTATGCAGCTTATCGTTGGCTTGTTATTACTCTACGGCGCAGTATTTTTTGCGATGCCGGATATCACAGCGCCTGCTTTCAACACGCAGACTGCCGCCAGTACACCCAGTATTATTCCCCTTTTATTCGTTACCATCGCATGCGGCGCAGTATCTGGATTCCACGGCATTGTGGCGTCGGGCACCAGTTCCAAACAACTCAATAAAGAAACGGATGGCCGTTTTGTTGGTTATCTGGGAGCAGTCGGCGAAGGGTGTCTGGCACTTATTACCATAGTAGCGGTATCCGGGGTGGCACTTGCCGGTTCATCTGAAGAATGGCATACCATTTACAGCCACCTTGGTGATGGCAGTGTGGCCGCATTTATCACCGGCGGGGCAAATCTCATCGCCTCTGGCTGGGGGCTGCCCGTAGACTTTGCGTCCACCATTTTGGCTACTATGGTGGTGCTGTTTGCCGGTACAACAATGGACTCCGGGGTCAGGCTTCAGCGCTATATCATTCAGGAGTGGGGAGAAATCTATAATCTTACAGCGTTAAGAAATGGAGCCTTTGCTACTTTACTCGCTGTAGGCACATGTTTACTTCTTGCGTTTGGCGCGGGAGGATCATCAGGCAGTGGTGGGATGATCATCTGGCCTTTGTTTGGCTCTACCAACCAAATTCTGGCGAGCCTGACATTACTGGTGATCTCCGTAATGTTGATCAAAATGGGGCGGCCAGCCAGATACACTCTCATCCCTATGTTTTTTGTGCTGGTTATGGCCTTTTTTGCCGGGGTGATAAAACTCAAAGAATACTATCTTGATGGGAACTACCTACTCGTGTTTTTAGATGCCGTGGTGCTGATTGTCAGTATCCTCGTAATGCTTGAAGCCTGGTCGGTTATTAGCAGGTTTAAGAAAAGCAAAACATAACTATCAGTAAGCAATTAAGAGCACCGCCCCCGTGGCGGTGTTTTTTGTCGCTGGCTTCAAATGATCAGCTTCACTTGTATCTTTCGCTGACTTGCTCATAATGAACACTGTTGTTATTTAATCATCGGAATTCACGGATGTTTCTACTTATCGTCTATGTGTTTATTGCACTAGGCTTTTCTTTTCTTTGCAGTATTGCAGAGGCTGTTATTCTGAGTGTTTCTTCTGCTTATATTTCTGTACTGGAAAAGGAAGAGCGCCCCAGTGGAAGTCTGTTACGTCGATTAACGGAAAATATTAATAAGCCGCTCTCAGCGATTCTCAGCCTTAATACTATTGCCCACACAATGGGCGCAGCTGGTGCTGGTGCGCAGGCGGCTGTGGTATTTGGTGATGCCTATCTGGGTATAATTTCTGCAGTACTAACCTTACTTATACTTGTGTTTTCAGAAATCATTCCTAAAACGGTGGGGGCCACCTACTGGCGCGCACTGGCTCCGGTCACAGCCTTTTTCCTTAAATATCTGATTATTGTTATGTATCCGTTCGTAGTGATGTCAGAAAAGTTAACCCGTGGCTTCAAAGAAGACAGCCCTTTACGGGGGTTAAGTCGTGACGAGCTTCAGGCGATGGCAGAGCTATCTGGCCAGGAGGGGCAATTAGCGCAGCAGGAAGCCGCTCTCATGCAAAGTTTGCTAAGCATGCATGAGCTTAAAGTAAAGGATGCGCTGACCCACCGCACTGAAATGTTTTCAGTAAGTGAAGAGATGACCGTGGAAACATTTTTCAGTCAGCACGCTAATATTGAGTATTCTCGGATACCTATCTTTGAAAAAGACGACTCAGAAAATATCTCGGGCTTTGTATTACGTTCTGATTTGCTGGTAGCGCAAGCCAAGGGAGAAGTGAACAAGCCGTTGAAAGACTATGCAATGTCTATGGTAACGGTTCTTAACAGCATGCCGTTACCAACCATTTTCGATCAGTTTCTCCAAAAGCGTGTACACATCCTGTTGGTGGTAGATGAGTACGGTGGGTTAGAAGGCATTGTGACCCTGGAGGATTTGCTGGAGAACCTCTTAGGTGTTGATATCATGGATGAGAAAGATACCAACGTCAGTATGCGTCGGTTTGCTCACATGATGGCCAAACGGCGGGAGCGCAGAATGATGAAACATGCGACGCCGGGCAGTGAGGACGACACTACGCCGTCGTGATGGGTAAGCAGACGGTCACGGTTACGCCTGATCTGTCTGTTCGATTGGCGATATCAATGGTGCCTTTGTGGTACTGACAAATCATAGTAGCGATATACAGGCCAAGCCCTAGGTGAGGAGTTGTATTTTGCGCTGAGCCAGACTCATGGCGTATCGAAACCATGGACTGAAGTAACTGAGTTTGCATATTGGCCGGAAGGAGTGGGCCGTGATTCGACACTGTCATGACCACCTGTTTGGCGCGAACATGAGCTGCTACCTCTATCAGGCTGTCTTCAGTGCTAAATTCGACAGCATTAGTGATTATTTTATCCAGCATCTGGGCGAACAACTCAGGTGAGCCATAAGCCGACACATCGCTGGTGGGCAAGGTAAGGGAAAAATTACGCTTGGCATAGGTATGACGATAGCTTTCTACGCACCCTTCAATGACCTTTATGACCGGATAGTGCTCTTTGCTGTCCTGCGCAATGGAATGTTCCAGACGGGTCGCTTCGCTCATACTGTTCAATATATTGCTCAGACGGGCCAGACCAGACTGAGCACGTTGGGTAAATAGTTGCTGCTGTGTTTTGTCAGTCGTTTGTGCCAGCATATCCAGAGAAGAGCGCACCACAGCGACAGGTGTACGTAGCTCGTGAGAGAGCCGTGACGCCATATTTTCCAGATAAGAATTATACTGTTGCAATCTGTCCAGCACGTCACTGAATGCCCAGTGAAGATCGTCGATTTCATCGCGACGTTTTACCGGTGCTAGCTGACCAATAATTTTCCCGTTATCGTCAATAACAGCTTCGGTGCTATCACGCAGTTTACGCACCCTGCCAGACAGACTGTGTGCAAACAGAGCGAGCGCTGTGGTGCCCAAAAGTATGACTGCCAGAATGACATTAAATAACTCTTCTAACGCGCGGTTTCTTAATGTGCGGATACCATTGGTTGTTTGCTCTACAACTACAGCACCCATAACTTGATTATCCATGAAAATAGGGTAGGCAGCAGAGAGGATTACAGCCTTGTTATCAGGTGAAAGGCGCCATAACGTTTCGGCAGCCCCTTGCAGCGCACCGTTAATATCCTGGCCAGCCAGAGCGTAAGCATTTTTCAGCTCATCAGTAAAATCAGCAGGTGGACGGGTGAGGATCTGGTAATACAAAGGAACAAGCCAGTGCTGCTCAATATAGTGCCACCAGGAATCTTCTGGTGCTGGCTGGTGCGGCCTGAGCCCGCTGGCGGACTGAATATCACCCGCTCTGGCCAGTACCCTTTTATGTTTGTCCACCACCCACACCCGTGAGTCGGCATACTTGAGTCCCGCAAGAATCCGTTCTATCTCTGGGGATGGGGTAATTACCGTCCCCAGCGCGCTGATACTGTTAGGGTTGGCGGTACCAATAGCATATTGTTTTTCAGGGGTGGTGGGATTGTCCACATCGACCAGCGCAAAGGCTAAAGAGCCGGAGGTCATTGACAGGGGGAAACGCAATTCAATATTGTAACCGCTGGCAGTGGCCTGCCAGTAGCCCTGAATGTGTAAGGCGTTACTGAGGGCCCGGTAGCTGGTGGCATCGTCGGGTAGACGATACGCATTTACCCAGCCCGACTCATAGGGAGAAATGATAAAGCGCTGTAACTTACCAGCGTCAGAGGTTACACCGATAAGTAAGTGATCACTTTTGTCAACCGACAATGAATCCGGGCTTCGCCAAACCGTAACATCATCATTTACACTAAACGTGGCATATAAGAAGTTGCCATGTCGTCCCACCATATGTTCAAACGACATGCTCACCGGGTCAAATGGTGGTGCATTGTCAAAGCGGGTGACAATCTGTTGTTCGTTATACGCCTGGTTAAGATGTGATACTGCCTCCCAGTCGCCAAGCTTGCCGTCTAACCGGATAGGCGTGGGTACAGGTGGCGCGTACAAGTCTGTGCCCGGACGAACAGTTTTTAAATATGCAGACTGACTATCAAACAACGCCGGACGCTCATGCAAAGCGGTGGCGACGGCCCTGGCCGTGCCCAACAGCGTTTGTTCCTGACCGGCCCGCAGATACTGCTCCAACTCCCAGACATATTTATAGCCTAACCAGGGAATTGCCAGTAAGAACAGTGAGACCACCAGTAATTGCAGTCTTATGGAAAAGCGCACCTGCATGGGTGTTAATTACTCCTGCCAGCGATAGCCCATTCCATATACCGTATCAACATGATCAAAGTCTGCATCCAGCTGGATAAACTTTTTTCTGATCCGCTTAATATGAGAGGTGATTGTCGTGTCATCCACAACCATTCTTGATTCATCCATAAGCTGTTGACGGCTTTTAACGTGGCCGGGGTGTTTTATCAACGCATATAGCATCCAGAATTCGGTCACGGTTAGCGCTACCGGCTGCTGCTTCCAGGTCACGCTCATGCGGCTGGCATCTACCACAAGATGGCCAAGCCGGTATTGCTCAGATTGCGCTTTAGGCGCCGACAACAGGTCTGTTCGGCGGAATAACGCCGCTATACGCGCCAGCAAATGCGCCATACTGATATCTTTAGTCAAATAGTCATCGGCACCCATACGCAGGCCGCTGATGGTATCCACATCATTATCTCTGGCGGTAAAAAAGATAATAGGTAAGGACCCGGATAGCTGCCGCAACTGTTGGCACAACATAAAACCACCTTCCATTTCGTCATTTAAACCAACATCGATAATCGCCAGGTCAGGAAGTTTCTGACTAAATGCGTCGCTGGCAGTGGCTCGGTCTTCAAAGGTACTGACCTGATACCCCTGCGCTTCCAAGGCAAGCTTGTAATTATCCCGAATGGCGGCATCATCTTCGACTAAAGCAATGGTGCGGGGCATGGTATTTCCAACTATTACTAAAACGAACGTTACTATACACAAGATTTTATAGTGCATTGAGACTTCGGCAAAAAATCCATATCTGCGCCACATTTTTGCCATCATTGCATAATGCGGTGCTCGCCAACCTACCAGATTGACGACGCACAGATTTTTTTAACATGATTTTTCACGACTTCGTCATAATTGACGCCGCGGTTTGCCTCACAGGGCAGGTTAACTATATAGCGTTCATTTAACACAAGGGAAAGAAAATGAAAGCATATCTGATAAAATCTGCGTTGATGGTACTGGCTGTTAGCGGCACTGTAAGTGCCACTCCTGCGTCGCAAAATGCGTTTAAAGAACAGCAGGATAAAGCCGTAGGCATTGGTCTGGGTACTGGGGTGCTCATTGGGGCAATTGTCGGCGGGCCGATAGGCGCTGCAGCGGCAGGCATGTTAGGCGCAGTAATTGGCGACAATGCAGTCAAAACAGAAGCGCTTGGCGATACGCACCTGGCGCTGACCGACACCCAAAGGGCCTTAAGCAATGCTGAAAGCGCCTTACTGGGTGCTGAGGAAAATCTGGAGTTACTTAGTGAAAATCAGCGTGTTTGGACGAATCTGCAGAGTGTTATTCAGTTTAAAACAGGCTCAGATGAACTGGAGCCTGCTTACCGTAAGCAGTTGAACAATCTGGCCGAAATATTGAAGCGTGAGGCACACCTGACCGTTCAACTTACCGGCCATGCCGATAATCGGGGTGATACTGCTTATAATCTAACCTTGTCTGAACAACGTGCCGAACGGGTTAAGGTTTATCTTATGGAACAGGGCGTTTCTGGTAAGCAACTGCTTACTTACGCGGCAGGTGAGTCGAACAGCAGCGACAGTCCGCCCAATCAAGAGTCGTGGTTCTTTGATCGTAAAGTTGTTTTACAACTGGGAAGCAGTGATGAGGTCTTAACGGCGTCTGATTAACTTATTTTCAATAGAGGCAGGCCTTTTGATAACCTGCCTCTAACCGGTTTTCTTAGCTATTTATCGTTTTGATAGCTTTCCTGCCTTGAAATTACGCTTTTCACACATATCTGTTACCGATTCTGTATATTAGAGCGTGTTGAACTTGCCGGACACATTTTTCATTCAAGCAAGCTTTTGCTGCTTATGATTATTCCAAGCGCCGATGTTTGAGGGTCACACTGCGTAATTGCGCCGTAATACTAATAGCGTGACGATGTTTACGGCTTTTTGACCAAATTATAAATGCTCAACTCAGACAAAGGTGCTGCAAAGGTCAATACGCGCTAATCAATCACTAACAAATATTGTTCAATAGCTGCATATTGCAGATCTATTGAATCGTCAACTTTGTGACAGGCTGTAATATGAATGCACTAGATATAACCGGGTTGCGAAAAACCTACAAAGGCGGCGTTGAAGCGCTCAAGGGCCTGGATCTGAGTGTCCGTGATGGCGATTTTTTTGCTCTTCTCGGCCCCAATGGCGCGGGTAAATCGACCACCATTGGTATTATCAGTTCGCTGGTTAATCCTACCGCTGGTCAGGTATCTGTATTTGGGTACGATCTGCACACGCAGAAAGAGTCGGCCAAAGCGTGTATCGGGCTGGTCCCCCAGGAATTCAATTTCAATCAGTTCGAGACGGTGCTGCAGATTGTATTAAATCAGGCCGGCTACTACGGCGTACCGCGAAGTACTGCCAAAGAACGTGCCCATAAATACCTGGAACAACTGGATTTGTGGGAAAAGCGTCATGCCCGGGCCCGTGAGCTGTCCGGCGGTATGAAACGACGTCTGATGATAGCTCGCGCCCTGATGCACGAACCCAGGCTGCTAATACTCGATGAACCGACCGCAGGTGTGGACATTGAAATACGGCGCTCGATGTGGACATTTTTAAAGGAAATTAACGAGCAGGGCATCACCATTATTCTGACCACCCACTACCTGGAGGAAGCCGAAAGTCTGTGCCGCAATATTGCCATTATTGATAAAGGCAATATTGTGAAAAACACAACCATGCGGGCGTTACTTTCCACATTAAGCACCGAAACATTTATTTTGGATTTGGCTGAAACCGGTAACCAACCCACACTTGAGGGATTTGTTTATCGCATGACCGGCGACCATACGCTGGAGGTGGATGTTGAAAAACAGGAAGGTTTGAACCCGGTTTTCCGCCAGCTTTCTGAGCAGGGCTTTCAGGTTCTCAGTATGCGAAACAAATCAAACCGTCTTGAAGAGTTATTTGTCAGACTGGTTGAATCGGGCCGGCAACAACAGGGGACAGCACGTGCATAAACAAAACAACTGGGTTGCGCTAAACACCATCTGGATCAAAGAATGTACCCGCTTTTTGCGCATTTGGGTACAGACACTGGTACCGCCCGCCATTACCATGAGCCTTTATTTTGTGATATTTGGTAACCTCATCGGTGATCGTATCGGCCGGATGGGGGGATTTACCTATATGGAATTTATTGTACCGGGTCTTATCATGATGTCGGTAATTACTAATTCCTATTCAAATGTCAGCTCTTCATTCTTCAGTGCCAAATTTCAGCGTAATGTTGAAGAATTGCTGGTGGCGCCGGTACCCACATCGGTCATTATCGCCGGCTATGTGGGCGGCGGTGTTGCCCGATCGATTCTCATCGGCATTATTGTCACTATGGTGTCACTGTTTTTTGTGGAAGTGCAAATTCATAACCCGTTAGTCATTGTTACGGTGGTGCTACTGACATCGATTTTGTTTTCTACCGCCGGTCTTATTAATGCCGTGTTTGCCAAAAGCTTTGACGATATCAGTGTGGTGCCAACATTTGTATTAACGCCACTAACCTATCTGGGCGGGGTGTTTTACTCTTTGTCTTTACTTCCCGAATTCTGGCAGATAGTCAGTAAGGCCAACCCGGTTGTGTATATGGTGAATGGTTTCCGCTACGGATTTTTAGGCGTGTCCGATGTGGGAATTACCACTTCACTATCGTTACTGGTTGGGTTTAATATCTTACTATTTGGTATTGCTTATTATTTACTTAAAACCGGCAAGGGTATTCGCAGCTGATGATAGATAAGTCAGGGACTTCGCGAACAGTGGAGTCTAGCCAGAACGGGCCACATGATAAGCTTGATGAATTGGTGCGGCGCTACCAGCAATACCCAAGCCAGCGGCCAATCAGCGAGCATACGCAACAAGCATTTGATAAGACAATGGCATGGTTAGGGGACTGGCAAGGCGATATTATTCTGGATTCGTGCTGTGGTGTAGGACAGAGCACAGCACGTATAGCAGAAGCAAACCCAGATGCAAAGGTCATCGGGCTGGATAAATCCGCAGTCAGGATCGCCAAGCATAGCTATTATCAGGGAAACACTGAGAATTATTGGGTGCAGCGGGCAGATGTCATTGATTTTTGGCGTCTATTACATCGTCATAACATTGCTATTTCGCAGCATTTCCTGCTCTATCCAAATCCTTACCCAAAAGCCTCTCAGGTAAAGAAGCGCTGGCATGGCAGTGCTGCGTTTGTAGATTTGATGAAGTTAACAGGCAATATTGAAGTCAGAAGCAACTGGCTGATCTATCTGATGGAGTTTGCCCAGGCAGCAGGACACTACGGTCTGCAGGGCGACATTAAGCCGGTTGACGATACGGCTGACTTTACGCCATTTGAGCGTAAATACAGAGCCAGCGGCCAGATCTGCTGGCAGCTTTGCTGCCAGCCTGATGAAGGGTGCTAAATTGCATCCAGGGTAGGTTTAGGTCGGCTAAAAACAAAGCCTTGCGCATACTGAATCGGCAAACGCTCAACAATTTCCAGGGTGGTGGCATCTTCTACCTGCTCGGCGATAACTCTGGTTTTGTGCTCAGCGGCCTGTTCGCAGACATAATCGACATATTCTTGGACCGCCGGATTACTGTCGTACTGACGAATGAGGCCGCCATCCAGTTTAATCCCTCTGAGCGGCATCGCCAGTAAACTTTTTATGTTACCCGGCACGCGTCCGACATTATCCACAAACACCCCCATGCCAAGCGCCTGAACCTGTTTAACAACCTCTGCAAGCAGTGTCAGGTTTTGCATGGCTGTTTTGGCACTGACCTCGATGCAGACTTCATTAGGATCACAGTTATCGTTAAGCTGGGCCCTAAGGAAATTTATCAAAGCCGGGTTTTTCAGGTCGGACAGATCCACATTGATGTTCCAGCAAATTTGCTTGTCCTTAAAATACCGGGCGCTTTGCAAAAACATGGTTTCGGTGAGCTGCTGCACATGGTTGTGACGCTCAATGAGATACAAAAATTCGCTGGGAAGATATATTTTTTCGCTGGGAGTCACTAACCGCGCCAGACATTCATATCGCCAGACTCTGTCGTGCTGCAAATCGACAATGGGCTGAAAATAAGGGACAATATCTTCGAGCCGAAATGGATCCGTAATTTCGCGTATCGGCATGACCGTTTTCCTTTCTTATCGTCTACTCACTATAGCAAAGCCAACGATAAAACCAATTAGTCTATGGGAGTAATAAAAACACGGTTTGCCTATAAAGATAACTTATTGCGTAGATAAAGAGAATAAAACTGCGAACACAATGCTACTGCTTGGCGTGAATGCTAATATGGGGTAAAGTTCGGCTCCGTTGAAAGTCATCGCTAAACTTTCAGTAATGATTACAAATACAGTAGGGCGGACAGAAGGTGGCAGTCAGCCACCATGTATCGTCGGGTCCGGTTTCGGATAAACAGAGGTGTGTTTAGTGGTGGGTGAAGCACAGGTTAGTCTTAAGCACTTGTTTCGGGTCTTTACCAAACCTGAACACAAAGACTCAAAATTAGCACAAATTGAGCAGCACTTGTCCGATAACATTATGGACTTTCTGTCGCAGCATGTGGTGACCAAAAAAACCTCGCTGGAAGAAATCGAGCAGGATTTTTCGTTGCCGTCGGTACCGGAGTCACCTGAGTTTGTCTCTTCTCATGCCGAATCTTTGCTGGAAAAGCTGGTAGCGCACTCAGTAAATACCTATTCGCCGACTTTTATCGGCCATATGACCTCTGCATTGCCTTATTTTCATTTGCCGTTGTCTAAACTGCTGGTGGGGCTCAATCAAAACCTGGTCAAAATAGAAACCTCAAAAGCCTTTACGCCATTGGAACGTCAGGTTTTGGGCATGATGCACAATCTTATTTACGATAGGAATGATGCATTTTATGATCAGTATCTGCACAGCGCCCGTCACGCGCTTGGTGCCTTTTGTTCCGGCGGTACTATCGCAAATATCACAGCTTTGTGGGTTGCACGCAATAAATTACTGGGGCCGCAACAGGGATTTGCTGGTGTAGCCCGGTCTGGTTTGGCGGCAGCCTACCGACACTATAATATTGGTAACCTTGGCGTTATTTGCTCGAAACGTGGACATTACTCATTATCCAAGGCAGTAGACTCACTGGGAATAGGACGTGATCAGTTGCTAAGTTTGCCCTGTCCGGCACAAACCCTTGACCCTGAAGATGCCTTACGCGCGGGCAAGCGTTATCAGGAAGAGGGCAATAAGGTACTGGCCATTGTAGGCATTGGTGGTACCACTGAGACCGGGCACGTTGACCCCTTGGATGAGTTGGCTGATGTGGCCAAAGAGCTTGATTGCTGGTTCCATGTCGATGCGGCCTGGGGCGGTGCAACGCTCTTTTCTTCTAATAACCGCGATAAACTTAACGGTATTGCCAAAGCTGATTCGGTAACCATTGATGCGCACAAACAAATGTATGTGCCGATGGGAGCGGGGATGGCTATTTTCAAAGATCCTGAAGATGCCAATGCTGTGCGGCATCACGCGCAGTATATTTTACGTGAAGGCTCAAAGGATCTCGGTGCTACTACGCTGGAAGGTTCCCGTAACGGTATGGCCATGATGGTCTATTCGACGCTACATATTCTGGGGCGCCGGGGTTATGAACTGATCATCGACCAGAATATTGAAAAAGCGCAGTCTTTTGCCGCTATGATTGACGCTCATGAAGACTTTGCATTAAGTACCGCCCCCACACTATCGCTGCTGACCTATCGGATTTGTCCGCCTAAAGTTCAGCAGGCGCTGGGGCAGGCGTCAGACGCTGACAAAGTACGTTTGAATCAAAAGGTCGATCGGCTGGTGGTTGGTGTACAAAAAGCACAGCGTGAGGCGGGAAAATCATTTGTCTCGCGCACCCGACTTGAATGTCCCAGTACTAACTCTCAGGCAATTACCGTTTTTCGGGTAGTCCTTGCCAATCCGTTGACGACAAAGAATGATTTACAGAATATTCTGGCAGAACAGGTCGAGATAGCCAAAGGCATGCGAATCTGGAAAGAATTGAATAAGCTGGCCGATCAAATACTCAACGCCTCGGCCAGCGTATAATCACGCTATAACTCGACGGTCAGATTATCAATCAGCCGGGTTTTACCCAGATAGGCAGCAGCCAGAATAACCAGTTGACTGTCATCACCTGTAGCGGGAAGTAATGTGTGAGCATTGCGTACTTCAATATAGTCTGGTTTAAAGCCATGCGCGGCAAGATACTGAACCGATTCAGCTGCCAGGCGTCTGTAATCGCTTTCTCCCTGGCGAATCTTAGCGGCTAGAGCCTGCATCTCAGCATATAATTTCGGCGCAGTGCTGCGCTGCGTCTCATTTAAATAACCGTTTCGGGAGCTTAGTGCCAGGCCGTCAGGTGCCCGCTGGGTTGGCACACCCTCAATGCTGGTATCGATACAAAGATCCTGCGTCATCAGACGGATAACCTGTAACTGCTGATAATCTTTCTGGCCAAAAAGAGCAATATCCGGCTGGACCATGTTAAACAGCTTGCAGACAACGGTGGCAACCCCCCTGAAATGACCCGGCCGGCTGGCACCACAAATAATCGATGAGATACCAGGTACTTCGACAAAGGTTTGCTGTTCAGGGCCCCGGGGATACATTTCTTCAACAGTGGGTAAGAATAAGGCGTCGGTGCCATGGGCAATGAGTTTCTGTTTATCTTCGTCCAGTGTACGTGGATAGGTGGCCAAATCTTCGTTCTGCCCGAATTGCAGGGGATTTACAAAAATCGACGCAATAACCACATCGCACTGGCGGGAAGCTTCCTTTACCAACTCGAGGTGGCCATCATGCAGATTTCCCATGGTGGGGACAAAACCGACTTTTTTGTTGTTATTACGCCAGTCACTGCGCATTTGACGCAGTGCTTTGATAGACTCTACCGTTTGCATAGTTTACTCGAAGCTGTGTTCTGCAGCGGGAAACGCACCGCTTTTAACCTGTTCAATATACAGTCTGACCGCCTTTCGCAAATCGCCGGTTTCGGCCAGATAATTTTTGGAAAATTTTGGCATGTAATTAGCGCTTACACCCAGCATATCGTGCATCACTAAAATTTGCCCATCGGTATCCTTACCCGCACCAATACCAATCACCGGAATACTCAGCTTTTCAGTGATCGCTTTGGCCAGCGCGCTGGGCACACATTCTAATACCAAAAGCTGAATGCCTGACTTCTCAAGCGCCACGGCATCGTCAATGATTTTTTGCGCCTGCTCACTATTACGGCCCTGTACCTTAAACCCGCCAAACACGTGAACTGCCTGGGGCGTTAATCCGATGTGGCCACATACAGGTACGCTGCGATCTACCAACCCTCGCACGGTCTCCTGTAACCAGCTGCCGCCCTCAAGTTTGACCATGCTGGCGCCTGCTGCCATCAATTTGGCTGCATTGGTGTAAGCAGACTCCGGCGTAGCGTAGGACATAAAAGGCATATCGGCCAGTACGAAGGCCCGGTCAACGCCGCGCCGAACAGCTCGCGTGTGATAGGCTATATCGTCAACGGTAACCTGAAGCGTATCGTCATCACCCTGCAATACCATCCCTAAGGAGTCGCCGATAAGCAGTGCATCAATATGTTCGTCATCAAACAAGCGGGCAAAGCTCGCATCGTAAGCGGTAAGCGCCGTGATTTTCTCTGCTGCCTGTTTTTTCTTAAGCAGGCTTGAAACCGTGACTTTCTTCATAATGTGAAATGACAGTTGCGTGAGTGGAAAGGCGAACTATACGGATTTTGCCGATGATTGGAAGTCCTTAAGACGCCGCAAACCATCCAGATTGCATTTGGCTACCCAGGCTGCCAGTGGCTGTCCATCGGGCATCACCATGTTAGGTGCAATTTCAAAAAGCGGCACCAGCACAAATTCCCGATCACCCATTCCGTAGTGGGGCACGGTAAGCTCTTCACTCTGCAAGACCTGGTCGCCATACATCAGGATATCTAAATCCAGCGTGCGCGGCCCCCACCGTTCACCGCTGCGCATACGGCCGTGACTGCTTTCAATATTCTGCAGAGCGTGGAGGAGGCTCAGAGGCGCCAGCGAGGTTTCGATCAGGACCACGGCGTTTACAAAATCAGGTTGATCTTTAGGGCCCATTGGAGAGCTGGCATACAATGAAGAGGCTTTGAGAACCCGGGTATCATCCAGCGCGTCAATTGCTTTTAAGGCTGAATCAAGAAGGGCTGAAGAATCCCCCTGGTTGCTGCCCAGCCCGATGTAACTATGGGCTTTATGCATCCGGACTGCCTTTTGCCTTTGGTGTTTTACGACGCCGGGGGGCGTCTTTACCCCCTTCTTTTTTACGCAACGCCGTCAGCATTCGTTTTTGCTGGTTATTATCTGCAGACTGAAACTCTGTCCACCAGTCTGCCAGTTCCAGCAAGTTACCGCCTTCTACCTGTCCGCGTACCAACAAAAAGTCGTAGCCGGCCCGAAACTTAGGATGAGAAAGCATCTGAAACGCGCGACGACCAAAACGTCGTGGCAAACGTTGCTGTAATATCCAGATATCTCTGATGACAGCAGAAAAGCGCTTCGGGATCATAATGCGTTGGGTTTGGCGGTGGATTACGTCACCTGCGGCAATATTAAAGGCATCGTGGTTATTCAGCCCGGCCTCAGCCTGCACTTTCTGCGCATGTTCTTCCAGTGGATACCAAAGTAAAGCGGCGTATAAAAATGCAGGTGTAACACGCTGGTTATTGTTTATTCTGTCATCGGTATTTTCCAGTACCCGCAAAATAAACTGCATCTCTTTGCTGTTTTCATCTTGTAGTAATGGGCTAACCTGCGGAAAAAGTGGCTCTATCAAGCCATATTCACGTAATTTTAAAAACGTGGCTTTACCCTGGCCGGATAAAAACAATTTTAGTGTTTCTTCAAACAAACGCGCTGGTGGTATATTAGTGAGTAAACCCGATAAAGTTTTAATGGGCGCTGCCGTCGCGGGCGCGATAACCATATTAAGTTTTACCGCAAACCGCACCGCACGCAGCATTCTGACCGGATCTTCGCGAAAACGTACTTCGGGATCACCAATCAGAGCAACTTCGCCTTTTTCAATAGCATCGCGGCCGTTGGCGAAATCAGTAACCGTAAAGTCTGCCACATTGTAGTACATGGCATTGAAGGTAAAGTCACGACGTTCGGCGTCTTCTTCGATACTACCGAACACATTATCTCTGAGCAGCTGACCGTCTTCACTGGCCTTACCAAGTGTCTGGTTATCGCCATCGCTGTGATGGCCACGAAACGTTGCCACTTCGATAATATCGCGGCCAAAAACAATATGGGCTAAACGAAAACGGCGACCGATCAAGCGACAGTTCTTAAACAGCCCCTTTATTTGTTCCGGCGTGGCGTTGGTGACCACGTCAAAGTCCTTTGGCACAATGCCGAGCATTAAATCACGGACACAACCACCTACCAGGTAAGATTCAAACCCGGCATTATTTAAACGATAAAGCACTTTCAAGGCATTGTCGGAGATATCTTCCCGTGAAATACCATGCTCAGCGCGAGGCATTACAAAGCCCTTCACAATTGACTTAGTATCGTCTGACTTTTTAAATACCCGTCTCACGGAATCAAACACACGCGTAATAATAATGAATTCTCCGAACTGCTACTTCTGTTTATAATAAGTGGATTCGCTTTTATCGACAATCACTTCACGGGTTTTTGGGACAGCATTACAATCCCAGTGTCTGATTGCCCAGTCCAGTATTTTATCACAGTTATTTTTCGTAAGTGATGCAGGCACCGTCATATTCAAAAATTTTAACGCTTCAATCAGATTCTCATTGGCACGCTGATTATCCAGCCCAATGGCTTTATTTTGCTTACTTAACTTGTAACCCGGCTCTGTAGCGGCCACTGGCAGATGCGCATACTCTGGAGCCGGCGCGCCCAGTAAACGATACAGGCTAAGTTGCGCAACCGTGGTTTCCAGCAAGTCACTGCCGCGGACAATATGAGTTACCTGCTGATGAATATCATCGGCAACCACTGCCAGATTATAGGCGAACAGTTTATCTTTACGCTGAATGATAAAATCTTCAATAGCATGACCACTTGCAAAATGCTGCTGACCCAAAATTCTGTCGTTGAATTCTACTACAGGGTCATCCAGTTTTAGCCTGATTGAGGCGGCTGGCTGCGAGTCTGGCGGTCGCGTTGCTCCCGCGTTGCGACAGGTACCCGGATAAACGCCACCAAACTGGCGGATCATCTTACGTGTACAGGTACAGTAATAAGCATGTTGGGAAGCAAGCACCGCATCAATAATGCGCTGATAATCTTCGCTGCGTTGTGACTGATAAAGAACTTCGCCTTCCCACTCAAGGCCGTGCGCGTGCAATGTTGCAAGGATCCATCTATCGGCATTGGAAACACAGCGGGGTAAATCAACGTCTTCGATGCGTACTCGCCATACACCACCATGAGCTCGGGCATCAAGAAAACTCGCCAGTGCAGCAATCAGAGAACCAAAGTGTAAAGGACCGGAAGGGGAGGGAGCGAAGCGGCCAACATAGGCAGCAGAAGAATGCGTCATAATGAATTTATTGCGAAAAAACTGTTTCTAACGCCAGACAAAAATAGAAGCAGCATCTGGCGTGCTGCTTCGACAAAAACACAATGAGGTTAACCCTGCATTTGCTTTTCTTTAATTTCCGCCATAGTTTTGCAATCTACGCATAAATCAGCAGTGGGCCGCGCTTCTAAACGACGGATGCCAATTTCAATGCCGCACTGGTCACAAAAGCCAAAATCATCTTCTTCGATGCGAATCAGCGTTTTTTCAATTTTCTTAATCAGTTTGCGTTCGCGATCGCGAGTGCGCAATTCCAGGCTGAATTCTTCTTCCTGGGCAGCCCGGTCAACCGGATCCGGAAAGTTGGCTGCTTCATCTTTCATGTGCGTTACCGTTCTGTCTACTTCCTGACGTAGCTGGTCGCGCCATGCTTTTAATAGCAAACGGAAGTGTTCCGTTTGCGGCTCATTCATATATTCTTCATCAGGCTTTGGTTGATACGGGTGCAACCCGGCTAATGCTAAAAGCCCTAATGATTTCTGTTCTTTTCCTGTTGGCATGTGCCACATCTCCTACACTACGACATCGACAATGTCCGGGGTAACCGATTATCTATAGCAAAATAAGCGGACGCGTACAATGTATGATGCCAAAGTAAGCTTCTAACTTGGTGTATCGGCACAGAACGTTACACCTCGAATTTTACGCCTGCAAAGACGTACTAAAGCTAAATTTAAGGCGCAAATATGGAGGTGTGACAAAAAAAATCAACTTCTTTTTCAATCAATGACGGGGAGTAATTGATTTATAGATAGTTTTTGTTGATTTATGGTGCAGCCAAACGCCACAATATTTACGCCTTTTTGTCGCGCAAGGTTTACGGCAGCAGCGTAGTCAGGATCAATGTGCTGGGCGATTTCTACTGATTTTATACCCGTATGCTGTACGCAGAACGCCAACGTGGCAGGGACGCCGGCGTCAGCCAGAATACCCAGTTCATGACAGTGACGTGCACCACGGGCGGTCACTGCATCTGGGAATAAGCCTCGCGCTCCCTGCGCCAGCGTAACCGACTTCACTTCCATATACTCGCGCCTGCCATCGCGCAAAAAAGCAAAGTCGAAGCGAGACGCTGCTCCGGGGGGCGTCACTTCGCGTTTTACATCACTCACCCGGTTAAATTCCTCAAAGACCTTGTTATTTAGTACTTCCGCTACCAACTTATTGGCAGTATGCGTATTAATGCCAATAAAATTGTCATCAAAATCCTGTGCCAACTCCCAGGTATAAGCGAGTTTGCGTTTTGGATTGTCCGAACGGCTCAGCCAGACAGTGAAGCCTGGTTCAGCGCAACCACTCATTGCTCCGGTATTCGGGCAGTGAGCGGTAACAGTCTGGCCATCGGATAGGGTGACGTCGGCAAGAAAGCGTTTGTAGCGGCGAATAAGCGTTCCGCGAAGTAATGACGTAGTAAACTGCATAGGTATGTGGTTTAAGTATTTTTTCTAGTGTAACAAGTGATAAAGGAATTGTGATGACAGATTTTCAGGTATCTCTTTCCAACCAGCCCGCGGCCGGGCAGTGGGGAGATAAAGCACCACTGAGTATGAACGAAACAGGCGCGATAATTCATTTAGCTGAGTCCCGGGATGAAGCTGCAACAATCGGTCAGGCTGCCAGAACTATCGATACACTGAATATCAAGCGTATAGCATTAACCGGTGACTGGACGTTTGAGCAGCAATGGGCGTTTGCCATGAGCTACACCCGGGCGCGCGAGGCAGGTGAGATTGTATGGGCAGACAATGATAATAAATCTCGTCTTGAGCAGCATTATCAGGCCATGCGTTTTACCCGCAAACTGGTAAATGATACGCCTGAAGACTTATCGCCGGAGAATCTGGCGACGCGGGCGGCCGAGTGGATTAAAGAACTCGGTGGCGACAAAGTTACTGTGGATATGATTGTGGGCGAAGATCTGCAAAAAGCAGGCTGGACCGGAATTTACAATGTTGGTCGTGGCAGCGTTCGTCCTCCCGTGATGCTGGAGGTGGATTATAACCCCACAGGAAATACGGATGCGCCGGTTGATGCCGTATTAGTAGGTAAAGGTATTACCTTTGACAGTGGTGGTTATTCGATAAAATCCAGCGAAGGGATGCTGGACATGAAGTGTGACATGGGCGGCGCCGCTACAGTAACCGGAGCGTTGGGGCTGGGTATTATGCAAGGCCTGAAAAAACGCGTGAAGCTGCTGCTGTGTTGTGCTGAAAATCTTATCAGCGGTCATGCTTATAAGTTAGGCGATGTACTGACCTATAAAAATGGCGAAACGGTGGAAATTGTCAACACCGACGCTGAAGGCAGGCTGGTACTTGCCGATGGCCTGATCAGAGCAGAGGAAACGGGCGCCAACCTCATTATCGATGCAGCGACCCTGACGGGCGCCGCAATGGTTGCATTGGGTAAAGATTATCACGGTGTATTCAGTATGGATGACGCCGCCCGCGAAAAAATGCTGGCCAGCGCAAAAGCTGAAAATGAACGCTTCTGGCCGTTACCACTGGAGCCATTTCATAAAAACCGCTGCCCGTCTTCATTTGCCAGCACAGCCAATAGCACGTCGCAAAAAGGTGGCGGTGCCGGTGGAGCTTCAAATGCAGCCGGTTTCTTATCCCGGTTTGTGAACCCTGAAGGAAAGGGCTGGGTCCATCTGGATTTGGCGGCTGCGTATCATGGTACTGCTTCAGCGCAAATGCCTGTGGGCGCCACTGCCAAAGGAATTCGCAGTATTGCGCGGATGCTGGCTGACTTCTAAGTCAGACGCGCGTCTGTACATGCTAAAAAGGGTGCCCGGTGCACCCTTTTTTGATCGGGGTGTACTGTAGAGGCCGCCTTTATCGGAGGAGCGGCTAGCGCTTTTAGAGATAGTAAAACCGGCGCGTTAATGCGACAATTTGAGGTAGTTTTAATCCTGCTTTAACTATTTGTTATCGCACAAGTCTTTACCCCCTGGAGATACAATCGATGGATACCTGGTCTGCCGCAGTGATGCTTTTTTTAATCATGGATCCACTGGGCAACCTGCCGGTATTTATGTCGGTACTTAAATCCATTGAGCCAAAACGCCGGCGTTTTATTTTGGCTCGCGAGCTGTTACTGGCGCTGTTTATTCTGTTTGTTTTTCTGTTCAGTGGTCAGGCCGTACTGGATTTTCTGAATGTTCAGCAAGAAACAGTGAGTATCGCCGGCGGCATTATTCTTTTTCTTATTGCGGTCAGAATGATTTTTCCCCAGGCTGGCAATCCGTTAGGGCTGGCGGTTGGTGAAGAGCCTTTTTTGGTTCCACTGGCGATTCCTATGATCGCAGGACCCTCAACGTTAGCGGCACTCATTTTGTTGTCAAACCAGAACCCTGACAGAATGGTGGACTGGTCTGTGGCGCTGGGAGCTGCCTGGCTCATCAGTGCCATCATACTCCTGTTTTCCGGCCTTTTTCATCGGTTATTGGGAGAGCGAGGCTTAACTGCCATGGAACGTTTAATGGGAATGATTCTGGTGATGATAGCTATTCAAATGTTCTTAGATGGTATTGGCCAATATTTTTCACATACTTCAGGAATGCTTTAAATGTCCGGAACAAAGCTAAACACATTTGCGCGCGTTCGCGCTCTGCAAGGCTGGAAAGCTATTGCATTTAGCGCAGCGTTACTTGAACGAATGCTGCCAAACTACCAGTTATTTTGCGACAGCACTGGTTTTGAGGATGAAGGCGTATGCCGTCATTGCCTCAATCTGATTTGGGAATCGCTGAAAAGCCCTAAAAGCCGGATTAATTTTTCCTTGCAATTGGACAAAGTCGAAGAAGCCACACCAGACACTCAGGATTACGACTTTTACGGTGTGTATCCTGCTATTGATGCAGCAATTGGCCTGGCGGCAGCCATCAATTTAATCACCCGGCAGGATGAGCAGGGTGCGGTAGTGGTCAGTAAATTATCACAGGGTTCTGTAGAGGCCTATTTGCTATTGACCGAAGAAGCCACTGATGAAAATGTTAAGACGCATCTGCTAATGACCTTCGAAATTGAAGTGCAGCAGGAGTTATTGGATTATCTGGAAACGTGTCGCCAAAATGCCGCTGCGGCTGATGAACTGCGCAATCTAGCATTGGAAGCGGGTATTTCAAATATCGGCCTGGAGCTTTAGAACTAAACAACCTCAACAAGCATATAACGTAAGCCAGATGTCTGTTTTTGACGAATTATCTCCCAGTTATCGGGCAAGTCCGGCCCCGGCACGTTTGGTTCCTGTTCGATATAAATAAAGCTGCCGGGTGTTACCAGCTGATGCTGTTGAATTAGCGTCAATGCTGGATTGACCAACTGTTGATGAAACGGTGGGTCGACAAAAATAATGTCAAACGGGGCGGTTTGCCGAGCTAACAACGTCAGCGCATCGCCCTGCATAACATCCGCTTTGGCTGATAATGCCTGCAGGTTCGCGGCTAATTGCCGGGCAGCGTTTTTATCTTTTTCAAAAAACAGACAATAATCAGCGTAGCGGGATAATGCTTCAAGACCAAGACCGCCGGAGCCGGCAAAAACGTCAAGGCAGCGCGTTTGCTGTATATCCTGCATCAACCAGTTAAAAAGCGTTTCTTTGTTACGATCGGTCGTGGGACGTAAACCTTGTACATCGGTAACCGGTAACTTACGTCCTCGCCATTGCCCCGCAATGATACGTACATGGCCGGCTTTGGCTGAGGAAAAAGAGGATTTTTTACGCACTCGCTTCATACGGGCTGAGGGTGTTATCATAGAGGTTATAACTGGCTGGCAAGTGTAGCCGAATTTATAGTGAATTAATAAGGGTTTGTCCGCGCAATGTCGAAACTTTTTGGCTGGTTCCGAAAGAACAAGCAACAAGATAAAGAAACCAAAAAACCGCAATCTGAAGAACAAAACACGTCAGAAAGCACCAGTAGCCCCGACCAGGAAGCCACCAGCACTGAGGGACAGGACAACAGTCCTGCAGACAGTATTGAAAGTGAAGCGGCCAGTTCCCCGGAATCTGCGCCTCTTTCTGATATCACAACTGATGTTGAGTCGGACCAGCTGGATAAGGCCCACGAAGAGGTATCTCAGCAGCTAGAGAAAGAAAACGCACAAAGTGCAGAGAAAGGGGTTGAAACACCGGTTTCGGTTTCTCACACTGAAGAGCCAGAGCCAGAGCCAGAGCCAGAGCCAGAGCCAGAGCCAG
>NZ_KB899393.1:25347-57142 GCF_000378185.1 Salinimonas chungwhensis DSM 16280
AGAGCCAGAGCCAGAGCCAGAGCCAGAGCCAGAGCCAGAGCCAGCAAAAAAACCACAGAAACTATCATTGTTCGCCCGTCTTAAAGAAAGTCTGTCGCGCACAAAAGTTAATCTGGGCAGCGGCTTTGTTAGCCTATTCAAAGGTAAGACCATTGATGATGACTTGTACGAAGAGCTCGAAACGCAGTTGCTGGTTGCTGACGTGGGAATGGACACCACCCAGAATATCATCAATAAGCTTACCGACAGTGCCAAGCGCTCGCAGCTAAAAGATGCTGAAGCGCTGCTGGATATTCTAAAAGAACAGATGCGTGGCATGTTACATAATGTGCAGGCGCCGCTATCAGAACAAATCGCGCAGCATGATACCTCGCAAGGGCCATTTGTAATTTTGATGGTAGGCGTCAATGGCGTAGGTAAAACCACGACAATCGGTAAACTGGCCAAACAGCTTCAGCAGGATGGCAAACGCGTTATGCTGGCTGCCGGCGATACGTTTCGCGCGGCGGCCGTGGAGCAGTTGCAGGTATGGGGTGAACGCAACTCAATACCGGTTATTTCTCAGCCAACCGGCTCCGACAGCGCCTCGGTCCTGTACGATGCTTTGGAAGCGGCGAAATCGCGTAAGATGGATGTGCTGATAGCCGACACAGCGGGGCGCCTGCAGAATAAAAATAATCTGATGGAAGAGCTTAAAAAGGTGGTCCGGGTAATGAAAAAACTTAACCCTGATGCGCCGCATGAAGTTATGCTTACGCTGGATGCCGGAACCGGGCAAAACGCCGTTAGTCAGGCCAAGCTGTTCAATCAGGCTGTGGGGCTTACCGGTATCACGTTGACCAAACTCGATGGTACAGCAAAGGGCGGCGTAATATTTTCTATTGCCGATCAATTCGGAATACCCATTCGCTACATTGGTGTGGGTGAGGGAATCGATGATTTACGAAGCTTTAATGGTGATGAATTTATTGAAGCTTTATTCAGTGAAGCCGAAGGACGCGAGCAGCCTTAAGCAGTGCCCGAAGGATAGACGATGATCAAATTTGAACAGGTAAGTAAAACGTATCCCGGTGGTCAGCGCGCACTGAGCAAAGTAAATTTTCATGTTGCGCCAGGTGAAATGGCGTTTTTAACGGGCCATTCCGGAGCGGGCAAAAGTACCCTGTTAAAATTGATCAGTATTATGGAGCGGCCCACCGTAGGCCGCGTCTTGATTAACGGTCATGATCTCAACGTGATAAAACGCCGGCAGATCGCATATATACGCCGCGATATCGGCATGATTTTTCAAAGCCATCAGTTGTTAATGGATAAATCAGTGTTTGATAATGTGGCACTGCCATTGATTATTGAAGGGTATACCCACAAAGAAACGTCCCGTCGCGTGCATGCAGCCCTGGATATGGTTGGGCTGCGCGCCAAAGCTCGCGATTTGCCGATTATGCTTTCCGGCGGAGAGCAGCAGCGCGTAGGTATTGCGCGTGCGGTGGTCAACAAGCCGCCATTATTGCTGGCCGATGAACCAACCGGTAATCTGGACCCTAAATTATCGATGGAAATCGTGCGCCTGTTCGAAGATTTTAATCAGGCCGGGGTGTCGGTACTTATTGCTACTCATGATTTGGGGCTTATCGCGCGCATGCGTTATCGCACGCTGACGTTAAAAGACGGCTGCATGATTACCGATGGTTTGGACGACGGGTCTCAGGAGAGTTATTCATGAGTTTGCTGTTCAAGGGACGGCCGCAAGGGGCTAAGGATTCCCGTGTTGGTCTGGTTCAGACCTTATTCATGATATGTGTGGCCCATGTTCGTCAGGGGCTGTCATCACTTGGAGAGCTGTGGCGCCAGCCCGTTGCGTCAGTTATGACTGTAGCAGTACTTGGGTTGAGTATAACTTTACCCAGTACTTTATATATTTTGGTTAAAAACACTGAAAAAATCAGCGCCGGCTGGGAGCAGGCATCGGAAATTTCATTGTTTTTAAAAAAAGAGACCAACGCCGCCAGCTCTCAGCAGCTGCTTACCCGGCTCAAGACATGGCCTGAAATTGACAGCGTCACTTTCATTCCAGCAGACGATGCGCTCAAAGAGTTTCAGCAATTATCCGGATTAGGCGATGCCATGGCATACCTGGAAGCCAATCCATTACCTGATGTGGTACTGGTCACTCCGGCAGAAAAATATGTTACCCCGGCGGCGGCTCAGCGCCTGCTTGAAAAGTTAAAGCAGCAGCGTGAAGTGGATGTGGGCAAACTAGACATTGAGTGGCTGGAACGGCTTTATGGTTTGCTCGATATCGCCAGAGAACTGGTTACGCTAATAGGCGGGCTGTTGTTTATCTCGGTAGTGCTTATTATTGGTAATACTATCCGCTTAAATATTCTCAGTAAAAAAGATGAGATTTTAGTGATGAAGCTGGTAGGAGCGACCGATGCATTTATCCATCGTCCTTTTCTGTATACCGGTTTTTGGTATGGCCTGTTAGGCGGGCTCATTGCCTGGCTGGCTGTAATCATTATTCTTTGGTGGATGGACAGTAGCATCCAGGCATTTGCCAGCCTTTATCAAAAAGAGTTTAATATTACCGGCCTGACAGGCTCAGCGTTATTGACCATGCTGGGGCTGTCCGTGACCCTCGGGCTGGTAGGCTCATTAATTTCTGTGCAGCGTCACGTACGCGAGATTGAACCCAAATAGTCTGCTGATGCGCCTGATAGTAAAGCTATCAGGCGATGCGGGGTTTTGGGTAATGTGAGGAAATTGTATTGCGTACACTGTTGCCCCAGACAATGGCCTGATTGTACAGGCTGTGCAACAGTTTCTGGTCGGTATCCAGAGCTCTGGAGTGCTTAATTACGTTCATCCAGAGCGCACTTTCAAACGCTCTGACCAGCGCCATATAGTGATTAAATTCGGTGGACTTACCCAGTAATGCATCAATTACCGTATCGGTTAATGGTAACTGCTTTACCAATGATGCCATATCCTGATCAAGTAACGCGTCAAGTAACGAAAACAGCCCCACCAGAAAGCCAATGGGCGGATTAGTCTGGCGTTTACGATGTTGCGAAACTAAGTCAAAAAATTTCGCTCTGACCAGCGACATGTGAATCAGCTCCAGTGGCTTGTCATCCCCCAGGTGAGTAAGAGAAAGCAGCGCGATAAATTTTTTAATTTCAACCTCGCCCATATAAGTGAGAGCGTGTTTCAGCGATGTAATCTTATAGCGCTTATTAATGGTGGGATTGTTGATAAACTTTAACAGCAAATAACTCAATGCTGCATCGCGCTCTATGATCTGATTGATCCGATTTATATCAAAGGTCTCGCTGCTACTTTCTCCCATCAGCTCTACCAGGCTCATCTTAGAGGCAGGAAGCTGCCTGGCAATGCGCGCTGTGGGAGAGGCGAAGAAGTAGCCCTGGAAAAAGTCAAAACCTAATGTCTTACAATCATTGAACACATCATAGTCATTAACGTTGTCAGCAATAAGCTGTACATTTGCGTCGGTAAAATAATCGATGCGCTTACTGACCTGCTCAAGATAGAGCTTGCTCATGTCAACTTTGACAATATCCACCAGCGGCAATACCTCGTGATTACCACTGAGCATCATCGGATCGTTAAGGGCCAGTCTGAAGCCAAGTTGCTTAATATGTTCACAAGCTTCCCTGAGCCCGGCGTCCTTGTATGGGTTTTCACCTAACTCAACCACCACTTGTTGAGGGTCCAGGTTAGTGGGAAACCGTGATACCAGAGTTTCAGCACTGAAGCTAATAAATGATTTTTTTTCCGCACTCAGGTCATCCAAACCCAGCGGATTAAATTGCTGGATAACCGACTTCGCTTTGTCTGAGGGTGGGTCAGGAAACATACCGCCTTTACCGTCGCGAAACAGCAGTTCATAGGCAAACACATCCTTGTCCCGATCCAGAATTGGCTGGCGAGCTATAAACGCAAACATCGTATTTCCCCAATTGTAAGGCAACCTTGCGCGCCCCACATTTCAACATGGTTTATTTTTCTTCAATACTTACTGTACCTGACACTTAGCATTGAATCCAGCATTAGGCTAGGACGATATAAGCGGTGTATGAATGTGGTTTACCCAATTAAGCGCTTCACTGTAGCATTCATGCAAATCACTTTGATTTAACCTGTATTTCATAGCAAAGCGCTTCACACCGTTCCACTGGCCCTGTTCAAAACAGATGATCAGCTGTACACAATGCCGGAGCCAGCCCGGTTTTTTGCACAAAGCTTGCTGAACATCCTCATCAAGAGGAATTTTTTCTACCAACTCTTCCATAGGCTGTTTAATAAGCGCATCAAGCAATGATAATAACCCGACGAGAAAACCGGCATTTATGTCGCAGTGACCGGTTATAGCACAAAGATGCTCACAGAATTTTGCCCGAACCAGCGACATAACCAGCAATTCATTGGGTTCATCTTTGCTCATATTAGACAGCGCTAACAATGCAATAAATTTACGTAGTTCCGCTTCGCCCATATATGTCAGGGCGTGATGCAATGAGGAAATTTTGTTGCGCTTATTGATGAGAGGATTATTGATATAGCGCAGTAGCTGAAAAGTGAGAGCCGGGTCGCGTTCAATGATGCGGTTTATCTTTCTGAGATCGAAGGTAATTGAGGCTGACTCATTCATCAACTCCAGCATGGTTAGCTGATTGGCAGAAAACTGTTTGTGCCGGATGACTTCCGGTTTCGCCAGGTAGTATCCCTGGAAATAGTCGAAGCCTAACTCAGAATATTGATTAAATTCCGCCTGTGTTTCGACTTTTTCTGCCAATAAACGAATACCTCTGGCTTTTAGCTTAGGCGCTAAAGCTGCAATTTTTTCATAGGGCGTTTCACGGATATCGAATTTGATGATACTGACAAATGTAAGAAACGGGTCCCACTTACTGTCGAGATCGTAATCGTCCAGGGCGATTTGATAGCCCAGTTTTTTTAACTGTCGACAGGCCTCAATGAGTTCTACATTTATATCCACGGTTTCCAGAATCTCTACCACTGTATGAGCTGGATCCAATGACCGGGGGAAGTGGTGAATAAGCGTGCTTTGGTGAAAGTTGATAAAAGCCAGATGATGGCCGATAACTGCTTCTAATCCAAGACTTAAATGCGTTGAAGAGATCACTCGTGAAGTCGCTTCATCCGGCGAAATATCGGGAAAGCGATTGGCTTCACCGTCGCGAAATAATAGCTCGTAAGCATATAGCTGATTGCGGGTGTTAAATATTGGCTGACGTGCTACGTAAGCAAACATCCAGTGTCTCCTTGTCTTGTCAGCATGAATTCATCATTTTGGCATGTAACCTAAACGTAACGTACTACTGGTACAGTCTTTGCTGTTTTAAACTATATGGTAGAATAGTTCTTACGTAGGTTGTATCTCTTTTTAACCGGTTTTGTAACAAATTTTTAGTGTACCGGATTTTGATAAACATTGCGCAAGGTAGCTACCGGGCAAAATAGCGTCGACAGTATTCATACCCTGAAAAGGGAACTTTTTAGCCTTTTCTTTGTCTTGAATATTGTCTTTAAAGCACTATACATTTACATTGCGAATGTACCACGCGTGGGACTCGCAATAGGACGCTTATTTTGGTACACTACTGTGCTTAAATAACTGAGGTGAATATGAGCAACACAATGCAATCAATGGCCCTTTCGGTTCCTCAAAACGGTAGCATAGACGGCTACATTCAGGCGGTTAGTTCAATCGATATGTTGACTGCCGATGAGGAGCACTCGCTGGCATTGAAACTTCGTGAAGAGGGAGACCTTGAATCAGCCCGTAAGCTGGTAATGTCGCACCTGCGTTTTGTTGTGCATATTGCTAAATCATACTCCGGTTACGGTCTGCCTCAGGCTGATCTCATCCAGGAAGGCAATATTGGCCTAATGAAAGCCGTTAAGCGGTTTGACCCCTCAGTAGGGGTGCGCCTGGTGTCTTTTGCTGTTCACTGGATAAAAGCAGAAATTCATGAGTTTGTGCTTAAGAATTGGCGGATCGTGAAAGTCGCGACCACAAAAGCTCAGCGTAAATTGTTCTTTAATTTGCGCAAAGCTAAGAAACGTCTTGGCTGGTTCACTCATGATGAAGTGCAAAAGGTTGCTAACGAACTTGGGGTGAGTACCAAGGAAGTGTTGCAAATGGAAGCGCGTATGAGTAGTCATGATCAGGCTTTTGACTTGAGCGCCGATGATGATGAAAGTGGTAGTTTTGCGCCCGTTCAGTTTCTTGAGGACAAAAGCCCTGACGTTGAGACTGACGTAATCAATCAGGACTGGGATATGAACGCCAGCAAGCGCTTATACAGCGCGATAAAAACGCTGGATGATCGTAGCCAGGATATTATTGAAACGCGTTGGTTAGCTGATAATAAAATCACCCTTCAGGATTTGGCCGACAAGTATCAGGTTTCTGCAGAGCGTGTCCGTCAGATTGAAAAAAATGCCATGAAAAAGCTGCAGGCAGCAATGGTGGCCTAATAGAAGTTTTTGAAAAAAGCGCCTTTATGGCGCTTTTTTTATGGTTGAATATATGGTTCGAGATTATTGTCAAAGCCGTCGATATTCTTGAGGGGTAAAATCGTTCACACACACTAGCCTGAAAAGCGTGCTTTGACTCCGCTTAATCAAACCAAAATGTCCCAGCCAAACTGGTCTGAAAGATTTACCGAACCGGAAAGGCTATTTTAACAGCATCAATGATTTGCAGCGCTTTTGTTTTTGCATCGTCAACGGTCATGGCTTTAGCCAGCGCAACGCCCATTCTTCGTTTTCCCGCGACGACAGGCTTTCCAAACAAACGAAGTTCCGAGTGAGGTTGTGATAATGCATTGGCCAGGTTGCCATACAGAATATTTTCACTGTCTCCTTCCACTACCAGTGCGGCTGAGGCCGAGGGACTTTCACAGGTAATCATAGGAATAGGCAGGCCGAGAAATGCCCGTACGTGCAGGGCAAATTCTGAAAGGTTCTGGGAAATCATGGTCACCATACCAGTATCATGGGGGCGAGGAGAGACTTCACTAAAGATAACCTGGTCGCCTTTGACAAATAGCTCTACACCAAACAGACCGTTCCCGCCGATTGCCTCAGTGATAGTAGCTGCGATTTGATGCGCATTTTCCAGTGCTTGCTGCGACATCATTTGCGGCTGCCAGGACAGTTGGTAATCACCATCTTTCTGAATATGGCCGATGGGTGCACAAAACTGGGTAGTGTCCTGATTACGAATAGTGAGCAGCGTAATTTCAAAATCAAAATCTACCGCTGCCTCCACGATAACTTTACCACTTCCGGCGCGGCCTCCCTCTTGCGCGTACGTCCAGGCGGCTTCCAGCTGCGATTCACAGGTCAGGCGAGACTGGCCTTTGCCAGACGAACTCATGACCGGTTTAACAAAACAGGGATACCCGATACTGTTCACTGCATGTCTGAAATTTTCAAAATCTTGAGCAAATTCGAACGAAGAGGTAGGTAAATTGAGCGTTTCAGCCGCAAGACGTCGAATCCCTTCACGATTCATTGTCAGATGTGCAGCCCTGGCACTGGGCACCACTGTGAAGCCAGCGTTCTCCAGCTCAATGAGCGTGGCTGTAGCAATGGCTTCTACTTCAGGCACTATAAAGTCGGGTTGGTGCTTTTCAACGGCCTGGCGCAATGCCTGATCATCCAGCATCGAAAAAATTTCGTGCTGTTGAGCAATCTGCATAGCGGGCGCGTTTGAATAATTATCGCAGGCGATGACCTGACACCCCAGACGAATGCACTCAATAGTCACTTCCTTGCCCAGTTCACCGCTGCCTAACAGCATCACTTTGGTCGCTGACGATGTGAAAGGCGTGCCTATATCTGTCATTTTTTATCCTCAGGAGAAGGCGGCGGTAAAACCCAGTAAATACCTTTAAATTCGGCTACGGGGTTGTCCCCATCCATAATTTCTACGCGCAGAGTAAAGCGGGTTTTATGGCCCTTTTCCAGGGTTGCAAATTTGCCAGACAATGATTCCACATTACACACGCCACGAGGTTTCATGGTAACAGGTTTGTGATAATGGATATCGCCATCGCCTAAAACAATATCGCCGCTCAACTGACGTTCTTTAAGCTGAAGATACAGCAGGCCCCAACCGGTCAGGGTTGCCAGCGAAAAGATACTGCCGGCGAACATGGTGCCATGAACATTAATATTTTTGTTCAGCGATGCGCGGGTTTCCAGTGTGTTGCCACTGTATTTGTGAAGCTTGATGCCCATATGCTCGGTAATCGGGATCGTATCTCGCCACGTATCCTGCAATTCCTTGCACCATTTGGGATGAAGAATGATTGAGCTGGGATCAGAAAGCTTTTTCACCATTTGCTGGCGCTTTAGCATGCCCAGTTCATTAGGCGCTTCCCGCTCAATGACAAAGCCACAGGAAGAGAAAAACTCAATGGAAGTTTCGCGGCTGTTCGTCACTGCCCGCACCGCGCCCATATCCCTTGCTACATTTTCCAGTGCTCCGAGAATCATCTGGCCCAGACCCCGCCGGTGATAGTCACCATGTACGGCAATATGCCTGATCTGCGCCTCCTCAGCGGTATTCAGATGCACTCGGCCGCACGCAACGATGTTACCTTTTCCGTCCACCAACATCCGGTGCTCAGCGACTTGTTCATATTCGTCTTTTTCAGAACCGGGAGGAAAGTTCCACGGCTGACGAAGATACGTCCAGCGAAAAGTAAAATACCTTTCAAGCTGCTCTTCGGTTTCTGGCGTAACAACTCTGAACACCTTTTTACTCCGTCATTTGGTGAAGTGCATCAGCCATTTAACCTTATGAGCGCTGGAGTAACAAGTTTTTATCATCAATCAACGGATGGTTAAAATGAAAACTGAAATGTCACCGGACCATCGTTGACCAGCGCGACCTGCATATCTGCGCCAAACTGCCCGGTTTGCAGGGGCAGGCCGGCGCTTTTAATGGCATCTATCGTAGTGTCATAAATCGCTTCGCTGTGTTCCGGGGTGGCGCCCCGGGAAAACCCCGGACGGTTACCTTTTTGGGTATCTGCAACCAGGGTAAATTGAGATACCAATAAAATTTGGCCTTGCGCCTGCTGAATGTTGAGGTTCATTTTTCCGTCCTGGTCACTGAACAGTCGATAGTTAGCCAGCTTTTTTACCAGCTTTTCAATTTCAGCCTGACCATCATTTTTTTCAATTCCCAGCAATACCACCATGCCTTTGTGGATTGACCCGATAGTCTGGCTATCTACCGCAACGCTGGCCTGGCTGACTCGTTGTATAAGTGCAATCATGTAGTCCCCTGTAACATTCTGGACATATCCCGGGTGGCACTGCACAGCTTCAGTCCAATACCTCCCTCACTGGTGCTATGGCCTGCTCCTGAGACAATGTGCAAATCGCTCTGGGGCCAGGCTTTATGTAATAGCCAGGCTGCCTGCGTTTTACAGATTATATCGTAACGGCCATGAATAATAGCACCGGGGATATGGGCAATTTTGTCTATGTTATCAAGAATATAATTTTCTTCTATAAAACACCGGTTAAGTAAGTAATGGCATTCAAGTTTTGCCAGGCAGGTGACCAGGGATAGCGGATAGTGTGTGGTGAAATCGCCGGTCCCGGGCGGCAGGTAGAGCCTGGAAAGTCGTTCTTCCCAAATGTACCAGCGCTTTAGCGCCGCTAACTGGATTGACTCATCAGCGCTGTCAAACTGCTGCTGATAGTGTTGGCAGATAATATCTACCGACAAGCTGCTACTAATATTGTTGGTGAAAATCTCGTAGTGCTCGGGGTAGAGTTGTGCACCGCCGCCCTCTGGCCCCAGATACCAGTTTCGATCTTCTTCCCGACCGAGAAAAACACCCCGCAAAATGATCCCCAGTACCGTTTGGGGCTGGCGAATTGCGGAAAGCAGGGCCAGCGTTGCGCCCCATGAGCCGCCGAACAACACCCACTGCTCAATACCCAGCTTGCGCCGCAGCGTATCAATATCTTCAAGCGTGTTGGCGGTAGAGTTTCCGGCTAAACTGCCAAAGGGTTTGGAACGGCCGCAACCGCGCTGCTCAAAGGCGATAATGTGATAACGGTTGGTATCAAAGAAACGCTTGTAGTTGGGAGCAAGTCCGGCACCGGGCCCCCCATGCAGATAAAGTACAGGAATACCATCCGGATTCCCGCTTTGTTCGTAATATAGCTCACAGCCATCAGCAGTGTGCAAATATCCGCTCGCGTAGCTTCCGATGTCAGGGTAAAGTCGTTTCATTTTGTTGCAGCGTGTTGTTTCACTGTCGGTTTTAGTTTAGTTTTTCAGTTAACCATAAGCATTTAGTAGTGAAAAGCGTACTTATGCTAAAAACCTACTATACGCATCTTTAATTTTTGTATGCAATCTATTTCAAGAGGCTTTATATGGCAGGACAAGGTTCAGGCGGCAATGTAATTGCTGCATTATGTAATTTTTTTATTCCGGGACTAGGCCATTTATTACAAGGCAGAGTACTAAAAGCACTCATGTTTTTTTTGGTGACCGGTGCGTGTTACGCCTTGGCGGCCACTGTAATTTTCATCTTCTTGTGGCCAGTCGGCGCGATTTTCCATCTGTGGGCAATTATTGACGCTGCGACCTATAGAGGATCTGAAGCGAGGTTATAATGCTCAAAAATATACTTATCGCCAGTACGCTGGCTCTTTCTGTTGGCTTGGCCGGGTGTCAGTCAGCGTATTATTCTGCCTGGGAAAAACTGGGTGTTGAAAAGCGCGATATCATGGTGGATAGAGTTGAAGACGCCAAAGAGTCGCAGGAAGAAGCGCAAGAGCAATTTAGCTCGGCACTTGAAGAGTTCAGTACGCTGGTAAACTTCGACGGCGGTGATTTAGAGGATATCTACAATTCTTTAAATGACGAGTACGAAGATAGTAAATCGGCTGCCGAGGATGTTAATAATCGCATCAATAAGGTGCAAAGCGTCGCTGAAGCATTGTTTGATGAATGGGAAGACGAACTGGACGAATATGAAAATGCCAATTTGCGGCGCGAAAGTGAGAGCAAGTTGCGTCAGACGCGTCAGCGCTACGAAAGTATGCTACGCGCCATGCGTCGTGCAGAGGGGAAAATGGATCCGGTTCTTCAGCGTTTACAGGACAATGTGCTGTATCTCAAGCATAATCTGAATGCCAACGCGATTGGCGCGTTACAAGGTGAACTTACTACCATTCGTGGTGACGTAGGTACGTTGATTGAAGAAATGAACAAAGCCATTTCCGAATCAGATGCGTTTATCGCAACAATGCGCTAACTACAGCTTGGGCACCCCACGGCTATTCCGTGGGGAGTTCTCTGGGTTCTTTTGTGGCCCGCGTTTGTTCAAAGGTATCGTTCAAACTACATGTGAATTCTGCACCCAGCAGAATAACTATCCAGGATAAGTACACCCACAATAATAGAACCGGTAAGGTGGCCAGCGCCCCGTAAATCACCTGGTACGCTGCAAAGTCAGTGACGTAGTAGGCAAATCCCTTCTTGGTAAATTCAAAGCACAGTGTCGCCACCAACGCGCCGGGCAACGCATACCTGGCCTTAACCTGTCGGTTCGGCACCAGCATATATAGAATAATAAAGGTCAGTAGTGTGGCCAGGCTCGGTACCATCTCCAGCAAAAAGGTGCCCAGCCCCGGCGTATAGGTTTCTGCAAACGCTGCAATGCCGGCCAGATATGAACTGACTACCACGCTGGTACCAATAAGCATCGGTCCTAGGGTAATAACCATCCAGTAAATGGCGAAGGTATACACCATTGGTCGTTCACTGGGGGTTTTCCAGATACGATTGAGTGTTTTATCTACGTTGGAAATAAGCAGCAGTGCCACCACCAGCAATGAGATGATACCGATAGCCCCCATTTCCGAAGCATTACTGACAAAGTCCGTCATATGCTGATGAACTACGTCGCTGGCGGTGGGAACAAAATTTGTGAAGACAAACTGCTCAATTTTACTGCGCACGGATTTGAATGCCGGAAAGGCGCTCATTACAGTAAATGTCACCATCACAAAAGGAACCAGTGATAACAGCGTAACGTAGGCCAGATGGCCGGCCGAAATAGTAATGCTGTCGCGCTTACAGCGGGCTACAAAGACGAGCACAAACCGCTTTACATGCGGATAGCCAGATTCCCATAAAGCTGAAAGGTTTTGCAGACGCAACGTAAACTCCTGACCGGAAAATGCATGTTGGTCAGTTTAGCGCGAGTAGCAGCAGCCTGACAGTACAAAATAAGATAAATCAGCCGCGTGCCCCCAACATATGACAAATGGCATAGCTGAGCTCGCTGCGGTTTAAAGTATAAAAATGAAAATGTTTGACGCCTTCCTGAGCAAGTACCTTTACCTGCTCCATGGCAATATTGGCTCCCAATAGATTGCGGGTGGTATGGTCATCCTCATCCAGCCCTTCAAATTGTCGGTGCAGCCATCCTGGCACATGGACATTGGTGAAGCCGGCAAATTTTATCAGTGTCTGGTAATTGGTCACCGGTAAGATACCTGGCACGATATCCAGATCTATACCAGCCGCTGCCGCCCGGTCCCGAAAACGTAAAAACACACTGGTGTCAAAAAAGAACTGAGTGATAGCTTCGCTGGCACCGGCTTCAGCTTTGCGCCTGAGATTCAGTAAGTCAAACTGAGCATTGGGTGCCTCAGGATGTTTTTCAGGGTAGGCGGCCACTGATACATCAAAGTCGGCAACATCTTTCAGCAACGCGACCAAATCAGAGGCATACATTTCTGTTTTTTCTACACCGTTAGGGAGATCTCCGCGCAAGGCCACAATTCGCCGTATCCCGGTATCCCAGTAGTCTTTGGCAATTTGTCTGAGTTCTTCTTTAGAGGCGTCAACGCAAGTCAGGTGAGGGACCGCCGCCACACCGGTTTGCTGATGAATACGCTTAACCACATCGTGGGTTCGGTCACGCTCGCCACTGTTGGCCCCATAGGTCACAGACATATAAGCGGGTTTTAGTGGTGCCAGTCGTTCTACAGACTTCCAGAGCGTCTCTTCCATTTTGGGTGACTTAGGCGGAAAAAATTCAAATGAAACATCAATATCGCGAAGTTCAGACATGGATTGATTAAGGGCATCAATACCCTGCGCAAAAGACACCATAACACACTCTCATATTCGGACGTTTAGACGTCTAAACTAAGTAATATATGTCTAGACGTCAAGCGGTTTACACTGCTCAATTGACCTTTTCTGCATATTGTTTAGAATTTCTGTTCATAATAAATAAACGCAACTCTGAGAGCGACTAATGGCAAAATGGAATGGCGAGTATATACACCCTTACGCTGAGCACGGCAAAAAGAGTGAGCAGGTAAAAAAAGTTACCGTATCGATTCCTATTAACGTACTGCAAGTACTAACGGACGAACGCACCCGCCGTCAGATAAATAATCTTCGTCATGCGACAAACTCTGAATTGCTGTGTGAAGCATTTTTGCATGCATTTACCGGTCAGCCGCTACCGGACGATGAAGATTTGAAAAAAGATAACCCAAACCGCGTACCGACTGAAGCGCGCCGTATAATGGAAGAAATGGGCATCGATCCCACCTACGAAAATGAGGCGTAAGTGAGCGCGCGTGCGTACCACCGCGCTCATCAACCTGGTTATTTATAATGTGACGGTAGCGACGCCAGTCGTGCAACCCCTGAGTCAATAGCCGCCTTTGCTACCGCTGTGGCGATTCGTGAGCACAACCGCGGATCCATGGGTTTAGGAATGATGTAGTCGCGCCCAAAACTCAGCGACTCTGAGTTGCTGGCTTTAAGTACTTCTTCAGGTACGGCTTCTTTAGTTATCTGGCGGATAGCATTGACCGCCGCCACCTTCATTTCATCATTTATTGCGCTGGCACGTACGTCCAGCGCCCCACGAAATATAAATGGAAAGCACAGCACATTGTTTACTTGATTAGGATAATCAGAGCGGCCCGTTGCCATGATCAAATCTTTACGAACCTCGTGGGCCAAATCAGGCTTAATTTCCGGATCAGGGTTTGAGCAGGCAAATACAATGGGGTTAGGGGCCATTAAAGATAATGCCTCGGGAGGTAAGAGATCCGGTCCGGATACGCCGACAAAAATATCGGCACCATCCATCACATCTTCCAGCGTGCGCTTATCAGTATTGTTAGCGAATAGTTTTTTGTGTTCAGTAAGGTCATCCCGGCGGGTATGAATAACTCCCTTACGGTCGAGCATATAGATTTTCTCGCGCTGAACACCGCAAGTAATTAATAATTCCATACAGGCTACAGCGGCCGCACCTGCGCCCATGCAGACGATAGTGGCTTCTTCGATATTCTTTTGCTGAATCTCCAACGCATTGAGCATGCCGGCAGCGGTAACAATCGCGGTACCATGTTGGTCATCATGAAAAACCGGTATTTTGCAGCGTTTGATAAGTTCCTGTTCTATCTCAAAGCATTCTGGCGCTTTAATGTCCTCCAGATTAATTCCGCCAAACGTATCTGCGATGTTTGCAACAGTATTAATAAACTCTTCTGTGGTTCGATGCTTTACCTCTATGTCGATAGCATCGAGGCCAGCAAAGCGTTTGAACAGCAGCGCTTTTCCTTCCATGACCGGTTTTGAGGCCAACGGCCCCAGATTACCCAGACCCAGAATTGCTGTACCATTACTGATCACCGCCACCGTGTTGCCTTTTCCGGTATAGAGATATGCATCATCAGGATTATTAGCAATCTCACGAACGGGTTCCGCTACGCCGGGGCTGTAAGCGAGCGATAAATCATCGACTGTTTCTGCCGGGGTGGACAGTTCCATGCGAATCTTGCCAGGGGTGGGTTTAGCATGGTAATCGAGCGCACGTTGTCTGAAATCTGACATTATTAGCGATGTCCTCTAAATGTAGGGTTTAGATACACGGTACAGAAGATATGCTGCCCGGGTTCATTCTTATCTTTTTTCAGGTCTGTGCCTGAATTGATGTGATTACTCTAGCATAGCCGTAGCATCTGACATATCTGATGACGCGGTAGCTGTGTTCTACTCTAGGGTAAATTTTAAGCACTGGCCAGAGGGAGCCACTAATAATCTTCATTCACGATGTTTATGGGAAAATAGTTTTTAATAAAGGTAGCTGTTGGTAGGAGCAGTTAGTTACTAGCGGATCCAGCACTTCGGACATAAAAAAAGCGCCATAAAGGCGCTTTTCGTATAACTGCAGGCAGACTTACTTTTTGCCCAGTGCACCGAAACGCTTCTTGAAGCGATCAACACGACCACCAGTGTCAACATTACGCTGTTTACCAGTATAAAATGGGTGACAGTTTGAACACACGTCCAGGTTCAAATTTTTGCCCACGGTAGAGCGCACTTTAATTTCATTACCGCAAGAACAAGACGCGGTGATTTCAGAATATTCTGGATGGATATCGTTTTTCATGGGTTACCTCAAAAAAAGGCCGTATCGCTATCCAGCCCGAAGCTGAACACCATACGCTACTTAAATATTTACAAAGTCAAAACGACCTTGCCGTAAAGAGCGGCGCATATTAATGTAAGTAGCCTCGCTGATCAAGTATGTGACGCAAAAATATACAGGTGCGCTACATTGCTGGCTCGCCTTCGTTTTGTAACTACCCAAATGATTATGACTACATGCCGTTAATTGACGTAGCCGTACCTGTGCCACTGAGACAAACATTTACCTATACCCACGATGAAACATTAAAACCGGGGCTACGGGTGACCGTACCATTTGGGAACCGGCAAATGACCGCGGTGGTCGTCGGTGAGTGTCAGAAGGCCGACAATCCACAAAAGCTCAAAGCAATTAGCGAGGTATTAGATACCGCGCCAGTTCTGGATAACGTCCAGTTAACCCTGTGTCGCTGGTTGTGGCAGTACTATCATCATGCTCCCGGTGAAGTTATTCATACTGCGCTGCCGGTTTTACTGAGAAAAGGTAAGGCAGCTCCACCAGACGATCAGGATTATTACCAGGTGACTGCAGCCGGACGCGCCCTAAGCCCGGATTCTTTGAGCCGGGCGCCTAAACAGCAGCAATGTCTGGCACTGCTGCTTAAGGAGCGTCAAAGTGCTACTGCGCTGAAACAACGCTTTTCTCTTGCGGTGATAAAAGCCTTAACAGAGCGCGGGCTTATCGAAGTGCATCGTCAGGCTTACACACCGCGTCCTCAGAAGTGGCTGTCTGAGCTGCAAATCGCCAGCAAGCCCGTACCGGATCCTGAGCAGGCCGTAGCCATTACAGCCATTACGCAAAAACAATCACAATTTGCCCCGTTTTTGCTGGAAGGGGTGACTGGTAGCGGCAAAACGGAAGTTTACCTGCAGGCCATTGAGGCGGTGCTCGAAGCCGGCAGACAAGTACTCATCCTGGTGCCCGAAATAGGCCTTACACCACAGACGGTGTCACGGTTTGCGCAACGATTCGGCATAGACGTCGGCGTGTTGCATTCACAGATAAGCGACAAGGCAAGGCTGCGTGTGTGGCAGCAGGCTCGCAATGGTGAAATTGGTATTATTATCGGCACCCGGTCGGCAATTTTCACGCCTATGAAGTATCCGGGCATGCTGATTGTGGATGAAGAGCATGATGAATCGTTTAAGCAACAGGATGGGCTGAGATATCACGCGCGGGACCTGGCAGTAATGCGCGCGAATCAGGAACACATCCCACTGGTTATGGGTACGGCTACACCGTCGCTGGAAACACTTAACAACGCCATTACCAAGCGGTACCAGCATTTACAGCTGACTCGTCGGGCAGCAGGTGCTCAGGCGACCATTCAACAGGTACTTGATGTGCGGGACCAGCCTATGCGATTTGGTCTGGCTGAAGGCACACTATCACTGATGGGCCAGCATCTTAGTCAGGGCAATCAGGTGTTGGTGTTTGTTAATCGCCGTGGATACGCGCCGGCCTTATTATGCCATCACTGCGGTTTTACCGAAGCCTGTCAGCGCTGTGAGCGGCCCTTTACCGTGCATAAAGCTCACCGGCGCCTGCATTGCCACCACTGTGGTGCCACCAGGCCGTTACCGCCTCACTGTCAAAGCTGCGGTAAAGCAGAGATGGTTACAGCTGGAGTAGGTACAGAACAACTGGAGCAAGGGTTGAGTCAATTGTTTCCTGACTCACCACAGGTCCGTATTGACAGTGACTCGGTCAGAGGTAAAGACAAGCTGCAAACTCTGCTTGATGCGATTAATCAGCAACGCTATCAGTTACTCATCGGTACGCAAATACTCTCCAAAGGGCACCATTTTCCTCATGTTACGCTGGTGGTTGTGCTGGATTGTGACGGCGCCCTGTTTAGTGGGGATTACCGGGCTCCGGAAAAGCTGGCGCAGCTTGTTACTCAACTGGCCGGACGGGCGGGGCGAGCCAGTAAACCGGGTCAGATGTGGCTGCAAACCCACAATCCGTCCCATCCTTTGCTGCAAGATCTTATTCATAACGGCTATGCACATTTTGCCCGCCATGCTCTGTTGGAAAGGAAGATGGCTGCCCAGCCGCCCTTTGGTGTACAGATTGTGTTGCGGGCAGAGGCAGTTGATGGTCAGCTTGCGTTTCAGTTTCTTGCTGATGCATCGCAACGTTTTCAGGCTGTGCAGGTTATTGGTCCAATGCCCGGCCTTATAGAAAAACGGCAGGGCCGGTTCCGCTTTATGCTTATCATTCAGTCTGCGCAGCGTAAAGTGCTGCATGAACAAGTCAGGCTGGCCCTGCCTGAAATAAGCGCCATGCCGTTAGCTGCGAAAGTACGCTGGTCAGTTGATGTAGACCCAACCGATTTCAGCTAGCACAATTAAATCGGCGTATGCTTAAATAACAGGCAGCAATCAGTTTGCCTTTTGGGTAAACTAGCCCGGGTACAGGATGCGCTGTCCTGATGTATTAGATAGAGGAATGAGTGCCGTTTATGGCTCAACGCGATTATGTTTCTCGCGGTCGCGGATCGCAGAATAAAAAGAATAACAAGAAGTCCCCTCCACGGCAGCCCCGGCGTCCCTCTAAGGGAAGCGGCCAGTTTCCCGAAGCGAAACTGGCTATTGCTGTTATATTGTTGGCGGGGTTTGCCTGGTTCTTATGGTCTATTAGTGGCGCAGCGCCCGAAGATGTGGATGGCCCTGTTTCCTCGCCTGTATCGCAGCAATCAGAAGAAGCGCTGCCTGAAATGCCCGAGGAAGAATGGGAGTATATTGAATCTCTGCCTGGGTATGAGGTGGAAGTCGAGGTCGCCGAGCAGAAAAAATCAGATAAACTGTATTTACTCCAATGCGGCTCTTTTCGCACCCGCGCCCAGGCTGAAGAAATGAAGGCAAATATCGCCTTTCAGGGGCTGGAAGCGCAAATTCGCGATACCCAGGGCAGCAACGGGCAGTGGTTCAGAGTTATTCTGGGGCCGTTACAAACCAAGCGTGATGCCGAAAGGGCTAAGCATACCCTGCGTAAAATCAACATCACAACGTGTATGATTTTAACCTGGTCCTTATAACGTCAGCCTGCCCGCAATGGCGCTCAATAAGAGCGCCGTGGCTTATGATACCGTCAATTCAGCCTGATGTGCTTAACCATACAGTTCTTGTAAATCGTGATGTTTCGCGTGGCTTATTCGCGCAAGGAATGTCCTTTGGCTAATAGTTGAGCATGTAAATCTGCGCTGTATATCCTGCTTTATACACGCCTTATATCCAGAATCATTTTCAAAGCCTTGAAATTCACACCGTATCCCCCACTTATCTATCATCATTTTTAATCACATTGCCAATACATATGGCATGTAACCCAACCATCGGGGAAGACTAGTGACAACAATCGTATCTGTAAGACGAGATAATCAGGTCGTGATGGCCGGAGATGGACAGGTATCGCTGGGCAATACCGTCATGAAGGGCAATGCCCGTAAAGTTCGCCGGTTATACCATGATAAGGTTTTAGCCGGTTTTGCCGGGGGAACCGCAGACGCGTTTACTTTGTTCGAGCGGTTTGAGGCGAAGTTAGAAGCGCATCAGGGGCAACTTACCCGGGCTGCCGTTGAGTTGGCCAAAGATTGGCGGACCGACCGTGCTTTACGACGTCTTGAGGCGTTATTGGCAGTAGCCGATGAAACCGCGTCGCTCATTATCACCGGCAACGGTGATGTCGTTCAGCCGGAAAATGATCTTATCGCTATTGGTTCAGGCGGGAATTATGCGCAGGCTGCAGCTATTGCCATGCTTGAGAATACGGACTTACCAGCTAAAGATATTGCCGAGAAAAGTCTGACTATTGCCGGTGATATCTGTGTATTCACCAACCACAGCCAGGCGATAGACGTACTGGATTACTAAACATCAAGAATGACTGTCGGCTGTATCACGTTAGATACAACCGACTTGATAGAAGGTTGAGATTTTATGTCTGAAATGACACCCAGAGAAATTGTTCACGAGCTGGACCGTCATATTATTGGTCAGCAAGATGCTAAGCGTGCTGTGTCTATTGCTTTGCGTAATCGCTGGCGTCGTATGCAGTTACCTGACGAGTTACGCCAGGAAGTTACCCCTAAAAATATTCTCATGATTGGTCCTACCGGGGTGGGTAAAACTGAAATTGCCCGACGCCTGGCTAAACTTGCCAACGCACCGTTTATCAAGGTGGAGGCAACCAAATTCACTGAAGTGGGCTATGTCGGTAAGGAAGTTGAAACGATTATCCGCGATTTGGCTGACATTTCTGTGAAAATGACCAAAGAGCAGGAAATGACCAAGGTGCGCTATCGCGCTGAGGAAGCAGCAGAAGATCGTATCTTAGATGTGTTGCTGCCCCCACCGGAAGATGCCTGGGGTAAAAAAGAACAGGTTGAAGATCGCGGCACAAGGCAGAATTTCCGCAAGAAATTGCGTGAAGGTGAGCTGGATGATAAAGAAATTGAGATCGATGTGGCCCAGCAACAGATGGGCGTAGAGATCATGGCGCCACCGGGCATGGAAGAGATGACCAACCAGTTACAGGGTATGTTTCAAAACCTGTCAGGCGACCAGAAAAAGAAGAAAAAGCTTAAGATAAAAGATGCATTTAAGTTATTAATTGAAGAAGAAGCAGCGCGTCTGGTCAATCAGGAAGACCTGAAAGAAAAGGCGATTGAGTCTGTGGAACAACACGGTATCGTGTTTGTCGACGAAATAGACAAAATTTGCAAGCGCGAGGGCAATCAGTCCGGCGATGTATCCCGCGAAGGGGTTCAGCGTGACTTGCTGCCCCTGGTGGAAGGGTCTACGGTGTCGACCAAACATGGCATGATTAAGACTGACCACATACTGTTCATCGCCTCTGGCGCTTTTCAGATGAGTAAACCGTCTGATCTGATACCTGAACTACAGGGCCGTTTGCCTATTCGCGTAGAATTATCGGCGCTTAAGGTAGACGACTTCAAGCGGATTCTTACCGAGCCTAACGCCTCGTTGTGTGAACAGTATCGTGCGCTTATGGCTACTGAAGGCGTCACCATAAACTTTGACACATCAGGCATTCAGCGTATCGCTGAGGCTGCGTGGCAGGTAAATGAGCGCCTGGAAAACATCGGGGCCCGCCGTTTGCATACGGTACTTGAAAGGCTAATGGAAGATATTTCCTATGATGCATCGGAGAAAAATGGGGAATCCTACACCATCGATGCTGCATATGTTGATGAGCATTTGGATACCTTAGTGGAAAACGAAGATCTCAGTCGCTTCATCCTCTGATTTTGTTCAATACAGATAAAGCCGCTGCAAAGCGGCTTTTTTGTGTCCGTTGGTCAGTGAAGTGGTTGATTGGCCGCCTTGAGCAACATATCTGTCAGTAAATCGGAAAGAGGCAGGCGACTTTGCTGTTCAAACCGATAAAAGCAAGGTGCCGGGTTTGCTTCCAGAAATACATATTCACCGTCTGGTGTTAAACGCCAGTCTATGGCAGTCCAGTGCATACCAAAAGCAGCGCAAAGGGTCAGGGCCTGATGGTGGGCAGACTGGGATAATGCATGTGGAAGCAAATAAGCCTGCGGGTCGGTTCTAAAATCAGTATTAGCAGAGGCGATCTCAACACTTAAGACCGTATCATCAATAACATAAGTGCGTATGTTGGTGCCTGCTATAAATTGCTGCAAAGTTACCGGGCTACGTTGCAAGCGTGCTGACAGCGCCTGTTTCAGTTGAGGGCCTTCAGCGAGGCGCTCTGCATAGTCCCCACCATGTACGGGTTTAGCAATGGTAGTGCGATGACAATTTGCAAATAGCATAGCCTGGTCAATGTTGTTGCCTATGTAACTTGCTGGCACCGATAACCCGAGTTGTTTGGCATGAGCCAGCTGTTGAGGCTTTTGCTGATGGTAACGAATTGTATTAATGTGGTTGCGCCATGAAATAGCCGGGTTATGCAGAAGAAGGTTGAGTAAGCTTTGGTAATCTTTTTGGATGGTCGGTTCACTGATTCCGCGGGGCGGGGTAAACCGAAACCAGAATGCTGCTGCAATTTCTGCCAGTTCATAAGTGCCGCACGAGCAGTGCAACAAACCAGCGTTGTGCTCAGGCGACCAGCTTATCTGAAAATCGCGGGGCAGGCGGGCAGTGTCCAGTAAAATGGTGCGACTATTTGATTTGTTTAGTTTTTGCTGGATAAGTTGTAGCTCCGGGAGTGTTTCACTTCCGAGTAAAAGTATTGTTTTAGGCACGGTTATTCCTTTAAAAAAAACTGCCAGCCCAGGGGCTGGCAGTCAGCTTCTACATAGTCAGCAAATCGGGTAGATCACCACCATCTTCGCCAAGTGCCTGGGTGTAGTAGCGAATTGGTTTTACCGGCAGGGAGCCCCTTTCGGCTTGCACTTCCACCAATGACAGTGAATTACCACCATTTACCTGTAGGATCTCAGTGTCCGTCATAGAGGCAGTCGACTGTTTACTTGTTGTTTTCATAATCACTCCTTGATTAATAATGCTTAAACGCAGGTTTAATATAGCTTTTAAACGTTTCGTATCACCTGTACACAGGCCGGGTTTTTGTTAACCAGCCAGTGCAGCAGATTTGGTTACGGTATAAAACTGGTGAAAGTAACGGGCCATAAGCGCCGCTCTGTTACGAATTTCCAGCTTGCGATAGATATTGGCGCAATGAAATTTTACTAAAGACAAGTTCTAAAAATTGCATTCGATACTAAAAATATAAAAATGGACATATTTTTAATGAGAACTATATTTAGATGACTTAAATTTAAAACAGATAGCGTCCATGATTGAAACCATAGGTTTTCAGACATACGAACCACGCTTAGCTGAAAATAGGTTAGAGTGGGTAAATTCTAAGCTCAATCCGACTAAGCAAAATATACCGATGATTTTTTATTCTGACGGTAGCCCTGCTGTTGAGATAAATCGCTACGCTGTCGATTACGCAAAGCTTTACCCTCAGGCTCCTCAGGCTAAAACCTTATTGAGTAAAATTAATCACTTGAATTCCTATATTGAATTTTTGGAGCGTGAAGGACTGTATTGGAGATATTTCCCTCGAAATAAGTCTGAAAGTGTACTTTTTAAATTTAGGCAATACCTAATTGGAAGGAGGGATTCTGGTGGCATAGCTCCGTCGACAGCAAATGCTCGAATGAATGCTGTTGTAGGCTTCTATCGGTATGCGCAATCACAAGGTTGGATTCAAAAAAATTTATGGCAAGAAAAGTCAGCAAAAATAAGTATAGTTACAGCAATCGGATTTGAAAGAGCTGTAGGTATTAAATTTACCAATTTGACTATTCCCTATCGAAAAAGGAATTCACTTGACACTGTTGAGGATGGACTAGTTCCATTGAGTGCTGAAGATAAATCTACACTTCTCGATGTTGCGATCCAAGGAAATTGTCATTTATACCTGATGCTACAAATAGGATTTATAACCGGTGCGCGGAGTGAAACAATTCGGACATTGAATAAAAACCAGCTACTCAACGCAACTCTCTCCTCAGATGGTTTTTACCGGATGACAGTGGGACCCGGAACTGGGATTCTCACAAAGTTTAGTGTAAATGGCGAACTACAGATCCCAAAACAATTATATGACGTCCTTTGTGGATATTCCGTGTCTGAAATTCGTGCTTCACGGTCTTTAAAAGCAAATAACAAATATAAAGACCTCATTTTCTTGACTACGCACGGTAACCCGTACAGTAAAAATACGTTAAACCAATTAATATTTGAACTTAAAGCGAGCTTATTTTCGCACGGCTATCAACAATTTAAAAACTTTCATTTCCACCAAACACGGGCGACAGCGATTACTGAAAGAATGCTAGTTAGTATTGAAGTCTATGGTATCAAAGACTATAAAGCTATCGAGAGTACAAGATTATTTGCAATGCATAAAAGTGAAGCAACTACGTGGAGATATTTTAAATTTATAGAGAGTAAGCCGAAACGTAGTGCTGCTGGTAACGCTTTTATAGACTACATCTTTGGGTTAGATAAAATATCTAATAAATTTAATAGATAAAATGAAGGTTAAATATGAAGGTAAATCTAAAAGACTAAGCGATGAAAATCTAAGTCTTATATTTGAAATGCAGTTGGAGCCAAATAAGAATTGGGAGAAAAAATTTCATAGCCTAGATCTGTCTCGCTATCTTTTTAATATCACTAAAACTACAAGAGCAACAACGAAATCGCTCAATTTAGATGTCAAAGAAGGACTTTATGGAAAACCTGTTGACTCTAAGATTGACTGGGTAAGATCACTAAAGCATATAGCCCAGAATAAAATAAATGTTGGAGCTTCGCACAACACCGTTATCAGATTTATTAAGGATGTTAAAGCCTTTCATGACTGGATTTATTCATGTGAAGGGTCCTATAAACCTTCAAAACAACGAAAAAATTATTTTTTGTATTCTCAACACCTTGCTTCTCGAGTAATTGAAGGGGAGATAAAAGAAATTTCGCGCTATGATAAGTTGTTGAATATATCAAGTTTCATAGATTCATTTACGGGGCTGGCTGATGAAAAAAGCTATTGCAAGGGTGTGTTTTACGAGCTATCACTAAGGTGCCCAAAGACAAACGTTAAGAAATATGACAAACAATTGTTGGTTGAAATAAAGGAAATGGCAAGCGCATTAATGCAGCTTTACTCCTCTATTGATGAAGAATCAATATTTGGACAATTACCAATTGAAGCTAGAATTAATAATAAAAAGTTTTATATTAACTTTTCTGCGGCTTATTCGGTGGATAAATTAAAGAAATCAGCAAAGCGCTCTCGTTTACGGTTTGAAAATATAAGCGGAAGGCAATTTCTTTCTCCTTCAGAAAGCCTTGTTCATGATAAGAGATGGGCCATAGTAAATTTAAAACGCAATGCATTTTTTATGATGTTTATTATAGCAACTGGTGCAAATCTTTCACAAGCGATCTCAATAACTAATCAAGAAACGAAAACCTTACCTAGTGGTGCAGATCAGACAATTTTTAAGTTCAAGCTAAGGGCAGGACACGAGGTAGGCGTAAATATATATAATAATTTCAAAGAATTATTTAATAATTATAAGAGGTGGAGGGACTCTATATTTGTAGGTGAATATGAAAGCGAATGGCTTTTCCCTACATTTGACTTAAGTGGGCAAGTTGCCAAATTCCCGGGGAATAATTTATCTAGATTAAGAAAAATATTAATGGATTCTGGAGTTAGTTGGCATTCCTCAAGAGAATTACGGCGTACTAATATTAATTGGATGTATCGATTTTTGGAAGATAGCAAAGAAGCAGCGGCAATGGCCGGGCATGACTTAGCAACATTTTATAGATCTTACATGGCGCCGAATCACCAGCGAGCAGTGATGGAATCCCAGCAATTTTGGACAGAATTTGATGTAACAAAGCTATCGGTGATGGGAGGTTATTGCGATGGAGAGCCAATACCTATCAAGGATATTAGCCCAGTGCTCGCAGTACCTAATTGTACTACTGCCAGTGGTTGTTTGGTGTGCCAACACCATAAAGATGTAGACAGCTATGATTACATATGGTCATTGGCTAGTTTTAGATATTTAAAGCAACTCGAGTCCGCTAGTTCTCACCTAAGTAAACTTTCAAGTACTCTTGAGCCGGCTGACGTCATAATTAATCAAATTACAAGTCGATTAGAAACATTCAAAGTGAAAAGGCCTGATTGGGTCATAGCTGCAATTGATAGAGTCGAACTATTTGACTTTCACCCACAATGGGTAAATGCAATCGATATGCTGGTTGGATTTGAGGTATAAATCATGCAGGGGCGTATTCAATTTTGGCCGCACCAAAATAAAGGTGAATTTGATATAACTCATAGTGCAATTTATAAGAGACCATCTTTTCCTGTATCTAAAGAAATCGTTGTTAGCGTAGATAAAGAAGGTAAACCTTTGAGTTTATTTGGTGATATTGATTGGGATTTTCGTGCAGTAGTAGGAGGATGTAGATGGACATGGTCTGGAGGAAATAATCTAAGTGTAACATCTGATAATCTGAATTTAGTGAAAACAATTATGCTCTCTGTCATTTATGATAAGCGTATTACAAGAGCATATATCGCATCGCATATAACACTTAAATCTACTTTGATGAAGTTTGCGTCTATATGTGATGAAAATAAAAACATAGATGGTAATGGGATTCTTTTATCAGAATTATCAAATTATCCTAAAATCGTTTCTAAGCTAGTTGACTGCTTTCCCAAGGTATGGCAAAGCATATTTACATATCTAGAAAGAGTAAACCATTATGGAAGCTTAGGTTTTATATTTCTTGATAATAGAGCACTAAAAAATCTAGCTCATAGGTTGGCAACAAGGGATGAGCATTTAACGAGGCAGCATCTAGTTATCCCACCAAGGATCTGGCAATACCAAGTTGATAGATTAGAAAGATGTATGAAAGACTTTGAAGGGATAAAGGTGTCTTTATTCGGTATTCTTGAAGAATTCTTTCGTATGAGAGAACGCAATATTAAATCATATAAAAATCTATATGGCCGTGAGGATCTATATGATGATAGCTTTAAAGACAGGTTTGTTAACCCATTTGGAAAGGCTAACTTTAAAGGCAAACTAAAGTTCAACAAATCTCTCGATCAAATTTTTTCTGAGAAAGGAATAAAAGATGTTCTTCGAACCTATGAATTGTATGACACTACCTATAACTTAAAAAATATATCCAGAATATTGAACTCTTTTCGTGATGTCGCTCTTGCATATATCCAGTTCTTTTCGTTACAGAGAATAAAAGAGGTTTTATCACTTAATAGTGACTGTCTTCTAATAGACTACGACGAGAGGTTCGGTGAGATCTATATCTTAGAAGGAATAACTACAAAAACAATTAAGGACAGTGACGCTAGGTGGATAGTACCTAAAAGAGCACTTTCGGCGCTCAATATAGCCATTTATATATCTAGATTTTTCCAAAAATATTCGCTGTATAAAAATAGACGTAATACAATAAGCGTTCCACTAAGATACAGTGTCTCACTTTTAGGATTTAACGGAGGACATGCCTCTAAATCACTAATAGCTTGTGGTCAGGATAGATATCAACTATTTGATAATATTTTTGAATCAAAGTATATGAAGATAAATAAGTCTGACTGGGCCTTTGCTAAAACTCTTACGCCCGATATAATCAATCGCGAAGAATATGGTGTAGGTGAAATTTGGAAATGGACAAGTCATCAGTGCCGACGCTCCATGATAGTTTATATGCTTTCAAGCGGGGTGATAAGTACTGAGTCAGTGCAATACTTGGCGAAGCATCTAACAAGCTTTATGACACTATATTATGGACGTAATTATAGTCATATAATTCTAAATGAGGGTGTCAGAGACGAACTAATATTGGAATCCTATGCTAGGAAGGCAAAAGTTATTAACGAACTGTTCTGCAAACGAAATGGTGTTGTTTTTCCAAATAAAATTACTAAAGTAAGGGATTTTATATCAGGACAAGATGAAAAGGGTTTAATAGCATCATTTAAGAATGAGAAAGTGGGTCTTCGCCCTACTTTATTAGGATTTTGTTCAAAGATTGGTTACTGTGAATACGGTGGGATAGAATCAATTACTAAATGTACTGGCTCTAATGGAGGAGGTATATGTGCTGAAGCGATATTTTCGGTTGATAATCATAAATCGTTAACTAATCTCAAAGCAAAATATCAACGTGAACTACTCTCTTTATCGCCGCATAGTATGCGAGCTAAAGCGCTTAAGTACGAGATACATGCAATTGAAATTTATGAGGAAAGGATCAGTGATAAGTGATTTGCGGCAACAGCTAATTGAAGCACTCGATAGGTTAGTAACGAATAAACCAATTTATCTGGATAAAGGAGCCGCTCTGACAGCTGCAAACGTTATTCGAGAAACTGGCCGCACAATCGATCAAGTAAAACTTTCTAGGTTTCCAACAGTTCAAGCTAGAATTAAAGAGGAAAAGGCATTACTTCTCGCTAGGAGGCATCTTGATAAAGAAGCTTGTAAGCGGACTAAAAGGAGCCTAAGAAAAAGCTTGTTTGATGCTCAAGCTCAAAGGGATCATCTTGCCTGTATAGTTGAGGCACAAAATGAGTATTTGCTGGAATTATTGGATAGATTAGAGCGCTTAGAAAAAATGAATCGCCACTACTAACCCAGACACTTCCCAGTCGTTCTTCGTAACGATTTTCATACTCTACTGGTGACAGTAGATTATTGGAACCATGTTTTCGTTTGCTGTTATAAAACATTTCGATGTAATCGAAGATATCGCTTCTTGCATCTTCTCGGGTTGAGTAGATCTTTTTCTTAATTCGCTCACGCTTGAGCAACTGGAAAAAGCTTTCGACTATAGCGTTATCATGGCAGTTCCCGCGTCTGCTCATACTTCCCTCCAGACCATTCGCTTTTAGGAATGCCTGCCAATCGTGACTGGTATACTGACTTCCCTGATCGGATTGCACAGTGACTTGCTGTTTGGGATTGCGTCGCCACACAGCCATTAGCGATGCGTTAAGCACGATATCCTTGGTAATGCGCTGATGCATCGACCAGCCAACCACTTTGCGCGAGAACAGATCAACGACTACTGCAAGATACAGCCATCCTTCGTGCGTTCTGATGTGCGTAATATCCGTTACCCATGCTTCATCAGGTTCTGCGGGATTAAATTCACGATTAAGGCGGTTGGGTACAACGATGTGGCTTTCACCACTGCGATGTCTTGGCTTCCGGTAACCGACCTGAGCACGTAAGCCTTCTCCCCGCATTAAGCGGTGGACGCGATTAATGCCGCAGCGTTCACCAATATCTCTGAGATCAGAATGGATTTTACGATAGCCATAAACGCCACCTGACTCCAGCCAGAACTGTTTAATTAGCCCTGTGAGGCGCTGATGTAGGAGAGTAATAAAGTCTCATACTGAGTAATATATTCATACTGGTGAAAGGCATCATTAGACAAGAAGCGGACGATCCGTTTTCTTAAACCTGACCGCCGCTTAGTGCCTCGAGTTCAATTGGTGATTGCAACGCCATTTTACAGAGTTTGTGTGTCGATTACTAAAAGACTCATGATTGGCAGCTCCTTGCTAATGGCTAGGTAACCATTCGATAAACTAATTTGCTGAACCCACACCTGTTCATACTTTGAAGAATTTGACTTCTTGTTTAAGACGAATTGCCAGCTCGTTGAGCTTGTGCGCTGCGTGGTCATTTTCGCTCATATTGTTCATCGAATTTTTTGACATTTCTGCGATTTCTACCATCGCTTGCGTGATATCTGCCACCGCAGTAACTTGGTCCGCGGTGGATTGCGCCACTTTTTGAACCTGTGCCAGCGAATCATCAGCCTGCTGTTCAATATTTTCCAGAAGTGTTGTTGCTTTGCGGGTCTGCGCCTTACTATTTTCTACCTGAGGTTGTGTGGTTTCCATGGCCTGGACAGAAGCCGCGGTCTGTGCCTGAACATCGCTCACCATCACTTCAATTTGAGACGTCGCTTCTCTTGTACGCTTAGCCAGATGACGAACCTCGTCAGCTACTACCGCAAACCCGCGACCTGACTCTCCGGCCCTTGCTGCTTCAATTGCCGCATTTAAAGCCAATAAATTTGTCTGTTCAGAAATCTCGCTAATGACGTTTGCAATACCGCCAATTTTCTTTGTGTTTTCTTCCAACGTTTTTATTTGAGAGACGGTAACATCAACGGTCTGAGCAACTTTAGTCATCTCCGCAGCCATGGTGCCTACTACTTCTCGGCCCTCTTTGGCATAAGAGACGGTTAAACCTGAATTTTCCTGTGTGTGACGAGCAATGTTAGAAACTTCGTCAATACTACCGCGCATTGTATCCAATTTAATCGCTGTTTGACTGGTAAGGCGGGCCTGATCTTTTGCAGTAAGTAAAACTTTTTCAGAACTCTTTGTAACTTCAAAGATTTGCTCTAATAAGTTATTCGATGCGGTTTTGATATTGATGACAATACCCGTTATGGTTTTGTTCATATCCGCCAGTGAATCTATCACACTTCCCTGATGATTAGTCTGAACGGGCTGGGTCAAGTCTCCATCAGCCATTGTTTTAATAAATTTTTGGGCATTAAAAGGCTCACCGCCTAAAGATGCTCTTAAGCTTCGCTCAATAAGAAACGCAACGAGTATTGAAATAGCGATCGCCAATCCACTTAAAAGCAACATCAAATTCTGGAAACCGCCTGCGACCTTTCGAGCCTCCGGGGTTGCCATCTTATTTTGCGTCTCCTGATAATCAATAAACTGATTAATAGTGTTCAACCAGGTTATAAACGCTGGTCTTGCCTTTTCAAGCACAAGAGCTTCAACAGGTTCACCCATTTTTTTGCTGTTAATAATCTGCTCGATCAGTGGTTTTGTCACGGCCTGGATTGCTTTGATACGCTGCAATATCTCAAACTCTGTATCAGTGAACTCGATGCCGTCTTTAATCATAACGTTCATTTCGCTTTCTGACGTTGCATAAAACGCTTCAAGCGTTCGAATTTCATCTTCAAACTCTGTGACCTGTGACGCAGTTTGTGCAATGGCGATATCTCGAACTGCAATCGCTCGGTCATGAACACTGCCGCGATAGTTGATAGCATAGCGCTGTTTGACGGCATTTATATCGGTCATCTGCGCTAGGGTCCGGTCAATAAAGTTTACTTTATTGATACCTAGGATAGTCAAGACGATCATCAGCGCGAGGATAGTCCCAAAACCCAACGCTAACCGGTTTCTGACAGTGGTTTTGGCTAAAGTGTTTATCATAATTAAGTAGCAAATAAATTTTTGACGCACTCTACCACCTCATCCCTTTGTCCCAAAGTTAAAAATTATATACATTTGATTTGATATACTTTTTAAGAATAAAGAGGTAAGCAAGAATTTTTGTATCCTGTTTCTGTGGGCTTGAGTGATTTATTATAGGATGTGAGTATTTCCTTAAAGGTTTAGGTATCATCATTTCCGGACCATAGCGCTCAGCGGCCAAGATAAAAACTCACTAATAGGCTTTAGTTCTCGATTAACTCTAGTCCACAGACCAATCAGACAAAAAGCCGTGCGCATTTTTCAGGGAGGAGATATGGAGGGGCGGTAATAGGCGGTTCCACTAAGGCGTAAAATGTATCAGGCTATTAAATCAACTAGAATCAAGCTGTTTCAACAAAAACAAATGCCAGCCTCTAACTCAAATTTGGTAGCGATGCCCCCTTCAGTGCTTAAATATACTGAGCAGATGGCCGCGTGGCTGGTTTGTGCACTACTATATTAGGGATCGTTAACTCGTGGCTTGCAGATAGTCGACGGTAAAGCACAGTATATTAGCTAAATGATTGCACTGCTTACCTCGCTCTGATTTCCGCCGCCCTTGGCGGAAGTGATAATGTGTAAATCACGCTGAGGGGAAGGGAATAGTAAAGCCTTTACTTTCCACTTTTCCGTTCATTTTTCACTGTGTCTTCCAGTAAATGTCAGCGGCTGTTGTGTATCAGAAGCGGACCTTTTCTGCTATTCTAAAAGATAGACAGTTCAGAGCGAATTGCAGACCGTCACTGTTACTGATGCGAGGGTCTGCTGAAGACAAACAACGGACGGTCAGCATTGCCAATTTAAATTTTTTAGTCAGTAGTCACAGTCTATTGGGTTTTATATTCCTCATCTTTGGCTCTTGAAAACGAAAAAATATCCCCGGGCTGACAGTCAAGATAGTCACAGATCTTAACCAAAGTTGCGAATCTGACGCCTTTAACTTTACCTCTTTTTAGCAACGACAAATTTGCTTCAGTGATGCTAATGGCATTCGCAAGTTCTTTGGAGCTAACTTTTCGCTTCGCCATCATGACATCGAGATTTACTATGATTTCCATGACTAGACGAACCCTTGGTTTTCTTCGTCAATACGATTTGCGGCCTTGAGCAGGTGTAATATGAACGCCAAAACAACAAGTTTAATGAGTTCAAGAAACTCAAAGTTGATGCTTGCGCCTATCGATGGATGATACTGACTGTACAAATAGGCTGTTACAATCTGAAGTAGAAACGACATAACAAACTCACCTATTAGCAGACCTACTAACCATGAATAATGTTTCTGCGCATTATTTCCAAAAAAGTTACCTTGTTCGTAAGATTTGAACAGTTGGTATAACCGGAATACAACCATT
>NZ_KB899394.1:0-53393 GCF_000378185.1 Salinimonas chungwhensis DSM 16280
CTCGAAGTGTCGAAATGACGGGCGGTATCCTTCACTAATTGAAGATAATCCTGTAAACAGAAAGGTATTGCATGGCCTGTGCGCTGGTTCTTCGGCCCGGTAAACGGGAACAGGTCACGGGGTTGCTTATGCAATCTTGCCGCTTCGATACGTTTTTGAATACTGGTGTAATCTGATTGTTCCGGATTAGCGGCTATATTCGCGCGTACAGGGTTTAAGTCCACATACACCATGCAGGCGGCCAACGCTGTTTCATCCATTAGCGCCTGAGACTTAAAGCGCCCCTCCCAGAAACGACCGGTACAATCGTCTTCTTTATTGGCCTGACGAGCTATATATTCATTTAGCAAACGCATAAACCAGCTGATATCGTAAAGACGTTCCCGGTATATCTTTGCGCTTTGTCCAACCGTTTTTATCTCAGCTTCTGACATTGTCTGGCGTTGCGACAAACTCAAAAACTTGCGGGTCAAAATTGTTCCCCGGTGCAGCATATGCCAGCGATGCAATACTTCTTCGGTCGTCCAGCTCAGCGCTTTGTGTTTATCAACATGTAAGACAACATGGGTGTGATTACTCATCACTGCGTAGGCGCACACATCGATGGCAAAAACCTTTGCCAGTTTGAGCAGTCTTTGTTCAACCCACCCGCGTCGGTGTTCGTAGCTTTGACCGGTGAATTTATCTGTGCCACACAGAAAAGCCCGGCGTACACACCGGGAAACGCAGTGATAGTAGGGGGTCTCAGCTAAAGAAATTTGTGATTTGCGAGGTGTGGGCATTTTCATTTCACATACAAAATCTACATCAGGTTACTTTGCCCGAAGTCTCAAAATGTGAATACTGTACCCAGGAATAGTCGTGCCTGTACAAAATTAGGTTGCGGGGAGGGAATATTATGGCTGTCCAAAATGAGGTCTTGTTGGGTGTCCGGACTGATATGTGTCTTTGTATAAGCGAGCGCCATGGCTTGTAGTCGCTACGCGCAATGCCTGGCGTCGCGGCCGCATGAGCAATAACATCGCAAAAATCACGGCGTGAGGCTCGCCTCCAGTGATTCTTACTTTAGATGTGCCCATCTGTGCAAACGCTGATATGAGTGTCTGAATTTCTTCTATGAATCCTGTACCCAGGAATAGTCGTGCCTGAACAAAATTAGGTTGCGGGGAGGGAATTTTATGGCTGTCCAAAATGAGATCGTCCAAAATGAGATCTTGTTGGGTGTCCGAACTGATATTGCGAACTGATATGAGCTGATATCGACTGGGATCTGTAAGAGGTTCTTCTCCTACAGATTGTAGAAAGTTGCAGTTCTTCGCAAATTATAATTGTTCGGACGAATATCACTGACTCATAGGCAGGCCACTATCTATATTCGGTGAGAGCTACCCTCCCAGCATCGCCAGATTTCTGGTGGCACCGGTTTTTCCTTCTTGCAAGAAGTGAGAAACACTTTTGTCTGACAGTGCTTCGGTAATGAATTGCTTAACACCCTGAACGTCACCCTGAGCAAGGTAAGGCCGGATATCCAGCCCTTGCTCGCTGAACAGACACAAATGCAATTTGCCATTGGCCGCGACACGAAGACGATTACAGCTTTTACAGAAATCTTTACTATACGGCATTATCAGCCCAATACGGCCGGCGTAATCAGGATGGTAATACTCCTGTGCCGGGCCTGCATTTTTTTCACGCAGTAAAGGCTGCCACCCTTCTTCTATCAGCTTGCGGCGAATCGGTTCTCCCGAAACATGCTGGCGGGCAAAAAACTCATGATGATCACCGGTCTCCATCAACTCTATAAAGCGAAGGGTGACTGGCGTTTTTTTCAGCCAGGCAAGAAAGCGGTTTAATCGATTAGCATTGAAATCCTGCAGCAAAACTGTGTTTATTTTGACCTTTATTCCGGCTTCCACTGCGAGATCAATGCCTTTGAGAATTTGCTGAAGTTTATCCTGCCCTGTAATAGAGGCAAACTGATTGGGATCCAGGCTATCAATACTGATATTTACCTGGTCCAACCCGGCGTCGGCCCACCGCAGTCCGTCTTTGAATAAGCGCGCGCCATGGCTCGTAGTCGCTACACGCTCAATGCCTGGCGTCGCGGCCGCATGAGCAATAACATCGCAAAAATCACGGCGTAAGCTTGGCTCGCCTCCAGTGATTCTTACTTTAGATGTGCCCATCTGTGCAAACGCTGATATGAGTGTCTGAATTTCTTCTAACTGCAAAAATGCACTATTTGGCGGCCCATCGTAGCCATCTGGTAAACAGTACTGACAGCGAAAATTGCAGGCTTCCGTTATTGACAGTCTGAGGTAATGAAAACGCCGACCATAACTATCTTCTAACAAAGCAACCTCTCTTTCATATTCTTACGCTCACTGTGCCACGGCCACCAGATAAAAAAAAGCAAATCGAACGATAGTGTGGCTATTAATATTCTGATACGTAAGCCGTCACGTTAAGATTACCCGCCCCTTACCCTTGCCTTCTAAATAGCCTAAAACGTGATGAACAGACTCTGGCACTATACCTGCTAGGAATACCCGAAAGCACATTAAAGTGTCTTAGCAAATAACATCGCTATTAGGGCGTTTTATTCAGCGAGGAATACAGTATACATGGAACACAGGTATTTTGGTGCAATTGACGGAGTGCGCGCGCTCGCTGTTCTCTCAGTAATGTTGTTTCATCTGGAGCCGACACTTCTTCCCGGCGGTTTCACTGGTGTAGATATATTTTTTGTAATTTCCGGTTATGTAGTTGCCCGATCTCTTGTTAACCATTCTCACAGCCATTTTTTCGCTTACATTGTCGCATTTTACCAACGCCGGATTTTACGCTTATTTCCGGCATTACTTGTCTGCCTGTTTATAACATCTGCAATTGTCGTTTTATTTATTCCCCAGGCGTGGCTGAGTCAATCTATCGCCGAAACCGGCTTAGCAGCATTTTTAGGCTGGAGTAATATTGCGTTGGCCGGTAACAGCGAAACATATTTTTCTCCGTCGGTAGAATTTAACCCCTTTGTTCACACCTGGAGCCTGGGCGTTGAAGAGCAGTTTTATGTTATTTTTCCAGTCCTGTTTTATTTTTACCTTAAAGGTAAAAGCCGTCTTACGCTTGCTGGATTGGCTGTCATCTCGTTTATTCTTTCGGTGAAACATAGCAGCTCTGATGCAAACGCGGCGTATTATTTGCTCACGAGTCGGTTTTGGGAGCTGGCCGCCGGTGCGCTTTTATGTCAATGGCATGGTAGTCAGCGTTTTCGCTATGGCGGACACGGGAATATAGCAGCTGCATTAGGCCTTATGCTTGTTGTCACAGGTTTTGTATTTGCCAGCAAAACAGCCTTTCCGTTCCCCTGGGCCCTGTTACCTGTAACAGGTACTTTGCTATTAATCCACCACATTACATGCGCTAAATCAGCAACCTTTACAAGCCAGTTATTTGCTATCTCCGGAGTTCGCTATGTTGGCAAGCTATCTTACTCGCTTTATCTGTGGCACTGGCCAGTTTATACGTTTTTCCGCTGGTCGATTGGGCTGCAAACTCCGTTAGAGTGGTCTGTGGCTGTCTTCATCACGTTTATTATGGCGCTGATATCTTATCACTTGGTTGAGCAGCGTCTGGGGAAACTTTCGAGTATCACTGCAACATCGGCCGGCCGCACTGTAGGTTACGGTATGATAACTATTTTGGTGAGTTACGGCACTGCCACCTATGCCTTTGATCATCAGAAATTGTTAAGCCAGAGCGTTACCAACAATCGCTATGTGTGGTATCCCTACTACTCTCATTCGTCACATCTTGAATCCGGTAACAGTCTTTCCAACCGTACAATTTATGTTATCGGCGACTCCCATGCCGGCGCTTATGGAACTATGCTACGAATGCTGGCAGATGAAACAGGTATAAAAACCCAAATACATAGCCAGGGCGGCTGTGGGGCGGTAAACATGCGAGAACCTGTACTTACCCAGGATAGTCGTTGTGCTGATAAACTTGAGCAATGGTTACAGAGCATTGAGCAACACGCTTCCCCTGACGATATAATATTCTTCGCTACTTTAAAGGCCTACCGGCTGACTAACCAATACCGTATGTACCCGCGCAGTAAAACAGAGCTTCTGGCCCAGGTAGAGAGCGAAGCCGCCAGACATAATCGCCAGGCAGCGTATACCGAAAGTGTGGTCATCATTGAGCGCATGAACAACATTACGCCTAATATTATTACCGATGCCCCAAAACCGGTATTTTCTTATATTCCGTTTCGTTGTAGCGACTGGTTTAACCATACCAATCCAACGTGTAAAGGTGGCCCGTGGCAAAATCGTCAGTATATGGAAACACTACGCCAACCTGTTATGGAGAGCCTTCACAAAGTAAAGCGCACTGTGCCTAATCTGCATATCTGGGATCCGCTTTTGCAGTTATGTGATAAGCAGCGATGCCCGGTTTACGACGGCAATAAAACCCGCTATTTCGACGGCGATCATTTATCAGCGCATGGCAATCGTTTGCTCTACCCCTCGTTCAGAAAAGCTGTGCTTTCGTTAATAGAGCCGACACAGGCCGCGGGAGCAGCCCGATAAGTAGCAGCCTTGCGTCTTCTGCGATACCATACGCCGGTTACTTTATTCACCGTCGGTCGAATCATGCCCCCTAGCCGTTTTAATGTATCCGCAGACGCGCCCGTGCGCTGGCAGACAGTTTCGCAGTTACTGCCTTACTTACTGGAGTTTAGAGGCCGGGTTGCGCTAGCGATGTTTTGTCTGATACTGGCCAAACTCGCCAGTATCGGGTTGCCCTACGCAATGAAATACACGGTGGACAGCCTTGATGTCGATGACCTTTCCACTGTGGTACTGGCGGTACCGCTGGCTCTGGTCGTTGCATATGGTACATTGCGATTTTTAAATACCATTTTAAGTGAGGTACGTGACACACTCTTTGGCAGAGTCACCGAACGGGCAATGCGCCGCCTTGGCCTCAAAGTCTTCAGACATTTACATGCTCTGGATGTAGGGTTTCACCTTACCCGGCAAACCGGTGGTCTTTCCCGGGATATTGAACGTGGAACCAGTGGCATCAGCTTTTTGCTAAGATTTCTGGTGTTTAACATTTTACCCACCTGCCTGGAAATCGTCATCGTCGTCGCCATACTTCTTACGCAATATGGCGCTTCGTTTGCGGGAATTATCCTTGCTGCTGTGGTGCTCTACGTAGGCTTTTCAATAAAGGCCACCAACTGGCGCACCCGCTACGTACATGAAATGAATCAGGCCGACTCAAGTTCTAACACCAGAGCCATCGACAGCTTACTTAACTTCGAAACGGTCCGGTATTTTAACAATGCTGAATATGAATCCCGCCAGTACGATGAGTCGCTGGCCGCCTGGGAAAAGAGCCGTCGCCGAAACCGTCTGTCCTTATTTGCCTTGAACGGCGGTCAGGCACTGGTTATCGCGCTGGCCGTTACCGCAATGATGCTCAATGCCACACTAGGTGTCATAAATGGCGAGATGACGCTGGGCGATTTTGTGCTAATTAATGCCTTTACGATGCAGCTATTCATTCCTTTAAACTTCCTTGGTTTTGTGTATCGCGAGATCCGTGGCGCAATGGCAAATATCCACAACCTGTTTAATCTTCTTGAAATAAAACCATCCGTTACAGACGCGCAAGATGCCACTAAACTAGCGGTGACAGACGGCCATGTCCGGTTTGACAATGTAGTCTTCAGCTACGAAAAAGAGCGGCCTATTTTAAAAGGCGTGTCCTTTGATATTCCTGCGGGAAAAAAAGTAGCTGTGGTAGGCAGCAGTGGTGCGGGAAAATCGACCATTGCCAAGCTACTTTTCCGTTTGTACGACCCGGTGAATGGCTGCATCACCATTGATGGTCAGGATATCAAAGGGGTGACGCAGTCAAGTTTGCGCGATGCGCTGGGTATAGTTCCGCAAGACACCGTACTATTTAACGATACGCTATTGGAAAATATCCGCTATGGGCGGCCAGATGCCAGTGACGAAGAGGTCGAAGAAGTCATCCGGCTGGCTCATCTAACAGCCTTTGTGTCCAGCCTTCCAAGCGGGGTGAATACCCAGGTGGGCGAACGCGGCCTTAAGTTATCCGGCGGTGAAAAACAGCGCGTGGCTATTGCCCGGGCTTTACTTAAACATCCTTCCGTAATGATTTTTGACGAAGCAACATCTTCTCTGGACAGTCAAAGTGAAAGTGCTATTTTGCAGGCGTTACGGGATGCGGCGCGCGCCCACACAAGTTTGGTTATTGCACATCGGCTTTCTACTGTAACCGATGCTGACACCATATTGGTACTTCACGAGGGGCAAATAGCAGAGCAAGGCACCCACAGCGAGCTACTTGCACAAGAAGGCCGCTATTATCGTTTATGGATGGCGCAACAGGATGGCAATCAATGAACCCTAACCAGGTTAAGGAAGCAGTCAATCAGATCATGCCGTTTGGTAAATACGCAGGCCGGCGCTTGTTTCATCTTCCGGAACCGTATCTGGTTTGGTTCCATAGTCAGGGTTTTCCGCCCGGCAAACTAGGAGAGCAGCTCGCGTTGATGTATGAAATCAAGCTCAATGGACTCGAACAAGTAGTAGCTCCACTTCTTGCGGCAGAATAATTAACGATTCTCTTTACGTAACGACGGTTGTCAGCATAAGCACAAATACTGTACACTTATACATAGGTAACTATGAAACAGTGTGCGCTTATGTTTGTCAGACCTAAACGGCAAAAACAAGTCATTATCGACCGCCAGATCCTACATTTACACCGTGTGATGGCAGAAAAGTGCCTGGCTAATCCTGACTATTTCACAGGTATCCAGATAAATCTGAACCAGCGCTTTGAAGAAGGTATGCTCAGTTATGGTAGCTATTTACTCTGGCAAGGCATACTGGAAGCAAGACAGACCCCGGATACTTTCCGGCAACTGTTATTGTCAGACGATACGAGAACTCGCGCTTTGCGCCGTAAAACGGTATTCACAGGGATACTAACTGAACAGGAAAGAGAGGCTGCACTGACGACATATATCGCCAGTGAAATGGCCTGATAAAGTGATGGATCAGTTGCGTAAGTGGTCGGCGACTAAAAACGCCATTTCCAATACCTGATCTGCATTAAGTCGTGGATCACATTGTGTTTTGTATGCCTGCGCTAAATCATCATCACTGATTTTATAAGCACCACCAGTGCATTCAGTTACGTGCTGGCCGGTCATCTCAAGATGAATGCCACCAGCATGGGTGCCTTCGGCAGCATGTGCTGCGAAAAACTGGCGAATTTCGCCTAAAATCGCGTCAAAGTTGCGCGTTTTATAGCCATTGCTCGCTTTAATCGTATTCCCGTGCATAGGATCAGAGCTCCACACCACGTGTTTTCCTTCCTGTTTCACCCGGCGCAGTAAACGAGGCAAGTTTTTTTCCAGATTTCCTGCCCCCATACGCGTAATGAAAGTCAGGCGCCCGGGGTCGTTTTCAGGGTTTAACGTGTCAGTCAGCCTGATAAGTTCGTCCTCGTCCATCCCGGGTCCGACTTTGACCCCAATGGGATTATGGATACCACGGAAAAACTCTACATGCGCGTGGTCAAGCTGTCTGGTCCGCTCTCCAATCCAAACCATATGCGCTGAACAGTCATAGGGTTTACCGGTTAACGTATCAACACGTGTCAGCGCCTGCTCATAATTTAGCAATAATGCTTCATGCGAGGTAAATAAAGATGTTTCATGCAATGCCGGTGTATTGGTGGCATTAATACCAATCGTATCCATAAACTGCAAGGTATCCTGAATACGGCGAGCGATATCCTGATACCGTTCTTTCAACGGATTGTTTTCTACAAACGCCATATTCCAGCGATTAACCTCATGTAAATCTGCCAGGCCGCCCTGGGCAAACGCGCGCAGTAAATTCAACGTTGCAGCACTTCGGTGGTAAGCATCCAGTAATCGATTAGGATCGGGGCGACGGGCCGCAGCGGTAAACTCGAGATTGTTGATAATATCGCCACGGTAGCTCGGTAGCGTCACGCCGTTAATGGTTTCTTCGTTGGAAGAACGTGGTTTGGCATACTGTCCGGCCATACGTGCTACCTTGGTGACCGGACAACGCCCGGCAAAGGTCAGAACAATAGCCATTTGTAGAATAACTTTGAACGTATCGCGAATTTTTGGCGCGTTAAATTCGTCGAACGACTCAGCACAGTCTCCGCCCTGTAATAAAAAGCCCTTTCCTAAACTAACATCGCCAAGTTGTCTGCGCAGTTCACGGGTTTCAGCAGCAAATACCAGCGGCGGATATTTACTCAAGGTGTCTTCTACAATGGCGACCTGGGCTTTATCTTCATATTCTGGTTGCTGTAAGATCGGCTTTGATCTCCAGCTATCGGGCTGCCAATTATCCACGCGGGCTCCTCAACTTATGCTTTAATATTTGTGTGTGTCCGAATCGGCTGAATGTATTTTCGATGCGATTTATGTCTGAATCAGAAATAATACCGACCGGATTGGGTCAGCTTACCATAATTCTATTTATGCAGAAGGCCATTGGGGCTGTATTTGTAAAGCGTTTTGGTTATTTGTTATGTCAAAACCAATATTAAAACATGCTTTGAGCTTTGCAGCGGTCAACGTGGTCTCAACAGGACCGGAGGCAATGCAGTTCCCCGCTTTTAACAACACAACCTGATCAGCAAAGCGAGCGCTTAAATTGAGATCATGGCTACTCATCAAAACGGTATTCCCCATTTCACAAAGGGTGCGTAAAAACAACAGCAGGCTTTGCTGATGGCGCACATCAAGCCCTTGTAAAGGCTCATCCAGACAGAGCATCGCTTTTCCATTTTCCAGCGCCGACCAGACCTGTCCCATGCATCGCACCAGATTGATTCGTTGTTGTTCTCCGCCGGACAGTTGGCTTACCGGCCGGTGAAGTAAATGCGCTATGTCCAGCGCGTTAGTCAGCCGCTTGTCCAGGGCTCCATTATCTGAATAGAAGTCGATATAGTCACCAGCCGGTATATCAAATGCTGTTGTATTTGCCTGCTCATGAAAGCCACGCAGCGTCGCCAACCGGCTTAAGGGTATTGCATCAAGTGGTTGACCATGAAATTTGCAAGCGCCGGTTTCACTGTCGAGCAGCCCCGCACTAACCCGTAACAGCGTAGATTTACCCGCGCCATTTTCACCCAGAATGTGGCAACTGGTGCCAGCTTTGACGTATAAATTTTTGATTTGCAAACGGCGATTTACGCGCACGTCAGATAAGATAATCATGACATTTTCCACTGGCCTTTATACAACGCCAATAGCAGTAACGGTCCGCCAATGGTTGCCGTCACCATGGAAACCGGCAGCGTCATCCAGCTGGTAAGTTCACTACACAGCGCAACCAGCAGCAACACAAGTGCACCCGTTAGAGCGCAAGCGGGCAACAAAGTACGATTATCATAACCAATCAGCATCCGCAAAAAATGCGGCACCAATAAACCTACAAATGCAATGGAGCCGGCAATTGAGACGCAAGCGCCAACGCCCAACGCACACACGATAAGATTATTGCGCACCAGGCGGGATGGCTCAGCACCGGCAGCCGCAGCAAGGGTCGCCCCGCCATATAACCAGTTCAGTGTTTTCGAATGAAAAATTTGATAAGACAGGCTGAGCAGAATAATCGGGCCGGCCACAGCAAGTATCCACCAGTCAGTTTGATGCAAACTGCCCATCAGCCAGAAGGTCAGGTTACGCAGCGCCTGCGCATCAGCAAGCAAGTACAGCCAGGCTATCGCCGCACCAGCGACTGTGGATATGGCAATTCCGGCCAGTATCACTGCGGTAGCTGACGCCTGCAAACGACGCGCTACCATATAAATCAGCCAGGTCGAGCACAGCGCTCCGATAAAGCAGGCTACGGGGAGTAAATAAAAATAATTGATATCGCTTGAGGGAAATAGCAGTAATACCACCGCCGCCATCAGGCTGGCACCACTGGAAATACCGATGATACCAGGATCAGCCAGAGGATTATGAAGGGTGACCTGCAAGGTGGCAGCACTCACCGAGAGGCCGGCGCCCACCAGCGCAGCGGTCAAAATGAGCGGAAGCTGCAACTGGACCATAATATGCCATAATGTCTGATGAGCGAGTTCGCCGTCTAAACTGTCTTTGGCCAGAATAATGACTGCAACCAGCAGGCAAAGCCCCACAAGGCTTGATAAAACTGCGCGGGGAGAAGATGTCACAGTTTGCTCTTTATATCCTCTATCAGCCCTTCACTGGCTTGCTCAATCAACTCCAGAACTAATTCGAATCCTTTTTTACCGCCATAATAAGGATCAGGCACTTCATCATAAGTACTGTCGGCGAAATCCAGAAAAAGTTTTATTTTCTCATGATAAGCCGGCTCACTCACTTTTTTTAAGTTCTCAAAATTACTTTTATCCATCGCCAGAACATAATCAAATTTTTCAAAATCAGACGCGGCTACTTTACGACAAGAAATTCCCGTAAAATCGTACCCCTTGGCTTTACCCGCCGCTTGCGAGCGTTTATCCGGTGGATTACCGATATGATATCCATGCGTGCCGGCCGAATCGATACCGACAGAAATACCTGCTTCTTTAGCTTTTTGACGAAAAACGGCCTCGGCCGTGGGTGAGCGGCAGATATTGCCCAGACATACAAATAAAACCGAGGGTGTACTCAAAACGTCATCCTTTTTACTGCTATTGTCGTTCAAACCGGACTATCAAAAAAACACCGGGGTAGCTGACAAGTATTGACACATCGGCCGTCAGAAATTGCCCCAGGTATTAGCTTGCCATATCAGATAGCTTTCATAAATCATTTCTGGCGGATGCTGCGATTTTTTTCTGATTTAAAAAGAAAAAAGGCAGATAAAATCTGCCTTTTTTACTAATAAAATTGCACGCTCTTATTGCACTTTAAGCGTTCCCTTCATCAGGCTGATGTGGCCTGGGAAAGAACAGAAAAATGTATAATCTTCAGACTTATTTAAGTCGCTTACCGAAAAAGTGACCGAAGACTCACCGCCACCGCCAATCAAATCGGTATTGGCGATGATACGCTCATCATCAGGCTTTAGATAACCATTATCAATGCCGGCTGCCATGCCATCTGTAGCTACAGCTTGCGCCTCACCGGACTCTGTCAGTACCCAGTTGTGACCCATAACCGCCTTTTCCATCTTGCCGGTATGGGTCAGCGTGAGCGTAAATTCCTCACATGAAGCCGGTACCACAATCTCTTTTTTGTTGTACTGCATAGCATCATTGCTTTCAATGGTGGTTTCGCACTCGTTAGACTGCGCGCTGACTGCTCCTGACGCTAACAGCGCTGCACCGGCAAATAAACTAGCTATTTTTTTCATTACAGTTCCTCTTAATTCACATGTAAAAATGTAGGGTACAAACCAAACAGGTTTGGCTGTCCATTAATACATTCACTTACGAGTAATTCAGACGATAGGCTCATTTTACCCGGCAATTCTGACGCAGGTTTAATGGTTTGCAGATATACTGGTGAGCAGCAAAATGAGATAGTCTTTATCACTTTTACGGAGGCAGTAATGCACGCACATGTATTGATGTTAAGCAGTTCACGGGCAGGCAGCGAAGACTACCTTGAGCATGCAAAATCTTTTTTGTTTGGCCACCTTGGCGATAATCGCGAGATCTTATTTGTCCCCTATGCTGGGGTAACTGTGAATTGGGACGCCTATTGTGAAAAGGTTGCCCAAGCGCTACCTGAATTCAATATCAGGGGTTTGCATACTTATGATGATCCTGCAGCTGCGCTGAATCAGGCAAAAAATAACCATCAGGCGATTGTGGTCGGCGGCGGTAACACCTTCAGTCTTCTTCATACTCTATACCAGCAAGATCTGATGGGGACATTAAAAAGCGTGGTAACCAATGGCACCCCATATATAGGCTGGAGTGCTGGTGCCAACATTTGTGGTCTGACAATTCGCACCACCAATGACATGCCTATTATCGAACCGCCATCGTTTGAGGCCCTGGGTTTTATCAACTGCCAGCTAAATCCGCACTACAGTAATTTTGCCCCCTCTGGTCACAATGGTGAAACCCGGGATCAGCGCCTGGCCGAGTTTACTGCCCTCAATCCCGAGACAGCAGTTATCGGTATTCCAGAAGGAACAGCGCTCAGTCTGACAGAAGGCAGACTCACGCTGCTGGGTGATGTGGAAGGATTTGTGTTTGTAGGTGAGGAAAAAACCGCTATACAACCCACTGCTGATTTAAGTGAGTATATTCGTTAACCGGGATCGCGTGGTGAGCTCATCATCATAGGGTATTTCAGCCAGTAGCGGGGCGTCGATAGCTTGTTTTAAGGTGTTCAGATTGTCCTTATAATACGGCATCGGTGTGGCTGACAGGCAATTAGCCACCCAGCCGTGAGGGGATAAGCCAGTCTGAGCGATGGCCTGAACAGTCAGTAGTGCATGATTCAGACAGCCAAGGCGCATTCCTACAACCATAATGACCGGTAGCTCCAGCACCTTTACCACGTCTGGCATCCAGATGCCGTTTCCCAAAGGTAACTGCCACCCTCCGGCTCCTTCCATTAATAGCAGGTCAGGATTGAAGCTGGCCAGAGTCTGATAACCGTCAATGAGCTGCTGCACAGTCAATACTATACCGGCCTCAGCAGCAGCAATATGCGGCGCAATAGGCGGCAGCAACGCCACGGGATTAACCTGCCCTAGCGTAGCACCCACATTACTAGCCTGCCACAGCGCCTGTGCGTCTTCATTGACAGGAACGTTATCGATAATGTCGCATCCGGCTGAAACCGGTTTATATCCGACGACCCGCTTGCCCGCAAAGCGCTGGGTTTCCAATAGCTTGGCAGTAAAATAGGTTTTACCAACCTCGGTGTCGGTGCCGGTGATAAAAAAAGACTGCATGTTATTTCTCCAGGGTCAGGTGGGCAATGCGATACGTTAGTGGCAACTTACCTGAAGGGGTAAGATATTTTTGATAGGCCTGGTTCAGCGCACGCAGATCCTGTCGCGTTAATGTATTCACAGTGACTGCCCCGGATCGGGCCCCGGCACCCACCGCCTTTATGGAGCGCAACAAGCCCAGAATATCGTTAAACTCATCCACGTATTCTTCGCATCCTGCCAGGCGAACGGTAAAGCCTGCCTTGTGCGCAGCATTTACCCATTCTGTGAAGGATGCCATGAGATTGGTGGTCACCGCTAACCCACAACGCTGGCGGCTTTGATTAAGCTGAGTAAACGAACCATCCACCATAATACTTAGTGCTGCAGTACCGCCAGGAACCAGCACTCGATTAATTTGGTCCATGACTGTATCGCTATTGCTGCACCACTGCAGTGCCATGCTGGAAAAAATACAGTCAAAGGATGCATCACAAAATGGCAGATGCTGCGCATCGCCGACGCTGAACACAAGCTCAGGATAGCGTTCCTGCGCTACCTGGACCATACCCGGTGCTATATCGATACCCTGAGCGGTGAAACCCATTTTATCCAACTGTGCAGTATTTTTTCCGGTACCACACCCCACATCCAGCAAATGTCCTGAGCTCAACGGCAGTAACTGCATTGCGTGTGATGCAATCCGCTGTTGTATGTGAGCAATGTCATCATATTGAGTGGCCGCGTGGCTAAAATTTCGCGCTACCTCGCTACAAGCGGCTTGTACGTTCATGACAGATTCGCCCTGGCTAGTATCAGCGCATCCACTAATGCATCAATATCCTTTGTCGTATGCGCAGCGCTTAGTGTCACCCGCAGCCGGTCGGTTCCCTTAGGAACGGTTGGGTAACGAATGGCGGGTACCCACATCCCGCGGGTTTGCAAAGCATAGCTTAACGCCACGGCTTGCTGGGGGCCTTCGGTCATAATAGGCTGTATCGCAGTTTGCGAATCGCTGAGCTGCAGACCACATTGTTTAGCCTGGCGCCTGAAGTGTTGAACATTTCTGCGCAACTGTTGCTGGCGACGTCCGTCCTGCAGCTGTTCCAAAGAATACAGTGTAGCCACGGCCTGGCCCGGCGGCATGGATGTGGAATAAATATAGTGGCGCGCGGTATTGATTAGTAGCTCTATGAGCTGTTGGGACCCGGCGACGAATGCCCCGGCGGTGCCAACCGCTTTGCCAAATGTACCCATCAATACTGGCACATCCTGTTGGCTTAGCGCACTGGCCTGCGCGCACCCCAGTCCGTTATCACCAAGAATGCCAAAACCATGGGCATCATCGACCATCAGCCAGCTGTTGCTCTGACGGGCCATCTCACAAAGCTGGAGAAGCGGCGCACTGTCACCATCCATACTAAAGATGCTTTCTGTGGCAATCAGCCGGTTAGGCTGTTGGGTGTTTTCCAGCAACGCGTGTAAATGGTCAAGATTATTATGCCTGAAACGTCGAAAAACAGCATTGGACGCCATCGCCCCGTCAATGAATGATGCATGCATAAACTTATCAGCCAAAATGGTGCCCGGCTGACTGAATAACGCCTGAATTATTGCCTGATTTGCGGCAAAACCGGAATTGAACAGTAACACAGCATCACGCTTAAGGTGTGTGGCCAGATAAGTTTCAAGGCCACTGTGGGCCTGGGTATAGCCGGTGACAAGCGCAGAAGCGCCACTACCTCCACCAAATTGCGCCAGCCCCTCCACCCAGGTTTGCTGTAAACCCGGATCATGACGCATACCAAGGTAATCGTTGCTGGCAAAATTCAGATAATGCTGACCTTCAATACAGACAATGCCATCTTTTTCGTAATCTACCGTAACCCGTTGGCGCTGGTAGCCCTGATGCGACAGCTGCGCCAGTTTTTCAGGGATCCAGTCAAATGCCATCAGATATGCGCTGCCGGCGTTTTAGTTGCATCATAGAATAAGTCTGCAGTATTACGTTCAGCAATCTCTTCGTGCAATGTTTGCGCATGGGCTTCATCGGAATAGTCCCGCGTACGCTCTGTATTGATGCCTAGCTTTTTAAACAAACGAACGTCCTCATGGGTGTCCGGATTAGATGTAGTTAACAGTTTGCAGCCATAGAAAATAGAATTCGCACCGGCCATAAAGCATAGAGCCTGCATTTGCTCGTTCATATCTTCCCGGCCTGCAGATAAACGAACATGAGAAGCCGGCATCATAATTCGCGCAACGGCGATGGTGCGGATAAACTCAAACGGCTCCAGATCATCAACGTTATCCAAAGGCGTTCCTTCCACCTTTACCAGCATGTTGATTGGCACACTTTCGGGCTGTTGTGGCAGATTGGCCAGCGCAATCAATAGCCCGGCGCGATCCTTGCCGCTTTCGCCCATACCGACAATGCCACCAGAACATACATTCATACCGGCATGGCGCACGTTGTCCAGCGTGTTAAGGCGATCCTGATACGTTCTGGTTGTGATAATATCGCCATAGTACTCTGGCGAGGTGTCCAGATTATGGTTGTAATAGTCTAACCCGGCCTGTTTTAAAGCTGTCGCCTGTTCGCGTGAAAGCATCCCCAGGGTCATGCAGGTTTCCAGCCCGAGTTTTTTGACCTCTGAGATGAGTCTGGTGACATATGGCATATCCCGTTCTTTGGGATTACGCCACGCAGCGCCCATGCAGAAGCGGGTTGAGCCTGCTGCCTTTGCTTCTTTTGCCCGTTCGATGACCTTTTCCACTTCCATCAAACGCTCTTTTTCAAGCCCGGTATCATAACGCGCGCTTTGCGGGCAATACTTGCAATCTTCCGGGCATGCACCAGTTTTGATCGACAGCAAAGTCGATACCTGCACCTCGTTAGGGTCAAAGTGGGCACGATGCACTGTTTGTGCCTTGAACAATAAATCGTTAAACGGCATCGCAAACAACGCTTCTACTTCGGCGGTTGTCCAGTCGTTGCGAATCTCCCGGGCTGACGAGACAAATTGTGGTGCAGCAGTCATGACCTGTCCTTTACTATTGATATTTGCTGGCTTAGTCTATGCACACCGACGGAGTTGTCAACTCTGACCATTTTTAAACCTTTACTGCTGGCTATATTTTGAACAATATTGATTTTGATAAACGCCACATCTGGCACCCTTACACCTCGGCGGTTAACCCGCTGCCCTGTTATGAGGTCACTGGAGCAGCGGGCACAGAAATCCATCTGGCTACCGGCGAGAAACTGGTGGATGGTATGTCCAGCTGGTGGGCGGCCATTCACGGCTATAATCACCCGGCTCTCAACGCCGCAGCCCATCAACAGATTGATAAGTTTTCCCACGTTATGTTTGGGGGGCTGACGCACGAGCCTGCGATTGATGTTTGTCAGCAATTACTGGCCATGGCCCCGGCAGGACTTGAACGCGTATTTCTGGCCGATTCCGGCTCGGTGTCCGTGGAAGTTGCATTAAAAATGGCACTGCAATACTGGGCCTGCCAGGGGCGGCCGGATAAGCATAAAATTGTCACGCCACGCAATGGTTATCATGGCGACACGTTTGCGGCTATGTCAGTGTGTGATCCGGTTAACGGCATGCACAGTTTATTTTCCAATATGCTTGCACCGCAACTGTTTGCACCCGCACCCCAGACTCAGTTCGGCCAAACCTTCAGCGAAGATGATATATTGCCCCTGGAAGAGTTGTTTGACAGTCATCATCACGAACTGGCTGCGCTGATAATTGAGCCTATTGTTCAGGGTGCCGGTGGAATGCGGATTTACCACCCTGAGTATCTGCGGCGCTGCAGACAGCTGTGTGACCAATACGATGTGCTGCTTATCTGCGATGAAATCGCCACAGGCTTTGGTCGCACTGGCAAACTGTTTGGGTGTGAGCACGCGCAAATAAGTCCGGATATAATGTGTGTCGGAAAAGCACTGACCGGCGGGTACATGACACTGGCTGCAACGATGTGTACTGAAGATGTTGCGCTGGGGGTGTGCCAGGGAGAGCCTGGAGTATTTATGCACGGCCCCACCTACATGGGTAACCCTCTGGCGTGTTCAGTGGCAGCGGCCAGCCTCAACATTATTGCGCAGAATAACTGGCAAAAACAGGTCGAGGCAATTGAAGCGCAGCTCAAAGCAACCCTACCCGATTGTTTGTCTCTGGCTGCGGTTAAAGATGTCCGGGTGCTGGGCGCTATTGGTGTGGTAGAGACTCATCACTCTGTTGACGTAGCCCGTCTGCAAAGACATTTTGTAAAAGCAGGCGTCTGGATTCGACCTTTTAATAAACTGGTTTATATTATGCCACCGTATATTATTACGCCAGACGCGTTAACACGCCTGACCGATGCGATTTATGATGCGCTAAGTTAACAGTAGCGCGCCATTTTTCATCACGGGGACCTGCATGAAAGTTTTAGTTAATGTAATTGATAAAATTATTTTTGCCGCTGTTTTTATTCTAGCGCTGCAGGTTCCTATTCTGGCTGATCACTATCGGCAGTATCTGGCCGGTTATCATGATGCGACAGCCCAAAGTGTCAAGGCATATCGTCAGCTTGCTCAGCAATACGGCTATGACAATGTCGATGCGATGATCGATGAACTGCAGAACAACCAGGAACCTGTCGTCAGAGAAGATGCGGCAAATAAAGCCAGACAATTACAAGATCTGATCTCACTAAAACAGGGAATAGAAACACTCAGCCAGGGCAATTATTTTACCCAGGCCTGGTATATGTTCACCCCCTCCCGTTTTGCTACACTGCGGCGCGTTGCAGACAACTTTTCACCTTCTGTACCATTGGCACCTGCTGCTGTGCTGTTCAGCCTGATAACGGCTATCGTGATTAATTTGCTATTCTGGACGCCGGCCTTATGTGTCAGGGGTGTTCGAAAGTTGCGCAAAAAGCCAATCCGATTTGCCAGGTAATCCTTTCATATTTTCAAACTACCAGGAAAATTGTGCGCGTCAGCTTGTCAGGCTTATTTATAGTACTTTTGTATCAGCCTGGTATGTTTAAGTTTTTCAGTCGGTTATGACAGTATTGTAATAAAGCCTGCAGCACCGGTACTTATTTTGCAGTTTTAAACATGAGTAAGACCTTTAATGGCCGGCCCATGAGCCAAGATACAGTTGTGCCGAACTCATTGACCATTAATTAAAGGCCTATTGATTTACTGCGGAAAAACAGGTTGTACTATGAAAGAAAACAACACGCTATTAATCGGTCAGGTGTTGCAATTAAGAGACAAATTGGTTGCTAAACGCCATGCTATTCCCTCATCAATGCTGGGCGAATGGTCGAATCTACAAAAACGCACTTCAGAATTTGATATCAGCCGTTCGTTTGATCGGGCAGTGAAAGGTACGCATTTTACCAAGCCTTCCGTTTATAGCGGGCAGGACGATGAGCTAAGTGAACTGGTGAGCTCACTGAAAGAATTCAATCAGCGTATTACCCAGCCTCGAAGCCATCATTAAACGGCATGCATTGGCTCTGCCTGATCAGGCAGATCCAATGATAACAGCGGTTCTTATCTTGCGTTTGCCGTACACACTCAGGCGCAGGAAATCTTCCCGGGCAATGGGTATGTGCTGAACTTCAACATGCTCTTCATCCTCAGCCGGATCCGGGTCGTGGATGTAAACGCACTGCGCATCAATGCCGGTTATAACAACCCAGTGGGGGGCTTTGCGTTTATCAAACGAATAGGTGCTGATGAGGCACAGTACTGCGCACTGTTTACCTAGCGCCTGCTCAATATCCTCTAATTGCCATTGATATTCTCTAATGACTGTTCCAGCTGTACTAGCCTGTAGGACGAAGTCATTTTCCACTAGCGCAATGACTTGCTTTTTGTGTTCACTTCTTACCCCGTCGGTGAACACAGGGAAAGGTTGGTTTACCCATACTTCAGCGTCAAAACCTAAGTTCTGAGCCGCCAGCGCCATACCCAGTGGGTGACTGCCGCCATGTCCTGACGTCATATAGATAGTGGTGGCCTGTCGCCACAACGACAGTTCCAAATGTTGCGTCATTGCTAATCCGGGAGTCAGCGAGGCCATCCCCATCATCAGCGCTGCCGGACCACAGGTGAATTCCGTTGTCTGCTGATACCAGGGGTACGGCGACTTCCCTTCAAAGCCCGGTGAAAGATGCAGGGCTTTTTGCATACGAAGCGCATCTCCGGCGTCCTGATAATAATGGGTATATAAACCAAACTGCTTAAACCCAAGCTTTTCATACAGCGCAACGGCGACCTGGTTGGAGACCGCTACTTCCAGGCGTATAAACGGCTTTCCCCGCAAAAGCGCCCGACGCTCAAGTTCACCTATCAGCTTTGCCGCTATCCCCAGACCACGGGCGTCCGGTGCCACAGCGATAGAGTAAAGACGGGTAAGCAATGTACCCCGCCGGCACAATAGCAACCCGTAGCCATATATGTGTTCACCACTTCTGGCCACGATAAATTCAGCATGACCCGCATCAATATAAAATCGCATCCGACGCTGACTTAACCGATCGGTGGAAAAACAGCGGGTTTCCAGTTGCCAAAGCTTTTCCACATCATGCATCTCAGCATTATCCAGAACAATCGCTTCTGGTTGGATAACTGCGTTCATCAGCGCCCCCGCTTTTCAAGTCGGTCCACAAATTCCTGCATGATGAGCTCGTACAATGCTTTGCCCAGGTACTTATCCTCTACACCAGAATCGATACTCGGGTTGTCATTGACCTCTATCACATAAACCTGTTGTCCATTTTGTTTAATATCGACACCATACAACCCATTACCTACTACTTTTGCGGCTTTAACTGCAGCTTTCAGCACAGGCTTAGGGACTTCAAACGTTGCCATAGTGGCAAAGTCACCGGAGTCGGTGCGTTCACCGTCGTGATGATAAATTTGCCAGTGATTGCGGGCCATAAAATATTTGCACGCATAAATTGGCTTGCCGCCAAGTACGCCAATTCGCCAGTCGTAGTCAGTAAAAATGTACTCCTGGACCAGCACCAGTGCCGAGGTTTCCAACATATCTGCAAGCTTTGCCTGTAAATCGTGACTATTTTCAACTTTGTATACGCCACGACTGAACGAGCTTTCAGGTAACTTTAATACCAGCGGTAAACCCAGTGCACTGATCAAAGAATCACAGGTCTGCGCGTCGGCACTTCTGACAAAACGGCTTTGCGGTGCCGGAATATGCTGGTAGGTAAACGCATCTTGTAAAAAGACCTTATTACAGCAACGCAAAATTGACTGAGAGTCGTCCATCACCACCAGACCTTCACGCTCTGCGGCGCGGGCTAACTGATAGGTATGATGTTCTATGGCCGTGGTTTCGCGCAGAAACAATGCATCGTAGTGACCAATATCAGCCGGTTTCAGCTCATGCACTATTTGCGCATGAATACCAACATTTTCCGCGGCTTTAACAAAGTGTTTCAGTGCTTTTTTATCACTTGGCGGCGTAGTTTCATTTGGATCGACCAGGATCGCCATGTCCCAGCGCATTTTTTTACCCGTCGTCGGCGCTCGCCAGTCAGATTCTGCAAATGCCACCACACTGGCAATAGCATCTTTATGAAATTCAGCCGGCAAAGCGTCAATACCCACCGGTCGGCATTCTGCATAGCCTATTCGTGTGGTGCCTTCAGTAACCACGTGTAATTCAAGTTCTAATACCGGACATGGATAAAGCGTAAATGCGCGCTGAGCAATAGGCGCAAGTATCTGATCCTTCGTTTGACCGAACAGTACATAAAAGGTAGTTCTGCCGGCAAACAGCAATGACCAGTCAAATGCGTCAGGTAAAGTAACCCGTGGCGGCATCGTTGAATCCAAAGCCATGCGCATGTCGTTGATGGTATTGACCGCGGGTAACACACGGTGTTTTCGGGCCTGGGCCAGAAGCGAACAATAGTAACCGTGACTCAGGTACCGGCTGGTATCGCATAAATTGATGACACGGGTCTTCGGTTCGTTAAGTTTTGGAAAATTTGCCAGATAGTCGTCAAATGTCATCACCGTAAGCCCGGTGTTAGCAAACATGTTTGTGTTATCGGCGATAATCAGTGTTTTGTGCATGGGTTCTCTTAAGCTTTGGACCAGCCGCTACATAGCAGCCGAAGTCTGCGCAGTGTACGACAGGGCCACCAATTGAAAAGAGATTTCGTGGCGGGAAATTTTCACCCTTACGATAACTAAATATGATACTCAGATAACCGGGTTGTGGGCGGGCCAGCTATTTTTAAAATGCAGATAAACGTAAAGAATATTAAGGCCGTAGTGTAGAATGCAATATATCGAATACGAGTGCATAGTTGTCGTACAGTCGGTGCTGCGTTCAGCGTTTCTAATTTTGGTGTAGGAGTAGTTATGGAATTAGCAGTAGTTGCGATTTTAGTCGGGCTGCCCGTTTTATTATTCAGCGCAAGTAAATTTGTCGATGGTGCGTCTGGGGTGGCGCGTCACTTCAATGTTTCTCCACTAATCATTGGTATGCTTATCATTGGTTTTGGGACCTCTGCACCGGAAATTATTGTTTCCGTGTTTGCCGCGCTTGAAGGAAACTCAGGAATCGCGTTGGGTAATGCATTTGGCTCAAATATAGCGAACATCGCGCTGGTTTTAGGTGTAACTGCACTGATTAGCCCCATCGCCGTGCGCTCAGAAATCATCAAGCGCGAACTGCCCATCATGCTGGCAATTGTGTTTATTGCTGCCTGGCAATTATTGGATTTAAGCCTGTCTAAAGATGACGCCTTTACCTTGTTGGGGCTATTTATTCTGTTGTTGAGCTGGAGCTTCTGGCAAGGCATGAAAGGCGACAGCGATGCTCTGGCTGAGGAATATAAAGAACAGATAAGCAGTGATAAAACATCAGTCAAGATGAATCTGGTATGGCTACTTGCCGGTCTGGTATTACTGGTCGCCAGTTCTCGCATCCTGGTCTGGGGGGCAATTGAAGTTGCCGGTTATTTTGGTGTCAGCGACACTATTATAGGCTTAACAGTAATTGCTGTGGGTACTTCATTACCCGAGCTGGCTGCGTCGCTTATGGCGATTCGTAAAAAAGAACATGACCTTGCCCTGGGCAATGTCATCGGTTCGAATATGTTTAATACGTTAGCTGTGGTCGGTTTAGCCGGTATTATTCATCCTACGAGTATTGAGCAAAGCTTCTTCTACCGCGACATTGTTATTATGCTTATCTTATCAGTGGCGCTGTTTATATTCTGTATCGGTCTGAGAGGACGTCAGGGCCGGCTGAACAGGCTCGAGGGCGGTATCTTTGTTGCTGCCTATATCGCTTATACATGGTACCTGATTAACTCTGCATTTATCGGCTAAGTAAAAGACAGCGTTAATACTAATAACGAGACCAGTCCCAGGATCACCAATAAATACAAGTTGATTCCATAGTTGTCCGACCGGCGCCGGTTGCGCCGGATTTTGAGCAACATTGTAGACAACGTCAGAATCAAGCATGCTTTGACCAGCATAAAGAGTGTTGTGACATGCTCCTGGGACCAATTGGTGTTGCCCGGTATTCCCCAGAAACGCTGTACCCCTGAGATAAAATCAGGCCGGGCAAAATGCAAGACTACAAACGCCGCCAACAGCATGCTCCAGGCAAGTACGTTAATCACTATGATAATCTTGTAAAGACCATCGCGCACTCGCGGTTGGCTGCGGCGGTTTTTTACTGTTCGGCTTTTATTTTTATACTCCAAATGGCTCAATGATCTCTGGCATCCGTTTTTGGTTTAAGTATACTAACGCCTGTTAATACGTTAGAAATCTGACTTTGTCTTAAACCGGCTCATCTGCGGTTGACCATCGCCTGATGGACTCACGCGAAATCCTTTGCCTTAGGGCTCTCATTCGGTTTACTCAAAATAAGTGCACATCTCTGTGTCGCTTTATCATGATTTCTGACCTGATACTTAAATTAAAGACGGAGAATACATAATGACGCATGCGCCCGTAGTCGACGTGCTTGCCGGCAAGTACGCGGTTGGCGAAACGGTGACAGTAAAAGGTTGGGTAAGAACACGCCGCGATTCAAAAGCAGGCTTGTCTTTTATTGCACTGCACGACGGAAGTTGTTTTGATCCGGTGCAGGTTATCGCGTTAAATTCTCTGGCAAATTACGAAGATATTCAGCGCCTAACCACAGGCTGTTCAGTAAGTGTAATTGGCACCGTGAAAGAGTCACAGGGCCAGGGGCAGGCACTTGAACTGGACGCACAATCCGTAGAGGTTGTGGGCTGGGTGGAGAATCCTGACACCTACCCCATGGCGGCTAAGCGACACTCTATTGAATATTTGCGTGAACATGCACATTTGCGTCCGCGTACCAATGTAATCGGTGCTGTCACCCGCATCCGCAACTGCCTGTCCCAGGCTATTCACCGTTTCTTTCATGAGCACGGTTATTTTTGGATAAGCACACCGATAATCACCGCCAGTGACACTGAAGGTGCGGGCGAGATGTTTCGCGTATCCACGCTGGATATGATGAACCTGCCGCGCACTGAAAAAGGCGACATTGATTACAAAGAAGACTTTTTCGGCAAAGAAACTTATCTGACCGTGTCTGGACAGTTAAACGGCGAAACCTATTGTACAGCTATGTCGAAGATCTATACCTTTGGGCCTACCTTTCGGGCTGAAAACAGCAACACCTCACGGCATTTGGCTGAGTTCTGGATGATTGAACCTGAGGTGGCATTTGCCGACTTATCGGATATTGCACAATTATCTGAAGACATGCTCAAGTATGTATGCAAAGCCGTGTTGGAAGAGCGCGCCGACGATATGGCATTTTTTGCGCAACGTATTAATAAAGATGTAATCAACCGTCTGGAGAAACTGGTTTCTTCTGACTTTGTTCGGATGGATTACACCGATGCTATCAATATACTGCAAAATGCTGACAGAGAGTTTGAGTTCCCGGTTGAATGGGGCGTAGACCTTTCTTCTGAGCATGAGCGCTATCTGGCTGAAGAGCATGTTGGTGCACCGATTATTATGCAAAACTACCCCAAAGATATTAAAGCGTTCTATATGCGCTTGAACGAAGATAATAAGACGGTAGCGGCAATGGATGTATTGGCGCCAGGCATTGGTGAGATCATAGGCGGGTCCCAGCGTGAAGAACGCCTGGACGTGTTCGATGCCAGGCTTGAGGAAATGGGACTGGATAAGGCAGATTACGGCTGGTATCGCGACCTGCGTCGTTACGGCACAGTGCCTCATGCAGGTTTCGGCCTGGGCTTTGAACGCCTGGTGGCCTATGTGACCGGTATGCAGAATGTACGTGACGTCATTCCCTTCCCGCGTACGCCAGGCAATGCAGCCTTTTAAGCGTTTATTTACGATAAAGCCGGCTATGCCGGCTTTATCTTTTCACGCCAAATCAAAGCTGGTGGCGTGTGCTCGTCGCGGTTTTGTTTTGCTAAGATAATGATCTTCCTCGAGGTTTAAAGGATATTCTTTATTGTTAAGTAATTAGAAGCGTGTGACGCACAAACAATCATTTTTGGCCGAGCAATACTCATGCAATCCCAGGGGCAGCCCGTTACTATTACCTGTGAGCAGTGTTATACAGATGTGACAATTCCTGCGCTGGCGCATTGTCAGCAAGCAGTCTGTCCGACATGCCACCATCATCTTCTGACATTTCGCCAATTCGGGTTTGAGCATAGTCTTGCCTTTGCTGTGTCTGCACTTATTTTTCTGCTCCTTAGTCTGCCGTTTAATTTTCTGGTTTTCAAAAGCAACAGCCAGCAACGCAGTATTCATATCTCTGATACGCTTAACGTTATGATCCAGCAAGACTACATGTTTCTGGCCATCATCACGGCGTTGGCAATACTTATTATTCCCTGTATTGTTTTAATCGGAATTGTCATTCTTTCAGCCAGTTACATCACCAGACGTCGCAGCGCATCGCTGATGCGATGGTATGTTGTGGTTAAAACTCTGAGCCAGTGGAGCATGGCTGAAGTATTTATGGTGGGCACGCTGGTCAGTCTTATCAAAGTAACCTCAATGGCAGAGGTGAACTTTGGAATGTCCTTTTTTGCATTTATCGGTTTTGCAACCTGTCTGACCATGAGCCTGGTGAATTTTGACAGAAACCGGCTTGGCCTATGGTTATTCAGCGGCCAGCTTCCGGCGCCAAAACCCTTGTCACAGGCAGTGGCTTCAGTAAGTATTCAACGTACCTGGGCATTGCTGTTTGCCGCAGCCATATTGTATATACCGGCAAATACCTTACCCATTATGCATACAGAGCTGTTTGGTAACACTGAGCCAAATACTATTATTGGCGGTGTAATTTCGTTATGGCAGTCAGGCTCTTATCCGGTAGCCATCATTATTCTGATTGCCAGCGTGATTGTCCCTATTGGTAAAATTACTGCTTTGGGCTGGCTCAACTTTACCGTTCAACAACAGCACTCGCGGGGCAGACGAACCCGGGCGAGATTTTACCGGCTGACTGAAGCTATCGGTCGCTGGTCAATGATTGATGTATTCGTGGTCGCGATACTGGCAGGACTGATACGATTAGGGAATACTATCTCCATATACCCTGGTTCAGCCGCACTGGCATTTTGTGCCGTCGTTTTTATAACAATGATTGCAGCCATAACCTTTGACAGCAGGCTGATTTGGATAGACAGGAAAGCATTAAATGAGTGAGCAGGCACAACTTCAGTCAACGCGTCGTATTTCAAAAATCTGGCTGGTGCCCATTTTAGTGATTATTGTAGGCGGTTGGATGGTATATACGCAGTGGCGCGATCAAGGCCCGTTGATCACCATCGAGTTACAATCAGCCTCAGGCATTGAAGTGAACAAAACGCCTATCAAAGTTCGCGATGTAGACGTCGGTCAGGTAAAGAAAATCGAGCTCAAGCCAGACTTAAATGGCGTACTGGTCACCGCCCGGATGGAGGCCAGTGCGGCCCGTCTGCTTACCAATAAAACACAATTTTGGGTAGTCTCCCCCCGCATAAGTTTTTCTGAAGTGTCAGGTTTGAGCACACTTATTTCCGGTAGTTATATTGCAATGTCGGCTACCGATAAGGGGCGCGAACAACGTCAGTTTGTGGCACTGGAGCGACCGCCAGCAACCCCTTTGGGTACACCGGGTTTGCACCTAACGTTGAAAAGCGATGATCGCTTTGCCTATAAAGCGGGCGATCCGGTCATATACAAAGGTTATAAGGTGGGCGAATTTGAAGACTCGGAGTTTAATATTGATGAGCGCAAAGTCTATTATTCTGCATTTATTGAGGCGCCCTACCATAAGCTCATCACTTCTAATACGCGATTTTGGAATGCCAGTGGTGTTAAATTGCATTTAAGCTCCAGCGGGGTTGAGGTTGAAACCGGTAGTCTGGAAACATTGCTGGCCAACGGTATCACCTTTGGTATCCCGGAAGATTCTCCGCCCGGCGAGCAAATTACCGGTGAATCAAGTTTTAGTATTTATGAAGATGAAAGTGCCGCTTACAACACACGCTATACCATTGCTGCGGAATACCTTTTGCTTATCGACGAAACTGTCAGAGGTTTGGAGGTAGGCGCGCCGGTAGAGTACCGTGGTATCGAAATCGGTGAAGTCAGCCGAATTAATGCCACCGATCTGGTTAATGGTAATATTCTGGATGAAGATTATCCGATCCCTGTTATGATTAAAATCTACCCGGGCAAGGTTCGTCAACAGGACAATCAGGAAAGCCTTGAGTTTGTCAAACAAACCCTGCGCGGCTGGGTTGAGCGGGATCTCAGGGCCACGTTACGTATGGGCAATTTACTCACTGGCGGCTTGTATGTTGACTTGCATCATACGCAGACGAACGCAGCGGCGAGCATGCGCACAATTAATGGCTATGAAGTTATCCCTACTGTGTCTAACGAGTTTACTCAACTGACTCAAAAAGCCGATGCAATTTTAGATAAAATCAATCAGTTGCCACTGGATAGTCTGGTCGGTGACACACGGCAGGTTATTGAAGATATGCAGAGCGCTGCCAACGCACTGGAACAAACCAGTAATGATGTGGGAATTGTATTGGAAGACTTGGATACCAAAGCGCTAAACCGAAATCTCAACCAGGTGCTTAATGACGTGTCTACGTTACTCAGAAACTACTCTGAGGGCGGCTTAAGCGAGGGTGAAATTCAGGATACTGTGGATGAGATGCAGGAGACATTAAGAAACCTGCAGCCTTTGCTTCTGCAGTTGAACCAGCGCCCCAGCAGCTTTATATTTCCCCGAGACCCAGGCACCGAACCGCAGCCCAAGGCGCGAGCCAGAGAGCGTGAAGAATGATCAGACACTATTTTATTATTATCGCGATATTACTTTTATCAGGCTGCGCCTCCGATCCGGTACCGCTTAACTATTATCTGCTACATTCGCCGACCCACGAAGGGACGGACGATGAACACACCGTAAAGGGCAGGCTGAGAATTGATAAGTTAACCTTACCCGATTATCTCAAACAACGGGGCCTGGCTATGCAAACCGGACCAGCCACCCTTTTCTTTTCTTCACAGCATGTTTGGGCAGAGCCTTTATCCAGCGATATCCTGCAAACCCTATCCACCAGCTTATGGCACGATGAAGGGATGGAGGTTTACACGCAGAATATTTATGACCGAGCACAAACCACTGGTGTTACCCTCGTTGTTGACGATTTTATTGCCACTCATCAGGGAAACATTGTGTTGAGGGGACAATACTGGTTGTTTCCCGAAAACGGGCCGCCGGTAAGCAAGCGCTTTAATTTGCAGACCCCACAGCAAGAAGATGGTTTTGAGCATACCGTGATCCAAATGCGGGGCCTGGTAGTCAGGTTGGCAAATGAGATTGCTGAGTCTGCGCTGGCGTTATCTGATAGCGGCGCACAGCAGGATTAATCCGACCTATCCTTCGGGCACATTATTTAAACGTTAATATATCGTTACATTTCTATAAGGATTGTCTTAATATTGCGAGGTAAGATAACGTCAAACCTTCTTTAGAAGCGATACAATATGAACTGGTTAAAAGTAGCAGCACCTATCGGGGTGCTTCTTATCGGTATAGCTGCAACCTACGCGGTAGTAGCCACCGCCCCGGATGAAAAAACGACCGAACAAATAGATACGCGTCCGCTGGTGACTATCGAAAAGCTCGAACCGCAGGATTACACCGTCACCCTCACATCTTACGGCGAAGTCACGCCACTGGAATCTACCCAACTGTCCGCGCAAGTGACTGGTGAAGTGATCAGCTGGAGCGATGGGTTTGTGCACGGGGGCATAGTGCGCCGCGGCGATATCCTTTTCACCATCGAAAAAGATGCCTACGAAGCCGCATTACTGGAAGCAGAAGCCAATCTCAGCGCCGCGCAGGCGCAATTAATTCAGGAGCAGGCCCAGGCCAGAGTTGCTGAGCAAGAAGCGACGTTGATGCCGGACACCCAGGTGAGCGAATTGTATTTGCGTAAGCCCCAGCTGCTAAGTGCCAATGCAGCGGTTAAGTCAGCCCAGGCAAGACTGAAAATCGCAAAGCGAGACCTTGAAAACTGTGAAATAACCGCCACCTACGACGCCCTTGTTGTTTCCCGTGAACTGGGCGTTGGCGAGTATGTCACGGCCGGCACCCCCGCTGCCACATTACACAATATTGAAGTCGCCGAGGTTACCTTTCCCATTGCTGGGTTTGATCGTCACCTGTTGCCACAAAATCTTACTCAGTTACCGGTAAATGTTCATGTGGACGGTACAAATGATGAACCGGTGAAAGGCTATATTCACCGCGATTCGGGTATGGTCGACGCCGCTACCCGCCAGTCCAGCCTGGTGCTTCGCATAGATGATCCCTACGGCATAAATGGCAGTGAGCACAATATAAAGTTTGGTACGTACGTTAATATTTCGTTTGCGGGTAAAACCCTGAATAACGTATATCGGGTACCCCAGGAGCTGGTGACGAACAATAGCATCTGGCTTATGAGCGATGATAATAAACTCATACCAGAAAATGTTGAGGTGGTTCATGAAAGCGGCAGACATTTTATCATTCGAGCGGATCTGACAGGTGAGAATATTGTTTTAACCTTACCTGAGTATCCTCAGCCAGGCATGGCGGTACGCCTGGCCGGTGCGGGCAACAGTGACAATCTTGTTGCACAAAAACAATAAGGTCGACACTCATGACAATGCATATTGATACGCATCGCGGGCTTATCGCCTGGTTCGCCCGAAACTCGGTAGCCGCCAATTTATTGATGATTTTTATCCTGTTGATGGGCATCGTCAGTTTTTCAAGCATTCAACGTCAGATGTTTCCCAATATTGAACTTAACTACATCAATATTTCTGCTCAGTATCCCGGCGCTTCGCCACAGGAAATAGAAGAAAGTATCCTGATAAAAATCGAAGAAGCCGTGAAGGATGTCACTGAAATTGAGCAGGTCGTTTCCCGTGCCTTTCGTAATTCAGGAAGGGTCACACTTGAGATTGACAAAAAAGCCGAGCTTACTGACGTCCTTGATAAGGTCAAACTCAGAGTTGATGGTATAGCAACCTTCCCTGCTGATATGGAACCGGTAAATATCTCTCAGCAGGAGTTTGAACAAACCGTTATCGAAATGCCGTTAGTGGGCGACGTACCGCTTAGTGAACTCAAGCCTTTGGCGAAAGAAATCGAAGATGAATTGCTACAGCTCGGATCAATTTCACTGGTTGATGTGGGCGATCCTCCTGATGAAATAGCCATTGAAATTCAACCCGACATGCTGCGCAAGTATAACCTTAGCATTGATGATGTTTCCCGTGCCATTCGCGGATATTCAGCGAATATATCGGCCGGCCAGTTACGCACAGAAGCGGGTCTGATTTCGGTCAGGGTTGAAAATCAATACTACCGTGGCAGTGATTTCGGCCAAATCCCGGTCAAAATTGGGGCCAATGGCTCCCGTGTATTGTTGTCAGATATTGCCATCATTAACGACGGCTTTACCGAAGGAGAGTGGTACTTCAGCTATTCCGGTAAAAACTCTATCTACATGGCAGTCAAAGCAACCCGTACCCAGGATATGGTGCCGGTAGCTGAAACTGTGAAAAACTATATTGAAAGTAAAAACAAAACCCTGCCGGATGGTATTGAGCTGAAAGTGTTGGTGGATATGACCTATTACCTCAATGCCAGACTGGAAATGATGTTGATGAATCTGGCTGAAGGTGCGCTTCTCGTCGCGCTGTTACTGACACTCTTTTTACGTTTCAGACTGGCATTCTGGGTAATGCTGGGGCTACCAATCTGCTTTCTGGGTGCATTTATGCTCATGCCGCTGTTTGGTGTGACGGTCAATATCCTTTCTTTATTTGCCTTTATCATGGTTCTGGGCATCGTAGTGGACGATGCTATCGTCATTGGCGAGAGTGCCTATACGGAAGTAGAAAGTAAAGGGGACGGTGTGGATAACGTTATCCGCGGCGCGCGCCGGGTCGCCACGCCAGCCACCTTTGGGGTGCTGACGACCATCGCTGTATTCGCCCCTTTTACCATGAGTAGTGGCCCCGAGGGCGCTTTTTTCTACAATATTGCGGTGGTGGTAATATTGTGTCTGGTGTTTAGTCTGATTGAATCCAAGCTTATCCTGCCAGCCCACATCGCCCATACTAAATTTCCTCCGGTCAAAAAAGACTCCTGGCGGGCCAGGTTTAACCAGCGTTTTAATAATTTTGTTCATGGTCCTTACAAACGACTGGTAGAGCGGGCAACCCACTGGCGGTATGGCGTGCTGGCATTGTTTACGGTAGTTCTGATGATCAGCGTGGGACTCATTGTGGCTAATTATGTTCGCAGTGTGCCAAATCCTAAAGTGCCCCACGATTACCCGCAGGTCAGAATTGAGATGAACGAAACAGCCTCTGATACAGCGGTTATCGATGCATTAAAAATCATTGAGAAAACAATCTGGTCAGTTGATGCTCAGGTAAAACAGGAAACCGGCCAAAATATGGTGCGTGACATTCTGGCATTTAATCAGGAGCGTACCAGCGGCCGTGTGGTGGCACCTTTAGTGGAAGAAGATGCCCGCCCATTTAATACCTTTGAGCTGGCTCGACGATGGCGCGAAGCGATGCCTGAAATTCCGGGGATGAAATCCTTCTCTATTCAGGATGATGTCAATGGTGGCGGCGGTGACGGCGAATTCGGATTTTTGTTGTATGGGGCAGATATTGACGCACTGAATGCAGCAGGAAGAGCTTTCATCGGTATGTTGCAGCAACAAAAAGGGTTATACGATGTCAGCTCCACTATCGACCCGGCCAGTAAAGAGGTACAAATGACATTGCGTCCTGTGGCCTATGATTTGGGCATTACGCTGTCGGATATTGCCCGTCAGGTGGGGGCTGGCTTCTACGGCGGTGAGGCCCAGCGGGTTATCCGTGGCGGTGAAGAGGTACGCGTGATGGTCCGATACCCGAAATTAACCCGTGAACAGTTTTCTGAGCTTAAATATTCGGTTATTCAAACGCCGGCAGGCCAGGACGTGATGCTCGGTGACGTGGTTAATCTTGAAGAAGCACCCGGTATCAGTTACATCCGCCGAGAGGAAGGGTATCGCAGTGTTTATGTCTGGGGTGCCATCGATGAAGAGGTGGTAGAACCTGATGCTGTAGTTGAAGAAGTCAAAGAGACCCTTTTACCCAGGCTTAAGGAAGACTATCCATCGGTGCTGACACAGCTTGGCGGAGACATTGAGGAACAACAGGCGCAGCGCAATGAACAACAGATGTTCTTTATTGCAGCCATGATCATGGTTTATGTGCTGCTCGCAGTGCCACTGAAAAGCTATGGACAGCCACTGATAATAATGTCAGTGATTCCCTTTAGTATGACCGGTGCGATTTGGGGGCACTTTTTACTCGATTTAGATCTGTCAATGATGTCCTTTTTTGGCATCATCGCTGCGGCAGGGGTGGTGATCAATGATTCACTGGTAATGACCGATTTTATCAATCAATCCCGCAAAGAGGGGTTCAGTATTGCAGAGTCAGTGATCAGAGCCAGTACCGCCCGTTTCAGAGCGATTACCTTAACTTCAATCACTACATTTGCCGGCGTACTGCCCATTCTGTTTGAGACCAGTCTGCAGGCAGCGTTCGTCATTCCTATGGCAGCTGCGCTGGGCTTTGCTGTGATGTATGCCACGCTGGTCACGCTGATCCTGGTCCCTTGTCTCTATATGATACTTGAAGATCTCAACCGACAACTGGCCAAAATCTTTCGACGTAACCGTCAGCGAGAGGTTAGACAGGATCCACAACCTGCACCCCATAATTAGCGATAAGCCTAACCCCGCCGCTGGCGGGGTTTTTTATGCAGCCAGTCTAAAAGTACCTGCTTTATCTGGCTCTAAAATGCTAGTCTTTAACACACGTTAAGCACATGTATAAGATAAAAAAACCATGAGAAATTACACTATTCGCCAGGCGCGAGAAGCTGATGCCGCACTGATTCTTGATTTTATTATTGAACTGGCTAAATACGAAAAAGCAGAAAATGAAGTCGAGGCCACTGAACAAGATATCGTTAATACTCTGTTTGGCGCTCAGGCGACATCCCATTGCCTGATATGTGAAAATAATGACAAACCGGTTGGCTTTGCTGTGTATTTTTACAATTATTCAACGTGGCAGGGACAAAACGGGCTTTATCTGGAAGATCTCTTTGTCAGTCCTGATGAAAGGGGCAAAGGTGCAGGCACGGCATTATTAAAGTATCTGGCGAATCTTGCCCTTGAGAAAAGTTGTGGGCGCTTCGAGTGGAGCGTACTGGACTGGAACAAGCCAGCCATCGATTTTTACGATTCCATCGGCGCACAACCGAAAAATGAATGGCTGGGATACCGGTTAAGCGGTGATGCACTTACAGCCTTTGCTAACAGTTAATTTTCTAATAGCTGGTGTGATAATTTTATCAGATACAGACGTTCACATCTCTAGCTTCCCTGGCACAGGGCAAAAACACCAATGCGTAAGACAAGACAGATTTTGTTTGCTGATTTGCGTGCTAAGGTGGTGATCTAAAAAACAGCTGACGAATGAATCAGTATAACGGAGTAATAAATGCAAAAAACACTATTAGCTGCGGCTATCACAGCGGCTATGACGCTTTCAGCATGCACAAGCAGTCAACATTCAGATAACTCTCAGACAATGCGCGAAAACCAACAAGCCAAATCTGAAAATGTTCTTATGCGAAAAAGTACGCTGCCCTACCAGACACCGGAATTTGATAAGATCAGCATCAAGGATTACGAGCCAGCATTTGAAAAGGGAATGGCCGAACAAAGCGCCGAAGTAGAAGCGATTGCCAACAGCGCTCAACCTGCCACCTTTGAAAATACGATTCTGGCACTGGAAAATAGCGGAGAGCTTATTAAGCGTACCTCTAATCTGTTCTTTAACTTGTCCAGTATTGCTTCCAGTGATGAGGTACGGCGCATCGAGTCTGAGATGTCCCCTCGCCTCACGGCGCATCAGGACAATATCTTTTTAAATAAGGCCCTATTTGAACGTGTTAAAAATGTGCATGAAAACAAGGCTCAGCTAAGCGATATTGATCAGCGACTGACTGAATTTTACTATAATCAGTTTGTACGCGCCGGTGCCAATTTGTCCAAAGCAGACAAAGCCACAATGCGTAGTCTTAATGAGCAAATTTCTAAGCTACAAACGCGTTTTTCACAAAATATTCTGGCTTCGTTTAAAAACGATACCATTTTGATCACCGATGAATCAAAGCTCGCCGGCCTGTCGGAAAAGGAAAAAAACAACCTTAAATCCGCTGCCGAAGGTGCCGACAAAGAGGGTTATCTGATTTCGCTGGTTAACACTACCCGTCAGCCTATTCTGTCCAGCCTGGAAAATCGCGAGCTGCGTAAGCATATCTGGCAAAAATCTGCCAACCGGGCAATGGATGTTAACGCACCGATTATTCTTAAACTGACCAAGCTGCGTGCGCAAAAAGCAAAATTGCTGGGCTTTGCTAACTGGGCTTCGTATCAGACTGACGACCAGATGGCCAAGACACCAGAAAATGTGTTCGGTATCTTAGACGACCTTGCGCCAAAAGCTGTTGAACGTGCTCAACGCGAAGCTGCGGATATTGAGCAGATTATGCATGACGAAGGCGTCCGGGGATCAGTACAACCCTGGGACTGGGCGTATTACGCTGAAAAAGTTCGCAAAGCAAAATATGATCTTGATGATAGCCAGGTGAAACCGTACTTTGAGCTTAACAGCGTGCTGGAAGATGGCCTGTTTTTCGCAATGAATAAGCTTTATGGCATCCGGTTTGAAGAGCGTAAGGATCTCCCCACTTACGTTGACGATGCCAGAGTATTCGAAGTATTCAACGATGACGATTCCAGTATCGGCCTGTTCTTTTTCGATCCCTACGCCCGGGAAGGCAAAGCCGGTGGCGCGTGGATGAGCGAATTTGTTACCCAAAGCTTTCAGAATAACCTTAAGCCAGTGGTATTTAATGAGCTGAACATTGTAAAGCCCGCCGAGGGTGAACCCACGTTGTTATCCTTTGACGAGGTGAGCACCCTGTTTCATGAATTCGGCCATGCAGCACATGGCTTATTCTCGCAGGTAAAATACCCTAGTCTGGCAGGCACTTCCACGGCCCGGGACTTTGTTGAGTTTCCTTCACAGTTTCATGAAGATTGGGCCATCGATCCTACAGTGCTTGAGAATTACGCCAATCACTATGAGACCGGCGAGCCGATTCCTAAAGCACTGCTTGAGAAGATGCTAAAAGCGGTGAAATTTAATCAGGGCTTCAATACTACCGAGTATCTTGCTGCGGCGCTGTTAGACATGGAATGGCACATGCTTGATGCGGATGCCAATATCAATAGCGTTAAGGATTTTGAGCAAAAAGCACTGGCGAAGCATGATATTGATTACGCGCCGGTTAAGCCCCGCTACAAATCAAACTACTTCAGTCACACCTTTGCCGGCGGCTACTCTGCCGCTTACTATGCCTATTTATGGACAGAAGTACTGGCTGCTGACGCATTTGCTTATATGGATGATAATGGCGGACTAAGCCGTGACAACGGGGCACGTTTTAGAAAAGAAATATTGTCTAAAGGAAACAGTGAAGATCTGATGCAGAACTACATTGATTTCAGGGGCCAGAAGCCCACGGTGGATGCGTTGTTAAAACGCCGTGGTTTAGATGAGTAAGTATTTACTTAAATAGACAAAAGCCCGGTCAAGCCGGGCTTTTTAATTAAGAGTGCAGCTGACACTACAATCCGCAGTATAGGTTTTCCCTTAATGGCGCTTGGTATTTTGTAGATATCCAGCTCAATTAAAAACTGTAATATTCTTCTTTTAGATGAATATAAAGCCTGCAGGCCCTGAATTTTTTATTTCATTCTCGTGCACACTGTTTACTGAATATTGCGAAGGAACAACCGTCTAAACTACGAGATCGTCGTCTTTTTCTTCCTCAGGACTTTCATCATGCATCGCCATTGCTATGCCGAAGGTGAGAATACCAACTCTTCCCATCAGCATAAGTAAGATAATGATCAGTTTACCAAGCACGGTTAAATCTCCGGTCAGTCCCATGCTTAAACCAACCGTGCCAAGCGCCGATATTGCCTCAAACAAAATCACATCGAACGCCGCATTTTCTGAGGCCAGTAGAAGTATCATCGCTGCTGTAAGTACTACCATATAAAATGCAAAGCTTGCGGTAGCGATTTGCAGGCGCTCCTGTGACAACTCCCGTTTATGAATACGAACTGTTTCACGCCGTTTGAGGGTACTTTTGATAAGCCCCAGTAACGCCGCCAACGTGGTCGACTTAAGCCCACCGCCAGTGCCTGAAGGCGATGCACCGAAAATCATGAACACATACATAAGCATGATAATAGCCGCCGACAGTCCACCGATATCAATAGTGTTAAAACCCACTGTGGTACTGGCTGTCATCACTTGAAAAAAAGACGCCATGAGACGCTGCCAGGGTGGCATAGACTGAACAGATGGTTCGATAACAAAAAGTAATATGGTGCCGACTACCGCAAACCATAAAGTCACTTCCAGAATAATTTTAGTAGTGAAATGCAGATACTTTTGTTTACCCGTCAGGCGTTGCCAGATATCAGTGGCGACTATGAAGCCAATGGCACCCATATAGGCCAACGCTGCTATGACAAAATTGAGCATCGGATTATCAACAAAGTCCATTAAGCTATTATTGTTCAGGCTGAAACCTGCTGTACAAAAAGCAGATATGCTATGAAAAATTGCACTCCAAAGCGCGCCATCGACATCATCCCCGAGAAAAATTATATATAGGGCTATCGCGCCTATCGCTTCACAGACAAGAGTAAATATCACCACCATTTTGATAAAGCGACCAATTTCAAAGTCAGCGGGTAACGCGAAAGCGCTCTTGGTTAAACTTGTACGAAAAGACGACATTTTATGGCGAGTAGAAAGAATGACAAAAGAGCCAAATGTCATATAGCCGATACCGCCAAGTTGGATTAGAAATAAAATAACTAACTCACCAAAAAAGGTGTAACTTAGACTCGGATCAACTGTTACCAGCCCGGTAGTAGAGACCGCCGAGGTGGCAGTAAAAAAATTGTCTATATTGCTAACAGGTACACTTTGACTAAGGGGGAGGCTCAAAAAAAACCATCCCAGTACCACATAACTTGCATAGCCCAGCAAAAGAACCTTGGCAGGATTAATGGTTTCTAATACACGCAGAGACGACACTGTTGTTAACTCCAATACAAAATATCATACATGATTGCTACCCTTTCAGAATACAGCTACTGCACGTAAACTGAACAAGAACACAGATCCGGACTTACTAATAAAAATGTTTAATTTCTTAACTATAAACTTTTGCTAAGCAGCAAAAAATATAGCCCCTAAACCCGGGGCATAACTATACGGACTCACCGAGCCAAAACGCCAGAGACCCCTTACTGTCGGAGGAAACACAATAAGGGACAACGCTTACTCATAAAACATCTCAAACGCATAACCTAACTGCAACGCGCCCAAAAACCAAAACGCTGAGCTAGTATCACTTTCCTGGTTTCGTTTTCGAAAAAGGCAAATGTCATGACGTTTTGGCGTGCAGGTTGAAATAACCGGCCTGAACGGACCACCTGCTTTTACCCTGGCACTGACGCTACGCAATCTGCATGTAGCAGGAAACGATAATAAGCAAATGTGCATGTTTTTTTAATACATGAAATTTCATTAATCGCATCATTATCAGGATAGAAAAATGTTGTCTGACCATTATTAGCTCTGCTTTTAGAGATATTAATGTCACCAAACTAGTACCTGCCTGAAAAAATGTATATCTTGGCAGCTTCATATGATGAATTATTCAACACTCGGGCGATAACGCTGCGTTGTGACTTTTGCAGAATCAACGAAAAGGAACAGAATATGAAACAGTCAGACAGACGTAAATTTTTATCGTTTGCCGGTATGGCAGCAGGAACATTGTGCGCCGTGACCGCACTTCCGGTAAGCGCACACGGCTCAACGGCCTGTACCGAGGTATCGCCAATTGTTCATATGGTTTATTTCTGGCTCAAAAATCCGAACTCTGTTTCAGATCAGCAGTCTCTGATAAAAGGATTGAACAACCTGCGTGAAATTAAACACATTCAGGCCCTGCATGTGGGTGTGCCTGCTGCAACTACGTCCAGAGATGTTATCGACAGTAGCTATCAGGTTTCGGAAATGATGATGTTTAACAGTGTTGATCAGCAGAATGCTTACCAGAACCATCCGCTTCACAAAAAATTTGTCGAAGACTATAGCCACCTTTGGAAGAAAGTGGTGGTGTACGATTCTGTGAGCGCATAAACAGGTAAATAGAACAACACTAGGTCAGGCAGATAACACGAAATAGCATAAATACCGAGCTTGCGGTGGATTTTTTGGCCAGTCTGCCTATTTCCACCTCGTCTGGAATTGACCCAACACTATGCCTTTTTGTTTCTGAACTTTTTATCAGGCGTTTTGTTGTTTTCCTCAGTTTATGTCCTGCCTTTCAATCCTCAGGCCCGGCCAATGTAAAAATTAGATGCCTGCGCTTATCTTTAAATACAACACCTCTTTTGAGCAATGCGGCTCTTAAGCGCTTTTGCCATTTTTTTTCGTCGGGTTCGGCGGCAGCTAACGCTGCTTCATCTTCAAATTGGAAGCGTAGCAATAGCGAGCCGGGAAATTCGTGATACTGCACGTCAAACCAGCATTGCACCATGCCATGAAGTTCTTTACGACCTTGCTCTTCAAGCTTATCAGCTACGCTGAACACCAAAGCTTGCTGTTTAAGTTGTACTGCCGATAGTTTTTTCATTACTGGTGTTTCTCAATGGCGACTTCCAGGCTTTCAGTAATATCAGCCCCCTCAATGGTTAGCCATATCTGGCCATCCTGAATGGTCACCTGAATTTGCATGGAACGCTGCACAGCATTAGCCAGTGTGGTGGAAAGTACCTCGGGCACGGTAAATACCGACAAGTTCTTTCTGCTTTGTAACCTGGTCTTTTCTTTCTTCCACCATGCATCAAAGCTGTTGTCGGCGTATGAATAAATCATCATTTGCTGGCTTTGATTACAGCCTTTTTTAATACGCTGCTCTGAAGGCTGGCCCAATTCAATCCATCGTTCTATTTCATCACTAAAACTTTTTTGCCACAGATCAGGCTCATCATCATCAGATAGGCCCTTTGTGAAAATCAGACGCTCATGTGCATTTACGATAAACGCGAGAATTCGAAGCATCATACGCGCATCGTTTTCAGAAGGATGTCGCGCTATCGTCAGGTTGTGATCGTTGTAATAATTGCGATCCATATCGCTAATCGATATGTCAGCTTTAAAAATAGTTGCTTTAAGTGCCATGGTGTTCCTGGGTAATAAAAGGTGCGCAGCGACATCCGATATTTGCGCAAGTGTCGCCTGGCAGCGTTGAGGGGCATATTACCAGCTTTTTCTGTCGTTCGGGAGCAACCGTGCCAACCGCCTGTATTCCTTTGCATCGATTGCCAGCCGTATTTGATACCGCGTGCCCGTTCACTATTCCGATGACACCCATCCCAAGACGCTGAGCAAATGAATCTACAAAAGCTCTACTATCAAGGAAATATGCCGTTGCTTCAAAATTGGTATAAAACCTCAACATTCAGTGTTATTAAACTTTGACTGAATCGCGTATTGAATCACTTCCTGCAATCAAAAAGCCAGATAAGCATCTATCTCGATGCCTGATTCTACAGTTAGGCTGATACCCGCATTGTTAAATATTAATGGAGTCGATTCAGGCGCCTTCTGCATCACATGTGCCCAGGGCGTGAGGTTGTTAATCGTAAGCGAGGGCTAATTTCTACCAGGGAGTTTCATCTTTATTAAGCTTCGTTCGCGTCCCCGCAGACGATGTTAATGATACTGGGTCTTTTAACATCACCTTATCGGCTTACCAACTCATCCAACCTGTACAAGTGTTAATTTTATGCGTTGACAGTTAACACGACGTTAGCGTAGCGTTATTTGTAATACAATATTACTGTATATAAGAATTTTCTATCTTGCAGAAAATCCTGAACAGCGCCGTGTCTTACCCGCTAATTCTGTTGTTCAGTCATGAATCGATTAACCCGTCAGAATAGGTACCATCATGACACTCAGTCACAGTGCAATTCCTCATCAAAAAAACACCAAGTTAATACGTCTTTCACTCACAGCCGTTTCAATAGCACTGGGGTTTGGAAGTCTGAGCGTGCAGGCTCAGGATCAAAGTACAACAGAAGAACAAGATGTAGAAGTTATACAGGTAAGTGGTATCAGAGGTAGTTTACAACGCTCTGTATCTGTCAAAAGAAACTCCAATCAAATCGTCGATGCAATTTCTTCTGAAGATATTGGTCAGTTTCCCGATACCAACCTGGCAGAATCGTTACAACGTATCTCCGGCGTCGCCATCGATCGAAGTGGTGGTGAGGGACAATCTATCACCGTTCGTGGCTTTGGTCCCGAATTCAATACTGTGCTGCTTAATGGCAGACGGCTAGCCTCTGACACTGGTGCCAGGTCGTTTAATTTTGATGTTCTGCCTGCCGAATTGGTGTCTGCCGTAGAAGTTTACAAATCACAACCCGTGCATCTGGATGAAGGCGGCATTGGATCAACGGTAGTGATGCGAACTCCTCGTCCTTTAGACTACGATGGCTTTAAAGGGGTAGCGTCAGTTAAGGCACAATACGAAGAGCTCTCTGGCGAAACTAGCCCGCAGTTTTTTGGCATGGTAAGTGATACCTTCAACGAGGGTACTGCAGGTGTATTACTGTCACTGACGCACCAGAAGCGCAAAAATCAGATCAATCGCTTTTTAACGGATGGCTATCTGGTATTAAACCGCGACGACATGCCGAATATTGCTGATGATCTTGCCCAACAGGGATATGGACAGGATGAGCAGTTCTTTTTTCCACAAAACCTCAATATAAGCCCCATTTACGAAGAACGCGAACGTACTACGTTTAATTCAACCCTCCAGTACCGCCCGTCTGAGGATGTAGAGTTTACCCTTGATGCGATGTACAGTGACTTCGAAGTAGATTCACGAACCAGCAATGTCGGGATTTACTTTACGCCAACCCTGATATCGGGAGTGACATTTGATAACAACAATGTGGCCACCAGCGTCACTGAAAACAGAAATGCTGACGCGACCGAAGCACAGCTTAACCGCCCGACTAATCTTTATGCGGTAGGCTTCAACGCCGACTGGTGGCTAAACGACCACTTTAATTTATCCTTTGATACATCCTGGTCAAAAGCGGATTCAGGCGGCGCTGAAAATACTGATGTGGTAGTCGCCGGCATTGGTATCCAGGATGAAAATTTCAGTACCGTGTCATACGACGAGAATGGCTACCCGACCTTCAGCGGGGTAAGTGATGCAGCGCTCAGTGACCCGAGCCTCGCACGCGCCCACTTTACATTGCGCGGTACCGGTGGTGGCGTATTTGGGGGTGGCCAGGATTTTGAAGACGAGGTATTCCAACAACGGGTCGATGCTACCTGGACATCGAATATGGACCATCTTGTGGAAGTTTCGTTCGGTGCGCAGTACTCAAAACAAGATCAATCGCTAACAGTCAGATTATCGCAGGATAATATTTTGTGCGCGTACTGCGGTTTCCAGGTGGACGTGCCCGACTCGCTGTTCTCTCAGACCGGTATCAGTGATGACTTTTTGGGTGGCGTCGGTAATCTGCCATCAAGTTGGGTATCTTTCAATATCGACGAGTTTATCAATTACTTAGAATCTGATGAGGCCATGACAGCAAGAGATAACGCCCTGGGACTGGACTTTGGCACCACTGCTGCGCTGCTGGAGCAGACAAGTGGTTTTGATTTGGCGGTCAGACCCACGTCATCTGAAGTGGAAGAGGAAATAATGGCTGGCTATATCAATGCAGTATTTGAAGGTGAATTAAGCGGCATGCCCTGGACCTGGAACGTCGGGCCCGTTATGTTCATACAGAAACCACTGCCATTGGTGTATCACAAGTTTTGCAGGATTTAACGTTTGCTGCCGCCGATTTATACACGCCGGTCCTTTCTGGTGAAGAAGAGGTCTCCCAAACCAATAAGTACAACTATTTCCTGCCAAGCACAAATTTCAAGCTCAATATTACTGATGAACTTGTTGGCCGCGTAGCATTATCCAAGACCATGACCCGTCCTCCGTTGGGCTCACTATCGCCCAGGACCACCATTGGAGCAACGCGCCCTGGTAACCTGTCGGCGAATAGCGGCAACCCGGATCTTCGCCCATTTGTGGCCGATAATCTTGACGTTACCCTCGAATGGTATTACAGCGAAAGCGGCTATCTCACTGCCGGGTACTTCAAAAAGGACGTGGAAAACTTTTTGGTCAGTACCGTAGAGAACAGAAGTTTTCCAATCGCTGATTCACAGGATCTGTTCGAAGGCGACCCTGTGTTTGAGGTCAGTTTGGTGGACAATGCAGAAGAAGCCACCGTAGACGGCATTGAGCTGGGTGCCCAGTATACGTTCGACTCACTACCAGGCTTCTGGAGTGGATTTGGGGTTACCGCCAATGCCACCATGGTAGACAGCAACGCCGAGCTGGATGTGGGTGATACGACACAAACATTCGCGTTAGTTGGCTTAGGCGATACGTACAATTTTATCGCGTTTTACGACAAAGGGCCTTATCAGGCACGGGTCGCATGGAATCGCCGCGATCGATTCCTGCAAACCGCGCGCGGGTTTGGTGGAGAGCCTACCTATGTCGCTGAGTACGACCAGGTAGATGTTCGCTTCAGCTACAACATCAATGATGATATGCAGGTTTTTCTGGAAGGCATCAACGTCACTGACGAGAAAACCAGAAAAGAAGGCCGCTACAGTAATCAGATTCTGTTACTTGAAGAAACAGGTCCGAGATATACGCTGGGTTTGACTGCTTCTTTTTAGCCTACAGGCCAAAGCCACAGAGTAACCCGATAAAACGCATTCTTTGTATTGCTTTAAATAGGATTATCATGAGTAAACTTTTAACCGGATTAGTATTTACCTTTAGTATAGGTTACGCCCACGCCGAGCTCCCCGTCACTATCGCCAGTCCAGACGGTAACATTAAGGTGGTCGTAGATAGCGCCAGTCAAAGCCCTGATTACACCGTTGAGCTAAATGACGAGACCTTTATTGAACCATCGTCGCTGGGGCTGATGACATCATTGGGGGATTTTTCAAAAAACCTGAAGTATGTTGCACACAAAAATACGCAACACGACGAAAAATATGAACTAACCCATGGCAAGGTGAGTCAGGTTCATTATCAGGCGAATGGCGCCACTATCACATTTAGCGGTAATGACGATGTTCAACTGGAGATAGAATACCGGGTCAGTAATCGGGATGTTGCGTTTCGCTACAGGTTGTCAGGACCGGAATCGCTGACCAGAGTCAAAGTATTGGGTGAGGCAACCAGCTTCAACCTGCCCGATAACGCGACCACGTTTATTACACCTCAGGCATTACCTGAAACGGGCTGGATGCAAACCAAGCCCAGTTATGAGGAGCCCTACACATTTGATGCGCCAGTGGGTAAAGCCTCTGCTAACGGGGTTGGCTATACCTTCCCGGCGCTGTTTAAAAATGCCCAGAAAGGCTGGATCTTACTTTCTGAAACCGGCGTTGACAGTACCTATCTGGGCTCTCGTCTGGGAGAAGGTAATCAGAATGGTGAGTACCCGCTTGCTTTTCCACAGGAAGGGGAAAATTCGGGAATTGGCGGCACCTATGCGGCGATGTCGATGCCTGCGGTGACGCCGTGGCGTACCATTACGCTGGGCGATACCCTCGCCCCCATTGTGGAAACCACTGTCTCGTATGATCTTGTTGAACAGCAGTATCAGCCTTCTCAGGATTACGAAATGGGAAGAGCAACCTGGAGTTGGATTGTCTGGCAGGATGACAGCATCAACTATGAGGACCAGCTCAAATTTATCGACCTTGCCGCCGAGCTGAATTTTGAGTTTGTGCTTATCGATAACTGGTGGGATCAGCGAATTGGCAGAGATAAGGTCGAGAAGCTGGTTGATTACGCCAGTCAAAAAGACATTGGCATTATCCTCTGGTACAACTCCAACGGATGGTGGAACGATGCACCGCAGACTCCTCAACATAAAATGAACACAGCGCCGGCACGGCGCGAAGAAATGGCGTGGCTACAAAAGATTGGTGTGAAAGGGCTTAAGGTTGATTTCTTCGGCGGCGACAAACAGCAAACCATCAAACTTTACGAAGATATTTTCACCGACGCCAATGATTATGGCCTTACCATAACGGTTCATGGTAGTACGTTACCCCGAGGCTGGGAGAAAATGTATCCCAACTTTGTTACTTCTGAAGCGGTGTTGGCCTCTGAAAACCTTGTTTTTGAGCAAGACGCATTAGATAAACACGCCTATAACGCCACGATGCTGCCATTTATCCGCAACACCGTTGCGTCGATGGATTTTGCGCCGGTTTTTCTCAATGACCGTCTCTCCAGAGACCAAAAAACGGGAACAATAAGAAAAACCACGGACACCTTTGAACTGGCGACGGGCGTACTTTATTTCTCTCCTGTTCAGCATTTCGGGTTAACGCCCAACAATGTTGAGGAACAACCAGACTATGTACTGAACTTACTCAGAAAGATGCCTACTGTCTGGGATGACACCAATTATATTTCCGGACATCCCGGTGATCATGCAGTATTGGCGCGGAAAAAGGGCAATAGTTGGTATGTGGCAGCGGTGAACGGTAAGGACGAGAGCAAATCTTTTGATATCACTCTACCGATGCTGAAAGGCAAAAAGGTAACGGTCTATTTTGATGATGCTAACGGTGAGACTAAAATGAAACAAGCCACGATTAGCAAGAACGGTAAGTTTGCCTTAGACCTGCATCCGCAGGGCGGCGCCCTTATTGTTTCACAGTAACGACACCGGTTTTGTGCACTGACTGAGCAGCAACAAATAGGCTGTTGCTGCTCATCTTATTATTAAATACAGAATAAAAACGCCAGCCGCTAATCCTGAGTCGTCATTCACTATCAACGCTTTAATCGCTAAACCTGAACATTGAAATTAACCCTTAAGATACTCTAGTAAATCACCCGGCTGACAATCAAGCTCTCGGCAAATCGCTTCCAGCGTACTAAAGCGTATAGCTTTTACTTTTCCTGTTTTTAACAACGATAAGTTAGTCATAGAGACCCCCACCCTGTCGGAAAGCTCTGTCAGAGACAGCTTATTGCGGGCCATTTCTATATCCAGATTAATACGAATCGTCATCACATCTTCACTCTTCAAACTACTTCAATATTGTTTTCACCCAGAAAAAAGTGAAAGGAAACTATCAACATAAGGACTGGAAACAATAAAAGATTAGCCACGGAAAAAACCACGCTCAGTTGAATAATAGCCGTAACTGCTGCTACCACCGCGAAAACTTTAACTAACGCAGACAATCTTGGAAACTGAGCCAACAGCACAACACTGAGGGTAAGTAATGTTAGGGAATACAGAAAAAGAACAATAAGTACCGCCAACGCCATCACATCCAGAACGCCGGTAGAGGCCTCAACCATGCCCAGGCCAATAGTAACATCTATAAGCAGCGAGCTATGAAAAACAGCCACCAGCAACGCCATCACCATTAACAATACCGACGCCCAGCGACCATCTATCTGGTGCCGAAAGTAGCGGCTAAGTCCGATATACACAACAATTTCAAGCGTACCGATTATGAGAAAGACCAGATCCCAGGCATCCAGACTCATGAAGTCTTTGCGCCAGGCCATCTGCGTATCATCAAGACTAAATCCGATAGCGCCGATCCAGTATACCGGAAACAGTACCGCCAGCAGCAATGCTGCGAGACCAAAAATTTTATGAGAAGTGGAAGTCATCAATTATCCTTTTTTCAAGTCCAGCAATGATTATAAAATAATCAATTATTTTACTCTTTACAATATATTTTTTATGATATTCGTAAAAAATTGCGAAGATTAGCTTTTGCATGACATAACTCGGTTTTGTCGGGTGGCCGGCAAATGATGAAATGCGCCTTGAAGGATAGGTAATAATGCGGTGCTATGCTTCCGGCCAACAGCGATATGACATTTGTTGACTGTTCCCGTAATGATTTAGAACGTCTTGCGGTCGGTTGCCCTGCACAGAGATTGCTTCAGGCGGTTTCTGTATCCTTTACTTCATAAATTTCCAGCCAGTCTGCTGTTTCGGTTATTGATTGTGCGGTTAATTCACGAAGTAACCCCTCTACCTCTTTTAAGGTTAACGCCGCCGTGCCCAGCGATGATATTTTACAATGATAACCAAGCAAAACCTCCCGGGCACTAAGGCTTCGCTGCGCCGATATTTCAAACTCGGCGTGATTGCGAATAGCAAATGCCGTTGTACCAATAACAGGTAACCACGCAGCCAGCAGTCCACACAGTTTTGAAATTATATAAAGGCCAGGTAAATACTGAGTAAGCAAAATTTTGGCGGCGACAACGATAATTGTCGCGATAAACATCCCTTCGCTAATTTTGGCCAGTCGCCTGCCCATTTGCTTCATAGCGATAGCATTGTGTGTATGATAGTGATATTGCTCGCTAATCCAGTGCTTTTGGGTAAAACCAAGTGCGTCGGATAAATATTTTCCCTCTATTTTACGCCCGGAGAAGCCTGTCCATCGTAAGACGGTTTCGGTGTAAAGATATGCCCAGCAGCGCTCCGGACCGCCGTGGCCCAGAAGATTTCTACCCAACACCTCTTCACTGTCTCGAAACCGGCGCATAGGAAAATGGCTGCTAAATAGCGATAGAAACAGCGTCGGACGTAAAAACTCGGCAATACAGCGGTACTCAAGCCATCGGTCGTGCAACCGGGTATAGTGATCTCGTTTGTAAAGCATGTAGATCAGTAGCAAAAGCACCATTTCTATCAGAGCGCAGAAAAGTGCGGTTTTGCCATACATGTCCGGATCAGAAAACGCGATAGCCAGTGCTGCCACCATCAACGCAGCAGCGCCGAAAAGATAAATGTACATAAACGTACTGCGGTGCATGGATGCATAAAAACCAGCGAGTCTATCAGCACGTAAATAAGCCGCGAAATAGGCATGACTGGCTGGGCTGTGGAGTTGTTCCGCCGGAAGCGGGCCCTTTTCTTCAGTAAGTTGCGCTGATTGTGGCAATTGTTGTTTATGTAGAAAGGCTTCTTGCCTGATTTTTTTTGGTGAAATGAGCAGGCGTCTCAGACACGCAAAACCATTGTGTAACAGGCTACTGCGCCCCCTGGTCATACTTATTGGTCCGCGGTCATTAAAATTCGGGGCTATTTCAGAGCTTAGCGATAGTCCCGGCTCACTGGCAAACATGGTAAAACGTTGCAAAATACGCCAGGTGAGGTCATTTTTCTGCGTAGCCTCAGGGTCGCTTAGCAATGTATCAAATAACAGAATATGGCCCAGCCATTCATGCAGGGCCGATTCGGTGAATGGTTCAGTGATGGTTTTACCATTTTCTGTGTGCAGAAAATATAAATGGTTGGGGTGCTCCGTATCAATCCAGATTACCGGAATCTTTTCGGTAAGTGCCAGTCTGGTCGTCCAGGCGGTGCCATAGCCTGCTTTATCTTTACCATCGTACAGCGCGACCAATACATCACAGTTTTTTACCAGCACCTCAGCACAATCCCGATAAGCAATATCGGCCTTATCCCGCCTTCCATCAAGCTCGAGGACTTTAGATTCAGTTGTCTGATAATGCGCTTTTTGCAGTAACTTAAAAAAAGCCGCCTGGCTGTCTGCATCAAAATCCCTGGCATATTCATGCGCATCAAATGGCAATATGCAGGCCAGTTCGTAATGTTCTTTGACCAGCGCAGGTTCCAGCAATAAACGATCTGCGCCATCTGCCATGGACGAGGTCAGCCTCAACACAGGGTCTGCTTTTGCGTACAAAGTTTGCGCATGAACATGCTGATAACAGCGCTTCAGCTGCGTGTGTATCTGACTATAAAGCGTAGTAATTTGCTTTATGAGTACGTCATTATTCTGATTGATACTAGCATGCTCACGGTGACCGGCAACACCTACTCTTAAGGTCATCGGAACTAATGGCGAATCAACAAACTGTTGATAAATTGAAGTAACGTCAGGATCAGACATAATCAGTGTTCATAAAATATTTTTTGCTCACCGGTAGTAGATTTGCGCGCTGACCGTCTTGTTTTTGCTAAACATCGGTAGTCGATACAACGCAAGGTTGGCGGGTATAGCCACCTCCTGCCAACAGATGCCCTTTGCGACAGTCAAGCCCATCAATGCGCGAATTCAGCCCGGTTTAATAGTACCCGCCCCACTATGTTACGCCGCTGCAAAGTCGCGCTTCATCTAATCAGGATAAAAACCTGTTTAGCGTAAAAGTGCTGTGGCTGGTTAATTTTTGAACTAAACTGTAAAACATTATCATAGTTGAATATAACTCATATGCCCACCTGCAATATTTTTGTATCCTCGCCAGGGGACGTGGTGCTCGAACGTGCGCTGACAGCGCGGGTCGTTGAGCGGCTGCGAAAAATATTTGGTCACCGCAGCGAACTCGATGTAACGCTATGGGAAGAGCAGCCACTGGAGGCCAGAGAGTCATTCCAACCTCAACTCCCCGACCCTGCCACGGCTGATTTGTTTATTCTTATTTTATGGCAACGAATGGGGACTTTACTGCCTGACTCCGCCATTCCCGCGCCATTTGAAGGCCCGTTAACCGGCACAGAATACGAATTTGTCGTTGCCCGCAAGGCGCAACAGACTACCGGTAAACCTGCCATGATGGTTTATCGCCGTACAGACCGGGCCGGCGAAAAAGCAACGAGCGTTAATGCATTTTTTAAGCAACATTTTACCGACGGTCAGCAACGCTTTAGTAAGGCATATCATCAGTATAAAACCATAGGTGAATTCGAATTTTTACTCGAGAAGCATTTACACCGCTGGCTCGATAATGTCCTTCCCACGCCCAGCGAAACAGAAATGATAAATGAGCGGGCCTGGTATAGCGGCAATCCATTTCAGGGGCTGAAAGCCTTTCGATTTGAGCATGCTAATGTATTTTGCGGACGCGATGACGCCATCGCAGAAGCGCTGGAAAAACTGAAATATAAAGCAGCAATGCATCAGCCGTTTCTGTTAATTGTGGGCATGAGTGGGTCGGGAAAATCAAGTCTGGCCCGGGCCGGAATTTTACCGGCACTTTATAATCCAGACCTGTTACCAGGTGGCGGACCAATTCTTCGCGGGGTGATGCGTCCGGCCGATATTGAAGGCGATCCGTTTCGGGCTTTAGTGTCAGCGTTAGCCGCCAATAGCGCGCAACAGCTTGTGCCCATCGATCAGATAAATGCTACAGCGAAGCGGGCCCGGGACGACAAAGACGCCTTCATCGCTCAAATCCGTGAATCCTTGCATGCACAACCACCAGCGTCCACGCTGGTTATTCTGATTGATCAGCTGGAAGAGCTTTACACGTCAGCGGCAATTTCCGATGTTCAGCAAAAACGCTTTGCAGAACTTATCGCCGCGCTGGTCGAAAAACTGGATATTTTTGTTATTGCAACATTGCGCAGTGACTGCTATCACCATCTTTGCGCAACACCTGATTTTCTTCGCCTTAAGCAGCATGGTGGCCAGTACGATTTATCTCCGCCAGCGCTGTATAACATTCGTCAGATGATTACCGTTCCGGCCAACGCTGCGCATTTGCACTTTGAAGAAGGAGAAAAAGGTCAGCCTCCTCTGGATGAAGTCATTGCCGATCGTGCCGCACAGTCTCCCGAGAGCTTGCCCCTGCTTGAGTTTACCCTTACCCAGCTCTACGACATGCGGACACCCAGTGGCATGTTAACGTTTGAACATTACGCGCTGCTTGGCGGCATTGAAGGCGCGATAGCCAGTCATGCTGAGGCCGTATTCAAACGCCTGAGCAAAAGGGTGCAAAAACGCTTTTCTCATGTTTTCAACCAGCTGACCAGCTGCGACCAAAACGGACGTTATTTAAGAAAATGGGCCATCCGATCCCAGCTTCAATGCGACCCAACCGCTCGTCAGCTAGTGGATGCTTTCTTACAAGCCAGATTGCTGGTAAGCGAACGTAACCCCGATGGGATAGAGATTGTCACCCTGGCCCATGAATCACTATACATTCACTGGCCAAGACTGGTGAGCTGGCTGCAGATAAACCGGTGGTTACTGAATGTGCGCAATCAGATGTCCGATCAGGTCGAGCGCTGGCTAAAGGCAAACCGCGATCCTGCCCTGCTTCTTAACGCCGGTAAGCCGCTTGATGACAGCAAGGCGCTACTTAGCAGTGAACTGACCCTGACCGATGAACTGGCTGACTTTGTAAAAGCCTCTGAGCGTCGCGCCCGACGTGCTCAGGGTCTTCGCTATGGGGCAATAGGCGCGCTTATTGCCACGACCTTATATGCCACAAGCGCGTCATTCTCGGCCCGGCAAAGTCAGCAATCGGCCGAGCGCAGTCTGGCCAAGAGTCAGGATCTTATCGAGTTTTTAATTGGTGATCTACATTCAGAGCTGGAGAAACTGGGCCGGCTGGATGTAATGCAATCGGTTGGCGAGAAAGCCTTGACTTATTTTGTTGAACTTAATGATACAGAAACCAGCGATGCAAGTTTGTTAAACAGAACCAAAGCCCTGTATCAGATTGGCAGCGTATACATGGATATTGCTCAGTACGACAAAGCAACCCAGGCATTTGAGCAAAGTCTTGTTCAGGCCCGAAAGCTGACCACACAATCACCGAACGAATTTGATTATATTTACGAACAGGCCCAGGCCGAGTTCTGGTTAGGTTATGCAAACTGGGTAGCCAATGACTTAGATAAGGCAGAACATCAATTTCTGGCTTACCGCAATGCCGCGCTCAGGCTAAAGGAGCTCGCTCCCTCGCGCGCCACGGCCATGATGGAGGTAGCCTATGCAAACTCAAACCTGGGCACGCTGGCTGATAGTCGCGGCAATATTGATGACGCTATCGCGTATTTTCTAAAAGCTGCTGAAGTAACCATGCAGGTCGTCTCGATGGCGCCGGATAATCTTGATGCTATTGCAACCTTGGCCGACGTATATTCCTGGCTTGGTTCTGCCCATCAAAAGCAACTTAAACTGATGCAGGCGCTCAGTTTTTATCGCAGCGAAAAGCAACTTTTTGAACAAATCGCCCGTTTGGAAAAAAGTTATCGCGCCCGCGTCAATGTTGTGCTGGCCAACAACCGCCTGGCAAAAGTCGAAGTTTACAGTGGCAATCTCGAAAATGCCGTTGCAATTTACCAGGCACAAAAAAGAACGGTAGAAGAACTGGTCCGTCACGACCAGGAAAATACACGGTGGAAGGAAATTTTAGCCTCCATTCACGCTTATCTGGGCGAAGTGTATTTGCTGGGTAACCAATTCCCCCTTGCCGAACAAAGTTTCGAGAACAGCTTTAACGTCGATGCCCGGCTTCCTGACCAGGGTGGAAACTACTGGACAGAAACTTACTATCATCGTCATTACTGGTATTGGCGCTTATTAAAGGCGCAGGGCAAACATAACAAAGCGCAGTCTTTTGAAAAAACACTGTTGTCAGCTGACCTCCCGGCGGCCAGGCTCTGGCGCTTTCGGGTTGCCAGCTTTCTTAAACTACCGGACATCGAGGTGCCTGCCAATTTACTGGGCCCGGGAGCATTAATCGCGCTACTTGAAAAAGCCTTAGCTGAGCAGGATCACGAAAAACTGGAGGAATTAGTTTCAAAAACACCGGATCTTATCTGGCAGTATCCGGAACTTGCTGCGCTACAAACGGATATCCAAACCGCGCTGGCGCTAAACTCACTATGACATGGAGAAAAAACTATGTCAGTCGACGAGCTTACTACCCCAAACAACAGGAACAGTGTTGATGTCACGCTTAAAGCTGAAGATCCCGGGCATCCTGAAATATTGACGTTATATCAGGGAGATACGCCCATACAGGAAGTTAATTTTCCATCAGATAAGCGCTTTATCCGGTTTACCTTCCCCGATAACTATACAAACTTTGATATTCGTGTATTTGAGATAAGTGAAAAAGCCAGTAAAACGAAGATTATGACAGCCTATCGGGAGGATCCTTCAGCCGGCCTGCAACTGTTTGCCTCACAATGGGATGGGCAGGCTTCAAGCGGTAAAAACAGGCGTGAATTTAAACGTCATCCACCTCAGTCTCAGATGATGGTAATCAGGGATAAGGATACTGATGGTACCGAGGCCGGTACGTTGCACGACTATATTTTGAAGTTCACCTATAACCGACAAACCTATCTGCTGGACCCTAGCATCAGAAACCGACAGGTTCACTAAATCTCAACTACAACAACGACAATTTCCACGGCTGTATTAACCATGTAGAGGAACAACAAATGAAAAATAACTACGTATGGGTCACTCTGGCACTCACAGGAATGCTATTGGCTGCAGCAGCAAATGCTAATCCTAATGCTATTGATGTTGAGTTCAGAGCCGATCAGGGAGCACCGGATAATCTCACACTCTATCAGGATGACCAGCCTATCGATGTTATCGACTTTCCAGAGGACAAAAAATTTATACGTTTTCACTTTCCCGCTGGCTACGCGGATTTTGATCTGAAGGTTTTCGAACAGAACGAAATAGCGGAAAAACAGAAGATCATGAATGCCTACGCAACTGACAGTTCAGCGGGCATCGACTCTTTTAATTCATTATGGCGGGGACATGCATCAAGCGCACAAAATTCAAGAGAGTTCCAGGTACGAACCGTTGCCCGCAAATTATTAGTTGTGCGCAATAAAAATGTCGATGGAACCCCTGAAGGTGTGCTGCATGATTATATTATTCGGTTCACGGTTGGCGACAGAATCTATTTACTAGACCCAAGTATTCGCAACACTCGGGCAAATTGATGATTTGTAATAGCGATTCAGTTATTGCAACGACCGTCAGCTTTAAGCATTTATCTGTAAAGCGAAATGTAACAGGCTGGCGTTAGTCCTGTGTTGCATCGCCTCCACCCGAATGTGGTTGCGATGTAAAAGAGCCTGAAAGGTGCGCCTGTCAAAACAATTACGGTGAGTTTGGTAACAGTGTTAGGCATCTATTTCAGTGATTTGTAGAATGATAGTATGCAAAACAACGCTGTGGTTATTCTCCAAACATTTTCAGGAGTAAGCCCTAATGGAAATTCTGATTTGGGATAACACGCCCCTCAATGGTTACCATTGAGCCTGAAGGTCATTCTGTTGACTTTATACCACCGTTTTGTACAAGCTTATGATTGCGTATATCGCACTGTAGACCTGTCACGACAAAGCTCTACATGAGGCTGAGACGCTACGATGTCTGGCGGCCAGAGGGAATCACACGCGCCTTCCATGGCGCTTGCCCGGGCAGCTTAAAGCTGCGCAAAACGGCATTCCTGCCATTTTGTCGAACCAGAGGGTTCACATACCGCTTTTTCCAACAGAAATAATAAAGCCCTGTACAAGGCAGGGCTTTATTATTTAAATCTGGCAGAGAGAGGGATTAATTAAAAACGCATTCGCGTTTTTGACCCTTCGGGCTTCGCGGACAAGCCGCTCGTTTCAAGTTGCTCTACCGCAACTTGTCGAACCCTGTTACTCGGC
>NZ_KB899394.1:53623-55359 GCF_000378185.1 Salinimonas chungwhensis DSM 16280
AGATACAAAAAAACCGCCTCAAGGGCGGTTCTCTTGTATCTGGCGGAGAGAGAGGGATTCGAACCCTCGATACGCTATAAACGTATACACACTTTCCAGGCGTGCGCCTTCAGCCACTCAGCCATCTCTCCTAAATACTTCAAAGTTTGTTCGAAGCGCGCGTATAGTAGGTAATGTTGCCTGATGAATCAAGGATTCTGCGTAAAAAAAACGACAAATGCCGATTAATTACGCAGATGTTTGCCTGGCCTTTAGCTGTGCAGAAAAATCAAGCATCCGATTTAAAGGAATCAGGGCTTTTTCACGCAGCGCATCGTCGACAAATATCTCATGGTCAAACGCTCCCTCAGTCAGGGCGTTGTGTATCGCTTCAAGCCCGTTCATTGCCATCCACGGGCAGTGAGCACAACTTTTACAGGTAGCCCCGTTCCCACCAGTGGGCGCTTCTATAAATGTTTTGCCAGGTGTAAGCTGTTGCATCTTATAAAAAATGCCCTTGTCTGTTGCCACAATGAATATCTCATTGGGCAACTCCTGAGAAGCTTTTATCAGCTGACTTGTGGAACCCACCGCATCAGCCATCTCAACTACCGATGCGGGCGACTCAGGGTGCACCAGAATAGCGGCTTCAGGGTATATCGCTTTCATATCCTGTAGCTTCTGCGCTGAGAACTCATCGTGCACAATACATTCGCCCTGCCACATCAACATATCTGCACCGGTTTGCTTGGCGATATACGAACCTAAGTGACGGTCAGGACCCCAAATAATTGGTTTGCCCTGTTCATCAAGATGCTCGACAATCTCCAGCGCGATACTTGATGTAACGACCCAATCTGCGCGGGCTTTTACGGCCGCGGAGGTATTAGCGTAAACCACGACCGTATGATCGGGGTGGGCATCACAAAAGGCAGAAAATTCTTCAACCGGGCAACCAATATCTAATGAACAGGTCGCCTCCAGCGTTGGCATAAGGACGGTTTTCTCGGGGCTCAAAATTTTCGCTGTCTCACCCATAAATTTGACACCGGCCACAATAAGCTTCTGCTCTGGCGCATCTCTGCCAAACCGCGCCATTTCCAACGAATCAGCAACACACCCACCTGTCTCTTCGGCCAACGCCTGGATCTCGGGATCGGTGTAATAATGCGCAACCATTACCGCATTCTGCTCTTTTAACAGTGACTTAATTTGCGCTTTAAGCTCACTCTTACGCTGCTCGGAAAGCTGAGCAGGCTTAGCAGGGAATGGATAATCAACTTGTTCTACGCGAAATGCGACTGACATAACGTACGACCTGACTTGACGGCACTTTAAATCGGGCAGGAAGTATACCCTACTGCCATAAAAAATTCATGTTGTAGAAATATGTTTAACTTAGAATAATTCAAGGGGCTGATGCCCTTTCAACTGTTAACTACATTTGTAGTAAAAAAGTTTGTAATAATTGCCGCGGTTCGTCGTGCAAATGTTTTAAAGCATGGATGAGCGCAAGAGATAATATCAACTCAATCGTTTTATATGCCGTCGTACTAAAGCACGTTCACCCTCGCTGTGCTCGGGATGTCGAACCGCTTCGCTGGTTCAAATCCTGCGTCAGCATCAGGGTTTTATTGAATAATACTGCTAGGGAAAACTTTATTGAAATGGTGGGTCGTGCTGGATGATTCGCCTGTTTCACAGGCTCACCCTGCGGGCCGTGCTAAAGCACGTTCACCCTCGCTGTGCTCGGGATG
>NZ_KB899395.1 GCF_000378185.1 Salinimonas chungwhensis DSM 16280
GCAGACGACTTCATTCGCTATTCAAGCGTTCCGCAACTTTCATTTCAGTAAGTCTTGAAGCTTACTTGAAAAGGCAGCTAGGGGCTGCCTCTTCAAGTAAGCGTTTCCCAGCTACATGATAGAGGAATCAGCCCTGGGTATTTTTGTACAAAACGTCAGCTAAGCTTACCGTCATACACATGCATGTCCTTGAAGGCATCCAGGGCATACTGAAGAGCAGCTGTACCCGTTAGAGGCTCTGCGGGTATTGTTTCATAATCATCTTCAATAAGGCGATCTTCCTCTACCTTGGTAATGCGTTGGAATAGAAAACATGATGCATTGTTTATTTATTGCATAGGCTCGTACCAGCTCACAAAATGACAGTGTGTGCTTTTCGATTTCATTCATATAGAAACGTAATAGATTCATATAGTAGAGATGCCCTGCTGAGTGTATTTCCAGTATATGTGGTCTTTAAAGTCTCACCAAGTTTACTGTCTTCGAGCCTTAGTGTGTGGTTAAATTTTCAAATACATCTTATTGTCACAAGTGGATGTAAAAGTAAGCGAATCCTATAAAAAGTAACGAACGATTACCCACTATAAGGAAGCACACATGAGACCCTTCACCCCCCAGGCTGTCGGAGTTGCAGCTGCACTACTTACCTCCAACGCTTTTGCAAACATTCAAAATGCTGGTTTCGAGACCTGGAACGGTAATCAGCCTTCAAGCTGGACCACCATAGATTCCGGTATATCTGTTAGCCAATCTACTTCAATTGTTTACGAGCAAGCCGCATCTGCAAAAATCATTGTTAATACTGGCTCTCAAAGCTCAACAGATTTCAGGCAAACGATAGATGTGCAGGCTGGTCAGCAAATCGATATTGCAACCTGGGTATATCATACTGAGGGTAGTGTAGCAGCCAGGCTTTATGTGGACGGGTATCACAATTACTCCGATCATACACTAACAGGTCAGTGGCAAAAGCTATCGTATGCGTATACACCGGGTACTACCGGTCAGATTGAAGTGGGTCTTAGGTTTTACGACCAAGCCGGGTTTGATGGCTCTGAAGTCGTTTATGTAGACAATTTCAATCCCGCGGCTGGTGCAGGTGAAGACCCTGGAGCTTGTAGCTCTAATGCGGGAAACCTAACACTTACCACAGACAGCTATGGCGCTGAAACCAGCTGGAGTATCACTGATGGGAGTGGGTCTACAGTTGCTTCTGGCGCAGGCTATGCCAGCAGTAGCACCACGCAAGAGTCTCAGTGCCTTGCTGACGGGAGCTATACTTTTACCATAAGTGATGAATACGGCGACGGCATTTGCTGTAACTATGGTAATGGTAGCTATGAGCTAAGCTTTGGGTCTACCACTGTGGCTTCAGGAGGTCAGTTCGGTAGTGCTGAGTCAACCAACTTCACCCTTGGCAGTGGCAGTGGCGAAGGTAGCCAGGGAGGCTATTACGATTCAGCGCAGGGAAAAACCGGGTATGCCTTAAAAACAGCGCTTTATGACATTATCAAAAACCACTCTTCACAAAGCTATTCCTCTATATGGAACTTTTATATCTCCTATGGTTTGGATACCTATGGTGAAAACGACAGTTCGATTTATGATATCTATTCTGAAAACGCGAATGGTAGCGATCCGTACACTTATGCTGGTGGCTCAGACCAGTGTGGCACCTATCAATCCGAGGGAGATTGTTATAATCGGGAACACACCTTTCCTAAAAGCTGGTTTGGCGGCGCCATATCGCCCATGAATACGGATATACACCATGTATTTGCATCAGATGGATATGTAAATGGCCGGCGTAGCAGCTACCCTTATGGTGAAGTTGGCTCTGCTAGCTACACCTCAGCTAATGGTTCAAAGCTAGGCAGTGCAAAAAGCGGGTTGGGTTATAGCGGCACCGTGTTTGAGCCTATTGATACTTTCAAGGGCGATATGGCGAGAGCTTATTTTTATATGGCCACTCGCTATGAGAATCAAATAGCAGGATGGGAGAACAGCAATAGCTCTTCAGATGCAGCGCTAAATGGTACAAGCGGCCAGGTTTTTGAGCCATGGTTTATAGCAATGCTACTACAATGGCACAAGCAAGACCCGGTAAGTCAGTTTGAGATAGATAGAAACGATGCAGCTCAAGGTTTTCAAAGCAATCGTAATCCATTCATCGATAATCCGCAGTGGGCAGGGGACATCTGGGGTAATTGATACGGCAAGTTGGCACCCATAGAGTGAGCTATTGGGTGCCATCAATCACTTCTTCTTTGAGTCGCCAATCTATTGCACCTATCTAAGCTAAAATAGTCGCAAATTAAACGCCAACCTATTGGCCTAAAGGTAAAGGATAGTTAACCTTTGTAACCAATGGGCTCTGAATTTTCTAAAAGTTAACTAAAATTGACCTATAGAAATTTTTTCTCTATATTTTGTTTAAAGTAAACTACATTTAACTTTAAAGATGAGTCATGTAAAAGCGTTTCGCAAAGGTAAATCAGTAAAGCCGTCACCGATGCCTGATTTAAGCGAAAGTTTCTCGCCTCAATTGTTAGCGAAAGCAATTAGTGCAAAGCGAACAGGGTTAAAGCTTTCCTTGGAGGATGTAGTAAAGGTCCTTCCCATCTCTAAACCTACCCTTGTGAAAATCGAGAAGGGAGATACTAACGTAAAATTGGCTACGCTATTACTTGTTATGGAGTATTTAGGCCTGTCGTTCTCCCTCATCTCAGATGAAACGGCCGATCTTACAGATAATGGAGATGATCATGACGAATGGTACTAAGCAAAACAGTCTGCATGTATACCTGGGCCATGGCCGTAAGATTGCCACACTCACGCTTCCAACAGGCACTGAGACAGAAATGGCTATGGTTTATGAGCCAAACTGGCAAAAAGAGGGGTTCCCCGTTTCGCCTCACTTGCCCCTAGACGGTAATTTTGAACGTAACGCCGTACGAAACTTCCTGCAGAACATGCTCCCTGAAGGTAAAGGCCTGGAAGAAATAACGACCAATACCACGCTGTCAAAAAACAATACCTTCGGGCTGATTAAGCTGATTGGTAGCGAAACCTCAGGGGCCTTATCCTTTGCCAGTGGGGAAGAAGGAAAGAAAGAAACGGCCTTTCGTGAAATTTCCGATGTTGAGCTAACCAATAAGCTCTCAGGTATGAAGCGTACTGGTGCTGCTATAACAATCTGGGATGGTAAAACACGACTATCTGTTGCCGGTGTGCAGGATAAACTGAACTTGTTAGAAATTGATGGTCAACTGGGGTTTGGTGAAGGCGCCCTGTGCTCAAACAAAATCTTTAAATTTGAAACTGACAAAGCGCCATTTATCGCCGTGAATGAGCTCTTCACAATGACTCTGGCAAAAAATGCCGGGCTTGATGTGCCACCAGTTGAAATCAGATCATACGGCGAGGTTCGAACCTTCGTGATTGAACGCTTCGACAGAAAAGTTGAACTGGCTAACATGCGGGTTCGGCGCAGGCATGTTATAGATGGTTGCCAGGCAGTTAACCTTCCTCCTTCGTATAAGTATGAGAGGCAGCATGGTGACGAAGGCGATGGTATATATATCCGTGATGGAGTCTCCTTTGCGAAGCTTTTTGATATTGCTGTGGCCAACCCACAAGCTTACCGGGTACAGTTAATCCGGTGGATGACATTTAATATTCTTGCTCGCAACTATGACGCTCACGGTAAAAACATAAGCTTTTTTGTTAGCCATAAAGGCCTGACGCTGGCGCCGTTTTACGATCTGGTAAATATCGAAGCAATCATCAGCGATATACAAGCCCGGCAATCCGCCAATCCCATTGAAGTTTCAAATTCTACGCAACACTTTGCCATGTCCATAGGTGACCATGAATCGGGCGGGGAGGGGAATTTTAATCCGCCTATCACGGCCTATATGCTTGCTGATATGGCGGTAGAAATAGGGATGTCGCTTCCACGAATGCAGTTATTAATGACTCAGATGATTAAATCAGTCTCCGGCGCCATTGAAAGCACCTATGAGCAAACACTAGCCCAGGGGCCCTCTAACGATGAAGTGAAGCATGTTGGACTTTGTATCAAGGTAGTAGAGCAATCAATCGCAGAGCTAAGTGCCCAGGTCTCACAAAAACACCGAAATGGAAGGGGTGGTTTGAGCCTGACCCCGAGGCATGAGCGAACTTATCTCCAGGTAAGAGCAGATTAAGATAGGTTTACCCCACACGAACGACTTTACTTAGCGCTCCGACAACCTGAAACAAAGTAATACTTATGACGTTTCCCCCACTGAATTAATCCATCGCATTTAGGAGTTTTCTCACTAAACTGAAAGAGTACGAGGAAACGACAATGCGGAAATCTAAATTCAATGAAGAGCAAATCGTCAAGATCCTGAATAGCAAACTGAAGCAATTGCTTGGTGAGAAGGAACTGGATATTTCAGCATTGAAGGCGGCCTTGAGGGAAACTACCACTGAGTCGTGCGGTGCGCCGCCAAGCAGTGGCTCATATGCTGAACAAAACAAAAGTCAGTGAGCGACGAGCGCGTCAGCTTGTCGGGCTGTCTCGCATGACGTGGAGGTACCAACCGAAGCCAAACGCTCTGAATGAGCAACTAAACCAGCGCTTGTGTGAATTAGCGAAACAGCGTCTTCGTTTTGGTAGTCCGAGATTAACGGTATTACTACTCCGTGAGTTTGGTGTGGTTAATCACAAACGCATTGAACGGTTGTACGCACAGGCTGACTTACAGATACCCAAGCGCAAGCGACGCAGCCGGGTTGGCCCTCAGCGTCAGGTACCTATGGAGCAAGCCAGTAAGCCTATGCAGCGCTGGTCGATGGACTTTGTGCACGATGCCCTCTATGACGGAACACGCTTCATAGTATTTAACCTGGTTGATGATTACACACGTGAATCCATTGCGATTGAAGTCGACAACAACATGACATCAGAACGTCTAATACGCGTATTTGAGCGGCTGTGAACGGATGTTGGGTTACCCGCGCAGCTGTCTTGTGACAGCGGCTCGGAATTCACCAGTCGCGTTTTATTAGCCTGGGCAGGATGGCGAAACATGGATTTGCAATTTATTCGTTCCGGCAAGCCAACGAAAATGCGTTCGTCGAAAGCTTTAATGGTAAGTTCAGAGATGAATGCCTGAATCAACTCTGGTTCAGAAATCTGGTTGAAGCAAGAGACATTATTGAGCGATGGCGTCTTGACTATAACTATCAAAGACCACATCGCTCACTGGGACAACTTACACCGATGGAGTTTAAAAATCTCCCACAACCGATGGTTTAGTTTTAGGGGGAAACGTCATACCCTCAAATTGCTAAATCATGGCGTACGCACTGGTATAACCTTAACACCCTGTTCAATTACGCTGAAGATATCCGAAAGGCGGTTTACACAACCAATGCGATCGAGTCACTGAACAGCGTTATCCGCAAAGCAATCAAGAAACGGAAAATTTTCCCCAGTGATGACTCAGCCAGAAAGATGGTGTACTTAGCAATTAAAGACGCCAATAAAAAGTGGTCGATGCCGATTCATAACTGGCGTCAGGCGATGAGTCGTTTTATTATTGATTTCGAGGAACGCCTCGAACAGCATATTAAATAATGGCAGTTACACAGAATCTGTTACAGGCTCTTTTTCAACGATACTTGTGCAAAAAAATACTTTCTCTACTCCTCCTAAACGACAAATCACAAATATTTTAAATTTAATTTAAATCTTATTGACAACGCTCTGGTTGAGTATAAGATTCATCCAAATTCCACGGAAGGAATGACAATGTGTTTATGCGTTTACATTCTTTTCCAAGTTTAGTTGCATTGGAAATAACGCATGAAAAGAATGATTTATTTAGTATTTTTTGCAATGAACTTCTTCGTATCACACGAATTAGCTGCAATGACGCTCTCCTCCACCAAGCCTGACTCTCAGGGAAACTTCACTCTCAGCTGGCCAAGCCCGTCTAACGGGAATAGTGTTTATAAAGTATACGAGTATTTACCTAGCACAAATACTGAATCTTTAATTGAGTATGTCCGAGCTCCCCGTATAAGCTTAAAGCGTCCTGGCGGCCGACACTATTTTTTTGTAGTTGCTATCGGTCGTGCTCCAGATGCTCGCTATCCAGAACTTACGGTAGAAGTACCATTAGCCAAACCCCCTAAAATTTCTTCTTTTTCACTATCTAATACCGGCAGTACTTATGATACAGATGGGTCAATTAAACTAAATTGGGGCTCTGTTAGTCACGCTAAACGCTATAAAATAAGATATAGAAAAAATGGTGGTAGCTTTTCATACAAGACATCGACATCAACGTCCTTTACTTTATCAGGATTGAGTGACGGGACATGGGAGTTCTGGGTTAAAGCTGACAATATAGGCGCAAATAACTATGTAGTTTCTGGCTCTTACTCAAACGTACGGTCGAAAAAGGTAATGAAGAAGCCCGGTACACCACCCAGTTTGAAGGCATCAGAATCCCCTTCTTTAGATGGTACTTTTCGCCTGTCGTGGGGCACATCCTCCAACCGTGTTACAAAATACCAGTATCAGCGGCAATATAGCTCTGGGAACTGGTCATCGTTTTATAGTACAGGTCTCAACCGGCATCTTGATGTATCTAAGGGCGATGGGACTTACACTTACCAGGTCAGGGCGTGTAACGAAGCAAGTTGTGGTAATAAATCGAAGGTTACTATAACGGTAATGAAAAGACCCGGTGTTCCGGTGTCACTCAAAACAAGTGAAAGTAAGTCCAATGATGGTACCTACAAAATTAGTTGGTCCCAGCCGGCTAACAGGGTTACCTATTATCGTTGGAGAGTTAGAAAGAACGCAGGAAGCTGGTCATCCTGGAAGAATAATAGTCGAACAACATACTTTAATCGTTCTGACTCCGATGGTAAATATGATTTTCATGTTGCAGCCTGCAACGAACATAGCTGTAGTAGTAGCGGAAGTGTATCAACCGAAGTAATTAAGAAACCGACCATGCCTTCTAGCTTTTCAAGCTCAGAGTCTAATTCGTTAGATGGCACCTTTACCTTATCGTGGAGCGCATCGTCTAATCAGGTCACAAGATACGAATGGCGTGTTCGCAAAAACAGCGGTAGCTGGTCTTCCTTTACCAGTAATGGTACTTCAAGAAACTTAAACCAGTCAAAAAGCGATGGGGTTTATGACTATCAAGTTAGAGCCTGTAATACATTGAGCTGTAGCGGTATTAAGTCAACATCAGTATCTGTGTTGAGAATACCAGGATCACCACAGAATTTAACCGCAGATACCGACCCAGTAAGGACCGGAGAGGTAAAAATAAGCTGGGGTGCTGCCAGTAATACGGTCAGCTACTATAAGTATCAATATAAAATGGTAAGAGATACACAATGGTCTTTTGAAGTAAACGTTGGAACTAAAAGATATCTAAAGAAAAGTTTACCTGATAATGATTATGTCTTTATTGTATATGCCTGCAATGCTTCAGGCTGCTCAAATGCGCCAGGTATCGTTGTAAGATTTGACTATATTGAGCCTGTTAGAAATTTGGGAGCGGACAAAACCCGTTCATCTGATGGTAACTTCACACTTTCATGGGGAGGGGTGACTGATGCAGAAAGTTACAAATGGAGGGAGAAGAAAAATGCTGGAGCATGGTCAGGTTGGTATTCGCAGTCAGGAACTTCTAAAAAGTTAAACCGGGAAGATGGAAGCTACGAATATGAGGTAAAAGCATGTATTGGGGGTGCATGTAGTATTACCCGTAGTACTGATGTGCAAGTTCTCAGGAAACCGTCCAATTTGACGCTATCGGTGTCAGACGATATTTCATTAAATGGTGAGTTTACAATTACCTGGTTGCCTATAAATGAGACCATTGAGTGGGTTGAATATAAATTCAGGCAGCTGGGGGTCTCTAACTGGACGAATGCGACACGCTCGTCAAGTAAAAACCAAGTTTCTGATGCTAGAGTAGATGGCGCTTACGAATACCAAGTTTTTGCGTGTAATCAATCAGGTTGTAGTTCTGGAAGTATCATAGCTGTAGAAGTTGTTAAGACACCCGGACCAATATTAAACCTGCGTACAACTGTAGCAGAAACAACAACAGGCACCTTTTCAATTAGTTGGTCTAAACCCACCGTTAACCGGACTACCCATTACGAATGGCGTGAGTTAAGGCAGGGAGCTAATTCGCAACATGATTTTACTAGGACAAATGAAACCTGGCTTGACTTTGATGACAAGCCCGATGGGGAATACTCCTACGAGGTAAAAGCTTGTAACTCAGGTAGCTGCGGCGAAAAAAGAGTAGTTCAAGTGGATGTATTAAGTACGCCGTCACAGCCTGCTGGTTTTACCTCTTCAGCAAACCCCTCGGAGGATGGAAACTTTACTCTTAGTTGGAATAAGTCGAGTGGTTCTGTCTCTCACTACGAGTTAAGTGAAAAGTTGAGCGCTGGTGCATGGTCCTCATATATCAATGTTAATAAAGTTACTTCGAGCGTTCAATCTAAAGAATCTAATGGGCTTTATATGTTTAGAGTAAGAGCCTGCAACAGGTTGAGTTGCAGTATTTCTACTCAGATATCCGTATCAGTCGATTCAAATTTATCCGCATGCACCGATTCGCCAGCCGCAGACTCTTCAGTAGAGATAGCGTATTCATATGACGCACTTGGGCGGCTAACTAAAGTTACAGACTCTACTGGTTGCAACCGAGAGTATACTTTAGACGCAGCGGGAAACAGAATGGAAGTAATATTTACAAATTAAGACATGAGATTAACTATTAATATAATTAACATCCTTTGAAATACAAAAATCCTGAGGCTATTTAATTAACGGCTGAAGCAGTACTAATAGAAGTTTTATATGTAAATCGGTATTTATCATAGAAAAATTGACTTATTAAAATCTTGCATTACTAATTAAATGGAATTCAAAATGCAGTTATCACAATTTCATGCTTTTAAAAATAAGAATAATAGTGTTATCGCTACTCTGACATCTTTGCTTCTAATTACTTCCTTCATATCATCAGCTGAAGTGGAGGGGGAAGCTGTCGCTGCGAAAGGACTCGACCCACTTCCAAGATTGTCGTTTGTAGATAGGGCTGGAGTTGATGTTATCAGCAACATGCCTACTTTTAGTCAGACTGACTTGAAGATTGGTAGCGGTGTGGGACAAATTGAACATACAATTTCTCCTGGCTATAATGGATATTTTTGGGGATTTAGAGATAGTGTACTTGCTGATGTAAAGATATCTACAGAATCATCAAGTACCAATAAACAAACCCGTACAGTTTCTATTGGCTTCTCCTCTGACAGATTTTGGCCTACCAGTGCAACTTTATCAGAATCCATAACGGGTAATGGTGCAACGCTCGAACAACCATTATCAGGCCCATTTGACTATATCTATACGTCTAAAGATGGTGTTGAAGCCCAATTCTCAAACTCGAGTACGACAACAATACGCTACCCCAATGGTTTAAAATACTATCAGGATGCTCGCAAGGGAGATGTGGATAACAGAGATAGAATAGTGCGCAATAACGCAGGTTACGCATTAGTTTATAAATATGCGGATTATCCCGATGGTACAAGAACGTGTGAAAGTCCAAACACAGTATCTCCGAACTGCGGCGATGATGTAGCTGATAAGCTCTTTCCTATTGAAGTTATAGCGATAAATGCGAGCACATGTGACCCTGCATTGATTTCTTGCCAAAATATGTCTCTTTGGCCCCGCGTCTCCTATACATGGCCCTTTTCTTTAGATCTATTTGGGCTGGAAGAATATGGTAATGAATTTGCTGATTTTACCGTAACTGATGGATTCGGTGGAACTACTGTATATAGGCATAAAAGGATGTTCTCAGTGCCTGGTGTTAATAACTTAAATAAAGACTTACAAGTAGATATTGGCGTTCATGGAATAAAGCCCAAGCCTCGCATAGTTGGAGTAAAGCTTCCAACAAGTAGCGGTAAATTCAACAAAAGCTTTGAGTATTCAGATTATGCTCAATGCAAAGTCGAGTGCAATCATGGTAGTTGTATTGAAACATGCTCCCTGAGACAAATGCTTATTGATACAGCAACAATTGGGGATGCTCAGTGGACCTATGATCATTCGCAGCCAGATACTATTTATCGTTCTACTGGCTCAAGTGAAGGTCCTACTGGTAATTATCTCAACGTAGTTCAAGATACTGGTTTCTACTTAAATATTTTGCTGAGTGTGGCATCTGCAAATATGAAAACAACTTTTGAAACCTCTGAAAGAAATCTGCCATTAAGCGTTAGCGTTGACGGAGTCGAGGAGAACTATGAGTATGACAGTAGAGGTAATCTTACAACTATAACGAGGACCGCTAATACTGACTCCTCAGAGTCGGACTTAATTAGAACAGCTAATTATCCTGATACATGTGTGGATAATAAATTATGCAATAAACCTATGTGGGTTGAAGACTTCAACGGATATAAAAAAAGTTACTCTTATCACAGTAATACAGGTCAATTAAAATCAGCAACGTATCCAGCTAATGAACAAGGTATTACTCCTCAAACACGTTATAGATATGAAGAGCATTTTGCTAGCTATTATCATGCGACAGGTAGCAAGATGATAAGTAGCGACGGTATATGGCTTCTAAAAGAAGAAAGTTTTTGCAAGTCTGGAAACCCGAACTCCACTGAAGGCTGCTCAATTGCTGGTGACCTCGTTAAAACCTCTTATGAATACAATTCTGACAACTTACTTCTTACATCAAAAACAACAACTTTAGCTGGAGTTATTCAGCAGAAGTATTGCTTCGAATACGATGAGCTTGGAAATTTGGTTGGAAAGACGGAGCCAGCAGATAACTCTGCGATATGCCAATAGGACTTCTGAAAATGATAATACGAATACTGGTTTTAGTTTTTTTACTTTGTTCTTTTCACTCTTCAGCAGAGGTCAATCAATCCTCATCGGCTTATAAAACTGCTTATAGATATAATGATGCCCAACAGCTTACTGGTGAAATATCCTCAAGACCTAATAAGGACGGGGCTCTCGCTTTTCTGGCTACTCGATATTTCTACAATGCAAACGGACTCAATCATAAAGTAGAAAGTGGCTATTTAAATAATTGGCAAAATCTCAATATAGAGCCTGAAAATTGGAGCGGCTTCACCGCTGTAAGTACGTTGTTGAGCAGATATGATGATTTTGGTCGTGTAATAGAAGAAAAGTCGCTGTCTAACGGTCAGGTTAAAAATTTAAAACATAAAAGTTACGATTTAATCGGAAACTTAGAATGCATAGCTGTTCGACTTAACTTAAATTCTACTGATAATGCCTGTAACGCGAGTATCTCAGAAGATGGATACGACAGGATTACTAAGTATACTTACAACTCTCAGAACAAAATTCTCAAAATATATAAAGCTTATGATACACCACTAGAACAAGCCTATAGTACTTTTGCCTATTCCGGTGGGGTAAAGCAAAGTGTTCAGGATGCAAGTGGGAATGTCACCTATTACACGTATGATGGGCATGAAAGGTTAAAGCGACAATATTTTCCAAGCAAATCAAATGTGGGACAGTATGACTCAGGAGATTATGAGGAGTACAATTATGATAATAATGGAAACTTAAAAAGTTTAAGAAAGCGCAACGGCAGTTATATTTTTTACACCTATGACAATTTGAATAGGTTAGTAAAAAAAGATATTCCTAATACATCCGCTAAAGATGTTTATTACCAGTATAACAATCAAAACTTAAAAGTTTCTGCAAGATTCGGTTCACATGCAGGTACAGGCGTTAGCTTTCTCTTCGATGGTCTAGGAAGAAAGCTGACCGAAAAAAGTGATACTTCCGGTTCTATGAAGACTATTGCTAGTAAGTATGATTTAAATGGAAATCGAACAAAACTAATACATCCTGACGATATTTCTTTTGACTATACTTACGATCAGCTCAACCGGCTAAAAACCATCAAAAAAACAGCTGGCGATAACTTAATAACTAAAGAGTATCTGGATAAAGGTACACTCAATAAAATTACTAGAGGTAACTCATCAGAGACAAATCTGTCTTTTGATGGAGTTAACAGGTTACAATATTTAGATCATAATTTCTCCCTGAGTTCTGATAACTACTCCCAGTCACTTTCATATATAGGCTCTAATCAAATTAAGGGAAGCTCTACCTCGAACTCTAAATATGTGTTTACGGGTAGAGGCGCCTTTGATGGACCTTATTATGCTGATGGAAAAAACCAATATGAAACTGCAGGAACTGCTGGAACGGTAAACTATGATGAAAACGGCAACCTAAAGTCTGTTAACGGATATTCATACACATACGATATTGAAAATCGATTGACCGAAGTCTCCGGTAAAAAAACGGCAATTTTCTCATATGATCCACTGGGGAGGTTAACTTCTCAAACGATCAGTGGGGTTACTACAAACTTCCTCTACGATGGTGATTCCTTGATTCTCGAGTACGATAACCAAGGAAATATTAGAAAAAGATATGTTCATGGGAGCACAGTTGATAGTCCGCTAGTAAGCTATGAAGGAAGCTCTATATCGGCAGAAGCAACTAAATATCTTCATAGTGACTTTCGCGGATCAGTCATGGCGTCTTCAAATAGCTCTAATACTGTTGCTCATATAAATTCTTACGACGAGTTTGGAGTTCCTGCCGATGATAACACCGGTCGATTTAGCTATACAGGCCAAATGTCCATATCAGAGCTTGGCCTTTACTACTACAAAGCACGGATTTATCATCCAAAGCTAGGTCGATTCCTGCAAACTGACCCTGTGGGATATGAAGATCAGATGAACCTTTATGCTTATGTAGGGAATGATCCGATTAATATGACCGACCCAACTGGTAAGTTTGGAGTTTTTGGGTTTGCAGTCGGTTTTGTTGCAGACTCAATAGCGCAGGTTGTAACTGGAGGCTTTGAGAATTACAGTATTCAGCAAGCTGTAATTAGCGGAGGTGTTGGAGCAGTAACGGGGGGGATGGCGTCTGTCGCGAAAGCCAGTGTATCTGTTGCTGGGAAGATTGTTGCTTCACAATCAGAAAGAGTATTGGCGACAGCATTTGTTGCCACTGGAACTGGAGTTACAGGAAGTGGAGCCTATGCGATAAATGAGTCGTTAAATGGGGAAACTCCAACATTAGAAAATACTGTTACTAATGGTGTATTAACTGCCGCTGGCCCAGGAAAACAAGCAAGCAGTGCAATGAAGAGCGTCAAAGACTTTACACAAGACACGTTCAATTCATTGGATAATGATTTAGTAGATGTTTCGACGGATATGATTTCTGAATCAGCTTCCAAAACAATTGATGCAAGGCTTGATGAGAAAAGGTAGTCACGAATTAATGTGGGGCTAGGATGTCTGAGGAAAAAAGCTTTTTTAAGAGACCTATCAGGTATGCTCTGATAGGGACGATAGTTTTAATGTTTTTTGTTACATTTCGGCTGCTAATTGGAGAACGCGTTGGCACTACCTATGAAATAGCGATTCGCTATATCTTAGCTTGGCCTGTATCTTTCGTGTTTGTCTACATTACATTATTGTTGTATCTGTATTTTAATCCTGATGCGGACAAACCAAGAAAAGGTGGAAAGAGTTAATTTATCGAGTTCTTAATCACCAAAGTACGAGCCTCGCTTGTATGGGCCTTTTTTTGATCACATTTTACAATACGGAAGAAACTAACAGCATAGTGAGCACTGCGTGGCAGTTGAATTGATCACTCGCTAACAGCAATCGTCGCAACTTAAGCCAGTGCCGCTAGGTAGTGGCACTGGCTTAAGTTGATCGCTTCTACTGCTATCGGCTGCACAGCTCTGCTGATTAAAGGTGATCAGAGTGCTGTTTGGATTGAACAGATTTAAATAAGGTTCTCTCAAAAATCTGGTGCTTCAATTCTGTGAGTGTTGTGGGGGGGTGGTCGCAGTCAAAAAGGATATCGATAAGTGGTTGCATTTCTGTGTGGCAGATAAACGCATAGAACTCAGCTTCTCCAATTTGAGTTCGTGGCACCAGACCGATGAGACAGGCTTGTTCGTGTAATCCTTTATAGAGGTCAATAGCCTTTTCAATTTTCAGGCTATCCTCTGCCAATAATCGCATAGGCAAGTAACATCGCTGACCATTCGAAGCGATGACAGGCCAAATGTAATGATAAACATTAAGTGGCTTGTCAAAATAGAGCGGCCAGAACTGGTCATTGATGTGTCGATAAAAATCAATCGCGATACCGTTGAAAGGTGCCATGTTTGCCAGCTTTAACAGGTATTTGATCGCTTCAAGCTGATTCATGTCCAGTGTTTCACCATCCATCGCTGTATCTTGCAAACACCGTGCTATTAGCCAAGTGAACGCGTGGATGTCGGTTTTCTTTATTAATGACCGCATAACCTTTTTGGGCAGTGATGGCTTTTTTATCAGGTTGCCGAACTCATCTTCTTTAAAAAGGATATTCACGTAGTGCGCCGGAAGGTTGCTTAATGCCTCATTCACGGATTGGGTTGTCGGGTGGCGATTATCGATGAGCTGCCACAGTGGGTGACAAAGTAACGCCTTAAAGCCAAAGTCCGTTCCAATACGCCTATCTATGTCATCAACAGTGTTCACGCGAACCACTGGCTGTCCATTCATTTTAAGGTTAAAAAATCGAGATGATTTATTTAGCCAGTCAGTTTCGCAGCTTTCCTTTTCCTGCGGTGTTTGAAGCCGCTTTTTTATCTCATTGGACTTCCCAGACTTTGCTAGACACTTTTAACAGTTACAATGTAACTTCACAATGAGGTTTTTATGAGCAAAGGCAAACGATATACCCACGAGTTTAAAGTCGAGGCCGTTAAGCAAATTACTGAACGCGGGTATTCTGCCGCTGACGTGGCAGAGCGGCTCGGCATTTCAAGTAATTCGTTGTACAACTGGCAAAAGCAGTTGGATAAAAAATCTGAACCGAAGAAGTCCGCTGATGATTCTGTCCGTATCGCTCAGCTAGAGGCTGAACTCAAGCGGGTGACGGAGGAAAGATACATTTTAAAAAAGGCCGCTGTAAGTTCAAGTGAACATCGCAACACTCCTTTCAATCATGTGTGACGGTGTTTTAAATTTCAATGTTTTTCTTGGTCGTTCATTTAGTTGAGTTGCGACTTCACTGAGTCGGTCTTGAGAGTGCGGTGATAGATCCGTCTTTTTAGGGAAGTATTGTCGAATAAGGCTATTAGTGTTTTCATTCGTACCTCGTTGCCATGGACATTGTGGATCGCAGAAGTAAACTGGCATGCCAAATTCCGCTGTTAAAGCACTATGTTTAGCCAGTTCCATACCTCTATCCCAAGTAAGCGATTGGCGGTATTTAGAAGGCATTTGTTTAAACACCGCTAACAATGCTGTATTCACTGAGTCTGCGTCTTTTCCTGCTAACTTCAAGATGATTGTGAAACGCGATTTCCGGTCTACCAATGTGGCAATATGAGTGTTTTTAGAGCCTGTTACTAAGTCGCCTTCCCAGTGGCCGAGGGAACGTCGATTATCAATATGTTTTGAGCGTTCGTGAATTGAAATGCCGTTAACTATATTGATGGAACCTCTATCACCTTTACGACTATGAAACCGACTGTGCCGCATAGACCGCTTTCTTCGTAAATGCTCAGTCAACGAGTGATGAATAATATTCCTTGCCCTAACGTACAATGACTTATAAATAGTTTCGTGTGATACCTGCATTTTCTTACGCCGAGAATACTCGACACGTAGCCAACCAGATATTTGCTCTGGCGACCACTTCAACTCTAGCTTCTCTATAACCAACTTTTTCAGCTCTGGGTATTGTTCTAAAACACCAGGCTTTGGCCGCTCGGCCATTCGTTTCGCACGGTTATCGGCATCAACTGCTTTGTAATATCTACGCCCTCTATTTCTGGCGATTTCACGTGATATGGTCGAGGGAGAGCGACCTAGTTGTCTAGCTATCGCTCTAATGCTCATCTTTGCAGACAATGAAACGCGGATTTCCTCGCGTTCTGAAAGTGTTAGGTGGGAAATATTACGATGCCTTGGTCTAGGTTTAATGCCACCATCTTCACGTAAAATTGTGAATACCGATCCCGGCTTTGCCTCAATGATACGACCAATATCACTGAACCCAGCACCTTGCTTCCATAAATCAAAAACAAGTGTTCGCTCATCTTGAGTAAACGTACGTTTTATTCGCTTCATCCAAAGTCCTCATGCAAATCAGTATTTTAGTATAACTGTTGCATTGACCACTTGAATCTACAGCAAGGTACTTTGCAAGCTTGCCAGAGTGAAGTACGCCTTTATCCGTGACCATCAGCGAGAATTTTCGGTCGCTGCGATGTCTCGCGTTCTAAAAATCCACCGCAGTGGTTTCTATGTCTGGCTGAAGCAGCCCTCAAGTGCGCGAGCGATTGAAGATGAACGCCTGTTAAAACTGATACGTGAATTCTATATCGCCAGTGGAGCAACATACGTCAGTCCCTGGATCCATCGTGACTTACTGGAAGCCGGAGAATCATGTAGCGTTCATCGTGTAGCGAAGATAATGCGTAGAAGCGGGCTTCGTGCACAAATTGGTTACCAGCGTCGATACATTAAGAACGGCAAGCCCTCATGTCCACTTCCCCGTTAATGGCACCATCACTTACCATCAAGCAACACAGCCTAAGCTCGTATGCCAGCATGATACTGGGAGGTCTGCATGGATAACGCAACGGCTTCACTACCACTCATGCTCAAGCAGTTAAAGCTCGCCACCATGGTTAAAGAATGGGATGCGCTGGGCAATAAAGCCGTCAAAGAACAGTGGACACCCTGAGCAGTACTTATCGGAGCTCTGCCATATCGAGTGACGTTTCCCCCTAAAACTAAGCAACGGTAGGCGGTTTCGTGTTCTGAACGTAGTTGATGATTTCTAGAGAAATGGTTGGCCAGCTTGTATCAGTTTAGATTAGTGGACGACAGGTCGCGCGTTTTCTCAGCCAACTGATAGCTCTACGAGGAAAGCCCAAAAAGGTTATTTGTGTACCACGGTACAGAATTCACTAGCAAGGCGATGTTCTTCTGGAGTAAAGAAACAGGTGTTGAGCTTGGTTTTATCCAGCCGGGTAAACCGACACAGAATGCATTTGTCGAGAGCCTAAACGGTAAGTTCAGAAACGAATGCCTGAATCAGCACTGGTTCAGAACCTTAGATGAAGCAAGATACGAAATCGATCAATGGCATGAACACTACAATAACGTTCGACCACATAGCTCACTGAATTATCTGCCGCCTGTTGAGTATGCAAAACGGGTAGCATAATATAAAAAATCTCATCGTAAGATTGGTTCTAATTCAGGGGAAAGGTCAGTGGACACCACAATGGTATAGCAAAAATATGCCGCTCACCTTAAAGGAGCGGCATTAGAACATAAGAGTATTTTCTGATAAAGAATGAAACTAAAAATGATACCTTAAACCAAGTTCAAATGAGCTTCTATCTCCAGACGTTTGGGCAGCTAAAACGACGTCCAAATCTTCAATAGCGTTTATACCAACACCCAACGCTGCACCTGCACCTGATCCACTAATATCCTGGCCAGTAGATTCAACCTCGTAAGATGAGTCTGAATATTGCGCCGAAAGAAACGCATAAGCTTTGGAAGAAAACCCATATTGTAATGATGCAGAAATTCCGTAAAGCCTATCTAAAGAAACATTATCACTAGTAAGCAGATCACCACCAAATCTCACATCGGATAGGTCATCATCTCCTATGCCTTCACCATATGATATTTTAGGTACAAATTTAAAGTCAGGGCTAAAAGAGAGTTCATAACCTAAGGAGATTACTGCAGCCTGAACATCAAAATCTCTGACTTGTGAACCAATTTGTTGCTCATCTGATATCCGCTGATAACTTATTGAACCAAAAGTATCAGCCATTGAATAAAACGAGGCGGAATATAGCGCCGCCAATGCAAAACAATGAATATGTTTTTTCATGATTTACTTTACCACGGAGTTAATTAATTGATTGAAAAGTGAATGAATATTGGACTCAAAGGTTAAGCTAGCACCTAATAGCATACGTTGTAGTATCGCGCATAATCTTGATTAGAGTTAGCTGAACGCTCACCAGCTGAGTTAACGCCTACTACTCGTACTTGCGCCGCACGGGGAACTGGCTCGTAACTTGTAGTCTCTGTCGTGGTAGTCAGTGTATACCAGTTAAAACCATTCTTATATTCAACTACGTAGTAAGATGCCCCAGGCATCGCTCCCCAACTAGCAATACCGTAGCCTAAGCATAAATCTGATTGCCAGTTGAAATTTGATATACTTTCGAAGTGACCATAGGTATCCGCGATTGCCGATGTATCTTGAGCAGTAAGTGTGGAAGAACCATAAACAATATTGCCAGATTTATTGGTAAACAATGGTTCTGAGTCGTCATGCACACAGCTTCCTGATGTGATTGAGCCATAATGCATTACAGAGTCAATATCGTAAGGTTTATTGGTACTTAAGTCAGACTTGATATTAAAGCTTGAACGGCAATCATTTAAATTTGGATAGTTGACAGATATAAAGGTATCACGATCAGGCCGCTGATGCTCATGTTCATACCCTATAGCGTGTCCCATTTCATGTGTTATGGTCCTTGTCCGAAACCCAGAAGACTTATTTAGCTCAAGATTTTGCTTACCACCTTGCATTCCTACGTATGACCGCCCAGCAGCATGATCACCAGAAGAGGTATAAATAAAATTAACATAGTTTGATTGGTTGGTCCTTGGTACAAACTGAAGCCCTGTATTAATTGACATCTGTGACAAAACCGCAAGAACCTTACTTTTCTCAGCGTTTGTATAGGCAGTGCTGAACGAATAGGGTATAACGCTTTGTGGCCATATCTTTGAACTTGCTTGACTAGCCAAGGTCGTCATATCCGTGTTATTTCTGTTTTTTTGTTCTTCACCTCCCTCATAAAAATCGGAGGCATAACCAACAATAATATCACCGTCACGTATTATCTTCCCAAATTTCTCTTGGACTTCAATGGTTGATACGATTTCCTTTCCATTTTCATCCACATGAACAACTTCCATGGTATGCTCTTTAATAAGATGGTTATCTTTGGAATTTAATTTTGCTTGACTTGCAATGGTGGGGAGACTTAGTAAAAGAGTAAAACATGAAACGACTGATAGCGCGTTCTTTCCTGAAAACATAAAACATCCTTTTATCAAATTGTTACGAAATCCCTTTTCGCATATGAAAGTATCAACCTGTATCTTCTGGGTCAAGCATTGATCTTAAATAAAAGCCTGCAGTGTTTATCAGCTAAGAAAGCAACTTCATCCCGTCCATCCATATCCTTAATTAGATGCAAGTGATTATATGAGCTGAGCTATACGGGTTCTATACAGATTTTACGGGCACATCCATAAAGAGGCATACTATGCCTAGAAGGAGTGTCTATGACCAAGCGAAGAAAGTATTCCCCGGAATTTAAACGCGAAGCCTTTTTACTGACCCAGCAATCGGGCGTGAATTGCCGTCAGATCGCACTGGATATCGGTGTTAATCCTAACCGGTTAAATTGCTGGAAGCGTGAAGCTGAACAATCCAAAGAGCAGGCATTTAAAGGGTACGGCAGCCCTCGCGATGAAGAGATGCCGAAACTGAAACGGGAACTGGCTAAAGTCAAAAAGGAACGTGATTTTTTCGCGAAGCGGCAACCTTCTTCGCCAAAGAGTTACCGTAAGGTATCAGGCGATATCGCGTTGTCGCGAAAGCTTTGCAGTTCGAATGATGTGCCGCTGCCTGAATGTTTCACCGAGCGGTTATTACGCGTGGGTGGAGCGTCAGCCAAGTGCGCGTGACATCGCCAATGCACAATTGCTTGAGCAAATGCGTGAAATTCACGACGATAGCGGCGGTATCATTGGCGCACCACGCATGCATGAAGATCTGTAAAGTGAAGGTATTGAAGCCAGCTTAAATCGTATTGCCCGGGTCATGTCAGTCAATGGGCTGTATAGCTGGCCGCGTAAGAAAGGAAGAGGCGCAAAACGAAAGTCAGTGCGTCCTGCCGGACTTGCCAACCATCTTGAGCGCGACTTTACGGCGCAGGAGCCGGAAACCAAGTGGGAGCCGGAAACCAAGTGGGTCACTGACATCACTGAAATCGCGACACTGGAAGGCAAGCTCTATTTGTGTGTAGTGCTTGAACTGTTCAGCAAACTCATCATGGGCTGGTCAATGCATCATCGTCAGGAGCAGCATAACGTGGTGCTGCACTCTGATAGTAATAATATCTTTGCTTTGTTTCATGGTGTAAATCATTTATTAATGTTTCATGATTGAGACATGGTGCCAATAATGTACCGGGCTTTCTGACCCACACTCCGATCGACGGTTTGTGTCATTCCTTGGATCTTTCGATTGTCTGGTTTCATTATTTGGTGAGGGCTACTTCGCTAATATTTTTGACTCAAGAAGGGCCTGGTGATTATCTCATTACTGTCATGTCCAAGTATTAAGTTTGCTGCTCTCTCCCATATCCTTTGAACTGACGGAAATACGCAATGAATCAATCAAAAGTGGTTGAACCTGGATATGTTGTTGGCGGCGTAGATACTCATAAGGATATTCACGTTGCTGCGGTTGTAAATAATTCAAATCAAGTCCTAGCGAGCGAGAGTTTCCCGACAACGCGATACAGTTAGAAGAAAATGCTGAGGTGGATGACATCATTCGGCAAAGTCTCTTGTGTAGGTATTGAGTGTTCAGGGTTATATGGCCAAGGCTTATTGCGTTACATGCAATCTAGTGGAATAGATGTATTAGAAGTAACAGCGCCCGATAAGTCTGATCGTCGCAAAAGAGGGAAGGACGATACGTTGGATGCTCAAAATGCTGCGCATGCAGCTTTCAGCCTACATTAAACGGTTACACCCAAATCTAGGGACGGAATGGTAGTGTAGTTAAGAGTTCTGAAAAGTTGCCGTAAAAGTGCTTTGACGGCCAGGACAGTTGCGTTACAGATGATAAGAACAAGTATTGTTTCTGCTCCGGAAGAATTGCGTGACACGTTACGACATATGACCCGGATGAGTTTAGTCCTTACCCTTTATTTTTTATGTTCAAAGGAATTAGAACGATGTTAAAAAATCTATTGTTTTCGTCGCGCTGACGCTCAATCTTGCTGCATGTGGTGGGGGGGACCCTGTAACCGGAAAGGTTGAAGGAAACGGAAGCTGAATCACGCATAACGCTATCTGACACCATTCATTATAAAACTAAACCTGAGCGCATCTCTCAGTGCCAGACTCGGCGATCAGCTTTTCCTTATTATTATATGATTTTGTATGGCCTCTCGTCGTTCTGTAAACTCCCATCTTGCACTGAATTACTATATTGAACATGCACAGCCCTCGTGAATGGTTTAGAAAGGGAAGTTAGGCTCTTTGTCTAATACGCAGGCAGGCGCTAGGGTTCCAATTAGAGAAGTAAATATTTAATAGTGTAAATAAGCACTGCAGTGTCGATTTATCGACATAATAATGCTTTTATGCAATATAAAGGTAATTGTTTAATAGTGCTTTTATGCATTATAATGTCAATATATACTCTTAATAATGGAAATAAACACTATTATGGATTTCGATAGAAGAAGTAACGCAGCTATTTTGGAAATGATAGGTAAACGATTCTTGCAGGCGCGTCTTAATGAAGGGCTAGAGCAACAAGAATTGGCTGATAAAGCTGGGGTGAATGTCTCAACTGTTCAGGGCTTAGAGGGCGGTAAACGAAGCGTTGGAATGTTAAAGGTGCTAGCTATAATGCGTGCTTTGGGCAAGTTACATGAAATAGATAATTTTATGCCGGAGCCGCCAATTAAGTCAGCATCTTTGCTTACAACAAGGAATGAAAAGCGTAAGCGTGTTTCAAAAACTAAGGGTGATAAAGAGCCATCACCGGGTTTTACGTGGAATAAACAGATTCGAAAATCACACGGAGGTAAGGGCAAGTAATGGCAGAAGTAATCGAAAAGGCTGATGTATATTTGTGGGATACCTTAGTGGGCTCAGTCACCTGGCAAAGGGGATTGGGATTCTTTGAGTATTCAAAGCACTTTCAGCGTTCGGGCATAGAGTTGTCACCAATTAAGATGCCGTTAAGCGGTAAGTCCTATTCGTTCGGTAATTTATCAGAAGAAACCTTTAAAGGTTTGCCAGGAATGCTGGCCGATAGTTTGCCGGACAAGTTTGGTAACCGATTAATCGACCAGTGGTTAGAGCGTAATTCTCGCGATCCAGAATCATTCAGTCCAATAGAGCGTCTTTGTTATATTGGCTCTCGTGGTATGGGGGGGTTAGAGTTTAGGCCGACTGTAGGTGAGTTAAAAAAAAGCGTATCTGTGATTCAATTAAGTGAACTGGTAGATTTAGCGAATAAGGCCCTCCAAAAAAAGACAGAGTTAACTGAGACGTTTGATCATGAGAGCCAGGAGGCACGACAAGAAACGGTTGAGCAAATTATTTTAGTTGGTACATCAGCTGGTGGTGCGCGAGCAAAAGCGGTTATTGCATGGAATAAAGAAACTAATGTCATTAAAACTGGTCAAGCTCCGGCTGGTGAAGGTTTCGATTACTACTTATTAAAGTTTGACGGTGTTGAGGGCAATAAGGATAAAGAGTTGCTCTCAGATCCAAAAGGTTTTGGTTTACTTGAATACGCGTATTACTTAATGGCCTTAGATGCCGGCGTTGAAATGAATGAATGTCGTTTGTTTCAAGAAAACGGGCGCTCTCACTTTATGACTAAACGCTTTGATAGACTTAATGGTGGTGACAAGATTCACATGCAATCGCTGTGTGGTATGGCTCACTATGATTTTAATGTGTCTGGTGGCTATTCTTATGAACAGGCAATAGGCGTTATGCGTGAAATTGGTTTATCGGCCAAGGAAATTGAGCAGTTCTATTTGCGGATGGTTTTCAATGTGGTGGCTGTTAACCAAGATGATCACACTAAGAACATTTCGTTTTTAATGGACCAGTCTGGTGTCTGGCAACTGTCGCCAGCTTACGATATCACTTATAGCAATGGTACTGGCTGGACGAGTAAGCATCAGATGACTATTAATGGTAAATCACGAGATATCCAATTAGACGATTTATTAGCGGTGGCGCATTTTGCTGACATTAGCAGAGCAAAAGCTAAGAAGGTGATAAAGGCTGTGGTGGAAGCGGTTTCTAATTGGTCGCATTACGCGAAAGAGTCCGGTTTGATTGCCTTTGGCAATATGGATGAATTTGTGGCCGAAGTTGGTAACGCTCATCGCTTGTACTAGGCGAATGACTTATAGTCTTCGATAGATGTGGTTTTATTGTCTGTTTCTCATTTAAGGCTAACCGCTATACTTCAAGAGGTAATACTTATCTTGTATAACTATTTTCAATATTTCGGGGGGTGAGCAGCCCTAGCATTGTTGCCCTTCAAATCTCACTGAAGGGTAACGAGGCCTTTCAATGCCTAATTGTTGCCCTTCTTACTCCAATTATTGTGATTAAGGATAATCGTCAGGCGCCCGTACTCCTTTTGTTTATTATAAGAGAGTAGTTAGGTCTCATCTTCAGTATTAAACTGTAATACTAAGTAATACAGATTCATTCTGTCTAAATGTTTCCCTTCCTCCGCTATATGCAATGACTTTGAGGCAGCATTTTAACTTGCCTAAATAGTTAAAACTTTTCTGATTTATCAACGTTATTGTCGTGCTCCCAATAGGGCACATGATGTAGCCTTTACCCCAACCAGTTACATAGACCCTGCAACCTAAAGGCATGATTCACCTTATGCAAAGCCATGCTGCCATGGTAAATCTGCCTTGACGGCCCTCAAGGATTAATAATGAAAAAGTATATTGCTTCCGGCTTTCTTTGCGGTATATCGATATCTGCGCACGCTAATGGGAATGACGCCCAGCGGTTACACTGTTTAGTAAACAATGAAAAGCTCAGCGTAGGTGAGTCCCGCTGGATAGCCGACCCCACATTAAAGGAGATGGGAGCAGGGAATGATTGGGCTGGCTTCAGGGTTGTCTGCAGACAAACCGTCAAAGTCATTCCATCGACCGGGAACGCCGGCTCTGTCATTAAAAAAGGTGAACCGGTACTGATGATGACTGAGTTTAGCGAAGACTACTTTCAACATGTCGTCAATCCTGAACAGAACGAGAAGTAATGGGAAGTGAAAAATTGAAGGGCTCTTTTGACTCGAATGATATGAAATCAGCGTCATCGAGTTTAATTTCTTTGATGGCCGCTGTTTATTGTCATGAGAATAATATAACCCTTTATGCCAGGGGGAATGACTTAGGTTATAGCCCGGACTTTTTTAAAGGTGAAAGCGAAGATTGGGCAAGGAAGTACTTAGTTGGAATCGCTTTTGAGGCGCTGACCGTTAAGGCTTCTGAGTATCTATGCAGATGGGTTAAAGAAGTTTTTGACTGCGCTGTAATAGTCGGATGGGTTCTACCCAGATTTTACGGACACATCCATAAGAAGGCATACTATGCCTAGAAGGAGTGTCTATGACCAAGCGAAGAAAGTATTCCCCGGAATTTAAACGCGAAGCCGTTTTACTCACCCAGCAACCGGGCGTGAGTTGCCGTCAGATAGCACTGGATATCGGTGTTAACCCTAACCTGTTAAATCGCTGGAAGCGTGAAGCTGAACAATCCAAAGAGCAGGCATTTAAAGGCCACGGCAGCCCTCGCGATGAAGAGATGGCGAAATTGAAACGGGAACTGGCTAAAGTCAAAAAGGAACGCGATTTTTTGCGCGAAGCGGCATCGTTCTTCGCCAAAGAGTTACCGTAAGGTATCAGGCGATATCGCGTTGTCGCGAAAGCTTTGCAGTTCGCATGATGTGTCGCTGCCTGAATGTTTCGCCAAGCGGTTATTACGCGTGGGTGGAGCGTCAACCAAGTGCGCGTGACATCGCCAATGCACAATTGCTTGAGCGAATGCGTGAAATTCACGACGATAACGGCGGTATCATTGGCGCACCACGCATGCATGAAGATCTGCAAAGTGAAGGTATTGAAGCCAGCTTAAATCGTATTGCCCGGGTCATGTCAGTCAATGGGCTGTATGGCTGGCCACGTAAGAAAGGCAGAGGCGCAAAGCGAAAGTCAGTGCGCCCTGCCGGACTTGCCAACCATCTTGAGCGCGACTTTACGACGCAGGAGCCGGAAACCAAGTGGGTCACTGACATCACTGAAATCGCGACACTGGAAGGCAAGCTCTATTTGTGTGTAGTGCTTGACCTGTTCAGCAAACTCATCGTGGGCTGGTCAATGCATCATCGTCAGGACAGGCACATGGTCATGCGTGCCGTCGAAATGGCGGTCTGGCAGCGCCAGGAGCAGCATAACGTGGTGTTGCACTCTGATCGCGGGACACAGTTTACCAGCGGCGATTATCAGAAATTACTCAAACGCGAAAACTTAACCAGTAGCATGAGTGCCGTAGGCCACTGTGCAGACAACGCTGCCTGTGAAGGGTTCTTCGGTGTGCTGAAGCGTGAACGGATTAACTATCGACAATATCGAACAAGGGACGAAGCGAGAGCTGACGTATTCGATTACGTCGAGCGGTTCCATAATCCAAGAATGCGACGTAGACTAGCGAACCAAGATAGTAGGTTTACGTCTTTATCAAACCGTCCGTGAAAACGGGGCAGAACCCGATGGGCTGAGTACAGCCTGAAAAGAAAATATGCTCAACTGCATCGATAAGTTCATTTAAGCGTATCAGCCAACGATCCCGATTTTTCGAACATAAATGCTAGAGACTCGCATCGCATTGAAAGTACCCTGACACCTTTGTTTTTTAAGGGACTTTGAAATGTTAAAGAAATCCATCGTAGTTATCGCACTTTCGCTTAATCTTGCTGCCTGTGGTGGGGGGATCCGATTGCCGGAAGGGTTGAAGGTAACGGCCAACAGGTTGCGCTTATCTCTGCTAATGGTGCCGTCTATAAAATTGATAACAGCAAGTTCGAGAACTGGAAGGCCACTATCAGTAAAGATAAGCAATTACCGGATACAAAAGCGGGCCTGCTAGCATT
>NZ_KB899396.1 GCF_000378185.1 Salinimonas chungwhensis DSM 16280
CTTAGGACTGAACGTCCGCATACCACGTCTGATACTTTTAGTTTCACGAGATCGCAGCCGCGCAGTTTGCTGTCGAGACCAAGGTTGAATAATGCGAGGTCACGTGTCCGCCCTTCAAGCTCTAAACGAATTCTGATACCCCATATATGTGATATTTGAAGAGGCTTTTTCTGACCAATAATGCGGTCTTTGTTCCAAGGTGAATGGATTTGAATTGCCATGAGTTGTCTCCTGTCTGGTAGGAAACTAAAGTATGGCAGTAGGATCGGCCGTCGCACTCAGACAAGGAACGGACAGTCGAGTTATAGAATTATTGATTCACTCTTCGACCGATTCAATCGCAAAACGATAAATCCGCTCCATTATTTTATCGGGGTAGTTATCGATATCATTTGTTGATACAAACACGAAGACATCTGATTCAGGGAAGTAATTAAACTCAGCAAATGAATATCCATTTGAGCCGTTATGCGTAAATAGACGTTCGTTGTTTTTCGTTGTGATAACCCAGCCAAAGCCATAATGAGAGCTCGATGATTCATTTTGAGCAACATGTGGAGTGAATATTTGGGTCCAACTTGATTTCTTCAAGAGCGCTTCATTGCGTATTGATACATACCAATGAAACATATCGTTTTGAGTAGAGAGAAACGCTCCAGCGCCTTCATACCATCTTTCGCCCGGAGAAATCAGTTCATGCTCTAAAGAATGGCCGACACTTTTGCTCTGTGCCTCAATATTGAAAAGTCTCTGTAGTAAGTTTTGGTCGGCCCCATAGTTTATCGCAATATTGTTTTCGTTATATTTTGGTAGCCGATATCCAGTTTGATACATTTGAGTTGGTAATAATAAATTAGCGCGAATATAGTTTTCCCAATTTTCATCTGAAACTTTTTCGATGATGCGTGCAAGCAAACTATATCCAACGTTCGAATACTGATACCTTTCACCCGGAATAAATGCAAGTTTTGTTTGGAATGCTTTTAGATGAAGTTCTTCGTGTGGCATCAAGCCATAAACAGACTTGTCTTCGAAGTTTGTTGCAAACCCGGAACTATGTGTCAAAAGATGAAACACCGTAATTTCCTGTTTGTCGTTAGGCACGCTATCAAAAAATCTCGATAATCTATCTGATTCGGAAACTACTCCTTCTTCCACTAACTTCATAATCGCCGTCGCTACAAACTGTTTTGTTAATGAGCCAATATCAAATACTGTTTGTTCATTGTATTTTAAACTTTTTGCGCGATTGTAATACCCGAAGAAGTCTTTAAATACCGCTTTCTCTCCATGAGCGATTATAATATTGCCTGAGAAGTCGGTAGCATTAAGAAGCGTTGAGATGTCAGAAAATTTACTAATTAATATTTTGTCTTCTAATGTTTTAGCATTTTGAACGGCATTAGAAACAGACTGGGAATCATTTTTTTTCTGATGGAAAGCATCATTTTTGGACCCGGCACATCCATTGAGAGCTAAAAGCATGATTATAGAGAATAGCAATGTTCGAGATTTCACACTGGTCTTTGTCGTTCAAAATATTAAGACTTAAAAAGATAACATAAACACGTTGATACTAAAATTTAGTTTTGCGCACGCATTGTTACAAAATATTAAACAAGCTACCGACAATCTCACCGGCTGGTTTACGTACATTTCTGCCTGTCCAGCTAAGGCACGAAAATTTCCGATTTGTGCAAGACCTTTAAGCTTCCTAAGTATTGACACAAATGCAGCTATAAAACACTAAATCATTCTGAGTTGTTGCTTTCATCTCTTCTGTCAAGTTGGAGGACAACCATCATTATTGTGGTAAATATTTCACTGTCACTTTCGTCATCGTATACTTCAATGGAGTGAGTATCACGTATTGACAAGATTTTTCCTTTCGCAGAAGCAATGGTTTTTTTTTGATGAGTGACGCTGAACTTTAGATCCCAGAAGTTTCCTTCGATTATAGCGCCGTCATATTTGCCACCAATAACGTAATAGATACGGCTCCAAGAAAAGAGTTTTCGCTTCACTTGAAAGTCCCCAATAGAAGAATGAATGTCCCACATAAGAGACCAAAAAGGCCACATTTTACGTTTTACTGTAGCGATTTGTTGGTTGCGCTTTCTCAGAATCCAAGTTGGATTGAACAACGCGAACTGCCCAGTAGCGTCGTAAAGCTGCTCTCCGTTTTCATCACCAATGGACATTCGCCCTCTAAAACTCAATAACTTGTTATTGATGGATAATATCGTGGACATATACTGCTCCCTGTACTTCAAAATGCTAAAAGATATAAATCCTTTACTTCAATAATTCGTTTGACTCGAAGCTATCGGCAACAAAATATACCAATAGCGCGAGGTTATATTTATACCACCTTTCTATTAGACCTAGTATCAACTTCCAAGTGCGACATTGATCTTACATGCTCATTCTTAATCTGCCACGGTGACTTCAACCTATATCGTTTTCTCGGGCTGCTGTTAAGCCGTTTTTATATTTCTTTGTACTGGTAAAATTCAGTAACGTTATCCGCAGTAATTGTTATTACCGGAATAGGGCTATTTTTAATCAGCTTTATCGTCACCTTGACGTACGGAGCAGCCCAACAGCGTCAGAGGCACCGTGAGACAAACAACAGACATACTGAGTTAGTGTTAGTCACTTCAGGTTTGTGCCACTTGCCGACGCTGAGTGAAAAAAAGCTCGATTTAGTGCTAATAGCAGAAAGCGGATACTGGAATTTAGTGTCCTTCAACTTGTATTATTTCAACATTGCTGAAGAAAGAAGTATCAGGGTCGTCTGTAAGTGCAAATTCTAATGCTATGTAATTATTTCTAATTTTTTTGACTGGTTTAGTATAAACCCACCTTTGAACCGCCAATATTGCATTCCCATCAAACAATCCATCTTTGTCAGACGCTTCGACTTTAATATCTGATACATTGCCATCTTTTTCGATACTAAAACTTAATAAAACCGTGCCCTCAATACCGTTTTTTACTGCATACTTTGGATAAACTGGCATTGCTCTTTTGATAACGGAGACCTCTGCTTCGTTTTCGGCTGGTGTAGAGGCATTAACACCATGAAAAGGACTTATCCCTAAAACAAGCAAAACAGTGAAAGCTAGAAATAATCCGCATCTTTCGAATCTACTTTGCACACCTTTTAGTTGGGTTAACATACTTATTCCTTGTTATTTTTTTCGTTTTAAATTCCGATTCGATAATCACAGATTAGATCTAAAATATCAAATAATTCATGCTTAAGCATTGTGCATGAAAATAACCGTTAGTTTTCTCTGATTTTCATCGCCTGATAGTCAACGACCGCACTGGCCGTGAGTTCAACTGGTGAATGCCATAGCTAAATTTTCGTCGAGCCGCTTCACATTCATAGTTAAGGCTAGGAAATCAGTGGCGATTCATATCGCACTATCTGTCCTATTATAAGCATGTATCACAAGGAGCATTTTTGAGTAACCCAAAGGACTTCACTCTTCGCTACATCACCAAGGTCCGGTTTACGTACGTTTCAGCCCCACAGCGTCAGGGACTTCTTGAGACAAACAACGGACGGTCAAAGATAAGACCTTCTGCTTTAACTTGTGATGAAATTTATGTTTATCGAAATAACTCAGCTCAAGTACCACTGCGAGAAGACATGCCTGCACCGAGCTTTTATAGTGAGAAAAACTATGAGACTATTAGGCTGATCCTCAAAGGAATGTGATGGAAGACAAGTTTGATGCTAAGGGAGTTCGTGCAGTTTCTAACAGTTGTTTTTTTCACTTCAATGGTGTTTTTTTCCGGTTTGGTCCTCGCAGATAGGATCGAATTGTGTTCTCAGCAATCGGTATATCAGCTTGAAGATGTGCAAGTAGAGGCCGAAGGGTTTATAGTACAAACTCCTCAGTCCAGTCTTTTCCGTCATCCACTTCAACAGCCCTTGTGGATTAGCTTTCTTATAATCGGCGAATTCCTTGCCTCACGCAAATCCGACGCAAATTTTTATTCTGAGCCTATTAAGTATCATTGGTTTGAATTGTTAACTATCTCAAGTTACAGAGTAAGCCAATGGAAGGAAAGTAATAGTCAGTATCGCCAGCTTGCTATAGCGGATTAGTTTCTCTTTTAAAAATCGCTTTAAATCCAAATCTAGATTTTTACTACAAGAGAAATATTATGAAGAATGTTTATTTTCGATGGTCTCTGATGGCCGTCAGCTTTTGCTTTTTTTTATTTAGTTCCTTCCCCCTTAGCGCTAACAAGCTTTCCGAGAAAGATGTAGCAGGATTGATAAATCAAACTTTAGCGGTATTCACAGCAAACTATATTGATGTTGCCGCTACTCCTTACGTAGTTTCAGTAATAAACGAACGGCTAAAGCAGGGAGCATATAAAGAAGTCACCACACTGAAGGATTTTGCAGAAGTAATTGGACGTGACATACGCAACATTTCTGGTGATGTTCATTTGAGCCTTATGTTGCAAACTCCTAACGAGCCTCTAACCCATATCCTTCCTCAAAAAAACGGGCGACTTTCATATAACCATGCTTTTGAAGAAGTTAAGTACGTTCACAATAACATCGGATATCTGAAATTTAATAAGTTCCACCCTTCGGATGAAGCGCTTAAAACAGCCGATACTGCCTTCGCATTTCTGCGCAATAGTGACGGGTTAATAATAGATATGCGGGACACTGTTGGGGGCTCACCTTATCTCGTTCAGCATATGCTGAGCTATTTTATTGAAGGTGGAAAAGTGCTTTGGTCAGTAGAGACAAATGACCAAAATCACAAAGACGTCATTAAGGTTGATACTTCACCTGTCCACAAGCGTTTCCTAAACGATTATCCAGTTTGGCTACTAACTAGCAATTCAACAGCTAGCGCATCAGAACTGTTCGCAGGGGTTTTACAAGACTATGGAAAAGCCAAAGTAGTTGGCAGTGTGACCGCTGGTGCCGGGTACTACGTCGGCGTAAGAAGAATAACCGATGAGCTTACTTTTCGGATTTCATTGGCTAAACCTTTACTATCAAATTCCAACGAGAACTGGGAAAAGGTCGGTATAAATCCTGACATTGAGGTTGAATATGTGGATGCGTTTGATATCGCTTTACTTGATGCAATAAGGGCCAAATAGGTTATTACAATAGCCCAAGAGATTCTCTTGGGCTATTTAATGTCCGGTATACGTAATGAACAGCCTAATAGTGAGCACTGACAGGCATCAACAGACAAGGAGCGGACGGTCAACGCCGCATTCAGCGGCTTGACCGCTGTAATGCTTTGCTATTAGTGCTGTTACTGACATACCGCTTGTTGAGATTTACTAAGCTATTGTTCTTTTTTATAAGATCTAGACGGATATCATCCCATTCAAGTAACAATGGGAATTTTTCAATCGTTTCGTCAACTGGTTCCTTCGTAATAGACCTAATAGCATTTAAACCTACGGGCTTGCTCCCATTGATAGCCTCATATGCGTTTATAGACTCTAGAATCAAATTCCTAGAATTTTGAGAGGAGGGTGTAACCAAAGTTCTAATTTCACAATGTATTTTGCTAATTGAACCTACATACACTCTTGTTGCATGAATTAAATCGACTTTTTCCTGCATTTCTTTTGAGACTTGCTTTTTGAAAGCACTATCGCTATCTACTTCTGCTTTATGGGTGAAAAGGCGGGTCTTATATTCAAGCTCTCCGTCTTCATCATGAGAGGTCCACTGTCCACCTAAAGATGTCGAATGAACAGCTAAACCTCTATGTTGAACATAATTTCTCAACGCCTCCATAAAACGATATTCAAAATTGTTATCGTACTCAGCGGAAAATAATGCTTTTACTTCATTGCCAATATCCAACCTATCAGGGAGACATGCCTTAACGTGCTGCTGAATTTGATCAATATACAATTTTGTAGAAGTTAGCAGATTGACCACTCTTCTATTAAATGCCAACCTGGTATCAAAAAAGCCTGAATAATCTGTTGAACTTCGAACCATGTAATCTGATGTAATACTCAGGCACTCTTTTTCTAAATCCAAATAGTTTGAAAGAAGTAACTCGTACTTTTCTTCAATAGCTAAAGCAGCAGATAAGCAATGCCTAGCTTGCTTGAGATTATTGTATTGATCTTCTTCAATACTGAGTTCTGGGTAAGCACCGAGTGCCCATACGCGAATTGTATATTTCATGATGTAAGTCCCTTTATTAGCTACATCCAACATTAGAGGTTTCGGCTTGTTAAGTTTGGTAAGCCCCTAGTTCCCTAGTCACATCATAACAATATTTTTGAATAGAATCTGAGCCTTTGCCCAATGTCTGCAATACGTACTGAACAGACTTTTAGAACTGATTAATCTCTGACGTTAGTGTGTCTGGTAGCGTCAGACTAATCCACCTAATTTGAGCTCACATTTCCTACTATTGTGATTTCAAGCATTCAATTTTTGCATTTGAATACTGTGGACATCTGGAATTTCAACATCTGCCGCCTTCGAGTTGGTCCGCACAATTAACGCGGTATGCATGCTTTTGATTGACCAGTTGTCCTTTTTCGAAAGTGCAAATATCAGAATTGTTTTAAGCTTCGTTATTTCCACAATGACATCACCCTGACAATCCTTGTAAGCAAATATGCGGTTATCGCCTGATATTTTTGCTTGAACGTAGCCTTCCTGAGTGACGGCTTCGATTTCCGTTATAAGGATCTCAGTCAGGCGGCAGACATAACTCAAAGCATCACAAATGCATGCATTGAGAGTGGCGCCTGAGCAATGCTCTAATTTAGGTAGCATCCTATAATTCACTGACACTCCTCCATAGGTCTAGATAGTCCGTGTTCAATTCACTCTATAAGCCGGATGTCGAGGCTAAAAAAAGAAATGATAGCAAATCATCACCTTAGTAGAATCTTGGTGCCAAGCTCAATACAGCAATTGCCATAGACGCTTATCATAACTAAAATACTGTACATAAATACAGTTAATAGCGGTAGCGATGTTAAAAGTTATTCCTATCAAGGCGCAAGCTGGTCTCGTTGGGTTCGAATCCCCGGCCAAAGAATACACCGAATTGGGTTTAGACCTTGATGCATTGCTAATCGATAAGCCTAGCGCTACGTTCATCGCGATGGCGCAAGGTCATTCGATGGTAAGGGATGGTATATTTGATGGTGACCTGCTCATTATTTCACGGGCTGAACCCATCACTGACATGTGTATCTGCGTAGCCAACTTAAATGGTGTTTTTATTTGTAAGCGGGTGGATAAACGCAACAGATGCCTGGTGGCCGGCTCAGATGATATCTCCCCCTATTTCTTAAAAGAAGGGGATGACTTTCAGATAGAGGGCGTGGTTATTCGCTCTATAAGATTACATAAACCATTGGCACACCTCGTATGCTAGCGCTTATTGACGCTACTGGCATGTACGCATCAGCCGAAAAAGTGTTTGACCCGACTATCCGAAATAAGCCGGTAATTGTGCTCAGTAACAACGATGGCTGTATTGTGGCCATGTGCCCGATAGCCAAGCGGTTGGGTAAAGAACTGGGCATCAGTAAATTTGGGCCGTATTTTCAAGTCGCAGATAAGGCACGTAAAGCAGGGTTCGTGGTAAAGAGCAGCAACTACGAACTCTATGCGGATATCAGCCAAAGAATGATGGAAACGTGTGAAAGCTTTGGTGAAACACACATTTATTCAATTGATGAGTGCTTCATGCGGTTTCCGGATGAATATACAAAAGATTATCTGGAAGAATTAGGTCATGATTTACGAAAGACCATTTGGCGCCATGTTAGGTTACCGGTGGGGGTGGGGTTCGGCCCGTCACTGACATTGGCCAAAGCGGCTAACCATGCCAGTAAAAAGCTCCCGGGGGCGACGGGGGTCGCGCTCATTGCAACGTACAACGATAGAAAGCATGTGCTATCCCAAATGGCGTGTGACGATGTGTGGGGTGTCGGTCGAAGGTTGGCTAAGCGACTCGATGTCATGGGTATAAAAAACGCTTGGCAACTGGCAGAACAGCCGGCAAAGAAAATCCGTAAGGACTTCTCCATTTTGATGGAAAATACCGTCAGAGAGCTTAAAGGGGAAGCCTATTATCAGTGGGACACTGTCAGGCCTGCCAAAAAGGAAATTTACAGTACGCGCAGCTTTGGCAAGCGGGTAACCTGCAATATTGAGTTGAAGAATGCACTTAGCGGGCATGGCGAAACAGCGTCCAGAAAAATGCGCGAGCAAAACAGCTTGTGCGCCGGCATGGTCATATTCGCCGCCTCATCGCCCCACGATAACGCCCCCTACTTCAAAAAATCCGTTTATCACCAGTTTGAGGTTCCCACCTGTGATACACGGATTATATTAGGCGCGATTTCTGCAGCCCTGCCCCAACTTTATAAATCCGGTACCCGGTACTATAAATGCGGCGTTGGTCTAGTGGATTTACATGATAGCCAGTACCAGCAACAAGATTTGTTTGCCGTCAGCCAAGACGATCCCAGTCTAATGAAGATGCTTGATAGTATCAACTCGCGGTACGGCCGCCATACATTGCAGTTTGCCAGCCGCGGAATAGAGCAGAAGTTCGATATGAAGCGTGAGTTTCTGTCAAAGCGTGCGACGACTCGATGGAGTGATATACCGCGGGTGATGTGCTAGCGGACAAGCCATCGCAAATATCACGCGATGACTTTGAGCTGACAACTGATGATTTTATATTTCATCCAGGATACACGCGACACCATATCTCAACAGTGGGTAGAGTAATACTGACAAAGTGTAATTACCCAACAGCTGTAGAAAGTCGAATGTCCACAGACCAAATGAGAGAAACATAACTGGTGTCATGACTACGCTGAAAATAAAAAACCTTGAAGATGACCTTCGCAGGTTCAACTTGGGGGCCATTCGGCCTCTATATTTGAGCTCTCGTCCAGCACAGCTTGCGCATATGAAAGCGCCGATTACAAACAGCCCTAAAATAGCTCCTAACTCAGCTTTGCCCACTTGCAAAAGTTCAGTTAAATATAGCGTCAGACCGCAGATGAACCAAAGGCAAAAGCTGATCTGAGCAAAACGCACATTATCATCGAATTGATGTTTTTCCATTGAACTGTTCATTACTATCTCCTTGTAAGTTGGCATACAGTTACAAAGTCGATAGTAGCAGCATTTTCAAAAAACGACCGAAATTGGCAATATTAGTTGTCAGGGTTAGTCGTTCTTTGCACTACTCGATAGAATTTGTGTCTTATTCCGACTCTTTTTACTTCTGTTCCTCGGCGGGCTAAGCTTCTCAATAAGATAATCCTCAAGAGCCAGGGCCAGATATGAATACTCGTTCGGAAAGCCGATAGCAGCAAGCGAGTTTACATCAGCCCATCTTCTCTTCGGTATATAATGGCCCCGCCCCTTCGTTTTATCTGTTGTTATGACGTGGGCCAGTAGCCGGCGAGATATACCAAAGCCCACACGCTTCCCTCCTCCCACTGACGCGCCAATACCAAGATACAAAATGTCGCCGGCGCCATCGAATAGACAGTAAACACCGCGTTTATCATGGTGAGGAACTGAGCCCTGCCAGTTCCAGTCTGATTTCCATTCCGGACGGGGACGGTTCAGTGACTCTGGCCAGTGCAAATTAAAAAAGTTGTTGGTGTGTTCAATTAGGTTTTCAATTGAGCTCATACATCCTCTCAGAAAAGTATATGCACATATATTCGCTTATATGGCGAAAAAGTGTATAGCAAATGATAATGTTACCATATCTGTTAACTAGGTCCCCTTGAGAGAATGGCAAATGAGTTTCGCGCTGCGAGTAATAACCACACTCAATACAGCTATTAAGAATGGGCATATTGGAATATTTTGCACCCACGATATCAGCTTATCACTGGGCGAAAGTGCTAATGAGAATTTTCGTAAGCGATTATCCAAAGGAGTCGCTGCAGGGTGGCTGTTAAGGTTGACCCGGGATATGTGTTCGGTTCCTGACAATGAGCCAGCCGAAATCGGAGTGCTTGAGTATATTGCTTCGAAGCATCACTGAAACAAATTCATTTATGTGAGTCTTGAAAGTGAACTCTCACGGCAAGGAATAATATCGCAAGTCCCTTTCGGTTACCTTACTGTAATGACACAAGGACGCAGTGGTAAATTAGAAACGCGGTATGGCACGTTCGAATTTACTCATTTCAACCGCAAAAGAAGCTCAATGAAGACGATTACTATTATGATTCCGTTGCGCGTATTTTCAGGGCCAAAGCGGCACGTGCGATTGCCGATTTAAAACGAGTAGGTAGAAATACGGAGTTGCTTCAACTGGAGGCGGAACAACAATAATTATGAGCGCAGGTACCGTAGGAGCGTGACACCGCACTCGCACATCTTGCAAAAAACCAGCAAGAAAAGGCACATTAGAATATCATTCGATGTGTAAATTCGTGCAATTTAACAGCCGCATGCCTATAATTATACAAACTCTATTGTTTCGTTTGCGAAGGGAGCAACATGGAAAAGCAAAGTGTAGACAGACAGATGTTAGTTGCTAAGGCCTATAGGAGCGCTTATAAAGACTTCGGCTTAACCGATGCCGAGGCAGCGGCGATTATAGGCAAAACTCGCGCAACGCTTGCCCGTTCTCAGGGATTTAGTGCAAACAGCAAAGAGCATGAGATACAAGTGCTATTTATTCGCCTTTACCGGTCGTTATATGCAATCCTTGGGGGCGATAAGGCTGCAATGAAGCATTGGTTCTCAACTTCAAACAATCATCTGCGCGGTATACCCAGGCAATTAGTCACACGTATTACCGGCCTAGCTGACATAAATGCGTACCTGGATGCAATGCGAGCCAAGGTTTGAAGCCTCTTGAAGTAATCGGTCACTGTGGTGGTTTACGCGTGTATGAGGACAAAGTATACCGGCTGGTGGAATCTCAAGAAGAAGCTGCAACTTACGCGTTGGTGGATGATCTTGAAGAACAGGCGGTATTGGAGGATATACTTGAAGACTTCAAGCCGCCCTACCCAGAAGATGTCGGTAAGTACGACTACCTGATAAAAGCCCCGTTCCGGTACCCACCTCTCAAACATGGATCACGATTTGGTACCCGGGCCGAGGCAAGCTATTTTTACGCAAGTGAAGATGAGCAAACCTGCCTTGCCGAATCAGCTTTTTATCGGTTTGTGTTCTTTGATGGTATGCAGACAGCTTACCCAGGTAAGGTTCACTCTGATCACCAGCTATTCTCTGTTCATGCTGAAACTGAAAAGTTAGTAGATTTGACGGAAGCTTCGGATGCTAACGTTATCGCCGAACTCACAAGTAAAACGTCCTATGCGTACTCGCAAGCTGTAGGCGGTGAAGCGCGCAAGGCTGGTGCTGAGGTCATCAGATTCATATCAGCCAGGGCAAGTGAAGGAATAAATGTGGCCATTGATACACCAGCAGTGATCACGTCGACAAAGCCGGAAAACATCACGGCAGTCCAGTGCGAAACATTACCGAACGGCAAAATCTTGAGGTTTTCTCTGCCAAGACAATTCCCCGTGACATTTCGTATTGAACAATTTTATGTTGATGGACGGCTCCCCTACCCAGCTGCGTAAGGAAACGAATTTGCGCCTTAATAAATGAGTGTATTGTGTGTTCACTCAGCTATAAGGTTATTTTGGACAGCGCATGATTCAGATTACAGACTACCCACAACTGGAAGCCATATTATGGGACCAGAAAGGTCGCACTGAAATAAGCGACAAAGAAGCTTTCACCTACTATGAGAGCCGCTGGCGTTACCTGGATGAAGACCAGTTAATGGAAGCTGAGCGCGTCCTTATCGACCGGCTAATTGCAGAACAGGGCAACGGCCACTTTTTACCGGCAGACTGATGTGACTTATAAATATAAGCGACATGAAGTCGTCGCAATGGCGTTGGCCACCTTCAACAAAGACTTTCTGCGCATGAATCATGTTTTGGTTGGTGGTGATACCCGGATAGTAATGGAACTGGGCCAATACCGCGAATCGGGTGATCTTGATTTTCTATGCTTAGATACTCAAAGTTTCCGAGCTGTAAGAGCTCAGGTCAGCACAACCAGTCTGGGGGAAATAACCACTAAACCTTTTGAGCTGGCGCGTGAGGTTATATGCGACCAGTACGGGATAAGGACGGTCATAAGCATAAACGGTACATCGTTGACGGTAGAGATTAAAAATCTCACAGGGTTTCGTTTAAAAAAAGCAATTAAAGCGCCCTTCCCCGCTGAGTGTATTGGCCGGTCAAGTTGTTATATCACCAAGATACTTTCACTTACTGACGGAGGGATTGCGCCAGCCAAGACAGACTTTATCGATCTGTTGATGATGTTTCATCAATGGGGGGCGCCCCCACAAGAGGTCTGGGCGGAGGTAGATCGACATTACGGTACAACTTCGATGCAAAAGCTACTTTGTGAGTTAAAAAGCTTCATAACTAACCCCGAACAAGTTTTAGCTGCCTCAACTCGACTGCAGATATATTCACCACAAGTTCACAACCAGCTTTTGAATAGCGCGAACTTGTGGAAAGACCAACTAATCAAACAATAGTGGTCGGTTTGTAAATCATTTAGGTCCATTCTTGCCGCTGCACTCTATGATCATCACACGCAAAACCCATTTCGTAAAACGGCCATTAAAAAAAACTTTTATGACCACATTTTTTCGCCATAAAGGCGAAAATGTGTAAATTAGCGAATTTATGCTATTATCTATACATAAATTCGCCTGTGTGGAGAAAAAGTGCATATGAACTTTGCTCTTAAGGTTACTACTGCACTACATCTTGCCATTAAAAACGGTCACTTCGGGATATTTACGACCCGCGATATCGGATTGGCAACAGAAGAAAGCGTAAATAACAATTTTCGAAAGAAGTTGTCCAAAGGTGTTTCAAAGGGATGGCTATTGAAAGTTTGCCGGGACATATATGCATTGCCTGGCAATGAGCCTACAAAACGAGGAGTGCTTGAATACATTGCCTCTCGTTTGCACTGGGATAAATTTATCTATGTCAGCTTAGAAAGTGAACTTTCTAGACAAGGGATAATATCGCAAATCCCCTTTGGCTACCTTACCGTTATGACACAAGGGCGCAGTGGTAAAATAGAGACGCGATATGGGACAATCGAGTTCACGCACACAAGTCGCAAAAACCTGTCCGAGGAAGATGTGTATTATGATCCTGATACACGGATTTTTCGGGCCAGAGCCAAGCGTGCGATTGCTGATTTAAAGCGGGTCGGGAGAAATACGGACATGATAAATGAAGAGGTCGTCAATGATTAGTGGTTTGGTCACTCGGGCAATTGAGAACAACCCACAATTGATAGGGTTGGAAGATGTCGTAGAAAAAGAGATTGTGCATCATGAATTGCTATATATTCTGCACAACGAAGGATTTTTGGAGCATCTGACTTTTATCGGCGGAACAGCACTGCGTCTTTGCCACGGCTCCAATCGTTTGTCAGAAGATTTAGATTTCACCGGGGGGGCGCATTTTTCACCGAAGGACTTCTCGTCGTTATCCGCTGATATAGAGTCAAATTTACAAAATAAATTCATGCTGGACGTGAATGTGCGCGAGCCTGTCATCGACCGCGGCGACACGTCAACCTGGAAAGTTACCATCATTAAAAACCCTAAGCGCCCAGATTTACCTTCACAGAAGATGCATATCGATATTTGCCGCTATGATTCATTTGATAAGGTTCGACGTCCTGCAAAAAATTTTTATGAAGTAATCTCGCCTATCGAAGGTTTTCCAATCCCAGTGCAAAGTACCAAAGAGATACTTGCCGACAAGCTTATTGCGTTAGCGTTTAGGGAGCGACGGATCAAACCCCGGGATGTATGGGACCTGGCATGGCTAAACCAACAGAATGTGCCAATTGAAGCGTCGCTGGTGGAAAAGAAGCTTGAAATGCGTGGTAAGACCCAAGATGAGTTTCTCGATAATCTAGAGATACACCGCGGCTTCATTCTGGCCTCGCCTGAAACGAAATCAGACTTTGAAAGAGAAATGTCCCGATTTGTGCCTAAAGATATTCGAGAGCGTACCCTGAACCGGACAGAGTTTTGGCCTTACGTGGGTGACACGATAGCTTCTCAAATTGATACTATTGAAGCAGCATTGACCAGTGGCAAATCAAATAGTCATGATTCTGATATGAGTATGTAGCAAAACTACAGTGTCAGTATTTCGCTATCGTCAAAACGAAAGATATTAGGGAAAATATAGATGTTCGAAGAAAAGTATATAATGACCGGTATATTAGCCATGCTCCTTATAGCAGCATGGCATAAGCCTAAGTTTTATAACGAGCATTTGGCAAATAAGGCTACAATAGTGACAGTTGTAGTACTGACGCTTTTTTCTTTATGGGATGGCGCAATGGCCATTGCCCAACAGGGTTTGCCCAAAGACCTGGCTGAGGAATGTTATAAAGCAGCTTCAGAGTCAATAGAAAATAAGGCGATTCCTGTCACATGGTGGGTCTTTAGCGTTAGTATTTATTTAATAAGTTTCGGATTAGATTGGTTAGCCAAAGCTTTGATAAAGCATGAAGAAAATGAGTGATTATTTTAAAGATAATATTGGCTTTCCCACGCTTGTAGGAAAAATCAATGATTGAGATCTTGAAAGATAACATTGAATGGATATTCAGTGGCGTGGGTTTGGTAGTTTTAGGCAGTATTATTTCTTGGGCAGGCAAGATTAAGTTTTCTGTTATCGGCAAGCAGCTTTCTAAGTTGTACAGCTTGGTAATTATGTCGTGTTGCTCAAAAGAAAGCATTTTAAAAAGGGTGGATATAGATATACGAGCGAGAAACAAACCCTTTGAATTATGGCTTCATGAACTGCCACAGTGTCGGATTTGGCTCAGAGCAACGAACCTCAATCGTTTTGATATTTCCATAAAGAAAATCAGCATTGAATATAACTATGGCGGACTTGGTCTATTAAGTACTACAACATTTAATGCGCGTACTCTTGATAAACAGTCGATAGATAACAGCTTTCTTGTTGAGGATAAGCTTTCTCAGGATGACGCAAACTATATAGCAGAGTACATCGACGAACCGCGATGCTGTGCAACTATAACAGCAACTATAAAAGCGGGATTTAAAGAAATAATTTATCAGAATAGGTCCATGGACGGTATTTCACCCTCTTTGATTAATGTCGTTTTTCGCAAAAACCAAAAGCTTAGTAAAACTACGCATTAATCAAATAACAACTTTGCGATACCATACCTCAACACTTCATTGACTCTCCAAACTGAACATCATCATTTTGGCGTGGCCTTTGAGTCATGCAAAATAAGCCACGTCAAAGCGCCTTATTGAAAGCTCTGCCTAATTCAGCGCTTTTACACAATACCCAACTTCGGCGAACCCTTCCCAAAGTAACACATGTCTTTTTTAATGGGAGCGAAAGTCACCGCGCTTAAGTAGCGCAAAGCGCGCGTTGCCCTCGGATGCACTGCAGGAAAGTTTTCAGAGATAGGTTAGAAGTTCAGCGACGTAAAATAGTTGAGCTAATTTAAGTTTCGGCCATTTTCTATCAAGGGTATGCTCACCCTTGCAGTGATTGAATAACCTGGTGCGGTGGATTTTGCCTCAGGCATACATCACAAAAAAAAGCGGTTTGACCGTTTTAGTTAATGTTTTTCAGTCCCCCCAAGCTGTATAGGAAATTATATGGAATACACTATTAAGCCATGCTTTCTTTGCGACGCTGAGAGTAAACAGTCAGATACCGATCATGACAATAGATCGTTGGTAACCTGCTCTAATGAGGCATGTGGTCAGTATGAAATCACACATTCGGCTGCAATAAGCATCGTAAGTTCTACCTTTATCAAGGGCGCTCTCAGAAAACTTGTAAACAAGAGACACGGTGACTATGGCCATTTTGACATTAGCCGTCCGGATAAACAGATCAAATGGGAGTGGATTGCCAAACAATAGTCTTGCGTATTATCAACTATCCCATTGCTATACACCCTATTCCCTAAAAAGGGTCTGATAACTGGTTTGTCTTAGTTAGTTTATTTACACTACTTGCAAATCAGGCTGACTTAATCGAGGGAACGGTAAGTTGTGGGAAGTAAAAAGAAGTTCGGCATTATCTGTGCGCTGGTTATAACTAACTCATGTTTGGTGTTTCAGTATGCCCAAGACAAGTTTTCTTTGCCGGGCTGGCTGGATGAAACTGCACAGAGCTCAAAAGACGCAGTAATAACCGCTATCGATTCGTTGGCCACCAAACCTATGCCGGCAAAATTGGTATTGGCTGAACCTGCAAAGCAATTGGCGCCGGTGGCAGCAGTACCCAGTGAGCTACCGTTCACCGGTGCAAGCTGTCTCGATAAGCGTAAGGCTACCCAATCTAAACGAATCTTTACCTGGACAGACAGTCGGGGGATTCAGCATATCTCTGACAAACCTCGCCTAATAGATGATGGTACGCCGGTAACCCTGGTAAGCAACATACCCGCAAAGGATTTATCCATTAACTTTCTTGGACTTCAGGGTAGCTATAACCTAAAACAGAAAATCATTACTTCGGTCAATGCCAGTATAACGCTCTTTGAACAGGTGATACCCGCCGAACTTGTGAAGCCACTTACTATCAACTTCAGGCTCTTTACGGACAAGTCCGGCTATGAAATGTATCGCGGCCCTGCAACAGGCCTTCTTAAAAACTCTCAGGGATTTTATCGCGCCGGCACCAATGAATCAGTGGTGTGGGTTAAAAACGAGTCACAGGGTGAAAAAACCGCGGTGCACGAAGCCATGCATAGCATAAACCGGCACTACATTGGACAGATGAGTAAGTGGCTCAATGAAGGACTTGCCGAAGTGGCCGAGGACATTGCTAATAATCCATCTGTGCTGAGGTCACCGCTGCGTTCGAAGCGACTATTACCTGTCAGCGACTTGCTCAACAACACTCCTGAACAATGGGCGAAAGATTCATCCACCCATTACCGAACTGCTAAAGCATTGGTAAGCTATTTGTATTTTACCGATAGGACTGCCCTTACCCGCCTGTTGTTAGCTGAATCAGAAAACGGCTGCGAGACACTACAACAGGTCGAGGTCACCCGAATCGTAGGGAAGGACGCTCGGACAATCGACACTATGCTAAAACGCTGGCTCTCTTGAAAAGTTTGGCAAAGATTAAATCTTGTTATCAAGACCATAATACAGCGGACGGCACGGGCTGTTGGTGGCATAATCCCATATAAGCCACACCTTATTTAACCAGTCCACCAGCAAACTAAGAGGAAGAATACGAAATGGAATTTGTATTAATAGCCTGTGCCCTATTGGCGTTGCTAATCTTCGCCTACACCTATTATCACATTGGAAGGGTTAAACATCCTGTGCACATGGACTGCATCCCTCCAGCTATCGTAATTGAGCTTGAAAGAGAAAAAGAGCAAGCCGAGGCGATACGCCATAGACAAGGGGCGGATGTTTAACACCACCAGAAGCGACAAGTTTACGAGTCCGACTTGCTGGTCTTATTACATTTTTTATTGTCTCGATAGTGGCGATAAAAGACATTGAAACTGCAAACAAAAAGCCATAATAAACCACTTTTTTTCAACAAGATCGTTTGAATTTTCTTGCACACTATATATGGGCTTTCCCCTTAGCCTTCTAGAATATTGTACGGCACCATACCCTATAAAACCTAACACATGAACCCAACAAATCACCCCCGCACTCTGGCGACAAACATTAGTGACATACTCTGAACAAACCTGCTTAAATCCGCCCTGCCGCACTACCCCGTAGGACCTACTTTACGCACTCCCTACCCGGCCACATTTACACCATACCTAACCTCGCTGACACCCCCCCGGGATACCCCGTGCTCTTTTAAAGGGGAGCAAACGCCACCCTGCCCGACAGGCGCGAAGCGCGCGCGCCCGGCAGCGGAGCTGCCGGTAGGTTTTGCAGGAGGGTTAAGAGGTATGGTGCCGTAAAACAAATGGGGTTTGGCCCGTTTCCTCCTGTCGCTGATTCGTTTATGATGCCCCGCTCGCTTATTAGTTAGGAACGCCGGCGACATTCGCAAAGGAATAGAGATTTGCCAACACTGACAAAATCAAAACAAGACTGCCCAACCGTTTTCGCCCTTAACGGTACCAGCGAAGATAGTGCATCGTATGCACTTGGATGGACGTTGTTACAGTCATCCCATTTACTGACCACATTGCTTGAATCACTGAACTGCCCGGCCACGCCGGATATTGTTGAAAGAACTGAAATACTTTTACAGGCGCACCATAAAAATGGTGGCTACAGCGACTTAGAATTGCTCTGCGTAGGAGAATTTCATCTTATTTTTGAAGCTAAGAAACATTGGAGCCTGCCAGGCAACAAACAACTGCTGCTATATGCATCACGCTTTAATCCTGAACGCACACCCCTGTGTAAAGTGATCACGGTGAGTGCAGCCAGTGATGATTATGCGGCTCGAAACCTACCAACCACGGTAAATGATTACCCCCTCACTCACATTTCATGGGGTAACCTGGCCAGCATGGCGAAAAGAAACAAGTCAGTAAGCGGTTTATCAATTGAAAAGCTTTGGCTTGGCCAACTGCAAAAACACCTCAAAGGATATGATCTTATGACCCCGCCGAACGACAACCAAGCTTATTGCGTAGTGTTATCAACCGACGAACTACGACCCGGGTATACCTGGGTTGATGTCGTTGAAAAAGACAGCGCTTATTTCCATCCGGTAGGCTTAAACGGCTGGCCATCGTCGCCTCCCAACTACATCGCTTTTCGTAAACATGGAAAACTGCTGTCAGTTCACCACATTGATTCCTACAATGTCGTCACTGACTTAAGCACTGTCAATCCGAACTGGCCAAATACGACAGTGGATCATTTTGTCTATTCACTCGGGCCCGCCATGGTACCGCCCAGGGCTATCAAAAACGGAAAAATTTATGCAAGCGGACGGGTATGGTGTGCCCTCGACACCTTATTGAGTGGCGCACACGACACCATCCAGGATGCACGAAACGAGACTAAGCGACGATTAAAGGATGTATAAGTAACTGTTCCCCTGATCGCGGTCAAAAGATATACTGTACATAATAACAGCTTTTGATTGCGAGGAGCAGGTGTGAACTTACTGCAGTTGTACATGACCGATATAGAAAGCGGGCTTAACGAGCTCTGTGAATTGGTTCGCAAGTACGCACAACCGGAGGGGGCCGTTATATTTTCGCTCCCCCGAATCAGTAAAGAGGATGAAGCACGACTCATCGCTGATGATTACGATGCGATACCAGTAACGCCTCTTTATGGCCAATACGCCATCAATGAGGCTATTCGCGCTTACAAGGATATGTATGTTATCGAGAGTGACATTTCACGTCGTTTTGTCCAAAAGTATCCTGGCCTTATCCCGCTAAGCTGTAGCTGGGAGGAACTGGCGGCAGCCGTGGACAGCGTCAATCAGGCCAAAAAGAACTTTCGTAACGAAGTTCAAAAGTATGATGATGCCGCAGAGAAGTTTTTTGAAGTGCACGACCGGTTTAACTACCTGATCACAACCATGGCTTATCGCCGAATATATGCCTATGAAGGCGATCATAAAGGGTTCTATTTTAACTGGTCTCGCCGCCCCCGGGTTGAAACTCATACCGCATCGCAGTGGATAGAAAAGTTGAATAGCGCTCGTTACACCATCCCTCCTAACCATTCAAAATCATCCTGGAATGCGCTGGTGGATCAGGAGCAGCAATTAATCGCTGATTGCGGTTCAGAGAAGCTCAGCATGCGCAGACCAATCAAGTTACGTCCGGAGTGCTCTGTGCGTGATGCCAATGGCATTATGAAGGGCTACAGCGCCGGCCTGCCTTTCTTATTGGCTGGACACACTGCGAAACAAAACTTCACTGTCCTTCAGGATTACACGCGAAGGCCAGCGCACAAGAGCAGTGCCAAATGGCAGTTGGTCGTAGAGCGACCAAGGTTGTATAAGGCAAGTACAGGCGCATAACAATCTCTACTATGCGCTTCCTTATCTATCGTCTTTAAAACAACCTTTAACAAATGCGCTTAGCTCATCGAAGGTATAACTTTCAAAAGAATCAGGGTCCTCTTTTAGCTGTCTCAATCTTTCCTGGACGTCAGATATTACAGCTTGATTATACGGACCTGGGTCAGTTGATTTTTTATCCACGATTCCGCCTCCTTTCTGTTTCTTTATTAGAATGAGAGCACGATAAGCATTAAGAACCGCACCAGTCTCCAGAGCTAAATTGTATATCATTTATCACAAAGAGAAAGAGGGGTCTGCTTTAGACAAGGTATAGTCACTCGCATCCTTTGAAACCATAATTTAGTTTCAGGGATATGTGCTCGTTTCATACGAATATCAGACAAAAACATTCGATGTTTACCGCTTTTTTTTCGATGTCACGAGTACGCTTAGCCGCAAACGAATACTCAGGGGTTGCATAGTAATTGCCGCTATATTTTCTTCGAAAGGCTAGGCTGACATATCCAACATATCGATTGTTGGGAGAGTAACAAATGTCCAGAGAAAATGATTATAGCGTCCTAATCGGATTGGATTGGGCGAGAGCCAAGCATGATGTTTGCCTGCAATATGCTGATGGTACAAGAGAGTTCGCGGTAGTTAAGCATTCTGCGGAAGCCATTGAGCAATGGATAGTCCAACTGCACAAGGTTCACCAAGGGCAAATCGCAGTTGCACTGGAGCTATCAAAAGGGCCTATCGTTTATGCACTTCAGAAGTATGCGTTTGTTACGTTGTTTCCAATTAATCCGACGATGTTGTGTCGGTATCGTAGGGCTTTATCGCCTAGCTGCGCCAAAGACGACCCAACGGATGCATTCATAGCGCTTGAATTATTAATTCGCTATCCAGATAAAATCACGCCTTTAAAAATGTCAGATACCAAAATCCGCAAACTAGCGTTTTTAGTCGAAGAGCGTCGGCGGTTGGTTGATGAGAAGAAAAGATATGCGAATCGTCTGATCAATACCCTTCACCAATATTACCCACAGCCACTGGAATGGTTTTCTCATAGGGACTCTGAGTTATTCATGGAGTTTATTATTCGATGGCCTACGCTGGAGAAACTGAAACGCGCTAAGCCTGAAACAGTTTCGCGCTTCCTCACATCTCGAGGTAGCTTTGCCAAGCTTGTCGCGCCTCGCCTAGAAGCAATCAAAAAGGCGAAATCATTGACTAACGATGAAGTGGTTATCGAATCTAACAGTCTGCTTGCCATTACTCTCGCTAACCAAATACGTCCAATAATCGCTGCTATAAGGACATTCGATCAGAAGATTGAAACACTATTCCACACCATGCCGGATGCGCGAATATATGAATCGCTGCCGGGAGTTGGAAAATGCCTTGGCCCAAGGTTATTGGTTGCATTTGGGGAAGACAGAGGGCGGTTTGAAAGCGCTCAGGAGGTACAAAAATATGCGGGTATTGCGCCAGTAACTGAGCGAAGTGGGAAAACGACTTGGGTACACTGGCGGTGGGGCTGTTCTAAATTTATTCGTCAAACGTTTATTGAATGGTCAGCGAAAACAGTCCGCTACTCTTACTGGGCACAGCTTTACTACGAACAGCAGCGGAAGAAAGGGAACACTCATCAGCGAGCAGTGCGCTCCTTAGCCTTCAAGTGGATAAGGGTTTTGTACTGCTGTTGGAAAAGTAAAACACCATATGATGAAACGAAGTACCTCAAAGTATTAAAGGAGAGAAATTCGCCTTTACTTGGATAAAATTGGTTGACGAGTGGCTCAGGGCATTAAGC
>NZ_KB899397.1 GCF_000378185.1 Salinimonas chungwhensis DSM 16280
GTCTATAAAATTGATAACAGCAAGTTCGAGAACTGGAAGGCCACTATCAGTAAAGATAAGCAATTACCGGATACAAAAGCGGGCCTGCTAGCATTGCGTGACCAGTACGTAAGTGTTGAGCTGGTACAACAGCAGTTTTCAGATAGCGACTTCTTAAGTACGCGAGAACTGGACTTTGAGAACTACGTCAACGATATTGATGAAACCGGTGGCAAGTTTGTGGCCGAGATAAATGAGACTATCCAGAAAAGCCAGCAGTACCTGGATTCTTTTGCTACTCAAAAAGGCAGGAGTGACGAGGCGAAAGCAGAGCTTGATAAAAAGAAGCAAGCGCTAAGTAGCCAGCTTCAAGCATTGGACGAAGCTTTCAGCCAAAGCCGGGCCAAAGCAGCTACTTATTTTATTAAGTATGATAAAAAGGAGTTTCGAGTTTCTGACGAACTTGTCAAAGAAGCCAGTCGTGAAACTCGTTATGGTAACAAATCTGATAATAAGCCAATTGAAGACTGTCGAGAGTTTGTGACCTCGTCAACCTGGCTTTATCGGGATGAAGCCAAAACGAATGTATACGGCGAGCAATATGAACACGAGGGGCGTCATTACTGCCCATATTTTCAAATGCCCGGATATACACCAGATGAAAAGGCGAAGCTGAAAGCTAAGCTTCCGCAAGCCGCCATTGATGAGTTACGTAATGCATCCGGGGCATATATTCGCCAACTGAAATCCAGTCCTCAAATCAAAAAAGACTTGGCCCGTGTAGACCGTGATAACCCTCAGCTGGTGGAACAGGTTAATTCTTTCGGCTGGCGTGAAAGACAGCGCTACAACTCTATGAGCTTGGCATGTTCTACGATGCAATGGAAAAAGCCAGTGATATCCAACCGGATGGTACCTTTACTGTAAAAACAGATGCTAATTACTTGCTCCTGGTTGATTTGATGGATAAGCCAAATCCTCTTTCAACGCAGGTGGCGGTAATGCGAGTTGGTGACGATGACAAACAAACCGTTACTGTAACGGCAGACGACTTCATTCGCTATTCAAGCGTTCCGCAACTTTCATTTCAGTAAGTCTTGAAGCTTACTTGAAAAGGCAGCTAGGGGCTGCCTCTTCAGGTAAGCGTTTCCCATTCATCACTGCCTAATCGTCGATATTCAAGGTCTTCAAACTCTACTAATTGCTATCTGCAAAATAGAACGGCACAATTAGCGCAATATTACCTATAAAAATGCGCTCCAATGGAAGGTAGACCTATTACAAATGCTGAACTCTGGGAGCAACTAGTTCCAAGAAATTGCGGCAGGCAGAGTGAGCTTAGGCACAGAAACAAATTGCTCATTCTCTTAGCTACCCTGACTGGGTTGAGAGAAATTGAGCTGACGTTGATCACGAACCGGCTCTTCATAACACCAGAAGGGCAGTTAAACGAAGTTGTTGTTCTGCCTGAGTCGATTAGCCGCGACGGTTACGAACGTCCCATTGTCCTAAGTCACCCCGAACTTAAAAGGGCTTTTGAGTGCTATTTTGAATGGCTTATTCAGCACAAAATAAATAGCTATCCGCATAAACATTACTATGGCTTAGACCCTAATGCAGCATTACTTATTGCTGATAACTTTAAGCCGTTCACAACTCAAAGCAGGGGGAATGCAATTAGCCCCTTTGCCATGAATAAGAAACTTGATTCATTAATTAGCGATGCTGGTCTTTGGAATAAGGGGGTGAGACGAATTTCACTTGTACGAACATGCGTTATTGAGTTGTACCGCAACGGAGCAAGCACGACTGACATAATGATCATTACAGGCTTTAGTGAAGAGTCCATAAAGCAAATCCTGACAATGGATTATATGCAGCTAAGTCCAATCTATGATTGGTTTGAACAGCGAGCAGAGCGCAAGCAAAAGCGACTTGATAGCTTCAAAAAAAGAAGAAGATTTCTGTTATGACGAAGAAGTTTAAATTCATCAATACCCAGTCAAAGAAAGAGTTTCTTGCGTTGCCGGATGTCATTCAAAAGCGCTTTGCGAACGATCTAAACGCTATTTGTCAGGATAAAGAGCCGTTCAGTAAATTTAAGCATTTGAAAGACAGCGTAGGAATTGGTGCTGTGGAGCTGATTGAAAATGGCAGGCCAGCTTATCGAACTGTCTACGTGGCTAAGTTCGCTGATACAGTGTTCATACTTCACTCATTCACCAAGACTACCAACGGCGTTGATCGGAAGGCAATGGATACTGCCAAAAAACGCTACAAACTAATGATGAAAGAAATTAACGGCTAATATATCAAAACTTGTATAAATATCAGTATTGATATAAACTATTTGTTAGTTAACCAAAGAGATCTAATCATGGCATTAGAATACAGCAATATTTTTGACGCCATCACGGAAGATGCAGCAGAAGCGTCAGAGTTACAAACACGCTCTGACCTCATGATTGCCATTCGAGATATAGTGAATGCGAAGGGGTGGGACCAGAAGCAAGCTGCGGCTGCAATGGGTATCACTCAGCCTAGGGTAAGTGACCTGGTAAATGGCCGGATAGAGAAATTTTCTATCGATAAGCTGATGACCTGCCTATATAAAATAGGTTTTCGCTTCAAACCCCATTATGAAAATGAGCAACTTACTATGGATGTTCAGGTGGTTACTGATAACCAGCGCCCGAGTGCGATGGCCTAATTTAGTCATAAAGGTAATAGGGATGAAACCAAATATCGAGTATATAGCGCAGATATTAGACAAGTTCGAAAGTTGTGAGCACCCCCAACTCAGCTTTGTTGAACTGTGGAACAGTTTTGTGCTTCAAGAGGACAGCAACGAGTTTGTCTTCCACTTCAGGCTGTTAGTCGAGAATGGACTGATAAGCAGACACGACATGATCTCTAGCCCTATTAGTAGTCTTGGTCTGCATTATTCATCACCTTCTGACATAACTATTTTTGATGCTCAACTAAGACTTACACAGCAAGGTCATGATTTCGCAAAAGCATTAAACAATCGAGAAGTTTTAGCGAAATTGAAAGATGGATTTAAGGAAGCCCCTTTTAAGGTCTTATTTGATGGTTCTCAGCAGTTGCTGACACATTTCTTCAAAAAGAAGATCGACTCATTAACGGCAGAATAAGAGCAGTGATGAAATATGGAGAGAAAGAGATATGGACTTCATGACACAGATTGTACCCGCTGTAATAGTTCTGTTCGCAAATTTGGCTGGCGGGAGTCATGATTCATCCAAATACGAAATCTGGACAGCAGCATTTGGCTGGACATTTTTCATTTCATCATATTAGCATTTACATCTGTATGGATTTGGCCAGAGGCTACACCTTACTTGTTGCAGGTTAGTGGCTTTTCACTATTGACTGCTCTTACCAGAGACTTTGAAAAACTATTGAAGCCGCTCTTCAATACAAAGAAATAGGAAAAAAGTAGTAAATGGAAAATAACGAAAACATAGCGATAAAAGACATAGCAGAAGTGTTGGTTGTTATTGCGTTCACGGTTGCTCTAATCGTTTGTGCAATCTGGCTTATACCTGGTAACAACGGGTTCTCAGGCTCTTGGTTTCAAGTATCGGCAGCAGGGCTTCTAACGATAGCTGGCGCTAGGGATCTTTTGCGTACTCCTAAAGGGTCAAGAGTTAAGCCGACAATTATATTTTTTCTCAGCGGGTTTCTAGTTATAACCGGAGTAATCGGAGCGATTAGTTCACAATAGGAAACAGAAGTGAATATTAAGGAAGCTAAGCTTTGCCTCAAAATTTTTAGATATGAAAACTCGGCTGATGAGCCAGCAGCTGATAAAGAGTATTTATTAGAGACATTGGCAAAGGAGTTAGGTTACAAAGTTTATGATGGGTTCAAGGATGATGTTCTGACGTGTATTAAAGATAATAACTCAGAAGATGAGATTATTAACTGCATCCGAAGGAAATTAAAAAGACATTTTGAGCCAGAAAAGTCAAAAGAGCAGCTTTCATCTGCCCCTAAAAACGATTCTGCAACTCCACGAAGTAGCTTAAATTTCAAAAAATAATTACCACTAAGCCGGAATTTGCGATCTTTGTAGGTTTAGACGAATTGGAACAAGAAGAGGTCGTTCAGTGGGTTAGTTAGCCATATAGGACACAAGGGAACAATATGGGTAGGGATATTACAGAACACAAATATAAGTGCGACGACTGTGGTGCTGAAGGTCTAAAAATTGTTTCAGAGGACGATTGGATGCGCCAGACAATTTCTTGGGAAGGCTTTGAAAGTAAGTCTCCTGATCCAACTGCTGTAGCAAGAAAGAGAACGGATTATAGAGCATCAATTGGCATCTGCAAGTGTGGTAGCACTAATTTATCGAATGCATAGGAAATAGGAAACAAAAAATGGAAAAGATAAATATAAAAGATGGAAAAATGTACGTTCAAGCCGAAGCCTTTAATGGTGGAAAAGTCCTTCGTATTGGGGCACATGAAGGTGGGTGGATAGTATCTATTTCAGAGCTTGAGGCAATGAAATTTCATGACAATTTCCTTAATAGTGATAAGCCTTCAAATGAAAAGAATGGATTTCGTATAGTGGAAGGTAATCGCTCAGATAAGAAGTCAGTCGTGTTGGGAGTCGGAAGGGCTCAACTATTACTTAGTATGGAAGATACGAACTCAATCTTAGATCTAATAAAAAGGTCATCTGATACAATCTGGAACGTTTAGCGCGAGTAGCAACGAACATGTTCTTAGAGCATCTAAAACAGTGTAATGGGAAATAACAGCCATGCCAAAGTACCTCAAAATTACTGCTGGTGAACGTGCATACAAGGCAGTTCTGAAGCGTAACGGCATGACGATAGATAAGCCTGATTCAGAAGCGTTTAGACCGGAAAATATGAGATAGGATACGCCATGAACAAAATAATTAGTACATGCCAAGCAGACAACTGGTTTTTTATTCACGAATCCAACGAGGATTTCAATATTTTCAGAGTTGCCGTTTGGGCAACTTATTATGATGGTACAACCGGAGGTCTTGTATCAGTAGTCTCGGATGATGGTAAATCGTTGACTCCTCCACCAAACGTGAAAGGAACATATATCCATTGGGATGAAATGGATGAAAAGCAAAAAGGCCTCGCTGAGAAGTTGGGAAAGATAACAATCGATAATCTTAAAAAGCGGTAATGGGAAACAAGTTGGTTACTATAAATGGTGACGAAGTGGGACTATAGAAATTGGATTTGAGGAAGAATATTTATTCAAAGCGTCTGTAGCATTACCCGCAGTACATCTAATTTCTATTGGTGTAGCAATCCAAAAAATATCTGATTAATGGGAAATAGTAGCTATTATGTAGAGCAGAAAGGAGGGTAGGATATTGAGCCAAAGAGGAATTGTCATTGGGGATTCATTCGAAACAATTGTAAAAGGGACAAAAGGTCACGGATCTTTAGTAAGGTTGTCCGAATATGAATTAAGAAAATATTTACTTTTTTGGGACAAGCTCGATTTTCCTCTTACCGCTCTCACTATGTACCACCCTACCGCGTCGAGTTTGATGTTCTTGGAATCCGTAGGTGTTCTACAACGAACAAGAATTCACCATACGTATGGAAACAACGTGACTGTAGGACAGACCGTCTGTCCAGCTGAAATCATGACATACAACTCTATTGAACAAGCATTCGAGAAAAACGATGCAGAAGAGCCAGGTGTATGGACAAGTATAGGGCCGGACTATAACTCTAAGCCTGAAAAGAATGAGCTTCTAACCTCAATCGATTTTGAACTTTTTAATATGATTCCTGTTCCCCACTGTGATGTACCTTTAAATGATATTCTAGAATTTAAGCAAAGATATAGTGCTGAGTTAGATGCGTTCAGAGCGCATTTCGACGAAGTTTACCTGAAAATTGTATCTTCAAATGACGTCATAAGAGCTAAAAGTATTGAGATATATAGGCTCAATATTGCATTAAAGGATATAGATAGAGCAATGGAAGGAGTGGGTATAAGGAAGTCTATTGCGTCATTGCGAAGCAGAATTGCTCTCGACTTTAATAGTATTGCTGGCATTTCATTAGGTGGAGTTGGCGTAGCAGGTGTTTTGGAAGTGAGCCCATTAATCGCTGGTCTTGCAAGTGCTGGGGTTGCTATATCAATGGCCACTAGATCACCTAATCCTTTGAGAACAACAAACCAGCCTTACCAGTACCTAAAGTCTATTAGGAAAAGTTTAAAGTGAACCACTCATGTTCAATTTCTGCTTCATTGGTGACGGAGCTCACATGGATGAGAAACAAATGAACGTAGTCACGGAATGGGTGAAAGGCTCGGATAAGCATTAATTAACGATATAGGAAACATTATGAAGTACATTGGTTGGGCTATAGGAATAATTTTTGCCGCGATGTTTACTCACAGCTCTCTTAAAGAAGAAGGCGAGGAGATCGATTACGTTATGGACTCAATGAGCTTTCTTCTCGACTGGCGTAGAAATCAAGATTATCGGATAGCCTGCCATCAAGAGAGTGAAAATAAACAAGAAGAAAACGCTGTTAGCGTTGGACAAATAGGAGAGCTTATCGATAAAGGATTCATGGCGTGTGCATTAGAAAGCCGAGTTGGTGTCCCATTGGGTGTGGGTAAATTTCTAGCTGAGACAGCTTACGTCCCGATAAGAGCTGTAGTTCCATATGAGATGGCCAAAACAGCGTTACAGGGTGAGAAAACCAAGAGATGCAGCGACTATATCAAGCCGTTGATAGTTGCATGTCCAAGCTTATTAAAGCCATATTTTAAAAGGGTTGAGTTTATCGGGCAAGTAACTGATTCAGGCAACAGTGATAGGTAGGAAGTACGATGCGAAGAATAAGGATGGGGTTCGTACTTCTTGGGTTGATTAGTGTCTTCCCCTCTCATGCCAATGACAGTGTGGAGTGGTCAGCCGACTGTACAACAACTGGATTAATGCGTTGGACGTTCGATTTTGGGAAAGGGAGCACGTCAGAATTGAAAACCATTTCCATGCCTAATGCTGTTCACATGCTAAAAGTATCAGATGGAGGCAAAGTTTTTAAAAACGAGCAGAAAGGGCTATCCAGCTTCTATTTTCCTATGCGCCAAGCCAAAGAAGAGGTTTATATTTACTCTTCAGATAGCGAGATAGAGATTAGCTTTAACAGCTCTGCATTCTTAGATGCGCCTCGCGTAGCCAATCAATTAATCATGTCCCAAGGGCATTTGGTAGCCGAAACAGGGTTAGGGCAGTTCAAGCTAAACTACTTACCTGAAAAAAAAGAGATTATAGGTGTTCAAGTCAACTCTTCAAAGCGTTACGTACATGCGTTTGAATGCAACAACGTAAATCGAGACAGTTGGAGTAATCTTTTTTCGACCATTAAAAGGATGGCTGATATACGTTTAACTCAGCTTGAACCACACCAAATCAGGCAAAGTAGCTGGCGTACTTCGAAATAGGAAACACAAAGGGGCGAAGCGATCGGAAGCTGGTACTTCTAATTAATTAGGTGTTAAATAATGGATTTTATTATTCTTTTATGTAAGAAGCTCGCAGAAGCAGTATTTATTGCTGCAACATTTTTAATAAAGTTTTCGTTCGAATTGATGCTTACGCCTAGCGATGAAAACAATGCTGATAGTATTAGCGAATATGAATGTGATCATTATGATCCATCGCACTACATAGTGACGACTGATGATGAAATTCTACCCGTTAGCAAATACGCTTACAAAAAAATCGATAATGATTTTTAAATCGAGGAATTACGTCTATGTGTGGCTTCATCCAAAGAGATGCCGGCTCCCCGGGAGTCTTCAATATTCTCCGTAAAGTTGGGTTGGACAATCTGATCCCAGCGTTTGAAAAAGAAAATGCCGGTTTACTTAACTTCTATCCTGCGTTTGGCAAAAACCCTAATCGACAAATTAAGAATCTTATTATTAGCCCAAATAAAACAGTCGATGCTACCTGGTGGTTCGATTGCAAGCCAGATGGCGATACGTTGGAAGTAGGGGACAGAACGACTTTTAATGCTCGCAACCTCGATAGTCCTTTTTGGAAAGGCGCTGTACGACATAACAGAGCGATTCTTGTGGGTACCGCTTTAGGTGAATCAAATAAGGTAGGCTCAACGAATGAGCATTACCTCATGAACGCCAAGGGAGCGATACTTTTTGGTGCGGTGTATCGTGAATTTGAAAATGGCTGCTATTCGACAGCCGTTATCACCCGGCCACCACATGAACGATTCAGCAAATATCACCAAAAATCGATACCCTGCTTTTTGCCTCACGATAAAGGTTTTGTATCCGCGTGGCTGGATGGCGATGCAAAGGATGCTTTGGTTATGTCCGAGCTTGATAACCCAAAAATACATCAAGATCTTGCCGTCACTAAAGTTAAAACCTTTAAGGGTGGTGAATCGTTAAGTGATGATGAATTGTTAGTCGCCGATCAGGAGCCTATGTAAGTCATTGAATCGTATATAGTATCACGCATGATAAACGGAATTATCATGCGTGATATTAAAGTTTCTCAGTTTTTTAGAATGTATTTTGCAAAGTCACAAAAAAAGTATTGTGTAAACAATGAATAAGAAAACATAAAAAGAATGAGCGTAGTTTATTACCTGACGAATTTAATACATTAGCTAGTATGTAAAAATTGGGGAGCGCAATTATCGCATTGATAATTGAGTTAATAAGATGAATAGAGGAAATCACAAGTGAGACCAATATATTTTTAACAACCCTTGATTTTATTCTTTTTAGTATGAAAAGAATAAATAGAATGAATAAAGTCTCTACAAATGGAGATATAAAGCAGGTTTCAAGATAATTTATATCCACTCTTTTTTCCGGGGTCTCCAACGCCGTATTATAGGATATTGGAAGTAAAACCGAACTCAGTAATAAAGATATAAGGATTGTTAATGATGTATATTTTAACAAGCCTTTTAAGAATTGAGTGGCACCTTTTAAGGTGCCAGATCTGGTTACCAGCATGTCACTTGCATTGTCATCTTTTCACTACCTGAAAGGCCAGTCTTTGTGATCCTACAAGCGCCACCGCCGCCAAACCCACGAACGATGTAATCAGACCAACTTTTATCAATTCTAGTCGCAAGATCTGTGGAAACAGTGCCTTGCCATTCTCTTTCGCCAGGATTACCATTTGGCGTTAGTATTACATCCATTTGCAATTTTCCTGATTTCATTCTACCACTCCCGATAGGTTTACCGCTAGAATCCTCTACAATTATTATAGGGGGCTCAGAATGAAAGCTATCCGATAAATCTTCAAGTAAACCTTTGCCAACCTCTAATACAGAACTAGCAGTGACACCTGCGAAAACATCTTTCGCAAATTCCGTAATTACTTTGGATTTCGTTTTAGTGGTTTTATAGACTAGATTATCGCTGTTAAGACTCTTAACGCTAGTGGAGTTGATACCATACTTGTCTATTAAGGAATAAACTTCAACTTCTACTTCCATATTATTAACAACCACATTACCTAGCCCATAAATTAACCTGTTTGCTGCTTTGCGTACGTCATTGCCATCCTCGCAGCTCTTACACTTAATTCTCGTACTAGTAATATGGTTATCCCACGTCCTAGCTGCCAGATATAGATTGTTCCAATCTCATAGTCACTTCATCGCCATCTGGCGTGGTAAAGCTAACATTTGACCTTCTATAAGAAAAACCCTTATTAACACATGTCATCAAGCTTTTATAATAATTATTCAATGAACTACACGTGTTAATGTAGTCTTCAAATCCTAATTCAACATCACCAAAACCAGAAGTTTCCATTTGCTGACCAAATGATTGAGAGCTTAATAAAAATGCTGTGTACAAGATCTATTTCATAAATATCTCCTATTTGAAAGAAATTTAACATTATTATCAATTTTACTGCCTGTCAAAAAAATGTTTTAATGGAAATTTAGTTATTTAAAAAAATATAAATTAATTTTTTGGCATTTAAATTGTTATATTTATTTTTATTTATGATTAAAATGAAAGGTTTTTTTAAAAAATTTCTATATCAAAAGGTTAATATGTTTTTATAATACGAACCAATATTAAAAGTTATAATCAAGATTTCATTGTAAAAACACTCTATTTTTTATTAAATAAACAATAGAGTGTTGTTAATTAACGCGGGATTTAAGATAACCGTTAATATTTTGACTTATACAAAATTCGTTTAAATATTCTCTTTTCGGGTCGCCAGTTCTTTTTTTTGATTGCTTAGCTGTACGCCAGGCAGAAAAATACGTCTTTTCAATGGCCAAAGCAACTCGTTGCCGGTCATATTTAGTCAATCTGGACATAAACCCACTTAGGAACAATTCATCGCTATTGTATTCTGCGGCCCCGACCTTTTCCTTAGCGGCATTTACGTCAGCTTGATAATCCTGATAGTCAGGTGATAGCAAAAAGTCCAGCGCTTCTTCATAACTGGCGGCGCCCACCTGGTCCTTAAACCTGTCCAACATTCTCAAATAGTGTTCTTTTAACTGAATATTCTTTAAACCGGTTATCTCACGATGTTTATGCGCCCGAAATCGATTTTGCAAGCGCTTGATGGCCGAGTCTTGCATAAATTCACGCAAATAGGCATAGGCAAGCTTGGGCTCCTGGCCCCGTACCTGCTCAATATCAATGTCTGCTGGCGAATTACCTTTCCATTCTGAATTTTCAACGGTTGAAATATACCGGTGAAAATTTTGTGTGATGTAGTCATGCCACAGCGTGTTGTCACTCATTTTTTAATTACCTGTAGTAAGCGTTACATATAACGCTATAAATTATACAAGTAACCACCCTGCTCTGCCATACTAAAAGAAGCGTTATATGTAACGCTATTGACGACTCATCTCCCCTGCTCTATTATTACAGATAATAACAGTTATCTGTAATAATGAACTATGAGCCAGGCACTGACATTAACAAGTGACAATTTCGCCATCGATGATGAACACTACCATCTGGTGGTGGATAATCTGACCGAGCTGCATGATTCGGTCTGGCACACCATGGCACTTAATACCCGAAAAGCCTACCAATCCGATTTCAATCAATACCTGCTGTTTTGCCGCGAACGTCAGTTGCCGGCACTGGCCAGCGACTGGAAAATCACCAAAGTGGCGTGTCAGGCGTTTTTTGACTGGATGATGCAATCGCCGCTGAGTCACCATTCCGTTAAGCGTAAGTTAGCGTCCATCCGCTTTTTTCTTGGCGTCAGTGAATTGCCGGATCCGTGGAAGCATTCCAAACTGTTCAGTCGCTATATCAACGGTACCCTAAAAGCCAAACCGTCAGCGCAGAAACAGGCCAAGCCGCTGCAATTACATGAGGCCCGGCTCGCGAATCATGTACTCGATGTTGATACGTTATTGGGGTTGCGGGATGCGGTGCTCATCAATCTGGCACTGGATACCCTTTTTCGGGCCTCGAACTTACTGGCCATCGAGGTCCAGCATATTGATTGGCAGGCAAAAACCATCTTCGCCCCACGCTCCAAAACGGACCAAGCCGGCGATGGCCACTATGGGTATATGTCGGATGAAACGGCCATGCTGTTGAAAAAGTGGTTAGCGGATGCCGGTATTGAAGAAGGTTTTATCTTTCGCAAATTATCACCTAAACAGACGGTCCAGTCTGAGCCCATGAAGTACCAGGCGCTATTGCGTCGATATGAAGCCGTGGGAATTGCCCTTAATACGGAAGGTAAGTTTACTTGTCACAGTACCCGAACTGGCGGGGTTTTGACTTTGCTATCCGCAGATGTGCCCATGGCTGAGATTGTGCTATCTGGGAACTGGAAAAGCGAAGCCATGGCGATTCGGTACGCTAAACAATATCGTGCCGGCACTGTAGGAATGGCCAAAGTAAGATGAAAGGTCACCAAATATACTGAATAATTCGCCGTATATAAAACGGACCTCGAAATTAGCGTCCGTCAGTTACGATATGTGAATTCAGTCGATGGCTGCACCACACTGGTTAAGTTCCCCAACGAAACTCGTTCTAAATCAAATAATCATGAGTTTGCTTCTGCGTTCTTTTGTATCCCGTGTTTAGCTAAGGGTTCTACCCAGATTTTACGTCTTTATCAAACCGTCTGTGAAAACTGGGTAGAACCCGTCCCATTACCTGCTGTACGAAGAAACAGCCAGGATTAACAAAGAACGAAAACAATTAGAGCTATTACAGGGGCCCCCAAATGCAGGATGAAACAAACGTTATTGATTTCCAACCCGATGGTTACATAAGCAGTAAACAACTGTGTGAACGATACGGTAATTTAAGCAAGTGTATACTATTATACTCGCGCGAAAAGAAGGGAAATTCCCGCCTTTTTTTATTACACTGGCCCAGGAATAAGGGGACCTGATAATGCTTAGATGGATTTATAGAAGAATTGCTGAACCGCACGTACTTGAAAACTGGGTAAGTGAAGAAACCACAAAATACCGAGCAAAAACGATTGGCCTAGCATTCGCGGTTTGTGTATTGGAAATTGGGGCTGTGAAATTGGAAAAGGTGGCCTGGTTCAAATTCCAAGCGAATGATTTTATAGATCCCTCAGCTCTTCTTTTAACCCTTTGTTTTTACATGCTTATAAACTTTCATTTAGGCTGGTACCGGGATAAAACATCTTTTTTTTACACAAATAAAAAAGGCACGATTGACACCATTGAAGATAACTTTTATAAGATAGTAAAGGGAATTGAAAAACATAATGATGCGGATCCTTTATCACCTGCTATTAACGGCTTATGCCGGGAATTGGATAAAACAAGTGATTATATAAAGGGACTTAACCAGCAACTTTTTAAACTCGGTTTTGTCAGTCAACTGTACTCAACATTCTGGTTAAATATAACTCCTGCTCTTTTCTTCAATGCCGCATTCTTTGCTTGGTTACTTGGACCATTCTAATAGCGGTCACTAAGCCCGCTATTAAAATCCACCACATCGGGTCGACATCAGGTCACCACTGCGAAGGCAGTGGTCTGCTTTAGACAAGGGGCAGACGCTCAATAATGCTTTCTATAAAAAGAGTTAATATTGTTCCTACGTGCAGCCGCCCTCAGTCTTGTGCTTTATTCAAACGTCGCTGAATAAACTGATCAATATCTGTATTCGAGCATCTAATCCGGTCAACAGAGGCTGAGCTGTTGAGTACGCTAGCCGATTGAGAGTTTTGGTTCGTTCCAAGCGTTCCGTTTAGTAATCGGCTTACGAGTGTTAGTGTACTTCCCTTAATCGAATTGCAATCTACTGTAATAGCGAGTTTTTCCATTCTCTCATGATCATCGTCACGGTAAGTTCTTACTGGAATATCTAAATCTGGGGATATCTTTTGTTTTTGAATAACCCGTATATCATGATGCATTAAAGTTTCAAAGGCGTGTTGATTAAATGCGCCAAGATCTTTGCTTGCTTTGGTTGCAAATATGTCAACTCTAGCCTCCTGATCATTCGAAGGAGAATTTGCATCTACCTCAAATCTAAATTGATTATCATCCTCACCCTTGAGACTGTCGAATTGGACA
>NZ_KB899398.1 GCF_000378185.1 Salinimonas chungwhensis DSM 16280
TCGATGGCACGCTCTGGCTCTGGAATGTAAGAATCCAGTGCTTCGCCCAGCTCAACAATCTGCTTCTCCCACTCTTCGTCGCCTTCCAGCGCCTTCAAAGCAGAACCTTTGATTACCGGCAGGTCATCACCTGGGAATTCGTATTCATTTAGCAGTTCACGAACTTCCATTTCTACCAGCTCAAGCAGCTCTTCGTCATCAACCATGTCACATTTGTTCATGAATACGATGATGTGAGGAATACCAACCTGACGACCCAGCAGGATGTGCTCACGAGTCTGTGGCATAGGGCCATCAGTCGCTGCTACAACCAAAATCGCTCCGTCCATCTGTGCTGCACCAGTGATCATGTTTTTGACATAATCAGCGTGTCCAGGACAGTCAACGTGCGCATAGTGACGTGATGGTGTGTCGTATTCTACGTGTGATGTAGAAATGGTGATACCACGTGCTTTTTCTTCAGGCGCATTATCGATCATGTCGAATGCCTGAGCTGAACCACCGTGTGCCTTTGCAAGAACCGTTGTGATTGCTGCAGTAAGGGTTGTTTTACCGTGGTCAACGTGGCCGATAGTACCCACGTTTAAGTGGGGCTTGGAACGTTCAAACTTTTCTTTTGCCATTTTCTATTATCCCAGCAAAGTTACTTAAAAACTTCAGATTCTAAATATTTAAAATATGAGCTGGGGAGAAGAATGGTGCTGATAGGCAGATTTGAACTGCCGACCTCACCCTTACCAAGGGTGCGCTCTACCAACTGAGCTATATCAGCACACTTAATTGGAGCGGGCAGCGGGAATCGAACCCGCATCATCAGCTTGGAAGGCTGAGGTAATAGCCATTATACGATGCCCGCGATCCTAATTCTCTGGCCACCTCATAGAAAAGTGGTGGAGGGGGCAGGATTCGAACCTGCGAAGGCTGAGCCGGCAGATTTACAGTCTGCTCCCGTTGACCGCTTGGGTACCCCTCCTGAGATTGATGGTGCCGACTGCCGGAGTCGAACTGGCGACCTACTGATTACAAGTCAGTTGCTCTACCAACTGAGCTAAGTCGGCACTGCATCAAGTGGGTGCGCATTCTAGAGTAATCACTTACTCAGTGCAATAGCCTTTTTGAAATTTCTTTCAATTTTTTTCTGACTGCTGAAATCGCTAACAACTATCAGAAAAGCAACGCCTGAAGTTCCCTTCTGGCATAGCGGGCAAGGCCATGCACCACCAAATTCGCGACGAGGATGCTACCATCGAACTGAGCGAATGCAAGCATATTTTTGCCCCCACCCCCGATAATTATTGAAAATTCGTCGTGTTTGCTCGACAAATAGTCAACAGCGCTTAAATAAACACCATGTACGGCCGCCTGACAACCCATCGCCACGCAATCCTGGGTTGACTGCCCGATGCCAAAATCTGTCGGGATCTGATTATCGGCTATCACCTTTGCGGTGTTTTTAACCAACGCATCTTTCATCAAGCCATAACCCGGTGTAATCCAACCGCCTAAATGTTGACCGTCCGCTACAAAATCGCAGGTAATCGCAGTTCCAACATCAATGACGGCAAATGCCCGATCGGTCATTGTATGAGCGGCCAGCATCGCCAGCCAGCGATCAACCCCCATCTTTGTCACATCGGAATAGGCATTGGTTAGAGAAAAGCGATGTTTTTCAGTTTCTATTACGCGAAGTTGTATCTGATTCTGCGCGCAATAGTGATGAAATTGCTCTTCAATCGACGCCTTACCGACGTTAGACAAAAAAATAAATTTTGCTGGCTGACTATTTTTCAGAGTATCGAAGCAGGCCTGAGGTGAGGCCGCAGTGTGAATACTGTCATTGATATCTTTCAGGCTTACATATTTGATACTGCTATTACCGGCATCCACCAGTAATACTTCACTTTCAGTTACCACGCAGGCTTACCTCGCCACCGTGAAACCGCATTATACCATCGCGTGTTTCGACCAGCAGAGCACCACTGGGGTCTACGCCGCGGTCAATACCGGAAAAACGCTTTTCTCCCATTTGCAGGACAACTTTTTTATCTGCGTATAAATCCAGAGACTCCCAGTAGGCGACAAATTTTCCAAAACCGTGCAACGAAAATTCATCAAGATAGTGCCACAGTGACTCGATTATGACGGCTGCCAACTCATTGCGGTCGACCGAACGCTGTAGCACACTGGTCAGGTCGGTGTGCGGCTGCCCCACATCATATTGATCCTGAGGAACGCAGACGTTGAGTCCAACGCCGATAACACAATGGGCAGTGGCACCGATTTGCCCTTCAACTTCAATAAGTACGCCGGCAAGCTTTCTACCATGCAAATAGATATCGTTGGGCCATTTTACCTGCGCATCTTCAATTCCATACTGACGCAGCGCGTCGCAGATGGCCACGCCCACCAGTAACGATAAACCAGCCATACTCTGGTAGCCGTCAGGGAAAGACCAATACATGGAAAAAGTCAGGCTGCCGCCAACCGGAGCCAGCCATTGTCTCCCATGACGGCCTCTGCCAGCAGTTTGTATCTCAGTTAGTACCGCATCACCATCAGCCAGATCTTCGCGCTTTTTAGTTATCCGGCTTTTTATTTCAGAGTTGGTGGATTCAAGCACCGGGGCGACCTGAACCAATGCAAGCCGGGCGTCCTTGATATGCCTTTTAATCAGATCTGCACTGAGTAAGCCAAACGGCCGACTCAAACGATATCCCTTGCCTTTAACCTTAAAAACATCGAGTCCCCATTCGGCAAGCTGGCTGATATGACCCGCCACAGCTGTGCGTGACAAATTGATCTCTTGTGCGATCTTTTCGCCAGAGTGAAACTGACCATCAGAAAGCAAACCCAATATATGCTGGCGAATAAGTTTTGATGCTTGTTTCATAATGTGATTAATCCCTCTTTGCCCACAAGCCGGACCTCGGGCTCAAGGGTTATGTCAAACGTGTTTAGCACCTCGTTCATAATCTCTCTGGCGAGGGCGACAACATCTTCGCCTCGCGCTTTCCCCTGATTTGTTAATACCAGCGGCTGGTTCGGATGGCAGCTAACGTCACCCACCCGGCGACCTTTAAACCCGCATTGGTCAATAAGCCAGGCGGCCGGCACTTTGACATTCTCGTTATCAATCTTAAAGCCGGGAATAGAGGGATGGCTCACCTGCAAGGTTTGATAAGCGTGGGCAGCAATAACCGGATTTTTGAAAAAGCTGCCCGCATTTCCCGTGACGTTTGGATCAGGTAGTTTTTCCTGGCGAATCCGAATCACCTCATCAAAAATTTTACGAGGGCTGGGAGCGCTGAGTCTTGCTAATTCACCGTAGCTGGTAACCAAAGTATTTTTTTTAGGAAGTACAAAGTTGACGTGAGTAACAACCACCCGTCCGGCCAACTCATTTTTAAAGACAGAGTCTCTGTAACCAAAAAGACATTCTTGATACGTGAGAATTTTACTCGCGCCATCTATCAGATCGATGATTTCTACTGACTCAATAAAATTGCCAACCTCAAGCCCGTAAGCCCCGATATTTTGAATGGGGGACGCACCAACCGAGCCAGGAATCAGCGCCAGATTCTCCATTCCGTACCAACCGTTGTTTAACGCGGTACTTACAAGCTGATGCCAGTTTTCACCTGCGCCGACCCGAAGATGATAATAAGCGCTGGATTCCCTCATCTGGATCCCTGCAATACGATTAACAATAACGGTACCGAAGAAATCTTCCAAAAATATCGTATTGCTACCCTCTCCCAATAAATAAAACTGCGAATTAGAAGCAACTGCCGCGGTCAACTGCTCAACATCTTCGATGTTAAGCACGCTACTGCAGTTAGTATCAAGGTGAAACGAGTGATAGGAGCTTAGACTTGGCACACATAGACCTTCTGGAAAAAGACAACTGTCATATTAGGGGATGTGGATGTACTTGAAAAGATGCTGCGGGTTGATTGTATTTTGCAACTTCTGCTCTACAACTATTTATTCATCTACAACCTGTTCGTGTTTCTAAATTTCTGGTACGCGGATACCGTTTCTTCATCGCTGACATGCATCAGTACCTTTTTCAATACCCGTGCCTGATCGGCATCGCTATTACGGATGATTTCAAGCACCTTTTGATATCGGCAGGATACCGTATTTTGAGCCTTTGTTAACTCTTCAGGCACCAATAACGCGCTCAAGGTTTTATCAATGTGGTTGCGGTACCTATCATATGCATCTTGAGCAAAAGCAAAATTTTCTGTTTTACTCGGATCCGCATAGCCCCTACGATTACTTTTAACCTGACTAATACCCTGCCTGGGAAAATTAGGTCGACCTTTGCCCAACATTGCAACGTATTCGAGTTCGCTACGATAATAGCGATGGAGTATAAAATAAGGTTTGATGGGCGCATGGAGGTGCTCTTCGCCCACCCGTGAAAATCCCTCGGAAATATGTTGGAAAGTGCTACCGTCTGCAAGTTTATAGTTCAGGTAAGGATTGACAATAGAGTGAGGGTTTACCCTAAAGGGGGGCGCATTAGCATCCACAATAGATTTAACCTGGGGCGCCCGGATGAGTTTGAATTGGTTTTGTAATGCAGGGCCGAACAAGTTGTCAGGCTCGTATTTATTGCACCATTCAAATGAAATAACATCCGGCTTTCCTAGTTCAGTAATACATTGCTGAACGGTTGTCGTTAAATTTTGTGGAACCCAGAATTCATCTATATCTAAAAAGCACAGATGAGTAAAGCCGTCTTTCGCTGCTGAAGACAAGACTTTTTTATATGTACCCACCTGAGGATTACCGGGGTAAGATTCGAACAAGGGGTCCCCGTCCACTAGTCTGAGCTGAGACAGTGACCTGAACGTCTCCAGAATTGAGTAAGTGTTATCAGTAGTCCGGTTTATATGAATCTCTATTTCATCAAAACCAAAATATAAATGGTGTGCTATCCATTCGGGCAGATAGGCCGCTTCATCTTTTGCCACTGCAACCAATTTGACCTTTACAGGGTCGTTTCGTAGTTTGTCGGTTAAATGTTTAGTCGATGCGGTGCTAAGTTCAACCAGGTTTCGCAAGTAACGATGCACAGAAGCTTTTAGATTTTTTGCGTACATTATCAGGGCAATAAAATTTGAAGAACATCGATTGTAGCAAAATAAAAACTATGGTGCTGCTTATTGGCTTCGCCCGAACAGTGACAAACATTGGAGTTACCTGCCAGGCTATGACAGACAATACTCCCAGTAGTAATGCGAAGCAAATGCGGCATGCGGTAAAACCTATGAATCGGCACTACGCTAGTCACGTCCCCGTCGTTCTTCCCAACGATTGTCGTACTCTACTGACGACAATAAATTATCGGAGCCAGATTGAATAGCTTTCTGAGCGAGAAATTCGGCAACACCAGGGACCGGTTAGGCATTGCAAACGGGCGTACAGAGCGTCTCCCCTGGCATTAACCAACATGGATGTTTACGAATCCATTAAACCCGCTACTCGATGGACTGGGTTGACCATTACAGAACCAGTCGCGCAAATTATATCTCATAAATGCGCTCACCCTTTCGCTACATACACTCACTGCAGCGACATTTCTTATACACAATAAACAGCCTCTGTCTTTTGACATGGGCTTGTTCATCAATGAGAGCGCCGTAGCCGGCAAGGGACAGTGTGCTACTCTGCCAACCACGTTGTCACATGGGGTTGGACCCACACTGGGCGTAGGTTGACCGAATGTCCACAAACATTCGCAGCAACCGAAGCGGCGCGCCATGGATGGCGCGACTGGTGGCTGCACCAGGGAGGGTTTGTTTTCACTGAGCTAATGCAGGCCCTGTAAGCCGGACTTTACCCGATGGGTTAGGTTCTCTATATAGGAGTAGCGCAGCTATGCTGTGCATATACGAAAAAAGCCCGCTCAAATGAGTGGGCTTCTTCGTGTAATAGGAGCTCCGTAGCCGGCAAGGGACAGTGTGCTACTCTCACATGGGGGTAAATCAC
>NZ_KB899399.1 GCF_000378185.1 Salinimonas chungwhensis DSM 16280
ATCATGCTATGTTTATTCATGCTAGCCTCCAAATGATTTAGTCTTAAGCAAACTAATTATGGCACTGGCTTTCAGCTAACCCACGAAAATGCGGAGGCTAGCATTTCAAAGGGAGTCATTGTGTCTAGCACTCATGAACATAGCGAAATTTAAATAAGCAGAATCAGATGTACATAGAAAAAAATACATTAAAGAACTCATTAAATGCACTTTATGGAACAGCTGGTCACTTATTAAAGATATGGTTGGTCCTCAAAAAAATGGGGCTGGCGCAAGGTGCAGAGGCGATTGAAATTGACACGTCGAATTCGAAACCAAGTTTGGACCGCCTTTTTTCTTGCGGCTCTAATTCAGGTGACTTCTACGTGCCTTTTGCACACACACCACGTTATTTGAAAATGAAGCACGATGCCTCAAGATCAATAGTACAGACCACGATACAGCGGTGGGGATCAAGTGGCTCAGTGGTAACATGTGATCCAACACAATATCTTAATATTTCACAGGAAAATTCAAAATTGGCGGTGAAAACCGGCAGGCAATACCCAATGGGTTTAGGTATTGGAGAATCAGGCTTTGCCTTAGATGATGAAACAAGAGTAAGCCTTCCTTTGAGAGCGTTTGCGGTGTGGTATGGTAGAAATACGGAGATTCCTTCGGGGATTGATCCAGAAAAATACCTTATAGATGAAATGTTGGCTGACCTTCATATTTCCTCGTCAGAAAGGAATTTAATTTTCGTCGAAGATGATCTTGAGATTAAAACTCAGGATAACGAACTAACTAACGAAGAAATATATGAATGTTGTGAAAGCTTTCTTTCAGGAAATGAATCCCCATCAGTTCTTGTATACAAAGAAAGCCAGACAACTTATACGAGGAAAGTAAATAGCATGGTATCAAGACTAGACCTTCCGGCTTGGATGAGAACTTCACCTGAGGAGGAATTACACAATCTAATCAAGGATGGAAGAACGGCAATATTAATTCTAGGGCCACCAAGAACCGGAAAAACCCGTGTAATTGATTCAATTGTTAGCAGATCATCTTCCGATAGAGAGACGATACAAATACACGATGGTTGGGGGTATGAAAACTTAATTGAAGGATTCATGCCAGATGCACAGGGAAACTGGGATTGGAAGCCCGGACCTTTAAAAGAAGCGATAGAGTCTGGTAAAGAGTGGATCGTATTAGAAGAGATTAATAGGACGTCAATATCGCAATCTTTAGGTGAGGTTTTTTCTCTCATAGAAGATTCGTATAGAGGTGAAGACAACTCAATAACTACCCGTAGTGGAAAGCCGTTCTATATCCCTGAAGATGTCACCTTCTTGATGACAATGAATACTATTGATAAATCTACTGAAGATGTTGATGATGCTTTAATTGGGCGTGTGTCTGTTGTTGAGTTTCCAGCAAGATCAGAGGACTTAGTTCACATGCTTCAATCTCTTAATATTGCGGAATCGTTAGTTGAAAAAATATCTCAGTTATTTAGCGAGATTCAAGAAATATATCCATTAGGACACGGATACTTTTCTGGATTAACTAGTTCTTGCGATAACCAGTTTTTTCTAAGGTATTACAAGTCAAGGATCAGGCCTGTACTGTTCAACTTTCTGGGGGAGTTGCAATCAGCTGAATTAGATAGAATTGATAACTTGGTTGATGAGATGTTTGGTATTCAATGATTTATGAAGTTCACGAAGGTAAGATCAACTGGCTTCCGGAAATTGCGATAGGAGATTTGCCAGACAATCTTCCGAAGAAGATCTCCATTCATTCCAAAAAAGGAGTTGTCGGGATTGAACCACAAGGTATTGTTGGTTCATTTCCTGTTTGTAATCGCAATACAATAAAGATCATACCAAAAGTTGGAAGAATTTGTTTTTTGGAACTGCTAATAAAAGCCGAGGGTAAGCAAAGTGCTTTAAAGTCGGAGTTCGATCAATTTGTTGAAATTTCTTTATCAGAAGAAGAAAACTTTGAAGAGTTTGTTTGCAAGCAGTTTTTGATGAAATTAGATGAAATTTTAAGGAGAAGCCCTCTTAAGGGACGCCTAGCCCAAAACATACGTTCGAACTTTTGCAAAGGTAAGGTCAACCCGTTAGCGACGAGCTTGAATATTTCTTCTAAGAGAGATAAGCCAGTAGAATCCTTATATAAGGTGCGCAGTTTAGATATTCCTGAGAATCGAATTCTCACAGAGGCACTTATCAAATCTTACATGAGCTTAGACGAAGACACTCAAATTTTATATGAAGTTGTCTATAAGAAATGGATCAAAAAGTTTAATAGGTCTCCTTCAATTCGTGAAGACTTATTTTCGATAGAACAAACATTCTCTTCTCATGATTATGGTGGGTCGCGGGGATACTATCGTAAGGCCTTAATGCTTGCAAAAATTATACTGGGTTCAAATGGCTTGAGCTTTGAAGGAGATAAGATTGTATCTTCAGATGCACTTCTTCTTAATTCAGCTGATGTTTATGAAAGCTATATTCGAAATGTGATCTCTGATGCTTATTCTGACAAAGGTATACTGGTTAAAAAGGGAGGTGTTGGGAAAAATCATCTCTATATAAACGGTAGTTTCGAATTGGTGCCGGACGTATATATTGAAAAAAATGGACTTCCGCTTTTGATTGTTGATGCAAAATATAAAAAGCCCTCTTCAACTGATCATTATCAAATGATAATTTATCTTACAACGCATGGGCTCAAGTCAGGTGTATTGCTGTCTCCAAATATGGTTTCAGACGTTGTGGAAATTAAAGAATTTAAATCTAACAATGGAATGGTAGTACGAGAAGTATATATTCCACTGTCAGACTTAAAGACTACAGAAAGTTTTTTAGCCAATCTGCTTGAGAGATTTTCAAATTAATTCAATTTGTGAAATGTTTTCTGTATTGGTAATTCTGCTCTTAGCCAGAGCAAGGTATTCATCAGAAACATCAATGCCAATGAAGCGTCTATTGAGAAGCTTGGCTGCGACCCCTGTATTTCCTGAACCAACAAATGGATCTAAGATCAGATCCTTTTCTGATGAGGAGAGTGCAATACAACGCGCTGGAAGAGAAATTGGGAATTGAGCTCCATGACCATCTCTACCACTTGATGTTGGTAACGTCCACACATCTGACAGTTTCTTGGTTTCATTCCCGTTGTTTCTCCCGCCAAGCTCCGGCGGGTTCTCTAAGTATATGCTCTTTTCAAATTTTGGAGTTCTTACCTTAGATAGGTGGAGAATATATTCTAAATTTCTACTGACCCTTGAGCCCTGAGGTTCTGGCAAAGTGCTAGTTTTTGACCATGTAATAATCGTCTTCACGTAATACCCAATTCTTGAGGCTCTTTCGGCAATTTGAGAGGGGATAAGACACTGTTCTCCATCTTTTAAATAGGAGTGACCGGCACTATACCTTCTGCACTCATGATCGCCCCATGATTTTTTGTCCTTTCCCTGCATTGCCCTTAATGCTTCAGCCGCATTGCCTCTAATTTGAGTTCTTGTATTAAATGTATCCATAATGTTCCACCAAATCGAACCAGAGTCCGATAAAACATCATATAGATTTGCAAGGACTTCTGTGGTGTGGCGAACAAACCCCTCTGGTGTTTGCTCATGTCCATATGGACAGTTTTCTCCATCTGCCCATTTAACGAAATATGGGTCCTTGTATATTCTTAAGCCCCAATACGGGGTCGACGTCACAACACATTGAATGCTCTTCTCTGGCAGGGTCGATAATCTTTCTAAAGCATTCCCTTGTATTAGGGAAAGATCACCAAATTCTGTGTTCCTTGTTTGTTCTTTTGTGCTTTCGGAGATTAGGTAATCTAAAACCTTGCTTCTGGGAACTATTGTTTCTTTGTAGCAATCTTGATCCAGTAAAGACAATACATCTATTACTGATAGGGTTTTCTTTCGACCACATACTTTCGCAATAAAAGTCGAAGACATACCTGTGGCAATTGAAACATTACGAATACAAAATTCATGCTCTTGATCTTTGTATATATCAGCATTTAGCGATGAAACTGGCGTTGATGGTTTGATATCAGGTAATTTGTTCATATCAATTATCACTTTCGAGCTCTTGGCTAATTCGATTTTTAATTACGGTGCTGATAAAGCTTTTTTCAGCCAGCCATGCGATAACAATTCCTCTCACCACATCTGCATCTGTTTCACCAAATTCACCTCTAAGCCTATCTAAAAGTTCTATTTGACGGTCAGAGAAAGATACCTGTATCTTTTTGGACATAATTATTTCCTGAAAAGTATTGCTTTTTAAGATTCTTCAAGGATTCTAATGGGATTCTTTTTCGATGTCAAGCAGGTGCTAACAAGCGCATGTTGTCGGACTGGTTTTCCGCTTCGCTCCAAACCAGCCGCAAATTCGGGCGTTGGTATGACTCCCTTTGTCAATTAAAACCGAGCGTCTCCATGACATTTTTTCAGTCCATAATTAGCTTTTGTTTCACTCAAATTAAATGAGCTAACGCACCGGATGAGGCAGTAATGTCGTCGGTTCGTATGCTGGTATTCTTAGGTTACTTATTCGATGAATAAGCAGAGCTGACCTTACTCAATACTTCTTTTGCGATAGCCCAGATGTAAGCTGCCATTTCTCTGGCAATCGCCGTAATAATGAGATTGTAGTGTTTTCCTTTCTTGCTCATCCGCTGGTAGCGTTTGCACAGGCGAAGCTGTGCTTTCCAGGCAATATCAACGATATCTTTGGGTAAGCCTTCCTGGCGCAATTGCAATTCAGTTGAGACGTTCGCCGGATAACGATAACTGTGTGCGCCTTCAACCAGCAACCGTCTTGCCCGGCCGTTTCCAGCTTTGGTAATAGCCTCTAAATGACGTTTACCACCGGATGATTGTTCACTGGGCACTTCTTCGACCAGTTGGCAGTACCTTCGTAACGAATGTTGTTACGAAGCAGCAGGGCCTTAAGCTGGTACTTAGCTTCTTTTAAATCCTTCATTGCCGCTTCGCGAGCACGGGACGAATCCCGAACAGCTTCATCTTCCGGCTCAGGCACATAGACAGGAGTGAGATCTTCAGACTTTAATAACCTCACAAGCTTCAGCGCATCACGGCGATCAGTCTTTACACGTTCACCTGGCTTTTTAGGGATAAGAGAAGGAGCAACCACATAACAACAATGCCCTAGGCTGGTAAT
>NZ_KB899400.1 GCF_000378185.1 Salinimonas chungwhensis DSM 16280
ACCAAGATCTAGTCGAGAAAGCTACAATTATGGGCAAAGCACTAAACCGAACTATGCCAAAACAGATAGAGCATTGGGCTAAGATCGGTGAAATGATGGAAGATAACCCAGATTTGCCTTACGAATTCGTAAAACAGGCAATTATCTCCAAAGCTGAAAAAGAGGCTGGAAAATTGGAGCCTTACGACTTTGGCTAAGATTACCAGCGTTTTACAGACAGCTAATTTTAAGAGAGCAGTAAAGAAGTTACATCAGAATCAGAAAAAAGACTTGGATAAAGCTGTTAAGGAACTAATGGCCGATCCTCTTCTAGGTGAGCAGAAAAAAGGCGACTTAGCCTTTCTTCGTGTGTACAAATTCAAGATGGTCAAGCAGTTAACTTTACTTGGTTACAGCTACGAGGATGGCACTGTAATACTTGAATTGATAGCACTTGGCTCTCATGAAAACTTTTATCGCGATGTTAAAAAGTTATTCTGACCAATTGCGTATAACTTTAAGCTAAGGGGCGCTAGCATGTGGGCTAAAATCCGAACGAAGTGAGTCAGCCCACATGTTAGCGTCCCAGCGACCGAAGGGAGTGGCTTGAGCGTTTTGTTAGGCGTACAACTGAAAGTACGCAGCTTTGCTGCCACCACTAGCCAAAAAGACCGCGTGTTTAAATTATTGAATTTAAGATAAAACAACCCTGTGCGAAATGCCAGATGTTAACGTTAATGCTGGATAAAAGAGCGAGTTTAGAAAGCTGGTGATGTTGAATGTTGGCGTTACGGTGTTGACAAAAAGCACGTTGCTAAAGCCGTTAAAATAACTGAGAAAGCTAGCTGTGAAGACAACCTAGCGAAACAACCTTTATGCTGGAATGTCACGCTTAAACCCACTTTTTAATGCTGTAAGTAAATGACGCCTAACACCCGCATAACGGGCAAAAATACGTAGGCTATAATACCGAGCGAAGCGAAGGGAGCCTACGTATTTTTGTCCCCAACGAGCGGAGCGAGTGTTAATGCGTTTGTTATATGTATTACTAGCTCTCCATTTCCTTTGCCATTTTATTTATTTGTTTAGACAACTTCCGCAGTAATTTAGGGTCTGACGGTAATTCTAATTTTGCGTAAGAATTGTGCGCGTCTTCCCCCGCATACTGAATATAAACATTTTGACGATCGTATGTCATATGAACCCCTGTAGGTTCAATCCATATTTTTTCTTTATTATCACCAAAGACTTCGACAGAAAAATTTTTTGGTAACTCAACGAAAAATGGCTTCTGAAATTTCACAACTATCCCTCTTACAACTTAATTTTCATAATATATATAACACCCACATAAGGGGCAGTAATACGTGGGCTAAAATTTGGAGCGAAGCGACAGAGCCCACGTGTTACTGTCCCAGCGAAGCGACTTAATGTGTTTGTTATAACTGTGCTTATACAGCACAGAATGCTTTAGCCTGCTCAAGGTTATTGGCTGAACTATCAAAGAAATCTAACTGTACAACACGCCTGATAGGTTGTCTTGCTGCGTTATTTGCAGCCGGTTTCCAGCGCCATTTTCTGAGCGCTTCTTGTGAGGTCTGAACAAATTGATTTGTAGGAAAGCTTTCCAGAAAACTAATATCTGTTGTTGAACCGTTATCGTCGATTGTTACCTCGAATCTAGAACAACCTGCTTGCTTACGTATTGCAGCGTCGACGGGGAACTTGGGCTTAACAATTTTTGAGCTTACCCAGTACTCATTTGCAACAGAACGGTCTGAAATTTCAAGTGGTGTTTTTACCGTATTATCAGATGGTGTAGACGAGCAAGCGGCCAAAAAACTGACGGCCGTAATTGATAAAATTCCCTTTCTCATAAATATCCTACGAAAGTTATAACGCTAAGCTTTGGGGCGCAGGCACGGGGCTATAATCGCGAAGCGGCCACGTGTATGCGTCCCAGCGAACGAAGTGAGTGACAATAGCGTTTTGTTATGCGCGTTACTGATAATGCAGGCAATGTTTAATTTCCTTTTTAACCAAATCATAAATGCACTCCTGTGTTTCGCCGCCACCACCTACATGAACTGTATCACTGTAAGCCTTGTCTATCAGCACAACTACTACTGAGTCTTCAAGCTCTTCAACTTCGACATAAAGTTTCCCAATATCAACTCCTCTTGATTCTAAATTCGCTATGGTTGCCTTTATTGCTTCTAGTTTCTTTCCCGCGAAATTCGATTCTGCTGAAAGGAGTTCCTGGTTGGAATCTACCTCTTGATTACTTGTAGATGGGCTGCAAGCAGAGAGACAAACAATGACGATAGATAGAATAAAATATTTCACTCGAATCCCTTCAGCGCATAACGCTAAGCTTTGGGGCGCTAACATGGGGCTATAATCGCGAAGCGGCCCCGTGTTAGCGTCCCAGCGACCGGAGGGAGTGCCAACAGCGTTTTGTTAGGCGTACAACGTAGAGTACGCAGCTTTGCTGCCACCACTAGCCAATTAGGCCGCGTGTTTAAATTATTGAATTTAAGATAAAACAACCCTGTGCGAAAAGCTAGATGTTAACGGTAATGCTGGAAAAAAGAGCGAGTTTAAACAACTGGAGATGCAGAATGCTGGCGTTGCTGAGTTGATGAAAAGCCCGTTGCTAAAGCCGTTTAAACTACCGAAAAAGCAAGCCGTAAAGACAGCCTAATGAAACAGCCTTGATGCTGGAATGTCACTTCTGAACCAACATTTAATGCTGTAAGTAAATGACGCCTAACGCTAAGCTTTGGGGCGCTAGCACGTGGGCTAAAATCCGAACGAAGTGAGTCAGCCCACGTGTTAGCGTCCCAGCGACCGAAGGGAGTGCCAACAGCGTTTTGTTAGGCGTACAACTGAAAGTACGCAGCTTTGCTGCCACCACTAGCCAATTAGCCAGCTTGTTTAAAATATTGAATTTAAGATAAAACAACCCTGTGCGAAAAGCCAGATGTTAACGGTAATGCTGGATAATAGAGCGAGCTTAGAAAGCTGGTGATGCAGAATAATGGCGTTGTGATGTTGATGAAAAGCGCGTTGCTAAAGCCGTTGTAACTACCGAAAAAGCACGCTGTAAAGAAAACCTAGTGAAACAATCTTGATGCTTGAATGTCACGTCTGAACCCTACGTGTTTGTGTCCCAGCGAACGCAGTGAGCGACTATATTGGTTTGTTAGGTGACAAACTGCCAAACAAACCTTAAATGACTAAAAAAGTAGCCAGCACAATAAAGGGAATTAGTAGTGGCATTACACACATAGCAATAAAACCTGATGTGTTGCCATTTTTCTTTGCTTTGATTCCATCCCTAATTGAGAGCAAAACAACGATTATGAATGCGAAGCCAATATAAGTATTGTGATGGGTAAAATCGCCAAAAGTTGAGAAAATGAAAAGCGGCCCGAGCACTGAGCCTAACCAAGCTACAGCAACACCAGCGGCATTTAAATATGTTACATATGGATCTCTGTAAAAAGCCACTTGTCACCTAACTTTTCAATAACGGGCGCAGACGCGTGGGGCATAATGGCGCAGCCGCCCCGCGTGTATGCGTCCCAGCGAACGAAGTGAGTGAGTTTATTGACTTGTTATGTTTCATTGCTTCTACGAAGTAACTCACTCAGCTCTTTTTTACTTTGTTCCGGCGTTTTGCCCGCAGTATCGATGACAATACGTACTGTTTTCCACAAATGATAATCTCTTGAAGTCACACTTTCCCATGACGGAAGTAAAAGGTTAGGAATATCCGTTTGCCTTTTTTCGGCGCGCTCTTTGTGTTCATTTTCATTAGAGCAGATGACTTCGATTTCTGTGAAGGGCGATGAGGCTTTATTTGCAACGCTTATCCACGCTTCACGAGATTCTAAAACTGGATTGGTTGAGTCTGCTACTACAGAAAGGCCGTTTTTTAGGTTCTCTAGTGCAAGAGCAAAAGCAATCTTATAACCCTCGTCATACAACTTGTTAAATCCACAGTTTTTCAATTCTTGTTCGATAGTGTCGATGCGAATATGGACAGCACCCAATGAGGAAGATAAATACTTTGAGAGTTCAGTTTTGCCTGTCGCGGGCAGACCGCCAAGTATATACAACATAAGAGTCTATTGATTCCTCCTTGAAACATAACTATTAAATAAGCAACGCCCGAACACCTTTTGTCTTCGACAGAGCGCTCTGTAAATTGAGGGTGGTGCTTCATTTTTTTGTTATAAGCGCGG
>NZ_KB899401.1 GCF_000378185.1 Salinimonas chungwhensis DSM 16280
GTCACGTGTCCGCCCTTCAAGCTCTAAACGAATTCTGATACCCCATATATGTGATATTTGAAGAGGCTTTTTCTGACCAATAATGCGGTCTTTGTGTCCACTTCCCCTAAACTGAGACAGACTTAATTGGAGTTTTCTGCAATGATTAATGCAGGAGACGACAATGAAAAAATCACGCTTTACTGAATCACAGATCATCGCTGTGTTGAAAGAAGTCGATGCCGGAATGAAAGTTGAAGAGGTGTGCCGACAGCACGGTATCAGCAACGCAACCTACTACAATTGGAAATCCAAGTACGGTGGAATGGAAGCCGCTGACGTTAAACGGTTAAAAGAGCTTGAAGATGAAAATGCCAAGCTCAAGAAGATGTATGCCGATGTCAGCTTGGAAAACCATGCCATTAAGGAGTTGGTCGCAAAAAAGGATTGGTGACAGCAGAGAAACGAGAGTGCGTCAGCGTATTGGTTAGTGCGGGGTTGAGTATCGTAAAGGCTTGCCTGTTCGTTGGTATTGGCCGTTCGACCTTCTACCGCCCCGAGCGAGACTGGCGCAAAGCAGATGCTGCTGTCATTGATGCCATCAATGCAGAATTGAAGAAGTCGCCACGGGCAGGCTTCTGGAAGTGTTTTGGGCGTATGCGTTTTAAAGGCTTTTCCTTCAACCACAAGCGCGTTTATCGCGTGTACTGTCAGATGGGGCTGAACCTGAAACGCAGAACCAGGCGTGTGTTGCCGAAACGGATAGCTCAGCCACTGGAAGTGCTTGATCAGGTAAATCATCAATGGGCACTGGATTTTATGCATGACACGCTGTATTGCGGTAAACGCTTTAGAACGTTGAATGTGGTGGATGAAGGAACACGAGAGTGCCTCGCCATCGAAGTGGACACCTCTTTGCCTGCTGGCCGAGTGGTCCGCGTACTGGAACAACTTAAGGCTGAGCGCGGATTGCCTAAGCAACTGCGCGTAGACAACGGCCCGGTACTGATATCAGCGACGCTGACGGATTGGTGCGAAACGCACAATATCAAACTGATTTATATCCAGCCTGGCAAGCCACAGCAAAACGGTTTCGTTGAACGCTTCAACGGCTCGTTCCGAAGAGAGTTCCTGGATGCCTACCTGTTTGAAACTATTTATCAGGTCAGAGAAATGGCGTGGGTCTGGCGACTGGATTACAACGAAGAACGAACTCATGAAAGTCTCGGTGATCTGCCTCCGGCAGCGTACCGAGCAAAACTGGAAAACTCTAATTTAGAACTGTGCCATTAAAGGGGAAGTGGAAATTTGTTCCAAGGTGAATGGATTTGAATTGCCATGAGTTGTCTCCTGTCTGGTAGGAAACACAAGTATGGCAGTCAGGTTGACAGGCGAACTTAGAAAAGGACCTGACGTTCATTGATATAGATTCTATATCATCTTTGTCCCAATAAAGGTCATTTGAAACCATCTTTTAAATGCTAAATTTTGTACTGCTAGCGGATTGCCAGTTTTTGAGTCGTAAACTAGATCAACAAATGAAAGTCTAGTGCTAATCTGTATTGCGGCGCTTGGAATCACATTTAAATTCTCGAATTAAGTACCAATTTTTTGCAGGTTTGATTTTCTTTTCCAATCCAACAGACGGTGACGCTATCCACATTGCGGTTACTCAGCAAAGAGGTAACCTGATCAAAGTTGGCACTATTGATTTTAATACCGTCAATGCTGGTTACAATACTGTTCTTGGAAATAGTCAAAGATTCCGCGCCTGTACCAACAGCGACATCTTTGACTATTGCTCCTTCATTATGCGGCAGTAATCGTAAGCCAGATCTATCTGCTAAAATCGGTATGCGTGTTTTATGGTTAGATTGAACCCAAACCTTTTCACCTGTGAAGTCAAAAACCATATTAAAGCGTTGCATAATCTCGTTGCCCAATACACCATGACTACCACTTTGAGGGTTGCTCCCTACTACACGAAAGTATGTAGGTAACTGAGTAAAGTTTTGCTCACCAATGATCAAAGAATTTAATAGTCCTACTTTGTTTGATGTATCACCACTAATCCCTGTAGTTCGAGCATCATAATTATTATCTGGTATGACAAAATTTTGGTTGGCAGTAAACAAACTCAGCGTTCCGGTGGATCCCGTATCAAGCATGACTTTAACAACTTTCTCTGTCTGGCCGTTTGTTATTATTGCTTCTAAATAAGGGGTATTATCTTCTACTTGAATTTCTATGCTATACCATGATTGAGGAGCATAATTTTGATAATTTTGAGGGGTAGGTGAGGAGATTTTGAGTGTCTGCTCATCATGGTTTATTTCGATTAGGCAGCAATTGAAAAAATCTGCGCCTAATACGCCGTCAAAATATGTTTCTTCAATACTATCAAATGGCATAGCTGAAGTAGGGGCGTATATGACAGATAAATCTGTAATTGAGAAATCACCAACCTCTATTTGCGTATCATTGACGATGTAGGCAATAGGGTCATCACCATTCCCAGAACCGGATATTTTAAATGGCTTGCTTTGAGAAAACCCCAATAATCTGGTGGCAACTGTTTCAGTGACTACAGTTGCGGCTGCACCAGAATCTAATACGAAACGAAACCCTTCTACCCCATTTATAGTAGTATTGACGATAATATGGTTATTAAGCATTGTGAATGGAACTATCGTATCACTCTTTCCTTCGCCCCAAGACACATTTGCATTAGCGTTTTGCCATTGAAAATTAGCCATATCCCAAATTCGACAACCAGACATACTGGCGATTACCATCAATAGGAGAGTGAATTCAATAATAGTCTGTCCAGCAGAAAGGCATTCTTTAGTTCTTTTTTTCAGCGTTTTCGTAAGTGATAACATCGTTTTCCCCCCAGTGACTTTTAATTACCTTAACAACAAAAAGTTATTGTAATACGACAAATACTAGTCACTTTGTAAAAATTTATTTCAATAGAAGAAAGTGGTCACCAACAGTGGCAGCTTGAATTAAGTTAACGAAATTGAGCGAATCCATATTTTTTTATTTAATGCACGGCTCAATTCCTTTAAGTAAAAGTTTTTCATGTATCTATAAGTGCGAAAATTTATTTGAATGGGAGGTTTACCCTGTGAAAAGTGTGCCTTGAATTTCGGATATTGTCGCTTGACCAATTGACACAAAAAAGTTTGCTCTGATCGGAGACATTCATAGGTATGAGCGTGAGCTGCTAGCAATAGCATTCATGCCAAGGATTTTTATCTCAATGTATTGATGACTTTTCTTTTAGCCTATGCCTCTTGCGATTGAAAACTCACTGCGCCAAGGTCCGCTTCACGCCCTGAGTCATTCAACAACCTTTTTATGTGCTTAGAAGAGATGAATTTCTCTCTTTTAACGCTTTTAAATATCGGGCTTCATTG
>NZ_KB899402.1 GCF_000378185.1 Salinimonas chungwhensis DSM 16280
CTCGCTCATTTATGACAAGACAACCAGCCAATGACAAGATTGCTAAAATAGCTGCAATTTTAAATAATGACAATGAGCTCCCCCGTGAACCTAACGCCCGCATAACGGGCAAAAAAACGTAGGCTAAAATACCGAGCAACGCGAGGGGAGCCTACGTGTTTTTGTCCCCAGCGAGCGCAGCGAGTGTTAATGCGTTTGTTATACCCAAATGCTAAAAATCGTATAGCCGACTAAAACAAGCCCCATTAAAACAAAGAGTACGCCGAGAAAGTTATTGTTTCGCGGGTGACCTTCACCTTTTAACCAACCAGGATAAGTGGCAGATGGCGGTACTATTTGTTGTTGAACGGGGTGATTAATCCATTCCCCAATACCTATAAAAATAGCTGAAAGCGAAAATAGAAGAACTGTTTTATTTTCAACACCTTTTAAATCTACAGTTAGCGCCAGGATCAAAATAGGGGCTGATATAACTAGAACTGCTTTATACCAATAGTCTATTTTTAAATTTGAAAGCGGATTACTCATCCAAAGTTCCTTTTTGGGTATAATTTTCCAATAACGGGCGCAGACATGTGGGGCATAGTGGCGAAGCCGCCCCGCGTGTATGCGTCCCAGCGAACGAAGTGAGTGCGTTTATTGGGTTGTTATAAGCCAAGTTACTCACTTTGGTGACCATATACAATTAGATGATTGATGATTGATGATTGATGATTGAGTGAGACTCAGGATTACCAAGAAGTTCATTGGTTAGCTCGTTACCACCCCAATCTTCAGTCATAAAATGGTCATGTGAATGACCTGATTTTTCTGCTTGATTAGCGATTGCTTCTAAACGACTTGCTAGCCACCGAAGCTTGTCTGGGGAGCCATGAATATAGACTTGTTGAGCATCCTTATCTTTTTCAACAGTTAGCATCTGATTCCTTTTGGCTTATAACGCCCGCAACACCGGACAAATTGGAGCGTAGCGGAAAATTGTTCCGAGTGCTTGCGCTTGTTATGTTTTTGTCACTCGATGCCATATATATGCAGGTCTATTCTTTAATCTTTGTTGTTGAGATATCGATGGGAAAGCCTCTGTCATCCCTGCAGATACACTACTCATAAGAGCTGGAATCAAAGGCAAAGAAGAACCAGTAGCTACAGCAGCTGACAAGCCTACCAAACTGCCTAATACACCTTTAACCCCAGAACTAGAGATTGAATTTACATTATTTCGAATTTCATCAATCTGAGGCATAATCTCCCTATGGAAAAGCAATTCAGCTTTCGTTTCAAAGTTCTCTGGCGCAACATCACAGAGTTCTTCAGTAACGCTCAACAAAGAATAATTAAACCTTTCAAAGGCTGTCGAGTATTTATCTCTCAGCTCAATAATGGTTTTCGGGGACTCAATTTTTATGAAGCTGTTATTCGCTTCTAGAAATTTGGCTGAAACTGCTCCATTACTGAATTCTGAATTTCCAGACATTGCTAAAAATTTTGATTCGAATGAAGATTCAGTTATGTATGTATGTCCTGTTCTCGAAGCTAAGTAGGTTTCGTTATAAATACCAATTAGTCTAGCTCTCATGGCCTGGTTTATTGTCTGATATGCCCATTGCTTATACTTTTCTTCTGTAAGAGTGCCATCTTTATCCCAAGTGACGGTCCCGTTCTCGAGAGTTTGAAACAGATATAGACTTACACCTGAATGCCAATAATCATCCTTAAAGCTAACATTTAACGCTGTTCGCCTACTGACTTCAGCACCCTCACTAAGAACTAACATCCGTTCCCTATCATCTTTAAGGACAGACCTTAATATCGCATTATCGTGAACAAAGTCATGAATCTTTGCCGGAATTGAAGATTTGAAAGCATCATCTGAATGCAACAAAGGAATTTCGTCACTCGGTTTATTAAAAAACGAGATAGGAATTACTTTAATGAAGCCAGATTTAATCAATTCAAATGCCCACGAAAATAAATCCAACCCCTTTTTTAATTTGTCATAACTTATAGTTGAGGCTGAAGATACAAGTGGATCATCAATAGCAATTGATTCATAGACCAAAGCAGAAGATAGTAGCTTGTTCTGGCTAACGTCTGCTGAGCTAGTGCTGAACAAAGCACTTAAATGTTTGCCATCATATTCCTTTTCCACCTCTGTCGTTGCTGTTTGGATTCGGGCATTAGAGTACTGTGAGATCCTAGATGAAACCTCATTATCTGATAGCAACGAGAGATCGACAGCTTTCCCACTCGCAGTAAGCAGTCCTGCATCAATCAGAAGATCAAGTGCTAAAATGCTCATTACTCTCCCTCAAACATAACTTTTAAATAAGGGGCGCAGGCGCGTGGGCTATAATGCGAAGCAGCCCGCGTGTATGCGTCCCAGCGAACGAAGTGAGTGACTTAATTTGCTTGTTATGTTTCATTGCAAGTTAAATCACCGTTGCTCCAGCGCTTAACGTCCTGAGTTAAATCTTCATATGACCCCATTGCATAATCACCCTCTTCGACAGTTACGACAGCACCTTTATCTGACTCTGAGACAAGAACACGAATAAATGGCTCTTGATACCCAATATCGGGCGCGGCTCTTCTTGCTGTAATAAGTGTTCCAGCAAGTTCAACCTTGTTTTCAACGATAACCCTGTCTTGGAATAAAGAGAAATCTTTAGACCAACATTTAACAGCAATTTCGTAGATTTTCTGAGCTTCATTTTTCGGCAGGTTTGACGTTTGATAATCGTATGTAGGCTTAGGAGGTGCGACACATCCTGTGAGAGCCAAACCAAATAGCACTAAAACAACCTTTGATTTCATTTCTATTTCCTTGAAACATAACGCCCCAAGCAGGGGCAATAACACGTAGGCTATATTATGGAACGAAGTGACGGGAGCCTACGTGTTAGTGTCCCGCTGACTTGGTTTGTTATGTACGTGCCAATAAAGCCTAATTCTTAGGACTTAAATCTGGTCCAACTAGGCTCAAGATACCTTCCTCCAGGATGGTTTTCTTAACTTCGACGAGAGCCTTTTCATCTGTTTCAAACGGATCGTCCCATACAGTTGAATTATTGAATTCATCTACGACTTCTAGCAACCAACCTGATTCACCTTCCATGCGATAAATTTCCACTTTTACAGTTTGACCTGCACTGGAAATTTCTTGAGATAATTCCGAAAATTCTAATTGTGGTTCTTCGTTCATTGAAATTCCTGAAAAGTTGAAATAGGCATCAAAGTACATAACAGCCGCATAAAGGGCGATAACACATGGGCTAAAATTAGGAACGAAGTGACGCTGCCCATGTGTTAGCGTCCCAGCGAGCTTGCGAGCG
>NZ_KB899403.1 GCF_000378185.1 Salinimonas chungwhensis DSM 16280
GCGGTAAACATCGAATGTTTTTGTCTGATATTCGTATGAAACGAGCACATATCCCTGAAACTAAATTATGGTTTCAAAGGATGCGAGTGACTATAGTTTGTCTAAAGCAGACCTCTATAACCTTGGCAATCAACGACCGCTATTCGCTCATGCCTGACTGTTATACTTCTAACCAAAATGGTTTGGCTTAGCGAGGTTGAATCAATTGGTTGACCTGCAGCGCTCCCTCACGATAAACCATTTCATAATGATTAGCCTGAACGACTCTCTTGACAGTCCTGGGGCTGAACAGCCCGTAGCATTGCCCCCCTTCTAATCTTACTGAAGGGTATCGAAGCCCCTCAATACCGGATTGTTGCAATTCTCGCCCCAGCTGCTGTGACTGAGAATAATCGTCAGGCGCCAATAGATCCTTAGTTTCGTCATTCACTTCAATGTACTTATATTTTTCGGTGAAAAAGTCGCAACAAAGTTCACGAAAGACAAATCTATCGTAAGCCAGGTCTTCAACCTTGCCCCAATATGTTTGCTGGTGGTGTGTCACTTCGTCAAGCGCTGTTTCCGAATTATCGGCAATGTACATAACACCGAAGTCACCGGTTGCGAAACGCGAGCCATTCGGGTTTACGTGTGTAAATGAAGCTACCGCATAGAAAAGACTATCAATACCAAAATGGTATCTGATCGCGGGATAGAACGTTCAGGTTTCAAATCTCATTTTGCAGTCGAGGATAAGTCAGCCTCTCCATTTCCATATACCGCGTCCAGTTCATCTGAATCAGCCACATCGTTAAACAGCGGAATAGGGGAATAGGGGAATAAATTTTCTGATTTATTGACGTTATTGTCGTGCTCCCAAAAGGCCACATCATGTAGCCTTTACCCCAACCAATTACATAGACCCTGCACCCTAAAGGCATGATGCACCTTATGCAAAGCCATGCTGCCATGGCAAATCTGCCTTGACGGCCCTCAAGGATTAATAATGAAAAAAAATATTGCTGCCGTTTTTCTTTGCGGTATATCGATATCAACCCAGGCTAATGGGAATGACACCCAGCGGTTACAGTGTTTAGTAAACAGTGAAAAGCTCAGCGTAGGGGAGTCTCGCTGGATAGCCGACCCCATACTAAAGGCGATGGGAGCAGGGAGGGATTGGGCTGGCTTCAGAGTTGTCTGCAGACAAACCGTCAAAGTTATTCCATCGACCGGGCAGGCGGGCTCAATCATTAAAATGGGCGAACCAGTACTGATGATGACTGAGTTGAGCGAAGACTACTTTCATCATGTCGTTAATCCTGAACAGAACGAGAAGTAATGGGAAGTGAAAATTTGAAAGGCTCTTCTGACTCTAATGATATGAAATCAGCGTTATCGAGTTTAATTTCTCTGATGGCCGCTGTTTATTGTCATGAGAATGATATAACCCTATATGCCAGGGGGAATGACTTAGGTTATAGCCCGGACTTTTTTAAAGGTGAAAGCGAAGATTGGGCAAGAAAGTACTTAGTTGGAATAGCTTTTGAGGCGCTGACCGTTAAGGCTTCTGAGCATCTATGCAGATGGGTTAAAGACGTTTTTGACTGCGCTGTAATAGTCGGATGGGCTGAGTACAGCCTGAAAAGAAAATATGCTGAACTGCATCGATAAGTTCATATAAGCGCATCAGTAAACGATCTCGATTTATCGAACATAAATGCTAGAGACTCGCCGAGCATTAAAAGTACCCTAACACCTTTGTTTTTAAGGGACTTTGAAATGTTAAAAAAATCCATCGTATTTATCGCACTTTCGCTTAATCTTGCTGCCTGTGGTGGGGGCGACCCGGTTGCCGGAAAGCTTGAAGGTAACGGCCAACAGATTGCGCTTATCTCTGCTAATGGGGCTGTCTATAAAATTGATAACAGCAAGTTCGAGAACTGGAAGGCCACTATCAGTAAAGATAAGCAATTACCGGATACAAAAGCGGGCCTGCTAGCATT
>NZ_KB899404.1 GCF_000378185.1 Salinimonas chungwhensis DSM 16280
GTACGTAATATGGTCATTCAACCTACTTTATTTGAATTAAAATAACTTAGGTTATGTGCTCATTGCATACGAACATTGTACGTAAGTCATTAGATGATTACCGCTTTACCTTCGATGCAATGAGTTACTTTACTCATAACGAATACTCAGGGCATGCAGTGAACGCCATCCATATTACTTTCGACGAGTAAAGGATACATAACAAACTTCATATTCAGGAGGTTGTCATGACTAACTCGTTAGATAAGTTCTCAGTGCTCATTGGCTTGGACTGGGCATCAAAAAAACACGATGTTTGCATTCAAAAAAGCAATACTGATACTCGACAGTTTAAAGTAATAAAGCACTCCCCAGAAGATATTGATGACTGGCTTTGTTCGTTACACAATGAGGTGAAAGGGCCCATTGCTATTGCGGTTGAGCTCTCTAGTGGCCCCATTGTTTACGCATTGCAAAAGTATTCGTATGTCACTGTATTTCCTATTCACGCTGCAACGTTAGCGCGATATCGTCAGGCCATGTTCCCAAGTGGCGCTAAAGATGATCCGTCAGATGCTGAACTGGCGCTAGACCTTATGCTGAAGTATCCAGAGAAGATAAAACCGCTGAAACCGAGTAGTGATGCGTCCAGAGCGCTCAATCTACTCGTTGAACAGCGGCGCGTGTTGGTGGAAGACAAACGTCGCGCAGTCAATCGCCTTATCAATGCACTCAAGCAATATTATCTGCTACCACTTGCCATGTTCTCACATCGAGGAAGCGACTTATTCTGTGAATTTTTACTTACTTGGCCGACATTCAAGCAGTTAAAGCGGGCACGAGAGAAAACCATTAGAGCATTTTTTAGCAAACGTGGCGGAAATGCGGTGGCTAATACGGATAAAAGAATCAAAGCTATTAATGATGCCATGGCACTGACTGAAGATAGCAGTGTTATTGAGCCATATAGCTTGTTATCAGTCTCACTTTGCAATCAAATAATCCTTTTGAATAAAAGCATCAAGGCATACGACGTTAAGATTGACGAACTATTTAATCAAATGCCTGATGCTGATATCTTCGCTTCATTGCCGGGCACTGGACCATGCTTAGCGCCTCGTTTACTCGCCGCATTTGGCGAGGATAGAAGTCGGTTCTCAAGTGCTCAAGAGATCCAGAACTACGCAGGCCTATCTCCTGTGACAGAGCGAAGCGGAAATAAAGAGTGGATCCACTGGCGATGGCAGTGCTCAACATTTATCAGACAAACGTTTGTAGAATGGTCCGCTAAAAGTGTCCACCAATCCTACTGGGCTGGATTGTATTACGAAAAACAACGAGCAAAAGGCAAAGCTCATCAGGCAGCTGTCAGAGCTTTAGCGTTTAAATGGGCGAGAATCTTGTTCAAATGTTGGCAAACAAAAACGCCTTACAATGAAGCCCGATATTTAAAAGCGTTAAAAGAGAGAAATTCATCTCTTCTAAGCACATAAAAAGGTTGTTGAATGACTCAGGGCGTGAAGCGGA
>NZ_KB899405.1 GCF_000378185.1 Salinimonas chungwhensis DSM 16280
GCCTGGCGTTGGTAGCCCAGGTGAAAGTGAGTAGGCTGAAGAGTTAGGTAAATCCGGCTCTTTAAGGTCGAGACACGAGACGAGCTCCCAAGGGAGTGAAGTTGTTGATGCCCTGCTTCCAGGAAAAGCTTCTAAACGTATGATTATATGAACCGTACCCCAAACCGACACAGGTGGTCAGGTAGAGAATACTAAGGCGCTTGAGAGAACTCGGGTGAAGGAACTCGGCAAAATAGTACCGTAACTTCGGGAGAAGGTACGCCACCGGTGGTGAACGCTTTACGCGGTAAGCTATTGGTGGCCGCAGTGACCAGGTGGCTGGGACTGTTTATTAAAAACACAGCACTCTGCAAACTCGAAAGAGGACGTATAGGGTGTGACACCTGCCCGGTGCCGGAAGGTTAATTGATGGGATTAGCGTAAGCGAAGTTCTTGATCGAAGCCCCGGTAAACGGCGGCCGTAACTATAACGGTCCTAAGGTAGCGAAATTCCTTGTCGGGTAAGTTCCGACCTGCACGAATGGTGTAACCATGGCCACGCTGTCTCCACCCGAGACTCAGTGAAATTGAAATCGCAGTGAAGATGCTGTGTACCCGCACCTAGACGGAAAGACCCCGTGAACCTTTACTACAGCTTGGCACTGAACATTGAACCTACTTGTGTAGGATAGGTGGGAGGCTTTGAATTGCAGACGCCAGTTTGCATGGAGCCGTCCTTGAAATACCACCCTGGTATGTTTGATGTTCTAACATAGGTCCCTTATCGGGATTGTGGACAGTGTCTGGTGGGTAGTTTGACTGGGGCGGTCTCCTCCCAAATAGTAACGGAGGAGCACGAAGGTTAGCTAATCACGGTCGGACATCGTGAGGTTAGTGCAATGGCATAAGCTAGCTTAACTGCGAGACAGACACGTCGAGCAGGTACGAAAGTAGGTCATAGTGATCCGGTGGTTCTGTATGGAAGGGCCATCGCTCAACGGATAAAAGGTACTCCGGGGATAACAGGCTGATACCGCCCAAGAGTTCATATCGACGGCGGTGTTTGGCACCTCGATGTCGGCTCATCACATCCTGGGGCTGAAGTCGGTCCCAAGGGTATGGCTGTTCGCCATTTAAAGTGGTACGCGAGCTGGGTTTAGAACGTCGTGAGACAGTTCGGTCCCTATCTGGTGTGGGCGTTGGATGATTGAGGGGAGCTGCTCCTAGTACGAGAGGACCGGAGTGGACGAACCGCTGGTGTTCGGGTTGTGATGCCAATTGCATTGCCCGGTAGCTACGTTCGGAATCGATAACCGCTGAAAGCATCTAAGCGGGAAGCGAGCCCCGAGATGAGTCATCCCTGACTTTTAAAGTCCGGAAGGGTTGTCTAAGACTAAGACGTTGATAGGCAGGGTGTGGAAGCGTTGTAAGGCGTTAAGCTAACCTGTACTAATTGCCCGAGAGGCTTAACCATACAACCCAAAGCGGC